>CAVQJW010000033.1:0-149852 GCA_963712925.1 uncultured Alphaproteobacteria bacterium | reverse complement strand
TAGAGGTCTGGTCTCGGTTGCGTTCCGAAGGCCCGTCGCCTTCGATGAGCGGACCATGCACCGGCCACCGACCGGCCACGTTGTGCGGGGCTTCACAAAGGCCGCGCCCGGTGGAATTAGCAGCCGCCAAGGGCTGTCGCCTCTGCGGCGGATTGCGCTCGCGTTGAGCGCGGCGCGCATTGCGCTCCGGCGGTCTTGTTGGGGCGAAGACGCGCAACTGCCAACCGATTCGGAAACGCCTTGGCCCGACAAATCCTCCCCGTCTTGGCGCTGCTTCTGTCGACCGCCATGCTGTTGACGGGCAACGGGCTGCATGCGCTGCTCCTGCCGCTTTCCGGCTCGGCGGCGGGCTTCAGTACCACCGAGATCGGCCTGCTCGGCACCGGCTGGGCGACGGGCTTCATCGCCGGATGCCTCGGCGCGCCGGTGATCGTGCGCCGCGTCGGCCACATCCGCGCCTTCGCCTCCTGCGCGGCCTCCGCGGCGATCATCATCCTGCTCAACGGCATCTTCGTCGAGCCGATCGCCTGGGTGCTCTTGAGGGTCGGCTCCGGCTTCTTCCTGTCCGGCGCCTTCATGATCCTGGAGAGCTGGCTCAACGAGCGCTCCACCAACGAAAGCCGCGGCACGATCTTCGCCGTCTATCTGATGATCTCCTATCTCGGCATCACGGCCGGGCAGCTGACCGTCGGCCTCGGCGATCCGAGCAGGACGACGCTCTTCGCCATCGGCGCCATGCTCTTCTGCCTCGCGGTGCTGCCGACCTCGCTGTCGACCGCCGCATCGCCGCAGCCGCTGACGCGCGTGAAGCTCGACCTCAAAGCGCTGTTCGCCATTCGCCGGTCGCCTTCCTCACGGTGCTGCTTGTCGGCTTCATCAACGGGGCCTTCGGCACGCTGGCGGCGGTGTGGGGCCTCGGCATCGGGCTCGGCACGCCGGCCATCGCCTTGATGATGGCCATCACCGTCGTCTCCGGCGCGCTGACGCAGATCCCGGCCGGGCGCATCTCCGACAAGATCGACCGCCGCTACGTGATCATCGGCGCGGCGCTCGGCGCCGGGATCACCGGCGCCACCATCTTCGCGCTGAATCCGACGGGGCGCCCAACGTGGTGCTGCGTCGGCCATCTACGGAGCGCTCGCCTATCCGCTCTACGGGCTCGCCGTCGCGCACGCCAACGACTATGCCGACCCGCGCGAATTCGTCACCGTCTCAGGCGGGCTGCTGCTGCTCTACGGCGTCGGCACCATGGTGGGCCCGCTGCCGCCAGCACCGCCATGACCGTGATCGGGCCGGCGGCGCTGTTCCCCGTTACCGCCACGGTCACGCCGTCATCGCCGGCTACGCCTTTACCGCACCACCCGGCGCGCGCCGATTCCCGAAACGTGCGCGAAGCCTACGCCACGTGCCGGCGGGCGCGGGATGACGCCCGAGACCGCCCTGCTTGATCCGCGCGCCGAAGATACGACAGTACCCGACGCGGAGCCGATTGCGCCGCTCGAGGCCGTCGAATAGCGACTCCCCTGCTTCCTGCTGCGGGGGTAAGCCGCCCGCCATGACCTTGCCGGCCGACGGCCGTTCGTCCCCGTGCGCATCGCGGTGCTGACGGTGTCGGATTCGCGCTCGCTCGCCGACGACAAGTCCGGCGACACCCTTGCCGCGCGCATCGCAGACGCCGGCCACACGCTCGTCGCGCGGAAAATCGTGCACGACGACGTGGAGAATATCCGCGCCGTGGTCAAAGGCTGGATCGCCGACCCAAGATCGACGTCGTCATCACCACCGGCGGCACCGGCTTCACCGGCCGCGACGTGACGCCGGAGGCGCTGGAGCCGCTCTTTCGAGAAGCGCATGGACGGCTTCTCGGAGGTCTTCCACCGCATCTCCTACGACAAGATCGGCACCTCCACGATCCAGTCCCGCGCCACCGGCGGCGTCGCCGGCGCCACCTACATCTTCGTGCTGCCCGGCTCGCCCGGCGCCTGCAGGGACGCCTGGGACGGCATCCTGAAGGCGCAGCTCGACTACCGGCACATGCCCTGCAATTTCGTGGAGATCATGCCGCGCCTCGACGAGCATCTGAAGCGCGGCGGCGGGAAGGGCTGAGCCGGCCCCCCCGCGCATTTTGACGCGGGTGAACGCATTTCCTATCTCAGGTGCTAGGGTGGCAATCGGGCCGCGGCCGCCACGCTGGCGTGCAACGGCGTGGCCGAGCCCGCGCCAAGAAGAAGGAGTGCCTTCGATGCATGTCGCCGAAATCCTGAAAAGCAAGGGACGGAAGGTGGTCACCGTCCGCCCCGATCTCAGCATCGAGCATTTCGCACAGCGCCTTCGCCTGGAAGGGATCGGCGCCGCCGTCGTCAGCACGGACGGCGCCACCATCGACGGCATCATCTCCGAGCGCGACGTCGTGCGCGGGCTTGCCGAGCACGGCAGCGCCGGACTTGCCGACATGCACGTCGCCGACCTGATGACCAAGGCGGTCGTCACCTGCTCGCCCGACGACACGATCTCGCATGTCTCGAATGTCATGACCCGGCAACGCATCCGCCATCTGCCGGTGACGGAGGACCGTCGGCTGATCGGCATCGTCTCGATCGGCGACGTCGTCCGCCACCGCCTCGACGAACTTGAGCTTGAGACCAACGTGCTCAGGGACTACGCGGTCTCGCGGCACTAGCTACTCCCCTCCCCCTGTGGTGAGGGGTTGGGGAGGGGTTCAACCTCTTCGCGCCACGTCCGGCTTCTAGACCAGGTCGAGCTTCATCTGCCCGCCGACCGGGACAGGCGGACGGAAGAGATCGGTGCGAAGCTTCCGTTTTGCGCTGTTCAGCCCGAGCCGCTTCACCGCCGTCTCGAAGCGCCGCCCGATCATCCAGGCATAGGGGCCGCGCCCGCGCTGCCTGACGCCCCACTCCGACTCGTAGTCCTTGCCGCCACGCATATCGCGCATCACCGACATGACGTGGTTGTAGCGGTCGGGGTAGTTGGCGATCAGCCACTCGCGGAAGATCGGCGAGACTTCGAGCGGCAGGCGCAGGAGCACATAGCCGGCCTCGCGCGCGCCCGCCTCAAAGCCCGCCGCGAGCAGGCCTCAAGCTCCATGTCGTTCAACGCCGGGATGATCGGCGCCGTCATGACCGTGACCGGTATGCCGGCCCCGGCAAGCTTCTCTATCGTTTCCAGCCGCTTCGTCGGCGTCGCGGCGCGCGGCTCCATCGCTCGCGCCAGCTTGCGGTCGAGCGTCGTCAGCGAGAGCGCCACCTTGGCGAGCCCGCGCTCGCCATCGACGACAGGATATCGATGTCGCGCGCGACGAGCGCCGACTTGGTGACGATGCCGACCGGATGGTTGGCCTTCGACAGTACCTGCAGGATCTGCCGCATCACCCTGAATTCGCGCTCGATCGGCTGGTAGGGATCGGTGTTGGTGCCGATCGCGATGGTGCGGACCTCGTAGCCGGGCTCGGCCAGCTCCTTCTCCAGGAGCCGCGCGGCGTCCGGCTTGACGAACAGCTTCGATTCGAAATCGAGCCCGGGCGAGAGCCCCATGTTGGCGTGCGTCGGCCGCGCGAAGCAGTAGGCGCAGCCGTGCTCGCAGCCGCGATAGGGATTGATCGAGCGGTCGAAGGAAATGTCGGGCGACTGGTTGCGCGTGATGATCTTTCGCGCCCGCTCGACCTGCACGACGGTCTTGAGCGGCGGCAGGCTCTTCCAGCGAGCCCCTTTCGTCGTCGAAGGCCTCGACGGTTTTTGGCTCGTAACGGCCGGAGATGTTGGTCTGCGCGCCGCGCCCGCGCCTGAGCTCGGCAAGTGTGTCCGGCTCGGCAGGCCCCGCCGGCCGGCGCCCGCGAAGCGCGCGAGCGCCGGCCTTTCCGAGCGCGCCGGGGAGACCGCGTTCGGGATTCTTTGCCCGGGGTTCCGAGGCTGATGTTCGGCTCAATTCAGCATGCGGGGATAACTAGCGAGAGTCGGAGAACATTTCAAGAACAAAATTAGGAAGATAGTCCGCACAGAAATCGGCCCGGCCGGCCGGCTGGGGAAGCCAGCAATGTGAAGGAGCGCAGCGCCTAGCGAAATCGCTGCGTCAGTTCTCACGCCTCGACGTAGTCGGCAATCGCAGTCGGCGGGGGAACGGGAAGGCCATCGGCCTCGATGCCTTGGATGTGAAATCGGATGGCTGCGCAAAATCTCACGCTCCACGTCCTCGACCGTCGGGGCGGTCGCGACACAGCCGGGCAGGTCCGGCACGTAGGCGGAGTAGTTGCCGTTCGCCCGTTCGATTACCACCGCGTAGCGCATCAACGTTTCTCCTTGAGGCCGGCCTGCTTCAATACACTGCCGAGCGTGCCGGGCGCCATGTCATCAGAGAGATGCCCGGCAATCGTCACGCGGCCCAGCTTCGTCGGATGCTTGTCCCTGGCGATGACTGCCCCTTGTTGCAACAAGCTTCCAGCCATCGCCCTCGATCAGCCGGATCACCTCCCGCACTTTCATCGCCATCCACGACCTTAGAGTTCGGCAACCCAGCGGTGAACGAATAAAGAACACACACCAGACCTCAGTCAACTTCCCTGGTCGCCACCCATCCTTGTGGGCAAACTCCAAGCCCGCGCTTGCCCCCTCACTTGCCGGCCTATCGGGGCTGATGGCGCTTGCCGAATCCGCCGACAGGGCCGCCGAGCGCAAACCCGCGCCCGCTCAGCCACGCGCGCATTTCCGCGCCGAGCGAAAACTCTTCCGCGAGGGTTTTTGCGCTGGCGGCTCGACGAGGCGGGGCGCGGGCCGCTTGCCGGGCCGGTCGTCGCCGCGGCCGTGGTGCTCGACCCGAAGAGGATCCCGAAGGGGATCGCCGATTCGACGTCTGACCGCGGCGGCGCGCGAGGAGGCTTTCGCCAGGCTTGCAGGAGCGCGGAGATTTCCTTCGCCTTCTCCTCGGTCGCGGCGATCGAGCGGATCAACATCCTGCAGGCGACGCTGGTCGCGATGCGCCGCGCCGTCGCTGGCCTTTCGGCGCCGCTCGACGCGGTGCTGGTCGACGGCAATTCGTGCCGCAGAAGATGCCCTGCGAGGCGCGGCCGCTCGTCGACGGCGACGCCACGACCCTCTCTATCGCCGCGGCCTCGATCGTCGCCAAGGTGATCCGCGACCGGCTGATGACGCGCTGCGACCGCGCCTTCGAGGGCTATGGCCTCGCGGCGCACAAGGGCTATTCGACCAAGCTGCACCAGGAGGCGCTGGAAGCGTTCGGGCCGTCGCGGCTGCATCGCAGAAGTTTTTGGCGGGTCGGCGCGTTCTTCGAGGCTCAGGGCGAACTGCCGCTCGGCCGGCGGAGTAGATGAGCAATAAAACGCCTTGCCGAAGCCGCAACGGGTTGGGTACCTCGTCATGCCCGGACTTGATCCGGGCATCCATTCCGTGACGGCCGAGGACGACTGCGAGGGTTACGGAATGGATTGCCGGGTCAAGCCCGGCAATGATGACGAAGAGGTGGGGAACAAGCTGCGGGAGCCGCGCAGCCGAAAGCCTAGTTCAGGCTCTTCCTGACCTGATCGATCGAGCGCTCGACCAACTCGTCACCCTTCTTGCCCTTCGCCTCGTCAGCGAGGATGCGGCCGGCGGCGGCGGCGGCAACGTCGATCGCGCGGCTCCGGACCTCGGCGACCGCCTGTTGCTCGGCCTGCGCGATCCGCGCCTCGACTGCCTTCTGGCGGCGGACGACGTAGTCCTCGATGCGGGCGCGCGCCTCGGCGGCAAGCGCCTCCGCCTCGTGCTTCGCCTGGGTGATGATCGCCGCGGCCTCCGATTCCGCCTGCGCGTGCTTTTTCCGGTATTCCTTCAGAAGCGCCTCGGCCTCGGCGCGCAGCCGCTCCGCTTCCTCAAGGTCGCTGCGGATCTTGTCGGCGCGCTGGTCGAGCGCCTTGGTGATCATGCCCGGCACCTTGACGTAGATCATGATGCCGACGACGACGAGCAGCCCGAGGAAGACCCAGAGCGTTGCCCATTGGGTGGCGTTCATGCGTCCGCCCTTTCCGCAATCGCCGCTTCGACCGCCTTCGCGACCTCGTCCTTGCCGGCCTTGGCGCCGACCAGCACCTCGACCATCGTCTCGACCGCATCGCGCGCGATCTGGTCGACGCTTTGTAGCGCCGCCATCTTGACCTTGCCGATCTCCGCCTCGGCGGCGGCGAGCTTCTCGTTCAGCCCGGCCTCGGTGCGCTTACGGTCGGTATCGACCTCGGCCTTCGCGGTGTCGCGTGCCTCCTGCGCTATTCTGTGCGCGTTCTGCCTGGCCTCGGCGAGCGCCTGTTCGTAGGCGGCATTGGCCGCGTCCGATTCCGCCTTCATGCGTCCCGCCTCCGCGAGATCGCCGGCTATACGGTTGGCGCGGCTTTCGATGATCCCGCCGATCTGCGGCACGATGATCCTGCGCATCAGGATGAAGAGCAGCCCGAAGGTGATCGCCAGCCATAAGATCTGCGTGCCGAAGGTCGACGGATCGAAGGGGGGAACTGCTCGTGCTTGGCGGCGCGTGCGCGGCCGCAGTCGTCGCATTCACCACGCCCGCGGGCGCCGTGGCGTCCCCGGTCGAGCCCATGGAGTCGCATTGCCGGAGTTGGCCCCGGAGTCGGTCTGCGCGAAGGCGGTTGAGACGAACGCCATTGCGGTGTCTTCCTTTCAGGCGGCCCTCACGAGCCGTCCGAACTAGACGGCGAAAATCAGCAGCAGCGCGATCAACAGCGAGAAGATGCCGAGCGCCTCGGTCACCGCGAAGCCGAAGATCAGCCGGCCGAACTGGCCGTCAGCCGCCGCCGGATTGCGCACCGCGCTCTGCAGATAAAGACCGAACAGCGAGCCGAGGCCCACGCCGGCGCCACCCATTCCGATGCAGGCGATCCCCGCTCCGATCAGCTTTGCAGCATCCGCTTCCATGATGAACTCCTTGATGACGAGAGGTTAATGCGACGGGTGAAGCGCGTCGTTCAGATACATGCAGGTCAGAATGGCAAACACATAGGCCTGCAGGAAGGCAACGAGTATTTCGAGCGCGGAGAGCGCGACGGTCATGCCGAAGGGGATGATCGCGCCGATCCAGCCGAAGAATCCCCAAGCACCGAGCATCAGGATGAAGCTCGCAAAGACCTTGAGCGTGATGTGGCCGGCCAGCATGTTGGCGAAAAGACGCACCGAGAGGCTGACCGGCCGCGACAGGAAGGAGAGGATCTCGATCGAGACGACGAGCGGCAGGAGATAGCCGGGCACGCCGGGCGGCACGAAGAGCCCGAGGAATTTGAAGCCGTGCCGATAGAAGCCGTAGATGATGACGAGCAGGATGATCGTCAGCGCCAGCGTCGCGGTGATCACGATGTGGCTGGTGACCGTGAAGAAATAGGGCACGAGCCCGATGACGTTGGCGAACAGCACGAACATGAAGATCGAGAACACGAAGGGGAAGAAGCGCATCCCCTCCTTGCCGGCGCTTTCGCGCAGCATGTTGGCGGTGAACTCGTAGAGGATCTCCGCCATCGCCTGGATGCGGCCCGGAACGATGGCGCGGCGGCTCGTGCCCAAGATGAAGAGGGCGGCGATCGACACCACCACGATGACCATGAAGAGCGCGGAATTGGTGAAGGCGATGTGCACGCCACCGATCGTGCCGAAGTCGAGGATCGGGTGGATTCCGAACTGATGGATCGGATCGACCTTGTCGGCGGCTTGCGCTTCGTTCACGCCTCAATCCCCTCCACAATTCGCGCGGCACCGTTCGCCCCCGGCGAAGCAGCGCCTGGTCACGATCCGCCCGTCCCGCCGGCGGAGTCCGGCGGCCCGGACGCGGTCATCCCGCCTGCTGCGCGCAGCACGTTCAGGACGCCGGCACCGAAGCCGAGGAGCAGGAACACGATCAGTCCCCATGGCGACGTACCCGCCAAGCGGTCCAACCCCCAGCCCAGGACCGCGCCGACGACAACGCCGGCAATGAATTCGCTCGACATGCGGAAGGCTTGTGCGTAGCCCCCGCTGCCGCTCTCACGCGAGCGCTCGACCGCACCCGCGCGCTCCCGCCTCTCGGCTTCGAGGTCGCGCGACAAGCGGTCAAGCCGTCGGGCAAGTTCGGTATCGGACGTCGCCTCGTCCGGCTTCCCCGATCTGCCGCCCTGTGCCGCCATCCGAACAACAAATCCTCAGTTTCGGACGGGCGCAAGCTTTTGTCGGCAGGGGCAGGCCCCTCCGAAATCGCGGGCACCATAATTTTGGCCCGGATGAGTGTCAAGGCAACGGGAATCCGCTCAAGATATTGATCCGACGGCGATTTTTCCGCTTTCGGACGTGATCCTCGGCGTCAACTCGCCTCGCGGAAGCGCTCGGCCGCCTCAAGATCTACCGACACGACCTGCGAGACGCCGCGCTCGGCCATCGTCACGCCGAAGAGCCGGTCCATCTTGGCCATGGTGATCGGATTGTGGGTGACGACGACGAAGCGGGTCTCGGTGCGTCGCCGCATATCGTCGAGCAGCGCGCAGAAGCGGTCGACATTGGCGTCGTCGAGTGGCGCATCCACCTCGTCGAGTACGCAGATCGGCGACGGATTGGTCAAGAACACCGCGAAGATCAAGGCGAGCGCCGTCAGCGCCTGCTCGCCACCGGAAAGAAGCGTCATCGAGGCCGGCCGCTTGCCGGGCGGGCGCGCCGTGATCTCCAGCCCGCATTCCAGCGGATCGTCGGAGCCAGTCAGCGCAAGCTCGGCCGTGCCGCCGCCGAAGAGATGCTGGAAGAGGCTGCCGAAGTGGCCGTTCACGATCTCGAACGCGGCTGAAGCAGCCGTTGCCGCCCCTCGCGGTTCAGATTCTGGATACCCTGGCGCAGCCGCTTGATCGCCTCTTCGAGATCCTCTTGCTCGCTGCGCATCTCGCCGAGCCGCGCCTCGATCTCCCGCGTCTCCTCCTCGGCGCGGAGATTGACGCCGCCGAGGCGCTCGCGCTCGCCCTTCAGCTTGAAGAGGCGAGCCTCGGCGGCGCTCGCCTCGGGAAGCGGCGCGTCGGGCTGAAGGCCGGCGATCTCGCGCAGGTCGCCGATCTGCCAGTCGAAATGCTCGGCGATCTGCGCGGCAAGCTCCGACTTGCGGGCCTCGGCGGCAATGACGCGCTCCTCGTCGCGGCCGCGCATCTCGCGCACCTCGGCGAGCGCATCGAGCGCGGCGCGGGCGCTTTCCTGCGCGTTCTCATGGTCGGCCTCCGCCGCGGCAAGCGCGCCTGTCGCCGCCGCGACATTGGCCTCCGCCGCCGCAATCTCGTCGCGCAGCATGCGCCGCCTTTGCTCGAACATCGCCGGGTCGTCGGGGACGCCCGCGATTTCGACGTCGAGCGTCTCGATCCGCTGCTTGAGCTCCGCGACGTGCTCCTCGGCTGCTTTAAGCCGCGCCGTCCAGCGCTCGCGCTCGCCTTCGATGTCGCCCAGGCGGCGCAGCCGCGCCGTCTCCTCGTCGACCGCGCGCTCGGCGGCAAGCCGCGCCTCAGCCGCACGGCCGCGCTCTTCGGCAAGCGCCTCCTGCACGGCGTCGCGCTCTGCTTCGAGGTCGCCGGTCGCCGGCAGCCCGCTCAGCGCATCGCCCGCCGCCCGAAGCTCGGCCCGGTAGGTCTCGGTATCCGTTTCGATCCGCGCCAGCGCACCCGCAAAGGCGGAGATGCGCGACGCGATCTGGCCCTGGCGCCGCTCGGCTTCGGCGAGCGCGCGGCGGCGCGCATCGAGTTCGTGCCGCACGTCCTGGAGCGCAATCCGAGCCTCGGTGTTGAGATGCTCAGCCTCGGCGCGGGCCTGCGTTGCCGCGCCGAAAACGCCGAGCGCCCTCTCGACCGCCGCGCGCGCGGTCTTCGACTCCTCGACGACGGCCGCGAGCCGCGTCCGCTGCTCAAGCCGCTTGGCGCCGGCCGTCGCGGAATCGGCGGCGGCGCGGAAGCCGTCCCAGCGCCAGAGCCCGCCCTCGCGGGTGACGAGACGCTGCCCGGGCGCGAGCATCGGCTGCAGCTGTGACGCGGCCTCAGCGGAGAAAGCGACGCCGATCTGGCGAAGACGCCGGGCGAGGTTGGCGGGGCCCGTCACGAAGTCGGCGAGTGGCTCCACACCCTCCGGGAGCGCCGGGTCGCCGGCGCCGGGCTCCGAAGGGCCCCAATAGGCCGGGGCGGTGGAATCGAGCGAGGCGTCGAGGTCGTCGCCAAGCGCCGCGGCAAGCGCCTTCTCGTATCCCGCCGCGATCGCAAGCTCGTGGCTCAGCGGCGGGAACGCGTTGGTCTTCTCAAGGTCGAGCACGCGCGCCAGCGTGCGCGCCTCTGCTTCGAGCGCGCCGAAAGCGCGCTCGGCTGCATCATAGGGTCCGCGCGCCCGCCGCTCCGTCTCGCGCGCCGTAATCAAGGTCGCCTCGGCGGCCTCCGCCTGTTCCTCGCGCTTCGCCGCATGCGCCTCGGCCTCGGCAACCGCCGCCGCTGCTTCGGCGACGCCGGTTTCCCCCGCCTCGTCGGCGATGCGGTCCTGCTCGCGGAGCACCGTCGCGCGCTCCTCTTCGAGGCGCGCCAGCTTCGCCTGCGCCTCGCGGATGGCGCGCTCGCGCGCGGCGCGCTCAGCACCGGCGGCAGCAAGCGCGCCCGCCGCAGCGGCGAATTCGGCTTCGCGCGCGTCGACGGCGGCAGCGGCAGTTTCGGCGGCATTGCGGGCGGCCCCGATCGCGTGCGCCGCCTCGCGCATTCTCAAGCGGAGCAACTCTTCCTCGCGGGCAAGCTTCTCAAGCGCGCCCGAAGCGTCGCTTCCGATCTCGATTTCGCGGGCAAGATCGGCGCCTGCGTCCGTGCCCCGCGCGATCAGCCCGTCGCGCCGCTCCTTGCGCTGCTGCTCATCGCGGTCGATGTCCCTCAACGCGCTTCGCAGCTTTTCGAGCGATCCCGTCGCCGTCGACGCGGCCGTGCGAAGCTCCGGGAGCCGTCCTGCCGCTGCCGCCTCGGCCTTCGCGGCGTTCTGCTGCTCGGCCGTCGCCGCCTCGAACGCGGCGTTGGCGTTTGCAAGCTCAGCCTCCGCCTCGGCTAGCCGCGCCAGCGCGCTGTCCCAGTTAATGGCGTAGAGGGTCGCTTCGTATTTGCGGATCTCCTCGGAGATCTTGCGGTAGCGCACGGCCTGGCGCGCCTGGCGTCTCAACTCCTCAAGCCGCGCCTCGATCTCCGCCGTCACGTCGTCGAGCCGCGACAGGTTCTGCTCGGCGGCGCGCAGCTTCTGCTCCGCCTCGTGGCGGCGGGCATGCAGGCCGGCAATGCCGGCCGCATCCTCCAGGATGCTGCGCCGCGCGACCGGCTTGGCGGCGATCAGCTCGGCAACCTGCCCCTGCCTGACCAGCGCGGAGGAATGCGCGCCGGTCGCTGCGTCGGCGAACAGGATCTGCACGTCGCGCGCGCGCACGGTGTGGCCGTTGATCGAATAGGTCGATCCGGTGTCGCGCTCGATGCGGCGCGTGATCTCGATCGCCTCGGGGCCCTGGGAGTTCCCGTCGTCACGCTCGGCCGCGAGCGTGACCTCGGCCATGTTGCGCGCCGGACGGTTGCCGGAGCCGGAGAAGATCACGTCCTCCATCCCGCCGCCGCGCATCGCCTTGTAGGAGCTTTCGCCCATCACGAAGCGGAGCGCTTCCACGAGATTGGACTTGCCGCAGCCGTTCGGGCCGACAATTCCGGTCACCCCGGGCTCGACGGGAATATTGATGGCGTCCGCGAAGGACTTGAACCCGTGCAGGCGAAGGCCAGTGACTTTCATAAAAACGCGCCCACGCGGCCGGCAGCGAGCCGGCCCCCGAATCGCTTAAAGCATCGTCGAGAGAGGCGCTTAGAGCAACGGTTGGATGGCCTTGTCCAGTTCGTCGAGCGACAATGCCCCCTCATATTTCTTGCCGTTGATGAAAAATGTCGGGGTTGCCTGCACGCCAAACGACACCGCGCGGTCGCGCACGGCGTTGATGGCATCGAAAAGCGGCTGGTTCTTGAGACATGCTTCGAGCGTCTGCTCGGTGAATCCGAATTGCTTGGCTTCGTCAAGGATGCCGGCCTTGACGTCGCTCCCGACCAGCCACTTGTCCTGCGTGCGGAAGAAGGTGTGGACGATATCGAAGAACTTGTCGGCGGGGGCGCAGCGCGCGACCATGGCGACGGCAAACGCCGGAGCGTTCAGCGGGAACTCGCGGAAGATATAGCGGACCTCGCCGCTGTCGATGTATTTGAGCTTGAAGTCGTCGAAGGTTGTGAGGTCGAAATGAGCGCAGTGCGGGCAGCTCATCGAGGCATATTCGACGACCGTAACCTTGGCGTCGGTCGGGCCGAGCACCTTCTCCTCAAGCTGCCCGGGCGTATAGAGGTCCGCGGTATTGACGTCCTCGGCAACCGCCCCCGCGGCGCCAGAGGAAATGCCGAGAGCGGCGATAGCCGCCATCAGGACGCGGCGGTTCAGATCGAACATGTCACCATCCTTTCGGGACGCCGGGCCGTTCGGGACGCCCGGCCTTTCGGGACGATTTGAGCCGGCGCGGTTGAACCACGCCTGAACAGGCGAAGCCGACCGGTACTACATAGGACAAGCCGAGCGCGGCCAAAACGCGCCAATCCGTCACGATCGCGCGAGAACGCTTCGGGCGAGCGCGCTCAGCGAATCCTTGAGCGGCCCGTCGAGGCGGGCAAGCCTGTCCGCCATTGCCACGGGAATTTCGCGGGGCGGCGGCACGTCTTTCGGTTGCGGCGACGCGCCGACCGGCCGCTGCACGACTTTGACAGCGCCGACGGCCGGATAGCCGAAATAGGTGTTCAGCCTTTCGCGCACGCGGTCGATCTCATGCGTGAACTGCAGGGAAAGCGCCGGATCGCAGCGCACAAAAAGCGTTGCGGCCGTGCCGTCGCGCGGCCAGCGGATGCGCTCCGGAACCGTGCGCCCGGCATAGGCGGCGCCGACAATGTCAGGCCACCAGGCGATCAGCTCGGCGCGCGCCAGACCGCGCTTCCTGAGCAGCGGATCAAGCGTCTTGCCGACCAACTCGGCAACCGGCCTGGCAGCGGGTCGGTTCGGATGCGCCACTGTCGATGATGCTCCGCTCAAATCCTCTGGGGCCTTGCCAGCGGCGGCGGCGATGCCACACATGGCAGGAATGCCCGCCAAGCTAGCGAAGCGCGCTCGCGCCGCAAAGCCCCGCCGCGACATTGCCCACGGCCGACCGCCGACGGCAAGTCCGAACCCGAAGCTATCGCTCGCCCGGTTGCTTCTCACCTGGTACGGGCGGCATGCACGCCGCCTCCCCTGGCGGGTGGGACCGGCGGAGCGGCGGCGCGGCGTCCGCCCCGACCCCTATCGCGTCTGGCTGTCGGAAGTGATGCTGCAGCAGACGACGGTGAAAGCGGTCGCGCCCTATTTCGAGAAATTTCTCGCGTGCTGGGCGACGGTCGGCGCGCTCGCTGCCGCCGACGAACGCGACATCATGGCCGCCTGGGCGGGGCTCGGCTACTACTCGCGCGCCCGCAACCTCGTCGCCTGTGCCCGCGCGGTCGCGGCGCGCGGCGAATTTCCAGGAACCGCCGCGGAGCTCGCCTGCCTCCCCGGAATCGGCGCCTACACATCGGCGGCAATCGCAGCGATCGCCTTCGACGAACCGGCCGCCGTCGTCGACGGCAATGTCGAGCGGGTGGTGGCGCGGCTTTTCGCGATCGAAACGCCGCTTCCCGCTGCCAAGGCCGAGATCGGCAAGACGCTCGCACCGCTCGTCCCCGACGACCATCCCGGCGCCTTCGCCGAAGCGCTGATGGATCTCGGCGCCACCCTCTGCACGCCGAAGAAGCCGGCCTGCGGGCTTTGCCCATGGTCGGAGCCCTGCCTCGCACGGCAGCAAGAACGCGTCCTGGAGCTGCCGGCACGGACACCGAAAAAGCCGCGGCCGACACGCTATGGGCGCGCCTTCGTGGCGCGCCGCGCCGACGGCGCGATCCTGCTCCGCCGCCGCCCGCCGCGCGGCCTGCTGGGCGGCATGAGCGAGGTGCCGGGCTCCGAATGGCGCGAGGACGAGATGCGCGCGCCGCCTCCGTTCGCGGCGGCCTGGATCGCCGTGGCCACGCCGGTCGAGCATGTCTTCACGCATTTCGCGCTGCGGCTTCAAATCGAGCGCGCCGATGTCGACACCGAGACGCAGGCTCCGCCCGGCAATTGGTGGGCGCCGGCCAGCACGCTCTCAGACGAGGCGTTGCCGAATGTCATGAAAAAGGCGATCGAGGCGGCCTATCCGGGTGCGACGAAACCCCAAGGAAAGACGTGAGCCAGATTCGCCACATCGTCCTCGACATCGGCAAGGTGCTCCTCCACTACGACCCGCATCTCGCCTTCCTCGAGCTGATCGCCGAGGAGAAGGAGCGCACCGCGTTCCTGCATGATGTGTGCTCGCAGGATTGGAATATCGAGCAGGATCGCGGGCGGACCTGGGAAGAGGCCGAGACGGAAGCCATCGGCCGGCATCCCGACAAGGCCGACCTGATCCGCGCCTTCCGCGCCCGCCATCACATGATGATCCCGCACGCCTACGAGGACACGGTCGAGGTGCTGCGCGCGCTTCTGAAACGCGGCCACGACGTGACGCTCCTCACCAACTACGCGTCGGACACGTTCCGCGAGACGGCGGAGCGCTTTCCGTTCCTGAAGGAGACGCGCGGCGTCACGGTCTCCGGTGACGTCCGCCTCATCAAGCCCGACCGCGCGATCTATGCGCATCACACCGAGACGTTCGGCCTCGATCCGGAAGCGACGCTCTTCTTCGACGACTCACAGGCGAACGTCGAAGCGGCGCGCAAGGCCGGGTGGCACGCGGAGCTCTTCACTGACGCGGAGACGATGCGCGAGGACCTGAACCGCTACGGGATCGAACTGGAAACCTAGATGGCCATCCGCCGTCTGATCTCGCTGCGGAGGTCGTCGATCACACGCAGCTTGCTGTCCGTCGTTGCATGCCAGAAGGTCCAGCCGTTGCACGCTTCGAGTCCCTGCACGGCCGCTCCCACCCGGTGGATCGAGCCGACGTGCTGCCGCCCGCCCGCTTCGCAGAAGAGCGAGGCGTCGGCGCGGACCGTCGCCAGGAAGCGGCGGCGCGAGTCGGTCAGCATGTCGCCGGCCGCGATCAGACCCGCCTCCATCAGCGAGCCGAACGGCACGCGCGGCTCGCCGCGCTTGCCCTCGAACACCTTGAGCGCGGCGCCGGCCGCCGGCTTCGTCGCCGCGATGCGCCGCTCGGCGGCGGCGATATAGGCCGGGTCGCGCTCGATGCCGATGAAGTTGCGGCCGAGCTTCTTCGCGACGGCTCCGGTCGTGCCTGAGCCGAAGAAGGGGTCGAGCACCAGATCGCCGGGCTTCGTCGTCGCAAGCAGCACGCGGTAGATCAGCGCCTCCGGCTTCTGCGTCGGATGCACCTTGCGCCCGTCCGCATCCTTGAGCCGCTCCTCGCCGGTGCAGATCGGCAGCGTCCAGTCTGAGCGCATCTGCAGGTCGTCGTTGAACACCTTCATCGCATCGTAGTTGAAGGTGTAGGCCTTGGCGTCGGCGGAAGGTGCCGCCCAGATCAGCGTCTCATGCGCATTGGCGAAGCGCCGGCCACGGAAATTCGGCATCGGGTTGGTCTTGCGCCAGACGACGTCGTTCAGGATCCAGAAGCCGAGGTCCTGCAGCGTCGCGCCGACGCGAAAAATGTTGTGGTAGGAGCCGATGACCCAGAGCGCGCCGGTCGGCTTCAGGATGCGCCGGCATTCGGCAAGCCAGGCGCGGGTGAAGTCGTCATAGCTCTTGAAGTCGGCGAAGCGGTCCCAGGCGTCATCCACGCCGTCGACCCGCGACTGGTCCGGGCGATGCAGTTCCCCTGAAAGCTGAAGGTTGTAGGGCGGGTCGGCAAAGACCAGGTCAACCGATCTATCCGGGAGCCCCTTCAGCTCCGCGACGCAATCGCCTTTCAGGATCGCATTCTTGGGAGGTGCGGCAAATTCCGCCTCCGCTCTAAGGCGAACGCCCATCACGCTACTCCGGTACAAGCCGGAAAAGCGTGGCTGATCAGCGTTTAACGGACGTTAGCGAATGTGGTTTAACTGGCGTTAGCGAACGTGGTGAAGGTAGGGTAAAGGAAGGGCAGGTCGCGACCGATCGGCCCTTAAATTCCCGGAATTCCATTGTTATAGAGCGACCAACGAGCGGGGAGGATGCATTTGCTGATGTGGCCGCGTGGCCCCAATTTGTTTGCGTCTGCCTCGGCCCTGGCCATTCTTGTCGCCGGCACGGTCGTCGGCGGCTGCTCGATCATGGGGCGCGACAAGCCCGAGACGACGGCGGCGACCAGCCCTCCGGCGAGCGGAAGCCAGATCGACATCCGCCACTATCTCGGCCCGAACTACTGCCCGGACCTTCGCATTCCGCTCGGATCGGAGGTCGACCGACTTTACGAGAAAGGCCACAAGGACGATCCCGACTACGTCGTCTGGCAGGCATCGATCGGCAAGACGGCGCGCGAATGCCTCTATGACGCGCAGGGCGGGCTGACGCTTCGCGTCGGCGTTTCCGGCCGCGTGATCAGCGGCCCGAAGGGCGAGACAGGCCCCGTCACGGTGCCGCTCAAGATCGCCGTCGTGAAGTTCCAGGAATCGGTGCTTGCCGCCCAGACCTACGATGTCGCCGTGACGATTCCGCCGAGCGGCTCGGCCGTCTTCACCGAAGTGAAAGACATCCTGGTCCCCGCGCCCGGCCAGAATCGCGATTATGTCGTCTATGCGGGCTTCAATGTCGGCGACTGGGACCCTATGCATCCGGACGCCGTCGCCGCCCCCCCGGTCGTGGCAACACAGGAGCCGCTGCCGGACCAGACCTTCGACGAGCCTTCCGCGTCGCCGCCCCCGCCTCCGCCACCTCCACCGACGCCGAAAGAACTGCCCACGCCGAAAGGGCTTATCCCCGGTCTCTAGCCGCGCTTGCATTGACGCGCGCCGGATTTGCGCCCAAGGTTCCAGTGCAGGCCACGTCGCGGCCCGCAAGGTTTGACACCCGCGCGGGAGAGACTTCGCCGGCCATTTCCGGCGAAGCGCCGAAGGAGCAACCGCCCCGGAAACTCTCAGGCGCAAGGGACCGCGCCGGGTCATGCGACGCTCTGGAAAGCGGCCGCCGGCATTTCGTCGGCGGCCCACCGAAGGAGTAACCGGGCTTGCCGCCTGACACGTCGGCATGCCTTCGGGAATCTCTCAGGTTCTGCGACAGAGGGGGCACGGGCGAGCGCGGCGTCGCGCTCATCGTGCAACACGCTCGACGCGGGACCAGATGGCCGCAGACCAGACTTCGGACCAGAACCTCCGCCGCACGCCGCTTTACGCGCTGCATGTCGCGCTCGGCGCGCGCATGGTGCCGTTCTCCGGCTACGAGATGCCGGTCCAGTATGAGGGCATCCTCGCCGAGCACCGCTGGACGCGGAAGCACGCCGGCCTTTTCGACGTCTCGCATATGGGGCAGCGACACGCTGGTCGGCCCCGACCATGCGACGGTTTCCGAAGCGCTCGAGGCGCTGACGCCGGGCGCCTTCGATTCGCTTGAGCGCGGGGCGCATGCGCTACACGCTGCTCCTGAACGACGAGGGCGGGATCATCGACGACCTGATGGTCACCCGGCCGAGCTCGCCGGCAAGTGACGGCATGCTCGGCCTCGTCGTCAACGCCGGGCGAAGGACAACGACGACGCGCATGTCGAGGCGCGTCCGCCGGCGGGGATCGACGCTCGCCGGTCCGATGACCGCGCGCTCCTCGCGCTTGCAGGGGCCGGAAGCCGCCGAGTCATCGCGCGGAGATGCTGCCGAGACGGCAAAGCGCTCTTCTTCATGCGCGCGATCGATGCCGCTTTCGACGGGCGCGCCGGCCATGTCTCGCGTTCGGGCTATACCGGCGAGGACGGCTTTGAGATTTCCGTGCCGCTGACGATGCGGAACGGCTTGCGCGGACGCCTGCTCGCGCATGCCGACGTAAAGCCGATCGGGCTTGGCGCGCGCGATACGTTGCGGCTTGAAGCCGGGCTGCCGCTCTACGGGCATGATCTTGACGAGACGACGTCGCCGGTCGAGGCGGGCCTTTCCTTCACGATCGGCAAGCGGCGGCGGCAGTTAGGTGGATTTCCGGGCGCGGAACGCATCTTGCAGAGCTTGCGCAAGGCCCGGCGCGGCTGCGCGTCGGCATCCGCCCGTCGGGGCGCGCGCCGGTGCGCGAGGGCGCCGAGGTGCTGCCGGCAAGCGGCGAGCGCATCGGCTCGGTGACCTCCGGCGGCTTCGGACCGACGCTCGATGCGCCGATCGCCATGGGCTATGTGGCGGCGGCCTCCTCCGAGCCCGGAAGCATAATCAGCTGGTCGGCGGGCGGCGCGCGAGCCGGCGGATGGTCGTCGCCCTTCCGTTCGTCGCGCATCACTATTTTCGGTGAAGTGAGCAAAAAATTCGGCAGGACGACACGGGCTACACAAAAGACCATGAGTGGGTGCGCGTCGATGGCGACACGGCGACCGTCGGCATCACGGGCTATGCCACCGAGCAGCTCGGCGACGTCGTGTTCGTCGAGCTGCCGGAGGCCGGAAAGACGCTGGCGCAGGGCGATGTCGCCGCTTCGGTGGAATCGGTGAAGGCGGCGAGCGACGTCTACAGCCCCGTCTCCGGCGAGGTGGTGGAGACGAACGGCGCGCTCGAGGAGAGCCCGCAGACCGTCAACGAGGCGCCGGAGGGCGGCGGCTGGTTCCATGAAGCTCCGCTCGCCGATCACGAGCGAGATCGACGGGCTGATGGACGAAGCGGGCTACCGCGACTTTCTCGCAACGCTTTGAGGACCGACGATGGCGCACGAATATGAAGCGATCGATCGCCTGGCACTTCGAGGGCGAGGATTTTTCGCAAGGGCCGCTACAGCCGCGCGCATGAATGGCGCTTCGACGGCGGCGTCACGGTGCCCGCCTCGCCCTCTCCCGGCATCGTTCCGCCGCCCTTATCCGCGCGGACGCCGTCGACCCGGAGGAGGCTTTCGTCGCGGCGATCTCAAGCTGCCACATGCTGACCTTCCTCGATCTCGCCCGGCGGATCGGCGTCATGGTTGAAATCCTACGAGGACGAGGCTGTTGGCGTCATGGAGGAGTTCGAGCCCCACCGCAAGGCGGTCAACAAAGTCACGCTTCGGCCGAAGATCGTCATCCGCGGCGAGCAGCCGGACGCCGCCAAGCTCGCCGAGATGCACGAGAAGGCGCACAATATCTGCTTCATTGCCAATTCGGTGAAGTCGGAGATCGCGATCGAGCCCACCTACCAGACGACCGGGCAATAGGAAAAGCCGCATGCGCTATCTGCCTCATACGGACCAAGACCGCGCCGACATGCTCGCAAAAGATCGGCGTCGGCGACCATCGACGACCTCTTCGCCGACATCCCGGCGACGAAGCGGCTGAAGGCGCCGCTCGACCTGCCGAAGGGCAAGAGCGAGCTCGAGGTGTCGCGCATCCTCTCGCGGCCTTGCAAAGACAAACCACGCGGCCGGCGACGGTCCGTTCTTCGTCGGCGCCGGCGCCTATCGCCATCACGTGCCGGCCGCCGTCGACCACATCATCCAGCGCTCGGAGTTCCTGACCTCCTACACGCCCTACCAGCCGGAGATCGCGCAGGGCACGCTGCAATATCTCTTCGAGTTCCAGACGCAGGTCGCGAACCTCGTCGGCATGGAGGTGGCCAACGCCTCGATGTACGACGGCTCGACCGCCACCGCCGAGGCGGTGCTGATGGCGCATCGCGTGACGCGGCGGCGAAAGGCGGTGCTCTCCGGCGGGCTGCATCCGCACTATCGCGAGGTGGTCGAGACGGTCTCGCGCATGGCGGATGACGAAGCGGTCGCGCTCGCGCCCGATCCGCGCGGAACCGAGGACGTGCTTGCGGCGATCGACGACAAGACCTCCTGCGTCGTCGTGCAGTCGCCCGTCCTTCTTCGGCCAGCTCGTCGACCTTCGCGCCGATCGCGGAGAAGGCGCACCAGGTGGGCGCACTGCTCGTCGCGGTCTTCACCGAGGTTGTGTCGCTCGGGCTCATCGAGCCGCCCGGCGCGCAGGGCGCCGACATCGTCTGCGGCGAGGGCCAGGGGATCGGCAACGCGCTGAATTTCGGCGGCCCCTATGTCGGGCTCTTCGCCACGAGGCAGAAATACGTCCGCCAGATGCCGGGCCGGCTTTCCGGCATGACCCTCGACGCGGAGGGCAAGCGCGGCTTCGTGCTGACGCTTTCGACGCGCGAGCAGCATATCCGCCGCGAGAAGGCGACCTCCAACATCTGCACCAATTCCGGGCTCTGCTCGCTCGCCTTCACCGCGCACATGACGCTGCTCGGCGAGAAAGGGTCTCACGCGGCTCGCCGAGGCGAACCACGCACGGGCATGCCAGCTCGCCGACGCGCTGTCGAAGGTGCCTGGCGTGACGGTCCTGAACGAGGCGTTCTTCAACGAGTTCACGGTGAAGCTGCCGAAGCCTGCCGCGGCCATCGTTGAGGCGCTCGCCGACAAGCGCATCATGGCCGGCGTGCCGGCGTCGCGGCTCTTGCCCGATGCCGGGCTCGACGATCTTCTAGTCTGCGCGGCGACGGAGACGGTCAGCGACGCGGACATCGAGGTGTTCGCAACGGCGCTGAAGGAGGTGCTCTGATGGCGAATGCAGCCGCAACGGCACCCTTCTCCCATAGGGAGAAGGTGGCTGCGAAGCAGCCGCATGAGGGGACGCGACGTTGGAGAAAGACAGCCGAGGCCGCAACCCCTCACCCGTCGCCTTCGGCGACACCCTCTCCCTCTGGGAGAGGGACGCGCGCCTCCGCTTCGGAGACGCTTCGATGAACGACCAGACCGTCCGCCCCAACATCGCGGAGGCGAAGCACGAGACCTTCACCGGCAATCGCGCGCTGCAGATCGAGGAGCCGTTGCTCTTCGAGATCGGCCGCACCGACATTTCCGGCGTCGACGTGGATATGCCGAAAACGAAGAGCGATCGGCTCGGCAAGCATCGGCGGAAGACGCCGATCAACCTCCCCGCGCTCTCCGAGCCGGAGATGATGCGCCACTACGTGCGGCTCAGCCAGAAGAACTACGCGATCGACATGGGCATCTTCCCGCTCGGCTCGTGCACGATGAAATACAATCCACGGCTCAATGAAAGCGTGGCGCGGCTGCCGGGCTACGGCGACATCCATCCGATGCAGCCAACCTCCTCCGTGCCCGGCGCGCTTGAATTGATCGACGAGCTCGCCCGCTGGCTGATCGAGATCACCGGAATGCATTCGGTCGCGATGCAGCCGAAGGCCGGCGCGCATGGCGAGCTCTGCGGCATGATGGCGATCAAGGCGGCGCTGACCGCGCGCGGCGAGACGCGCTCGAAGGTTCTGGTGCCGGACTCCGCGCACGGCACCAATCCGGCGACCGCCGCGCTGCTCGGCTATTCGGTAGTGGCGGTGCCGGCGCGCGCCGACGGCACGGTTGCGGCGGAGGACGTGCGGAAGAAGCTCGCCGAGCATGCGGGCGAGGTCGCGGCGCTGATGCTCACCAACCCCAACACCTGCGGCATCTTCGAGCCGGAAGTGGCGGAGATCGCCGACGCCGTGCATCAAGCGGGCGCCTTCTTCTACTGCGACGGCGCCAACCTGAACGCCATCATGGGCAAGGCGAAGCCGGGCGCGCTCGGCGTCGACGCCATGCACATCAACCTGCACAAGACCTTCTCGACGCCACATGGCGGCGGTGGGCCAGGTGCCGGACCGGTGGTGCTGTCGGAGGCGCTCTCCCCCTTCGCGCCGCTCCCCTTCGTCAGGCGCGACGGCGGCACCTTCCGGCTCGTCGAGCATGCGGGGGATGCGGGAGACCGCAAGCCGCTTGGACGCATGACGGCGTTCCTCGGCCAGATGGGGATGTTCGTGCGCGCCTATGCCTGGATGCTGTCGCACGGCTCCGACGGGATGCAGCAAGCCTCCGAAGACGCGGTTTTGAACGCCAACTATATCCGCGCCGGGCTGAAGGACCTGATGAGCGTTCCCTTCCCCGACCATCCGGCGATGCACGAGGCGCTGTTCGACGACCACTTCCTCAAGGATTCCGGCGTCTCAACGCTCGATTTCGCCAAGGCCATGATCGACGAGGGTTTTCATCCGATGACGGTGTATTTTCCGCTCGTCGTGCACGGCGCGATGCTCATCGAGCCGACGGAATCGGAGTTGCGCGCAAGCCTCGACCTTTTCATCGGCGCGCTGCGCGACTTGGTCTTTGCGGTCAGGGCCGGCGAGACCGAGCGCTTCCACGACGCACCGCGCTTTTCGCCGCGCCGCCGCCTAGACGAGACGCGCGCGGCGCGCCAGCCGGTGCTGAAATGGACGCCGCCCGCGCCTTACGAGGAGGCGGCGGAGTGAAGCCGCGCCCTCGCCCGGCCCCTGACTGATGCCAGCAGCCATTCTCTCCCGCATGGGAAGAGAGCAGCCCGCCCAACCACCCGAGCCACCCCTTGTCCAACCGCTCCGTCCACCTTGCCGGCATCGGCCTGATGCTCGGCGCCATGCTGATGTTCTCGACCAACGACGCGCTCGGCAAATGGCTGGTCGCGACCTATGCCGTGGCGCAGATCCTTCTGATCCGCAGCATCGCGGCGATGATCATGCTGACGCCCTTCATGCTGCGCACCGGGGCGGGAGCATTCCGCGGCGTGCAGCGGCCCGGCCTGCAAGGTCTCAGAATCGTGCTGTCGACCGCGGAGGTCGGCTGCTTCTATCTCGCGGTTCGCACCATCCCGCTCGCCGATGCCATGACCTTCTACCTGGCCGGGCCGGTCTACGTGACCGCGCTCTCGGCGCTGCTCCTCAAGGAGAAGGTCGGGGCCTACCGCTGGGGCGCGGTGCTGGTCGGTTTCGTCGGTGTGCTGATCGCGCTCAATCCGACATCCGGCACGTTGAACCGGGGCTCCCTGATCGCGCTCGGCGGCAGCCTGATCTATTCGTTCTTCATGATCCTCACCCGCCAATTGCGGGAGACGCCGAACGTCGTGCTGACGGTCGGGCAGACTTGCGGCGCGCTGGCGGTCGGCGCAGTTGCCGCCCCATTTGCTTGGACAGGCGTCGCCGGACGCGACTATCCGCTCCTGCTTCTGCTCGGCGTCGTCTCCGTCATCGCAACTCTGTTCGCCAATCAGTCGCTGCGGCTCGCGCCCGCATCGGTCGTCGTCCCTTACCAGTACACGCTGATCGTCTGGGCGTCGTTCTATGGCTTCGTCTTCTTCGGCGACGTTCCGCGGCTGAACGTGGTGATCGGTGCGGCGATCGTCGTCGCGTCGGGTATCTTCATCTTCATCCGGGAGCAGCGCCTCCAAGTCCCCGGCGCAGACGAGCCGGCGCTGGCGGAGCGCTAGCGCATGATCCTTGCGGACGGGATCGTGCGCGGGCAAATTTCTAGCGAAACCGAAAGAGCTTCGCGCTCTCCCACGGGCCGCCCCGATAGCGCCAGAGATGCAGGCCTATGCCGCGCACGCGGCGCGGCAGGCGGCTTGCGCGAAGCGCCGCGATGGTGCGGCGCGTTTCTGCCTCGCTGACATTCGCCTGGATCGTCACATGCGGGCGGAAGCGGGGATGGTCCCGGTCGGAAAGCCACGGCTCCCATTCCGCCACGAATGCGTCGCGCAGCGCATGAAGCCGCGGCGCGTCGAGAAAGATTGCGACGCCGCTCGCGAGCGTCTTCACCTCCCCCACCGCGATGTCGAACGGTTTTTCGCGCGCGGTGACTCGCGTGAGAAGGGCCTTGATCTCGCGCGCCCGTTCGCCCGGTAGCGCATGGAAGAGCGTCACGTGCGCGGCGACCTGATTGCGCTCCGGAGCATAGAATTGCCGCCGCAGCGTATCGAAGGCGGCGAAGGCTTCGCCGTCGAGCTCCAGCGTCAATATCAGCGGCCCGCTCGCGTCGTCTTCAGACACTCTCCGGCCGCCATTCGCGGAGCGCCTCGACGGTCGGCGGGACTTCGACAAGCCGGCGCACGACCGTTAGCGCGCCGGCCTCCGCCAAGGCCTCCCCATGGCCCGCCCAGGAATGCGACGCGCCGGTGAAGCCGATCACCCGCATGCCGGCGGCTACGGCCCCGGTCACGCCGGCGACGGAATCCTCCACCACGATCGCGTCGGCCGGCTCCGTCTCGAACACCTTCGCCGCATGCAGGAAGACGTCCGGCGCCGGCTTGCCGCGACCGACGTCCTGGGCGGAGAAGATATAGGGCCGAAAACGGTCCCAGAGCCCGGCCTTGGTCAGCGACACTTCGAGCCGCTCGCTGCGCGAGTTGGAGCAAATGCAGCGCGGATCGTCGAGCTGGTCGAGCATCTCGTTGACGCCGGGGATCGGCTGCACCTCTCGCCTCAGCTTCAAATCCGTCTCGCGCTTGACGCGGCTCAGGACGTCGCCGGGGAAGCTCCGGCCCATCTCCTCGCCGACCATCTCAAAGATGCGCTCGGTGGTGAGGCCGGCGAACCGCTCCGCCAGGTCGCGCGGCGAGATCTCGTAGCCGTACTCTTTCAGAATCTCCGAATCCACTTGCGCGGAGAGGATTTCCGAATCGATCAGCACGCCGTCGCAATCGAAGATCAAAAGCATGACCCGCCATCTAGCAGGCTCCGCCGACGGCGCAAGCCGTCGGGGCGCCCATCCGGGCGATGGCAGGCGAATTGCCGCGACGCTTGCAATTCCCGCGGCTTGCTTGCCGCCGGAATCTGCGCCCTATAGTGTGAAACGGCCTTTCGCCCGCGCCGTTTCTAGGGAGTTTTCAAAGGGTGCGCTATGTGTCGACACGCGGGGAGGCCCCGGCGCTCGGCTTCCGCGATGCGGTGCTCGCGGGGCTTGCGCGCGACGGCGGTCTCTATCTTCCGCAGGCGTGGCCAGAGTTCACGCATGCGGAGATGGAGCAACTCGCCGGCAGCTCCTACGACTCGCTGGCCTTCGCGGTCATCAGCCGCTTCGTCGGGAAAGAGATCCCGGCGCGAGCGCTCCTCAGAATCATAGAAGACGCCTACAAAGGCTTCCGCCACGATGCCGTGGCGCCGCTCACGCAGATCGACTCCAATCACTTCCTGCTGGAGCTGTTCCACGGGCCGACGCTCGCCTTCAAGGACCTGGCGATGCAGTTCCTTGCCCGCTTGATGGATCACATCCTGGCGGAGCGCGGAGCGCGCGCCACTATCGTCGGCGCCACATCCGGCGATACCGGCGGGGCGGCGATCGAGGCCTTCCGCGGCGCCAAACGCGTCGACGTGGTGATCCTCTTCCCCGAGGGCCGCGTCTCGCCGGTGCAGCGGCGGCAGATGACAACCGCGCGAGAAAGGAACGTGCGGGCGATCGCCATCAAGGGCACGTTCGACGATTGCCAGGCGCTGGTGAAGGGTATGTTCAACGATCCCCCCTTCCGCGAGCGCGTGCAGCTCTCAGGCGTCAACTCGATAAACTGGGGCCGGATCGTCGCGCAGATCGTCTACTATTTCGCCGCGGCATTGGTGCTCGGCGCGCCGCATCGTCCGATCTCCTTCACGGTGCCCACCGGGAACTTCGGCAACATCTTCGCCGGCTACGCGGCAAAGCGGATGGGACTGCCGATCCAGCGGCTCGTCGTCGCCACCAACGTCAACGATATTCTGCACCGCACGCTCAAGACGGGCCGCTACGAAATGCGCGGCGTGACGCCGACGACCTCGCCCTCGATGGATATCCAGGTCTCGTCGAACTTCGAGCGGCTGCTTTTCGAGGTGGAGAATCGCGACGCGGCGGCGGTGCGCCGCCTGATGCAGGGACTGGCGCAGTCGGGCGCCTACACGCTCGACAGACCGGCCCGCGATGCGCTCACCGCAATATTCGCGTCGGGAATGGCCGACGAGGCGGAGACCAGGAAAACCATCGCGCGGCTCAGGCGCGACGACGGCGTCCTGGTCGACCCGCACAGCGCCGTCGGGATATCGGTGGCGGGGCGCTTTCTCGGACCTACGCCGATGGTGACGCTCGCGACCGCACATCCGGCGAAATTCCCGGATTCGGTGGAGGCCGCCTGCGGCGAGCGTCCGGAGCTGCCGGACTGGGCGCGCCCGGTCCTTACGGCGGAAGAAGACTACCGGGTGCTGCCGGCCGACCTCCGTGCGGTCGAAGCGGCGATTGAGGACCATATCGGAGCGAGCGAGGCAGTTCAGGGATGAGTGTTGAAATCTCGCGGCTCAAGAACGGGACGACCGTCGTCACGCATGCCATGCCGCATCTTGAAAGCATCGCGCTCGGGCTCTGGGTGGGGGCGGGCGCGCGCTTCGAGGCGGCGAAGGAGCATGGCATCTCGCATCTTCTGGAGCATATGGCCTTCAAGGGCACGAGGAGGCGGACCGCGCGCGAGCTTGCCGAGGTCGTGGAGGCGGTCGGCGGTGAGATGAACGCGTCGACGGGCGTCGATCACACCGCCTATTATCTGCGGCTCCTGAAGGACGACATCGCGCTCGGCCTCGACGTGCTCGGCGACATCGTCGGCGACCCGCTGCTCGACGCGGAGGAGCTGGCGCTTGAGCAGCACGTGATCCTGCAGGAGATCGGCGCCGCCCACGACGTTCCGGAGGACTGGGTCTTCGAGCTCTTCCAGGAGGCGGCCTTTCCCGGCCAGGCGATCGGCCGCACCGTGCTCGGCACGCCGGAGTCGATCCGCGCGCATACCGCCGACGATCTCAGGCGCTTTCTCGCCAAGCACTATTGCGGCCCGCGGCTGGTGATCGCCGCCGCCGGCAATCTCGACCATGCGGAGGTCGTGCGGCTTGCCGATGAGCATCTGGGCCGGCTGCCGAACCACGAGCCGGCGGGGCCGGAGGCCGGACTCTATCGCGGCGGCGAGAAGAAGGACGCGCGCGCGCTCAAGGAAGCGCAGATCCTGCTCGGCTTCAAGGCGCCCTCCTATTCAGACGGCTCGTTTACCGCCACGCATCTTCTTTCGGCGATACTCGGCGGCGGTATGGCATCGCGGCTTTTCCAGGAGGTTCGCGAAGTGCGCGGCCTCTGCTATTCGATCTATTCCTTCTACTGGCCGTTCGTCGACACCGGTCTCCTCGGGATCCAGGCGGCGACGTCGGAAGAGGAGATCAAGGAGCTGGTGAACGTCGTTGTCGACGAGTTGCGCAAGATGACGGACGGGGTCAGCGACGCAGAGCTTAGCCGCGCCAAGGCGCAGATTCGCGCCGGCCTCTTGATGACGCTCGAAAGCCCGATCGCGCGCGCCGGGCAGATGGCGCGCCATGTGCTGATCCACGGCCGCCCGCTCACGCTTGAGGAAATGGTAGCGGAGGTCGACGGGATCAGCGCCGAAGGTCTTGCCGCGCTTGCCGCAGACATGCTTTCAAGCGCGCCGACGCTGGCGGCGATCGGTCCGGTGCAGACGCTGCCGGATGTCGGTGAGATCGCCGCCCGCATGAACGGACAGAAGACCGCGGTTGGCTGGTAGAGGCGCGAAAAGCAAAGAACCGGAAATGGCCTTCCTTCGTGCCAGCACCACCTTCGAGACCCCGGTCATCCCGGGTGCCGGCGTCTTCCTTCGCATGCCGAGCCTTGCCGACTATCCGAGCTGGACTGAGCTGCGTGCCGAGAGCCGGACCTTCCTCACCCCCTGGGAGCCGATCTGGCCCGCCGACGATCTAACGCGCACGGCGTTTCGCCGCCGTATCCGCCGCTACCATGCGGAGGTCCAGGAGGACCGCGCCTATCCGTTCTTCATCTTCCGGCAGGACGACTTCGCGCTGCTTGGCGGAATCACGCTTTCCAACGTCACCCGCGGCATGACGCAGACGGCGACGCTCGGTTATTGGATGGGGGAGCGCCACTCCAACCGCGGCTACATGACCAATGCGGTGCGTGCGATTGCCCCGTTTTCCTTCGGCGCGCTCAGGCTGCACCGGCTTGAAGCCGCCTGCCTTCCCCACAATGCGCCCTCGATGCGGCTCTTGGAGCGGGTCGGCTTTCACCGCGAGGGTCTGGCGCGCGGGCTCGTCTGCATCAATGGACGCTGGCAGGACCATATCGTCTTTGCGCTGCTCGCCGACGATCCGTTGTCCTGAACTTGCCGCAATCCGCCGGAATTCCGCCGAATCAGGCGGCTTGTGAAGCGTCACGCCGGGCTTTACAGCTTTGTCAACCAAACACCCCCCGGAGGTCGCGCATTGCGCGCCGGATTTGTGCTTACGCGGCTTTTCTTCGCGATCGGCGTCGTGCTCCTTGCCGGCCGGGCCTTGGCGCTCGAAGCCGTCTCGCTGCCGCTTGACGCCGATACTGTCGACCTCGCGAACGCCTATGAGAGCTATCTGAACGAGGGCGACCGCATCCAGGTCTCCACCGCGCCCGGCACCGACGGCATTGTCCGGCGCATCGAGGTGCATTCGGAGAACCCGGACGGGGGGGCGTCCGACTGGATCGTCTTCGCGCTCGCCAACCCGTCCGACGAACAGATCGACCGTCTGCTGGTCGTGCCGCACTACCGGCTGGTCGGGTCGGGGCTGACCTGGCCCGATCTCGGCTGGCAGCGCATTCGCGCCGTTACGCCGAGCGAGGGCTTCGCGCCGCAGCGCGTGCCGAGTTCCGAAGCGGACATCTTCCGCATCACCCTCGATCCGGGCGCGATCGTCACCTATGTCGCGGAGCTCAGCGATCCGTCCATCCCCGAGATCCATCTGTGGCGGCCAAGCGCCTATGACAGCATGGTCAACAGCTACACGCTCTACCGCGGCGTTGTGATCGGTATCGCCGGGCTACTGGCGCTCTTCCTGAGCGTGCTCTTCGTGGTGAAGGGCACCGCGATGTTCCCGGCGACGGCGGCGCTAGCCTGGGCGGTCTTCGCCTATATCTCGATCGATTTCGGCTTCTGGAGCCGTGTCTTCAAGAGCGCCGGCGGCCACATGGCCACCTGGCGCGCCGGCACCGAGGTGATCCTCGCCGGTGCTCTCCTCGTCTTCCTCTACACCTATCTGCATCTGCACCGCTGGCACGTGCGCTACAGCCATGTGGCGGTGCTCTGGCTCTTGGTGCTGGCGCTTGTCGCCGGCGTCATCGCCGTCGATCCAAGCGTCGCGGCGGGTGCGGCGCGGCTCTCGCTCGGGCTGACGGCGGTGGTCGGCCTCGGCGTGATCCTGTGGCTTGCGCTGCGCGGATTCGACCGGGCAATCATGCTCATCCCGACCTGGATCATCCTGCTCTTCTGGGTGGCCGCCGCCTGGCTGGCGGTGACCGGGCGGATCAACCATTCGGTCGTACAGCCGGCGCTTGCCGGCGGGCTGGTGCTGATCGTGATGCTGATCGCCTTCACCATCATGCAGCACGCTTTTGCCGGCGGCGCGATCGCCCAGGGCCTGATCAGCGACTCGGAGCAGAAGGCGCTGGCGCTGGTCGGCGCCGGACATGCGGTCTGGGACTGGGACACGGCGCGCGACCGCATCGAGACCGGGCGCGAGATCGAGCAGGTGCTCGGCTTCAAGCGCGGCGCGCTCGATGGACCGGCCCGCATCTGGCTCGGTCTCATCCATCCGAGCGAGCGCGACCTTTTCCGTGCCGTGCTCGACGCAGTGGTCAACCAGCGCCGCGGGCGCATCAATCTCGACTTCCGCATGCGCGCGGAGGACGGGCACTTTCTCTGGTTCGCGCTCAGGGCACGGCCGATCGTCGGCTCCGACGGCGAGGTGATGCGCTGCTCGGGCACGATCGCCGACATCACCGACCAGAAGCTCGCCGAAGAGCGGCTGCTGCACGACGCGGTGCACGACAACCTGACCGGCGTCCCGAACCGTCAGATACTGCTCGACCGGCTCGAAAATGCGCTGACGCGGGCGCGGCTTGAGCATATCGCGCAGCCGACCCTGATCGTCTTCGACATCGACAATTTCCGCGAGGTCAATACCGAGTTCGGCCATTCGGTCGGCGATTCGGTGCTGCTTGCGATGGCGCGACGCATCGTGCGGCTCCTGCCGCTGCAGGAACTCGCTGGCGCGGCTGCACGGCGATTCCTTCGCCGTCCTGGTGGTGTCGGAAACCGACTCGCAGGCAATCGAGCAGATGACGCGCGAGCTGGTGCGCACCATCAAGGCGGCGATCTCGGTTGGTGACCGCGACGTCTTCCTGACCGCCTCGGTCGGGATCGCGCCGACGACCAATGAGGGAACCGCCGAGGAACAGGTGCGGCGCGCCGAGGCGGCGGTCTATCAAGCGAAGCGCTATGGAGGCGACTACATCCAGTTCTACGAGCCGGCCTTCGGCATGCGCAGCCGGCGCATCGATCTTGACAACGAGCTCAGGAAGGCGCTCGACGCCGGCGACATCGACATCGTCTATCAGCCGATCGTGCGGCTTGAAGACAATTCGATCGCCGGCTTCGAAGCGCTGACGCGCTGGGAACATCCGCTGCACGGGCGCATCTCGCCGCGCGATTTCATCGCCGCCGCAGAGGAAAGCGGGCTGATCACGCAGCTCGGGCTCTATGTGCTCGAACATGCGGCGCGCGAGCTTGCTTCATGGCAGTCGGCGCTCACCACCAGCCCCTTGCCTTTCGTCTCGATCAACGTGTCGAGCAGGCAGCTGCTCAGGCACGACCTCATCAACGACGTGAAGGCCGTGCTGGCGCGAACCGGCGTCCAGCCGGAGACCTTGAAGCTCGAGATTACCGAGTCGCTGGTCATGCAGAACCCGGAATATACGGCGAAGGTTCTTGGCCGCATCCGCGAGCTCGGCGCCGGCCTCTCGCTCGACGACTTCGGCACCGGCCATTCGGCGCTCTCCTATCTGCAGCAATTTCCCTTCGACACGATCAAGATCGACAAGTCCTTCGTGCGGCCGAACGGCTCGCCGGCTCGCTCCATACTGCTTCGCTCCATCGTCACCCTCGCCCACGAGCTCGGCATGGAAGTGATCGGCGAAGGTGCCGAGACGGAAGCGGAGATCACCGAGCTCGCCGAAGTCGGCTGCGAGTACGCGCAGGGCTTCGTCTATGGCCGGCCGATGACGGCGCAGATGGTGCAGCAAATGGTGCGCCGCCGCCCCGCGGTCGCGCGCGCGAGCTAAGCCGGGCGGCTTGCACTCACTCTTGTCGTCATTGCCGGGCTTGACCCGGCAATCCATTCCGTAGCGATCGACACTGGCCGCAAGGTCACGGAATGGATGCCCCGGATCAAGTCCGCGCCTGACGGCAGTTGGGTCGCTCAGGCATGCCCGGCGTCGCCGGAAAGCATCGCCGGCTCAACCCCGATCTTGGCGAGCGCCCGGTCGTATTTCAAATCGACGTCGGGATCGAAGAGGATGCTCGTATCGGCCTGGCTGTGCAGCCAGCCATTCGCCTGGATCTCGAACTCCAGCTGCCCCGGCCGCCAGCCGGCATAGCCGAGCGCGAGCAGCGCCCGGTCAGGCCCGCGGCCGTCGGAAATCGCCCGGAGAATCTCCAAGGTGGCGGTCAGGCAGATGTCGTCGGCGATGCGCAGCGTCGCGTCCTCCAGAAAAAAGTCGCCGGAATGGAGGACGAAGCCGCGGCCGGTCTCGACCGGACCGCCGCGGTGCACGCGGATGTCGTCGATGCCGCCGGGAAGGTCCGGCTCGTTCTGCGCCTCCACGATGTCGAGCTGCACGAGGAGCTCACGGAAACTCACATCGTCCGCAAGCTTGTTGATCACGATCCCCATGGCGCCGTCGCTGGAATGCGCGCAGATATAGACAACCGAGCGCGCGAACCGCTGGTCCGCCATGCTCGGCATCGCAATCAGAAGCTGGCCGCTGAGAAGGCCCTGTGATTGAGCGCGCTTGCCCATCTCTCGATGCTACCAATCCCACCGCCGATTGGATAGGCGCCGATTGGATAGGGGTTGACCGGCCCCCTTCACACCCACGAAAAATGCCCCATTTCCCCTGCAGGCTGTTCAGCTAGAGTCGAATATGAAGTCAGCAAGCGCCGCCCGCCTGATTGCCGCAGCCCTTCTGCTTTCGCCGTCGCCCGCCTTCGCGGCGCGCTCCGACTGGTCAAAGGCCGATGAATCGCAATTGCGGCTGCTCCTTACCGCGCCGCAGGATGACGGCAAGGTCGAGGGCGGCATCGAGATCCAGCTTGAGCCGGACTGGTACACCTATTGGCGGAACCCCGGCGAGGCCGGCGTGCCGCCGGCCTTCGATTTCTCCGGCTCGGAGAATGTCGCGAATGTCGAAGTGCTTTATCCCGCGCCGATACGTCACGACGACGGGACGAGCGTGTCGCTGATCTATAGCGACCAGGTTGTCTTTCCGCTGAAGGTGACGCCGCGGGTGCCGGGCAAGCCGCTGACGCTCAGGCTGCAGGCGCAGTTCGGGGTCTGCAGTTCGATCTGCATTCCGACCAACGTCAATTCGGAGGTGCGGCTCGACCCGAACCCGGGGCCCGATCCCGTCAGCATGGAGCGCGTCCGCGCCTTCAAGGAGCGCGTGCCCGGACCGCCCGAGCCCGGCCGGCTCGACATCGAGGCGGTGAGCGTCGCCGACGACAATGCCCTCCTGATCGACGTGCGCATGCCCGATTCCTCCTATTCCGACCTCTTCGCCGACCCGCCGGAAGGCTGGTATGTCGGACAGCCGAGACGCGTGGACCGCGCCGGCGGGATCACGCGCTACCGGCTGTCGCTCGCTGGACGGCCGGACGGGGTGGCGGTTGAGGGACAGACGTTCCGCTTCGTCGCCGTTGCCGGCGGCGACGCGATCGAGCAGGCTGTCACCATCAAGTGATGTCCGACACATAGACTCGGCGAGATTCTTCGGCGGGAAAACCCGCTGCGCATTTTGTGAGGAGAACTGCATGACCATTGAAGTGGGCGACCGTGTTCCGGAGGCCGGCCTGTTCGAGGCGGGCGAGCGCGGCCCGAACAAGCTCAGCACCGACGCGCTTTTCGCCGGCCGCACCGTGGTGGTCGTCGGCATGCCCGGGGCCTTCACGCCCACCTGCCACAATCAGCATCTGCCGGGCTTCATCGAAAACCGCGACGCGATCCTCGCCAGGGGCGTCGACGAGATTGTGATCCTTGCGACCAACGATACGCATGTGCTGAAGGCCTGGGCGGAAGCGAGCGGCGGCAAGGGCCTGGTGCGCTTCGTCTCCGACGGCAATCTGGAATTCATCACGCAGACCGGGCTTGCCTTCGACGGCTCGGGCACCGGCATGGGAACGCGCGCGAAGCGCTTCGCCATGATCGTCAAGGACGGGACGGTCACCGCGCTGGCAGTCGAGGAGAGACCCGGGCTGTCGGTCAGCTCCGCCGCGCAGATCATCGCACAGCTTTAGTCGCCGGAGACGCCTCTCCCCCGGGTGAGGGTCACCGCTTCAGAAACGGCGCCATGCCCTGCCTCGCGAGCGCGTCGGCGCGCTCGTTCAGGTCATGGCCGGCATGGCCGTGCACCCAGCGCCAGTCGACCCGGTGGGCGTTGGCGAGCGTCTCAAGCTCCTGCCAAAGCTCGGCATTCTTGACCGGCTTCTTGTCGGCGGTGCGCCAGCCGTTTCGCTTCCAGCCGTGGATCCACTTGGTGATTCCATCGCGCAGGTAGACCGAATCGGTATGAAGCTCGACCTCGACCGAACCTTTCAGAGCTTTTAGCGCCTCGATTGCGGCGGTCAGCTCCATGCGGTTGTTGGTCGTCATGGCCGCGCCACCGCAAAGCTCCCTTTCGCGGCCGTCGTGTTCGAGGATCGCGCCCCAGCCGCCCGGCCCGGGGTTGCCGGAGCAGGCGCCATCAGTGTGGACAATGACGCGCTTCGCGACACTTTTTTCGCGCGGGGCGCTCACGCCGCGAGCCCATAGTCGAGCGCACTCGCAACGCGCTGATGGAAGCGAAGCTTGCGCAGATATTCGCGCGGGTCCTTGGGATTGACCAGCGCGCCGGCCGGAACCGTCAGCCAGTCATAGAGCCGCGTGAGCAGGAAGCGCAGCGCCGCACCGCGCGCCAGCACCGGCAGCATGTCGCGCTCCGCCGGTTCGAGCCGCCGTACGCCCTCGTAGTTCTGGATCAGCGCGCGCCCCTTGGTGACATTGAACGAGTTGTCGGGCTCGAAGCACCAAGCGTTGAGGCAGACCGCAAGGTCATACGCGAGAAGGTCGTCGCAGGCGAAATAGAAGTCGATCAGCCCGGAGAGCCTGCCCTTCAGGAAGAAGACGTTGTCGGGAAAGAGATCGGCGTGAATCAGGCCGCTTGGCAGCGCGTCCGGCCATGCGGAGCCGAGAAAGGCAAGCTCCTTCTCCACGAAGCCGGCGAGGCCCGGCTCCACCTCGTCGGCGCGGGCGCGCGACATCTCGAAGAGCGGCCGCCACCCTCCCGGGCCGAGTGCGTTCTTGCGGCTCAGATCGAAGCCACGCCCGGCCTCGTGCATCTCTGCGAGCGCCTTCCCGACCGCGGCGCAATGATACGCCTGCGGGCGGCGCACCCACACGCCTTCCAGAAACGTGATCAGCGCCGCCGGGCGCCCGGCGACACTGCGCAGGACCGCGCCGTCCCTGCCCTTGACCGGCAACGGACAGCGAATGCCGTTCTTGGCGAGGTGCTCCATGAGCCCCAGGAAGAACGGTAGATCGCCCTCCGCCACGCGCTTCTCATAGAGCGTCAGGATGTAGGTGCCGGATTCGGTGCTGAGCAGGAAATTGGAGTTCTCCACACCTTCGGCGATGCCCTTGAAGGAGAGGAGCGCGCCCAGATCGTAGGCGCTCAGAAGCTCTTCGAGGTCGGCGTCGCCGACATCGGTATAGACCGCCATGAAAGCCCGCCCGGGATCGCCTCTCTCATTCTGACCAATCAGAAGGGGATTCCACCCTGTTCTCGTCCACTCTGAAAGGTCTGCGCGCCTCGGAAGCAAGTCTCAGGCCGCCGCATCGCGGAGTTGCCTCGGCAAGCTGAAGACGACGCTTTCCTCGGCGGTGCTCACCAGCTCGACGTTGATGTCGAAGCGGGCTGCGAAGGCGTCGAGCACCTCCTCCACGATCACCTCCGGGGCGGAGGCGCCGGCGGTGACGCCTATCCGCTCGACCCCGTCGAACACCGACCAGTCGATCTCGACGGCGCGCTGAATCAGCATGGCGCGCGGACAGCCGGCGCGCTCGGCGACCTCGACCAGCCGCTGCGAGTTGGACGAGTTGGGCGCACCGACGACCAGCATGCGGTCGACAACCGGCGCAACGCGCTTCACCGCTTCCTGCCGGTTGGTGGTGGCGTAGCAGATGTCGTCCTTGTGCGGTCCGATGATGTTCGGGAAGCGCTCCTTCAAGACCGCCACGATCTCGGCGGTGTCGTCGATCGAAAGCGTGGTCTGGGTGATCCAGGCGAGATTATCGGGGTCACGCGGCTGAAATGCCCATGCCTCCCCGAGCGTCTCCACCAGCGATATGGAGCCGGCAGGAAGCTGGCCCATCGTGCCCTGCACCTCGGGATGACCAGCATGGCCGACGAGCACGATCTCGTGGCCGCGGCGGAAATGCAGGATCGCTTCCTTGTGCACTTTCGACACCAGCGGACAGGTGGCGTCGAGCACGAAGATGTCGCGGGCGCTCGCGTCCTCGCGCACCTGCTTCGAAACGCCGTGCGCGGAGAAGACGACCGGTCGGCCGGATATCGGAATCTCCTCAAGCTCCTCGACGAAGACGGCACCCTTCGCCTTCAGGCTCTCGACGACATAGCGATTATGGACGATTTCGTGGCGAACGTAGACCGGCGCGCCAAAGCGCTCGAGCGCGCCTTCAACCACCTGGATCGCCCGCTCGACCCCGGCGCAGAAGCCGCGTGGGGCGCAAAGCATGATATGGAGCTTCGGTTGAGGCATGATCTGAGCCGCACTTAGGAAGCCTCAGCCCCCGGCGTCAAGCGCGCTTCTCGTCGCTGCACGAAATGTGCGCCAGGCGAATGTGCCGAAGATCACCGCCAGCGCGGCCGCCAGGCCATACCAGGTGATCGCGTATTGCAGATGATCGTTCGGGAAGGTCATGCGCGTCTCGCCGCCCTGCGGGAGGCCCGAGGGCGGCGTCGCCGAGGCCGGAAGGTCGATATAGAAGCCGACCGCATCGCCAATCCCCGTCGCCGCGGCGATCCGCTTGATGTCGCGGGCATAGAAAACATGGTTACCGAGGTCCGGATCCGGCGTGAACCAGCTCCCGGCCTCCGGCGCCCGGATCAGCCCGCTGATCGCCACCTCTCCGGATGGCGGCGGAGAGTAGTCGCTTTTCTTCTCCGCCGGCACGAAGCCGCGGTTGATGTAGACAAGGACGCTGGATGACTGGATGCGGAACGGCGTCATCACCCAGTAGCCAGGTCCGCCGAGTGGCCCCTTTGGCTCTTCAAGCGAGGTGAAGGCGAGCACTTCGCCCTCAGGCGCATAGCGGCCCGTCAGAGTAGCGTCGCGATATTCGTCGACGGCGAGGATCGACTGCGCGTCGCTGATCTCCGCGAAACGCTTGGCGTCGAGATTGAGCGGCGGCGCCGAGGGCCGCTCGGCGACCGTGGCGATCAGGTCTTCCTTCCAGGCGAGCCGCCGCACCTGCCAGTTGCCGAGCGAGATCAGAACGAAAAGCGCGGCGAGCGTGAAGAGCCCCGCGAGGACAAATCGGCGCAACGAGATATTCGCGCCGCCCGAGCTATTCGGGTCGGTCGATGCGGCCTTCTTGGGCGCGGTGGTGGTACTGGAGGGCAACGAGCACACCTTTCAGCGGCCGCAGCATGCCGAGGCACAGGATCAGAACGAGCGGAACCCAAATCACGAAATGCACCCAGAGCGGCGGACTATAGGCGATTTCGACGAGAAGCGCCGCGCCGGCGATGATGAAGCCGACGATCAGGATCACGAAGACCGCCGGGCCGTCGGCCGAATCGGCAAAGCGGAAATCAAGCCCGCAGGCTGAGCATTTGGGAGCAAGCGTCAGAAAGCCGGAGAAAAGCCGCCCCTCGCCGCAGCGCGGACAGCGCCCTTTAAGCCCGACCGCCACCGGGTTCTGCGGCGGGTAGAGCGCCCTGTCCTCGCTCATTGCCGAGCGCCTGCGCTATCCCTTCGCGGCGGCCGAAACCCGGCCGCGCTCACCCCGCATAGGTGCCGCCGGAATTCCCCCACACATAGATGCAGGTGAAGAGGAAGAGCCAGACGACGTCGACGAAGTGCCAGTACCAGGCCGCCGCCTCGAAGCCGAAATGCTGCTGCGGCGTGAATTGGCCGAGGAAGGCGCGCACCAGGCAGACGGTCAGGAAGATCGTCCCGATGATGACGTGGAAGCCGTGGAAGCCGGTCGCCATGAAGAAGGTCGCACCGTAGATGTTGTTTTTGAACTCAAACGGCGCGTGGATGTACTCGTAGGCCTGTATCGATGTGAAGAGCACGCCGAGCGCGATGGTCAGCGCCAGACCCCATTTCAGGCCGCTACGGTTGTTGTTGAGCAGCGCATGGTGCGCCCAGGTGACCGTGGTGCCGGAGGTCAGCAGCGTCAGCGTGTTGACCAGCGGCAGGTGCCAGGGGTCGAGCACTTCGAGGCCGGCCGGCGGCCAGTGCCCGCCCGTCACCGCCAGGCGCGCATACTGGTCGGCCTCGTTGTAGTAGAGGCTGGCGTCGAAGAAGGCCCAGAACCAGGCGACGAAGAACATCACCTCCGAGGCGATGAACATGATCATGCCGTAGCGCAGATGCAGCTGCACGACCGGCGTGTGGTCGCCGCGGTTGGCCTCCTTCACCACGTCGACCCACCAGCCGAACATCGTGTAGAGGATGCCGATGACGCCGGGGCCTATCCACCACCAGCTGATCCACCCGTGCATGGCGAAGATCGCGCAGATGGCGAGCACGAAGGCCGAGACGGCCCCGATGATCGGCCATGGGCTCGGATCGACGAGGTGGTAGTCGTGGTGCTTTGCGTGCGCTTCAGCCATGATCGTTCAGCCCCATATGCCGGCCGTGCCGGCCGCGATCGTTTACCATCCAAACCCCGCGGCCAAGCCCCGCGGCGTCCGCGCTAATTGTGCAGGACCACCGGCCCGCGGACGACGGCAATCGTATAGAACAATATGACGACAACCCCGAGGAGGATCGCAATCGCCACCGACCGCCGGCGGCGTCGCCTCGCCTGCTCCGGAGTGAGCGTCCTCCCCTCATCGTGATCAGCCACCGAGCAGTCCAGCCGACGCGGCCTCGACCAGGCGAACCGCGAAGATCGCGAAGAGATAGAAGATCGAATAGGCGAAGAGCCGCTTGGCGGCGCGGTTGTTGTCGGCATCGCGCCGCCGCCAGAGCATCACGGCGCGGCGGACGAATTCCGCTCCAAGGATGAGCGCGGCGATGCCATAGGCCGGCCCCGTATAGCCGAGGAGATAGGGCAGAAGCCCGAGCGGCGCGAGGAGCAGCGAATAGGCGAGCACCTGCCGCCTGGTCGATTCGTCGCCGGCGACGTTCGGCATCATCGGTATGTTGGCGCGCCGATAGTCCTCGCCGCTGAAAAGCGCCAGCGCCCAGAAATGCGGCGGTGTCCACATGAAGATGATGAGGAAATAGATCATCGGCTCGAGCGAGACGCTGCCGGTCATCGCCGCCCAGGCCACCACCGGGGGAGCGCGCCGGCGGCGCCGCCGATCACGATGTTCTGCGCCGTCCGCTGCTTCAGCCACATCGAATAGACGACGGCGTAGAAGAAGATGGTGAAGGCAAGGAGCGCGGCAGCGAGCCAGTTGGTGGCAAGCCCGAGAGTGCCGACCGAGAAGGCGGCCAGCACGATGCCGAAGCCAAGCGCGTCGCCGCGGTTGAGTCGACCCGCCGGGATCGGGCGGGTGCGCGTGCGCCGCATCAGCAGGTCGATCTCGGCGTCGCACCACATGTTGAGCGCGCCGGCCGCCCCTGCCCCGACGGCGATCGCCAGGAGCGCGATCAAAGCCAGCGCCGGATTGAGATGCCAGGGCGCCGACACCATGCCGACCAGCGCCGTGAAGACGACGAGCGACATGACGCGCGGCTTCAGGAGGGCGAAATAGTCCTCCACATCGCCTTCGCGCCAATTCGCTTCGACGAAGATCTCGGTGCCGGTCTCGTTTGCCGTTGCCGTCATTGGGTCTCAGGCGGACGCTAGCGGGGCGCTAGCGAATCCGCGGCAGCTGCTCCCATTGGTGGAAAGGCGGCGGCGAGGGGAGCTGCCATTCGAGCGTCGTTGCGCCCTCGCCCCACGGATTGGCACCGGCGACGCGCTTGCGGCCGAACGCCTCGAACAGCCCGTAGAGGAAGACCAGCACGCCCACGCCGGAAATGTAGGCGCCCCAGGACGAGACCTGGTTCCAGCCGGCGAAAGCGTCGGGATAATCGATATAGCGGCGCGGCATGCCGGCGACGCCGAGGAAGTGCTGCGGGAAGAAGATCAGGTTCACGCCGACGAACATCAGCCAGAAATGCACCTTCCCGATGGTCTCGTTGTACATGTAGCCGGTCATCTTCGGGAACCAGTAGTACCAGCCGGCGAAGATGGCGAAGACCGCGCCGAGCGACAGCACGTAGTGGAAGTGCGCCACCACAAAATAGGTGTCGTGCATGGAGCGGTCGAGACCGGCATTGGCGAGCTGGATGCCGGTGACGCCGCCGAGGGTGAACAGGAAGATGAAGCCGATCGCCCACAGCATCGGCGTGCGGAACGAGATCGAGCCGCCCCACATCGTGGCGATCCAGGAGAAGATCTTCACGCCGGTCGGGACGGCGATCACCATCGTGGCGAAGGTGAAGTAGGCCTGCGTGTTCACCGCAATGCCGGTGGTGAACATGTGGTGGGCCCAAACGATGAAACCGATCAGGCCGATCGACACCATGGCGTAGGCCATGCCGAGGTAGCCGAAGACGGGCTTCTTGGAGAAGGTCGAGACGATGTGGCTGATCATGCCGAAGCCCGGCAGAATCAGGATGTAGACCTCCGGGTGCCCGAAGAACCAGAAGAGGTGCTGGAAGAGGATCGGATCGCCGCCGCCCTCGGGATTGAAGAAGGTGGTGCCGAAATTGCGGTCGGTCAGAAGCATGGTGATGGCGCCCGCCAGCACCGGCAGCGCCAAGAGCAGCAGGAACGCGGTCACCAGGATCGACCACACGAAGAGCGGCATCTTGTGCAGCGTCATGCCCGGCGCGCGCATGTTGAAGATCGTGGTGATGAAGTTGATGGCGCCGAGGATCGACGAGGCGCCGGCGAGATGGATGGCCAGAATGCCGAAATCCATCGCCGGGCCGGGCTGACCGGAGGTGGAGAACGGCGGATAGAGCGTCCAGCCGCCGCCAACGCCGTAGCCGCCGGCCGGGCCGGGCATGAACAGCGAGATGAGCAGCAGCGTGAACGCCGGCGGCAACAGCCAGAACGAGATGTTGTTCATGCGCGGGAAGGCCATGTCCGGCGCGCCGATCTGGATCGGGACGAACCAGTTGCCGAAGCCGCCGATCATCGCCGGCATGACCATGAAGAAGATCATGATCAGGCCATGCGCGGTCGTGAACGCGTTGTACATGTTCTTGCCGTAGGTCAGCGCCTCGCCGGGCGAGACACCGTAGACCATCTGCGCAAGGCCCGGGAATATCTGGATGCCCGGCTCCATCAGCTCGGCACGCATCGCAATCGACAAGGCGCCGCCGATCAGACCGGCGATGACGGCGAACACCAGGTACATCGTGCCGATGTCCTTGTGGTTGGTGGCGTAGACGTAGCGCCTCCAGCCGGTCGGATGGGCGGCGTGACCTTCGTGAATTTCGGCGGTGGCCATCGTCAGCTCCTGGGCATCGTCCTTGCCGACCTCAGCGGGCGGCGAGTTTCTGTTCTTGTTTTTCACTCTCGGCGTTGGCGAGCGTCTGGTAGGCGCCGGGGAGATCGCTCGCGGCCTTGCCCGCCCAGGCCTGGAAGGCATCCTTCGAGACCACGTGAATCTCGACCGGCATGAAGGCGTGGTCCTGGCCGCAGAGCTCCGAGCACTGGCCGTAGAACACGCCCTCGCGGTCGGCGTTGAAATAGGTCTCGTTCAGGCGGCCGGGCACCGCGTCAACCTTGATGCCGAAGGCCGGCATGGCGAAAGAATGGATGGCGTCGCCCTGCGCCGTCACCTGGACACGTACGAAGGTGTTGACCGGCACGATGACCGGATTGTCGACGGAAAGATTGCGGATCTGGCCCGGCTTCAGCTTGTCGGCCTCGATCACGCTCAGATAGAGGTCGATCGGGTCCTTGACGCCCATTGCGGCGTTGTCGACATCGTTGCCGTAAGCCACGTCCCAGGCCCATTGCACGCCGGTCACCTTGAGCGTCAGGAACTTGTCCTTCTGCGGATCGAAATTCGGATAGAGCTTCGCCGGATCGTACTCGCCATAGAGAAGCTTGAACGAGGGAATGGCGATCGCGACCAGGATGATCACCGGGAGCACCGTCCACAGCACCTCGACCGTCGTGTTGTGGGTCACGCGCGAGGGGACGGGGTTGGCGCGCTCGTTGTAGCGCAGCATGCACCAGCCAAGCAGACCCACGACCAGAATGACGATCAGGGTGACGATGATCAGCGTGTAGTTTCCGAACCACTCGATGTAATTCATCACCACGGTGGCCGGGTTCTGGAAGCTCATCTGCCAGTTGAAGGCGCCGTCCGGCCGCTCCGCCGCCTGCGCGAGCCCGGAGGCCGCCGCCAACCAGGTCAGAGCCGCGATCAATCTTACAGCAACCGCCATGGATTCCGTCTCTCCGCCCTGCGCTCCGTGCGCTGCGGGAGCACCCCTGCTGCCGCGCCCCGCCTGCCGGTCGCTTTCGCCCGAGTAACCACAGTCAACCGCACTGCGCAACGCGCAACGCGGGCCGATTTATGCGGCATATTTGCGCGTGAAAGCCAGCGCCGGCCAGCGGAAAACTGGCTTATCGGCCACTTTCTTGACACGCTGCGCCGCTCTGTTAGGGCTTCAACGCGGCGGCACTGGCCTATTTCTTCGCGGCGCGGCCGACCTCGCCGGAGGGCAACATCTTGCATCGCTTTGTCTTGGCTTTCGCACTCCTCGTTTTCATTCCCGCACAGGCCCTCGCTCAGGGGCAGATCAAATCAAAGCACGGCGACTGGGATCTGCGCTGCGATACGCCGGCCGGAGCGACCACGCAGCAGTGCGTCATCATGCAGTTCGTCACCGCAAAGGACCGCGAGAATGTCGGTCTTTCGGTGGTCGTGATGAAGACGGCGGACAAGCAGGCGCGCATCCTGCGCGTGCTGGCGCCGCTCGGTGTGCTCCTGCCGCGCGGGCTCGGTCTGCGAATCGACAACACCGACATGGGAACGACCGGCTTTATCCGCTGCCTGCCGAACGGCTGCGTGTCGGAGGTGCTGATGGACGATCAGCTGATCCAGCAGCTGCGCACCGGCAAGCAGGCGATGTTCATCATCTTCCAGACACCGGAGGAAGGGATCGGCGTGCCGATCTCGCTCAAGGGATTCGGAGAGGGGTTCGACGCGCTCCCCTGAAGATGGCCCGGATCAGATAGGCCCGACCGCACGGGCCTGACTTGACGAGCGCCGCGCGCGCCATCCGATTCCCTCACCGCGGGGGTGACATGCGGCCTGAGGACGGCGACCGCCATGACCGAGGGAGCTGACGCGGCCGGGGCAGGCCTTCTCTTCGGGGAGCCGCTGATCCTGCTTCTTGCCTCGGTGGTCGGCGTCGCCCTGTCGCGGCAGCTCGGCCTCGGCTCCGTGCTTGGTTATCTCGCCGCCGGCGTCGTGATCGGCCCGATCGCCAGGCTCATTACCGGCGCGCCGGAGATCATGAAGGTCGCCGAGCTCGGCATCGTCATGTTCCTGTTCCTGATCGGGCTCGAGCTTCGACCGACGCGGCTCTGGTCGATGCGCGGCGACATATTCGGGCTCGGAATGGCGCAGGTGCTGGTCACCGGCGTCGTCCTGACGGCGATCTTCCATCTCGTCCGCTGGCGGCTTGAGCCTGCGATCATCATCGGCTTCGGCCTCGCCATGTCGTCGACCGCGTTCGGCATGCAGATTCTGACCGACCGGCGCGAGCTGATCACACCCTATGGGCAGAAGGCGACCGCGGTCCTGCTTTTCCAGGACCTCGCCATCGTGCCGCTGCTGGCGATCATTCCGCTGCTTTCGCCGGGCGAGGACACCGCAATCTTCGCGGGCGGGCCGGCGGCGCTGGTGAAGGCGATCGTGGCGCTTGCCGCGCTGCTCATCGCCGGGCGGTTCCTGCTCAACCCGTTCTTCCGGCTGCTTGCGCTGACGCGCGCCCGCGAAGTGATGACGGCGGCCGCGCTGCTCGTCGTGCTCGGCGCCGCGGCGCTCATGGAATTCGCCGGCATGTCGATGGCGATGGGCGCCTTCCTCGCCGGGCTGATGCTCGCCGATTCCGCCTTTCGTCACGAGCTTGAGGCCGACATCGAGCCGTTCCGCGGCCTCCTCTTCGGGCTCTTCTTCATCGCCGTCGGGATGGCGATCAATCTCCACAACATCCTCTATAGCTGGTGGCAGATCGGGCTTGCCGTCGTCGGCGTGATGATCGTCAAGGCACTGATCCTCTATGGGCTTTCGCGACTGTTCCGAGCCTCTCACAACGATTCGATCAGGATCGCCCTGCTTCTGCCACAGGCCGGCGAGTTCGCATTCGTGCTCTTCGCCACCGCCTCGGCGACGCGGGCGCTGTGGCCGTCGGAGACCGCCTTCGTCGCCGGCGTCGTCACGGTGACGATGGCGCTGACGCCGTTCTCGGTGATGCTCGGCCGCAAACTCCTCAGGCAGGAACCCGACGACGCCATCGAGGAGGATTTCGAGGGCGCGGGCGGCAGCGTGCTCGTCGTTGGCTTTGGCCGATTCGGCCAGATCCTGGCGCAGGTACTCCTCGCACAGAACATCAACGCCACGATCCTCGACCTCGATGCGACGCAGGTTCGGGCCGCCGGGCGATTCGGCTTCCGCGTCTATTTCGGCGACGGGACGCGGCGCGACGTGCTCCGGGCGGCGGGCGCCGAGAAGGCCTCGATCATCTGCGTCTGCGTCGACAAGCCGGAGGTGGCGAACCGGATCGTCGACCTGGTCATGGCGGAATTCCCGACCGCCAAGGTATACGCGCGGAGCTTCGACCGCGTGCACACGCTGGAGCTTCTGAACAAGGGCGTCGACTACGAGTTGCGCGAGACCTTCGAATTGGCGCTCGCCTTCGGCGGCGAGACGCTGCGCGGCCTGGGCTTTCAGCCGGACGAGACAGAGGCCACGATCGCCGACATCCGCCGCCGCGACGCCGACAGGCTCGCCGTGCAGCTTCATGGCGACAGCGCAACCGGCGAGGCGGCGACTGCCCCGGCCGAGGTCACGCCGGAACCGCTCAGCCCCCCGGCGCATCGCGACGACACCCCTGCCCCGGCAACCGCGGAGGCCGATGAAGCCGACCAAGAGGCGGCGGAATGAGCCTTAAGCTCTCGCCGCGCTTGGCGAGGGCCGATCGGCTGGCTACAAGGCAGCAATGAACCGACACGAATTCATCGGCCGCAACGGCGAGGCGCGGCTTCGCTATCTCGACAGCGACTACCAGGTGATCGTGCCCGGCGCCTTCGTGACCTGCGCCGTCACCGGCCAGCGCATCCCGCTCTCGGAGCTGCGCTATTGGAGCGTCGACCGGCAGGAGCCCTACGCCGACGCCGCGGCGTCGCTCAAGCGGGAACTTTCTCTGCGTCGGGGAAAGTGACGGGCGCGCGCCGATAGGCGCTGCCGTGGGCGGCGATCGCGTCGGCAATCAGTGTGGTGATGCGGCGCGGCTCCTCGAAGCGGACACGCACCGGAAAGGTCTCCGTCGCCGCGGCGAGGCGCATTGACGCCGCGTCGCCCCCGTTCAGGCGCACGCGATCCTTCTCGGTGGTGATCGGCACGAGGTCCCGGCTCTTCGCCTCCGCCAGGATCGCCTCGCACTCGGCCGCAGTAAAGACATGGTGGTCGGGAAAGTCCATGGTGTGGCCGATCGTGGCGCCGGCGGCGGCAAGCGACTTATAGAACTTCGCCGGATCGGCGATCCCCGCGAAGGCAAGGTAGGGCCGCCGCTTCAGGCCGCGGCGGCGCGCCGGCTCGGTCGCGGCGCGAAGCGTCGGGCGCCCGGCACGCGCCGCGATCCTGACGTACTTTCCGCCGTTTCCCTCGCCGAGCAACACGAGCGCGTCGGCGCGGCGGATCTGCACGGCGAGCGGCGCCCTGAGCGGACCGGCGGGAAGCACGAAGCCGTTGCCGATCCCGTGCGCCGCATCGACCACGATCAGCGACAGGTCCTTGTTGAGCGAGGGGTTCTGGAACCCGTCATCCATGATGACCACGGTCGCGCCGAGCTGCGCCAGGAGCTTGGCGCCAGCCGGCCTGTCGACGGAGACGACGGTCGGCGCGAACTGCGCCAGAAGCAGCGCCTCGTCGCCGACATCGGCGGCGCTGTGGATCGACGGCGAGACGATGAGCGGCCCGCGCTCCTTGCCCCCATAGCCGCGCGTCAGGAAGCCTGGGCCGAGCTTCATCTTCTGGCAGATGCTCGCGACTTCGAGCACCGTCGGGGTCTTGCCCGCGCCGCCGAGCACCAGATTGCCGACGCAGATGACGGGAACACCGACGGAGACGCCGGCGCGCTGCATGCGGCGGCCGGTGAACTGACCATAGAGCATGCCGAACGGCGCCAGCAGCATTCCGGCCGGCGAATGTCGTTGCCACCAGAAATCCGGCGCGCGCGGCAGCTTCATGGCCTCTCGGCGAGCTCAGCGAGGTAGGGATCGAGCGCGGCGAGCGAGCAGTCGAGTGCGCCATTGAAGCGTGCGATGCAGGCGAGCGCCTGATCCGCGATCCGCTCACGCTCCTTCGGCGTCTCGATCAGAAGCTTCACCGCCGCGACCAGCTCCGTCACGTCCGAGACGCCGATCACGGCGTTGGCGGCTGTCAGCGCGTCGTAGATCTCACGGAAATTGCCGACCTGCCGCCCGTGAAGCACCGGCACCTTGAGCTTTGCCGCCTCGATCGGATTCTGACCGCCGCGCGCCACCATCGAGCCGCCGAGGAAGGCGACGTCGGCGAGCCTGTACCAAAGCCCCATCTCGCCGATCGTGTCGGCGAGGTAGATATCGGTCGTGCCGTCGATCGGATCGCCGTGCGAGCGGCGGCGCGACGACAGGCCGGCGGCCGCGATTTCCGCCGCGACCGCATCGCCGCGCTCGCGGTGCCTCGGAGCGAGGATCGTCAGAAGCCCGGTCCCTCCCGCCACCTTGGCATGGGCGGCGATGATCGCGGCCTCCTCGCTTGGATGCGTGCTGGCGGCGACGAAGACCGGACGGCCGCCGATCGCCTTGCGGAACTCCGCCACCTCGTCCTCATCCGCCGGCGGCGGGGGCGCGTCGAATTTCAGGTTGCCGCAGACGAGCACGTCCCGTGCGCCGAGCAGCGACAGGCGTTCGGCGTCAGACGACGACTGCGCGAGGAAGAGATCGGCGCGGCTCAGCACCGCGCGTGCCAGCGGCGCCACTCTGCGCCAGGCGCGGAAGGAGCGCTCCGACATGCGCGCATTGACGACGACAAGCGGCAGCGCGCGCCGACGCAGCGCACGCAGCATCGTTGGCCAGAGCTCCGACTCCGCGAAGATGGCAAGCCCGGGCTGCCAATGATCAAGGAAACGCTCGACCGTGCCCGGCGTGTCGATCGGTACGAACTGATGGATGGCGCCTTTCGGCAGATAGCGCTTGGCGAGCTCGGCCGCGGTGACGGTGCCGGTCGTGAGCAGCACCGACTGGCCGCGCTCAGCGATCTTGGCGAGAAGCGGCGCCGTGGCGACGGTCTCGCCGACGCTTGCCGCATGCACCCAGACGAGCGGCCCCGGCGGACGGGCGCATCCGGCGACGCCGAAGCGCTCGCCGCGGCGGATGCGGTTCTCCTTGCCGGCGCGCTCCCGCCAGCGCAGGAACGCCCCGGCGACCGGCATCGCCAAGCGGCCGGCCGCCCCGTAAAGCGCCAGCGCGGCTTCCCCGATCAGCCCGCCGGTATCCCGTCCGGTCTGAATTTCAGCCTCCGACGGCCGCGAGTCGCGGCGCGTCGCCGGGAGGCTGGATTTGGACGATGCGTGCATATTTGCCGCCGCGCGTCACGAACTGCGCGGGCGTCCCGGGTAAGAGAGTGCGCCTGTCTTCCTTATAGGGGATTTGATCGGCTTTCGGCACCGTCGAAAGGCAGCGCACAAAAAGCGCGTCTCGACGAGCGGAGTGACGTTGGCCCTCAGCGTCCGCCATGATCCGCTTCGGGGTCAAGCAACCGGTGCAGATGGACGATGAAATAACGCATATGCGCGTCGTCCACAGTCTTTTGCGCCTTTTCCTTCCAGGCGGCGTAGGCCTCGGCATAGTTCGGATAGATGCCGACGATATCGAGCGCGGAGAGGTCGCGGAAGCGTGTCTTCTGAAGCGCTTCCAGCTCGCCGCCGAAGACGAGGTGGAGGAGCTGGTCGCGACTCTTCGCCCCTTCGCTCATCGGCTCCTCAGACACTCCCCTCAAGGCTTCTGCCGTGACCGCTCGCGAAGCTCGTGCTCGGCAGCGACGATCGCCGCAACAACGCTTGCCTCAAGCTCGGCATTCGTCGCAACGAGAACGCCGTGGCGCAAGGTCTCGCGGTTGTAGAGCGGCAAAGTCCCGTCAAGCGCTGTCAGCCGGCCGCCCGCTTCGTGCACCAAAAGGTCGGAAGCCGCAAGGTCCCAGTCGTTGGCGCGCGGGCTCGCAAAGGCTGCATCGACGCGGTTCGCCGCAACGAGCGCGAAGCGGTAGGCAAGCGAGGGAACATGCGGATGAAGATCGGCGCCGAGTCGCTGGAAGGTCTCCGTACGCAACCACCCGCGCGGACCGGCGATGCGCGCCGACTTGATCTCCGCGCATTCGGAGACTCGCAGGTGCTGATCCCCGAGCCAGGCCCCGCCGCCTTGCCGCGCGCAGAAGAGCTCCGCGCGCGCCGGCGCGTTCAAAGCCGCCGCTACCGGCCGCCCGTTGCGCACCACCGCCACGCTGACCGACCAGCAGTCGTCGCCCGCAAGGAAGGCGCGCGTGCCGTCGATCGGATCGACCAGAAAGACCCGTTCGCGATCGAGTCGCGAGCCGTCGTCCGCTGTCTCTTCCGAAAGCCAGCCATAGCCGGGGCGCGCCGCGAGCAATCTTGTCCTAAGCAGGTCGTCGACCGCGATATCGGCCTCGCTCACCGGCGAGCCGCCGTCCTTCTCCCAGACATTCGGATTTTGCCGGAAATAGCGCATGGCGAGCGCGCCCGCCTCGCCCGCCGCGGCTTCGAGAAGCTTCAGGTCCGCTTCGTCATTCTCCACGTTCTTCGCCCCCCGCCGCCCACTTCCCCAAGCCGATTCAGCTTTCAATTACCGTGATTTAGGGTTGAAAAGCATTAACTACGGACATTAAGCGGATTCGGGAAAATTCGCCTCTAATCTCGCCAATAGCAAGAGGCCAGGAACGGCCCGGGGCAAAGAATTAGCGTCGAACGGAAATGGACAAGGTCCGCTCAAATCTAGCGGGCTGTTCGGAAGAACAGCCCGCCTCCTTTCCGGATGTGCTTCTATACAGATGCACAGCCGGAGATGGGGCAGATTGTCTTGCTACTTTTGACCGGAGGACTGTCTTGATGTCGCGTTCCGTTGCCGGCCTTGGCTGCCGTATCCGCGTTCCCGTCCGCCAGTACCAGGCCGTGGCGCTGCTCGTCGGCGACGGGCGGCATGTGATCCGCCTGATGCACCGCGATGCGGGGCTCTCGCTCGACGTCGAGGAATTCGACAGCCTCGCCACCGCCGAAGACTACCGCGACCGGCTTGCCGGCTTCCTCGGCCTTCCGCAGGTCATTGCCGCGGGACAGCCGGAGGGGACCGCGAGGCCGCAGAGCGAAGTGCCGCGTGACCGCCGCACCCGCAGCATTCGCGTGCGTCGGCCGCGCTTCCTGACTCGGCGCCGCAAAGGCGAGCCGATCGCGATCCGCAAGGTCGAGGGGCGCGAGATCATCGCCCGCAACTGAGCCCTTCGCTCCACCGCCTCAGAATCTCAGCACCGCATCCAGCACCAGCCCGGCGAAGACGATCCAGCCGGTCGTCGAGTTGGCGCGGAAGCGCTTCAGGCAGTTCTGCGGGTCGCCGGGATTAAGCGTCACGATCAGGTATATTGCGTGGAGCAGTCCCGCGCCAAGCGCTGCGAAGGCGAATATTCCCGCATCGGCGACGACATATGAAAGCGCGAACAGCACGAAGGCTGCGACGTAAAAGGCGGTGATACCGAGCCGCGAGCGGCGTCCAAAGAGGCGCGCCGTCGAGCGCACGCCGATCAGCGCATCGTCCTCCTTGTCCTGCAGCGCATAGATCGTGTCGTAGCCGATCGTCCAAAGCACGCTGCCGAAATAGAGCAGCAGCGACGCCGAGCCGAGCCGGCCGAAGGACGCCGACCAGCCGACAAGCGCGCCCCACGAGAAGGCAAGGCCGAGCACGAATTGCGGCCAGTCGGTCACGCGCTTGGCGAAGGGATAGAGCGCGACCACGATCAGCGAGGCAAGGCCGAGGGCGATCGTGAAGCGGTTGAAAGCTAAGAGCACGAGCGCGCCGACCAGCGCCTGCAGCGCCAGAAAGATGAGCGCCTGAAACGGCGTCACCTGGCCGGAGGGGAGCGGACGGAGCCGCGTCCGCTCTACTTGCGCGTCAAGGTCGCGGTCGATCAGGTCGTTATAGGTGCAGCCAGCGCCGCGCATGGCGATCGCGCCGACGAGAAAGAGGAGGAGATGCCAGATATTCGGCGCGCCGCGCTCCGCCGCGATCGCCGCCAGCGCCGTCGCCCACCAGCATGGCCAAAGAAGCAGCCACCAGCCGATCGGCCGGTCCCAGCGCGCGAGCCTTCCATAGGGCTTCAGCCAGTCCGGCGCGAAGCGGTCGAGCCAGTTCCTGGGCACGGAGTCCGGAAGCGCAAGCGAGGGCGCGGGCATGGCTTTAGCTCGCGCGGGGCAGCCGCTGCGTCAAGCGCGCCGTTTGTCGGCCCGCGTCGCCGATGTTAAGCGACGCCCGGACTTACCCATGGGGCGGCGATGCGGGTGCTTCTGATCGGATCGGGCGGGCGTGAGCATGCGCTCGCCTGGGCGCTTTCGGCCTCACCGCTCTTGACCAAGCTCTTCGCCGCGCCGGGAAATGCCGGCATCTGCGACATTGCGGACTGCGTCGCGCTCAACGCGACCGATCACGCTGCGGTCATTTCGTTCTGCAAGACGGAGCGGATCGACCTCGTCGTGGTCGGACCGGAGGCGCCGCTGGTGGCGGGGCTGGTCGACGACCTCGAAGCGGCGGGCATTCGCGCCTTCGGGCCGAGCAAGGCGGCGGCAGAGCTCGAGGGCTCGAAGGGCTTCACCAAGGACCTTTGCCGCGAGGCCGGCATCCCGACCGCCGCCTATCGGCGCTTCAGCGATCATGCGGCGGCGCGCGACTATCTCGCCGTTCACGCGCTTCCGGTCGTCGTCAAGGCGGACGGCCTTGCCGCCGGCAAGGGCGTCACGGTCGCAGCGACCCGCGAAGAAGCGCAGGCCGCGCTCGCCGCAATCTTCGCGGAGCCTGGCGCATCGGTCGTCATCGAGGAATGCCTGGTCGGCGAGGAGGCGAGCTTCTTCGCGCTGTCGGACGGCAGGAGCGTCATTCCGTTCGGCACGGCGCAAGACCATAAGCGCGCGTTTGACGGCGACCGGGGTCCGAACACCGGCGGCATGGGCGCTTATTCGCCGGCACCGATCCTGACCGAAAACCTTTCGGAGCGCGTCATGGTGGAGATCATCCGCCCGACCGTCGCGGCGCTCAGGAAGCGCGGCATCGCCTATCGCGGCGTGCTCTATGCCGGGCTGATGATCGACGCCGAAGGCCCAAAACTCATCGAATACAATTGCCGCTTCGGCGATCCGGAATGCCAGGTGCTGATGCCGCGTCTGAAGGACGATCTCCTCACCATCCTCGTCGCGGCGACGGACGGCGTCCTCGACCAGGTGAGCGTGCGCTGGCGCGACGAGACGGCCCTTTCCGTCGTGATGGCGACCAGGGGCTATCCGGGCGCCTACGAGAAGGGCTCGGAAATCCGCGGGCTCGCCGAGGCGATATCTTCGCCGGGCGTGGAGATTTTCCATGCCGGCACGCGCCACGACGGCGGGAAAATCATGGCCGAAGGCGGTCGCGTGCTCGCGGTGACCGCGCTCGGGGGCACGGTGAAGGAGGCGCAGACGCGCGCCTACGCAGCGGTTGACCGGATCGACTGGCCGGAGGGTTTTTGCCGGCGCGACATCGGGTGGCGGGCCACATCCTGATCCCGGCGATCCGGCCCGGGATTGACAGATTCCGGGCTCACAGGGTCCCAGGCTTAACGGAGCATATCCATATTTGCGCTAGGCTGGTTTTTCGGGACCAAGCGCCCCGGAAAGGGCCGGTTTGTCCCCAAGAGGAACGCCGGATGTCTGGTGAACTGCGTATAGGCCTTGCTCTTGGCGGCGGCGGCGCCCGCGGGGTCGTGCATATCCTCGTCTGCGAGGTCTTCGACGAGCTCGGCGTCAGGCCGGCGCTGATCGCCGGGACGTCGATCGGCTCGATCATCGGCGCCGGCTACGCCTCCGGCTTTTCCGGGCGCGAGATGCGCGAGGTCACGGTCGAGTTCTACAGCAAGCGCCGCGAGGTGCTGGCGAGGCTCTGGAAGGCGCGGCCGCTCGCCTTCACCGACCTTTTGCGCGGCAAGTCGCTGACGCCGCAATTCGACGCCCGCACCATCCTCGATTCCTTCGTGCCGGGCTTCGAGCTTCTGCCGGAGACCTTCGAAGAGCTTTCGATCCCGCTCAAGGTCATCACCTGCGATTTCTATGCCTGGACCGAGGCAATCATCGAAACCGGGCCCCTCAGGCCGGCGATCGCCGCCTCGATTGCCATCCCCGCGCTCTTCCGCCCGGTCAATCTCGACGGCCGCATCCTGATCGACGGCGGCGCCTGCAACCCGCTGCCGTTCGACCACATCGCCGAGTGCGAGATCACGATCGCCTGCGACGTGGCGGGCGGGCCGAACGAGATCGAGGGCCGCCAGCCCGGCTTGCTCGAATGCGTGGTCGGCGCGGCGCAGATCTCGATGCAGTCGGTGATACGCGAGAAGCTCAAATGGCATCAGCCGAGCCTGCTTCTGCGGCCCGAGATCAACGGCATCTTCATCCTCGACTTCCTGAAGACGCAGGCGATCCTCGACATGAACGAGGGCTTCAAGGACAACCTGAAGCGCCGCCTTGAGCTGATCCTCGATACGCCGAACGAGTTTCCGCAGCTCTTAACGCCGGTCGCGGAAGAAACGGCGGAGAAGAAGCGCCGCGGCCTTCTCGCCGATACCGGAGTAAACCTCTGGCGCATGGTGGCAGGTGGGCGTGGCAAAGAAGCGGACGCCGTGCTCGACCGCCCCGCCCTTGGGGTCGGCGGCGCCGTAATAGAGCCGCCGGATGCGCGCAAAGGAAATGGCCGCGGCGCATAGGGTGCAGGGCTCGAGCGTCACGTAGAGATCGCAGTCCGGCAGCCGCTCGCTCCCGAATTCCGTCGCGGCGGCGCGGATCACCTGCACTTCCGCATGCGCCGTCACGTCGGAGAGTTCGCGCGTGCGGTTGCCGGCCCTGGCGATGATCGCGCCATCGCGGACGAGAATCGCGCCGACCGGAATCTCGCCGCGCTCGCCGGCGGCCTCCGCCTCCGCAAGTGCTGCATCCATGAAGTTTTCGGCCTTGCCGCCCATCTCGCTTCGGCCCAATGCCTTTGATAAGAGACGCCTTTCACAAGAGATGGGCATGAGTGGCGGCGGGCGAACGGAAATACAAGCGGGAGCCGACGAAAAGGGCGAGCGGATCGCGAAGCGTATCGCACGCTCGGGTCTCGCCTCGCGCCGCGACGCGGAGCGGATGATCGCCGAGGGCCGGGTCAGGCTGAACGGCAAGCCGTTGACGACACCGGCGACGATCGTCACCGCCGGCGATCGGATCGAGATCGACGGCGCGCCGCTCGCGGAGAAGGAACGGACGCGGCTCTGGCTCTTCCACAAGCCGCGCGGCCTCGTCACCACCAACCGCGACCCGGAGGGGCGGAAGACGATCTTCTCCGCTCTGCCGCCCGACATGCCGCGGGTGATGACGATCGGCCGGCTCGACATCACCAGCGAGGGGCTGCTTCTCCTCACCAATGACGGTGGGCTGGCGCGCGTGCTTGAGCTTCCGACAACCGGCTGGCTCAGGCGCTACCGCGTGCGCGCGCACGGCACCATCGCGCAGAGCGCGCTTGATCGGCTGCGCCGCGGGGTGACGATCGACGGGATGGTCTACGGCGCGGTCGAGGCGGCGATCGACCGCGTTCAGGGATCGAATGTCTGGCTGACGATGGGCCTGCGCGAAGGCAAGAATCGCGAGGTCCGCCGCGTGCTTGAGCATCTGGGCTTGAGCGTCAACCGGTTGATCCGCGTCTCCTATGGGCCGTTCCAGCTCGGCGAGCTCAAATCGGGCGCGGTCGAGGAGGTGCGCGGACGCGTGCTCCGCGATCAGCTCGGCGTGAGGCTTACGAGCGCCGCCGGTGCCGACTTCGATGCACCGCTCCGGCTCAACAAGCCACTGGAACCGAAGCCGCAGAGACCCGGCCCACGGAAGCCCGGGCCGCGGAAAGCTGGAGGACCGAAGCACCGGGGGAGCGCCGGTGCGCGTCGTCGGCGGCCGGCTTAGGGGACGCGCGCTCGCGGGGCCACGCACGGCGGGTCCAGGCGCGATCCGCCCGACCAGCGACCGCCTGCGCGAATCGCTCTTCGACATCCTCGCGCACGCCTATGGGCTGCCTGAGCCCGGAACGCGGACGCTCGATCTATTCGCCGGCACCGGCGCGCTCGGCATCGAGGCGCTGTCGCGCGGCGCGGCCTATGCGCTTTTCGTCGAGCACGGCGTCGAAGGCCGCGGCCTGATCCGCGCCAACCTGGAAGCGCTCGGCCTGACCGGCGTCAGCAAGCTGCTCCGCCGCGACGCAACCGATCTCGGCCGCGCCGGCACGATTCCCGCCTTCGACCTCGTCTTCTGCGATCCGCCCTACGGGAAGGGGCTCGGCGAAAAGGCGCTTCAAAGCGCCAGCGAGGGCGGATGGCTGAAGCCCGACGCGCTGTGTGTGCTGGAGGAGCGCGCAAACGCGCCGATCACGCTTGCCGAAGGCTTCGAGACGATGGACCACCGCGAGTTCAGGCGACAGCCAGCTCGTCCTTGCGCGCTTCCGCCGATAATCTCAGGCCGTGGGTTGCTCTATCGCGTGCGGCACGCGGAAGACCTCGACGCCCTGCTCCACGCCGCGCAAGCTCGCCATCTCCGACGCGATGTGGAAGGGCGCGAGGATCGGGCTGACGCCCGCGGATTCGAACACGTCCTTCGAGACGACGATCTCGTCGGCAGCGGCGAGGTTCTGCACGCGCGCGGCGATGTTCACCGTCTGGCCGAAATAATCGAGCCGCTCGTTCAGCGTGACGGCGATCGCCGCGCCCGTGTGGATGCCGATCTTCAGGATCAGCGCCTTGTCGGACTGGCGCTCGTTGAAGGCGGCGATCTCGCGGCGCATGTCGAGTGCCGCGCCGACCGCATCGGCCGGGTCGAGGAATGCCGCCATGACGGCGTCGCCGATCGTCTTGATGATCGCGCCGTGGTGGCGAACCGTCACGTCCTGCAGCCGGTCGAAATGCTGCTGCACCAGGGCAAAGGCGTTCAGATCACCGATCCGGTCGTAGAGCGCTGTCGAGCCCTTCAGGTCGGTGAAGAGCAGCGCGATGTCCTTGACGCCCAACCCCTCCTGCCCGCGGATCACCTCTCCGCGGAAAAGGTCGCGGAAGGTCTGCGTGGTGATCAGCCGCTTGCCGGAGAGGAAGGGCGCGAAGTGAAGCGGCGGAGGCGCGGTGACGCCGGGCGGCAATTGCATGATGCCGAAGGCGAAGCGCTTCTTCGCAGCGCTCGCCACGTCGAAGGTCACCTTGCCCGGCGCGACCGTGCCGAAGTCCGGGGTGCAGGAATCGACGTCGCACTGCACCGCAATGCGCTGCTCGGCGGGAGGCAGCGACGGATCGACGACAAACACGAAGCCGGCATCGACGTCGAAGCTGCTGCCGCGCAGCGCCCCCGGCTCCGCCACCGCCTCCAGCGTAATCGTCTCGCCCGGCCCGAGATAAGCTAATCCCCGGGTCAGCATCTGCTTTATCCTGGCGAAGGGCGTGCCGTCCGGAGCGAGGCCCTCTTCGGCCGACCGGTAGCGGAGGACGTAGTCGTCAGGAGAGAGATGCTCGGGATCGTGATAGGCGATCCGGCGGACGGCCGAGTTGACGGTGAAGGTGACGGCGATCATGTCGTCGAGGGCCGCGACCATGTCGAGGTGGCAGTTCGTGCAGCGGCAGTGACTGTTCAGATTCTTCAGCGCCTGAAAACTCTCGATCACGCAGGAGCAGATCGGGCAGAGGATGATCCAGTTCATCTCGAAGAGACCGAGCGCCGCGGCGTGCAGGAAGAGATCGATCGCCTCGTCTTCGGCGATGTTCTTTTCCTCGCCGAAGCTTATCGGATTGATACGAAGCAGCGCCGCGTCTTCGGCCGAGCGGATGTGGCTCTCAAGCTTGGAGACGACGCGCGGGCTCCAGGCATGCGCCGCCTCAAGCGCCGCCAGGCGCTCGTCGAGAAGCTTTTCGTTGATTCCGGCCATATCGCGTCCGCCAGCACAACCTGGCGCGATATACTAGCATCGATTGAGCGCGGTGGGGAGTTTCCGCCGCTCCGGTGCTAGCGCCGCCCGAACAGCCGCTCCACGTCCGCGAGCTTCAGCTCGACATAGGTCGGGCGGCCGTGATTGCACTGGCCGGATTGCGGCGTCGCTTCCATTTCGCGCAAGAGCGCGTCCATTTCCTCCGGCTTCAGCAAGCGTCCTGAGCGCACCGAGCCGTGGCAGGCCATGGTCGAGGCGACGCGGTCGAGGTGCTCCGAAAGCCTGGTCGAAGCGTCCCATTCGGCAAGATCGTCTGCGATGTCGCGGACCAGCGCCGCGGCGTCTAGAGCACCGAGCATTGCCGGCGTCTCCGTCACCGCGATGGCGCCGGGGCCAAAGGCCTCAATCACCAGGCCGACCGCTTGCAGCTCCTCGGCGCGCGCAAGCAGCCGCTCGACGTCGTCTCGCGGCAGTTCCACGACCTCCGGGATCAGCATGATCTGGCGGGCGACGGCGCGGCCGTCAAGTCCCGCCTTCAGCCGCTCGTAGACGATCCGCTCATGCGCGGCGTGCTGGTCGACGATAACGAGCCCGTCATTGGTCTGCGCCACGATGTAGTTGCGATGAAGCTGCGCCCGCGCCGCGCCGAGCGGGCGGTCGAGCGTCTCAGCGTCGGGTGCTGAAAGCGTGGCGCGCGCATCGGCGGAGGGGCGGTTGAGCACTTCGAAACCCGCCTGTCCCTCCTCCGCGAAGCCCGACGGCATGGTCGGTCCGGGCGGCGCCGCCCATCCGGCGAAGCCGCCGTTGCCGTTCCGGGCGCCGCTGGATGGATGGTGCCGCGCCTCGGGGCGGAAGGACGCAAGCGTCGCCGCGCCGCCGCTGGTCGAGGCGCGGAAGCCCTGCTCGGCAAGGGAGTCGCGGATCGCTCCGATCAGAAGCCCGCGCACCATGCCTGGATCGCGAAACCGCACTTCGAGCTTCGCCGGATGCACGTTCACATCAAATTCCGACGGATCGAGCGTCAGAAAGAGCGCCGCGACGGGAAAGCGGTCGCGCGCCAGCACGTCGGCATAGGCGGCGCGCAGCGCGCCGGTCAGCAGCGGATCGCGGAGCGGCCGCCCGTTCACGAACATATATTGCTGCAGCGAGTTGGCGCGGTTGAAGGTCGGCAGACCCGCGAAGCCCGAAAGCCGCGCCCCTTCCCGCTCGGCGGCAAGCGGCATGGCGTTCTCGATGAAGTCGCCGCCCATGACCCGCGCGAGCCGGCGCGACAGCGCTCCCTCGCCCGCTTCCGCCGGCCAGTCGGCGGGAAGGCGGTCGCCGCCTGAAAGCGTGAAACGGACGTGCGGATTGGCGAGCGCCAGCCGGCGCACGGCCTCCGTCACCGCATTCGCCTCGGCGCGGTCGGAGCGGAGGAATTTCAACCGCGCCGGGGTCGCGAAGAACAGCTCACTCACCTCGATCTGCGTGCCCGCGGCATGGCTCGCAGGGCGCGGCTCCGCCACCGCGCCGCCTTCGACCTCGACTGCCCAGGCATGCGGCTCGTCAGGGTGCCGCGACACGATCGAAAGCCGTGCCGCCGCGCCGACCGACGCCAGCGCCTCGCCGCGGAAGCCGAGCGTTTCGATGGCCGCGAGATCGTCACCCGGAAGCTTTGACGTGCAGTGACGCAAAACGGCGAGCGCCAGCTCCTCGCGGCGCATCCCGCTGCCGTCGTCGCTGACGCGGATCAGACCCTTGCCGCCGCCGGCGGTCACAATATCGATGCGGCGGGCGCCGGCATCGAGCGCGTTCTCCACAAGCTCCTTCACGACGCTTGCCGGGCGCTCCACGACCTCGCCCGCCGCGATGCGGTTGACGACGTGATCGGGGAGACGGCGGATGGTCACGGAAGCGGACAACCTCCCTGCGGGCAAATCCCCCAAGTGTCGTCGAGACGGGGCGGAACCGCTAGAGCGCGCCGAACAGCCGGGCGAAGAATCCCCGCTTCTTCTTCTTTTTCTCTATGTCTTCGTATTCGGTCATCGCCGAGGGAAGCGGCTCGCGGACTTCGGTGGGCGGATCGGTCAGGTAGCGCCGCTCTCCGGTCGCAGCCAGGCCGTTCTCCTGCGAAAGCGCCGCGGCGAACTGATCGCGCGTCGCCCGACCACCGTGCACGATGTTCGTATAGTAGTCGTCCTTACCGTTGGTACTGGCGCGGCTGGTAGTTCGTGTAGCGCGGCATCGACTCGGTCAGCGGGCGCAGGCGCCGGTACTGCTCCTGCGGGGTTTCATCGCCGGGTGCGAGGCTCGCAACCTGGCTCTGTTCGACGGGCCAGTTCGGATCGGCGGATTGGGCCGTCGGAGCGGGGGGCGGAAGCGAGGTGCCGCTTGGCGGCATCACCAGGGGCGCGCGCGGCTCGTAGGCGATGTCCTGCTTCTTTTCCCCTTTCGACAGAAAGCCGCCGGTCATCTCGCGCAACAGGGCCACTTCCGGCACCTCGCCGGTGCCATAGGTCGCCGATTGCATGCAGCCGCCCAGTGCAAGCGGCGCAAGGCCAAGCGCGGCAAGTGCTGGCCAACCGGAGATTGCGCGACGTCTCATTTACTCAAGAGCCCTCGAATCCCGGCCATATAGCACGAACCATCCCCGCGCGCGACCGGTCGCCAGCCCCAAAAAGGCGGGCTTTCCCGGGAATTCTCACGGCTCCGTGGCGATTTCGCGGCGCTCCGTCGCCCAGGTGAGCAGGAGCCCGACCGCGCCGGCCACGATCCAGACATCGGCGAGGTTGAACACGTACCACTCGAATTGGCCGACATGGAAAAGGAAGAAATCGGCAACGGCGCCATAGACAATGCGGTCGATGGCATTCGACAGGGCGCCTCCGATGACGAGTCCGAGCGAGAGCGCAGCAAGCAGGCGTCGTGTCGAGACAAGCCACCAGGAGAAGAGCGCGGCGCCGCCGATGCCGATCGCCATCAGCAGAAAGCGGCCGAGATCGCCGTCCTGTGCGAAGAGCCCATAGCTCACGCCATGGTTCCAGACCATGACCAGATCGAGAAACGGCGCGAGCGCCACCCTTCCCTTGTCCTCGATCCCAAACGGCCCGAGCATCCACAGCTTGTCGGCCTGATCGACGACGACGCCGGCAAGCGCCACGGCAAAGCCGAGAACCTGTGTGCGGTTGGCCATGGCCCTATTCGGCTGCGCTTTGTGCGGCGTCGTATTCACGCATCGCCGCCGCGTCGCGCGGAGAAAGATCGGGATAGTCGGGATCGGAGCCGACATCCTCGGAGTATTTCCAGGAGCGCGCGCATTTCCGTCCCTGAGCCGCCCGGAACAGGGCGGCCGTGTTCTGGCTCAGCTGAAAATCGATGAACGTCCCCGGATACTTCTCGGCGATCCCTTCGATCGAGGGAACTTCCGCAAGCGATACACCTGAGGTGATGCAGACCTCGGCAAGCGTCTCTTCGTCGACGAGACCGTGAAGATCCGCGGCCAGGTATACCGCCGGCTTTGCCTCCAACGACGATCCGATCCGCTTCTCCTTCCGCTCGATTTCAAGCATCGCGGTCACGACCGAGCGAATTTCGCGAATCTTCCGCCACTTTTCTTCGAGCGCCCTGTCGCGCCACGCCGCCGGCAGTTCGGGGAAAAGCTCCAGATGCACGCTCTTCTCGTGCCCGTGGCGCTCGGCCCATGCTTCGTCGCAGGTGAACGGCAGCATCGGCGCAAGCCAGCGCACCAGGCAATCGAAGAGCCTGTCGACCACCGTCAGCGCCGCGTGCCGCGCCTTCGAGGAGGCAGGGTCGCAGTAGAGCCGGTCCTTGCGCACGTCGAAATAGAAGGCCGAGAGGTCGTTGGTCATGAAGGCGAAGAGCGCGAAGTAGATGCGCTTGAAGTCGAACGCCTCGTAGGCGTCACGCACTACGCCGTCGAGTCGCGCGAGTTCCGACAGCACGAGCCGCTCAAGCTCCGGCATCTCGTCTTCCGCAACCGCGAGCTCTGGGCGAAAATGCGCGAGCGTGCCGAGCATCCAGCGGATGGTGTTTCGGAGCTTGCGATAGGAATCGACGTTGGTCTTCAGGATCTCCGGTCCGATCCGGAGATCCTCGGCGTAGTCCGACGAGACGACCCAGAGCCGTAGGATGTCGGCGCCCGACTGCGCGATCACCTCCTGCGGAGTGACCTGGTTGCCGAGCGATTTTGACATCTTGCGTCCGTCCTCGGCCATGACGAAACCGTGCGTCAGCACTGCGTCATAGGGCGCGCGGCCGCGCGTGCCGCAGCTTTCGAGCAGCGAGGAGTGGAACCAGCCGCGATGCTGGTCGGAGCCTTCGAGATAGAGCGAGGCAGGCCATTTCAGGTCCGGGCGCGCTTCCAGCACGAAGGCATGTGTGGAGCCGGAGTCGAACCAGACGTCGAGAATGTCGTCGACCTTCTCCCAGTCCTCCGTGTCGAAGGAATTGCCGAGAAAACGCTCCTTGGCCCCATCGACGAACCAGGCGTCGGCACCCTCGGCGCGGAAGGCCTCGACGATGCGCCGGTTGACCGCCTCGTCCTTCAGCACCACGCCGGTGTGGCGGTTGACGAAGACGGCGATCGGCACCCCCCAGGCGCGCTGCCGCGACACCACCCAGTCGGGACGGTTCTCGATCATGCCGCGCAGGCGGTTCTGCCCGGCGGCCGGCACGAAGCGCGTGTCGGCGATCGCCTGCAGCGCGCGCGCCCGCAAGGTGTCGCCGGCGCCATCGGTGATCGGCCGGTCCATGTGGATGAACCATTGCGGCGTGTTGCGGAAGATCACCGGCTTCTTGGAGCGCCAGGAGTGCGGATATTGATGCTTGAGCCGCCCGCGCGCGATCAGCATGCCCGCGGTCGTCAGCGCCTCGATCACGGCGCGGTTGGCATCGCCCTTCTCGCCCGCATCGGTGATGACCTGGCGTCCCATAAAGCCCGGCGCATCGACGGTGAATTTTCCGTCGGCATCGACGGTATAGGGAATCGTCGTGTCGACGCCGCTTTCCTCAAGCTCGCGGCGATGCTCCATCCAGATATCAAAATCCTCGCGTCCGTGCCCGGGCGCGGTGTGGACGAAGCCGGTGCCCGCCTCCTCCGTCACGTGCTCGCCGGCAAGAAGCGGCACGTCGAACTGGTAGCCGCCGAGGCCGGCGTTCTTCAGCGGGTGGCTCAAGACGAGCGTCTCGAACTCCTCCGGCGGCACCGGACCGATCCGCTCGAAGCTTTCGACCCGGGACTGACGCATCGTGTCCGCGGCAAGCGCATCGGCAAGCACATACCGGTCGCCGGTCCTTGCCCAGTTCCCCTCCGGAGAGGCGGTCACTTCATAAAGGCCGTAGGCAATGCGCGGCGAGAAGGAGACGGCGCGGTTTCCGGGAATCGTCCATGGCGTGGTCGTCCAGATCACGACGGAGGCGCCGCGCAGCGTGCGCGGCCCCGAACTGACCGGGAACCTCACCCAGACGGTGTCGGACGTATAATCCTGGTACTCGACCTCGGCCTCGGCAAGCGCCGTCTTCTCCACCACCGACCACATGACCGGCTTTGAGCCGCGATAGAGCTGGTCGCTCATGGCGAATTTCGTCAGCTCGGCGGCGATCGTCGCCTCCGCCGCATTCGACATCGTCGTATAGGGGTCCCCGAAGTCGCCGATCACGCCGAGGCGCTTGAACTCTTCGGCCTGCACGCCCATCCAATGGCGCGCGAAGTCGCGGCACTCGCGCCGGAACTCGATGATCGGGACGGCGTCCTTGTCCTTGCCCTTGGCGCGATATTCCTCCTCGATCTTCCATTCGATCGGGAGGCCGTGGCAGTCCCAGCCCGGCACGTAGTTGGAATCGTAGCCGAGCATCTGGTGCGAGCGGGTTACGGCGTCTTTCAGGATCTTGTTCAGCCCCGTGCCGATATGGATGTTGCCGTTCGCATAGGGCGGGCCGTCATGCAGGATGTATTTCTCTCTGCCCCGCGCCTGCTCGCGCTGGCGGCGGTAAAGGTCGAGCTCTTCCCAGCGCTTCAGGATTTCCGGCTCCTTCTTGGGCAAGCCGGCGCGCATCGGAAAATCCGTCTTCGGCAGGAACAGCGTCTTGGAGTAGTCGCGGTCCGCCCGGCTCGGTGCGGGGGTCGGTTCGGCGGCCGCCGGTTTGTCGTTCATCGTCTGGCCTTTTCGGCTCGAAATCGCGTGTTGTGGGGCTCGCCGTGCCTACGGCGACAGACCGTGACCGGCCGTCCCGGCCCCGTCAGAGCGAGGCCGGGCCAAAAATTCGCGATGTGGCTTTAAGAAAGCGCATCATGCCGGGCTTTTAGCGGAGCGAATCAGCCAAGTGAAGCCGGTATGACAAGGCGTTCCGCCGAGTTGGCTGGCGCTTGCCCGACGAAGCAGATAGAGCCCCACCCCATGAATCGACCGGGCGGCTGGCTGCGCGCACTCTACGACTGGACCATGGCGCTTGCGGCGACCCGCCACGCGCCGACCGCGCTCGCCTGCGTTTCGTTCCTCGAAAGCTCGGTCTTCCCGGTCCCGCCCGACATCGTGCTTGCGCCGATGGTGCTGGCCAAGCCGCAGAAGGCCTATCTCTATGCTGCCCTCTGCACCGTCGCGTCGGTCCTCGGCGGCATCCTCGGCTACGGCATCGGCTTTTATCTGAGCGATCTCGGCGAGCGGCTGCTGACGCTTCTGGGGCATGCCGGCGGCCTTGAGACCTTCCGCGCGTGGTATGCGGAATGGGGCGTATGGGTGATCCTGATCAAAGGCGCGACGCCGATCCCCTACAAGCTGGTGACCATCGCCTCCGGCCTCGCCGCCTTCAGTTTTCCGGTGTTCGTCACCGCTTCGATCGTCACGCGCGGTGTCCGATTCTTCCTGGTCGCGTTCATTCTGAAGCGCTACGGACCGGCCATCCTCCCGATCGTCGAGCGGCGGCTCACGCTGTCGGCGGTCATCTTCCTCGTGCTCATCGTCGCCGGGTTCCTGGCGCTGAAATATCTCTAGCGCGCGACCTATCCCTTGGCCCTGCTACGTGTCGTGCGGCGCGCTGCTCCAGGCCGCGAAGAACCGCGTGTCGAGATCGCCCGGCGGGGCGCGCTCGAGAATCGCACGCGCGTCGATCAAGTCGCGGTCCATGCGTTCGACCAGCGCGGCGACGCTGTCGAACTGCTCCTCGGCGCGGATGAAGCCGGTGAAGGAGACGAGCGCGGTCTCGTCATAGAGGTTGCCGGAGAAATCGAAGACGAAGGTCTCAAGTACCGGATCGCCGCCGCCGAAGGTCGGCCGCCGCCCGTAGCTCGCGACGCCGTCGCGGAGCACGCCGTCAGCGCCCAGGAACCTGACCGCGTAGATACCGTGGAAGAACTCGGTCGCCGGATCGAGAACGATGTTGGCGGTTGGATAGCCGAGATCGCGGCCACGCTTGTCACCATGGACGACGCGGCCGGCAACGGCGAAATGCCAGCCGAGCAGGCGATTGGCGGTGGTGACGTCGCCCTGCTTGAGCGCGGCACGGACGCGTGTCGAGGACACCGGCTCACCGTCGTCGAGAAGCGCATCCACGATGGTGACTGAGAAGCCGTGGCGGACGCCTTCCTCCGCCAGGATGGCGGGCGTGCCCTTGCGCGCGCGTCCGAAGTGGAAGTCATGGCCGGTCACCGCGGCGCGGAGGCCGAGCCCCTTGACCAAGGTCGCGCTGACGAAATCCGCGGCACTTTCGTCGGCGAGCGCACGGTCGAAATCGAGCACCAGCGTCGCGTCGAAGCCGAGCGCCGTCGCGAGCGCCGCCTTCATCGGCGCCGGCGTCAGGCGGAAGAGCGGTCGGCCGGAGAAGAAGGCGCGCGGATGCGGCTCGAAGGTCAGCATGATCGACGGCGCATTCAGGTGGCCGGCCTCGGCTTTCGCCGTCAGGAGAACGGCCTGGTGCCCGCGGTGCATGCCGTCGAAATTGCCGATCGCGAGAACGCCGCCCCGCCAGCCGGCGGGAAACTCGTTCGGTGAGGCAAGCCGCGCCGGCTCTGTGGGATTCGTCATGGCTCGCGGTCGAGGGAAGTGGGCGCGACCCTGCCCAAGGCGGTTCTGAGCGTCAAGCGGGACCCCCGCCGTCGTTCCAGCGAAGTGTCGGGATGAAGGCTTCGGCCTTGAGCCCCTCGGCGGCAAGCCGCGCTGCGACGCGTTCGCCGTCGGGTGCGTGCGGTGGGCCGAAATCAGCTGCGTGAATTCCGCCGGTCACGAAGAGGACCGGGACGTGGTTCATGATCGCGCCACGGATGTCGGTCGGAAGCCCGTCGCCGACGGCGAGGATGCGGGTGCCGCCGAGCGCTTCAACCTCGCGCCGCGCCGCCGCATAGATCGGCGCGTGCGGCTTGCCGACGAGCACCGCCTCGCCGCCGAGCTCGGCATAAAGGCCTGCAAGCGCGCCGGCGCAATAGACCAGCGTGTTGCCGCGTTCCACCACGAGATCCGGATTGGCGCAGACCATTGGAAGCCCGCGCCCGATCAGCCGCTGCAGGAGCGGGCGATAGTCGTCGGGCGTCTCGGTCGTGTCGTCGAAGAGACCCGTGCAACTCACAAGCTCCGCCTCCTCCTCCTCGCCGGCTAGAACGACATCGAGCCCGTCATAGAAGGAGAGGTCGCGCTCCGGTCCGAGATGCAGAACCTTCACGCCGGGCCGCTCGGCGATCACGGCGCGCGTCACGTCTCCGGAGGTCACGATCGCATCATAGGCGTCGTCGGGAACGCCGAGCGTCTTCAGCTGCGTTCGGATCGGCGCGCTTGGACGCGGCGCATTGGTGATGAGCACGACGGGGCCGGCGGCATCGCGGAAGCGCACGATCGCGTCGACCGCGGCGGGAAACGCCGCGACGCCGTTATGGAGGACGCCCCAGACGTCGCAGAGGAGCGAATCAAAGTCCGCGACAAGGTCCTTCAGCCCGCCGATCTGCCGCATTGCGCCCACTTTCGCCCGACACCCCCGGCCGGATTGGCCGCCGCGCCGCGTAGCCTTGCACGGCTGCCGGCGTCAACCGACGCATAAGCTAACCGCAGCAACATGACTGAATGTTCACTCGCCGTGCTCGCGATAACCCGCTACTGGCGCTATATGTCCGTCCTGGAGTGCCTCGCCCCGATGAAGAGCTTTCTGCCGGTCGCCCTCACCCTTGGAGCGCTGATGTCCACCAATCCCGCCTACGCCGAAAACACCGCGCCGAGCGATACCGAAACCCCGCGAGTGGCGCCGACCGCGGTCGAGTTCACGCTCGACAACGGCATGCAGGTCGTTGTCATCCCGGACCACCGCGCGCCGGTCGTGACCCACATGATCTGGTACGAGGTTGGCGCGGCGGACGAAGGCCCCGGCCAGTCGGGCATCGCGCATTTCCTCGAGCACCTGATGTTCAAGGGGACGACCGAGCATCCGGGTGACGAATTCCACCAGCGCGTCGCGGCAATCGGTGGCGACGAGAACGCCTTCACGTCGTACGACTTCACCGCCTTCTTCCAGCGCGTCGCCAAGGAGAACCTCGGCGAGATGATGGAGTTCGAGGCGGACCGCATGCGGAACCTCGTCTTGACCGACGAGGTCGTGGCGACGGAGCGCGACGTCGTCTTGAACGAGCGGCGCGACCGCGTCGAAAGGAACCCGGAAGCGGAGCTGAGCGAAGCCCTCGTCCGCATTCTCTACCTGAACCATCCCTATGGGCGGCCGGTGATCGGCTGGAACCACGAGATCCAGGCGCTGAACCGCGAGGCGGTGCTCGACTTCTACCACCGCTACTATGCGCCCAACGACGCCGTCCTCGTCGTCGCCGGCGACGTGACGCCGGAAGAGGTGCGTAAGCTCGCCGAGGACACCTACGGCAAGATTCCGGCGGAGCCGAACAACGTGCGTGCGGAGCGCCCAAGCGAGCCACCGCCGATCGGAGCGCGCACCGTCACCGTCACGGACGAGAAGGTGCAGGAGCCGCAGCTGCAGCGTGCCTATGTCGTGCCGTCGGCGGTTACCGCCGCGCCGGGCGACGCGGAGGCGCTGAGCCTGCTCGCCGAAATTCTCGGCGGCGGCTCGACCAGCCGCTTATACGACCAACTGGTGCGCGGCGATGGGCCGGCCACCTATGCCGGCGCGAATTACAGCTCAAACGGGCTCGATAGCTCGCGCTTCATCCTCTACGGCGTCCCCAAGCCGGGCGTCGATATTCACGATCTCGAGGCGAAGATGAACGAGGTCATCGCCGACATCGCTAAGAACGGCGTCACGGAGGAAGAGCTCGCCCGCGCCAAGCGCTCGGCGATTGCGCAGGCGATCTACTCGCTCGACAATCAGGTCGCGCTCGCCAATCTCGTCGGGCGGGCACTCGCCATCGGACAGACGCTCGACGATGTGCAGAACTGGCCGGCGCGCGTGCAGGCCGTGACTGCCGAGCAGGTGCGCGCCGTAGCCGAGAAATATCTCCGGATCGAGGCATCGGCGACCGGCTATCTGCTGCCCGCCGGCGAGCGGAGAAGCTGATGCGTGCCCACCCGTCCGGTCTTCTCGCCGTTTTCCTTGGAGTGTCCATGACAGCCGCTGTCTTCAGCCTGCCCGCACGGGCGTCCACCAACATTCAGGAAATCACCAGCCCCTCCGGCGTCACCGCATGGCTGGTGGAGGACTATACCGTTCCGATCGTCACCATGAACGTCGCCTTCCGCGGCGGGGCGGCGCAGGACCCGGCCGGCGAATCCGGTCTCGCCAACTTCATGTCGGGCATGCTCGACGAAGGCGCCGGCGATCTCGATTCGCGTGCCTTCCAGGCGCGGCTTGAAGATCTCTCCGTCGAAATGTCCTTCGACGCCAGCCCCGACGCCCTCTTCGGCAACCTTCGCACTTTGTCGGCAAACCTCGACGGCGCGCTTGATCTTTTCCGCCTCGCGATCACCGAGCCGCGCTTCGATGCGGAGCCGGTCGAGCGCATCCGCGGCCAGATCACCGCCAATCTCCGCCGGGCGGAATCGAACCCGAACGAGATTGCCCGCCGGCTCTGGTCGGAGATGATGTTCGGCCAGCACCCCTACGGCAGGTCGCCGGACGGCACGGTCGAGGATGTCGCCAAGATCACCGCCGACGATCTTCGCAACTTCCACGCCGATACGGTCGCGCGCGACAATCTCTACGTGGTGATCGTCGGCGCGATCGACGCGAAGACTGCGGCGGCGGCGCTCGACAAGGTGTTCGGCGGGCTGCCCGAGCACGCGTCGCTCACGCCCGTCAGCGACACGGCGCCGGCGACCGGCAAGATCGAGCACGTCTCGCTCAGCATCCCGCAGACGGCGATACGGTTCGGCGGCCCCGGCCTGAAGCGCGACGATCCGGATTTCATCGTCGCCTATGTCGCCGACCAGATCCTCGGCGGCGGCGCCTTCTCGTCGCGGCTTTACAAGGCCGTGCGCGAGGATCGCGGCCTCGCCTATTCGGTCGGCACCGCCTTGCTTCCTCTCGATCATGCCGGCGCGTTCGTCGCGGCAACCTCCGTCGATCCGGCGAAGGCCAACGACACCATCGCCATCATGGAGGACGTGATCCGCCGCTACGCGACCGACGGACCGACGCAGGCGGAGCTTGACGCCGCCAAGGACTATCTGATCGGCAACTTCGCGCTGCGCTTCGATTCCTCGCAGAAGATCGCGCGCAATCTTTTGAGCTTCGAGCTCGACGGGCTCGGCGTCGACTACGTCAACCGCCGCAACGAGTTGATTCGGTCGGTGACGATCGAGGACGTGAAACGCGTGGTGCAGCGGCTGTGGAGCGGCCAACTGTCGGTGGTGACGGTCGGTCCGAATGTGACCTGAGACGCCGGTAATAGCGGCATTTTCACCGTGCGGGCTTGCACTTCTGGCCTCTTCCTGCTCACGATGGCCGCCAAAGAGCGGAGTTCCTGGGGGTTGGAGGACGTCATGAAGTTCAAGGCCGCAATGATGACGGCGCTTTTCGTCGTGTCTTTCTCACCGGTGGCGATGGCCGGACCGGTGGTCGACGCGGCGACGCGCGCCGAAGCGCTTGTCGCCGAGGGCAAGACGGTCGAGGCGCTCGACGCGCTCGATCAGGCCGTCGAATTCGATCTGGACAGCGAGCCCGCTCGCCTTCCGCAAGGTGCTGATCGTGAAGTCGGCGACCGGCCCGGGGCTCTACGAGGAGCGCACCGACACGACCTTCAAGCCGGACGAGAAGGTCTACGTCTATGTAGAACCAGTCGCCTACGGCTATGGCACCTCCGGTGCGGCAAGCACGATCGGGTTCACGGCCGACCTGGCGCTTGAGAATTCGACCGGCCAGGTCCTGAGCGAAGCGAAGGACGTCTTCTCGCTTTCCGCGGAAGCGCGCGCCGACAAGCGCGAATTCCCGATGACGCTCACCTTCACCGTGCCCTATCTCCGGCCCGGCGATTACAAGGCCGTGTTCACGGTGCACGACCAGAACTCACCGAAGACCGGCACGTTCGAGGTACCGTTCTCGATCGCGCTGCCGAGCGCGAACTGACGACGAACGGCCGGCGCGCCGTTTGGCGGCACGCTCGCCGGTCGGAGAGAGGTGAGGATGATATTGCGGCGGGGCGATGGCCCCGCGCATCGCCCCGTCGCGTTGCAATGTGTGGCTTGCCATCCCAATTCGCGCAGTGCATAGTCCGCGCGCCGACAAAGGATTGGCTTCGATGAGTGGGATTTCTTCATAGCGCGACGTCGCCGCTGACCTGCTGCATGGCGGGTCCCCCTCGTCTCCTTCCTTCGGTCTTCCAATGGCTTTTCTGCGCAACGACGCGGTCAACCGCGTCAACCTGCATTCCGGCATCCAGGCCCTGGCGCTTGGCGCCGGCGGCATCTTCTTTCTGGTGTTCCTGCTCAGTGCCGGCATCTCGGTTCCGGCTGTGCTGCTCGCCCAGGCGGCGATCCTTACCGGACGCTTCCTGCTCCGCCCGGCAATCCTGCCGCTCGCCAAAAAGTTCGGCCTGAAGCCGCTTCTCGTCTTCGGCACGCTCGCCATGGCCGCGCAATATCCGCTGCTCGCCGAGGTGCACGGTATCGGAGGCGCGCTTTATGCGCTCTGCATCGTGACGGCACTTGCCGAGATCTTCTACTGGCTCTCCTACAACGCCTATTTCGCGGCGGTCGGTGACGCGGAGCATCGCGGGCAGCAGATCGGGGCGCGCGAGGCGCTGATCGCCGTGGTCGGGATCGTCGCTCCGCTGATCGGCGCCTGGGCGCTGGTCACGCTCGGCCCGCGCCTGACCTTCGCGGCGGTCGGTTTGGTCCAGGCGGCGGCCGCACTGCCGCTTCTTGGCGCGCCAAACGTTGCGGTCAGACGCGAGGCGCCCGGCGCATTCCGCGCGGCGCGGATCGGCATGCTCCTGATCGCAACCGACGGCTGGTTCGACTCCTGCTACATCATCGTCTGGCAGATCGCGCTCTTCGTGTCGCTCAAGGAGAGCCTGCCGGCCTATGGCGGCGCCATGGCCCTCGCCGGACTGGCGGGCGCATTTTTCGGCCTCATCCTCGGACGCCACATCGATGCCGGGCACGGCCGCCGGGCGGTCATCATCGGCTATTCGGCGGCGGCGATCCTGGTGCTCGCACGCGCCGCGAGCCTTGGCTCGCCGTGGTTCGCGATCGGCACCAACGCGCTCGGCGCGGTGCTCTGGCCGCTCCTGATCCCGGCACTTGGGACAGCGACCTACAATCTCTCCAAGGCGTCGCCGTGCCCGTTCCGCTTCACGCTCGCGACCGAGGCCGGCTGGGATATCGGCGGGGTCGCAGCCTGCTTGGTGGCCGCGGCGCTATCGGCCGCGGGCGCGCCGCTGTCGCTCGCGATCCTGATGGCACTGCCGAGCATTCTGGCCGCGGCGGCGCTTCTCCGGCGCCTGTATGCGCCCGGCGCCATGCCGCTCCCCGCTGCCGCCGAACCGATTAGCGGCATTTGAGGAACGAAGCGCCGGCAACCTAATCGATTTTGTCGCGACCTTTTTTTCGGTGGCATGCCGCGCGCCCATTGACTCCGTCCGGGGCCTTTCTTATCTCAACCGCACCTGTCTGGCACTCGCTACGATGGAGTGCTAGCAGTCCAGCAAAATAGGGCGAAAACCCTTACAGCTCAACCCGTTGGGACGAGAGGAACACATGCATTTCCGTCCACTTCACGACCGTGTCGTCGTCCGCCGCTTGGCCTCCGAGGAGAAGACCAAGGGTGGCATTATCATTCCTGACACCGCCCAGGAGAAGCCGCAGGAAGGCGAAGTCGTCGCCGTAGGCCCCGGCGCCCGCGACGAAAGCGGCAAGATCCAGCCGCTCGACCTCAAAGCCGGCGACCGCATTCTCTTCGGCAAGTGGTCAGGCACCGAGGTCAAGCTCGACGGCGAGGAGCTCCTGATCATGAAGGAGTCCGACGTCATGGGCATCATCGAGGGCACGCCCGCTGCCAAGAAGAAGGCCGCCTGAGGCATCGCGCCCGCAACCAATCCTGAACACGAGGAACAAAAATGTCAGCAAAAGACGTAAGATTCTCCGCCGACGCGCGCGAGAAGATGCTCCGCGGCATCGACACCCTGGCGAATGCGGTTCGCATCACCCTCGGTCCGAAAGGCCGCAACGTCGTCATCGAGAAGTCCTTCGGCGCACCGCGCATCACCAAGGACGGCGTGACGGTCGCCAAGGAAATCGAGCTCGAAGACAAGTTCGAGAACATGGGCGCGCAGATGGTGCGCGAAGTCGCGTCGAAGACCAACGACATCGCCGGCGACGGCACCACGACCGCGACAGTCCTCGCCCATGCCATCGTCAAGGAAGGCGCCAAATACGTCGCCGCCGGCATGAACCCGATGGATCTGAAGCGTGGCGTCGATCTTGCGGTCACCGCCGTCGTCAAGGAACTCGCCAAGCAGTCGAAGAAGATCAACACCTCGGCGGAAGTGGCGCAGGTCGGCACGATCTCGGCAAACGGTGACACAACGGTCGGCAACATGATCGCGGAAGCGATGCAGAAGGTCGGCAACGAGGGCGTGATCACGGTCGAGGAAGCGAAGTCGCTCGAGACCGAGCTCGAAGTGGTCGAAGGCATGCAGTTCGACCGCGGCTACATCTCTCCCTACTTCATCACCAATGCGGAGAAGATGATCGCGGATCTTGAGGATCCCTACATCCTGCTGTTCGAGAAGAAGCTCTCCAACCTGCAGGCCATGCTCCCGGTTCTGGAAGCCGTGGTGCAGTCGGGCCGTCCGCTCCTCATCATCGCCGAGGACGTGGAAGGCGAGGCGCTGGCGACGCTCGTCGTCAACAAGCTGCGCGGCGGGCTCAAGGTCGCGGCCGTCAAGGCGCCTGGCTTCGGCGATCGCCGCAAGGCCATGCTGCAGGACATCGCCACTTTGACAGGCGGCCAGCTCATCTCCGAAGACCTCGGCATCAAGCTTGAGAACGTGACCCTCGACATGCTGGGCCGCGCCAAGAAGGTGTCGATCTCCAAGGAAGAGACGACCATCGTCGACGGCTCCGGCAAGAAGAAGGACATCGAGGGCCGCATCAACCAGATCAAGGCGCAGATCGAGGAGACCACCTCCGACTACGACCGCGAGAAGCTGCAGGAGCGGCTTGCGAAGCTCGCCGGCGGCGTCGCGGTGATCCGCGTCGGCGGCGCGAGCGAGGTCGAGGTGAAGGAGAAGAAGGATCGCGTCGACGATGCCCTGAACGCCACCCGCGCGGCGGTCGAGGAGGGCGTCGTGCCGGGCGGCGGTGTCGCGCTGCTGCGTGCCCGCAAGGCGGTCGACAAGCTGACGAGCGAGAACCCCGACGTTCAGGCCGGCATCAAGATCGTGCTTAAGGCGCTTGAGTCGCCGATCCGCCAGATCGCGCAGAACTCCGGCGTCGACGCCTCGATCGTGGTCGGCAAGGTGCTGGAGAACAAGTCCAACACCTTCGGCTTCGACGCCCAGGCCGAGGAATACAAGGACCTGGTCCAGGCCGGCATCATCGACCCGACCAAGGTCGTGAGGGTCGCGCTGCAGGACGCCGCATCGGTCGCCGGCCTTCTGGTGATGACCGAGGCGATGATCGCCGAGGCTCCGAAGAAGGAGACGCACGCGGCTCCTCCGATGCCCGGCGGCGGCATGGGCGGCATGGACTTCTAAGTCCCGGCTGTCTGAGACAAACATGCGAAGGCCCGGGTGCGTCCCGGGCCTTTTGCTTTGCCGACCCGAAACGGGGCCCGCGCGGGTCCCGTTTCGTTTCACCCGACGTCGGCCGTCAAAGCCTCGCCAGCATTTGGCAGAGCCCGACGGTGCCCGCGTCGAATGCCCGCGGATTGCCGAGCACATCGGCGCATTTCAGCTTGAGCGCCCGGACGTCGCTCTGATCGAGCTGGTTCAACGCCGTTCTGAGCGTAGCTTGGGTGAAACCGGTCGCCGTTCCGGCGCCGGCGCCGGCCGTCGCGCCGCTCGTGCCCAGCGAAATCGTCGTCGTCGTGCCGTTTTGTCCGCCGACAGAGCCCGTGCCCAGCGTGACGGAGCCGGTCGGGGTGCCGCCGGCCACACCGCCAAGCGACGCGACGAGCGTCGCGGGTCCGGTCCCGGTGGCGGAGGTCGAGCCGCTGCCGCCAATGGAAACAGTGGCGTTGCTCGGACCGCTGCCACCGCTCAGCGAGCCGCCGGTCGCCGAGGCCGTCGCAACGCTGCCGCCGTTCGGATCGCTGGTATTCGCCGTCGATGTGCCGGTCAGTCCGCCAAGGTTCGCGCTTGCGACGCCGAGGTTAAGCGACTGGGCGTTGGCAGGACTTTGCGTGAAGGCGAGCGCGGCCAGAAGGCTCGCCATCGCTGTCATGTCGCGCAATCTCATCTTGTTTCTCCGCCTGCCCGAGATCCAATTCGGACCCGGGCTCCGCAGCGATAATCGCACCTTCGCTTCCGCCGTTCCGACACGACGCACGTTAGCGTTGCCCGCCGATTAAGGTCGCGATCGCACAAAGCAGCGAATTTGTTTTGAAGTTGCACGAGCCGCTTACGTGCGGGAAGTGAGCGATCAGCTTTCCGACAAAGCGCTCTTTGCCAGCTTTTCCGCCCAGTCCGAGGCAATCGCGGTGCCGGCCCTGGCGAGACCGCCGAACAAATATTCCGCCGCCTCGCGCGAGGCGCCGCTCCAATCCGCCGCGCGCGACGCCGCAAGCTTCGCCTCGGACTTCAGGATCAGCCCATCCTCCAACACTTTCAGGTGATTGGCGGCAAGCGTCGCGCCGGTCGTGGTGATGTCAACGATAAGATCGGCGGTGCCCGCGGCGGGCGCGCCCTCGGTCGCGCCGAGGCTTTCCACGACGCGATAGAGCGCGATGCCGTGCTTGGCGAAGAAGCGCTGCGTCAGGTTCCAGTATTTGGTGGCGATCCGCATGCGGCGCGCGTGGCGGGCACGGAAGGAGGCGGCGACGTCGTCCGAGATCCTCCATGGTCCAGACGTCGATCCAAAGCTCCGGCACGGCGACCACGACGTCGGCGCGGCCGAAGCCGAGCCCGGCGAGGAGCGCAATCTTCTGCGGCCACTCGGCGACGCTTTCCTGCACCAAATCCTCGCCGGTGATCCCGAGATGCGCGTTGCCGGCGGCAAGCTCGCGCGCGATCTCGGCAGAGGAGAGGAAGGCGACCTCGATCGCAGGCGCGCCGGCAAGCGCGCCGCGATAGCCGCGCCCGTCCTTCTTCGCGACCGGAAAGCCGGCCGCGGCAAGCAGCGCCTCCGAATCGTCCATGAGGCGGCCCTTCGACGGGAAGGCGAGGACGAGCGCGCCATTCATCGGTCGTTCTCCTCGATCAGGTCGAGCCTGAGCGTGAAGCCGACGGCGGGCACCGGCTGCGGCGCGCCGAGCATCTCCATCATGCGGTCGTAGCGCCCGCCGCCGATGAGCGGCGCGCCTAGCCCCTCCGCCAGCACCTCGAAGATGAGCCCCGTATAATAGTCGAGCGGACGGCCGAAGCCGGCGTCGAAGCGGATCGGAGCGGCCGGTGCCCCGGATGGAGGAGAAAGCGCGGCGATGGCGGCGGCGCGCCTCTCGAAAAGGCTGAGCGCATCGCCAAGCTCAAGGCTGCGCGCGGAGGCAAATGCGGCAAGCACCGCCGTTGCCTCTTCGAGCGGTGCGGTCAGGCGGAGATAGTCGGCGAGGATGCGGACGGCGCGCGTCGCGACAACGGCGTCGGGGATTGCGCGGCGGTCGAAGAATCGCTCGGCGATTTCCTGCGGTGAGCGCCCTGCCCCCTCGGCATGCCCGTGCGCCGCGCGTCGCTTGGAGAGAAGCGCGATCAGGCCCGGCGCGTGGTCGGCGACGGCGCGGAGATCAGGTTCAAGCCGCATGTCCTCCGCCTCGCGCGGCACGGTCATGCGCTTCAGGTTCGCCGCCATCACCTCCGGCAGGCCAAAGGAATGGCGGAGCCGCCGGCGCCAGCGGCCCGGCAGCTTCAGGGCGCGTAGAACCGCATCGAAGAGGCCGATGTCGCCGAGGCGGACGCTGAGCGCTCCGGGCGCAAGGGTGGCGGCACACTCGACCGCGAGCGCCAGCGCCTCGGCGTCGGCCGTGACGCGGGCATCGGGTGAATCAGGGCCGCCGAAATCCTCGTAGCCGGTCTCAAGCCGCTCCGGAGAACCCTGGTCGTGGCGGCGGAAGACGAGGCCTTCATAGGCGTAGCGCGCCGCGCCGGCGCCGCCTTCCAGATGCATCAGGCAGACGGGGATGGTGAAGTCGGGCCTGAGCGCCAGCCGCTCGCCGAGCGGCCCTTCCGTCACAAACATGCGTCTGCGGATGTCCTCGCCCGCCGTCTCCAGGAACGGGTCGGCCGGATGCAGCACCGGCACCTCGACGAACCGCGCGCCGGCCTTGTCATAGAGCGGGCGCAGGCGGGCGAAGGACACTAGAGAGCCCTCCCCGGCATGCCTCTGACTGTCGTCCTTGCCGGGCTTGAGCCGGCAATCCATTCCGTCGCGGTCATGGATGTCCTCGACGTCGCGGAATGGATGTCCGGATCATCCTCGGACTTGATCCGAGGACCGGGCATGACGCCAGGTCTGAGGGATGCGGTGGCGCTCATGGCGGCGACCGCGCGTCATGTCCCCCGCTGCTTCTCAAGCAGCGTCTTTACCTCAGCCACGATATCCGACGCCGCGACCTCGAACTGCCCCGGTCGTTCTTCCTTATAGTCAGCGTGGCTTCCGATCGCGGCCGCCTCGGCCTTGCCGGCGACGAGGTCCTTCACCTGCAACTTGCCGGAGTCGAATTCGTTCGAGCCGGCGATGATAGCGCAGGGCGCATTGCGGCGGTCGGCGTATTTGAGCTGCGCCTTCATGCCGGACGAGCCGAGATACATCTCCGCCGCGACACCGGCATTGCGCAGCTCGGCGACGATTCTTTGGTAGTCGGCGAGCTTTTCGCGATCCATCACGGTGACGACGACGGGACCGTTCATGCCCTCATCGCCGAGCTTGCCGACGGCTTTCAGCGCAGCAGCGAGGCGCGACACGCCGACGGAGTACCCGGTCGCCGGCACATCCTCGCCGCGGAAGCGACCGACGAGCCCGTCATAGCGCCCGCCCCCGCCGACCGAGCCGAAGACCACGGGCTGGCCCTTCTCGTTCGGCACCTCGAAGGTGAGCTGCGCCTCGAAGACGGGGCCTGTGTAGTATTCCAGGCCGCGGACGACGGACATGTCTATCGTAACGCGGTCAGAATAGTCCGCGATTTCGATCAGTTTTGCGATCTGCTCTAGCTCCGCCGCGCCAACTCTTCCGGGTTCAGTGGAGTTCAGACGCAACTCGGCGCTTGCCACAGCTTCACGCCAGTCATCTCGATGCTGGACCAGTCCCTGAATTCCTATGATTTGGTCAGGTGAAAGGCCTGCCCCAGGTGTGAAGTCACCCGATTCATCCTCCCTGCCCTCTCCCAGCAGCTGTCCGACACCGGCAAGTGACACCCGATCCAGCTTGTCGATGGCGCGCAGAGTAGCCAGCTTCTGGGATTCGTCGACGATGCGATTTGCCTCCATCACGCCATCGAGCACCTTCCGGTTATTCACCTTGATGACGTATTGCCCGCGCTCGAAGCCGAGCGCCTCCATCGTATCCGCCGCCATCATGCAGATCTCGGCGTCCGCCGCCGGAGACGATGCTCCCACCGTGTCGGCATCGAACTGCATGAACTGGCGGAAGCGTCCCGGTCCCGGCTTCTCGTTCCTGAACACCCAGCCGGCGCGGTAGCTGCGATAAGGCTTCGGCAGCGACTCAAAATTCTCCGCCACGTAGCGCGCGAGCGGCGCGGTCAGATCGTAGCGGAGCGAAAGCCACGCCTCGTCTTCGTCCTGGAACGAGAACACGCCCTCGTTCGGCCGGTCCTGGTCGGGCAGGAATTTTCCGAGCGCCTCGGTGTATTCGACGAAGGGCGTCTCGACCGGCTCGAAGCCGTAGCGTTCGTAGACGCGCTTGATCGTCGCCATCATCCGATCGACGGCGCGGATATCCGCCGGCCCGCGATCGGCGAAGCCGCGCGGGAGCCGTGGTTCGAGCTTGGTCTTTTTCGGGGCCATGGCGGTCGGATATCAAAAAGCCCGCCCTTCGGCAGGGTCGGGCGGGCGGCGCCTTAGTAGCGGGATCGAGGCATGGCGGCAACCGGCGACGCAGGTCGGCAACGTCCCGATCCCTCTTGTCGTCATTGTCGGGCTTGACCCGGCAATCCATTCCGTCACCGTCCAGAGTCCGGAAGCGTTGCGGAATGGGTGCCCGGATCAAGTCCGGGCATGACGACAGGGATTAGAGCAGGCGCGCTGTGGCGACCCTTCAATCGAAGAGGCCGTCCTGCTCCCACTGCGCCTCGGGGATGGCGTCGCCGATGGTGTAGTCGAAGGCCGTCACGTCGAGATGGTCGGCGGAGCCCTTGCAGGTGAAGGTGAGCCCGTACCACTTGCCCTTGCTGCGGAAGGCGGCGCCGTTGCTGGTCAGCGTGTCGCCGTCGACCGTGGCGTCGGCGGTCGCGCCGGCAACGACACGGTCCGGATGGTAGCCGGTCTTGTCCTTGTCGATCCGCGCCATCGCCTCGATGTCGCAGCGCTGCTCAAGCCGCTCCGAGGGATCGAGCGCCCGCAAGCCCGCAATAACGCCCGCCTCCAGCGCGGCGCCAGGCGCCGCGGACTGAAAAACAATGGCCGATGTCAGGACGATCTGAACGGCGAGCCTGTTTTTGTTGATGCGCACGTGCCGGACGGAACTCTCAACGCAGGGACGATTCCTCGGGCCGAGCTTTTACCCGGGCGAAGGTTACCGGGCAACTAAGCTCCGGTGGAAAGCCTGACCTGACCCCCCTCCCCCTTGCGGGGCGTCCGGAATCCGGCGAGCGTAAGCGCGACGGATTTCGACTGGGAGGCCGAGATGCCGCATGGGGTTCGGCGAAGGGGAGAGGTGGCCGCGGCACCCGGATGACCGCCAGCGAAACCGACGTCGTCATCATCGGAGGCGGGCATAACGGGCTCGTCTGCGCCGCCTATCTGGCGGAGGCGGGGCTCAAGGTGACGGTGCTTGAGCGCCGCCATGTCGTCGGCGGCGCGGCGGTGACGGAGGAGTTTCATCCGGGCTTCCGCAATTCCGTCGCCTCCTACACGGTGTCGCTGCTCAATCCGAAGATCATCGCCGATCTCGGCCTGCGCGCGCACGGATTGCGCATCGTTGAGCGCAAGCTGCAGAATTTTCTGCCGCTTCCCGACGGGCGGTTTCTGAAGACCGGGCCCGGCCGCACCAAGACGGAGGTGGCAAAATTCTCCGAAAAGGACGCGGAGCGGCTCGACGCCTACCTGACGCGGCTCGAAGCGGTCGCCGACGTGCTGCGCGCGACCGTGCTCGAGACGCCGCCGAACGCCGCCGCGGAAGGCTGGCGCACGCTGCCGGAGCTTCTGAAGGCCGCCGGGCTTGGCCGGCGCTTCGCCAGGCTCGACCCAGAAATGCGGCGCGAGTTCCTCGACCTGATCCTGAAGTCGGCCGGCGACTTTCTCGATTCCTGGTTCGAATCCGATCCGATCAAGGCGCTCTACGGTTTCGACGGCATCGTCGGCACATATCAGAGCCCCTATGCACAGGGGACAGCCTATGTGCTTCTGCATCACGCCTTCGGAGAGGTGAACGGCAAACGCGGCAATTGGGGCCACGCGATCGGCGGCATGGGCGCCATCACCCAGGCGATGGCGAAATGCTGTGCTGCACGCGGTGTCGAGATTCGCACCGATCAGGCGGTGCGCGAGGTGATGGTGGAGAAGGGCCGCGCAGTTGGCGTGGTGACGGAGACGGGCGACACGGTGCGTGCGAAAACCGTCGCCTCCAACCTGAACCCGAAGCTGCTCTTCACCCGGCTCGTCGATCAGGCGGCGCTCTCCGCCGATTTCCTCCGCCGCATCACGCACTGGCGCTCGGGTTCCGGCACCTTTCGGATGAACGTCGCGCTCTCCGAGCTGCCGGATTTTTCCGCCGTTCCCGGCAAGGAACTCGCCGAGCATCACACCTCGGGCGTCATCATCGGCCCGAGCCTCCCCTACATGGACCGCGCCTATCTCGACGCGCGGCAGCAGGGCTGGTCGAAGGAGCCGACGATCGAGATGCTGATCCCCTCAACGCTCGACGACACGCTGGCGCCGCCGGGGAAACACGTCGCGAGCCTCTTCTGCCAGCACGTGGCGCCGGAGCTTCCCGCCGATTTTTCCGGCGGTTCATCGTGGGACGACCATCGCGACACGGTCGCCGACCTGATGATCGAGACGGTCAACCGCTATGCGCCGAATTTCAAAGCGTCGGTCATCGGGCGGCAGGCGCTCTCGCCGCTCGATCTTGAGCGCACCTTCGGACTTCTCGGCGGCGACATCTTTCATGGGGCGCTGTCGCTCGACCAGATTTTCTCCGCCCGCCCGATGCTTGGCCACGCCGACTACCGCGCGCCGATTCCCGGGCTCTATCTCTGCGGCTCCGGCACGCATCCGGGCGGCGGCGTCACCGGCGCGCCTGGCCACAATGCCGCGCGCGAGATCTTGCGCGATGTCGGCCGCCGGCCGCGGGCGACCAAACATTAACGCTTCTTTGCTAGACCCTCGCTGGGGTTCGACTCCCCATTGCCATCTTCTCGTCCGCGCGATGCCGCAAGGCACGGCCAGCTGAAAGAGAGGATGTGCTCGGGACTGGTGATTCCATGAGGGATCTCCTTGGCACCCCGCCGCAAGGCAAGCCAGGAACGGGCCATGCGGGCTTCGGGCTCCCGCTCGCTCCTCGCGGCGCCAAGGAGGTCCCGCTATTCCCAAGACGGGGCGCAAGAGAACATGTCCGACGGGCTTTTGACGTTTCTGATCTTCTTCGCCATCGCCATGGTCGCGATCGCCGCGTACCGTTTGCGGGGCGGTCGGAACAGCGCCTTTGTCACGGTGTTCGAATGGGAGCACGCCATCGCCTACTACGATGGCCGCTTCGACCGCATCCTGCCGCCCGGACGATATTTCAACTGGCAGCCTAAGCGCCGCGCGGTCCACCGGCTCAGGAAGAACGACCAGATCCTTGCGGTGCCGGTCACGGACGTCACCAGCGCGGACCGGCTCGTCTATCGGATGGCGGCGACAGTCACCTATCGCTTCATCGACCCGCGCGAGGCGCTTGAGAACGGCTACAGCGAGAGGCTCAAGCTCGCGGTCGCAACGGCGCTCTCGAAACTTGCGGCGAACCGCTCGCTTGAGGAATTCCTCGTCCAGCGCGTCACGCTGGACGCCGAGCTGCTCGGACTGATCGGCTCGCCGATCTCCGGCTGCGAGGTCATCGGCGCGACGGTCACGTCGCTGGTGCTGCCGCCCGAGATCAGGCGGCTCTTCTCGGAGGTCGAGCGTGCCCGGCTCGAAGGCGCGGCGGCGCTTGAGCGTGCGCGCGGCGAACAGGCGGCGTTGCGCTCGCTGGCCAACGCGGCCCGCATGCTGAAGGGTAATCCCGAGCTCATGAATCTACGGCTCCTGCAGACGCTCTCCGGCAAGAACAGAACGAACCTCGTTCTTGGGTCGAACGCCATCCTGCCGGTCGGCGAAGGCGGCGGCGAACAGATCGTCGACGGCTGAGCCGGCCCCCGGTCGGCGCCGCGGCGGCGTTCGCCGTCAGCCAACGACAAGGATGTGCAGCGCGCGCGGGCCATGCGCGCCGAGGATCAGCGTCTGCTCGATGTCGGCGGAGCGCGAGGGGCCGGTGATGAGGTTGATGGTGCGCGGCAGGACGCCGTGGCCAAAGCGTTCGCGAAGCCGCCGCCACACCGTCTCGTAATCGCCGGCGATGTCGTCGGCCGAGACGAGCACGATCTCAGTGTCTGGCAGGAAATTGAGCGTGGTCGGATTGTCGGGCCCGGAAAGAAGCACCAGCGTGCCGGATTCCGCTACGCCGCCGAAGGCATGGCTGAGCGAGACCGCGTCGTGGCCCTCGGAGGCGCCGATCCGCCGCTCAAGCTGCGGCTCCTCCGCCCACGGCAGCGCCTCGATCGCCGGATCGGTGCCGGTCCTGATCTGCTGCGGCAGATTGTGGTCGCGAAGATAGCCGGCGACGGCAGCCGGGACATCGGCCGGCGCTGCAACGCGGCCGACGGTGGCGGAGACCTTCTCCGCCATCTCCTCGAAGAGCGCCACGCGACCCTCATGGTCGCGGTCGCCGCGCTTCGGCACGGTGTTCGGCTGCGGGCTCTCGAGCCGCTCGGCGACGGCGCGCTTGCGCTCCGCCTCGTCCCCCGTCGCATGCAGCGCGCGCCGGACTTTGGCCAGAACCGCGTCGCGCCCGCTCATCGGCTACCTCGACCGGCCTTGTAGAGACTCCATGAAGGTGCGGCCCGACGGCGCCGGCAGGTCGCGGTGCTTCGTCCAGCCGCCGGCAAGCGGCAGGCTTTTGAAGCGCCCTTTGGCGCGGCCGAGATTGCCGAGCGCCCGCATCGCAAGCCCGGTCGCGAAATGGTAGAGCGCCGGGCGCAGAGCGAAGAAGGCCCAGAAGCGGATGCCGAAGCGCTGCGTCGCCGGCGTCAGCGCGCGCTCGAACTCCTTCTCGCGCCAATGGCGCATCAGCTTCGGCAGCGGGATCATCATCGGGCAGACGCTTTCGCAGCGGCCGCAGAAGGTGGAGACGTTCGGCAGCGCGTGTGTCGCCTCAAGCCCGAAGATCGCCGGATCGAGCACCTGCCCCATCGGCCCCGGATAGGTGGCGCCATAAGCGTGGCCGCCGACCGAGTGGTAGACCGGGCAGTGGTTCATGCAGGCGCCGCAGCGGATGCAGCGCAGCATCTCCTGCATCTCGGTGCCGAGCATGGCGGTGCGGCCATTGTCGAGGATCACGACGTGATATTCCTCCGGACCGTCCGGATCGTCGGGCCGCCGGCTGCCCGTCGAGAAGGTGGTGTAGACGGACATGTCCTGGCCCGTCGCCGAGCGGGCAAGGAGCCGTGAGAATCGTCGTCGCGTCGTCGAGCGTCGGAACGAGCTTCTCGATCGAGGTGATGACGACGTGGATGCGCGGCAGGATCTGCGTCAGGTCGCCGTTCCCCTCGTTGGTCACGATGAGGGAGGAGCCGGTCTCCGCGACGAGGATGTTGGCGCCGGTGATGCCGACATCGGCGGCAAGGAAGCGGTCGCGCAGCACGGCGCGCGCCTCGGCAAGCAGGCTTGCCGGGTCCGACAGGTCGCGGTTTTCGGCAAGTTGCGTGTGGACGCGGCGGAACATCCGCCTCCACCTGGTCGCGGTTCACATGCACGGCCGGGGCGATGATGTGGCTCGGCGCCTCGCCGCGAAGCTGGATGATGTATTCGCCGAGATCGGTCTCGATCGGCTGGATGCCGTGCTCCTCAAGGTGCTCGTTGAGTCCGATCTCCTCGGCGATCATCGACTTGCCCTTGGTGACGGTCTTCGCCCCGGTGCGGCGGCAGATGTCGAGGATCAGCTGGCGCGCGTCATCGGCCGTCTCGGCGAAATGCACGTGCCCGCCGGAGGCGGCGACCCGCGCCTCATAGGCTTCCAGATAGAGGTCGAGGTGCTTGAGCGTGTGGTCCTTGATCAAGCGCGCGTCACGGCGGAGCTGCTCGAATTCCGGCAGCGCCTCGACCGCCTTCGCCCGCTTGTCGATGAAGTTGTGGCGGACATGGTTCAGCGCGCGCTGCAGCTGCGCGTCATCGAGCGCATGGCGGGCGTTCTCCTTGAAGTTCTGGGCGGTGATATTCACGCCTCGCCCTCGCCGATCGCCGGCTCGCCGGTCATGCTGGCCAACACCTCCGCGACGTGCCGCGACTTCGTCGGCCGGCCTTCGCGCTTGAGCTTGCCCGCCATGTTCAGGAGGCAGCCGAGGTCGCCGGCGAGCAAGGTCTCCGCGCCGCTCTCCGCGATCCGCGCCGTCTTTTCTTCCACGATGGCATTCGAGACGTCGGGATATTTGACGCAGAAGGTGCCGCCGAAGCCGCAGCAGACATCGGCGTCCTCAAGCTCGATCAGCGCGAGGCCCTCGACGCTTTGAAGAAGCTGCCGCGGCTGGCGCATCACGCCGAGCTCGCGCAGCCCGGAGCAGGAATCGTGATAGGTGACCGTTCCCGCGTGCTTGGCGTCGACCGATGTCACGCCGCGCACATCGGCAAGAAAGCTGATGAGCTCAAAGCTCTTCTCCGCCAGCACCGCGGCGCGGGTCTGCCATTCCGGCTCGTCGGCGAAGAGCGCCGGGTAGTGCTTCTTGATCATGCCGGCGCAGGAGCCCGACGGCGCGACCAGATAGTCGTAGGGCTCGAAAGCGCGGATCACCCCGCGCGCCACCGACTTCGCGTCGCGGCGGTCGCCGGAATTATAGGCGGGCTGGCCGCAGCAGGTCTGCGCCTCGGGCACCTCCACGCTGCAGCCGGCATCCTCCAGCAGCTTCAGCGCCGCGAAGCCGACCGAAGGGCGGAAGAGGTCGACAAGGCAGGTGACGAAGAGGCCGACGTTCGGCTTTTCCTGTGGGGACGCGTCCATTTGTGTTGGTTTAGGCCGATGAGGTTGGAGATAGATAGCGGTCGCGCCCGGAAAACGATAGGCGTTCACCGGTCTCACGGTCAAATCGCCTTCTGCGCGAAAACTGCGTCCGCCATGCCATTCGACAGACCGGCCAAAAAACCCTAGGGAAAGAACGAAAAGGCGGGAAACCCCGCGGAGAATTCCATGACCCTCGTCATGCCGGAGCCGGATGCCGACGTGATCGCCAGGCGCTACGCGATCGCGCGGGCGCTTTCGGAGATCGTGCCCGGCGAGGGCGTCGTCACCGATCCGGAGGCGCTCCGGCCATTCGAGACGGACGGGCTCACCGCCTACCGGCAGGCGCCGATGCTGGTGGTGCTGCCGGAGACGGTCGAGCAGGTCGCCCGCGTGCTTCGCTACTGCCACGAGAATGGCATCCGCGTCGTGCCGCGCGGCTCCGGCACGTCGCTCTCCGGCGGCGCGCTGCCGCTTGAAGACGGTGTCCTCCTGGTCATGTCGAAGTTCAACAAGGTGCTCGACATCGACTACGACAACCGCGTTGCGGTGGTGCAGCCGGGGGTCACCAATCTCGGCGTCACCAATGCCGTGCAAGCGCGCGGCTTCTATTACGCGCCCGACCCCTCCTCGCAGATCGCCTGCTCGATCGGCGGCAACGTGGCGGAGAATTCCGGCGGCGTGCACTGCCTGAAATACGGGCTCACCGCCAACAACGTGCTCGGCATCGAGATGGTGCTGATCACCGGCGAAGTGATCAGGCTCGGCGGCAAGCATCTCGATTCCGACGGCTACGACCTGCTCGGCCTGATGACCGGCTCTGAGGGGCTGCTCGCCGTCGTCACCGAGGTCACGGTCAGGATCCTGCGCGCGCCCGAAACCGCGCGCGCGGCGCTGATAGGCTTTGCGTCGAGCGAGGATGCGGGGCTTTGCGTCGCCGACATCATTGCCGCCGGCATCATCCCGGGCGGCATGGAGATGATGGACAAGCCGGCAATCCACGCGGCGGAGGATTTCGTCCACGCCGGCTATCCGCGCGATGTCGAGGCGCTCCTGATCGTCGAGCTCGACGGACCGCAGCGCGAGGTGTCGCACCTTCTCGACCGCGTCGAGGCGATCGCCGAAAAGAACAAGGCCGTGAACGTCCGCGTCTCGGCCAACGAGTTGGAGCGCCTGTCATTCTGGGCCGGGCGCAAGGCGGCGTTTCCCGCGGTCGGACGCCTGTCGCCAGATTATTACTGCATGGACGGCACGATCCCGCGCAAGGAGCTGCCGCGCGTCCTTAAGCGGATGCGCGAGATGTCGGAGTCCTATGGGCTGCGCGTAGCAAATGTCTTCCATGCCGGCGACGGCAACCTGCATCCCGCTGATTCTCTATGATGCCAACGACCCCGAACAGCTTCACAAGGCGGAGGTCTTCGGCGCCGACATCCTGAAGCTCTGCGTCGAGGTCGGCGGCGTCCTGACCGGCGAGCACGGCGTCGGCGTGGAGAAGCGCGACCTGATGCCGGCGATGTTCAACAAGGACGATCTCGCCCAGCAGGAGCGGGTGAAGTGCGCCTTCGACCCGAAGCACCTCCTGAACCCCGGCAAGATGTTCCCGGAACTGCATCGCTGCGCAGAACTCGGCCGCATGCACGTGCACAAGGGGAAGCTCCCGTTTCCCGATTTGCCGAGGTTCTGATCGTGAACCGGTGCGGGCGGGAGAACCCTTCTCCCACGGGGAGAAGGTGGCTGCGGAGCAGCCGGATGAGGGGATGCCGCATCGGTAATTGCCAACCGCTCTTCGCCGCAACCCCTCACCCGTCCGCTTCGCGGACACCCTCTCCCTCTGGGAGAGGGACGAGAACTGCGCTTTGACCACGCTGCGTCCCGAGACGGCGGAGGGCGTCCTCGACGCCGTGCGCTGGGCGGCGGCGGAGGAGACGCCGCTCGAAATCTATGCGCATGCGAGCAAGCGCGGCATCGGCCGCCCGCTCCAGGCGGAGCACGAGCTCGACCTCTCAGGCCTCTCCGGCGTGACGCTTTACGAGCCGGAGGAGCTGGTGCTTTCCGCCAAGGCCGGGACGCCGCTCGCGGAGATCGAGACGCTGGTCGGCGAGAAGGGCCAGATGCTTGCCTTCGAGCCGATGGATTTCGGGCCGCTCTTCGGCGGAGCCCGAGGCCGCGGCACGCTCGGCGGCGTGCTTGCGGGAAATGTCAGCGGCCCGCGCCGCATCAAGGCGGGCGCCGCGCGCGACCACATCCTCGGCGTGAACGCGGTCTCCGGACGCGGCGAGGCGTTCAAATCCGGCGGCCGGGTCGTGAAGAACGTCACCGGCTACGACCTCTCGAAGGGGCTCGCCGGCTCATGGGGAACGCTGGCGGTGGTGACCGACCTCACCTTCAAGGTCCTGCCGCGCCCGGAAGCGTCGGCGACCCTGGTGGTCGCCGGCCTCGACGAGCTGACCGCGATCACCGCGCTCTGCAAGGCGATGGGAACGCCGCTCGACGTCTCCGGCGCGGCGCATCTCCCCGAAACGCTGGTCGCCGAGGTTCCGGACGCCGCGTTTGCCTCCGGCGGCAAGGCCGCGACGTTGATCCGGCTTGAGGGTGTTGCGCCCTCCGTCGATTACCGGGCACAGAAGCTGACCGCCGCGATCGGTCGGCTCGGCGAGGTCGCGGTCCTGGAAGACGAGTCCTCCGAGGCGGTGTGGCGGGCGGTTCGCGACGCCGCGCCCTTCGGCGTGACCTCGCGCCCGGTCTGGCGCGTAAGCGTCGCGCCGAATGCGGGCCCGGGCGTGGTCGCGGCGCTCAGGCCCAAGCACAAGTTCCGCCATTTCTACGACTGGTCCGGCGGGCTGATCTGGATCGAGGTCGACGACAAGGCGAAGGACGCGCTTGCCGGCGTGATCCGCGCCGCGGTCGCTGAGGCCGGCGGCGGCCACGCGACGCTCGTTCGCGGCAGCCCGGCGCTCCGCACCGCGGTCGAGCCGTTCGAGCCGCAGCCTGAGGGGCTCGCCGCGCTGTCGCGGCGGCTCAGGGAGCAGTTCGATCCGCGCGGGATTCTCGAATCCCGGGCGCATGGCGGCGAGTGGCTGATGCAGACCTCGTTCTCGCTCGCGCAGCTCGCCGATCCGAACATCAAGGAGGCGGATTCGATTCTCCGCCGCTGCGTTCATTGCGGCTTCTGTCTCGCCACGTGTCCGACCTATCTCGAACTCGGCAACGAGCTGGATTCACCGCGCGGACGAATCTACCTGATCAAGGACATGCTGGAGAACGACAAGCGGGCGTCGAAGGAAGTCGCGACTCATATCGACCGCTGCCTCTCCTGCCTTTCCTGCGTCACGACCTGCCCGTCCGGCGTCGACTATATGCATCTCGTCGACCAGGCGCGGGTCAGGATCGAGAAGACCTACCGCCGGCCGCTCGGCGAGCGGCTGATCCGCGCGCTGCTTGCGCGAACGCTCCCCTATCGCAGTCGCTTCCGTGCCGTCTTGCGCCTCGCACGGATCGGGCGTCCGTTCATCCCGGTCCTGCGCGGCATCGGATTTGGCGGTGCGCGCTTCGACGCAATGCTGAAGCTCGCGCCGACGGAGGCGCTTCCGAAGAACGCCATCCGGCCGGGCGTCAGCTTCACCACCGAGGAAGAGCGGCGCGGGCGGGTCGCGCTTCTGAACGGCTGCGCGCAGTCGGTGCTCGACCCGGGCATCAACGTCGCCGCGGTCCGGCTCCTGAGCCGCTTCGGCGTCGAAGTGGTGTTCCCGCGCGCCGAAGGCTGCTGCGGCGCGATCGTCCATCACATGGGGCGCGAGCGCCAGGCGAAGCGGCTGGCGCGCGCCAATATCGACGCCTGGATCGAGGAGATCGAGGGCGAAGGGCTCGACGCGATCCTGACCACCACGTCGGGCTGCGGCACGACGATCAAGGATTACGGCCACCTCTTCCGCCACGACCGCGCCTATGCCGATAAGGCGGCGCGGGTCTCCGCGCTTGCCCTCGACATCAGCGAATATCTGGCGCTGCTTGAGCTGCCGAAGGGCGCGCGCCGCTCCGACCTTGTCGTCGCCTATCACGCGGCATGCTCGCTGCAGCACGGGCAGCGGGTTACGTCGGTGCCGAAGGCGCTTCTGAAGAAGGCCGGCTTCGAGGTGCGCGACATCCCAGAGGGGCACATCTGTTGCGGCTCGGCCGGGACCTACAACATGCTGCAGCCGGAGATCGCCATGCGGCTCCGCGACCGCAAGGTGAAGAACATCGAGGCGGTGGCGCCGGACGTGATCGCCACCGGCAATATCGGCTGCATGACGCAGATCCGCTCAGGCACGAACGTCCCGGTACTGCACACGGTTGAGCTTCTCGACTGGGCCTACGGCAACGACCACTCCGACACCCTCGCCCGCCGCTTCGGCCGGGCGCGCCGGAAGGCGGAGATATCGAGCACATTCGGCAATGCGTGAGAGAGCTGGGAGAACGGAATGACGGAACGGGTCGCGATCGGCGGGCTGAAGGTGGCGGAGAGCCTCTCCGCCTTCGTGAACGAGGAGGCGCTGCCGGGAACCGGCGTATCCGCCGAGCGGTTCTGGTCCGGATTCGAAGCAATCGTTCGCGACCTCGCGCCGAAGAACCGCGCGCTGCTCGACACGCGCGACCGGCTGCAGGCGGCGATCGACACGTGGCATCTCGAGCGGCGCGGCAAAAGCTTCGACCTCGACGAATACAAGGCCTTCCTGAAGTCGATCGGCTACCTGCTCCCCGAGGGGCCGGACTTCTCGATCGGGACGGAGAACGTCGACCCGGAGATCGCCGACGTCGCCGGACCGCAGCTCGTCGTGCCGGTGATGAATGCACGCTATGCGCTGAACGCCGCGAACGCGCGCTTTGGCAGCCTCTATGACGCGCTCTACGGCACCGACGCCATCCCCGAGGACGGCGGAGCGGAGCGCGGCAGAGGCTATAACCCCGTGCGCGGCGCGCGCGTCATCGAATTTGCGCGCGGCGTTCTCGACCAGGCAGCGCCGCTCGACAACGGCGCGTGGCGCGATGCGACGCGCTTTCTGATCGCAGAAGGCCGGCTCGTCGTCACGCTCGGCGACAACGGTATGGCGGGGCTCGCCGACCCAACAAAGCTGGCGGGATACGAGGGCGCCGAAGAGAGCCCGACCGCCGTCGTGCTCAGGAACCACGGGCTCCATCTGATCGTCCGCGTCGACCCTCAGAATCCGATCGGCAAGGGCGACAAGGCCGGCATCGCCGACATCGTTGTCGAGGCCGCCATGACGACGATCATGGATCTCGAGGATTCGATCGCCGCGGTCGACGCTGACGACAAGGTCGCCGCCTACCGCAACTGGCTCGGACTGATGAAGGGCGACCTGGCGGCGCGCTTCGAGAAGGGCGGCAAGACCGTCGACCGCACGCTCGACCCCGACCTCACCTTCAAGGCGCCGCAAGGCGGCACGCTGACGCTGCACGGCCGCAGCCTGATGCTGGTCCGCAATGTCGGGCATTTGTTGATGAGCGATGCGGTGCTCGACCACGAAGAGAAGCCGGTCCCGGAGGGCGTCCTCGACGCGATGGTGACCTCTGCGATCGCGCTTCACGACATCGACAAGAGCGGTTCGCACAAGAACAGCCGCGCCGGCTCCGTCTATATCGTGAAGCCGAAGATGCATGGTCCGGAGGAAGTCGCGTTCTCCGACACGCTCTTCGCTCGCGTCGAGGCGGTGCTCGGGCTGCCGTTGAACAGCCTCAAGATGGGGATCATGGACGAGGAGCGGCGGACGACGCTGAACCTCAAGGAATCGATCCGCGCCGCCAGGGAGCGCGTGGTCTTCATCAATACCGGCTTCCTCGACCGCACCGGCGACGAGATCCATACCTCGATGGAGGCCGGGCCGATGATCCGCAAGGGCGACATGAAGAGCTCGACCTGGATCCACGCCTATGAGGATTCGAACGTCGACATCGGGCTTATGTGCGGGCTCCCCGGCCGCGCGCAGATCGGCAAGGGCATGTGGGCGATGCCCGACCTGATGGCCGCCATGCTGAAAGAGAAGATCGCGCATCCGCGCGCCGGCGCGAATACGGCCTGGGTCCCCTCGCCCACCGCCGCGACGCTGCACGCGCTCCACTACCACCAGGTCGACGTGAAGGCGCGACAGAAGGAGCTCAAAGCGAGGAAGCGCGCGCCGATCGACGACATCCTCGCGATCCCCGTCGCCGACCGGCCGAATTGGCCGCCGGAGGACATCAGACAAGAGCTCGACAACAACGCGCAAGGGATCCTCGGCTATGTCGTGCGCTGGATCGACCAGGGCGTCGGCTGCTCGAAGGTGCCGGACATCAACAATGTCGGGCTGATGGAGGATCGCGCGACACTGCGCATCTCAAGCCAGCATATCGCCAACTGGCTGCACCACGGCGTGGTGACCAAGGCGCAGGTGACGGAGACGCTGCAGCGCATGGCCGCCGTGGTCGACAAGCAGAACGCGGGCGATCCGCTCTACCGACCGATGGCGCCGAATTTCGGCGACAGCGTCGCCTTCCAGGCGGCGTCGGACCTGGTCTTCAAGGGACGCGAGCAGCCGAACGGCTATACCGAGCCGATCCTGCATGCGCGCCGCCGGGAAGCGAAACGGAGGGCGCGGTAGCGATCAAACATGCTTCGGCTCACGGAAAAGCGCTTCGCGGATTTTCTTCGCGACAAACCCGAGACCGGCATGGGGTACTGGGTCGTGACAGTCTACTTGAAGGACGGACGCGTCCTTCCGCAGGTCGCAGTGAGCGGTGGAGAAATCACCCGCGTCAGGCATCACGAAGAAGCGCCGTTTCGCGAGTTTGACATCGATCGCTTCGAAGTCACGCATGACAAATGGGACTGGTGCGCCGGACCATGACGCCACGGCGGCGTGCGATGCGACGGAACAGGGCGCAACAAAAAGGGCGGACCAAGGCCGCCCTTCTCATCTGTCCGAATCGAGCGTCGGCTCACATCACGATGACCTTGGTGCCGATCGGCACCACGTCATAGAGCCTGGTGACGTTCTCGTTCAGCATGCGGATGCAGCCGGAGGAGACGTTGCGGCCGATCGAGTTCGGCTCGATCGTGCCGTGGATGCGGTAAAGGGTGTCCTTACCCTTGTCGTCGAAGAGATAAAGCGCGCGCACGCCGAGCGGATTGCCGTCGCCACCGGGCATGCCGTTCGCCTCGTATTTCGCGAGCTCCGGCTGCCGCTGCACCATCTCCGGCGGCGGGAACCACTTCGGGTTCTCCTGCTTGTTGCCAATATGCACGGTGCCGGTCCAGCCAAAACCCTCGCGGCCGACGCCGACGCCCATGCGCCACGCGTGATGCCCGTCCTCGAGGATGTAGAATAGGAACTTGTTCTTGGTATCGATGATGATGGTGCCCGGAGCCTGGTCTCCGTCATAGGCCACCGTCTGGAAGTCGAACTTCTTGTCGGGCGCTGGATACTCGACGGGGGCCATGACCCGCGGCGTGCCCGGGGGCGGAGCGCCGGTAGCGTCGCTGCGCATCTTGTCGGGGTCATAGGTGACGTAGCTGTGGGTCGTCACGTCATAATAGGTTCGCGGGGTTGCTCCTGCCGGAGACGCCGCGGCCAGCACGAGAGCCGCCACAATTGCCGCACCAGCCGCATTCGCCATTCTCATTCCGGACCTCCAATCCCGACGGTCGTTGTCGCAGTTCTTAGTGAATTCTCGCGGCGCTCGCCAGCATGCCCGAGAAGGTTCCCGGGCAGCGTTGCATCGCCGCATCTATTGCGGGGCCGCGGGACAAGTCCGGCTGCCCCTCCGCCGGGGACGTGTCGCCGTCCCCAGCCAGCGAATCGGGCGGGCCTAGCGGACCACCACCGTCGTGCCGATCGGCGTGCGGTTGTAGAGGCTGATCACGTCTTCGTTACGCATCCGGATACATCCGGAAGAGACCGCGTGGCCGATCGTCCAGGGCTCGTTCGAGCCGTGAATGCGAAACAGCGTGTCGCGGCCGCCGTCAAAGAGATAGAGCGCCCGCGCGCCGAGCGGATTGTCGAGCCCGCCGGCCATCGAGACCGGCAGATAGGGCTGGCGCTGGCGCATCTCAGCCGGCGGCGTCCAGGTCGGCCATTCGGCCTTGCGCCCGACATGCACGCGGCCCGTCCAGCCGAAGCCTTCGCGCCCGACCCCGACGCCGTAGCGTTGCGCCCTGCCATCCCCGAGCACGACATAGAGATAGCGCGCCGAGGTATCGATCACGATCGTGCCGGGGCTCTCCGTCGTCTGATAGTCGACAAGCGCCGGCAGGAATGCCGGGTCGGTCGCACGGGAGCGCCGCACGGCGGCGGGCTGATGCGCCTGCGCCTGAGTCGGTGTCAGCCGTGTTCCACCGAAGGCCCGGAAGATGCCGGTCGCCGGCGTCGAAAGCGGGTCGACAGGTGCCGAGCCGACCGGATTCTCGCTGCTCACGAGCGCGATCCATTGCGAGTCGATCGTCGGGTCGCCGCTCGTCTGCGGGCGCGGCCCGGCCATGGCGGAGCCGAAGGCGGTGGTGGCGATGAGGAGGAACGCGAGGAAGAGGGAACGCTGCATGACGTACTCGCTACAAGGCGTCGTTAACGATGACCGATCGTTAGCCGCAAAAGTCTGCACGTCCGGTGAACGCGCAGCCGGTAGCCGTGCGGCGGACGCGGCAATTATTCATTATGACTAAGAAAGGGTTGCAACGCCAGGGCCAGGCGCGGAAGGATCGCCGCCGCGCACCCCTCAAGGCCGGGAGCCTGAAGATGCCTTTGCCGGATGGTGTTGTCGCGGGAGCCGATGGACGGCCGCGTTGCTTCTGGGCGAGCGGCGACCCGCTCTATCTGGGCTATCACGACACCGAATGGGGCCGTCCCGTCGCCGACGACCGCCGCCTCTTCGAAAAGCTTTGCCTGGAAGGCTTTCAGGCCGGACTCGCCTGGATCACGATCCTCAGGAAGCGTGAGAATTTCCGTGCGGCCTTCGCCGATTTCGAGGTTGAGACGGTGGCGCGGTTCGGTGCGCGCGACATCAAGCGCTGCCTCGCCGATTCCGGCATTGTGCGCCATCGCGGCAAGATCGAGTCGGTGATCAACAACGCGAAGCGCGCGCTCGAGCTGAAGGACGAGGCGGGCTCGCTCGCCGCCTACCTCTGGCGCTACGAGCCAAAACCTTCGAGCCGGCCGAAGCGGATCGTGCGCGGCGCGATCCAGCCGACGAGCCCGGAATCGATCGCGCTCTCCAAGGATCTCAGAAAGCGTGGGTGGTCGTTCGTCGGGCCAACCACTATCTATGCCTTCATGCAGGCAATGGGACTGGTCAACGACCATCTCGAAGGCTGCCATTGCCGCAAGGCGGCCGAGGCGGAACGTCGCGTCTTCGAGCGGCCCAAATAGCGCGGCCAGGCTAGCGCGGGCCAAGCAGTGCGATAGGGCACGGCTCTTGCTGCGACGGCATTGCGCTGGAATCCGCCGACGCGGCGCGGCAGTCTAGCGAAGCGGCGACCAGATCGAGAGAGGCAAACGGATTTCTGAGATGCCGTCTTTGAGCGACTGGAAAATCACGCCGGCCCGGCAACCGAAGCCGGGGGAATATGGCTTCGACCTCGATCGGACCCTGACCTCGGTCGTCGGCCTCAGGAGCACGGTGCCCGGCGATGCATTCACCGCCGACGCGCTCGGCACCGAGCGGAGCGGCCACGGCGTCATCATCGGCGAGCGGCTGGTGCTCACCATCGGCTACCTGATCACCGAGGCGGAGGAGATCTGGCTGGGTCTTGCCGACGACCGCGTCGTTCCCGGCCATCCGCTGGCACAGGACCAGGTGACCGGCTTCGGTCTGGTGCAGGCGCTCGGCCACCTCGACCTGCCGGCACTCCCCTTCGGCAATTCGACGACGGCCGAGGAGGGAAGCCGCGTCGTCATGTGCGGCGCCGGCGGCAGGCATCATTCGCTCGCGGCGCGGATCGCCGCCAAGCAGGAATTCGCCGGCTATTGGGAATACGTGCTCGACGAGGCGATCTTCACCGCGCCGGCGCATCCGCTTTGGGGCGGCGCCGCGCTGATCGACTCCGCTGGAGCTCTCCTCGGCGTCGGATCGCTGCAGGTTGAGCGGCAGGCAGAGGGGAGCGGCAACGGGCATTTGAACATGGTCGTGCCGATCGACCTTCTGAAGCCGATCCTGAACGACCTCATCACGACCGGCCGCGCAAACCGCCCGTCGCGTCCGTGGCTCGGGCTCTTCGCCACGGACCTTGAAGGGAAGGTGTTCGTCGTCGGCGTTTATTCCGACGCGCCCGCCGACCGCGCCGGACTCAAGCCCGGCGATCTCATCGTCTCGGTCGCGGGCGAGACCGTCTCAAGCCTCGCCGAGTTCTTCCGCAAGGTCTGGTCGCTCGGCGAAGCCGGCGCCGAGGTGCCGCTTGTGGTCTCTCGCGAAGGCGAGACGCTCTCCTTCCGCATCAGCTCAAGCGAACGCGAGCGGTTCCTGAAGAAGCCCCGGATGCATTCCTGACCACCTCTGCGCGCACCGCCGCACGCTCTCGCCTCTGGAGACGCAGCACTCGCCGAACGGAGCCTTTCCCTCGGCATCCCGCACGCGCTAGCTTCCCTGAAAGAGAGAATGCGTGGGCCAGCGCCAGGCCGGCGCAAAGGGGGTGACGTGCCAGACTTTCCGATCGTCGACAGCCATGTGCATCTGCTCGACCCCGGGCGCTTCGGCTACGCCTGGACGGCGGGAGCGCCCTCGCTCAAGCGGCGGCTCTATCCGGCCGACTTCCTGAAGGCGGCGGCGCCGGTCAAGGTCGAAGCGCTGGTCTTCGTCGAGGTCGACGTCGACATGCCGCAATATCTCGACGAGGCGGCGTGGATCGACGGGCTCGCCAAGACCGAGCCGGTGGTCAAGGGCATGGTCGCGGCGCTGCCGCTCGAGAAGGGGCCGGCGATCGAGACGGACCTCGACCGGCTTGTCGAGAACAAGACGCTGCGCGGCATCCGGCGGCTGATCCAGAATCAGAAGGACCCTGAATTCTGCATCAAGCCGGATTTCATCGCCGCGCTGAAGCTGCTCGCCAAGCACGACCTCGTCTTCGACATCTGCCCGTTCCACTACCAGCTGCCGAACGTCATCAAGATGGTGCGGCAGTGCCCGGAGGTGCGCTTCATCCTCGACCATATCGGCAAGCCCGCCATCAAGGCCGGCCTCTTCGACCCGTGGCGCCAGCACATCAAGGAGCTGGCGGCGCTGCCGAACGTCACCTGCAAGATCTCCGGCGTCACCACGGAGGCCGATCACAAAGCGTGGACGCGCGAGCAGATCAGGCCCTACATCGCGCATTGCATCGAGAGCTTCGGCTTCGACCGCGTCGTCTATGGCGGCGACTGGCATGTGATGGAGCTGGCGATGCGCTACCCGGAATGGCCTGAGATCGTCGACTGGGTGATCGAGGGCGCGAGCGCGGAGGAGAAGCGCAAGCTCTACCGCGACAACGCCATCCGCGTCTATCGCCTCGACCTCTGACGGCTGCGATGGCTCCGAACCTGAAGCGCAGGGGATCGAGCGTTGCCGCGATGCGGCTTCTTGCGTGCCGCGCGCTGCCGCGCCCGGTCTTCGATTTTTGCGACGGCGGTGCCGAGGACGAGTGGACGCTCAGGCGCAACGAGTCGGCCTTCGACGACGTGCAACTCGTGCCGCGGCCGCTGCGCGGCACGTCGGATCGCGATCTTTCGATCGAGCTTTTCGGCAGGCGGCTGTCGCTCCCCGTCATCATCGGCCCGACCGGGCTCTCGGGGCTGCTCTGGCCGGATGCCGAGTTCTGCAGCGCGCGCGCCGCGAGCGCCGCCGGCACCGCATTCTGCTTGAGCCACGGTTCCGTCTGCAGCATCGAGGAACTGGCAGAGACCGGCGCCAGCCCGCGCTGGATGCAGGTCTTCGTCTATCGCGACCGCGGGCTGACCCGCGAATTCACCGCGCGCGCCAAGGCGGCCGGTTACGACGCGCTGGTGCTGACCATCGACAACCAGCTCACGGGAAACCGCGAGCGCGACATAAGAAACGGCTTCACCATCCCGCCGGCGCTCGGGCCGATGGAAATCGCTGCGATGGCGATCAAGCTGCCGTGGCTCTTCCGCATGCGGAGCCACCTGAAGCGCATTACCTTCGCGAACTATGTGAAGCCGGGAGAGGCGGCGGACCTGAAGCAGCTCTCAAAGCGCGTCTCCGAGATGCTCGACCCTTCGCTGTCGTGGAGCGACGTCGACATGCTGCGCAAAATCTGGGACGGGCCGCTGCTTCTGAAGGGCGTGGTGAGCTCAATCGAGGCGCGCGAGGCTCTGTCGCACGGCGTTGATGGGCTGATCGTCTCAAATCACGGCGGGCGCCAGCTCGACGGCGGCGTCGCGTCCTTCGACGCGCTGCCGGGGATCGTGGAGGCCACCGACTGGCGCATTCCGGTGCTGATCGACGGCGGCGTCAGACGCGGCGCGGATGTGGTGAAGGCGCTGGCGGTCGGGGCGCGCGCCTGCCTGATCGGGCGGCCGCAGCTTTGGGGGCTGGCGGTCGCCGGCGAGGCGGGCGTCGCGCACGTGCTTCAGATATTCCGCAACGAGATCGACCGCGTGATGGGGCTCGCGGGCCTGCAGCGGATCGCCGACATCGGGCCCGACCTGCTGTTCCGCCCGCCGCAAGCCCATCGCCCCTAGCCTTGCTCGGACGGCGGGTGCCCTCCCGCCCCTTCGAGGCTTTTTCACCCCGCATGCTGAGATGCAAGCGAAGCGAGCCTCGAAGCGCGGGGCGAAAAAGCGCCTCAGGATGAGGGTGAAATGGATCGCCGCGCAACGTCCGCCATGACCGGCGTGCTCAGTCGACGACCTTCACCGTCCCCGGCTTCAGGATCTTGTCGAGGAAGTCCGGCCGCTTAAGCCCGGCCTGCACCTTGGCTTCGAGCGACGCCTCGATCTTGCGGATGGTCGCGAGGTGCTCGATCGTCTCGTCGATCCGCTTGTTCGGCACGATCACCACACCGTCCTCGTCGCCGACGACGATGTCGCCGGGCGAAACCGCAACGCCGCCGACGACGACCGGAAAACCGATGGTGCCCGGTCCGGTCTTGACCGGCGAGTTCGGCGTCACGCCCGCCGCGCAGCAGGGAAGACCGACGGCGCGGATGCCCGGCGTGTCTCGCACCAGGCCGTCGGTGACGAAGCCTACGACGCCGACATTTTTCATCATCCCGATCAGAAGGTCGCCGGTCACTGCCGTCAGGCTGAACGCGTCGGTGGCGCAGACGATCACGTCCCCGGGCTTCGCCTCGTCGAGCACGCCGCAGACGACAAGACAGTCGCCCGGCCCCGCCTCGCAGGTGAGCGCCGCGCCGCAAAAATTCGTCACCGTGCCGATCGGCTTGATCCGGTAGTCGAGCGCGCCACGGCCGTCCATCGCGTCGACGATGAAGCCGGTCGGCGTATCGGCGAAGGCGGCGAGCTGCTTCCTCGTCGGGCGCTTGAATTTTCGGCGAACGGTCAGGAGCGGCGGGTCTTCAATCATCGGGCGTTTCCATTGTTGTAAAGGCGCGCGGGTGCGCTGCGGCGGCTTAAGCCGGCTTGGCCGGCGTCCGCTCGGAGAAAAGCTTGCCGCCGCGCATCTTGTCGCTCTTCTTCAATTCGACGAGCTGGATGACGACGACCTCCGGGTCGACGCCAAAATTCTTCACCACCGCGTCGGTGATATCCTTCATAAGCGCGCGCTTCGATTCAGGCGCGCGGCCCTCCGCGAGATGGATGACGATTTCCGGCATGGTTCCCCCCTTCTTGCGACAGCGCCATCGATATGATCCAAGCCGCGGGCCGGTGCAATGGGCGCGCCGTTCAAGACCCGCCGGCCGCGCCCCTTTTCTTCAACCGCTGCTCGAGGGCGCGCACCAGGAGCGAGAGCGACAGCGTCATCACCAGATAGAGGAAGGCGACGACGTTATAGGTCTCGAAGAAGCGGAAGGTCGAAGCGGAATAGACCTTGCCGAGCTGCGTGATGTCCTGCACGCCGAGCGCCGAGACCAAGGCGGAATCCTTGATCATTGCCACGAAGTCGTTGCCGAGCGGCGGCAGCACGGTGCGGATCGCCTGCGGCAGGATGATGAAGCGGAAGGTGTGCCAGGGCGAAAGGCCGAGCGAGAACGCCGCCTCCCGGTGCCCCTTGGGCACGGCCTCGATGCCGGCGCGAAAAACCTCGGCGAGATAGGCGGAGTAGCTCACCATCAGCGCGAAGATCGCGCGCCAGGTCAGGTCGAAGTTGCGCACGGTCAGCGCCGGCGCGAAGCCTTTCGCGATCGGCCAGGCAAGCACCTCGTTCCATAGCGCGACGAGCTGCGGTGCTCCGACGAAGGCGACATAGAAGAGGAGCACGAGCACCGGTATGCCGCGGACGATTTCGACATAGAAGGTCGTGATCTCGCGCGCGACGCGGAAGCGCGACGTGCGGCCGAGCGCCATGATCAGCCCGAGAAGCGCGGCGAGCGCAAAGGCGACGATGGTGACCCACAGCGTGGTGACGACACCCTGCCGCAGCGCGTGGAAGATGATGCGGTAGTCGTTGTCAGTGACGATCAGCCAGAGAAAGAGAACGGCAAGCAGCGCCGCGGCAATGAGCCAGAACGGGATTTCGCGTCCCCTTCTCCCATGCGGAGACGGTGTCGCCGAAGGCGACGGATGCGGGGTTGCGGGCGCAGAGGTTTCCCGCGGACGCAGCATCCCCTCACCCGGCTGCACAGCCTGTCCTCGGGCCGGCCCTTGGACGGACCCGGGGGCAGCCACCCTCTCCCTCCGGGAGAGGGTTCAAGTCACTGGTTCGCCTGGTATTCGTAGAACCACTTCTGATCCAGCTCGTCGAAGGTGCCGTCGGACTTCATCTCGGCGATCGCCGCGTTGATCGGCGCGACGAGGTCGGAGCCGGGCGTGAGGATGAAGCCGAACTCGTCATGGCCGAGCGGATCGCCGATCAGCTTGAAGGAGCCCGGCGAGGCGCCGATATAGCCGGCGGCGCTCGCCTTATCCATGAGCACCAGATCGACGTCGCCGGATTTCAGCGCCTGCACACACGCGCCGAAGGTATCGAAGAGCTTGATGCGCGGATTCTTCTCGTCGCCGTCGAGCACGTCATAGACGGCGGTGTAGAAATTCGTGGTGCCGGCCTGCGCGCCGATCAGCAGATTGGGATCGGCGCCAAAACTCGCGGCGTCGGTGAAGCGGTCATCGTCGGCGCGCACCAGCATGAACTGCTCGGAGACCATGTAGGGATCGGAGAAATCGACCTGCTGCTTGCGCTCGTCGGTGATGGAGATTCCGTCCATGCCGATGTCGAACTGCCCTTCGCGGACCGCCTGGATCATTGTGTCCCAGCTCGACAGGTTCCACTCGACCTTGAAGTTCAGCCGCCCCGCCATGTCGTTCACGGCGTCATATTCCCAGCCGATGCCGTTGCCGGTCTTCGGATCGGCGAAGTTCAGCGGCACATAGGCGTTCTCGGTCACCGCCTTCACGGCGCGGCCGCCGAGATCGGGCAGCTCCGCCGCCTGCGCGGTCGAGGCGAGGAGGATCAAGGCGGCGGCGATCTTGAGGGTGGTCATGGCTCACGAACTCCAAAGCGGTTTCGCTGACGCGCTTTCTAACCGAGCGCGACGATGTTGAGGAGAGCGTTGCGGAAGGCGGTTCGATGCGCGCCGTCCAGGCGCGCGCCAGCGCCAGCCCGGCGGCATCGGCGGCGGCGCCGTGCTTGGCGGCCTCGTGCGGATGGCGCGCGAACCAGCCAGGCTCGGAGGCCCTGATCTCGTCGGCGAAATCGCGCGTCCAGCTTGCGACGAGCGTCGTCCCTGCCTCGAAGTGGAACTGGATGCCGTAGGAGGCGCGCCCGACGCGGAACGCCTGCATCTGGGTCCGGGTGCTCGTCGCGAGATGCTCCGCGCCCGGCGGCAGGGTGAAGGTGTCGAGGTGCCAGTGGAAGATCGGCGCCTCGTCGCCGAGCGCGGACAGAACCGGATCGGCGCGGCCGGCCTTGGTCGGCGCGACGGCATGCCAGCCGAACTCGATCGGGCGGCCGAGGATGTTCTCGGCGCCATGGGCGCGCGCCAGGATCTGCGCGCCGAGGCAAATGCCGAGCACAGCCTTGTCGGCCGCGCCGAAGGCGCGCGCCAGCGCCGCCTCGCGCGGAAGATAGGGATGCTCTGCGTCGTCAAGCGCGTCCTGCGCGCCGCCGAGCATGATCAATGCGTCAAATCCGTCGGGCGAAGCGGGAAGCGTATCGCCGGCAAACATGCGCAGGACGCGAGTCTCCGCGCCCGCCTCCGCCAGCGCCTCACCCACCAGGCCGAGCGGCGTCTGCGGATAGTTCTCGACGACCAGAACACGCATTTCGGTGCCTCCAGCGCGTCCGGCTTAGCATGGCCGGGGTCGCCGGTCACCGGACGGAGGCACAATCATCCGAGGCGAGCCACAAGGCGCTTCGGCGCAATCAGGCGGTAGCTCCGCTTCACCACGGCGGCGACCTCGTCCCAGTCGGGGTCGGCATCGAGCCGTACGCCGATCCAGCCCTTCGGTCCGACATAGGGCGGGACGAAGAAGCGCTCCGGATCGGCGCCGACCAGCACCATCTGGCTTCCCTCCGGCGCCTTGCACCAGACCGAGATGCGGCCATCGCCGCGCTTCTCCATGGCGAAGATCTTTCCGCGCACGCGAAACGTCGGATCGCCCCAGGCCTCTTTCTCCTCCGCCTCAGGCAGCGCCAGGCAGATCTTCCGCAGCCGCTCGGTCGGGGTCCTCGGCATCGCTAGAGGAGCGATCCCTGATCGCCCGCCTTGCGCGTGCTCTTCGGCGACGCCGACCGCTTCGCCTTCGATTTCACGCCGTCCGCCACGGCGGCACCGAACGCCCCCCCAGCCACCTTGATCAGGAGCGGATCGCCGGTCGCCACCTGCTCCGGCGAGCGGACGGTGCCGCCGCTTGAATCGAGCACCAGCGCGAAACCTTTGGCGAGGATCGCGTCGGGCGACGCCGTGTCCTTCAAGGTCTGGAAGAGGCGCGCGACCTGAAAATAGCGCTCGCGCTGGCGGAGAAGCGCGCGGTCGAGGCTTGCCACCGTGTGGCGCGCGCCGACGCTCGCCAGATCGCGCCGCGCCTGACGGATGACCGTGCGATGAGCGGCGTGAACGCGCTGCATCGTCTGCATCAGCCGCCTGCGCCGTTCGATATCCGCGCGCCGCAGGATCGCCGGCGAAAGCCGCGCACCGACCGCCTGATAGCGCTCCTTGGTCTTCGCCACCTCGATCGCCAGCGAGCGCGCGAGCCGCCCGCCGACATCGTCGAGTTTTTGGCGCGGCAGCGCGAGCAGGTTGGCAAGCGACGGCAGTGCACGCACGAGCGCGAGATAGTCGCGCCGCCGCCGCTCCATGAAACGGCGAAGCCCGAGCTCGTGGCGGCTTTGAAGCTCGCGCGTCGCCGCAAGCAGCTCAGCGCGCACCGGCACCGCCATCTCCGCGGCACCTGTCGGCGTCGGCGCGCGGAGGTCGGCGACGTGGTCGATCAGGGTCCAGTCGGTCTCGTGGCCGATTGCGGCGATCACCGGAATTGCGCTCTCGGCGACGGCGCGGACGGTGACCTCCTCGTTGAACGCCCACAGGTCCTCGATCGACCCGCCGCCGCGGGCGACGATCAGCACGTCGGGACGCGGCAGCGCGCCGCCCAGCGCGATGGCGTTGAAGCCGCGCACCGCCGCCGCGATCTCCTCGGCCGCGCCCTCTCCCTGCACGCGCACCGGCCAGACGAGCACGTGGCGCGGAAAGCGGTCGCGCAGCCGGTGCAGGATGTCGCGGATGACGGCGCCGGTCGGCGACGTGACGACGCCGATCACGCGCGGCAGATAAGGGATCGGCTTCTTGAGCGCCGCGTCGAAGAGGCCTTCGGCGGCGAGCGTCTTGCGGCGCTCCTCAAGCAGCGCCATCAGCGCGCCGGCGCCGGCGGGCTCAAGCTGGTCGACGACGATCTGATAGCGCGAGCGGCTCGGATAGGTGGTCAGCCTGCCGGTCGCCACCATCTCCAGCCCTTCCTCCGGCTTGAACTTCAGCTTTTGCAGGGTGGAGCGCCAGATCACCGCGTCGAGGACGGCGCTTTCGTCCTTGAGCGAGAAATAGCAATGGCCGGAGCCGGCCGTGCCGCGAAAGCCTGTAACCTCGCCGCGCACGCGCACGCGCTCGAACTCATCCTCTACCGTCCGCTTCAATGCGAAGGAGAGCTCCGAGACGGTGTATTCGACGAGGTTCGATTGCGGCGCGTTCATCTCCTTATCCGGCCGATACTCCCGCAGCGCTCTTTCACGTAGCGACCCTTAGATGCGCTCGACTTTCGGACTTCCGCCGTCGCTCGCCATTCGATCCCGCGTCCTTTCTCAGCGGCACGTCGAGAACAATGTCGGAATAGACGACGCGCGGTGCCCGAACCCGCCCCGCCCCCTTCTCGAAGCGGACCAAGCCGTAGCGCTCCATGGTCCGAAGCGTGCGGGAGAGATTCGATCGAGCGCGCCCGGTCTTCTCGGCAAGCTCGTTCATCGAGGCTGGATTCGTCTCGTCGATCAGGGCCAGCAGAGCGCGGTTCTTCTCGGAGAGAACTTTCGCGAAGCTCTCTATCGACGTGAACCACACTTTGGGCGCATCCGCGGGCGGCTTCATATCGCCACGCGCAATTGCCATTGTGCGATCCTTGAACGCCTCATAGGAGGCGATGCCAACCTTGAGCTTGGTCACTTCAGAACTCCTCTCTCACGCAGCACGCGCTCGACCTGCTGCCAGAAGTCAGCGAGAAGGCTCGCCGCATCCCGATAGTCGTAGGGCCTGACCGTATCGCGGCCGTGCCGGTGGTCATAGACCGGCCGCCGTCGACCGGCCGGACCTCTTTGAGTTGAAACGGGGTGGGCATTGTCGAAGCCGACCAGACGGTTACCGTCTTCGTCGAGCAGCGTGAGGCTGTAGCTCAGACCATGCGGCCGCTCCGGGCTCGGTTCCACCTTCTTCACGACGAACCCGACCACGTACCTACCTTCCGAATCCACGAAGAAGCGAACTCCGTCCAGCGCTAAGAGATCGTCAAGCGCATTATCGGACGAGGTCGCCATGAAGTTATGTTATCAGATAGTGATATCAATGCGCAATTCCAGTTTGACCGGCAGCGCGTTTCGTTCTTGACGCCGTGCGGCCCTCACGCCGAATAGCTGAAGATGCCCTACGATTTCCGCAGTCCCCGCCTCTTCGTTGCCGCCAACCTCGCGGCGGAAGCGGATATCGCCCTCGACAAGGGGCAGGCGAACTATCTCCTGAACGTGCTCCGGCTGAAGGACGGCGATCCGATTCTCGTCTTCAACGGCCGCGACGGCGAGTGGCGGGCGCGGATCGGGGACGCGCGGCGGAAGTCGGCGCAGCTTCTTGTCGAGGCAAAGACGCGGGACCAGACGCCCGCTCCCGACCTCCACTATCTCTTCGCGCCGCTGAAACATGCACGGCTCGACTACATGGTGGAGAAGGCAGTGGAGATGGGCGTCGGGCGGCTCTGCCCCGTTCTCACGGAGTTTACTCAGGTTAGCCGCATCAATCTCGACCGCATGCGCGCGAACGCGATCGAGGCGGCGGAACAATGCGGCATCCTTTCCATTCCGGAGATCGAGATGCCGCGAAAGCTTGCCGAGGTATTGCGGGACTGGGAGCCGAACCGGCGGCTCGTTTTTTGCGATGAGGCGGCGCCGACCGCGAACCCTGCCGAGGCGCTCAGGGGCCTGGCGCGCGGCCCGGCGGCGCTCCTGATCGGGCCGGAGGGCGGATTTTCGGACGCCGAGCGGAGCGCGCTTCGCGGCCTCCCCTATGTCACGCCGCTGTCGCTCGGGCCGCGCATCCTGCGCGCCGACACGGCCGCCGTCGCGGCGCTTGCGCTCGTCCAATCAACCATCGGCGATTGGCGATAAAAGGCTTTGCGAGCCAGCGGTGGCCGATTATGGTCCGGCTCCTTTTTCCGGAGACGACATGGCGCGCGACACCGCCGACCTGACGCCGATCGAAAGCCGCGACCAGCTCGCGGCCAATCTCGAATCCGGCAGCAAGCCGCGCGCGGCGTGGCGGATCGGGACCGAGCACGAGAAGATCGCCTTCTACAAGGATGGACACAGTCCGGTGCCCTATGAGGGGCCGCGCGGTATCCGCGCGCTACTTGAAGGGATGCAGCGGCTCCTCGGCTGGGAGCCGATCCGCGACGGCGACAACATCATCGGCCTCGTCGACCCGCTCGGCGGAGCGGCGATCTCACTTGAGCCGGGCGGGCAGTTCGAGCTTTCCGGCTCGCCGTTGAAGTCGATCCATCAGACGTGCCGCGAGGTGAATGCGCATCTGGCGCAGGTCAGAGAGGTGGCCGAGCCACTCGGCATCGCTTTTCTCGGCATCGGCATGAGCCCGAAATGGAAGCTCTCCGAAACGCCGGTGATGCCGAAGTCGCGCTACAAGATCATGGCGAACTACATGCCGAAGGTCGGCGGGCACGGCCTCGACATGATGTTCCGGACCTGCACCGTGCAGGTCAATCTCGATTTCTCCGACGAAGCGGACATGCGCGACAAGATGCGGGTCGCGCTGGCGCTACAGCCGATCGCGACGGCGCTCTTCTCCAATTCGCCCTTCACCGACAACAAGCCGAACGGGTTCATCTCCTACCGGGCGGAGATCTGGCGCGACACCGATCCGGACCGCACCGGCATCCTCCCCTTCGCGTTCTTCGACGGCTTCGGCTTTGAAAACTATGTCGACTGGGCGCTCGACGTGCCGATGTATTTCGTCGTCAGGAACGGCCGTTATCACGACATGACGCGCTTCACCTTCCGGCAGTTCATGGCAGGGCAGACGCCGGACGACCTCCCCGAACTCGCGGCCGACCATGGGTGACTGGAAGAACCATCTATCCACGCTCTTCCCCGACGTGCGGCTCAAGACTTACCTCGAAATGCGCGGCGCGGATGGCGGCCCGTGGCGGCGGCTTTGCGCGCTGCCGGCGCTCTGGGTCGGGCTCCTTTATGACAGCGCGTCGCTCGAAGCGGCCAAGGACCTGATCAGGACCTGGACCCCGGAGGAACGCCAGTCGCTGCGCGACGCGGTGCCCAAGATGGCGCTCGCGACCCCATTCCGCAACCATACCGTGCTCGACATTTCCTCGGAAGTTGTAGGAATTGCCCGCGACGGCCTCCGGCGCCGTGCCATATCCGGGAACGGGGTCGACGACGAGAGCTGTTACATCAGCCCGCTTGAAGAGACGCTGGCGCTCAAACACACACCGGCGGAGAATCTCCTCTGGCAATACGAGACGCGCTGGGGCCGCTCGGTTGAGCCGCTTTTCGAGGAACAGCTCTACTGAAATCCGCCACCAAAATGTGCCGATTCAAGCTTCAAAAGGTTTGACTTTATGGGGCGCGCGAGCGGGGGCAGATAGGACCTGTCGTTGCTTTGGTCGACGATCAGCCATGGCTGAGCTTCCCCTCCCCCGGCCTCTCCCCGAATGGGGGAGGGGAACATCGCCGGCGGCGACATAAGAAGCTGATATTCCTGATGTTTTCTGCGCCCGCGCGCGCTGCGGCGCTATTCCGACAGTACCCGCGTCGGCGGGATCGTCACGCTCACGACAGTCCCCTCGCCACGCGCGCTTCTGATCGTCAGGCTGGCCCGATTTGCCTCCACCAGCGCCTTCGTCAGCGGCAGACCGAGACCGGTGCCGGTGCGATCGGCAAGGGCCGCGGTCGTGAGCTGGCGGAAGGGCTCAAGCGCACGCGCCAGCTCTTCCTCCGACATCCCCTCGCCCGTGTCGCGAATCCGAAGGATCGCTTCGCCGGACTCCGACAGGCTGGTCGAGACGATCACCTGCCCGCCCGGATGCGTGAACTTCACCGAGTTGGAGAGAAGGTTCAGCACGATCTGACGCATCGTGCGCTCGTCGGCGACGATCGCCGGCACTTCGCGCGACAGGCTCGACCGCAGGACGACGCGCGCGCGGTTCGCTTGCGGCTGCATCGAGCCGATCGACTCGTCCACCAGCTGGTTCAGCGGCACGGCGGAAAAATGCAGGTCGAGCTTGCCGGCCTCGATCTTCGATATGTCGAGGAGGTCGTTGACGAGGCTGACGACGTGCTCGCCGGAGGTGCGGATGTCGCGCAGATATTCGCGATAGCGCTCGTTCTCGATCGGCCCGAAGCGCTCCTCGATCATCACCTCGGCAAAGCCGATGATCGTGTTCAAGGGCGTGCGGACCTCGTGGCTGACACGCGCGAGGAATTCCGACTTCTGGCCAGAGGCCTCCTCGGCGGCCCGCTTCGCCGCCGTCAGCTCCGCCTCGATCCGCTTCCAGTGTGTGATGTCGCGAAGCACCGCGCAGAAGCGCCCACCCTCAGCGCTCGAAAGCCGCCCGATGGTCATGAAGAGCGGGATCGTCCCCGGCCCCGCCGTCGCCTCGACTTCGCGCCCTTCGTTCAGCAGGCTCGCGACGCCGCCGTCCTTCAGGCTCGACAGGTAGTCGAGCGCGGACTTGCGGCTTGCGGGCGTCAGCAGCGCGCTGAACGCCCTCCCCTGCATCTCGTTCGCCTCAAGACCGAAGAGCGCCTCGGCGCTGGCGTTGACGCTCTCGATCGTTCCCTCGGCGTCGAGGATCACGACGCCGTCGGTCGCGGTGTCGAGGATCGCCGTCATCTCGCGAAGCCGCCGCTGCATCTCGGCGGGCTGCACGCCTGGCGCCGCGCCGCGCGGTGCAGGCGGACCGCGCAAGACGATCTCGGGCGGCGTGCTTGCCGAAGGCGCGGGCGGCGTGCTTGCCGAGGGCGCGGGCGGCGGCGGCAGTTCACGCGCCGGCGGCTCAGCGCGATCTTCGCTTTCCAGCTCGTCCGCCGGCTCGAACTCGTCGTCGGGCGCCTCGCCCGGCGCGGTGTCCTCGGTCGTGACCTCCTCGCGTCTGGAATAGCCGCCGGTCACGCGGTTCCGTAGCTCCGCGGCAATTTCCTCGAAGGCGTTGCGCTCGTCCTCGCTAAGCTCGGGATGATCCGGCCGCAGCTCGACATCGGCGCGGATCGGCACGACTTTGGCAGCGTCGGTGCCGACTGCTTCCTCGTAAGGCGGAAGCTGCTCGGCTTCGGCGTCGCCGAAGCGCGCCTCGAACGCCGCCGGCATCAGCGCCTCCGCCGGGCGCAGCACTCCGAAGCCGCGATAGCCTTGAAAGGAATGGTCGGCGCCGAACACCGGCAGCGCCGTCAGCTCTACCGGCACGCGCACATTCGAGCCTTCGATCGGCCACCACGCGGTAAGGCCGCTCCAGGTGTCGCGCTCGCGGAGAGCGCGCGCGATCCGCCCGGTCGGATCGAGCCTGAGCCTTGCGGAAGCCTCGTGCCAGCGCTCGCCGACGATCTCGGCATTGCGGCCGACGACCTGCGCAAGGCCGGGCGAGACGAAGAGGGTGCGATCGGCGGCGTCGGTCTGCCACAGGAAGCGCACGGGCTTGCGTGACAGTTCGCGCGGCACGCGTCCGGCCATGACCGAACGCGCGGGCCCCTCGCCCGGCTCCGGCGCTTCCGATTCCGGCTTCTCGGCCTTCGCAGGTTGCGACGCCTCGACCGGTTGCCGGCGCACACGCGGAGCTTGCCGGCGCTCCTTGGCCGGCGGCGTCGGGCGAGCATCGCGAACGGGTTGCGGCGACGGCGACGGCTGCTCTCCAGGCTGCGGCGATGGCTCGGCGCGTGTCTCTTCAGCGCGCGCGGCAACGGTTTCGGCTGTGCCTCTTCCGACGACGCTCAATGCCGGATCGTCAAACGACGGCGTCGCGAACCCATCGCCCGCAGTCCCGGCGGTCGGCTGCTCGACGAGCGCCAGGCGGAAGGCGCGATCGCCTTCGGCAAACACGACATGCGGCGTCGACGCCGTGACTTTCTCACAGATGCCCGGCGCGCCTTCGGCGAGCACGGTCCCGTCCGCGTCGTAGAGCACCGCAATTGCGCCCGACCCGGAGAGGAAGGTCGCGAGCGCCCCCACCGGTGGCGGTGCGGCGGCGCCCTCAAGCCCGACGACCAGGACGCCGCGCTCGCTGTCCGCGCGGATCGGGCGGCAGCGGCAAGCGGTCGGAAGCGCGGCGAGCGAATCGGTCAGCCGCAGCCGCGCCAGCGTCCCCTGCTCCGGAAGGGCGCGCGCCAAGCTCGCGATGGTGCGACGGAGCGCATGCGCCTCAGGCCAGCGTCGCGCCGAGAGAGCGGGGAAGGACGCCGCGCCGAGCAGCTTTCCGCCGGCCGCGTTTGCCCAGAGCACGCGCTCTCCGTCCCGCGACCAGAATCCACGCCGGGATAGCGGAGAGAAAGAGGCTGCCGACCTCAGGGAGCGCGGCAAATGTGAAGGCGGCATCCCGCCAGGGAATCGTCAAACGGCCATCTCCCCCCAGCCGCCGCTTGGTTAATCAAACGTTATGGCAGAGATGAGGAACTCGACCAGCCCCGGCCGTCTTCATCCCCGCTCCAATTCGCTCCGTTGGTTAATGGCGGCAGCCGAAGGCCGCATTCAAAATTGCTGCATTGCAAAATTATGTTGCAATGCACAATGGCGCGACCTATATTGGCGTCATGCGTTATGACGCGAGCAAGGAGATGCCCGATGGCAACCACTAAATCCAAAGCCAAGACCGCCAAGGCGGCTGCGGCCGATGCGGCTTCGAAGGCCGCTAAGGACCCCTTTTCCTACCCCACCTTCGAGGTGCCGGAGATGTTCCGTTCCTTCACCGAGCAGGGCGTGAATCAGACGCGCGAAGCCTATGCGCGCATGAAAACCGCCGCCGAGGAGGCGACGGACGTGCTTGAGGACAGCCTCGAGACCACGCGCGAGAGCATTCGCGAGGTGCAGTTCAAGATGCTCGATGCCGCCAAGGCGAATGCCGACGCGACCTTCGACCTCTTTCGCAAGCTCATGACGGCCACGTCGGTCGCCGACGCGGTGCAGCTTCAGACCGCCTTCGCGCGCGAGCGCTTCGAGGCGTTCGTCGACTGCTCGAAGGACGTGCAGGCGACGGTGACGAAGGCCGGCACCGAGGTGTCGAAGCCCGCGAAGGCAGCGTTCGAGAAGGCGTTCAGCGCCGCCAAGGCCGCCTGAGCGACCACTCCCTTTCTGATTGCAAAGCCCGGCTCAAGGCCGGGCTTTTTGCTGCGGCGAAAGTGCAGGGGCGAACGCAATCCCAATCTTGCGTTTCGCGGCGGGCGACTTAGAAAATCAGCAAGCGCAATTCTCGCGTCCGACCGGCGATGTATACGGCGACCACCAACAAGATCAGCGTCAGCGTCGAGCCGCAATATCTGGCGGACCGCTCCGACCCGACCGAAAGCCGCTTCTTCTGGGCTTATACGGTGGAGATCGCCAATGACGGCACCGTGGCGGTGCAGATCCTCGCCCGCCACTGGGTGATCACCGATCAGCACGGTCGCCGCGAGGACGTGCGTGGCATCGGAGTCGTCGGCGAACAGCCGGTCATCGAGCCGGGCAGCTCCTTCACCTATACGAGCGGCTGCCCCTTGCAGACGCCGTCGGGCACGATGGTCGGCACCTATCAGGCGGTCGACCATGACGGGCACGTCTTCGCCGTCGAGATACCCGCCTTCTCGCTCGACATCCCGGGTGCGAAGCGGGTGCTGAACTAAGGGCGATTATCCGGAACTTGTCGATTTCCGGAGCATCGCGTTGCAGGGGACCTCATCCGGCACAGTACGAAAGCCGCTTCACCCGTCGTCCCCTTGTCTGCTTGCCACTCGGCAGGCTGTGCCCGCTTCGGCGATTTAGACCGTTCTTCAGCCCTCGTTTACCAATGACGAATGGGCGATGGGCTCGAAGCCCAACGGCCGGTCATCCACTCAGGCAGAAATCTCCTGGCAAGATGAAGACTCCGGTCCATGGACTGCGCCTCGGGCTGCCTGCAATCTAATGTCGTGATCTTCGTGTGAGTTCAGGCGCCGCGAGCGGGGTCGCAACGAGCCTCATCGCACGGAGTATTCCGGAGACTCGGCTATGCGCACGTCATCGGTTCCGATCGTGCTCCCGGACCTGCTTGAGAATGTTCATGAGCTGCACGACGCCGACTGGGAGCCATTCCGTCCCGGCATAACCGCGCGCTGGCTCTACAGAGAGGGGCATGGCGGCGCGAGCGCCGTGTTGCTCCGATTCGAGCCAGGGGCGCGCGTGCCGGAGCACGAGCATGTCGGCTACGAGCATCAGTTCGTGCTCGAAGGCGATCAATTCGACGAGAACGGCCTGTACCTCGCCGGAAGCTTCGTCATTCACCGGCCCGGCACGCGGCACTCGCCGTGCAGCGTCGGCGGCTGCGTGGCGCTGCTCATCCAGGAAAGGGCCGTCCGTTGAGAGATACCTGACGAGCCGAAACCTCACCAGCCGGCTCAGGCGATGCTTGGGAAATACGAGAGCCAGCTAGTCCGGGCTTAACCATCATGCCGAAGGCGATGGCGGTTGCGTGCAGGGTTACGACCGCTCGGGCGTCACTTCAGCCGGATCGAAGCGATACTCCGCGCCGCAGAACTCGCAGCGCACGTCGATTGTGCCGCTGGCGCCCGCCTCGTCGATCTCGTCCTGGCCGAGCTCGCTCAGCACCTCGGCGATCCGCTCGCGCGAGCAGGAGCAGTTCTCCTCAAGCGACTGCGGCTCGAAGACGCGCACGCCGCGCTCGTGGAATAGCCGATAGAGGAGCCGCTCCGCCTCGATCGAAGGGTCGGTCAGCTCGTCGTCCTGGACGGTGTCGATCAACATCTGCGCCTCGACCCAGGCGTCGTCATCGTCCTCCTCGATCTCGGCGATCTCGGCACCTTCCGGAATATCGCCGGCCGGAAGGTCGCGGTGACGGATGCGTTCGCCGGCCTCCGGCAGGAACTGGCCGATGATGCCGCCGGCCCGCCATGTGCGCCGCCCGATGCCCTTCTCGTCACGGTCATACATCTCCGCGACCGCAAGCCTGATGCGCGTCGGAATCTGCTCCGACTGGCGGAAATAGGTGTGCGCCGCGGCTTCAAGGCTTTCCTCCTCGAGCGGCACATAGCCCTGATAGCGCTGCTGGGTCGCGCCCTGCTCGATGGTCATCGCCAGCGTGCCGGTGCCGAGCAGCTGCCCGGCATCGAACTGCCCGCCCTCGGTCGCCATGGCGACCGCGTCCGCGTCGAATGTCGCGGTGGCGCGGATCTGCCCCGGCGTCCTGACATCGACGACGACAAGCGAGACCGGCCCGTCGGTCTGCGCCTGCAGGATGAAGCGCCCGGCATCCTTGAGCGAGGTCGCAAGCAGCGAGGCGAGCACCGCCGCCTCGCCGACGATGCGCTTCACCGGAGCGGGAAAATCGTGGCGCTGCAGGATGGCGTCGATCGAAGGACCGAGCGTCACCACGCGGCCACGCACGTCGAGCCCCTCCACCTGAAAGGGCAGCGCGCGGTCGTCGCCGCCCAGGGGCGCGGACGGCCCGGCGGACTCCGAAAACGATGCGTGCCCTTCGCTCATCGGCTTCTTGCTCCAAGACACCAGGCCAGGATGCCCTTCTGGGCATGCAGGCGGTTTTCCGCCTCGTCGAACACGACGGATTGGGGTCCGTCAATCACGTCCGCCGTGACCTCCTCGCCGCGATGCGCGGGAAGACAGTGCATGAATATGGTGTCAGGCCCGGCTTTTTCCAAAAGCCGGGAATTCACCTGGTAGCGCTTCAGGAGATTGTGCCGGCGCTCCGCCTCGTCGTCGCCCATGGACACCCACGTGTCGGTGATCAGGGCATCCGCGTCGGCGACCGCTTCCTCCGGATCGCTCAGGAAGCGCACCTTCGCCTTGCTCCTGGCGATGAAGTCGGCGAGCGCGTCGGGCGGCGGAAGCTCCGGGGGCGCCGCCACGTCGAGCCGGAAGTCGAAGCGCTGAGCCGCATGGACGAGCGAGGCGAGCACGTTGTTCACGTCGCCCGACCAGGCGATCTTCTTGCCGGCGATCGGGCCGCGATGCTCCTCGAAGGTCAGGAGGTCGGCCATGATCTGGCAGGGATGCGAGCGCTGCGTCAGCCCGTTGATGACGGGAACGGTAGCGTGCCGGGCGAGCTCCAGAAGCGCTTCATGGTCGAGGATGCGGATCATGATCGCGTCGACGTAGCGGGAGAGTACGCGCGCCGTGTCGGCCAGCGTTTCGCCGCGGCCGAGCTGCATCTCCTTGCCGGTCAGCATCACCGTCTCGCCGCCGAGCTGGCGCATGGCGACGTCGAAGGAAACGCGGGTGCGCGTCGAGGGCTTGTCGAAGATCATGGCGAGCACCTTGCCCTCGAGCGGGCGCGCACCATGCGGGGGGCGGCCGTCGGCCTTCCGCCGGCGGCTGTCGTCGATGATCCCGCGCAGCGTCTGCGCGGGAAGCTCGGAAAGATCGAGGAAGTGCCGCGGGGCGTCCATGCCGGGCCTGCCTATTCGGCGGCGGCGCGCCGCGTCATTGAGGAGAGCGCGGCGTCGAGCCTCGTCATTGCCTCATCCACCTCCGCGTCGCCGATGATGAGCGGCGGCAGCAGGCGCACGATATTGTCGCCGGCGGTAATCACCAGCAGCCCCGCGCGCCGCGCCGCCGCGACGACCTCGGTATTCGGCACGCGGCACTTGATCCCGAGCATCAGCGCCTCGCCGCGAATGCTCTCCACCAGATCGGGGTGCGCATCGGCGACCGCGGCGAGCTTCTGCTTGAGCCGCAGCCCGGTCTGGCGGACCTTCTCCATGAAGCCGTCGGCCAGCACGATGTCGAGCACCGCAAGGCCGACCGCCATCGCCAGCGGATTGCCGCCGAAGGTCGTGCCGTGCGTGCCGGCGGTCATGCCGGCCGCGGCCTCCTTCGTGGCCAGGCACGCGCCGACGGGGAAGCCGGCGCCGAGGCCCTTGGCGAGCGTCGCGATGTCCGGCGCGATCCCCGCCCATTCATGCGCGAAGAAGCGGCCGGTGCGGCCCATGCCGGTCTGGATCTCGTCGAAGATCAGGAGCAAGCCGCGGTCGTCGCAAAGCTTGCGCAGGTAGCGCAGGTCCTCAAACGGCACCGGACGGATGCCCCCCTCGCCCTGGATCGGCTCGATCAGGATCGCCGCGGTCTCCGGACCGATCGCCGCTTCAAGCGCCTTCCTGTCGCCGAACGGCACCTGGTCGAAGCCTTCGACCTTCGGCCCGAAGCCTTCGAGGTATTTCGCCTGGCCGCCTGCCGCGATCGTCGCGAGCGTGCGGCCGTGGAAGGCACCCTCGAAGGTGATGATGCGGAAACGCTCCGGCGCGCCGTTCACGTAGTGATAGCGCCGCGCGGTCTTGATCGCCGCCTCGTTTGCCTCGGCACCGGAGTTGGAGAAGAAGACGCGGTCGGCAAAACTCGCTTCGACCAGCCGCGCCCCAAGCGCCGCCTGGCCGGGAATTTCGAAGATGTTCGAGATGTGCCAGAGCTTCTCGGCCTGCGCCTTCAGTGCCGCGACGACATGCGGATGGGCGTGGCCGAGGATGTTGACCGCGATGCCGCCCATGAAATCGAGATAGCGCGTTCCGTCTGTTGCGACGAGCCACGGCCCCTCGCCTCGCTCGAACGCCAGCGGCACCCTCTGGTAAGTCGAGAAGAGCGGCGAATTCTGGTTCTGGGTCGTGGGCATCGCGGCAGCTTTCCTGAGAAAAATCAAAGGCCGCCCGAGGGCGGCCGCCGAGACGATCGCTCATATCACGCAGGGGTTGGGGCCGCAATTCCGCGGAGTTGCCGGCGTTTACGGGGGGCCAGTGTGGCATTCCCGACTCACTTTTCCCAATTCCGCGATAAAGGCGTTGGATAAGCTACGCCGAACTCTTGTCGCCGATTCCGGCCGACTATACCTTCCCGGTCAACACGCACGATATGTTGTGCGGCGGGCCAGTTCCCCATCTAGTCATTGCGTCGGACGTGAGCGCTTCTGCGTTTCGCGAAGCGATTCGGATTCGGCCGAAAGCGTGAGGTGGGGCCCAAGGAGATGCGATGTCTTGGACCGACGAACGCGTGGAATTGTTGAAGAAGCTCTGGCAGGACGGGCTTTCCGCCAGCCAGATCGCCGCCGAGCTTGGCGGCGTCACCCGCAACGCCGTGATCGGCAAGGTGCACCGGCTGGGGCTTTCCGGCCGCGGGCAGCCGACCTCCTCCATCAAGCGCCAGCGACGCACCCATCCAAGCAGCATCCGCCGGCCGCGCGTCGTCGGCAATCTGGCGCTGAAAGCCGAGGCGCTGCCGGATGCCGACCTTGAGCCGCGGCGCAACGTCGTGGTGCCGATACCGCGCAAGCTCTCGATCTTCCAGCTCAACGAGCACACCTGCAAATGGCCGCTCGGCGATCCAGGCAGCGAAGATTTCCACTTCTGCGGGCACGATTCGCTGGAAAACCTCCCGTACTGCGAGTATCACGCCGGTGTGGCGTATCAAGCTCCGGAGCCTCGCCGCCGACTGCGCAGGTCGGGCTAGCGGCTCCGACCCTTCCTCCCGAAGAAAGGGCGTACCAAATTGGCGGGGCTCAGGCGCCCCGTCCTTTCTTTGTCGAGCGCAGCCTTGCCCTCTCCCGGAGGGAGAGGGTGATCGCGGAGCGACCGGGTGAGGGGATGCGGCGTTGGCGAGCATCCTCGACCGTCGCATCCCCTCATCCGGCTGCTTCGCAGCCACCTTCTCCCCATGGGAGAAGGTCAAGCCCGCTCGAACTGCTCGTTGAAGGCGTAGCCGGCGCCGCGGACGGTGCGGATCGGGTCGCGGCTCCTTCCGCGGTTCAAGGCGCGACGCAGGCGACCGATATGGACGTCGACGGTGCGTTCGTCGACATAGACGTCGTGGCCCCAGACGCCGTCCAGGAGCTGTTCGCGCGTGAACACCCGCCCCGGCGTCTTCATCAGGAACTCAAGCAGCCGGAACTCGGTCGGCCCGAGATGAACCTCGCGGCCGGAGCGGCGGACTCGGAATGTCTCGCGGTCGAGCTCAAGGTCGCCGGCGCGCAGCACCGAGGAGATCGCCTCCGGCCGCGCGCGGCGGAGCAGCGCCTTCACCCGCGCCATCAGCTCCGGCACGGAGAACGGCTTCACCACGTAATCGTCGGCGCCCGTCGCAAGACCGCGGATGCGCTCGTCCTCCTCGCCGCGGGCGGTGAGCATCAGGATCGGGAGCTTGGCAGTGTCGTCGCGCGTGCGCAGCCTGCGGCAAAGCTCGATGCCGGAGAGACCCGGGAGCATCCAGTCGAGCACGAGGAGATCGGGCAGCCGCTCGCGCAGCCGAAGCTCCGCTTCGTCGCCGCGCGCGACCACCTCCACTTCATAGCCCTCCGCCTCGAAATTGTAGCGGAGCAGCAATGTCAGCGGCTCTTCGTCCTCGACAATCAGGATCAGCGGCTTTGCCATGGCTTCCCTAGTCCGCGAGATCTTCGACTTGCGTGCTCGACTGACGCGGCTCGTCCCAGGACGAGCCGGTGATCAGATAGGAGACGGTCTCGGCGATGTTGGTCGCGTGGTCGCCGATCCGTTCGAGGTTCTTGGCGCAGAAGAGAAGGTGCGTGCACATCGTGATGGTGCGCGGATCCTCCATCATGTAGGTCAAAAGTTCGCGGAAGAGGGAGGTGTAGACCGCGTCGATCTCCTGATCCTGCTCATAGACCTCGTGCGCCTTTTTGATGTCGCGCGTCGCATAGGCATCGAGCACCTTCTTCACCTGTCCGAGCCCGAGCTCGGAGAGATGCTCCACGCCGACCCGCACCTTCTGGGAGAAGTTCTCCTTCTGGATGGCGACGGCGCGCTTGGCGATGTTCTTGCCGAGGTCACCGATCCGCTCGATGTCGTTGGCGATGCGGATGGCGGCGACGGCCTCGCGCAGATCCTGCGCCACCGGCTGGCGGCGAGCGATCAGGATGACCGCATCCTCCTCGATCTGCCGATGCATGGCATCGACCTTCTTGTCCGCCTCGATGACCTCAAGGGCAAGGTCGACGTCGGAACGCAGCAATGCGGCGATCGAACGCTCGACGATCTCCTCCGAGCGGCCGCCCATTTCGGCGATGGAGCGGGAGAGGCTCCGAAGGTCGTCCTCGAAGGACGCGACGATATGCTGGGCCATTGTCGCTTTTCCTGTCAGCCAAAGCGGCCGGTGATGTAGTCCTGCGTGCGCTTGTCGCGCGGTGTGGTGAAGATCTTCGAGGTCTCGTCGAACTCGACCATCTCGCCGAGATACATGAACGCCGTGAAGTCGGAGACGCGCGCCGCCTGCTGCATGTTATGGGTGACGATGGCGATGGTGTACTCCTTCTTGAGCTCGTCGATCAGCTCCTCGATCTTGGCGGTCGAGATCGGATCGAGCGCCGAGCAGGGCTCGTCGAAGAGGATGACCTCCGGCCGGACCGCCACGGTTCGCGCGATGCACAGACGCTGCTGCTGACCGCCGGAGAGCGACTGACCGTTGGCGTCGAGCTTGTCCTTCACCTCGTCCCAGAGCGCCGCGCGCTCCAGGCAGTGTCTGACCCGGTCGTCGATCTCCGATTTCGGAAGCCGCTCATAAAGCCGGATGCCGAAGGCGATGTTCTCGTAGATCGTCATCGGAAACGGCGTCGGCTTCTGGAACACCATGCCGACCTTGGCGCGCAGCAGGTTCAAATCCTGCGACGAGGCGAGGATGTCCTCGTTGTCGAGTCTGACTTTGCCGTCGGCGCGCTGGCCCGGATAAAGGTCGTACATCCGGTTCAGGATGCGCAGCAGCGTGGACTTGCCGCAGCCCGAGGGGCCGATGAAGGCCGTCACCTTGTTCAGATAGATCGATACGTTGATGTTCTTCAGCGCCTTTTGGTCGCCGTAATAGAAATCAAGGTTCCGGATCGAGACCTTTTCCTTGAGGCCGTCGGTGCTCTCCGCGGTCTTGCTGGCGACGGGCGTGGGTGCGCTGGTACCTGTTACGCTCATCACGATTTTCCCTGTGAGGAAAGGACACGGGCGAAGATGCTGAGGGCCAGAACCGCCAGGGTGATCAGCAGCGCACCGGTCCAGGCGAGCTGCTGCCAGTCTGAATAGGGGCTGAGCGCGAACTGGAATATGACGACCGGAAGGCTGGAGACCGGCGCGTTCATGTTGGTGCTCCAGAATTGGTTGTTGAGCGCGGTGAAGAGCAGCGGCGCGGTCTCGCCGCTGATACGGGCGACCGCGAGGAGGACGCCCGTGATCATGCCGGCGCGGGCGGCGCGATAGGCGATCTTCTGGATCATCAACGATCGCGGCAGCCCGATCGAGGCGGCTGCCTCGCGCAACGTGTCGGGCAAGAGGGTCAGCATGTCCTCCGTGGTGCGCACGACCACCGGCACCACGATCACCGCCAGTGCGAGCGCGCCCGCCCAGCCGGAGAAGTGCCCCATCTGCACGACCATGACCTCATAGATGAAGAGGCCGATCACGATCGATGGTGCGCTCAAGAGGATGTCGTTGATGAAGCGGACCACCATGGACAGCTTATCGTAGCGGCCGTACTCCGCCATGTAGGTGCCGGCGAGCATGCCGAGCGGGGTGCCGATCAAAACGGCGATGGCGGTCATCACCAGGCTGCCGGCGATCGGGTTGAGCAGCCCGCCGGCGGAGCCTGGCGGCGGCGTCATCTCGGTGAACACCGACGGCTTGAGGCCGCTGACGCCCTGCCACAACAGCTCCGCGAGGATCAGGACCAGCCAGGTCAGCCCGAACAGCGTGGCGGCGATCGCCAATCCCACGGCGACCCGGTTGCGTCGGCGGCGTTTGTCATAGACCGCCATGGGTCAGGCTCCGACGCGCGCGTTGAGCCGCATCAGCATGAAGCGGGCGAGCGCGAGCACGATGAAGGTGATGACGAAGAGGATCAGGCCGAGCGCGATCAGCGAGGATGTATAAAGCACGCCGTCCGCCTCGGTGAACTCGTTGGCGATGGTAGCGGAGATGGTCGTGCCCGGCGCCAGGATCGAGCCGGAGATGCGGTGCGCGTTGCCGATGACGAAGGTGACCGCCATCGTTTCCCCGAGCGCCCGGCCGAGCGCCAGCATCACCCCGCCGATGACACCGGTTCGTGCATAGGGCAGCACCACGTAGCGCACCACCTCCCAGGTGGTGGAGCCGATGCCGTAGGCCGCTTCCTTCAAGACCGGCGGCACCGCCTCGAACACGTCGCGCGAGATCGAGGTGATGAACGGAAGCACCATGACCGCGAGGATCAGCCCGGCCGTCAGCATGCCGATGCCGTAGGGAGGACCCGCGAACAAACCGCCGATGCCGGGGACTGCGCCCAAGGTGTCGATCAGGAACGGCTGCACCGTCTTCTGCAGGAACGGCGCGAAGACGAACAGGCCCCAGATTCCGTAGATGATGGAAGGAATGCCGGCCAAGAGCTCGATGGCGATGCCGATCGGGCGGCGCAGCCATTTCGGGCAGAGCTCGGTCAGAAAGAGCGCGATGAAGAGGCCTATCGGCACGGCGATCAGCATGGCGATGAGCGATGTGACCACGGTGCCGTAGATCGGCGCGATCGCGCCGAACTGCTCGGTCACCGGGTTCCAGACTTCCCTGTAGAGGAACGAGAACCCAAAGGTGCCGAGCGCCGGCAGCGAGCCTTGGATGAGCGAGATGATGATGCCGCCGAGAATCAGCAGGACGGCGATTGCCGCAGCGCGGGTCACAAGGCGGAAAGTGGCATCCCCGAGCTGCAAACGCCGCAGCACCCTGGCCCGATCGACCTGCCGGCTCATCTGAACGGCGTCGCCCTCTAACGCGATATTAGCCACGGGCTGCCTCCTGCTGGAATGCATCCGCCCCCTCCCATGACTCAGGTTCGATCAGGAGGGCTACCGAAGCGGCGGTGGAGCCGCAAGACAAGCCGCCCGGAAGCGGCCGCGAGCGGCGAGGAAGGACGCTCCTGAAGCGGCGCGCCCTTCCTCGCATCAACGCAACAACTACATGGCGGCGAAGACAGGCTTGCCGTCAGAATCCTTGATCTCGCTTGCCCAGTAGGCCTCGATGTCCTTCACAACGTTGTCGGGCATCGGGACGTAGTCGAGACCCGCGGCCATCTCGTCGCCCTTGGCATAGCACCACGAGAAGAACTTGAGCGCCTCAGCCGACGCAGCCGCATCCGCAGGCTGCTTGTACATGAGGATCCAGGTCGCAGCCGTCATCGGCCACGACTCGTCGCCGGGCTGGTTGGCGAGGATCACGCCGTAGCCGGGCTGAGACGACCAGTCGGCATTCGCCGCGGCAGCCGAGAACGCATCCGACGTCGGGGCAACGACCTTGCCCGCCTTGTTCATCATCTTCGTGTAGGTCAGGTCATTCTGCAGGGCGTAGGCGTATTCGACGTAGCCGATCGAGCCGCCGGTGTTGGCGACATTGTTGGCGACGCCTTCGTTACCCTTGGCGCCGATGCCGACCGGCCACTCGACCGCCTTCTCCACGCCCACCTTCGATTTCCAGTCGGCGCTGACGTCGGCCAGATAATAGGTGAAGTTGAACGTCGTGCCGGAGCCGTCCGAACGATGCACCACGGCAATCGCCTGGTCAGGCAGGTTGGCGTCCGGATTGAGCGCCTTGATCGCCGGGTCGTCCCACTTCGTGATGTCGCCGAGGAAGATCTTGGCGAGCGTCGTGCCGTCGATGACGAGCTCGCCGGCCTTGACGCCTTCAAGGTTCACGACCGGCACGATGCCGCCCATGACCATCGGGAACTGGGCAAGCCCGATCTCGTCAAGCTCGGCGCCCGTTAGCGGCGCATCGGAAGCGCCGAAGGTGACGGTCTTGGCCTTGATCTGCTTGATGCCGCCACCCGATCCGATCGACTGATAGTTGAGACCGATGCCGGTCTCGGTCTTGTACGCATCAGCCCATTTCGCGTAGATGGGGTAGGGGAATGTCGCGCCGGCGCCCGAGATGTCAGCCGCCGCCGCTACGCCGATGCTTGCCGAAACGGCAAGCCCTAGCGCAAGTGCGAAATTCGATATTCTCACCTGGCCTCTCCCTGATTGGAGTTCCTGTCGTGGATGATCCGAAGCGACTGATCCGCCGCTACGACAACGGGCACCCTAGGCGCGCGGTGCTATGGTTCTATGACTCTTCGACGACGATACAATGACAGTCTAAGTATCTGAATATAATGACTATCTTTATTCCGTCGTCAGATCCTTTGGCAGCGGCAGGAAGACGCTGAAGCAGGCGCCCTCGCCGGGCCGGCTCTCAACCTCCATCCGACCCTGATGCCGGGTCAGGAGGTGCTTGACGATGGCGAGTCCAAGCCCCGTCCCCTTCATCTCGCGGCTGGCGCCGACATCGACGCGGTAGAAGCGCTCCGTCAACCGCGGAATGTGCTCGGCGGCAATGCCCGGCCCATAGTCGCGGACCCGGATGGCAGCGAGCGGCTGGTCACCCGGCTGCAGCTCCAGAGCGACGTCGACGCGCCCGCCGGAGGCGCCGTAGCGGATGGCATTTTCGACGAGGTTCTGCACGAGCTGCACGAGCTCGTCGCGGTCGCCCCTGATCTCGACGGGGCCTTCCGGCGCGTCGACGCTGAGCACCACGGAATGCTCCGCGGCGAGCGGCTGCATGGCGTCGCAGACATTCTTCAGCACATTCACCAGGTCGACGCGCTCCGTCGGGCGGCTGTGCGCGCGCATCTCGGCGCGCGACAGCGACAGGAGGTCGTCGATCAGCCGCCGCATGCGGCGCGCCTGTTCGAGCATGACGTTCGAGAAACTTCTCCGCCGCCACCGGGTCGTTGCGCGCCGGGCCGAGCAGCGTCTCGATGAATCCGGTCAGCGATGCGAGTGGCGTGCGGAGCTCGTGGCTGGCATTGGCGACGAAGTCCGCGCGCATGCGGGCGATCGCCAGCCGGTCCGACACGTCGTCGAAAGTGACCAGCATGAAGCCGACGCTGCCGCCGGGCGAGCGAAGCGGCGTCAGCACCACCGAGTAGGCGGTGCTGCCTCGCCCGCCTCGCGAAACTCGACCGACGTCGTCTGACCGGAGCCGGCAAGCTCGAGCGCATCGGCAAATTCCGGGCGGCGGAAAGTGAGCGTGAAGGGATCGCCGGGCCGCGTCGCTGGGAATAGCTCGCGCGGCCTGCTCGTTGGCGTAGCGGACTGCTGCCGGCGGCATCGAGCAGGAAGGCGGGCTTCGGAAAGCGCCTCGACGGTCGCCTTCATGGCGGTATCGGGCCAGATATTGCGGCCGCCTCCGCCGGCGCCGGCGGTGCGGAGGTCGGAGCGCGCACGCGCCGGCAGCATGGCGACGATAAGGATGAAGACGAAACCGGCGACGGCGTAGACGAGCGGCACATGCAGGACTGCGACGCCGGCGAGGAGCATGGCCGCGGCGGCAAGCAGGATATAGCGCGCGGCACTCAGCCGCTCCGCCACCCCTTGCGGCGCGCTGTTGTATTCCCTTGACTGGCCGGGCTCGACGTTCACCATCGCCTTCTCCGCCGATCGCCGCGGCCGGCCAAGGCCCTCTTGTCCCGTTTCGAGTTGAAGGGAGTTCCCATGGCCCGCAGCCTAAACCGATTTCAAAGACTTTGATATTGACGATCCACAGCTTCCGCATGGCATCAAGAAGGTGGCGCTCGCCTCGGGCGGCTTTCCCTATCACCACAAGCTTCATTCCAACGCCTATGAAGCGGAGCTGAAGCCGCTGCAGATCGAGCTGATTAAGCTGCTCGCCTGGCAGCAGCAGATCGGGCGTGCGCGTGCTGGCGCTCTTCGAGGGGCGCGACGCCGCCGGCAAGAGCGGCTCGATCAAGGCGATCCGGCGCAACCTCAATCCGCGCTTCGCGCGCATCGTCGCGCTTTCCGCGCCGTCAAAGCAGGAGAGCGGCCAGTGGTATTTCCAGCGCTACGCCGCGGAGCTCCCGAGCGGCGGCGAAATGGTCCTCTTCGACCGCTCCTGGTACAACCGCGGTGTGGTCGAGCCGGTCATGGGCTTCTGCACCGCCAAGCAGTCGGCGCTGTTCCTGAGCGAGGCGCCGCAATTTGAGAGCATGCTGGTCGACGAGGGCACGCTCCTCTTCAAGTTCTGGCTGGAGATCGGGCAGGAGATGCAGCTCCTGCGCTTCCATCAGCGCCGGCACAATCCGCTCAAGACCTGGAAGATCTCGCCGGTCGACCTGGCGGCGATAACAGGTGGGACGACTTCACCAAGGCACGCGACCACATGATCGCCGCGACACATACGAAGCACGCGCCGTGGGCGGTGGTGAAGGCGAACGACAAGAGCCGCGCGCACCTGGCGCTCGTCCGCCACATCCTTCTCAACGTCGACTATCAAGGGCGCGACCTCGACGCGATCGGCACAATCGACGAGAAGATCCTTGGGTTCGGACCGGGGCGCTCGACGGGGCGGAGTAGGAGCGCGCTGAGCCTTCCCCCATCAGGGAAGAGGCGGCTGCAAAGCAGCCGGATCGCATGGGACGCGGCGTAAATGGCAGCGAGCACCTGGGAGAGGGTGCTGCTCAATCCCCCGCCAGCCGGCCGTGCGCCTCGAGATAGGCGATGATCTGATCGGCGAGCGCTTCCGGCGTCGCGCTCGCCGCGCCATTCAGGTGAATGTCCGGCGCGGCCGGCGGCTCGTAGGGCGAAGTAGACGCCGGTGAAATTCTTGATCTCGCCGGCCCGCGCGCGCGCGTAGAGCCCCTTCGCGTCGCGCGCTCGGCGACTTCCAGCGGCGTGTCGACGAAGACCTCGATGAACTCGCCCTCCGGCATCAGCTCGCGCGCCATCTCGCGCTCCGAGCGGAAGGGCGAGATGAAGGAGACGAGCACGATCAGCCCGGCATCGGCCATCAGCTTCGCCGTCTCGGCGACGCGGCGGATGTTCTCCACGCGGTCGGCGTCGGTGAAGCCGAGGTCGCGGTTCAGCCCGTGGCGGACATTGTCGCCGTCGAGGATGGTGGTGTGCCGCCCGCGCGCGAAGAGCCGCTTCTCGACCAGGTTGGCGACCGTCGACTTGCCCGAGCCGGAAAGACCGGTGAACCATAGCACCGCAGGCTTCTGATGCTTCAGCCTGGCGCGCGCGGCGCGGTCGACGTCGAGCGCCTGCCAGTGGATGTTGGAGGCGCGGCGGAGCGCGAAGCGGACCATGCCGGCGGCGACCGTATGATTGGTGAAGCGGTCGATCAGGATGAAGCCGCCGGTGTCGCGGCTTCTCGACATAGGGATCGAAGGCGATCGGCTCGGCGGTGGAGAGATTGACGACGCCGATCTCGTTCAGCTCCAGAACCTTTGCGGCATTGTGCTCAAGCGTGTCGACGTCGAAACGGTACTTGAGTTCCGTCACCTGCGCCGGCACGGTGCGCGTCATCGACTTCAGGAGATATTGCCGGCCGGGGAGCAGGTGCTCCGCGTCCATCCAGACGAGGTCCGCGGCGAACTGGTCGGAGACCTGCGGGCGCGCTCGGCGGCGGCGAGCACGTCGCCGCGGCAGATGTCGACCTCGTCGGCAAGCGTCAGCATCACCGACTCGCCGACGACGGCGCTGTCGCGCTCGTCCGCGCCGACCAGAAGCCGCGTCGACGCGGCTCGCGCGGCCCGAGCGCGGCGACCACGACCTCGTCGCCGACGGCGACGCGGCCGGAGAGCACCGGCCCGGCAAAGCCGCGGAAGTCCTGGTTCGGGCCGGCAAACCCACTGCACAGGCATGCGGAACGGCCCGCTCGCCGCGCGGCCGCTCGGCGTCGCGGCCTCCAGATGCTCAAGCAGCGGCGGGCCGGAATAATAGGGCGTCCGCTCGCTTCGCGCGTGACGTTGTCGCCGTCGCGCGCCGAGATCGGGATGGCGGTGACGCGCGCGAGCGAAAGCTCGGCGGCGAGCGCTCGAACGTCCGCGGCGATGGCGCCGAAGCGCGCCTCGTCGAAGCCGACGAGGTCCATCTTGTTCACCGCCAGCACCACGTCGCGGATGCCGAGCAGCGAGGCGATGACGGCGTGGCGCCGCGTCTGCGTCAGCAGGCCCTTGAGGCATCGACCAGCAGCACGGCGAGATCGGCGGTCGAGGCGCCGGTCGCCATGTTGCGGGTATATTGCTCGTGGCCCGGCGTGTCGGCGACGATGAAGCGGCGCTTCGGCGTGGCGAAGAAGCGGTAGGCGACGTCGATGGTGATGCCCTGCTCGCGCTCCGCCTCAAGCCCGTCGACGAGCAGCGCGAAGTCGATGTCGTCGCCGGCGGTGCCGTGCTTCTCGGAATCGCGCCTTCAGGTCGGCGAGCTGGTCCTCCATCAGGAGATGCGAGTCGTAGAGGAGCCGGCCGATCAGGGTGGACTTGCCGTCATCGACGCTGCCGCAGGTCAGAAGCCGCAGCGTGTCGGCGCGTCGCCGCCGCGCTGACGGCCTCAAGCGCGAAGGCTTCCTTGTTCATCAGAAATAGCCCTCGCGCTTCTTCTTCTCCATCGAGGCGGAGGCCTCCTTGTCGATCAGCCGGCCGCCGCGCTCCGAGGTGCGCGCGGCCAGCATCTCCGCCACGATCGCCTCCAGCGACGCGGCGTTCGGATTCGATCGCGCCGGTCAGCGGATAGCAGCCGAGCGTGCGGAAGCGCACGAGCCGCATCTCGGGCTCCTCGCCGGGCGCAAGCGGCATGCGCTCGTCGTCGACCATGATCGAGCTGGCCGTCGCGCTCCACGACCGGGCGCTCGGCCGCGAAATACAGCGGCACGATCGGAATCTCTTCCTTGCAGGATGTAGGCCCAGATGTCGAGCTCGGTCCAATTCGACAGCGGGAAGACGCGCATCGATTCGCCGTCATGGACGCGCGTGTTGTAGAGCTGCCAGAGCTCCGGGCGCTGGTTCTTCGGGTCCCAGGCGTGGCTCGCCGAGCGGAACGAGAAGATGCGCTCCTTGGCGCGGCTCTTCTCCTCGTCGCGGCGGGCGCCGCCGAAGGCGGCGTCGAAGCGGTGGAGCTCGAGCGCCTGCTTCAGCGCCTCCGTCTTCATCACGCGCGTATAGTTCGGCCCGTGGTCGAACGGATTGAGGCCCGCCTTCAGGCCCTCCTCGTTGGTGTGAACGATGAGCCGCATGCCGGCGTCCTTCGCGGCCTGGTCGCGGAAGGCGATCATCTCGCGGAACTTCCAGGTGGTGTCGATGTGCATCAGCGGGAACGGCGGCGGCGCCGGAGAGAACGCCTTCTTCGCCAGATGCAGCATGACGGAGGAATCCTTGCCGATCGAATAGAGCATCACCGGATTGCGGCACTCCGCGGCAACCTCGCGGATGATGTGGATGCTCTCCGCTTCGAGCCGCGCAAGATGGGACAGACGATCGGACATCAGATTAGGCCGCCAATGCGGTCCGGCTGGACTACGGATGGCACGGGAGCAGCGCCTCAGGCGGCCCGCGCCGCGACATGCGCTCAGGCGTCGGCTTCGGCAACCGCCCGCGCACGCTCAACGCTATAGCGCGCTTCAAGCGCGGCTCGATAGATGTCTTCGATCCGCCCCGCCGACACGGCAAGAGAAAATTTTTGCTTCACCCGCTCGCGGCGCAGCATGGCCTCGGCCGCCATCTCCCCCGGCGCCAGAAGCGCCGCGCGCATTGCCTCGGCCAGCGCGTCCGCATCGCCGGGCGCGACCAGGCGCTCCGCCTCGCCTTCGAACATCTCCGGAATTCCGCCGACCCGCGTCGCGATCAGCGGCACTCCCGCCGCCGCGGCCTCCAGCACCATATAGGGCAAGGATTCCGCCCGCGACGGCAGAACCACGGTGCGGGCGAGCGCGAAGGCGCTGCGCGCCGGCATCGGCGGCATGAAGGCGATGCGGTCGCCGCGCAGGCTGGCGTTCGCAAGGTCGCGATAGTGGAGCGCATCCTCGCGCGTCGACGGACCGACGATCCGCGCGCGCGCCGGACGCCCGGTTCTTCTGCAGGATCGCCAGCGCCTCGATGAAGACGTCGACGCCCTTCAGGTGCCGCAGCTCGCCAATGAAGAGGAAGTCGGCCGGATCGTCGGACGACACGACCGGCTCGAACTCCTCCGTCCGCAATCCGTTCCTGACGACGAAGGCGGGGCAGCGCGGAATGCCGACCTTCTTGCGATAGGTCCTGGCCTCGAAAGCCGAGACATGGATCAGCCCGTCGGTCAGCCGCTCAAGCGCCCGCTCGACGGTGAAATAGAGCCGCCCCGAAATCGACCCGGGCGAATAGTGCAGGCTGCCGCCATGCGGCGCATAGAAGGCGGCGACCTGGCGACCCTTGCGGCGCTCCATGAACGCCGCCATGCGGCCATAGACCCCGCCTTTCGCGCCGTGTGCGTGCACGACGTCGGGACGCATGGAGGAGACGGCGCGCGCCACCGCGAGGATCGAAGGGATATCGCCGGGGCCGATCGAGCGCGTCATCGGTACCCGAACCACGCCGAGCGAGAGATCGGATCTCAGCGACGCTATCCGTTCTTCCTCGAGCGAACCGCCGGTCGAGGAATCGCAGACGAAGCCGACAGCGTGCCCGGCCCTGTGCTGCGCGTAGGCGAGGTCGGCGATGTGGCGAAAGACGCCGCCGACCGGGCTGCGAGCGACATGGACGATGTTGATATTCCTACGCAATTTATCGGCGCCTTTCCGGGCGCAATTTCTAACCTGCGGTGCGCTAAGGCGGCGTAAACGCCTGAAATCCGCGGCTTTCGGCCTTGGCCGGGGCATTGCGGCCCGGCATAGTCGGCCAGGACAAGGGCTTGCCGGCGAGGAAGAGATGGCTGAAGGCGCGAGCGACGGTCCATCCGAACGGCGGCTTGCCGTCGTTGCCGGCGGCACGCGCGGCATCGGCGAGGGGGTGGCGCGGGCACTCGCGGCCTCCGGCTGGCGGGTGATCGCCGGCGGCATCGGCGAGGAGGAGATTGCAAATTTTGAGCCCGACCCGGCGATCGAGCCGATCCGCCTCGACGTGACCGACGACGCCTCGGTCGCGGCGCTGATTGCGCGCTGCGCGCGGATCGACGCGCTGGTGAATTTCGCCGGCACGCTGATCCGCGAGTATGGCGAATACGAGATCGCGAATTTCCAGCGCACCCTCGAGGTCAACCTGGTCGGCACGATGCGCATGTGCCTTGCGGCAAGAGAGAAGCTCGCCGCCGCCAAGGGTGCGATCGTCAACACCGCGTCGATGTATGCCTTCTTCGGCGCCCCGCATGCGCCCGCCTATGCCGCCTCGAAGGGCGGCGTGGCGCAGCTCACGAAATCGCTCGCCATTGCCTGGGCGGCGGAGGGTATTCGCGTCAACGCCATCGCGCCCGGCTGGATCGACACACCGATGACGGCACCCGCCATCGCCGACGCGCCGCGCTCCGCCGCCATCGTCGCGCGCACGCCGCTTGCGCGCTGGGGCAAGCCGGAGGATGTCGCGGGCGCGGTGCTCTTTCTGCTCTCCGACGCCGCGCGCTTCGTGAACGGCGTCGTGCTGCCGGTCGACGGTGGCTATCTCGTCACGTAACGAGCGGCGTTCACGAGCGCGTTCTTCTGTGCCGCGCGCTTGAGCCGGTCGTCGCGCGCCGGCTTGACCGGCGCGCGCACGGCGAGAGCCGCACCAAGGGTGCACTGTCGCTGAAGAAGCAGCGGCTCGTCCTCTTAGCGTCCGCAGGGGAAATGCAACGGGAAGCAGCGCACTGCGGCCTTCCGGCAACGCGACGGATGCGCCCGGCAAGCCAAAAACCTTTGTCCGGAAGTTTCTTAAGAGGGTCTGCCGAATTCGGCAATGCTTGCGCTAACATAACGCATGACCTATGACTACGCGCGTTAGGTAAAAGCGCACGAGAGTTGCGCGACAACCCGTCCGCCAGCGGACGACTTGGGAGGTACATCATGAGGCATCTGGTATCGCTCGCGGCCTGCGCCGCGGCGCTCTCTCTCGGCGTCACCGGCGCCTATGCGCAGTCCGGTGGTGTGGATCAGGCAGTCGGTGGCTATTCGTGGGCAGATGCCGCGAAAGAGAATCCCGACACGAAGAACTTCCACTCCGCCGACGGCCACCTCACATTCGCGATCGTGACCCACACCGCGGGCAATGGCTTCTTCGATCCGGTCTATGTCGGCGCCACGGTGGCCGGCAATATGATCGGCGCGAAGATCCTGCTGCTCGGCTCCGAATCGCCGGTTGACGATCCGGCCCGCGAGATCGAGATCCTGAATCAGATCGTGCAGGACCCGACCATCGACGGCATCATCATGACGACGCCGCAGGTCGGCGCCTATGACGACATCGTCAAGACCGCCGAAGCGAACGGCATCCCCGTCGCGACGACCAACTCCTTTGACCCGAGCATCTATCACCGTCTCGACATCAGCCACACCGGACAGGATGCGTCCGCGGCCGCCATCGCCGGCAACGCGCTCGTCCAGTGCCTGATGGATAAGGGCGTCACCGGCGGCTCGATCGTGCTGCCGAACTCGACCGCCATGGGCAACGTCGAGGTCAACAACCGCGTCAGCTCCGCCTATGCCGCCATCGTCTCGGCGCTGAAGGCCGCCGGCAAGCTCGATGCGTTCAACGTCGACGCCGGTCCGGAAGGTGTGGGCGTCGACGCCGACCCGAACGATCCGGTCAACGCCATCGTCTCGCTGTTCGAATTGCGCGGCGACGTGGTCGGCGCGTTCGCCGGAAATAACGTGTTCACCCCGGCGCTCGCCAAGGCGGTCGCGCAGACCGGCATGACCGGCAAGATCTGCGCCTACGGCTTTGACCTCGGCCCGGCACAGCAGGAAGCCATCCGTTCCGGCGACCTGACCGGCTCGCTCGGTCAGCAGCCATTCCTGCAGGGCTTCTGGCCTGTCATGCAGCTCTACCTGCAGATCGACCGCGGCATCTCCGCCGCCAATCTCGACACGCGCGCGCAGCTCGTGACGACGGACACGGTCGGCGCCGTCGGCAAGCGCTTCGAGAACTAGTTCTCGATCCTTGTTTCTGCTCTCAGTCGCGAGGGGGCCCAGGCTCCCTCGCGATCTGTGTTGCCTCGATCCAAGAACGGCGCGGCGCGATGACGTCTGAATCCTTGGCGCTCGGACGCCGCCCGATGCAGCTCTTCGGCGGCTGGGAGGTGGGGCTCATCGTGATGATGGGCCTGCTCTACGTCGTCGGCGCCTTCATCAACCCGACCTTCTTCTTCTCTCCCGACGCGTTCCAGGCGCTGCTGCGCGACGCCTCGCGCTACGCGATCATGGCGGTCGGCATGACGTTCGTGATCGCCAACAAGGACCTCGATCTCTCGGTCGGGTCGACCTACGGGCTGATCGGCGTTGCCTTCGCCTATGTCTTCGATCCGCACCATTACGACATGGGCGTCGTGCCGGCGATCGTCGCCTGCCTGGCGCTCGGCACGTTGATAGGCCTGATCAACGGCGTGCTCGTCACGGTGCTCAGGGTGCCGGCCTTCATCGCCACGCTGACCATGCTCTTCATCGGGCGCGGCTTCATCCTCGGGCTGACCGGCGGCCAGTCGATCCTCTATCCCGTCAAGGCGCGCGACTTTCACTGGTTCTTCCAGCTCGGCGAGTTCAACGCCTTCGGATTCAACAATCAGATTCCGCTCGCGCTCTTCATCGTCGCGCTCGGCGCGGTCGTGCTTGCCAAGACGCGCTGGGGCTACGAGACGCTCGCCACCGGCGGCAACGAGCTGGCGGCGATCTATGCCGGCATCCCGACAAGGTGGGTGCGCGTGCGCTCCTATCTCCTCTCCTCGCTCTGCGCGACCGTCGCCGGACTGATGGCCGTCGCGCAGGACAAGGGCGCCTCGCCGCAGGGCGGGCTCAGCGCCGAGCTGATCGTGATTGCGGCCGTCATCATCGGCGGCGCGTCCATTCTCGGCGGACGCGGCCGCGTTCTCGGCAGTTTCCTTGGCGCGGTGCTGACCGTCCTCATCAACAAGGTGCTGCGCGAAGGCGTGCCGATCACCCGCACGCTGATGATCAACGGCGAGGCGGTCGACGTGCAGGCGCATTACTCGCTGCCGGCCGGGGCTGTGCCTGCCTTCATAGGCGTGCTGCTGCTGATCGCGGTGCTGATCGAACCTCTGGTCATCCGGCAGCGGCTGCCGGCCCGCTTCTGGGCCTGGATGCGCCGGCAGCCGCGCGCCGAAGCTCCTGGATGTGGGCGGCGTCGCCATCGAGGGGGCGCAGACGAAGGGCGCGACCGCCAGCGACCGGGCGCTTTCCGCGCGCGGCATCGGCAAGTTCCTGGCGCGCCGCGACGCGCTTGCGATCATGCTGACCGTGCTCCTGTGGCTTGTCGGCCTTTACCTCAGGCCGGACTATTGGGCGCTTCTGCCGAACACTTTCGCGATCCTGCTCAATTACACCGAGCTTGCGCTGATCGCGGTCGGCCTGACCTACGTGATCGCCGCCGGCGACATCGATCTTTCGGTCGGCGCGGTGCTCGCGCTTGCCGGAAGCACCGCCGCTTATTCGCTGAAGGTGCTTGGGTTCGGCCCGATCGAAGCGGGGATGCTTGGGCTTCTCGCCGGGCTCGCCGCCGGCGCCTTCAACGGCGTGATGACGGTGGGCTTCCGCCTCCCCGCCTTTATCGCCACGCTCGGCATGTTCTATATCGCGCGCGGGCTCGCCTCGTGGCTCGTCGCCGGACAGCAGCTCACCGGCTTCACCGAGCGCTACAATCTGATCGGCCGCAAAGTCGGCGACATCCTCGCCTATCTCAACCTGCCGAAGCCGACCGGATTCCTCGGCGCCTTCGTCGACGTGGTCAGCGTGCAGACGCTGTGGATGCTGCTTGTGTCGGTCATTGCCGGGACCGTGCTCGGCTTCATGCCGTTCGGGCAGCGCATCTACGCGACTGGCGGCAACATCCGCGCCGCCGCCTATGCCGGCATCAACACAAGCCGCATCCGCGTCATCGCCATGCTCTTCTCAGCCTTCTGCGCGACCATGGCCGGGCTCATCAACGTCGCCTATTTCCGCAGCTTCAACCCGGTCGCCGGCCAGTTCCGTGAGCTCGACGGCATCGCCGCGGTGATCATCGGCGGCGGCTCGATCTTCGGCGGCTACGGCACCGTCATCGGGGCGCTTGCGGGGGCCGCGGTCATCACGCTGGTACGCGCGCTCTTGCAGCTCAACGTCGAGGGTTTCTCGATGCCGCAGCACTGGATCAATGCCTTCATCGGCGCGATCCTGATCGCCGCCGTGCTGATTGACATCTGGGTGCGGCAAGCGAACATCTTCGGGGTCCTCCGCGCGCATCTTGCAAAGCGGCGCCGGACAACGAACACGGAAGCCGTCAATGCCTGAGACGAAGAGCGCGCGCCCGATCGTCGAGATGCAGCACATCAGCAAGGCGTTCGGCGCGGTGCAGGCGCTTAACGACGTGGATCTCGACGCTCTATCCGGGCGAAATCCTCGGGCTCGTCGGCGACAATTCCGCCGGCAAGTCGACGCTGATGAAGATCCTGACCGGCGCCTATCAGCGCGACTCGGGCGACATCCTGGTCGCCGACGAGGACGTGCACTTCTCAAGCCCGCACGAGAGCCGCGACCGCGGCATCGAGATGATCTACCAGGACTTCGCGCTGTGCGGAAACATGGACGTCGGCCAGAACATCTTCCTCGGCCGCTGGCCGCGCAGAGGGCCGTTTGTCGACCGCCGCAAGATGTACGCGGAGGCCGACGAGGTGCTGCAGCGCCTGAAGGTCAACGTCAACTCGGTCTACCAGAAGGTCGAGAGCCTGTCGGGCGGGCGGCAGCAATCGGTGGCGATCGCGCGAGCCATCTCCTTCGACCCGCGCGTCGTCATCCTCGACGAGCCGACGGCGAACCTCTCCGTCATGGCGACCGGACGGCTGCTGGAGACGATGCTGGAGCTGAAGAAGCACGATGTCGCGCAGATCATCATCTCGCACCGCCTGCAGGACATCTTCGCCGTCGGCGACCGCGTCATGGTCTTGAAGCGCGGCGAGAATGTCGGCGACCGCTACGTCAATAAGACCACGGAGGCAGGAGGTGCTGGAGATCATCGTCTCCGGCACGCCGGAAACGCGGCGGACGGCGGACGAGGCGCTCGCGGCGGCGGCCTGACACCTGCCGCCGCACCGTCATCGACGATCGGTCAGTTCGCCGCCGCGTCCTTGTCAGCGCTCACGCGCCAGATCGTGCCGCTTGCGTCCTCGCTGACGAGGAGTGAGCCGTCCTTCGCCACCTTGACGTCGACCGGGCGGCCCCACACCGACTGATCGTCGAGCACGAAGCCGGTCAGGAAGTCCTGATAGGCGCCTGTCGGCTTGCCCGACGGGTCGAAGACAAGCCGCACCACCTTGTAGCCGGTGCGGTGATCGCGGTTCCACGAGCCGTGCATCGCGACGAAGGCGTCGCCCTTGTAGTCGGCAGGGAAGGCATCGCCGTTGTAGAAGGTGATGCCGAGCGGCGCCGAGTGCGCCTGGAAGAGCACGTCCGGGACGGTCACCTTGCCGGCGAGATCGGTCCGCTCGCCCTTGTGGCGCGGATCCTGGTTGCCGCCGATATAGTACCAGGGCCAGCCGTAGAACGCGCCCTCTTCGACGTGCGTCGCATAGTCGGAGGGCAGGTTGTCGCCGAGCGCGTCGCGCTCATTCACGACGCACCAGAGATCACCGGTCGCCGGCTGGATGGTCATGCCGGAGCAGTTCCTCAAGCCCGTCGCATAGACGCGCATATTCTTGCCGTCGGGATCGAAGGCGAGAACGTCGGCGCGGTTCTCCTCCTCGCCCCAGGTCGCGCCGAGCGGATGGCTCGCGACAAAGCCCACGGGCGCCGAGCCGGTCATCGTGCCCTCTCCGTCATTCGAGCCGGAGCCGACCGCGACGAAGAGCGTCTTGCCGTCAGGCGAGAAGGCGAGGTCGCGGGTCCAGTGATGGCCGACAGGGAGCGAGGGAATGACCGTCTCGGCCGGACCGGATGCCTGCATGTCGCCCGACCGGTAGGGGTAGCGAACGACGCTGCCGGTATTCGCGACATAGACGGTTTTCGGATCGTCCTTCGGATGGAAGGCGATGCCGTAGGGTTGGTCGAGGCCGGTCGCGAACACATCCTTCTTGTCGACCCTGCCGTCCGCGCCCATGCGGAAGACATCGACCTCCCCTGCCCCGCTGTCGGCCACGAAGACGTCGCCGTTCGGCGCGACCTCGATCACCCGCGGCTGCTGCAGACCGCTCGCGAATTCCGCAACGGTGAACCCGTCGAGCACCTCGGGTGCTGCGCCGGTCGGCATGGCATCCAACCCGGGCGCGTTGCTCGCCGACCTCGTCGCATAAGGCGCCGGAAGGTCGGAGGGCCTGATCAGGCGGGTTACGCCGGGGCGGCTCGCCTCCCAGCCTCCGAACGCCGCCGCGCCGGTCAGCGTGTCGTCGGCTGCAAGGGCGCCAGTGACGTGAGCGACGAGACCCGAAACGGCGAAGGCGGCCGCAAGGGCTGCGGCGGCGGCTGTGCGCGTCATCAGGCTCCTCCCTTTGCCCCACCCGAAATCGTCACTGCTACAGTTACGTCGCCGAGCCGGCAAGTTGCGGCCCCCTACCTGCGCAAAACCTCACTCACCAGAATTCGGGGACGCTGATATCCTTGTCGAGGCGGGCGCGATCGAGGCCGCGATAGCGGCCGGAATGATAGAGCAGCGGCGCGCGGTGGTCGGCCTCGAGGTGGAAGATGTGGCCGATGAAGAGCGTGTGATCGCCGCAATCGTGACGGCCGACCGTCTCCGTGGCAATGCGCGCGCTCGCATCGGCAAGGACGAGCGCCGGACCGATCGATTCGAAGCCGACATTCAAGGTCGGATTGACGCGTCCGGCGAAATGCTCGCTCACCGCCGCCTGCTCCTCGGCCAGGATGTTCACGCCGAAATGCGCCGCCTCCATCATCACCCGATGCATGTGTGCGCGCTTCGCGACCGACACGACGCAGAGCGGCGGCTCGAGCGAGCCCGACATGAAGGCATTTGCGGTCATGCCGCGCGCCTCGCCGCCGTGCCGGGCGGTGACGACCGTCACCCCGGTTGCGAAGCGACCCATCACGCGGCGGAAGCGGACGGGGTCAATCTGCAGCTCTTTAGCGGACATGTTGCTCATGGGCTGAGCATAGCGCGGAAATCCAGGCAAGTCGGCAGGGATTCACGCGCGCCCTCTTGTCACGGCAGCTTCAAGTCGAGAAGCGCAACCTCACCGTAGAGGTGATCGATCTGCGCCGGCACAAGGCGCGGCGCGCGATGCCAACGCGGCAGCCGCAGGGTCTCGACCTCAAAGGCCGGGGCTCCCGGCAGGAAGCGGGCGTCGATCGCGAAAATCTCCTTTCCCGGGCCCAGAATGGCGTCGGCGATCGCCAGCGCATGGGCGGCGAGGAAGCCCTGGTCGCTTGCGTACATCACCTCGTGATAATCGATGTCGTCGCCCTTTCGTTTCACCTGCATGAGGATATAGCAGCCACCCTCCCCCGAGCGGACCAGGAGGTGGCGGAGATTGTAATGCTGGTGATCGCGGAGAATCGCCAGTTCTTCCAGCGGCAGAAGCGGCGCGATCGCCTCCGGATCGTCGGCGATGTCGAGCGAACGCGCGTTGCCGCCGCCGCGGCGGAGGAGATAGCGCGTGTCGTCGAGCACCGAGAAGCCGCTGTTCGTCGCGAAGGCGCGGCCGGTCGCGGCGGTCGCCGTCATGATCGTGTAGGTCAGCTCAGGGTCGGCGACGGAGCGGAACTGGATCTCCTGGCCGATGCCGCGGCCGCGATAATCCTTCAGGAGATACCAGGCGCAAATATTGCAGAAGCGCTCGATGCGTCCCCCAAACACGCGGTCGGCATAGACGAGGCCGAGGAAGCCGACAGCCCGCTCGCCGTCGACCGCCACCATGCCTCGGTCCGCGTCTGGGGGCCGCCAGGGATAGTCGAGCAGCCGGCGCCAGCGCTCCTTCGGCACCTTGCTGCTCATATGGCCGTAAAGGAGATCGACGATGGACTCGATATCAGCTTCGGTCGCGGGGCGGACGACCACGCTCATGCGCGCCCTCCCGCCGACAGCACCGCCGGCGCGGGTGCAGCAAACGCCTCGTCGATCGTCAGCCAGCGCGCGGCCGGATGCGCGCGGGTCAGAGTGAAGAATTCTTGCAGAAAATCCCAGGTGGCGGCGTCGTGATCGAGATGATGCGTCAGAAGCCCGAGCGGCTCGTCGGGCGCGGTTGCACCGGTACGGCGCGCGCGAAGCTCGCCGACAATGCCACTCACCGCCTTGGCGCCACCAGCGAAGCGGCGCTCGCGCCAGTTCAGCGGATCGACATGCGCGTTGGCGATGACGAGGCCCATGGCCCGCATCGCGGCACGCGGGCCATAGGCTGAGGCGCCGTTGAACCCGGCACCCGAAAGGCGGTCGAGCACCGCCCGGTCGATCCGGTTCCAGGGCGCTGCCAGCACCGAGCGGAAGCGCTCCTCGAACAGCTCCTCGAGCCGCCTGCGACCCTCCTGCAGTGCATCGAGAAGCGCGGCGAGCGGCCAGTCGCCGCCGCACTCAACAGCGGGCGCGCCGGGCGGCGCGTGGTTTTCGTGCGCGTAGCCGTGCTGTACCACGAGTGCGCCGGGATAGCGCTCGATTGCGACGGCAAGCGCGTCGCTGACCTTTGCGGGGATGGCGGCGACCGCCACTTCGACCCCGCTGGAATCGCTCAAGCCGAGCAGCCGCGCGAGCGCCGGCGTCGGCGCGACGGCGTCGTCATCGCGCCACCAGAAGGCGGCAATGCGCCCGTCCCTCTGCCAAAGGTCGAGCTCCTGCGTGAGATCGTCGAGATCGAGCGGCATCAGTTCAGACCAGATTGCCGACGGCGGCTTGCCCGCCGTTCCGCGCAGGTCCTATCATTGCAGCCGCTCGCACGACAGACGGAGCCGTGCGCATTTTCAGCGCAAGCGCAGGACCCGTGACCGACCAGACCGCCAAGAAGCCCTTCGATCTCATCATCTTCGATTGCGACGGGGTGCTGGTCGACAGCGAGGTGATGAGCACCGGCACGCTTCTTGAGACGCTTCGAAGCCACGGGCTGGACGTCGATCTCGCCTATGTGCGCAAGACCTATCTCGGCCGCGCCATGCCGGTGGTGCGCGCCGACTATCTGCGGCTTGTCGGCCGCGACCTGCCCGGGACATTCGAGGCGGAATTTCTCTCACGTCTCTTTGCCGCCTATCGCGAGGGTCTCACCGCCATGCCGGGCGTAAAAGCGATGCTTGAGGCGCTCGCCATCCCCTTCTGCATGGCGACGAGCAGCAGCATGGAGCGGGCGCGGCTGTCGCTTGAGGTGACGGGGCTTCTCCCATTCTTCGAGGGCCGCATCTTCTGTGCCTCGATGGTCGCGCAGGGCAAGCCGGCGCCGGATCTTTTCCTGCATGCGGCGCAGACGCTCGGCGCGGAGCCCAAGCGGTGCCTGGTGATCGAGGACAGCGAAGTCGGGATCGCCGCCGCCAAGAACGCCGGGATGGCGGCCTTTCGCTTCATCGGCGGCAGCCATCTTAAGTCTTGTCAAGATACAGTGCTCGACGAAGAGCCGGGCGTCCCTGTATTCGAGAGAATAGAAGACGTCGCGGCCGCCCTTGGCGTCGGCGTTCCGTCAAATCGCCCCGCAACCACGGTTTGAGCGTCGTGCAGGAAAAAGTTCAACGGACTCGGGAGAAGACGCGCAAGCCGGAAGCCGAGCGGCTCGACGACGCGGCGCGTGCCGGCTGGCTCTACTACGTCGCCGGCAACACGCAGGACGAGGTCGCGCAGAAGCTCGGCGTGTCGCGGCAGACCGCGCAGCGGCTGGTCTCGATGGCCGTGTCGGAACGGCTGATCAAGGTCAGGCTCGACCATCCGATCGCGCGCTGCATGGAGCTTGCGGCGCGGCTCAAGGACCGCTTCGGTTTGGCGCTTTCGGAAGTCGTGCCGAGCGATCCCGCCACCACCTACGGCAATGCCGGGCTCGCCGAGGCGGTGGCGGCCGACATGGAGCAGCGCTTGAAGTCGCTGCATCCGATCGTCGTCGCGATCGGCAGCGGGCGGTCGCTACGCGCCGCGGTCGAGCAGCTTCCGCCGCTTGACTGTCCGCAGCACAAGATCGTGTCGCTGGTCGGCAATATCGCCGCCGACGGCAGCGCCTCCTTCTACGACGTGATCGTGCGCTTCGCCGATGCCGTACAGTCGCCGCACTATCCGATGCCGCTTCCCGTCATCGCCTCGACCAGCCATGAGCGCGACCTCTTCTTCGAGCAGGCGTCGGTGCGCCAGATCCTGAGCCTCGCGCAGAGTGCCGACGTGACCTATGTCGGCGTCGGCGACCTCGGCGAGAACCCACCGCTCCTGCAGGACGGGTTTATCACCCGCAAGGAGCTGCAGATCCTGAACAGGGCCGGCGCCGTCGGCGAGATCGTCGGCTGGGCGTTCGACACGGAGGGCAAGCTGATCGACGGGCTCACCAATGACCGGGTGGCGAGCGTCAGGCTGGAGCAGCCGGTGAAGCGGCTGACGATCGGCGTGTCGATGGGCGAGGTGAAGGTCCCGGCAATCCGGGCTGCGCTCAAGGGTCGATGGCTCTCCGGTCTGGTAACGGATGAGCGGACGGCCGAGAAGCTGCTCGGCTAAGTCGCCAAAGCCCCTGCACGATCCGGATTTCCTCAAATTTCATAACGGGTTGCGTTCGTTCCGCCAGCGTAGCGGCGGCGCTGCCGCACAAAATTGCCATTGACAGTCGCATTGTCTTGAGCGAGCATTTGCCTGCGATAAGGGCAAATGCTCACCTTAAACGCATAGGGAGGAACCTCATGACGATGGCCTTTCGCGCCCTCCTCAGCGCGTGTGCGATCGCTGCTTTGACGACCGGTGCTTCGGCGACCGAGCTCACCATTGCGACCGTCAATAACGGCGACATGATCCGCATGCAGAAGCTGACGGATGACTTCACCAAGATGAATCCGGACATCACCCTCAACTGGGTGACGCTCGAGGAGAACGTTCTTCGACAGAAGGTGACGACCGACATCGCCACCAAGGGCGGCCAGTATGACGTGCTCACCATCGGCACTTACGAAGTGCCGATCTGGGCCAAGCAGGGCTGGCTGGTGGCGCTCGACAATCTCGGCGCCGACTACGACGTCGAGGATCTCCTGCCGGCCATCCGCGGCGGACTGTCGGTCGACGGCAAGCTCTATGCCGCGCCGTTCTACGGCGAGTTCGAGCTACGTCATGTACCGCACCGACCTGATGGAGAAGGCCGGGCTCAAGATGCCCGACGCGCCGACCTGGGACTTCATCAAGCAGGCGGCCGACGCGATGACCGATCGCGCCAACGGCATCAACGGTATCTGCCTGCGCGGCAAGGCCGGCTGGGGCGAGAACATGGCCTTCCTGACGGCGATGTCGAATTCGTTCGGCGCCCGCTGGTTCGATGAGAACTGGCACCCGCAGTTCGACCAGCCGGAATGGAAGAACACGCTGCAGTTCTACGTCGACCTGATGAAGGCCGACGGGCCGGCCGGCGCCTCGTCGAACGGCTTCAACGAGAACCTGACGCTCTTCCAGCAGGGCAAGTGCGGCATGTGGATCGACGCCACGGTTGCCGGCTCGTTCGTAACCGACCCGAACAACTCGACGGTGGCCGACAAGGTTGGCTTCGCGCTGGCGCCGGACAACGGCCTCGGCAAGCGCGGCAACTGGCTGTGGGCATGGTCGCTCGCCATTCCCGCCGGCTCACAGAAGGTTGACGCCGCCGAGAAGTTCATCTCGTGGGCGACCAGCAAGCACTACGAGGAACTCGTCGCCAGCAAGGAAGGCTGGGCCAACGTGCCTCCGGGAACGCGCACTTCGCTCTATAGCAACCCGGACTACACCAGTGCCGCGCCCTTTGCTGCGATGACGCTGGCCTCGATCAACGCCGCCGACCCGACGCATCCGACAGTGAAGCCGGTGCCCTATACCGGCGTGCAGTTCGTCGCCATTCCTGAGTTCCAGGGGCTTGGCGACACGGTGGGCCAGATCTTCTCGGCGGCGCTCGCCGGGCAGTCGAGCGTCGACGACGCCTTGAAGCAGGCGCAGGACGCGGCCACCCGCACCATGACCAAGGCCGGCTACATCAAGTAAGCTTCCTCCCGAAGAAGAAGGGCTGCCCGGGCAATCGATTCAGTACCCGGGCAGCCTCCCGATCTCCGCCAGGCGAGCGTCGCGCGCGCCGGGCGTGTTTCAAGAAAGCCGCGGCCGGTGCAACCGGGAATACCCGGGGCCGGTCGAGGAGCCGCCCCAGGAAAGGGGCGCGTCGATAAGGGGAGGGGAGCATGGCGACAGCAAATACCCGCCGCTTGGCGCGCACCATGCTGGTGCCTTCCGTGGCGGCCCTCTTCATCTGGATGATCGTGCCGCTGGCGCTGACGCTGTGGTACTCGTTCCAGAGATACAATCTGCTCAACCCGATCAACAACGGCTTCGCCGGCTGGTCGAACTACTATTACTTCCTCACTGACCCGTCGTTCTTCCAGGCCTTCGGCAACACCTTGATCCTCACGCTCTCGGTGCTGGCGATCACCGTGATCGGCGGGATCTTTTCGGGCTGCTGCTCGACCAGCCGATCTTCGGCCAAGGGATCGTCCGCATCCTTGTCATCTCTCCCTTTTTCGTCATGCCGACGGTGGCAGCGCTCGTGTGGAAGAACATGCTGCTCGATCCGAATTACGGCATCTTCGCCTGGATCACGACGCGCTTCGGGATCGCTCCGATTCCATGGCTGCAGGACTATCCGCTGTTTTCCATCATCGTCGTCGTGTCGTGGGAGTGGCTGCCGTTTGCGACGCTCATCCTGTTGACGGCGCTGCAGTCGCTCGACGAGGAGCGCAAGGAAGCGGCGGAGATGGACGGCGCCAACTTCATCAGCATGTTCATCTACATCGTGCTGCCGCACCTGGCGCGCGCCATCACCGTGGTGATCCTGATCGAGACCATCTTTCTCTTGTCGGTGTTCGCCGAGATCCTTGTTACCACCAGCGGCGGCCCGGGCTACGCCTCCACCAACATCACCTATCTCATCTATCATGCAGCGCTTCTCGACTACGACGTCGGGGGCGCCTCGGCGGGCGGCGTGGTGGCGGTGATCCTCGCCAACATCGTCGCCATCTTCCTGGTCCGCATCGTCGGCAAGAACCTGGACGCTTGAGGGGAACAGCCATGGCTCGCGCCATCACGCCGCAAAGGAAATGGACGTTCACGATCCTTGCCTGGGTCGTGGCGCTCATGATCTTCTTCCCGATCCTTTGGACCATCCTCACCTCGTTCAAGACCGAGGGCGACGCCATTCTCTTTCCGCCGGCGTTCCTGCCGCCACACTGGACGCTGGAGAATTTCTTCGAAGTGCAGGCGCGCTCCAACTATTTCAGTCATTTCTACAATTCGGTCGTCATCTCCGTCGGCTCGACGCTGCTCGCGCTTCTTGTCGCGGTGCCGGGCGCCTGGTCGATGGCCTTCTCGCCGTCGCGGCGCACCAAGGACATCTTGATGTGGATGCTCTCCACCAAGATGATGCCGGCGGTCGGCGTGCTGGTGCCGATCTACCTGATCTTCAAGAATCTGGGCCTGCTCGACAGCCTCTCCGGCCTCACCGTCATCCTGACGCTGATCGACCTGCCGATCGTCATCTGGATGCTCTACACCTATTTCAAGGAGATCCCGGTCGACATCCTGGAAGCCAGCCGCATGGACGGCGCGGTGCTGTGGAAGGAGATCGTCTACGTGCTCTTGCCGATGGCGGTGCCCGGCATCGCCTCCACCATGCTCCTTAACATCATCCTCGCCTGGAACGAGGCGTTCTGGACGCTGAACCTGACGGCGGCCAAAGCCGCGCCCCTCACCGCTTTCATCGCCTCCTTCTCCGCGCCTGAGGGCCTGTTCTGGGCCAAGCTCTCGGCCGCCTCGACGCTTGCCATCGCACCTATCCTGCTGCTCGGCTGGTTCAGCCAGAAGCAGCTGGTGCGCGGCCTCACCTTCGGTGCCGTGAAATGATCTCCGCATCCAGCATGGGAGCCCTGTGATGGGCCGCATCGTTCTCAAGAATGTTCGCAAGATATTCGGCGAGGTCGAGGTCATCCCCGGCGTCGATCTCGAGATCGAGGACGGCGAGTTCGTCGTCTTCGTCGGCCCGTCTGGCTGCGGCAAGTCCACGCTGCTCAGGCTGATTGCCGGGCTTGAGGACGTGAGCGGCGGCGCCATCGAGATCGACGGCGTCGATGTCGCCAAGGAGCCGCCGGCGAAGCGCGGGCTATCGATGGTGTTCCAGTCCTACGCCCTTTATCCGCACATGAGCGTGCGCGGCAACATCGGCTTCCCGCTGAAGATGGCCGGCCAGGCAAAGGAGGAGATCGCGGCCAAGGTGCAAAAAGCGGCGGCGACGCTGAACCTGACCAGCTATCTCGACCGTCGGCCCGGCCAGCTCTCCGGCGGCCAGCGCCAGCGCGTCGCCATCGGCCGCGCCATCGTGCGCGAGCCGAAGGCGTTCCTCTTCGACGAGCCGCTGTCCAATCTCGATGCGGCGCTGCGCGGCCAGATGCGGCTGGAGATCTCCGAGCTCCACAATTCGCTCAAGACCACGATGGTCTACGTCACCCACGACCAGGTCGAGGCGATGACCATGGCCGACAAGATCGTGGTCCTGAATGCCGGTAACATCGAGCAGGTCGGCACGCCGCTCGAATTGTACGATCACCCCGCCAACCTGTTCGTCGCCGGCTTCATCGGCTCGCCACGCATGAATCTGATCGATGCGCCCGCAGGTATGAACGGCGGCGCGGCGACGATCGGCGTGCGGCCGGAGGACATTGAGGTCTCGCGCGAGAAGGGCCAATGGCGGGGCGAGGTCAGCATCGCGGAACATCTCGGCTCGGACACGTTTTTCCACATCGACGTCGAGAAGATCGGCCGGCTGACCGTGCGCACGCCGGGCGAATTCTCGCTGAAGTCGGGGCAATCCGTATGGCTGACGCCAAGGTCGGACCGCCTGCATCGGTTCGACGCCAAGGGACAGGCGCTCGCGTCATAGTCGGAGTTCGAGGAATGTATCTGGAGAAGCTCAAGCTCGACGGTCGCGTCGCGGTGGTGACGGGCGCCGGACAGGGGATCGGCGCCGCCTGCGCCCGTGCGCTGGGCGAGGCCGGCGCCACGGTCATCGTCGCCGACATGTCGGCGGAGCGCGCCGAGAAGACGGCGGCCGAGCTGAAGGGCCTCGGCCAGAAGGCGCATGCCGTCACGCTTGATGTCACCCGCTCGACAGACGTCGACGGGGTCGCCAACCGCGTCGTCAAGGATCACGGCCGCATCAACATCCTGGTCAACAATGCCGGCGTCGCAAAGAGCGACGTGCGCGCCGAGGACACGAGCGACGACCACTGGCGCTTCCACATGAACGTCAATCTCGACGGCCTCTTCTGGTGCTGCCGCGCCTTCGGCCGCAAGATGCTTGAGCAAGGCTCCGGCTCGATCGTCAATATCGGCTCGATGTCCGGCTTCATCGTCAACAAGCCGCAGCCGCAGGCCTTCTACAACGCCTCAAAGGCGGCCGTGCATCATCTGACGAAGTCGCTCGCCGCCGAATGGGGCAAGCGCGGCGTGCGCGTCAACGCGGTGGCGCCGACCTATATCGAGACGCCGCTTACCTCGTTCGGCATCAACGAGAACCCGGAGATGTACAAAGTGTGGCTGGAGATGACGCCGATGGGGCGCGTCGGCCAGCCGGACGAGATCGCCTCCGTCGTGCTCTTCCTCGCCTCCGACGCGGCGAGCCTGATGACCGGGTCGATCGTCATCGCCGACGGCGGCTATACCTGCTGGTAGGAGACTGGCGCGCCGCCTGAAGCCTTGGTTCGAAAGGCTCCGACGGCGCGCGCGATTTCAGCGCTATTGTCGTTCGCCGATGAGCCGCGTCAGCAGGCGGCCTTCGCATAGGCGTCGGACACGCGGTTCCCGTCGGTGCGGGTCTGATACCAGTGCAGGTCTTCCTGCCAGCCGGAGCTGTAGGGGCCGTCCGCCGCGCAATAGTGGCCGGGGGCGAAGTTCGGATAGTCGTTGGTGTGGAGGACCCATTGCGCCCCGATCCTCGCGCGTTGGCGCTCGGCGGAAGCATGGTTGCCGAAGCAGCCGAGGATGATGTAGGTGCCGCAGCCCTGTGCCTTGGCGCCATCCGAAGAGGCGAGAACGCCACCCGAGGCGACGAGCGCCGCAAGGGCGGCCGCCATGACCAGATTATTGCTCATACGCGTGTTCCTTTATGTCTTGTGGTTCGTGTCGAGGTCATTCAGCGCAGCGCCGATCGGTCACACTGACGACAAGCGCGCGGCGCGACGACGTCAGCAATCGCCGATCCAGGTAAAGACCAGAGTGTCGGTGGTGGTGCGGCCCATGTCCTGGCAATGCGAATAGACTTCGCGCTCCCCGGTCATCGTCACCTTCAGCTGATTGGACGCGACCGGACCCTCGACAGAATATTCGAGCGGCGCACAGCCGTTGGAGAACACCCGCGCCGTTCCCGAATACCAGTTGCCGCTCTTCACGCCATTGAAGAGCAGCGTCCCGCGCGACACGAGGTGGCGCATCGAGGCCTTGGGCGTCTCATACGAGAACCAGCGCTGATTGCCGCTTGCCTTCAGCCGCATCACCGATCCGTTGTGGTTCCAGCACGAATCGGCGAGCGCGCCGGTCGTCGTCGACAGCATCATGGCAAGCGCAAGAAGCGCACATGACTTATGCATCACTGGCATATCCTCCCAGGGTTCTCGATATCTTGGCGATCGGCGCAGCACTCAGCCGCGGCGGGCCCTCTCAACCAGCCCGACCTCCGACACAATCACCGCTCGCGAAAGTTCTTGGATACCGATTGACTCGATCGCCCCGCAAACATTTGGCTCGAAACAGTGTCGATTTGCAATGCGAAAATCAGTTCGGAGACTTTTTCGCTACCTCACGGCTGTGGATTCTGATAATTTTTCTCAGCGGCCTGAGGAGTCTAGAGAAATGAAAATAACGACTTTGTTACGCTTCGCTCTATACCTTTTTATTTCAGGAATATTCTTATCGACAGCCGCGGCCCAGCAATATTATGACGAAGCCGCCGCGCAATATGTGACGTCCTCGCAAAATCCCCAAGTGCTGGAGTACATCATTTGCCTGGAGGGCGCTGTCGGGCAGCGGCCGCGCAACGAGAGCCTTTCAGACTCGCTGTCGATCGCCGAGCGGTCCTGCCGTTCCTTCGCGGCTCGACTTCCGAATACGCGCGACGAGCCGACCGCTTCCGACATCCGTGCGATGATCGAGGAGTGCGGCTTTCGCCCCGGCGACGCCAGCCCCGACGCGGCCTGCGGCGCCTCGGCGCAAGCACCGGCGCCCCGGCAGGCCGCCGACGAGGTCAACATTGCCGCGACGGCGATCACCACGGGCAAGTGGCTGGAAGGCATCACCTATGACGGCACCTGGCTGTGGGCGGCCGAAAGCGGTCAGCGCACGATCGCCAAGATCGATCTCGCGACGCGCAAGGTGGTGCAGCGATTCAACGTCGGCCGCCTGCCGATCGCGGTCGCGACCGTCGGGGGGAGCGATATCTTCACGCTGGTTGCGACCGACAAGGTGATCTTGCGCCTCACGAGCGCCGGACGAAGGTCGACGCTCGCTTCGTTTTCGGGCTGCCCGCAGGCGATGATCCCCTGGGGCGCCGACCTTTATGTGCTGACGCTTCCCTCCTGCAGTTCGGAGAGTAGCAGGCTGATACGGGTCGACACCCGTAACGGGTCCCAGGCCACCTCGGCTGGTCTCGGCGAATGGGGCCAGACCCTTGTCGCCATCGGCTCGGAGATCTGGGTCGGCCATGCGCGCGGACTGGCAATCAGCATCGTCGATCAGCGGACGTTGCGAGCCGGCCAGCTCGATGTTCCCGGCACGGAGGTCTGGTCGATGGCTGCCAATTCCTCCGACGTATTCGCCGGCGGGCGGCAGACGGGAAGCGATCAGGACGGCCGTGTCGTGATGATCGATGCGCAAACGCGTTCGGAGATCGCGAGACAATCGGTCGGCGAGATGGTCACGCAAATTGCCGCCGACGAGACCTATGTCGTCGCCGTCGGCAGCAAGGGAACCATCTGGGTGTTTTCCGCCGGCGATCTCAGCCTGCTGCGCACGATCCATCTGAACGCCGGCGACCTTTCGCCCCGCGCCGTCATGTTCATGGGCGACTCCCTGCTGATATCGATCAGCACCTTCATCGACGAGAACGGCGCCGTCTTCGTCCTGTCGAACTACCTGCCGCAGGCCACGGTCGGGCAGTCGCCGCCCCGACCTGTGGCGCCGCCGCCGGCGCTGCCGCCAGCCGTGCCGCCCCCGCCCCCGCCTCCGCCGACACCGCAGGCCGCATCCGGATTTCCCGTTCTCGCGGGCTCCTGGGGCGGCGTCCTCCGCGCCGGCCCGGGGATGGGGTTTGCGCAGCTTGGATCGACGGCCGAAGGCGACTCTTTGGAGCTGCTCGCGAATGCCGGCCAGGAGATGAACAGCTATCCGTGGTTCCAGGTGCGCACCGGAAATGGACTGGTCGGCTACCAGTGGGGCGGCATCATCTGCGCGGTTCAGACCGAGATTGAAGGGACATTCGCGCTTTGCGACGCGAATTCCGCGGCAGCCGCCGCGTTCTACGGCACCGCTCCGACGCAACCGGTCGATCAACGCTTGAACAACGACTACAGCGCCCTTCCGATGGGCTACTTCTCAAGCTGCGCCTCCGACTACGGCGAAGGAAGCTCGCGCTATTACGACTGCCTCGACAACGGCTACGCGCGGGAATTCGGATCGAATGCGCCACCGGCGAACTAGCGTCAGGATCGAGACATAGACCGTGCCGACGCAGGGTCTCGGACTAAAAGCCCGGGCTCGTCGGTCAAGGGGTGGCAGCGACATGCCGACATGGACACGGAGCCTGGCGCGCACGCTTGCGGTCGCGATCGCGGCCACCCTCTTCGCCAGCTCGAACGCCCGCGCCTATAGCGACGTCGTGATCGAGAACACGACCGAATATGCCGTCAGCGGCACCGTCCATTACGCCAGCCAGCCCGCCACGCAGACGCCCACCGCCATGCCGATCGACCCGCAGGAATCGGCCTTCGATCGCGACCTCAGCCAGCGGATCGCGGCGCTGCTTTTCGACAATTGCAGCCAGCGCGGCACCGTCCAATCGAGCAACCCGAACTCAGGGCGACGGCACCCAGTTGCGCTGCGCGCTGACCTTTCAGGATGATCCGACCGGCTACGACGACTGCATGAACCAGCCGCAGTGAATTCGAATCGATGCTACGCTAAGCGGCTCCGCGGCGCAGTCGTCAGCCCGACGTCTAGCCGCAGTTGGCCTTGCACTGCGAAAGCGTGGCCCGACAGTTCTGGACCTGTACGTTGCAATCGCTGTAGCCGGTGCATCCGTGGCCGCTGAACGCGCCGTCGTAGATGGCTTGCTCGGCGTCGGCGGAACACTCCTGCTCCTGCGTCTCGCAATTAGCGATGCATTGCGCGTCTGCGGCAAGTGCCGGGGTCCAGGCGAACGCGGCCCCGAGCAGCACCAGGACCAGTATTGCTCTTGAAATCATTCTTCCCCCGATGCACCAATGTCCCGACGGACTTGCGCGCCGGTTTCATTCGCTCAGTAACAGACTTAGGGGGCCAGGTCTTCCGCTTTCCCGTATTCGGTGATGTTCGGACCGCCGAACGCGGGCTCGTTGACGACATCGCTCAGGAGCAGCCAGCCCGTCGCGCCGTTGGCGCAGGTCAGCTGCATCCATTCGTCGTCCGGCGTGTCGCCGATGGCGATGTCGCCGGCCTCTTTCGAAGCGTCGATCAACTCCTGCTCGGCCGAATAGGTCTTACCGCTGAAAGCCATCAGGAAGCTGCCTTCCGCGAGATAGGTCAGGTAGGTCCATTGTTCGCCCGCCTTGAAGGCATGCGTCTCGGCATCGCCTTCCGACTGCGGGTAAATGTCGGTCTCGATCGGCGTCACGATCTCGTAGGGGACTTTTAAGCTGTAGGTCACGAATGCGAGCCCCGAGGCGGCGACCCGCTCGGCATTCCACGGATGGTAGGTCTCGCCCTTCTTGAGCGCGCAGTCGATCGAAGGCGCCGCCGCCGGATCTGGCTCGGCGCGGATCGGCGTCGTCACATCCTCGCTCAGCGTGAAACCATGAGGGTACTCGCCGCCCCAGAATTCGGCGCGATACCACGACTGGTCGTAGGCGAATGCGGGTGATGCTGCGGCGAGAAGCGCCGCGACGCCGATCCCGATTGCCAGCCAAGCCACTCGCATCGGATCCCCACCCTTCAGTTACGCCGGAGCCGCGTTGCACCGGCCCGGGATCCGACTCCCGTGACCAGGGAAACTCAGATGTCATGTAACGAAGAAACGCCGGCCCGCCTACGGAAATAAGCCTCCCAAAGCAAAGTCCGGGCGAGGTCGATCTCGGGAATAGACCGTCACCTATGTGTCCGGAATGGACCGGCGGAGTTTGGCGCGCCCGGCAGGATTCGAACCCACGACCCCCAGATTCGTAGTCTGATTTCTTGGCTTTTCAAGGCTGAACATAGCTTCGCACAAACACGGATTTTCCTTTTCTTGTCAAAGTGTTCATGGCACATACTCTCTCATAGCGAATCCTGGCTACCCCAACGAAATCGGTGCCAAATCGGTGCCAAGACTGACCGACACTTCGATCCGCGCCCTTCATCCGCCGCCCGGCGGCACAGTCACCATTTGGGACGCTTCGCTCAAGAATTTTGGGCTGAGAGTGAGCGCCAAAGGCACCAAGACCTTTGTCGTGCTCGTTGCCTCGGGTCGGCGGCGCGCTATTGGACGATTTCCAACAATTACGCTCTCGGAAGCCCGCACCGAAGCAAAGCGAATCCTTGCGGAGAAAACACTTGGCAGCCTTCGAACGAAATCCAGCCGTTTCGAGGATGTCTACGAACGCTACGCCTCGGCGCATCTTGACGTGAACAACAAGGCGTCGAGCGCCGCGGAGACGAAGCGACTTCTCACGAGCAACTTTCTTCCGAAGCTCCGCTTTAAGCGGCTCGACGAAATCGAAACGTCAGATGTGATGTCGATCGTCGATGCGCTCTCACCCTCTTCTGGCAATCACGCCTTTGCGGCGATCAGAGGCTTCTTTCGATGGGCGGTCTCTCGGAAGCACATGAAGCACTCGCCGCTGGAGGGGTTGCGGCTCCCAAATGAGACCCCGTCGCGGGATCGCGTCCTCACAGACGAAGAGCTTAGCCGAGTTTGGACTGCTGCCGAAGAGATGGGCTCTTTCGGGACTATCGTGCGGCTGCTCATTCATACCGGACAACGGCGCGGTGAGATTGCCGCTCTTCAGGCGGAATGGATCTCTGTGGACCGTATCACTCTGCCTTCTTGGCTCACGAAGAATGGCCGAGAGCATACGTTTCCGATCGGGAAGACCGGTACAGCTTCTCCTGCCGCCGTTGGGTTCGTCTAAGGGCCGGCTTTTTCCGGCGAGGGGAAGGGACGCCCCGTTCAATGGCTGGTCAAAGAGCAAGCCAAGACTTCGACGCCCTCGCCGGCGTCAAGGATTGGACGCTTCATGATTTGCGCCGGACGTTCGCCACTGGCCTCGCTGCCCTCGGCACGCCGATCCATGTCACCGAGAAAATCCTCAACCACGTCTCCGGCACGAGTGGAGGCTTGGTGTCCGTCTACCAGCGCCATCAATTCTGGGATGAGCAAGTAGCTGCAATTGCTGCATGGGAAGGGAAACTCGCAAACCTTCTCGCCCCCTAGTCAAGCAGACTGCCGCTATTTAGAATAGTGCGCCTAGGATTGGTATCCACCGGCGTTGCAACGCCCCTTAACAAGGACGTTGTGATGTTACAAGGAAACTGGTCTCCAAGAAGGAATTGAAGTCGGTCTATGGCATCCCCTACAGCTTTGCGCACATCGCGCGCCTGGAGGCGGCAGGAAAGTTCCCTCGGCGGATCACTCTCGGCCAATGTCGGGTGGCGTGGTTTGCGGAAGAGGTAGAGGCTTGGATAGACGAGCGTCCGCGAGGCCGCTTGGCGAACACTCCTTCTAGAAGGGCAGAGAGGCGGTCGGGTGCACACCGGCCGCCTCTTTCTCCAAAACGATGTCGGCTATGCGGTCAGAAGCGGACACCAGCGAACAGAGGCGGCAGGTCCGCTTTGCGCCAATTGCGGTCGTTGATCATGTCGCGTACTGCCCGCAGTCGTCCGGAGGGCTGGGGAGCCCGGCGCCATCTCGCGGCGATCATCGACCGGCTATCGCATTTGCCTTCGCCGATCAGCGTTAAGCGTCTTCAGAAAAGGGCGACTCTATCTCTGCTCTGGTCTATTCCGTCGCTCGTTGCCGGGCAGCCGGCCCTCGCACACTGGTCCGTATATGAAGCGCCGGCCCACGACGTCCAGACTTCTGCGCCGATTAAATCGATCGGCCGTGGTCGACGCGATCCGCACGGAAGGAGTGGCATCACCTTCGAGCCTTGCCAAGCGACTGAACATCAGCATTCCGACCGTGATGCGAGTGATCGAAGATCTGATTGCCGAGGATCTGGTGGCATATGACGGGTTTGACGAGGCTAGTGTCCGGGGACGTCCTCGGGCACGCATCAAGTTCCGCGGCGCATCGCACGCAATTATCGGCATTGAAGCGGGCAAGGGTGAATTCTACGGCGCGGTCGCAAACCTGGAAGGCGTCGTGCAGACTGAGATGCATGAAACCGCCGACGACGATGGTGAACGCAATCTTCAAAAGATCACCTCCCTTGTCGAACGGCTAATGGGCGCTCCACGTCCGGCTGGCCAAACAATTCGTGGCATCGGCATCGGTGTTCCCTCTATCGTCAAGCAGCCCGTTGGCGAAGTGGTGCTCACTCTCGGCCTTGGATGGCGCGACTTTCCACTTCGCCAATTGCTGAGCGAGAAATTCGACGTGCCGGTCTTTGTCGAGAACGGACGCAACCTCGCCGCCGTGGGCGAATGGGGATTCGGGGCCGGGCGTGGCGCCGACAGCGTCGTGAGCCTCTCGATCGGGCCCGGCGCCGGCGCGGGCGTCGTCATCGACGGCAAGCTCTATGGCGGGCACTCGCATGCGGCGGGCGAGCTGAGCTGGTATCTCGATGACCCCCTCCTCACCGGGCGGCCGTTCGAACATCTGGGCGACAAGCAATCGCTGCGCTTTTTCGGCATCCCCGAACAGGCGACCAAGATGCTCGAAGAGGCCAACACGCAGTATGCGGCGGGGAAGCTCACTCTGGCTGCCGTCACCGACCGGCAGGCGGGCAAAATCGCGCCTGTCGTGACCGAACTGCTCGACTATGCCACGATGGCGGTGGGCAGTGTCGCTGCCTTGATGAACCCCGAAATCATCGTACTGGCGGGACGGGTCGTCGGCGGCGGTGATCTGGTGCTCGATGTGCTGCGGCACCGCCTCAAGGGCAATGTGTACGACCCGCCGAGCCTCGTGATAGGCGCGCTGGGGCACCGCGACATCGTGCTTGGAGCGGTGCGCCTGGTGCTCGATGCGACGACCCTCAACCCTGCCGACAGCCTCGTGATGGCCCACTAAAGATCAATCGATCGCGTTGACAGCGACTAAATCTCGGCATTAAGTTTCTAACTGAAAGAAAAAAATACGCCCTGCATCGCGTGGGAGCGTATCTTTCGTGGGAGGACTTCAATGACGAAGATTTTCAATCCGCTTGGGCGGACGATGCAGCGTCGTGACTTCTTGAAGGTTGCCGGTGCGAGCGTTGCGGTAGCGGCCCTGCCGGCGGCAGTTCGCGCCGCCGATCCCGTCAAGGTGGTGCTGTGGTCGTGGGTGCCGGATCTCCAGCTTGAGGTCGACATGTTCAACGCCGCACATCCGGGCATCCAGATCGAACTCGTGAATGCCGGCCAGGGCGACCCGGAATATCAGGCGGTCCGTGCGGGCCTGCAGGGGGGCAGCGGCCTGCCCGACGTCGTGCAAATCGAATTCCAGCACC
>CAVQJW010000032.1:0-138206 GCA_963712925.1 uncultured Alphaproteobacteria bacterium | reverse complement strand
GACATCAGATCCTGAGCATCCTGCAGCGCGAAGGGCGGATTTCGAAGACCGCGTTGGCGGAACGGGTCAATTTGTCGTCGACGCCGTGCTGGGAGCGGCTGCGCCGCCTCGAGCAGGCGGGGATCATCGAGAGCTACGGCGCGCAGATCCGCTGAAGGCCTTCGGCCCGGTGACCATCGTCTTCGTCGAGGTCTCGATCGAAAACCACCGCCGCGAGGATTTCGATCACTTCGAGACCGCAATCGCGACGGTGCCGGAGATCGTGGAATGCTGGGCCGTCGGCGGCGGTATTGACTATCTCTGCAAGGTCGTCGTGCGCAATATCGGGGAGTACCAGGAGCTCATCGAACGGCTGCTGGCGCAGCAGATCGGCATCCAGCGCTATTTCACCTATGTCGTGACGGCGCCGGTCAAGAACGAGCCGCTCCCGGTGCATCTGCTCGCCTCGCCGACTGTCTAGACGATCCTTCGCCAGGGCCGGGCGCGAACAGGCCATCCGTCCGATTTTTCCGCTGAGTTTGGCCAACGGCTCTCTGTGGCTGCCGCTATTGTCGCCTCGCCGCGAAGGAGGCCAAGATGCCGAGGCCTGCCCCCAAGCCCGCCAAAGCGCCGTTTGCCGCTGCCCAGGCCGCGCATGCCCTGGCCGATCCGACGCTGTTCTGCCCGGCGGCCTTTATCGACGGCGAGCGCATCGAAGCAGGCGACGGTGTTGCCGGGGCGACGGCGATTCCTGTCACCGATCCGGCCAGCGGAGAGGTGGTCGGCGTGGTGCCGGCGCTTTCCAACGTGGAAGCACGGCGCGCGGTCGATGCCGCATCGACCGCGTTCCCGGGCTGGTCCGGGCTGCTGCCGCAGGCACGCTCGGCCAAGCTGCGCAAATGGTTCGAGCTGGTGCTTGCGTCGCGCGACGATCTTGCCGTCATCATGACGCGCGAGCAGGGAAAACCGCTTTCCGAGGCTCGCGGCGAGATCGACTACGCTGCGTCCTTCATCGAGTTCTACGCCGAGGAAGCGAAGCGTCCGAACATCGAAAGCGTCACCTCGCATCTTCCCGATGCCGAGATCGAGGTATGGCGCGAGCCGTCGGGGGTCGCGGCGCTGATCACGCCGTGGAATTTTCCCGCCGCGATGCTGACCCGCAAGGCGGCGGCCGCGCTCGCAGCCGGCTGCACGATCGTCGCGCATCCCTCGATCGAGACACCGTTCTCCGCAACGGCGCTTGCCGTTCTCGCCGAGCGCGCCGGCATCCCGCGCGGCGTCTTCAACATCGTCACCGGCAACGCACCGCAGATCGTCGGCGCATGGATGAAGGACTCGCGCGTGCGCGTGCTCTCCTTCACCGGGTCCACCGAGGTCGGCCGGCTGCTCTTCCGACAATCGGCGGAGACGGTGAAGCGACTGGTGCTTGAGCTCGGCGGGCTCGCGCCCTGCATCGTCTTCGCGGATGCGTCGCTCAACGAAGCGGTCGCGGAGGCGATGAAAGCGAAATTCGCCACCTCGGGGCAGGACTGCCTCGCGGCCAACCGCATCTATGTCGAGCGGCCGGCGTATGAAGAATTCTGTCAGCACTTCGCAGCCGCGACAGCGGCGCTGAGCGTTGGGCCGGGGCTCGAGGATCCCGACATCGGGCCGCTGATGAACGCCGCGGCGATAGAGAAACAGCGGGATCACGTCGCCGACGCGCTCGCCAAGGGCTCGCATTGCCTGACCGGCGGCAAGCCGCATTCCGCCGGCCCGCTCTTCTTCGAACCGACCGTCCTGGTCGATGTCCCCGGCGATGCGCTGATCATGCGCGAGGAGACGTTCGGGCCGGTCGCCGCCATCGCGCCGTTCGATAGCGAGGAGGAGGTGGTGGAGCGGGCCAACGATACCGAATACGGGCTCGTCGCCTATCTCCACACCAACGATCCCCGCCGCATCTACCGCGTCAGCCGGCGGCTGCAATACGGAATGGTGGCCATCAACCGCACCAAGGTCACCGGCGCCCCCATCCCATTTGGCGGCATGAAGCAGTCCGGCGTCGGCCGCGAAGGCGCGCGCCTCGGCATGGAGGCCTTCACAGAAGTCAAATATGTCTGCCGCGACTGGCACTGACGCGGTGGAGGAAACCCGGGAAGGACCAGTTATGCTCACCAACGACCAGCTCGACCGATGGGACCGGGAGAACTTCTTCCATCCGTCCACCCACCTTGCGCAGCACGAGCGCGGCGAAAGCCCGAGCCGCATCGTGACCGGCGGGTCGGGCGTCTATATCGAAGACCGCGACGGCAAGAGGCTGCTCGACGCCTTCGCCGGACTCTACTGCGTGAATGTCGGCTATGGCCGCAAGGAGATCGCCGACGCGATCGCCGCGCAGGCGCGCCAGCTCGCCTACTATCACGCCTATGTCGGCCACGGCACGGAGGCCTCGATCACGCTCGCCAAGATGATCCTGGAGCGCGCCCCGAAGCACATGTCGAAGGTCTATTTCGGGCTCTCAGGCTCCGACGCCAACGAGACCAATCTCAAGATGGTCTGGTACTACAACAATGTCCTCAAGCGGCCGGAGAAGAAGACGATTATCTCGCGCTGGCGCGGCTATCACGGCTCCGGCCTGATGACCGGGTCTCTGACCGGACTTGAGGCCTTCCACAAGAAGTTCGATCTGCCGCTCGCAAAGGTGCTCCATACCGAGGCGCCCTACTATTTTCGCCGCCCGCGGCTTGAGATGAGCGAAGCCGATTTCGTCACCCATTGCGTGGCTGAGTTGGAGGCGCTGATCGACCGCGAGGGCGCCGACACCATCGCCGCGTTCATCGGCGAGCCGGCGCTTGGAACGGGCGGGCTGGTGCCGCCGCCGAAGGGCTATTGGCCGGCGATCCAGGCGGTGCTCAGGAAGCACGACATCCTGCTGATCGCCGACGAGGTGGTCACCGGATTCGGCCGGCTCGGCACGATGTTCGGCTCCGACAAATACGGCATCGAGCCCGACATCATCACCATCGCCAAGGGCCTGACCTCCGCCTATGCCCCGCTCTCAGGGTCGATCTTCTCGAAGCGCGTGTGGGACGTGCTGGCGCGCGGCACCGACGAATTCGGCGCCATCGGGCATGGCTGGACCTACTCCGCCCACCCGATCGGCGCGGCTGCGGGCGTGGCGAATTTGAAGCTCGTGGACGAACTCGGCTTGGTCGCGAATGCCGCCGAGGTCGGCGGCTATCTGACCGCGGCGATGCGCGAACAGTTGGCAGGCCACCCAAATGTCGGCGACGTGCGCGGGGAGGGGCTGCTGATGGCGGTCGAGTTTGTCTCCGACAAGGCGAGCCGCGCCTTCTTCGACGCGGGCGAGAAGGTCGGGCAGCGTGTGGTCGCGGCTCTGCTCGGCCGCGGCGTCATCGCCCGCGCCATGCCGCAGGGCGATATCGTCGGCTTTGCCCCGCCCCTCTGCCTCGCCAAGGAGGAGGCGGACATCATCGTCGGCCGTTTCGCGGAATCCGTGCAGGAGGTGCTCGGAAGCTGACGGATGTGCGGGGGGCAGGGCTTGTCCATTGCTCGCACCGGACATCGGCCCACGCACCAGTGACGTCCTCGACTTTTGATTGACCGCCGGAGTAATGGATCGGATAAGCAATACGACTGTCCCAATTCCTGATTGATCTACGAGCCGCAATGGGTGCTGCATTGGGACGGATCATGCGTACGCCGGGGGTTCCCAGCACCTGAGCAGGTCTCTCATCCAAGCAGATTTTTCAGCGAGCGGATTTCCTCATGTCCCGGTCGGGTGACCGCACTGCCCCGCGCGCCGCAAGAGCAAACGGCTCCCGCTGGGAGGCGCGCGCGATGCCGACCATGAACGACGTGGCGCGGGCGAGCGGCTTCTCGCAGATGACGGTCTCGCGCGCCTTCCTGGAGTCGGCCTCGATCAAGAAAGAGACCCGGGATCGCATTCTGAAAGTCGCGGAGGAAATCGGCTACTACCACAACAAGGCTGCGTCCTACCTCGCTTCACAGCGCTCGCGGGCGTTCGGGATTATCCTGCCGACACTGCAGGACTTGATTTATCTGCCCTTCGTGGAATTGGCGCGGCGCGTGTTCGAAAGCCATCGCGCGGACTACATCCTGCAGACGATCGACTATGCGCGCGGCCGGGAATCCTATGCGATCCGCTCGCTCCTGTCGCAGCGCGTGCAGGCGATCATGCTCCCGTCGATCGGTCATACGGCGCGCACGCGGTCGTTCCTTGAGAGGCTGCCGATCCCGCTGATCGAGGTCGGCAATTTGCCGAAGAAGCCGATCGATTTCGCCGTCGGCCACTCGGATTTTGACGCCGGCTACATGGCGACCCGCAGGCTGATCGAGATCGGCCGCCGAAAGATCGCGATCATCTGCGGCTATGCGCGAGACACCTCAAACGCCCGCGACCGCGCCAACGGCTATCGCAAGGCGATGCGCGAGGCGGGGCTGCCGCTTGCCGAGGGCCGCCTGGTGGAGGTCGAGCACTCGATCGACGCCGGCCTGCATGGACTCAACCGTCTGCTGAAGTCGGCGCGGGAGATCGACGGGCTCGTCATCGGCGGCGAGATCTGGGCCTCGGTGATCGTGCTGAGGCTGCTGGGGCTTGGGCGGCGCATTCCGGACGACGTGGCGGTGGTGGGTGTCGGCGAAGTCGAGCTTGCCCAGTATCTGCCGGTTCCTCTCACCTACGTCGCGCTTCCCCGGCGCGAGACCGGGACGGCTTCCGCCGAGCTTGCCCTTGCGCTCGCGCGCGGCGAGGAGATCGCTGAAACCGTGGTCAAGCTGCCGGTTCAGCTCGTCGCGAACGCGACGGCCTGAGAGAAATCTCTTGCCCCGCGCGGGCGGGCAGGGCACGCAGCGCCGCAAAATGATTGCGTAAACATGATCGAGTGTTATCGTGTGAGCGCAATCAAGCCATAAGGCCGCCGACAACGCCTCTACTCCCGAAGGCGAAGCGCGGCAAAAGCCGGCGCAGGGTCCACGCCCCTGCGCCGGCAGAACCCATTCGGCTGGCTTCTGGACGGTGACTATGGGCCGCTGAATTTCTTCCTGAGCGACCCCGGCCTGCTTGACCACAAGCAATACTGGCTGCTCGAGCCCGGCACCGCGTTGCTGGGGGTCATCCTGGCCAACGCCTGGGTCGGCATCCCCTTCAGGTCGCGATCGTCGGCGGCGCCCCAGCCGCGCCGGCCTCCTCAACACGCATCTCGGCCTGATCCTGGCGGATATCCCGTATCGACGGTGGTCGCGTTTCCGATCATGCTGGTCTTTGCCGCCCTCCAGTGCTTCATCGTCGGCGGACTGACGAGCGGCGCGGTCAAGGAGTAACGCCTCACCCGCGCTTGACGATGCCGTGCTCGATCATAAAGGTGAGAGCCTCAAACACCGCCTCGAACGACGTGTAGCGCGGCCGATAGTCGAGAAGTCGCTCCGCTTTGGCGATGCTCGAGCTCGGGCTCCGCGCGATGTGCTCCCATGTCGCGGTCGCGTCTTCCTCGCTCGCCTGCGCGGCCTTCCATTCCGGCCAGGGCAGGAAGGTGAGTTTTGGCTCCTTGCCGAACCACGCCGTCGTCGCCTCGGCGTAGCCGCGAAGCGTCACCGCCGCCGGAGACACGGCATGGAAGGCCTCGCCGACCGAGGCGCTCCAGTTGGCGATCGCTCTCATGAATATCTGCGCGACGTCGTCGGCATGCACGTGATGCACGGTCTCCAGCCCGAAATTGGGCAGCACCAGCTCCTCGCCCTGCGCCAGCGTGGTGAAGACGGCGGGATTGAAGTTCCCGGCCGGATTGAGCGGGTTCCAGCCCGGTCCGACGATATGGCCGGGATGCACGATCGTCGCCGGGAAGCCGTTGCGCCGCGCCGCGCCGAGAAGGTAGTCCTCGATCGCGGCTTTCTGGATGCCGTATTCGCCGAACGGCTTGCGCGGCTGCATCTCGGTGGTCGGCACCGTCACGCTCGGCCCGTGCACCCAGATCGTGCCGGTGTGCAGGAAATGCCGGACATGACCGGCGAGCGCCTCGGTCAATTGCTTCGCGCTCGGGAGCGTGAAGCAGATCATGTCGATGACGATGTCAGGATTGAGCCCCCTGATCTTGGCTCCGAAGTCGCCACTCTTCTCCTCCGCCTCACGGTCGAGCGTCACGGTCTGAACCGCCTTCCAGGCCGCATGCGGCGTGTAAGGGTTGCGCTGGCCGCGGCTGACATTGACAACCTCGTAGCCGGCCTCGACCAGTCGCGGCACCAGATAGGTGCCGACATGGCCGCTGCCACCAATCACCACGACGCGTGTCATCGAACGCTCCCTCAGGGACACTCCGGCGGCGCGGTTGCCGCCGCCCAGACGAGCTTCTACCGGCGCTTCGGCTCGGATAGAACAGCAACATGACGGTCTTCTTCTCCCAGACCAACCTGCTTCGCCTGCGCGGCTCGCGTGAGGATGGCCGCGTCACCTTCGTCGAGCTCTTCTTCGACCTGGTCTTCGTCTTCGCCGTCACGCAGCTCTCACACGGGCTGCTGCGTGAATTGACGCTTGTCGGGCTCCTCCACACCACGATGCTGCTCTTCGCCGTCTGGTGGGTGTGGGTCTATACGGCCTGGGCCACCAACTGGCTCGATCCACAGAAGGGGCCAGTCCGGCTGATGCTGTTCGCGCTGATGCTCGCCGGGTTGCTCCTCTCCGCGTCCATCCCGGAAGCATTCGCCGGATTGGGGCTGGCCTTCGCCGGTGCCTATGCGTGCATGCAGGTTGGCCGAGCTCTGTTCCTGCTGTGGGCGTTCAAGGGTCATAGCCCCGGCAACTTCCGCAATTTCCAGCGCATCACGGCATGGCTTGCCGCGGCAGCCGCCTTCTGGCTCGCGGGCGGGCTGGCCTCGCACGAACTGCGCCTGACGCTTTGGCTCGTCGGGCTCGCAATCGAATATGCGGGTCCGTCGGCAGGCTACTTCGTGCCCGGCCTCGGCCGCTCGACGACGACCGACTGGGACATCGCCGGCGGCCACATGGCCGAGCGCTGCGGTCTGTTCATCATCATTGCGCTCGGTGAATCGGTCCTGGTTACCGGTGCGACTTTCGCAGAGCTTGAATGGAACTCCGCTACTTTAGCCGCCTTCTTCAGCGCCTTTCTCGGCAGTGTCGCGATGTGGTGGATCTACTTCAACATCGGCGCGGAGAAAGCGAGCCAAATGATCGCACAATCCGCCGATCCCGCGCGGTTGGGCCGCCTCTCTTATACGTACCTGCATATCTTCATCGTTGCCGGCATCATTGTTGCTGCCGTCGCCGACGAGCTGGTGCTTGCGCATCCCGCTGGCCACACGGAGACAGCGACCAGCGCCGCCGTGCTCGGTGGCCCGGCGCTCTATCTCCTCGGCAATATCCTCTTCAAGCGCAGCGTCGCGACCTGGCTGCCGCTTTCGCATCTTGTCGGTCTCGCGGTGCTTGCGGCGCTCGTCCCGGTGGCCCCGCACCTGATGCCGCTTCTCCTCGGCGCGGCCGCAAGCGGTGTGCTCTTCGTCGTCGCGATCTGGGAGACGCTATCCCTCCGCGCACTGCACAGGCAGATGCAGGCGGTAGCGAGCGCTACCTGACCCCCACCCACTTCCCCGTCTCGCCGGACTTCAATATCGCGTCGCAGACCTTCGATGTCTCAAGCGCCTCGCGGAAGGTCGGGGAGGCGGGCTTGCCGGTCGTGAGGCCTACGAGGAAATCCGCCGCCTGGTGCACGAAGGAATGCTCGTAGCCGATGACGAGGCCGGGCACCCACCATTTGCCGAGGTAGGGATGCTCACCGTCGGTGACAAGCACGTCGGTCCAGCCCCTGAGCCGACCTTCCTTCGAATGATCGAACCATTTCAGATGGTTCATCTCGTGCAGGTTCCAGATGAAGGAGCCGCGCTCGCCGTTGATCTCCAGCGTGTAGAGCGCCTTGTGGCCGCGCGCGTAGCGGGTTGATTCGAAGATGCCGATCGAGCCGTTCTGGTAGCGCGTCAAAACCGCCGCCGCGTCGTCGATCCCGACCTTCTCAAGCTTGCCGGAGAGCGCGTTCTTGCGCGCCTTCACGAAAGTCTCCGTCATGGCCGAGACTTTCGCGATCCCGCCGTTGATCCAGAGCGCCGTGTCGATGCAATGCGCCAGGAGATCGCCGGTGACGCCGGAGCCGGCCGCCTTCACGTCGAGCCGCCAGGTGCCGGTGCCGCCCTGCGGCACGTCGGGCGAGATCGTCCAGTCCTGCAGGAAGTTGGCGCGGTAGTGGAAGATCTTGCCGAGCCTGCCCTCGTCGACCACCTGCTTGATCAGCGTGACGGCCGGGATGCGGCGGTAGTTGTACCAGACCATGTTCGGCACGCCGGCCTTTTCGACCGCGCGCACCATCGGCAGCCCCTCCTTGGCGGTGCGGGCAAGCGGTTTTTCGGTCAGCACCATCTTGCCGGCTTTTGCGGCGGCGATGGCGATCTCGGCGTGCAGGTCGTTCGGCACGCAGATGTCGAGCGCGTCGATGTCTTTGCGTTCGACGAGCTTCCGCCAGTCGGTCTCGACCGTTTCGTAGCCCCACATATCGGCAAAGGCTTGCGCCTTCGCCTTGTCGCGCGCGGCGACCGCCTTCAGCACCGGCTGATAGCCGGTGTCGAAGAAGTTGGAGACGCGGCGCCAGGCATTCGAATGCGCCCGGCCCATGAAGCCGTAGCCGACCATGCCGATGTTCAGTTTCTTGTTCGCCATCGTTTCCTCGCCTGCTCTATTCGCTTATTCCGTTCGTCATCAGGCCGACTCAAGTCCCGACCTAAGCATGGCGGCGGTCGCGGCCAATTCTTCGTCTGAGGCCCGCGGCGTCGATCGGAACGTTAGGTCTCGTTCTGCAATATACCGCCGCGACGTTATGTCGGTGTTTTCATGCATCGGAACGAGATGCGCATGAGCGTGCGCAACATCGCTTCCGGTGAAGAGAAATGCGATGCGCGCCACGTCAAGCGTACTCTTCATCACGCGGTCGATCTTCTGACCGACGCTGAGAATGCGGCTCGCGATGTCGTCGGGCAGGCCCTCAAAATAGGGAATGTGATCCCGGCAAATGATCTGGGTGTGGCCCGGCCTTATCGGATGGATGTCCAGAAACGCTACCACGAGCTTGTCTTCATAGATGACATCGGCGCGTTCTTGACCCGCCGCGATTCGGCAAAAGATGCATTCGCCAGCATGATGCGTAACCAATGGGGTGTTTCCCTTCTCCCTATTCGCCCCAGCCGTGCGCATCGCGCACCTTCAGCATCGCGCCGAGGATAGCGTTCCACGTGTCCTGCTTCTCCATCACGCTATTCGGAAACATGCAGCCGTCCCAGCAGATGTGGCGCATCTTTTTCGTGAGATTGCCCTTGTCGTCTCTGAGCCAGTAGCCGGCGTGCTTGACGACATCGAGCCGGCCGTTCGGGTCGGTGACCTGGCAGTGCCGGCCGGTCGCCGCATGAGAGCCGGAGCCGAACACCGTGCCGTCGTTCTGCGCCACGTGGAAGTCGTAGGTCCAGGGCCGGAGCGCGTCGGCGACCGTCTTATAGGCCACGTCGAGCGCCGCCTTGTCCTTCCAGTCGTAGTCGGCCGGGAGCAGGCGGTCCTTCTCGGCATTGGCGCCGAGCACGAAGAGCAGGTTGTGCGCCATGTCCGCCTGATAGCCGACGACGCCCGGCATCCCGACCATTTCGAGGAGCTTCACGTTCTCGCGCCAGGACTGCATGCCGCCCCAGCAGAATCTCGCCCTCGGCGGCGAGCACCTCGCCGTAGTCCTGAGCGATCTTCCCCGCCTCGCGGAAGGTGTCGGCGATCTGTCTTGGTGTTGCCCTCCGGATCCTTGTCCCAGTCCTCCACGCCGGCCGAGGAATCGATCCGGACGACGCCGGTCGGGCGGATGCCGAGATCGCGCATCTCTTTCCCGATGGCGCAGGCTTTGCGGACCGCGGCGAGGAACTTCTTGCGGTCCTCAGCGTCTCCCATCGCCGAGCCGCCGCCCGCCGGCCCCCAGATCGGCGCGACGAAGGAGCCGACCTTCAGCCCGTAAGAGGCGATATGGTCGGCCATTGTCTTCACCGCGTCCTTGTCGGAATCGATGTCGAAATGCGGCGCGACGACGAAGAGGTCGACGCCGTCGAATTTTTCGCCGTTCGGCCCGCGCGCGTCGCGCGTCAGCTTCAGAAGCGTGTCGAGCGGGATGATCGGCTCCGAATCGGGCGTGCCCTTGCCGACCACGCCGGGCCACATGGCGTTGTGGAGTTTCGGGTAGTTGTTCGCCATTCCTGTTCCTCTCCCTGAGCGCGCTGCCCCAGAGAACTGTCGTCATGCCCGGACTTGATCCGGGCATCCGGCAATGACGACGGTGAAGGAAGCGGCTTCCCTGACTTTAGCCTTTCCGCAAATCCTTCCACGGCGCCTCTTGCGCCATGTCGACCAGCTCGTAGCCGATCGGGCCGACGCAAGGCGCGAGGATGGCGACGACCTTCGCATCCTTCGCCCCCGTGTTGAACGACGCATGCACCGTGCCGGCGGGGATGAATGCACAGTCGCCCGCGCCGAGCAGGCGCTTGTCGCGGTCGACCCATTGCTCGACCTCGCCGGAGACGCACGTAGATCACCTCTTCCTGGTCGGGATGCTTGTGGAAGTCGTGCCCCTTGCCGGGCGACAGCGTGACATCGATGACCGTCAACTGCTCCGCGCCGGTCGAGGGCGGGTTGCTCATCCAGCCGAGCTTCCCCCAGTCGAGCACCTCCGGCTTCGTCTGCTTGGCGATCACGAACTTTCCTGGCATCTCCTGTCCTCCTCCAATTCCTCGCTTCGCCGCCAACGTTCAGCCGGCCGGCATCGCGATCGTCTTGAACGATTTGACCTGCGCTGTCAGCGCCGTCTCGACCGGCAGCCGCTCCATCGACGACGCGCCGTAGAAGCCGTGGCAGTTCCGGCAGCTCTGCAGGATGAATTCCGCGTCGCTCGGCATCGCGATCGGTCCGCCGTGGCAAAGCACGATCACATCCTTGCGCACGCCGAAGTGCCGCCGCCGCGATCCGGTCGATCTCGCCGGCTGAGGTCTCAAGCGACTTCGCCGAGGTGGCGCCGATCGCGCCGCCGACCGTCACCCCCATATGCGCGACGATGATGTCGGCACCCGCCTTGGTCATCGCCACGGCCTCGTCCGGATTGAAGACATAGGGCGTAGTTAGAAGGTCGAGCTTATGTGCAAGCGCGATCATGTCGACCTCCAGCGCGTAGCTCATTCCGGTCCCCTCGAAGCTCGACCGCATCACGCCGTCGAAGAGCCCGATCGTGGGGAAATTCTGCACGCCGGAAAAGCCCATGTCGCGAAGCTCGGCCAGGAACTGCGGCATCAGCACAAAAGGGTCGGTGCCGTTAACGCCGGCTAGGACCGGCGTTGTCTTGACGACCGGCAGGACCTCCGCCGCCATCTCCTTCACGATCTCGTTGGCGTTGCCGTAGGCCAAGAGCCCCGCCGCCGAGCCGCGGCCGGCCATGCGGTAGCGGCCGGAATTGTAGATCACGATCAGGTCGATGCCACCGGCCTCCTCGCATTTGGCCGAGAGCCCGGTGCCGGCGCCGCCGCCGACGATCGGCACGCGGCGGCGCACCATGTCCTGGAATTTCTCGATGATCTTATTGCGTTCGATGCGTGGCATGGGGATCCGTTCTAGCGTGCGATCACGCGGAAGTTCTCCACCAGCGCGGCGGAGAATTCGCGGTCGTTGATATGGAGCGGGAGCCGGATCAGGCGGCGGTCCGCGGTTTGATGAAGGCCGGCTTCGATGGCTTCGAAAAGCGCCTGATCGGCGGCCGGATCGTGGAAGGGCTGGCCCGGCGCGTCGATTGCCGACACGCCTTTCTCCGGGATCAGGAAGCGGACCGGGCCGGCGCAGCGATTGAGCCGCTCGGCGATCCACGCGCCCATTGTGCGGTTCTCCTCAACCCTCGTCCGCATCAGCGTGACCTGCGGATTGTGCCGGTAGAGATTGCGCGACTTGTATTTCTCCGGGACCGTTTCGATCGCCTGGAAATTCACCATGTCGAGCGCCCCGACCGACCCGACATAGGGGATTTTCGTGCGCGCGATCGCTCCCAACCGGTCGGGACCGGCGGAAAGCACGCCGTCGAAAAGGAGATCGCAGATCTCGGTCGTGGTGACGTCGATCACGCCGACCACTAGGCCCGAGTTGACCAGCTTCTCCATGGCGCGCCCGCCGGTGCCGGTGGCGTGGAAGACCAGGCAGTCATAGTCCTTGTTGAGGAGCGCAACCGCTTCGCTCACCGACGGCGTGGTGACCCCGAACATGGTGAGCGCCACCGCCGGCTTGGCGGCGACCTCCGGCACCACCGCCCGCGCCATGCCGGCGATCGCGTAACCCGCATTGGCGAGTACCACGCGGCTGATGCCGTTCAGTCCCGCCATGTCGGTCACCGAATACATCATGGCGATGTCGGAGACGTCGACATAGGCGCTGACGTCGCCGGAGGCGAGCGTCGAGACCATCAGCTTCGGCACGCCGATCGGCAGCACGCGCATGCCGGCGGTGACGATCGAGGTGCCGCCTCCGCCGCCTATTCCGACCACCGCGCCGACATCGTCGCGCGCCGCGATGAAGCGCGCGAAGGCCTCGCCCATCGCCGCGACCGCGCTGCCGCGGTCGGTGGCGGAAAGCAGCGTGTCGGCGTGGTCCGGGTGAAATGCCGCGACCGCGGCATTGCTGACGTCGACGGGTATTTTCGCCGCGCGAATCCCGACGTCGACGACGAGCGGCTCACCGCCCGCCCGGCGCACGCAATCGGCGAGATAGGCGAGTTCGTCGCCCTTGGTGTCCGCCGTCCCTACGACGTGGATGCGCCTCATCGCCTCCCTGACGAATAAAGCCCGTTGCTATGCTTTTGTTGTTTTTGGTTTGCATTTGTTTTGAGACGGTCGTACCGTATTGACATGTCCGTCTCGGGTCAAGCGCAGGAACTGGCTGCTGCCGCAGCGAAGGGGCCGCGTGCGCGCATGAAGCGCCACATGCTGGCGGCCGCCATTCGCTTGATGCAGGACGGCTTCATTCCTTCCGTCAGCGACGTTGCCGAGGCGGCCGAGGTGTCGCGCGCCACGGCCTATCGCTACTTCCCGAGCCAGGCGGCGATGGTGCAGGCGGTGGTCGACGAGGCGCTCGGGCCGATCCTCGCCTGGCGCTCCGACGACCGGGATCCCGGCGAGCGGGTGGCCGGGCTTCTGAGCTTCGCCTTCCCGCGCATGCTGACCTATGAGGCGACGCACCGCGCGGCGCTATCGCAGGCGCTTGACCAGTGGGCGCGCCGGCAGTCGGGGACGCTCGGCCGCGAGGTGCGCATCGTGCGCGGCAACCGCAAGACGCTGTTGCGCGATGCGCTGAAGCCGCTGAAGCCCCGCGTCGGCGTGCAAACGTTTGACAAGCTGTTGCAGTCCCTGTCACTCATTTTTGGGATTGAGGCGATCGTCGTCCTCAAGGATATTTGGGGACTGGACGACGAAAGCGTGCGGCGGGTTTCCGTGTGGGCCGCGCACGCACTCGTTCAAGCAGCGCTTGCCGAAGGCTCGGCCGGCGCCAAACGCAAAACCAAGAAGAACGCGGGCTGAAAGACCGCGCAGGAATTCAGCCGCTAAGGCGTACGCATGGCCGATCCGCAGCAAGGACGGCAGGCATAAGGGAGGAAAAGACATGCTGAGAAGAACGTGGACTGGCTTATTGGCCGGGGCGGCGCTCGCGCTCGCTTGCGGGCCGGCGGCCGCGACCGATCTGACCATCTTCTGGGCCGAATGGGACCCGGCGAACTATCTGCAGGAGCTGGTCAACGAATATACGGCCGAGACCGGCGTCAATGTCACAGTGCAGACGACGCCGTGGACCGATTTCCAGACCAAGGCCTTCGCCGAATTCAACGCCCACGGCGACGCCTACGACATGGTGGTGGGCGACTCGCAATGGCTCGGCGCCGGCGCGACCCAGGGTCACTATGTCGACCTGACCGACTTCTTCAACCAGCACAAGCTGAACGACGTGATGGCCCCGGCGACGATCAAGTACTACGCCCAATATGGCGACAAGGTACTGGGCGATCCCGCTCGAAGGCGACGCAGTCGGCTGGGCCTACCGCAAGGACTGGTTCGAGGATCCGACGGAGCAGGCGAATTTCAAGGCCAAGTACGGCTACGACCTGGCGGTGCCGCAGACCTTCGACCAAATGCGCGACATCGCGGAGTTCTTCTATCGGCCGGACGAGAAGAAGTATGGCATCGCGCTCTACACCGACAATTCCTATGACGCGATGGCGATGGGCGTCGAGAGCACCATCTTCTCCTATGGCGGCGAACTCGGCGACTACGCAACCTACAAGGTCGACGGCATCACCAACTCGCCGGAGGCGGTTGCCGGACTGGAAATGTATAAGAAGCTCTACCAGTTCACGCCTCCGGGCTGGGGCAAGACGTTCTTCGTCGAGGATAACCAGGCGATCACCGAGGGCCTGGCCGCGATGAGCATGAACTTCTTCGCCTTCTTTCCGCCGCTGGTGAACAAGGCGACGAACCCCCATGCCGACGTGACCGGCTTCTTCGCCAATCCCGCCGGCCCGACCGGCAAGCGCTTCGCCGCGCTCGGCGGACAGGGCATCTCGATCGTCAGCTACTCGAAGAACAAGGAAGAGTCGATGAAGTTCCTCGAGTGGTTCATCAAGGACTCGACGCAGAAGAAGTGGGCCGAGCTCGGTGGCTACACCTGCTCGCAGGCGGTGCTGAAGTCGGCGGAGTTCCAGAACGCGACGCCCTATAACAAGGCGTTCTACGACACCATGTTCATGGTGAAGGACTTCTGGGCGACGCCGGAATACGCCGAGATCCTCGACCAGCTGAACCAGCACATCTATCCCTACGTGGTCGGCGGCGAGGGCACGGCGCAGGAGGCGCTCGACAAGACCGAGGCCGACTGGACGGCCACCTTTACCAAGTACAACCGCTACTGAGCGGCTGAAGTCTATGATCGGGAGGGGGCGCTGCTTCCTCCGATCTCTTTCCCTGGGGGACGTGCGTTGGCTACAGCGGCGATGACGCGAACTCGATCCTGCTTCGCGTGCGGCTGCGCGCGGCTGGTCCGATCTCACCATTCGCAACCTGTTCATTATCCCGACGGTCCTGTTCCTGATCGTCTTCAACATCTTTCCGCTGGTCTACTCGCTCGGCTTTTCGTTCACCGATTATGCAGCGAACAGGACCACGACGCCGTGGCACTTCATCGGTCTGCAGAATTACCGCGAGCTGCTCAGCGATGCGCGCATCTGGTCAAACTTTGCGATCACCGCCAAATACGTGATCGTATCCGTTGCCGGCCAGATGCTGGTCGGCTTCGGCTTGGCGCTGCTGCTTAATCGCGAATTCCGCTTCAAGGGCCTCGTCACCACGTTGCTCCTCCTGCCGATGATGATGTCGCCGGCGGTGGTGGGGCTCTTCTGGCAGCTCCTCTACAGCCCGAACTGGGGCATCATCAATTACGTCTTTGGCCTCAACTTCTTTGGCCACGGCGACTTCGCCTGGCTGTCGAACCCGGACATGGCGCTTTACGCGATCGCCATTACCGACGTGTGGATGTGGGCGCCGTTCGTGATGCTCTTGTCGCTTGCCGGTCTCTCGGCGGTGCCGAAGCACCTCTATGAGGCGGCGGCGATCGACCGTGCCGGCGGCTGGTACACCTTCACGCGGATCACGCTGCCGCTCGTCTCGCCGCTGCTTCTGATCGCGCTGATCTTCCGCACCATGGAGGCGTTCAAGACCTTCGACATCGCCTACATCATGTCGACACAGCCGACCACCGAACTGGTCGCGATCCACCTCTACAAGGAGGCGTTCCAGCAATGGGATACCGGTAAGTCCTGTGCGCTTGCCTATATCGTTCTGATCACGGTGGTCGCCATCACCAACATCTACGTGAAATACCTGAACAAGGCGAAGGAGCGCTGAGATGGCGGTGGTCAAGTCGCGGCGCAAGATTGTTCTGAACCGCCTCGCCATCGTCGCGGTGCTGTTGGCGACGGTCGTCTTCCTCGGCCCGATCTACTGGATCGGCTCGACCGCCTTCAAGCCGAAGGAGGTGGCGACCTCGGTTCCGCCGACCGTATTCTTCAAGCCGGAGATCACACCGTTCATCCGCCTCTTCACTAAGCGGGTGCAGATGACCAAGGACGTCGATCCGGCCGAATACGCGGCGGCGCCGTGGTGGGAGAAGGCCGTCTATGACGGCGGCGAGCGCATGCTCAAGGTGGGCACGAAGGTACAGCTTCTCGCAATACCCCAACCGCTTCGAGAACAGCCTGATCGTCGCCGTCATCAGCACGATTCTCGCCGTTGGCATGGGGACGTTCACCGCCTATGGCTTTTCCCGCTTCAGGATGGCCGGTGAGCCGGATCTCCTGTTCTTCATCCTCTCGACCCGCATGTTGCCGCCGGTCGTCGTCGCCATTCCAATGTACCTGATGTACAGAGTGGTCGGGCTCACCGACACGCATGTCGGCCTGATCATCCTCTATACGGCCTTCAACCTCTCCTTCTCCGTTTGGCTGATGAAGGGGTTCATCGACGAAATCCCGAAGGAATATGAAGAAGCAGCGCTGGTCGACGGCTATACGCGGCTGCAGGCCTTCTTCAAGATCGTGCTTCCCGAAGCGACGACCGGCATCGCCGCGACGGCGGTCTTCTGCTTCATCACCGCGTGGAACGAATATGCCTTTGCGCTGATGCTGACCAACCGCCGCGCGCAGACGGCGCCGCCCTTCATCCCTTCGCAGCTTGGTTCCGGTCTCCCCGACTGGACGACGATCGCGGCCGGCACCTTCCTCTTCCTGCTGCCGGTTGCGATCTTCACTTTCCTTCTGCGCGGACATCTGCTGCGCGGCGTCACCTTCGGGGCCATTCGGAAATAGAGGCCGCGATGGGATTCAGACAACTCAGCGTGAAGGTTTTCGAGCCGCTGTCGCAGTGGCTGATGGTCATCGGCATCATCGCGCTCTGCCAGCCGTGGATCGAGATCATCCACCGCTACGGCGTGACCGTCATCCTGATCGGCCTCGTGGGCTTCATCGTGTTTTCGCACATCAAGCCGGATCCGGCGGCCGAGGAGCAGAGCTGAGCCGCCATGGCCGAAATCGTGCTCCGCGACATCGAGAAGTATTTCGGCGACAACTACGTCATCCGAAAGCTCAACCTCACGATCGCGCACAAGGAATTCGTGGTGCTTCTCGGCCCCTCGGGCTGCGGCAAGACCACGACCTTGCGCGCTATCGCCGGACTTGAGGAGATCGATTCCGGCGACATTCTGATCGACGGCAAGCCGGTGCAGGGCCGACAGGCCGGCGACCGCGACATTGCCTTCGTATTCCAGCTTTTCGCGCTCTACCCGCATCTGACCGCCTACGAGAACATCGCCTTCCCGCTGCGCGCCACGCGCGAGAGGCACGTCGAGGTCGACGCCAAGGTCCACGCCGTCGCGCGCGCCCTGCAGATCGAGCACCTCCTGGCGCAGCGACCTTCGGCGCTTTCCGGCGGCGACATGCAGCGCGTCGCGATCGGCCGCGCGCTCGTCCGCCGCCCGAAGGCGATGCTGATGGACGAGCCGATCGGCGCGCTTGACGCGAAATTGCGCGAGGAGATGCGCACCGAGCTGAAGCGGCTTCACGCGGAGAACGACCAGACCACGGTTTACGTCACCCACGACCAGGTCGAGGCGATGTCGCTCGCCGATCGCATCGCCATCATGAACGAAGGCGTGCTGCAGCAGGTCGGGACACCGAACGAGGTCTATCAGGACCCCGCCAATCTCTTCGTGGCGCAGTTCATCGGCAGCCCGGTCATGAACATCGTCAAGGCGCGGGTGGAGGTGGACGGCGCCAACACCAAGGTAACAGTCGGTGACGCCGATGGGACCTTCGATTTCCCCGGCGAGCTGCACCGGCGGATCGTAGCGTCGAAATATCCCGAGCCCGACGTGACCGTCGGCGTCCGCCCGGAAGGCGTCGCCGTCGCCCGCGAGGAAACGGGCGGCCACATCCCGGTCGAGGCGCATATCATCGAGCCGCTCGGTGCTTACGATATCGTCGATCTGCGCATCGGCCACCAGTTGCTTCGCGCGCGCACGGCGAGCGGCTTCGTGCGCAAGGTTGGCGACGTCGTCTGGGCGCGGCTTGACCCGGCGCAGACGCATTTCTTCAATTCGCTCACCGGCGACTCCCTTCAGATCAGGCTCGGCGGCTAGAGATGGCGCGAATCACGCTCGACAAGGTCACCAAGCGCTACGCCGGCCACACGGCGCTGCGCGAGATGAGCCTCGACATTGGCGACGGCGAGTTCTTCGTGCTGCTTGGGCCGACCGGCGCCGGCAAGACGACGACGCTGCGCCTGATCGCCGGTCTCGACAAGCCGAACAGCGGATCGATCGCCGTCGACGGAGAAAACGTGCTCGATTGGAGCCCGGCCGAACGCGACGTGGCGCTGGTGTTCCAGTACTATTCGCTCTATCCGCGCTATACGGTCAGGCAGAACCTTGAATTCCCGCTGCACTCGCGGGTGCGCCACTATAGCGCCGCGGAGATCGCCGAGCGGGTCGAGCGGGCGGCGTCGGTGCTGCGCATCGACCATCTTCTGAGCCGCAAGACCGACAAGCTGTCGGGCGGCGAGATGCAGCGTGTCTCGATCGGACGCGCCATCGTGCGCGAGCCGCGTGCCTTCCTGATGGACGAGCCGCTCTCAAATCTCGACGCCAAGCTGCGCGAAGCGCTCCGCGCCGAGCTCAAGGATTTGCAGATGAAGCTCGGCGCCACATTCCTGTTCGTGACCCACGACCAGATCGAAGCCATGTCGATGGGCGACAAGGTCGGCGTGTTGAACGAAGGCCGCATCGAGCAGGTCGGCACCCCACAGCAAATCTACAACGAGCCGCGCAACACCTTCGTCGCAGCTTTCGTCGGCTCGCCGGCCATGAATTTGTTTGACGGCGAAGTCCGCGACGCGCGCGCCACCGCGTTCGGCGGCAGGCTTGAGATTCCGCTCGACCCGGCGATCGGCGGAAAGGTGAACGGCAGCGGCTCCGTCACGCTCGGCATACGATCGGAGAATGTCCGCATCGGTCCCGGCGAAGCGGCCGAAGCGCGCGTTCACGATATTGAGAACCACGGCGTGGAGAAGATCGTTACGCTCAGGATCGACAAGCTTCAGTTCCGCGCCACGGTGCCCGCGACGCATGCGGTCAAGGTCGAGGACTCCGTCAGATTCGGATTGGATACCAGCAAGTTGCACTGCTTCGATCGGAAGACGGGCATGAATCTCGCCTATCCGGGCTGAACGGTTCCCGCGCCCGGCGCAAAAGGGTGGCGTCCTGGTGCGCCGCTCGGTCGCCGCTCATACTCTCCGCAAGCCGCCACTGATCGGCTAAGATGCTGCAAACAGCGGATGCGGCCGGCGGTTGTTTGGGCCGGCGTGGAGGAATTGATGCAAAAACTCCAGTCGCAGGGGGTCCATCACATCACGCTGGTCGGGGCCGACCGGCAGACCTCGATCGATTTCTGGGAGGGCGTGCTCGGCATGCCCTTCGTCTTCGAGCAGCCGAATCTCGACGTCGCGACCGAAAGCCATCTCTATTTCGATCCGGGCGACGGCCGGCTGATCACCGTCTTCGCCGACGCGACCCGGACACCGGACCCGACGCCGACCTCGCGCGACCAGGGGGTCGTGCATCACATCGCCTTCTCGGTGTCGCGCGTGACCTTCCTGCAGGCTGTCAAGCGGCTCGACGAGCGTGGCATCTCGCATAGCGGGGTCAAGGATCGCGGCTTCATGGATTCCATCTATTTCCGCGATCCGCTCGGGCTTCTGGTCGAGCTTGCCTCCTATCGCTTCGAGCCGCCGGCGGGGATGACGCATGTCGACGTGCTGACGGCGGCGCATCATGTCCGCGTGGCGCGCGGCGATCCGAACATCGCCGAGATCCATCTCGCCGACGCCATCGAGAAGCTGACGCGCGAGAAGCGGGAGAGCCTGTCCAAGAACCGCGCGCCGAAGGACCCCTATAAGCCGAAAGCGCAGCGCAAGGCGAGAAGCGGCCCCAAGGCGGAGGGTAAGAAGGTGCGTGAGCGCACCGGCTGAGCAGGAGAGAGAATGGTTTCAGCGTGGGCCGAGGCGAGGCTTCGGCTGGAAGACGACAAAGAGGGAGGTCAGACGTGAAGCTCTACATGCATCCGGTGTCCAACACGAGCCGGCCGGTGCTCATGTTCATCATGGACAACAATCTGCCGGTCGACGAGGAGGTGGTCGACCTGATGACCGGCGCCCATCATCAGGAGCCCTACGCCTCGATCAATCCGAACCGCCAGGTGCCGACCCTGGTCGACGGCGACTTCATCCTCAGCGAAAGCTCGGCGATCCTGAAATTCCTCGCCGAGAAGTTCGACCTTGCCGCCTATCCGAAGGACTTGAGGAAGCGCGCGAAGGTCAACGAGATCATGGATTGGTTCAACACCCACTTCTACCACGACTACGGCTACGGCGTTGTCTATCCGCAGATCTATCCGCATCACAAGCGGCCGTCGGACCAGCTGCAGCAGGGCACCATCGCCTGGGCCAAGGAGCTGACCAAGAAGTGGCTGCAGGTCCTGAACGACAACATCCTCGGCACGAAGAACAAATATCTGACCGGTGACGAGGTCACGATCGCCGACTATTTCGGCGCGGCGCTCCTCACCTGCGGCGACCCGATCCGCACCGAGTTCAAGGCCTATCCGAACGTCATGGCGTGGCTGAAGCGCATGGAAGAGTTGCCGAGCTGGTCGAGGGTCAACGAGGCCATGTACGGCTTCCGCGACTATTTGAAAGAGCAGCAGTTCGACACGGTGTAGCGGGTCATGGACCCTCTCCCCTTGAGGGAGAGGGTGGTCGGTAGAGCCGACCGGGAGAGGGGGCGCAGCCATTGGCCGCTGCGGGAAATCTTCGGACTCCCCCTCATCCGCCCTTTGGTGAAGCCAAAGGGCACCTTCTCCCTCAAGGGGAGAAGGTGATACGCGCGGGACTACGACGTGCCGCTGCGCCGTTCCTGGCTGAAATCCTCCGGGTCGGGCTCCGCCGCGCGCTCTTCGCTGCCCGCGAAGCGGAGTTCGGCGACGCGACTTTCGCTCTCGCGCAGGGTCAGGAGCACCGGCGCGTGGGGCAGGAAGTCGAGCGCTTCGGAATCGAAAGCGACGCCGTCGAGCTCGCGCCACATCTCGACCATGCGCACCTCGTCCTCGCGCGCCCCATCGTCGACGACGACGATTGCCGTTGGCGAAAGGTGCGGCAAGAGCATCGGCAGCGCCGGATAGCGGCTGAGCGTCTGCACCTTGCCCGGCGGCCCGTCGACGAAGAGCAGGTCGATCTCGTCGCTGAATGTGCGAAGCGGCTTGCCGAGGTCGTACCATTGGAAGGTGCGTCCATCGAGGGTGATGTCGACGAGCGGCGCCAGCACCAGCTCCACGCGGTCGGTGAGCTCCGCCTGTTCGAGCAGCTCAATCGTGTGCTTGGCATGCAGGCTGTCATGTTCGACCGAGATCATACGGCCGTGGCCGTTGGCGCGGAGCGCCGCGGCGAAGAGCACCGTCGAGCTGCCGCTTCCAAGCTCCAGGATCAGCTTCGGCCGCCGCCGGCGGATCAGGTGGAAGAGGAAGGCCGCTTCCTCGCCCGTGATCTCGTAGCCTTGATGTGGGAAATGCGGTACCACGCCTTTGATGTTGAGCTCGGGGATCAGAGAGATCGTGTTGACCAGCGAGGACAACGCCGCCTTGAGGCGCTCCTCCGCACGCTCCTCTCGGGTGCGCATGAAAGAGCGGAGCGCCGCGATGTCGCCCTCGATCTTCTTCAGCCGATTGTCCATCCCGCCCATGCGAGAGTACAGCCCAAGCGTGAGGATCGAGCGCACGCGCGCAGTCAAGCGACTCATGGCGATCCCCGCTAGTTCCTGCCGGCCTCTGGAAGAGCGCGGGCGCTAGCCACGACGCTTCCGTTGCAACGGGATCGCCAACCGCGCTATCGCGCGGTTGCCATGCATCAGCTGAAAAAGCTCAATTGGCGGATCATGCGCCAGAGCCTTCGCGTCCATCGTGCCCTCCGCGGTGCGGAGCAAACCAGTTTAAGGAACGATATGCAATCTGAATGCAGTCTGAATGACGCGCGGCAGGGCAGGTTGCCCCATTTCTCAAAGAATCCAGTCGACTTAGGGTGGTGAGGTCACCCGCCGGTGCCTGAGGCACGCCGCCGATCCCTCTTTAATCGGCGCCCGCCGAGCCTAATTATGCTGGGAACCGCGCCTCGAAGGGGAGCAACCATGCAGCTCGAAGGCATTCATCATCTGACCGCGATATCCGCGGATGCGCCGGGGAACCGCCGCTTCTACGAGGGCGTGCTCGGCATGCGCCTGGTCAAGAAGACGGTGAACCAGGACGACGTCAGCGCCTATCATCTCTTCTATGCCGACGGCCTCGCAACGCCGGGCTCGGACATCACCTTCTTCGACTGGCCGGCGGCGCCGGAGCGCCGCGGCACGCACTCGATCGCGCGAACCGGACTGCGCGTTGCAGGCAATGACGCGCTCGACTGGTGGGCGGCGCATCTCGACGAACGCAAGGTGATGCGCGGCGAGATCGCGGAGCGCGACGGCCGGCTGGCGCTCGATTTCGAGGACCCGGAAGGCCAGCGGCTGAGCCTTGTCGATGACGGCGGTACGGGCGTGGCGCATCCCTGGGCGAAGAGCCCAGTGCCGGCGGAGAAGCAGGTCCGCGGGCTCGGGCCGATCACGCTATCCGTTCCGGACCTGGCGCCGACCGACGCCGTTCTGACTGCCGTCATGAACATGCGGCCGGTCCGGACTTATCCGCACTGGGAGAACCCGAAGCACACGGTGCATGTCTACGAGATGGGTGCGGGCGGTCCGGCGGCGGAGCTTCACGTTGCCGTCCAGCCTGACCTCCCCGTGGCGCGGCAGGGCAGGGGCGGCGTGCATCACGTCGCTTTCCGCACGCCCGACGTCGAATACGGCGACTGGGCGGAGCGGCTCAATTCGCTTCGCATCCCGAACAGCGGCATGGTCGACCGCTTCTATTTCAGGAGCCTCTATTTCCGCGAGCCGAACGGCATCCTGTTCGAGATCGCCTCGGACGGCCCCGGCTTCGCCGCCGACGAGCCGCTTGAGTCGCTGGGCGAGTCGCTGTCGCTGCCGCCGTTCCTCGAAGCGCGCCGCGCGGAGATCGAAGCGGGCTTAAGGTCGGTCTGATTTCGGCTAAGGTGGGCCAGATGGACGATGCTGCTTTCATCGTCGAGCGACTCTGCTCACTTCCCCTTGCCTTCAGAGCGGGGGACAAATCCATGGTCCAGTTGCTCGCTGAGTCCGGCTACGACCAGCTGCGCAGCCTCCCAGATCGAGACCTAGTGAGAGACTGCCTTCGGAAAAGGCCTGAACTGCAGGACGCTTGGTTGCAGTATTGCGAGGACAAGCGGAGCGCCGGTCCTTATTGGCTTCGGTCGGGCGGGAGCTATGTCGTCGGCGATCTTCGGACAGGGGAAAGTCTCGACTTCGCATCGAAGTTGGAGGCGTGCAGCGCATATGTCCTGCAAGAGATCGCTTCCATACACGCGGTTTCCAAGCACTAGTACCGCGGGGGCGCAATGGCGGTTTGCGTCCTCCTCGGAGAGAGAGTGAGCGCGGAGGCTTCGTCGGCACGACCATGGCTTCGACCAACACTCTCACGGCTTCTACCTCGTCGTCGTTCACCGTGTGACCCATGCCCGGATAGATGCGCTCGTCGACCGTCGCGCCGAGTCTGGTCAGGACAGCCGTCGTCTCCTCGACGCGCTCAAGCGGCACATGTGGATCGACGTCGCTTGAGCCGATGAAGACCGGCGTGCCGTCGAGCGAGCCTTGATACGCGCGCGGCGTACCGGGCGGGCCGATCAGCCCGCCGGTCAGCGCGCCGATCATCCCGTAGCGCCTGGCGTTCCGCGCCGCGAATTCCGAGGCGAGGCAGGCACCCTGCGAGAAGCCTATGATCGCGACGCGCTCCGCCGGAAAGCCCTCGCCGCCGAGCCGCGTCACGAGCGCCGCGAGCACCTCGAGTGCTGAGGAAAGCCACGGCTCGTTCGCCTCGATTGGCGCCAGGAACGAGTTCGGATACCAGGTGTTTCCCGTCGCGCGCGGCGCCAGGTAGAGGATGTCGTCGCGGCCGAAGGCGTCGGCGAGCGGCAGCATCGATTCCGGCGTTCCGCCACGCCCATGGACAAGGATTATCGCCGCGCGTGCGCCATCGGCCGATGCGCCGGCGGTGATGGTGTTGCCGGCGCTGTGCAGCGCGGGCACGCCCTTCACATCCGCTTCAGCGCCGCGAGGAATGCCGGGTCGGGATAGGAATCCGCCGGCAGGCCGAGCTTGATCTGCATCGCCTTCACGGCGGCGCGCGTGCCGGCGCCGATCACGCCGTCGATCGCGCCGACATCGTAACCGTGCCGCTTCAGGATCGTCTGGACCTCTTGCACTTGCGCACGGCTCGGCGCGGTGGCGCTGCCGTGCCTGAGCGGCGATGCACCGGCGAGCCGCGTCGCGAAATAGGCGGCAGTCGTGGCGTAGACCAGCGACTGGTTCCACTGCGTGTAGACGTCGAAATTCGCGTAGGCGAGGAACGCCGGCCCGAGCCGCCCCATCGGCAGGAGCAGCGACGCCGGCACGGAATCGGAAGGAAGCGCGCCGCCGTCGGCCTTCTTCACGCCCCACGCCGCCCATTCGGAGCGCGTGTGCTTGATGGAGAGATCGGCCTCAGCCCACGGCATGTCGGCCGGCGCACGCACTTCTTCGAGCCACGGCTGGCCCGCCTGCCAGCCGTGATGCTTCAGAAGGTTCGCCGTAGAGGCGAGCACGTCCGGCACGCTTTTGATCAGGTTGCGCTTGCCGTCGCCGTCATAGTCGACGGCGAAGTCGACGTAGAAGCTCGGCACGAACTGCGTCTGGCCGATCTCGCCGGCCCACGCGCCGTGCATCTCCGCGGCCGACAGGTCGCCGCTGTCGAGAATCTGCAGCGCCGCCAGGAGCTCCGGGCGGAACTGCTCCGGGCGGCGGCAGTCATAGGCGAGCGTCGCCAGCGACTGTAGCGTGTTGAAGTCGCCGACATTGGCGCCGAAGTCGGTCTCAAGCCCCCAGAAGGCGACGATCACCGGCCCCGGCACGCCGAACTCACGCTCGATCTTGGAAAACGTGCTCGCATATTTGCCGAGCAGGCTCTTGCCCTTCCGCATCCGATAGTCGGCGACCATGCGGCCGGAAAATTCCAGGAAGCTCTGCGTGAACACGCCCTGCCGGCGGTCGGCGTTGATGACGCGCTGGTCATAGGAGACGCCATCGAGCGCGGAGAGCGCACGCGCCGAAATCCCCGCCGCGGCCGCGTCCTTTTCAAAGCCGCGAAGCCAGGCGGAAAATCCGCCGGCGCTGTTTCCGCATGATGCCGCTTCAGCCGGCCCGCCGGCGAAGGTCGCGAGCGAAAATGCCGTCAGGAAAAGGGCCGCCGCCGGCCCGATTGCGCCCGCTTTTGCCACGCGTCCTCCCGCGTTCGATTCAGGCGCCAATCTGCCGATCAAGTTGGCAGGGTCAAGGCAGGGGCTTACGCCTCCGCGCGCTCCTCGCGGCGCGTGGGGCGCGACAGGAAGGCGGGGAGCCCCGTCTTCGGATCGAGGCCGGCAGGACGATTGCGACGGTCCGCGCCGTTCCGGCCCTCCTGATGCTGCTCGTCGCGCCGCTTCTCGCCGGGCTTGCCGCCGCGCGTGCGCCGACTACGGCCCGGCTTGGCGGAGGCATGCCGCTGATCCCGCGGCGCCTGAGCGCCGCGCCGGCCGCGCCGCGGCGCTTTGTCCTTCGGGGCAGCATCGTGGCCGGCCTCGATGCCGGCGGGAAGTGCGGCGACGGGCACGCTCGCCCGCGTCAGCTTCTCGATGTCCCTAAGATACGCCCGCTCCTCCGCATTGCAGAAGGAGATGGCGATGCCGGCTGCCCCGGCGCGCGCGGTGCGGCCGATCCGGTGCACATAGCTTTCCGGCACGTTCGGCAGCTCGTAGTTCACGACATGCGTGACGCCCTCGACATGAATGCCGCGCGCCGCGATGTCGGTCGCGACAAGCACGCGCGTGGTGCCGCGCTTGAAGGCGGCGAGCGCACGCTCGCGCTGCGGCTGGCTCTTGTTGCCGTGGATGGCGGCGGCTTCGACGCCGGCCCGCTCAAGATTGCGTACGACCTTGTCGGCGCCGTGCTTGGTGCGCGTGAAGACGAGGACGCGCTGCATTTCCGCATCGTCGAGGATGCGCTCAAGCAGCGGCTGCTTCTGTCCGCTCGAAACGAACATCACGCTTTGCTCAACGCGCTCGACCGTCGTTGCGACCGGCGCCACAGCGACCTGCACAGGGTCGCTCAGGAGCTGGCTCGCAAGCTCGGCGATCGTCTTCGGCATGGTGGCGGAGAAGAAGAGCGTCTGCCTTTTGGCGGGGACCATCCTCACGATCTTGCGGATCGGCACGATGAAGCCGAGGTCGAGCATCTGATCCGCCTCGTCGATGACGAGGATTTCCACGCCTGTGAGCGAGAGATGCCGCTGCTCGATCAGGTCGAGCAGCCGGCCGGGCGTTGCGACGAGAATGTCGACGCCGCGCTTCAGCGCGTCGACCTGCGGGCGCTGCGCGACGCCGCCAAAGATGACCGCGATACTCAAGCGGAGCGCTGCACCATAGGTGCGAAAACTTTGCGCGACCTGCGTCGCAAGCTCGCGCGTCGGCGTCAGTACCAGCACGCGCGAGCGTCCGGGGATGCGGGTCGCCTTGGTGTTCGAGAGCCGCTCCAGGATCGGCAGCGCGAAGGCGGCCGTCTTGCCGGTGCCGGTCTGCGCAATGCCGCAGAGGTCACGGCCGGCGAGGATGGGGGCGATGGCTTGGGACTGGATCGGAGTTGGTGCGCTGTGGCCTTCATTGGCGACGGCGCGAAGCAGAGGTTCGCCAAGGGCGAAATCGGTAAACTGGTTCAAAGGGTTCTTTCGGTTGAATCAAAGCCGGGCAGCGCGGCGTAAACGCCGGCATGCCGAAGCGGTGTCTAAAGAGACGACCCGCGCGAATAGGGCTGTCCGGTGGTAGCGAATGAAGATCGGGGCCGGGTCTCTTTTCGAGAGACGCTTTCACGCTGCCACGATCGAGCGCTCTTTGGGAGGCGCTGCCGCTTGGCTGCGCATATGGAGAGCATAGCCTTGAAAGTCAAGCAGAATTCAGCGCCGGTGGTTTGATCAGCCCCAGAAGAGCTTGCGTTCGCCCTGGTCCAGGATGACCGGAACGATCAGGTCTTCCTCGTCGCCGAGGTGCTTGAGCAGGAACGTCAGAAGCGTCTCGCTCGCCTCCGCATAGCGTTCCGTTGCAGCCCAACGCTGATCGGCGTCGCCCTCCATCGTCCGCAGCAATGCGTTGGCGGAATCGACGACGCGGAGGATTTCCGCGTGGATCGCCTCATGATCCTCTTCGAGCACGTCGAAACCCCGCGCAAGCCGCGCCTCGGCGAGCTTGAAGAGCGGGAAGAACTGAAAATCCTCGATTTGATGATGCCCCTGCAGGCTCTCCAGGAAGAACTGCAGGCGCGGCGCGAAGAAGCGCCGGAACTCCGGCGCCGGCAGTTTCCCCTCGCGAAATTCGCCGGTCGCCTTGTTGAGCGCACCGCCAAGCTCGCGGAATCCGTCGTGGCGTTCGAGCCAGAACCGCGCGACCTCGCCGAGGTTGACGTGGCCGGGCCATATGGCGCGCGGGTATTTCTCAACGAGCATGCGGAACTCGGCCGGCCAGCCGGCGCGCGATTGAAGATCGAGAGACAAAGAAGCGTCCGCCTGCGGTTTCAAGGACGGCACGGAGATAAGGGTGGAATCCACCCTGACCAACCCCGGGCGCGGTCTTGTGCACCTCTTGGAGAGCCGACCCCGCTCCGCGCCGGGCAGGCTCGCGACGCTGTCGCGAAGCGTGTTCTTCGGGACGATCGCCATCCGCCCGCCGGTGGGAAGCGCCCCCACCCTGCGGCGGATGCGAAAAAAAGGCTGCGCAGCAGCGAAACGGCGGAAAAACGGCGCGGCCTCACGCCGCCATGGCCGTCATATAAATGTCACAAGCGACATCGCGAGGCCGCTTTCGCGGCTGGCGGCGCCCTCGGTTTCGCCCTAACGTGACAGGGGCGCGGCGGCGTTTTGGCGGCCTTCGGGATGGCCGGCTCCGCCAGCGGGGAACGTTCAGAAATCTGACACAGAAGCGTTATGAAGCGGCGCTAGAGCATGAGTCCGAAAAGTGAAAACTGCTTTTCCGATGCTCGATCAAGAGATGGGTTCCTGTTCTGATTTGCTCAGAACGGGTGCGCTCTCGCGGTTTGTTCCGGACGCGTTTGTGCCGATCTGTGCGTTTCGCCGTGGCTCTTCGGGAGCAAGAACAGGGAGAAGGGTATGAAAACCAGCATGATTTCTTTGACGTCGATATCGGTCTTCGCGGTATTGGCGTCGACTGGCCTTGCACTCGCGCAGAGCCAGGAGTTGATCGACGCCGCCAAGGCGGAAGGCACGCTGACGACGATTGCGCTGCCGCACGATTGGTGCGCCTACGGCGGCGTGATCGACGGCTTCAAGGCGAAATACGGCCTGGCGGTGAACGAGCTCAACCCCGATGCCGGCTCCGGCGATGAGGTTCAGGCGATCAAGGCCAACAAGGACAACACCGGCCCGCAGGCGCCTGACGTGATCGACGTCGGACTTGCCTTCGGCCCAGCCGCGAAGACGGACGGGCTGATTCAGCCCTACAAGGTCTCCACCTGGGACACGATCCCCGACAGCGCCAAGGATGCCGACGGCTACTGGTACGGCGACTATTACGGCGTGATGGCCTTCGGCGTGAACAAGGACATCATCAAGAACACGCCGATGGACTGGTCGGACCTGGCGAAACCCGAATACGCCAATGCCGTCTCGCTCGCGGGCGACCCGCGCTCGGCGAACCAGGCGATCCTCGGCGTGATGGCCGCCGGCCTGTCGACCGGCGCGATGTCCGGCAAGGACGCCGGCGACGCCGGGCTCAGCTTCTTCGCCGCTCTGAACAAGGCCGGAAATTTCGTCCCGGTCGTCGCCAAGTCAGGCACCATCGCCCAGGGCGCGACGCCGATCGCCATCGCCTGGGACTATAACCTCCTGGCCTGGAAGGACAGCCTGAACGGCAACCCGCCAATGGATGTCGTGGTGCCGAAGTCGGGCGTGGTCGCCGGCGTCTACGTGCAGGCGATTAGCGCCTACGCGCCGCATCCGAACGCCGCGAAGCTCTGGATGGAGTACCTCTATTCCGACGAGGGCCAGCTTGGCTGGCTGAAGGGCTACTGCCACCCGATCCGCTTCAACGATCTCGCGGCGCGCAAGGTGATCCCGCAGGCGCTGATGGATGCGCTGCCGCCGGCGGAAGGCTATGCCAAGGCGGTATTCCCGACGCTTGACGAGCAGGCGGCCAACAAGACCTCGGTCGCTGGCGGCTGGGACTCGGTGGTCGGCGCCAACGTCAAGTAGGGCGCCCTGAATCCGGGCCTGTCCCGCCGCGGGCGGGGCGGGCCCTTTTCGGTTCTCCTGGGACTTGGCGGCATGGCCTCTCTCACAACCAGCGTTCCCGCCGTTCCGGTCCACCGCCGGCTGCCGACGAAATGGATCGGCATCGTTCCGTTCGCGGTCTTTGCGCTGATGTTCCTGCTGTTGCCGACGGTGAACATCGTCGTCGGTGCCTTTCAGACCGGCTCGGGCCAGTTCACGCTCGACAATATACGTGAGCTGAACACCGATCTGATCCGGTCGGCCTATTTCATCTCGATCAAGATCAGCCTGATTTCGGCGCTCCTCGGCTGTGCGATCGGCTTCGCCATGGCCGCCGCCGCCGTCTTCGGCGACCTGCCGAAATGGATCCGCGGCCCGCTCCTCACCTTCTCCGGCGTCGCCTCGAACTTCGCCGGCGTGCCGCTCGCCTTCGCCTTCATTGCGACCCTCGGCCCGGTCGGCGTCATCACCGTCTTCCTGCGCGACTACGGCATCAACCTGCGCGTCCTCGGCTTCAACCTGCTGAGCTATTACGGCTTGATCATCGTCTATCTGTTTTTTCAGATCCCGCTGATGATCCTGATCATCACCCCGGCGCTCGACGGGATGAAGCGCGAATGGCGCGAGGCCGCCTCCATGCTCGGCGCGAATACGGCGCAATACTGGTGGTATGTCGCGCTGCCGATCCTCTTCCCCTCGCTCCTCGGCACGTTCGCGCTGCTCTTCGCCAATGCGTTCGGCGCGGTTGCGACCGCCTATGCGCTGGCGGGGCCCGCCTTCACCCTCGTGCCGATCACGCTCTTCTCGCAGATCCGCGGCGACGTGTTGGGCAATCCGCAACTGGGCTTCGCGCTCGCCTTCGGGATGATCCTGATCACCGGCGTCGCCAACATCATCTATATCGTCCTCCGTGCCCGCGCCGAGAGGTGGATCAAATGATCGGGCGGCGCCTCACCTCCTGGCTCGTCATCCTGCTTGGCGCGGCCTATTTCCTGCTGCCGCTCTTCGGCATGTTCCATTTCTCGCTGCGCATGAAGCGCGGCGTCTACAGCTTCGAGGCATATCGCGTCGTCCTGAGCGATCCGCAGTTCCAGCAGACCTTCGGGTATTCGGTCATCCTGGCGCTGCTGACCATCGTCGTCGGCGTGCTGATTGTGGTGCCGACAGCCTATTGGGTGCGCCTGCGCCTGCCTGCCGCCCGGCCCTATGTCGAGTTCGTCACGCTGTTGCCGTTGGTGATCCCGCCGATCGTCATCGTCTTCGGTTACATCCGGCTCTACAACACCTCCTCGATCCTGCCGCTGACCGGCAGTTGGATCGGCACCAACATCCTGATCCTCTTCGGCTATACCACGCTGTCGCTGCCTTACATGTACCGGGCAGTCGACACCGGCCTGCGCGCGATCGACGTCGCCACCCTGACCGAGGCGGCCCAGAGCCTCGGCGCCTCATGGACCCGCATCCTCGCCACCGTGATTCTGCCCAACGTCCTGGTCTCGGTTCTCTCCGGTGCCTTCCTGACCTTCGCTATCGTGATCGGTGAATACGTCTTTGCGGCGCTTCTGAACCTCAATACCTTCGGCCCCTACATGGTCTGGATGGGCGGCAACCGCGCCTACGAGCCCTCGGCGCTCGCGGTGATCGCCTTCGTCATCACCTGGGCCTGCATGGGGCTCATCCAGCTGCTCACCCGATTCTCGAAATTCTCAACCGTGAGGCGGTAGCACATGGGCTTTCTCGACCTCTCGCATCTCGAAAAGGCCTTCGGCCCCACGCGCGTGGTGAAGGACTTCGACCTCACCATCGAGAAGGGGGAATTCGTCTCCTTCCTCGGTCCCTCCGGCTGCGGCAAGACCACCGTGTTGAGGATGGTCGCGGGTTTCGAGGCACCGACCTCCGGCGCGATCCGGATCGACGGGCAGGACGTGACCGCGCTGCGCCCGAACCAGCGCAATATCGGAATGGTGTTCCAGGCCTATGCGCTGTTCCCCAACCTGACTGTCGCGCAGAACGTCGGCTTCGGCCTGCGGGTGGCCGGCGTAGCGAAGGCCGAGATCGCCGCTCGCGTCACCGAAATGCTCACCTTGATCGGCCTGCCGGAGCTCGCCGAGCGTTACCCCTTCCAGCTCTCCGGCGGCCAACAGCAGCGCGTCGCGCTGGCTCGCGCGCTCGCCCCCCGCCCGCGCGTCCTCCTGCTCGACGAGCCGCTCTCGGCGCTCGACGCAAAGGTCCGCGTCCGGCTGCGCGAGGAGATCAAGGCGATCCAGCAGAAGCTCGGCATCACCACCATCTTTGTCACTCACGATCAGGAGGAGGCGCTGTCGATCTCCGACCGCATCGTGGTCATGCACCAGGGCATCGCCGATCAGGTTGGCACGCCGTTCGAGATTTATAACCACCCGGCGACGCGCTTCGTCGCGTCCTTCGTCGGCACCTTGAACATCCTCGACGCCGAGGTGCGCGACGCTTCGCGCGGCCAGTTCGTGATTGACGGGCAGGAGGTCGTCGCGGCACTCGGCGTTGCCGATGCCGCGCCGGGCACGAAGCGAACCGTTGCGCTCAGACCCGAGGCAGTGTCGCTGAACGGCGTCGGCGGCAACAGGAATTGGCTCGACGGCACGATCGAGGACGTGAACTTCCTCGGCTCGGTCGTCCGCGTGCGGGTGCGCTTCAAAGAGAGCGCGGTCTCGCTCGACACCTTCAATAGTCCGAACACGCCGCCGCCGAAGCACGGCGAGAAGGTCACGGTGAGCTTCGCGCCGGAGGACCTGCTGGTCCTCGAAGGCAGCGAGGCGACCTAGCCGTCTCTATCGCGACAGGATGTAGCCGGTGCCGGTGCCGAGCGCGCCGCCGATGATGGCGCCGCCGAGCACAGTGCCGCCGGTCGCCGCCGCGACCAGCGCCCCGCCGCCAACGCCAAGCGCTGCGCCGGACGCCATGAATTGCTGAGTATGGGTGCAGGCGCCGGTGCCAAGAAGGCTCAAGCCGAGCACGGCAACCAGTCCCGTTTTGCGGATACGCATGACTTACTCCACCAAAACCGCTGGCAAACGTCGTTGGCGGATCATGAAATTTCGCGGTTAAGTTTCCGCAAATATGCCGATCGGAACACGAGAACACCGCTGATGCCGGCCGTTTGAACTTTTCTGGACAACCTTTCGTTCTGGCTTTGTTTCTCGGCCAAGATCGTCCAATATGGCCCGGTCTACCAGCGGGGGAGTGTTCCGAGTGAGCGTCAGCGTTGCCAACCTGGAGGGCTTTTGCGAGCCCGATTCGCCGGCGTTTCCCGTCGACGGACGGCAGTCGGAGCGGGCGCTTGCCATCCGCCGCGGGGTGTGCCGGCGGCTCCGCGCCGAAGGCCTGGCGCTGATCCCGGAGGTGACGCTCCGCTCCGGCCGCCGCGCCGATCTCGTGGCGCTCGCCCCTGACGGCCTGATCACCATCGTCGAGATCAAATCATCGATCGAGGATTTCCGCGCCGATCAGAAATGGCAGGACTACCTCTGGCATTCCGACCTCTTCTATTTCGCCACCGGCCCGCACGTGCCGCCCGAGATATTTCCTGCGGAGGCGGGGTTGATTATCGCCGATCCTTATGGCGCGGAGATCCTCCGCCCCTCCGGCCTGACGAAGCTTGCCGCGGCGACGCGTAAGGAGATGCTGATCCGCGTCGCCCGCGCCGGCGCGCATCGGCTGCATGACCTCGAGGACCCGGACTTCATTCTTGCGGGGCGATAGACTTTCGTTGTCGTCTTGGCATGGCTTGACCATGGCATACATTCCGTTGCGCTTGGGATAGTCACAAACGTTACGGAATGGATCGCCGGATCAAGTCCGGCGATGACGACAGACGTGGGTGAGTCTTAAGGCGCGACGCGGGACGGCGCCCTTAGCGCGGGGCGCGCTTGGCGAGGATTCGCTGCAGCGTGCGGCGGTGCATGTTGAGCCGCCGCGCCGTCTCCGAGACGTTGCGGTCGCAAAGCTCGTAGACGCGCTGGATATGCTCCCAGCGCACGCGGTCGGCCGACATCGGGTTTTCCGGCGGCTTCGCCCGCGCATCCTTCATCTGCATCAGCGCGGCATGAATCTCGTCGGCGTCAGCAGGCTTTGAGAGATAGTCAACCGCGCCGAGCTTCACCGCGGTCACCGCCGTTGCGATATTTCCGTAGCCGGTGAGGATGATGGCGCGCGCTTCCGGACGGCGGACGCGGATCATCTCGATCACGTCGAGGCCGTTGCCGTCCTCAAGCCGCATGTCGACGACCGCGAAGGAGGGGTTCGTCGCCTCGACCCTCTGCCGCGCCTCGGCGACCGACTCCGCCGTCTCCGTCACAAAGCCGCGCTTCTCCATCGCGCGCGCCAGGCGCTGCAGGAACGCCTTGTCGTCGTCGACGATCAGTAGCACCTGCCCTTCGGCAGGGGCGGGAAAGGATTGCGGTTCCGAAGCGGTTTCGGCGCGCTCAAGCACGGGGGTCAAGTCTCTTCATGGGGGCCGACATCAAACCTAAGCATTATGTCTCCCCGATCAAGGGCTTGCTGGCCCCGAATGTCGATTTGGCTAACGCCTCGGCCGGGGCCGCCTCAAACGCGCTCCGCGGCCACGAAACCGTGACCAGCGCCCCGCGCTGCGGCGGCTTTCGGTTGGCGAGATCGAGCCTTGCGCCCGATCGTTCAAGCAGGGTCTTCGCAATGAAAATGCCGAGTCCGAGCCCGACATGTTCATCGGCCGAGGGCTGACCGACGCGCCGCGTGGTCACGAAAGGCTCGCCGAGCTGGTCGATCACGTCGGGTCCGAAGCCCGGCCCGTCGTCGGCGATCGTGATGCTGATATCGTCAGCACTCCAGCGGGCGCCGATCTTCACCTCCGATTCGGCGAAGTCGACGGCATTGTCGATCAGGTTGCCAAGGCCGTAGAGAAGCCCCGGATTGCGGCCGGCGATCGGCTCGGCCCCTTCGCCCTGCTGGTCCAGTGAAATGGCGATACCGAAGTCGCGGTGCGGGGCGATCGCCTCTTCGAGCACGTGCGAGAGCGGCATCCGTTTAAGATGCCCTTCGGGCGCCGAGGAGAGCGAGGCGATCTTCGACAGGATGTCGCGGCAGCGCTCTGTCTGCGCGCGGATCAGCCTGATGTCCTCGCCGCGCGGGTCGTCGGACGGAAGCTCGCGCGCAAGCTCGTGCGCGACCAACGCGATGGTCGAGAGCGGCGTGCCGAGCTCATGCGCCGCCGCCGCCGCAAGACCGTCGAGCGCGGAAAGGTGCTGCTCGCGCTGCAGCACCAGCTCCGTCGCTGCGAGCGCATCGGCGAGCTGGCGCGATTCCTCCGCCACGCGGAAAGCGTAGAACGCCATGAAGATCAGCGCGCAGACGAGCGCCACCCAGAAGCCGCCGACATAATGGAGCGGCACGTTGAATTCCTGGCCGGGGAACCACGGCAGCGGCTCGTGGATGAAGACGAGCACCGTCGCCGCGGCAAGCGTCAGTGCGCCGAGAAGGAACGTCTTGTCGGGCTGCAGCGTGGTGGCTGAGACCATCACCGGCACGAGCAGCAGGATCGAGAACGGGTTCTCGAGGCCGCCGGTCAGGTAGAGCAGGCCTCCGAGCTGCAGGAGGTCATAGCCGAGAAGCAGCGCCGCCCAGCCCGGGTCGAGACGATGCGCTGCGGGATAGGCGAGCCGCAATCCGAGATTGAGCCAGGCGGAGACGGCGATCAGCGCGAAGCAGGCGCCGATATGGAGCGGGAAGCCGAACCAGAAGCCGACGACGAGGATCGCCGCGGTCTGGCCGCCGACGGCGAGCCATCTGAGCCGTATAAGCGTCGAAAGCTTGAGCCGGCGGCCTGACCAGCCGCCCTGTTCTTGAAGCCTGCCGCGGGTCGAGGCGTCCATCCGCTTTTCTTACTCCCTCTCCGCGCGCGAGTCAGGCAAGGCCGGTTCTCCCGGTCGCTTCCGACGGGAACGTGACGATGCGCAGCAGATGAGGAATTGCCTTGCGCCGCGCGGCCAGTTGCGATTTCCCTCAACTCGGAAAGTGGGAGAGCGCCATGGCAGAGCTTCGCGTCGTTGTCGCAGGAGCGGGCGGCCGCATGGGCCGGACGCTGGTGCGGGCTGTCCTTGGCGAGGCGAAGATGCGGCTCGTCGGCGCGCTCGACCGCGCCGAGGCGGAAGCGCAAGGGGAGGATGCCGGGCTTCTTGCCGGCGCTGGCACGATCGGCGTCAAGGTCGGCGCCGACCCGCTGCCGGTCCTCGCGCAGACCGACGTGCTCCTCGATTTCACCGCGCCGGCGGCGACGCTCGCCTACTCCGAGCTCGCGGCGCAGGCGCGCATCGTGCATGTCATCGGCACGACCGGGCTGAAGCCCAAGGACGACGAAAAGCTGAAGGCCGCCTCCCGCCATTGCCGCATCGTCAAGTCCGGCAACATGAGCCTCGGCGTCAACGTGCTTGCGGGGCTGGTCAAGCGCGCGGCCGCGGCGCTCGGCCCCGACTACGACATCGAGATCGTCGAGATGCATCACCGCAACAAGGTCGACGCGCCCTCAGGCACGGCGCTTCTTCTCGGCCGTGCGGCGGCCGAGGGGCGCGGCATCGATCTCGCCGGGCATGCGGTCCGCGCGCGCGACGGCCACACCGGTCCGCGTCTGAACGATGCGATCGGCTTTCAGAGCCTGCGCGGCGGCTCGGTGGTCGGCGACCACACGGTGATCTTCGCCGGCGAGGGCGAGCGGGTCGAGCTGACCCACCGCGCCGAAAGCCGCGACAACTTCGCCCGCGGCGCCATCCGCGCGGCGCTCTGGGCCTTCGACAAGAAGCCCGGGCTTTACGACATGGCGGATGTCCTGGGGCTGCACTGACGCGCATGGCCAAGACGGCAGAAACCGCCACCCGCTACTGGATTGCCGTCGTCCCAAAAGTCGGCGTGGAGCGCTGTCTTGCCGGCGGTGTTGCGATGTTCGCGCACGGTCGGTTCGCGCCAGTGAACCGCGTCCAGCCCGGCGACTGGCTCGCCTACTATTCGCCGCGCACGGTCCTGAAAGGCGGCGACGAGGTGCGCGCCTTCACCGCCATCGGCAAATTCAAGGACCGCGCGCCCTATGAGGCGGAGATGATGCCGGGGCGCGTCGGCTGGCGGCGCGACATCGCCTTCGAGAAGACGGCGAAGGAGGCAGGAGTCTATCCACTGCTGGACCAGCTTTCCTTCATCAAGGACCGCCAGCACTGGGGGCTCTTCTTCCACCGCAGCATCTTTGCCGTGCCGCGCGACGATTTCGCCCTGATCGCCAAGGCCATGGGACTTGACCCGAAGCGGCTTTGAGGGGTTAGCAAAGCCGCGACGCCTTCGCGTAACCTCCCCACGGAGCCCTCATGGACCGCCTTCTCGTGCTCGTGCGCCACGGCCAGAGCGACTGGAACCTCAAGAACCTCTTCACGGGCTGGAAGGACATCGACCTTTCGCCGAAGGGCATCGAGGAGGCGCACTCGGCCGGAAAGAAGCTGAAAGCGAAGGGCTTCAGCTTCGACGTCGCCTATACCAGCGCGCTGATCCGCGCCCAGAACACGCTGAAGCTGATGCTGGAGGAGCTCGGCCAGACGGGACTGGAGGAATATCGCGACCAGGCGCTGAACGAGCGCGACTATGGCGATCTCTCGGGGCTCAACAAGGACGACGCGCGCAAGAAATGGGGCGAAGAGCAGGTGCACATCTGGCGCCGCTCCTATGCCACCAACCCGCCGGGCGGCGAGAGCCTGCGCGACACCGGCGCGCGCGTCTGGCCTTACTATCTGACGCGCATTCTTCCTGACGTGATGCGCGGGCGGCGCGTGCTCGTCTCAGCCCACGGCAACTCGCTCCGTTCGCTTGTCATGGTGCTCGACAAGCTCGACACCGAGCAGATCCTGAAGCTCGAGATTGCGACCGGCGTGCCGCTGGTCTATCGCCTCAACGCCGATACGACGGTGGCGTCTAAGGAGATTCTTGGGGACTGATCTGCCAGAATGCCGCCATGACTGCGACCGTCGACACAACGTTCGACAAGATCGGCCGATGGCTTGCCGACCGGCTCCGCCGCGAGACGTCCGGTTACGAGCCCTATACCCCCTCCGACCCCGACACGCTGCGCGCTGTCCTGAAGCCCGGCGACATCCTCCTGGTGGAGGGCCACCAATACATCTCCATGGTGATCGAATACCTCACCATGTCGAGCTGGTCGCATTCCGCGATTTTCGTCGGCGACATTCCCGGTCGCGCCGAGCCAAACGGCGAGCCGCATGTGTTGGTGGAGGTCAATCTCGGCGAGGGCTGCGTGTCGGCACCGCTCTCCCGCTACGCTACCTTCAACACGCGCGTCTGCCGTCCGGTGATGCTTTCCTACGACGATCAGCTGCGGATCGTGCGGTTCATGGTGGAGCGGATCGGGCTTCGCTACGACATGCGAAATTTCCTCGACATGCTCCGTTACTTCGTTCCGTTGCCGCTGCCACGCAGGTGGCGGCGCCGTGCCATCGCCTTCGGATCCGGCGATCCGACGCGTGCCATCTGCTCGTCGCTCATCGCCGAAGCGTTTCAGGCGGTCGGCTACCCGATTCTTCCGCGCATCGTACCCTCGGTCGGCGACGAGGCGCGCACGCGGCGCATGCGGCGGGAGCACTACTACATCCGCCATCATTCGCTCTTCGCGCCGCGCGACTTCGACCTGTCGCCGTATTTTTCCGTTGTGAAGCCGACCCTCGAGCGCGGCTTCGACTACAAGAGCATCCGCTGGGTGAATGAGAACGAGCCGGCGGATGTCCCCGCTCCCGTCAATTCGGCCACCGGCGGCGCGACGGCCACGTGAGCCGATTTCAGCGCTGCAACACGTAAGTTCCCGGCGCATCGCCGAGCGGCCGATAGCCCGCTCTTTCCGCGCCCATCTTGGGCGGCGCCACAGGCTTGCCGCTGCGCGCTTCGAGCCAGCCACCCATTCCGGCCACCACGATCCGTCCTTCCTCGGCGCCTCGGCGAGATAGCCCTCCGGATCGAGGTAGCGATCGGTGGCGCTCTTCGTCATCACCCTGAAGCTGCGGTGCGGGTGGCCGGGCTCCGACACGATGCCGGCATTGTGCCCGCCGGAGGTCGAGCAAATAGGTCACCTCCGTATCCGGAGGAGATGGATCTTGTAGGTCGAGCGCCACGGCGCGACGTGATCGCGCTCCGTGCCCAGCGAAAAGATCGGGGCGCGGATGTTGGAGAGCGCGATCGGCCGGCCGCCGACCGTGAAATGCCCTTCGGCAAGCGCGTTGTTCAGGAACAGCTCGCGCAGATATTCGCTGTGCATGCGGTAGGGCATGCGCGTCGCATCCGCGTTCCACGCCATCAGATCGTTCATCGGCCGGCGCTCGCCCATCAGATAGTCGCGCACCATGCGCGACCAGACGAGGTCGTTCGAGCGCAGCATCTGGAACGCGCCCGCCATCTGCGTCGTGTCGAGGAAGCCCTGCTCCCACATCACGTCCTCGATGAAGGCGACCTGGCTCTCGTTGATGAAGAGGCCCAGCTCGCCCGGCTCGGAAAAATCCGTCTCGGCGGCGAAGAGCGTGACCGAGGCGAGGTCGTCGGCGCCGTCGCGCGCCAGCGCCGCCGCCCCGATCGAAGTGAGCGTGCCGCCGAGGCAATAGCCGGTGGCGTGCACCTTGCGGCCCGGCACGATGGTGCGCACGGCATCGAGCGCCTGCATGAAGCCGAGCTCCAGATAGTCCTCCATCCCGAGGTCGCGATCCTCCGGCCCCGGGTTGGTCCAGGAGATCATGAAGACCGTAAACCCCTGCTCGACCAGGTATTTGACCAGCGAGTTCCGCGGCGACAGGTCGAGGATGTAATATTTCATGATCCAGGCCGGGACGATCAGGATCGGCTCGGGCCTGACCTTGCCGGTTGCCGGCGCATATTGGATCAGCTCGATCAGGCGGTTCCGGTAGACGACCTTGCCGGGCGTTACCGCGACGTCGCGGCCGGGGATGAATTTCTCCGCGCCGATCGGTGGCTTGCCGCTTGCCGTGCGCTGCCAGTCCTCGATCATGTTCTGCAAGCCGGCGACGAAGTTCATGCCGCCCGTCTCGAGCGTGCGCTTCACGACCTCCGGATTGGTCGCCGCGTAATTCGACGGCGCGAAGACATCGAGCATCTGCCGCGCCGCGAACTCCACCATCGTCTCGTGCTTCCTGGTAACGCCGCGAACGTCGGTCGTGGCGTTGTGCCACCACTGCTGGTTCAGGAGGAACGCCTGGTAGATCAGGTTGAACGGCCATCCTTGCCATTCCTCGGCGGCGAAGCGGCGGTCATGCGGCAGCGGATCGATGCACGGATCCGCAGATTTCCCTTGCGTCGCGGAGCCTGCCGCATAGGTCGCGAAGCGGGCCGCCTTGCGCGCTGCCTTATCGACGAGTTGCGCTTGCTTGCCGGGCGCGGCCGCGAGATGCGACGCCCAGTCGAAAGCGGCCTGCGCGAGTGCCGCTGGCGACAGCCCGAGCGTGAAGCGGGCGATCATTGCGTGGAGCGCGCGGTCGCCAATATCCGGAAGTGACGTGGACGCGGTGGAATCCTCTGCCGGACTCTTCGCGGCAGACTGCAGATCGGGCGCGCGCCGCGCCGTCTTTCGGCTGCGGGCACGCTTTGCGACAGGCTTCATGTTGCCTGGAAGAGGGGCATTCATGCGCGAACTCTGCTCCCCTTGATGGTAACGGAAGACTAAGGGCAGCACGGGGCGGCGATATGACCTGAATCAATCCGGGTTGCAGCCGAAATCGCGGCGCCGATTGCGGCGGAGAACCGCAGCTCAGGCGCTGCCGATCAATATCCCCGTGGCGAAGACCAGCGCACCGCCGATCACGATCTGCAGCGCCGCGGTGAAGAACGGCGACTGCATGTAGCGCCAGCGGATCCAGGCGATCGCGATCAGCTCGAAGATGACGACCACGATCGCGATCGACGTCGCGGTCCAGAATTCCGGGATCAGGTAGGGAAGCGCGTGGCCGAGTCCGCCGAGCGTGGTCATCACGCCGCACGAGATGCCGCGCGCCAGCGGCGAGCCGCGTCCGCTCAGCGCGCCGTCGTCGGAGAGCGCCTCGGTGAAGCCCATCGAGATGCCGGCGCCAATACCCGCCGCGAGGCCGACCAGAAAAGTCTGCCAGGATTCGTGCGTGGCGAAAGCGGCGGCGAAGACCGGCGCCAGCGTCGACACCGAGCCGTCCATCAGCCCGGCAAGCCCTGGCTGCACGTAGGTCAGCACGAACTGCCGATGCGCGACGGCATCCTCCTCCATCCGCCGGCTTCCGCCGAGATATTTCTCCTCCAGCCGCTCGGCCGTCGCGACATGTCCGGCTTCCGCCGCGGCGAGGTCGCCGAGCAGCTTGCGCGTCGCCGCGTCGCTCGTCCGCTGCGCCGCCTTGGTGTAGAAGCTCTCCGCCTCTTTCTCCATGAGCGCGACTTCCTCGCGGACGCGCTCAAGCCCGAGCTTCGACACCAGCCAGTAGGGCCGCCGCTGATAGAAGCCGGTGACATGCTCGCGGCGGATCACGGGGATCGTCTCGCCGAAGCGGCGGCGATAGGTCTCGATCAGTCGCCGGCGGTGCTCGTCCTCCTCCTTGACCATCCCCTCGAAGACGGCGGCGCTTTGCGGATACTCGGTCCGCAGCCGTTCCGCATAAGTGGCGTAGACGCGGGAATCCTCCTCCTCCGACGCGATGGCGAGCGCCAGGATTTCCTGGTCGGAGAGATCAGCGAAGCGCTTGCGGTCGCGAAAGCCCGGGATCATGCGCGCAAGCTAGATTGGAACGATTCCAAAATCCAGGCTGCTGCTCAGGTCCTCCCCATTGCAAATGGAGAGGCTGCTGCCGAACCGCCCCGCTTAATCGTGCACGACGCAGCGGCAGTAGCCGATGATGGCCTGGGTGACGCGGCCGCGGATCGGCCACTCGGCCATCGTGCGTCCGCCATAGGGATGGAACCGCACCTCGCCCGTGTGGAAGTCGGCGACGCAGCGCGCCTCGGAGATCGCCTGCGTGGTGACCGGCCGCATGCTGATCGGGTTTGGCCCACAATAGTTCCGCGCCTGGGTCTCCCACGCCTGGTGGCGGTCGACGACGATGTCGTTTTCGGCGCGGGCGCTCGCCGCGAGCGCTCCGAGGACGAGCAGCGACAGAAGCGCGGTCGGGCGAATCATGCCGAGAGTCTCGCCCGATGCCGTAGTTCTGAACAGCGGAAATTCACGCGGCTTTGCTGAGGTCCTGCACGAAGTCCCGGTAGGCGCGCTCCTTTGCCTCGTCCGGCACGCGCAGGATCATCGAGGGGTGGACGGTGAGAAGCAGCCGGAAGCCGCGCGGATCGTTTAAGATGCGCCCGCGCTCGGAAAGCACCTTTACCGTGCGTCCGTAGAGTGTCTGGCCGGCGGTTCCGCCAAGCGCGACGACGAGCTCCGGCTTCACCACCTTAAGCTCGCGGTCGAGCCACCATTTGCAGGCCTCGATCTCCGGCCGTTCGGGCGTCTTGTGGATGCGCTTTCGCCCACGTGGCTCGAACTTGAAGTGCTTGACTGCATTGGTGACGTAGACTTGGCCGCGGTCGATTCCGGCATCCTCCAGCGCGCGGTCGAGAAGCTGCCCGGCGGGCCCGACGAAGGGTCGGCCTTGCAGGTCCTCCTGGTCGCCCGGCTGCTCGCCCACCATCATGATGCGCGCGTCGGGCGGGCCCTCGCCGAAGACCAGTTGCGTCGCATGCTTGTAGAGCCCGCAGCGCCGGCACGCTGCCGCCTCCTCACGGAGTGCTGCAATCGTCGTGTTCGGCCCGATGTCCGGAAGGCTGCTTCCCGCCGGCCCGAAGAGATCGTCCTGGGACATGGTCTGCACCTCCTGCCCGTGAGAACGGCAGGCCGCCGGCCGCGCCGGCTCCTTTTCTCTTTCGAGCGCTGGACGGGGTGCGCCCGGCGCCGTCACGATTTTTCGGACTCTGCCACCGCCTTCTCGGCCGCCTGGAACCCGATCTTCGAGTGCGTTCCGTCACAGAACGGCTTGGTGGTGGAGCCCCCGCAGCGACAGAGCGCGAAAGTCTCCTTCACCGTGTAGGTTGTTCCGTCGGCGTCCCGCACTTCGACGGGACCGGTGACAACGTAGGGACCATTCCTGCTGACCTTTATCACCACTTCGGCCATGCCTCTCCCTCTCGTCGCGATCGTCCAAGGAGGGATGCCAGCACGTAGCGGTCCGGTTGGCAATCGCCTCTGCCTTCGCCGCGATCAGAGCCTTCTGCATTGAAACCGGGTCGCCCGCTTCGCCGCTGTGGCGTTCAAGTGCTGCTTGCGCCCCCTTTGCTCCACCGCGTGATCGTGGATGGTCAGAATGCCGGGAGGGTGCCGAGCCGCCGATGGTGACCTTGATGGCATGCCCCGTCATTGGCGAAGGGTCTGTCGGTGGATAAATTCTTGCTGGCGTGATATGGACTTAAACGAAGGTTTGTCGTTGCCCCAAAGTTTGTAGTTGCCCCAAGGAGGGCGGTTTGGGTGAGTACAGTTCGGTTTGTCAGTCCCAAGTCGCTGCTTGACGATACTCTCGCCGCCTCAAAGCAGGACCGGCAGACGGTCACCGCCGATGGACAGCGGCTCAATCGGCTGCTCGAAGGCGTTACGATCCGGGACATACCCACGCAGCTCGATGAACGGGGCAGTCTCTTCGAAGTCTATGACACGCGTTGGGGATGGCACCCCGACCCACTTGTATCGGCGCATTGCTTCACCATTCGCCCAGGCTTCGTCAAAGGATGGGTGCTTCACAAGACCCATGACGACCGGACTCTCGTTCTGGCCGGGCAGCTGCTTCTTGTCCTGTTCGACCCGCGACCCGAGTCCTCGACTTATGGCGAAGTCTGCGAGATCTATCTCTCCTCCGAACGGCGCCAGATCGTGTGCACGCCGAACAATGTCTGGCACGCGGCGAAGAACATTGGCACCGGGGATGTCACTGTCATCGATTTTCCGTCGTTGCCGTACGATCACGAGAACCCCGATAAGCACCGCCTGCCGCTCGACACGCCGCTCATCCCCTATGCATTCGCTGACGCGCGTGGTTGGTGAGGCGGCGGGCATACCGTCGTCTCGCCCGAGATGCCGAGGCGGATTGTCGATCGCGTCCGCGACCACTGGAATCCGGTCGCGGCGGTCTTTCAGGCACACGCTGTGTATTGGGATCAACGGGGCCGGAGAGGAATGCACCCGGCTACGATGAGTTCATCCGGGCGATCGCGCCGGACAGCCTTCGGCGGACGCCGCCGACGGCCGTAGGAATCAACCACCGGACGCTTCCCGTCTCTTGCCCCTGACCATCGCGAACGGCGGCTTCCAGTGCCTAAGGCGAGGTGCTACATGCGCCCCGACCCCGGACAATTTATGACCACCTCCCTCGACCACATCCGCAATTTCGCGATCATCGCCCACATCGACCACGGAAAATCGACGCTTGCCGACCGGCTGATCCAGATGACCGGCGGGCTCGATCTCCGCGAGATGAAGGAGCAGGTGCTCGATTCCATGGACATTGAGCGGGAGCGCGGCATCACCATCAAGGCGCAGACCGTCAGGCTCCTCTACCGCGCCAAGAACGGCGAGGACTACGAGCTCAACCTGATCGACACGCCCGGGCATGTCGATTTCGCCTATGAGGTGAACCGCTCGCTCGCCGCTTGCGAGGGCTCGCTGCTTGTCGTGGACGCGAGCCAGGGCGTTGAGGCGCAGACGCTCGCCAATGTCTACCAGGCGATCGACAACAACCACGAGATCGTCCCGGTCCTGAATAAGATCGACCTGCCCGCCGCCGAGCCGCAGCGGGTCAAGGAGCAGATCGAGGACGTGATCGGGCTCGACGCCTCGAACGCCGTGATGATCTCGGCGAAGACCGGCTTGGGCGTGGAGGACGTGCTGGAGGCGATCGTGCACCGGCTGCCGCCGCCGAAGGGCGACAGTGCGGCGCCCTTGAAGGCGCTCCTCGTCGACAGCTGGTATGACGCCTATCTCGGCGTGGTGGTGCTGGTCCGCATCATTGATGGCACGCTGAAGAAGGGCATGACGATCCGTATGATGCGGACGGACGCGCGCCACGGCGTCGACCGCGTCGGCTTCTTCACCCCCAAGATGGTCGATATCGGCGAGCTCGGTCCAGGCGAGATCGGCTTCCTGACCGGCTCAATCAAGGAGGTGGCGGATACCCGCGTCGGCGACACGATCACCGAGGACCGGCGCCCGGCGGCGGAGATGCTGCCGGGTTTCAGGCCGGCGCAGCCTGTGGTCTTCTGTGGGCTCTTCCCGGTCGACGCGGCGGACTTTGAGGCGCTCCGCGCGGCGATCGGCAAGCTCAGGCTCAACGACGCCAGCTTCAGCTACGAGATGGAGACCAGCGCAGCCCTCGGATTTGGCTTCCGCTGCGGCTTCCTCGGCCTGCTTCACCTGGAGATCATCCAGGAGCGGCTGACGCGCGAGTTTGACCTGGATTTGATCGCCACTGCGCCCTCGGTGATCTACCAGATCCGGCTCACCGACGGCACGGAGATCGAGCTCCACAACCCCGCCGACATGCCGGATCCGGCGCGCATCGCCGAGATCCGCGAGCCCTGGATCCGCGCCACCATCCTGACGCCTGACGACTATCTCGGCGCCATCCTGAAGCTTTGCCAGGACCGCCGCGGCAGCCAGGTCGATCTCTCCTATGTCGGGAGCCGCGCGCTGGTGCAGTATGACCTGCCGCTCAACGAGGTGGTCTTCGATTTTTATGACCGGCTGAAGTCGGTTTCGAAGGGCTATGCCAGCTTCGACTACCACATCACCGGCTATCGCGAGGGCGACCTCGTCAAGATGTCGATCCTCGTCAATGGCGAGCCGGTCGACGCGCTGTCGATGCTGGTGCACCGCAGCCAGTCGGAAAAGCGCGGCCGCGTGCTGGTGGAAAAGCTCAAGGAGCTGATTCCGCAGCACCTTTTCAAGATTCCGATCCAGGCGGCGATCGGCGGCAAGGTCATCGCGCGCGAGACCATCTCCGCGCTCAGGAAGGACGTGACGGCCAAGTGCTACGGCGGCGACATCACGCGCAAGCGCAAGCTCCTCGACAAGCAGAAGGAGGGGAAGAAGAAGATGCGCCAGTTCGGCAAGGTCGATATCCCGCAGGAGGCGTTTATCGCGGCGCTGAAGATTGGGGAGTAGGGAGTGGGGGATTGGGGATTGGGGATTGGGGGAGAACGGGAAGGGGCCGCCGGCGATCTTGTTCGGGTTGAGCGGGTGGCGGCAGGCCCCTGACGCGCAAGCTTTTTTCCGCTGCGCATCCTCGGACTGAACACGGTTCGAACACGCGATGCTCGAAGCGAGGACGCGGCCGAGCCGATCAGAACGGCCGATGCTCGCATGCGGCAGGGGCCGGTAGTCGGCAACAGCAGCAGGGGAACAGGGCAGCAGGACAGCAGGGCAGTCGGGGCCGATCCCCGGTCGGCTGGCGGAGTATTGCCTTACTGCCTTACTGCCCTATTGCCTTCTGCCTGCCCCTCACCCAATCGTCCTCGTCACATCGCCGGTCGTGCCACCTGTGCGCCGCAAAGCTGCTTTCTCTTAAAGAGAGCGAAGGGGAGGACGGCGCGAAATCCGGCGCCGAATCGAAAGGACAAGACCGATGGCGATTGCCAAGAACACGATCTGCCTCTGGTACGACAAGGACGCCGAGGCGGCGGCCCGTTTCTACGCGGAGACTTTTCCCGATAGCCGGGTGGGGTCCATCCATCGGGCGCCGGGCGACTTCCCGTCCGGCAAGGCGGGCGACGTGCTGGTCGTGGACTTCACCGTCTGCGGCATACCCTGCATAGGGCTGAATGGCGGTCCGATGTTCAAGCACAACGAATCCTTCTCGTTCCAGATCGCCACCGACGACCAGGAGGAGACCGACCGCTACTGGAACGCCATCGTGGGGAACGGCGGCGAGGAGAGCGCCTGCGGCTGGTGCAAGGACAAATGGGGCATCTCCTGGCAGATCACGCCGCGCGTCTTGACCGAGGCGATGGTTGCCGGCGGCGCCGAGGCGAAGCGCGCCTTCGACGCGATGATGGAGATGAAGAAGATCGACGTGGCGAAGATCGAGAAGGCGCGGCGGGGGTGAGAGGCGAGTAACGGACGCAGGGGCCGGGGCCGATCGACGGCGGTTGCGTCCTTCCCCTCGTGAGAGAGAGCAGGAAGAGGGGAGGGCCTCGACAGCGGAGCCTGCTTCAGTGTTTCAGCGTCAGTGCCAGACCGCTGAAGTCGATATTCACCATCAGCCCGACCGTGCGGCCTTGCAGCGTCAGCACCGCGCCCTTCTCGTTGGTGAGGACGATTGTCCCGACTCCGTGCCGCAGGAGCGCACCGCCGGCGCCGGCGGCCCCGTAGACGCCTTCGATGTCGGAGGCTCGGCGGATATGGGTGACCTGCCCCGAGAGGACCGCCTTCGAGCCGCCGAAGGTGAAGCCGATGCTCAAGCCCCCGATGCCGAGCGCATAGCGCCGCCCGTGGAAGGTCATCGAGCCGCTGCCGCCCGCGCCGCCGATGATCCAGCCGGCCTTGTAGACGGTGATGCGGACCGTGCCGCTGTCGGCGAAGGCCGGGGAGGCGACGCTGAATGTGAGCGCGGCGACGAGGGCGACGAGAAATGTGCGAAATCGGGAAGAGCGGAGCATGGCGAGAGCCTCCTTATGAGGGGTCGCGAATCATTCGGCGGAGAATGGGGTAGCAGGGAAGGGGATGGGGGGAAAGGAGATGAAGAAGATCGACGTGGCGAAGATTGAGAAGGCGAGAAGGGGGTGAGGGTGCCGCAGCCTTGCCGCAGCCGTGACCGGGCACGAAATACCGGCTATAAGTGGGTCAGGAACGCTGTATCGCCATGCTCGACTTGACTTACGACCCGGAAGCGGATGCCGCCCACATTCATCTCGGCGGCGGCAAGATCGTCGAGAGCAAGGAGGTGGCCGCGGGTGTCATCCTCGACTACGACGGCGAGGGGCGCGTCGTTGGGATCGAGCTGCTGCACGCGAGCAAGCGCCTTGCCCCGGCCGTTCGGGAAAATGCGCGGCACCCGGGCGAAGAGCGGACGCCGCTGCTTTCCCTGGCTCTCGATCCGCATGAGCGTGCAACGATGATTGCCGAGGCGCAGAGGGCTTCGCGCCGCCTGCGCGACGATCCATCGGACCGGGCGCTCCTGGACGAGATTGAGAGCATTCAGGCCGAGAACGCGCTGGCCGATTGATGCGGCGTGGCGATGTGGTGATCATCGCCCAGAGGGGCACCTACGAGGGGAAGCCGCGCCCGGCCATTGTCATTCAGGCGGATGCCTTTCTTGAAGAGCACCCCTCCGTCCTCGTGTGCCACCTGACAGCCACGGACGATTCCGCGTCAGGTGGATTTTACCGTGTGCCCGTGGCCCCGACGGACACGAATGGCCTCCGCTCGCCTTCGACCGTCATGGCGGATCGAATTTCGACCATTCGCCGAGCCAATGTCGGACAGGTCGTCGGACATATGGATGAAGCGACGATGGCCCGCCTTGATATTGCGCTCGCGCTCTTCCAGGGCCTCGCATAGCGGCGCGCCGCAACGGGGTGAGTCGAGCTGGCAGACTACCCTGCGCACCCTGACCGATGGCCGCCGGCGGCGCGGAGGCGAAGCGCGCCTTCGACGCGATGATGGAGATGAAGAAGTTTGATGTGGCGGAGGTTGAGAAGGGGAGAAGGGGGCGGGGTACCAATGAGGACACCGCGCCCGCGCGCTGCGGGCATCGCGCCCGCAGGCACGGTTGTTGCGTTAGGCATTTCCAGAGCGGAGCACGCCGGTTCGACCGGGATGCTGCGCTTTGGGGTTCTGCCGCCACAAGAACTCGACGGAGACGGGAATACGCCACTTCCTTGCGAGTTCGATCCACTTCTTTCCAGGCATCCGATGCCGACTGACCTTGCACTGAGACGCCGAGATCTGCGTGATACTTGAATCCTTCGTCTTCGTAGCGCTCGGCTTTTGAGGGTACGTTCAGTTCGCGGACCAGCTTGTCTCCCTCAAGGCCCTTCGCCTTTACCTGCGCGATCATTGTCAACAAGATTGCGGACCAGCGCGGGTTCGGGAGTGACTTGCCGTTTATGGACGCTGACAGCGGTTTCGTGAATGACAGTCCGGGCGCAGTATGGAACTCCATAACGTTCGTGCCGGTCGTGGATACCTCTTCGATCTGGCCGTCTCTCTCAATACCGAGCTGCTCCATCGCCTGACGTACAAGATGGTCAATGGTCTCGCTTGGGGTCCTGGTGCCGAACCAAGTCTTTAGGGTACTCAGGTCGGCGAACGTCCCATCATTCACTCTCAGAACAGGCATCATGTCTCCCTCCATTTCGATAGGGGCCATGTTACATACTCCTGGAAGGGCGGATGTCAAGGGAAAATGTAACATGGCCCCTATCAGCGGAGTCGCGGATAGTCCCGATTCCCGACGCCAGCCTGCTTCTTTGTCCAGCGCTGCCACCGCTAAGAAATCGCCTCTGCGCAGATTCGCTTCGATGCCCTGCGCTGGTTAGTCGGTATCCCGAGCTGTGTTCAACGAGTTGTGGATAGGTTCATCCGAATCCCGCCCGCCACGTTTCCGTATCTAGCCGCGCGACCGCGTCCAACGGCGGGTGCAGTGTGAAGAGGCGTGACGCGGGGCCGAACTCGTAAAGGCGGAGGATGCAAAAAGCGTCGGGGCGCTCATCGGCGAGCGACTTCTCGTTGCGAGTGAGGAAGAACGGTGTCCGCTGCCCGCCGTAGGTAGTCTTCACCTCGAGTAGTCGCTCCGCACCCGAGGCGAGATCGAACGAGCGCACGTCATAGCCAGCGCCGTCGCCGTCTTCCTTCGCCACCCATCGGACCTTGCGGGCCACGTCAACGCGATCTGCATCGCGAAGACCGCGTCGCTCCCGCTCCACGACCAGCGCCTCTCCTGCCTCGCCGAGCGCGCGGTTGCGAAAATCGCGGGCGACGGGATCGAACTTGCGGATCAGCCGCTCGAGCCCCTCCGGTCGCCGCGCGCGTGGCCACCTGCGCCTTCATCGCCGCCTGCAGCGTCTCAAGGTCCCGGTCGTAGCCGTTCGGCCGCGGCCGGTTACGCGAGCTCGTTCCAAAGCGGATAGAGTTTTTGCTCGTCCTCCTCGATACCGGCGAAGCGGCCGACTTTTTCGAGGAAGTAGTTGTCCTTGAAGTCGTCGTTGACCTGCGAGACCTCGCCCACGAAGACCGTTCCCGCTCCCGGCTCTCCGGAGAGACGATGCCAGAGCTCGCGCGTGATCGTGACGCTCTCGCCCGGGCGAAGCCGCAACGGCTCGCCCGCGTCGAGCACGCGCTTCGTTCCGTCGACCATCACCGTCACCGCCGTATCGGCTAGCCCGCCGTCCGCCAGGTTGTGCAGCTCGACGATCAGGTTGCCGCCGCCGCGCACGATGATGTCCTCCATCTTGATGCGGTGATGGTGGAAGGGCGCTTCCTGACCCTCCTGCACGACAAGCAGCTTCTCCGCATAAGGCCTTTCGTCGGCGACGCCCTGCAGGCCGTTCCTGATGCAGAAGATGACGAGGCCGCGGCGCTGGAAATCGGACGAGCCGAAGTCGGTGATGTCCCATCCCATCTGATGCCGATGGCAGAATGCGGCCGCCTCGGGATTTTCGCGCCACGTGCTCTCGCCCCATGTCGCGAACGGCGGCAGCGCGAAGCGGTGCTCGGCGAAGAGCGCGAGCGCCTCGCGCTCAAGGCGATTGACTTCGGACCGTTGCATTGTCCTCCCCTTTGGTTGTGCGGCGGGCTCCGGCCGCTGTCTTAGAACGAGGCGGTCAGGCCGCCGTCGACGAGATGATAGGAGCCGGTGATGAAGCTCGACTCCTCGGAGATCAGGAACGCCGCGAGCCTCGCCACCTCGATCGGCCGGCCGATGCGGTTCAGCGCATGCTTCGATCCCCATTCGGCGAGCACCGCCGCCGGATTCTCCGGATTCCAGTGGCGCGCGTTGGCATGCGCAAGCGCCGTCTCGATGGTGCCCGGACAGATGGCGGTGACGCGGATGTTGTCTTTGCCGTGGTCGAGCGCCATCACGCGGGTGAGCGACAGAACGGCGCCCTTGCTGGCGGAATAGGCGGCGACGCCCGCCTGCGTCGCCAGCGCCTGGATCGACGACATGTTGACCACCGAGCCGCCGCCGTTTTCGACCATGTGCGGGATCACGTGCTTGGAGATGAGGAAGATCGCCTTGACGTTGACGGCAAAAACCTTGTCCCAGTCGTCCTCGGGCATTTCGACCACGCTGCCGTGAAGCTCGATCCCGGCGGAGTTCAGGAGCCCGGTGATCGGCCCGCGCTCGGCTGCCTCCGCGGCGACCGCCTTGCACTCGGCGGACTTGGTCAGATCGGCGACGAGCGGGTGGATGCGCTCGGAGGCGATCTCGTCGAGCCCGGCCTTGTTCAGGTCGACCGCCACAACCCTCGCCCCGCAATCGGCGAAATGCACCGCCGATTCCCGCCCGAGCCCCGAGGCGGCGCCGGTGACGATCACGACACCTGAGAGCTTTGGCACGGCTTCGCTTCCCCGTTTTCCTGCGATGCGGCGGCGCTGTCGCTGCCGTTTGAAGGCGGGCATTCTGGTGCGCGCTCCGCCAGGCTGCAAGCGACCGCCGGGCTGTCTCTTGAAGGGCGCCTGTGCTGGCCCGCTCGCGCAGCACATCTGAGCGAAGCCGGCAGGGCGAGGCCGCTCCGATCCGCATTACCTCTAATTAACTCGGACGGCGCAATCGCCCGTGATAGCGTCCGCGCCACTGGGTAGCGGCCGCAGGTCTACGCCGGGCGCCGCATCCCGCCGCGTCACCGTCGGGTGCGGAGCGGCCGACGCAGTCAATCTGTCCGCGCGGGAGGTTCAGCCCATGAGCATTGGAATTGTTCGTCACAAGGTCAAGGACTACGCCAAATGGCGCTCCGTGTTTGACGCCGACGAGAAGCGGCGTCAGGCGTCCGGATTGACTAATCCGCGCGTTTACCGTTCGGCCGACGACAAGAGCGAGATCGTCATGATCTTCGACATCGAGGACATGAAGAAGGCGAAGGCCTTTGTCGCCTCGCCCGACCTGAAGGACACCATGGTCGCGGCAGGCGTCGTCGACCAGCCGACCATGTTCTTCCTGGAATCGGCCTGACGCAACGACGGCCGCGCCTCTTTCCCGCGCGGCTCAGCCGCGTTTCAGCATCGCCACCAGGGCGAAGACCGCAAGCGCGCCGATCGCAAGCTTCCACGCATCGGCGCGCTTTCGGAGACCCGGCAGCCCAAGCGGCTTGATCACCTGGATCGCCATGGCGAGGATGATGAGGAGCGAAAAGGCCTTGGCCATCGGCCCCCGGCTTAAAGAAGCGCGTCGCCTCCGTCGACCCGCGCCGCCTTATGCCGCCTGCCGCGTTTCCTCCGCGTCGCGCGCCTTGGCGGAGTAGAAGCTCGCATTCTGCGCGCCGCTCAGTGCCTCGCGCGTGAACTTGATCAGGTGGTGCGACATGAAGGCCATGCCGAGCGCGCCTTCGAGCTGGCCACGCTTCGCCGCATAGAGGAAGGCGCGCCAGAATTCGCGCCGGTAGTCGGCGCGGATGCCGAGCTCGATGATCGAGTTCACGAGCAGCGTCAGCCCGCGTTTCAGGTTCGCCGCCTTGAGCTTGCCCTTCGCCGGCGTCTTCATCGCGATTCGGATAGGTCGCGTCGACCTGGTGGCGGAAGCGCTCGAAGACGCGCTCCGGCTGATAGGCGTAGGCGATGGCGCGCCGCCACGCGGCGATCACCTCGTCATAGGGCCGGAGGAACTGCACGTTCGATTCAAGCGTCGGGTCGTCGACGATGCGCCCGGCGCGCGTCAGCCGCTCGTGCAGCGGCGTCTTCGGCAGGGCCTGCAGGAGGTTGATCGTCAGCATCGGGATCTTCGAGCGCTCGATGAAGGCGATCAGCTTGTCGACGGTCTCCGGCGTGTCGGTGTCGAGCCCGAGGATGATGCCGGAGGAGACTTCCAGGCCGTAGGCGTTCAGCGTTTCGATCGATTCGTACATCGGCAGCGAGGCATTGTGCTCCTTGCGCATATGCATCAGCGCGTCGAGCTCCGGCGTCTCGATGCCGACGAAGATGCCGGTGAAGCCGGCCTCGCGCATCAGCGCCAGGATGTCCGTCTGCTTGGCGATGTTGAGCGTCGCCTCGCAGGCGAAGCCGAGCGGGTAGCCGTGCTTCTTCTGCCACGCGATCAGATGTGGCAGCATCTCCCGCGTCGCCTTCTTGTTGCCGATGAAGTTGTCGTCGACGAAGTAGATCGTCGAGGGGTGCCCCTTCTCGGCGATGATGGTGTCGAGCTCCCGGGTGAGCTGCGCCGGCGTCTTCAGCCGCGGCTGCCGGCCGTAGAGCGCCGGGATGTCGCAGAACTCGCAGCGGTAGGGGCAGCCGCTGGAGAACTGGAACGTCCCGATCAGATAATCCTTGAGCCGCGCCTTGTCGTAAGCCGGCGTCGGGAAGTCGGAAAGCGGCAGCCGCTCCTCGGTCTCAAGCCTGACCTGCACGGCCGGCCGCGCGACGCTCTCGTCGAGCAGCGCGATCAGCCTGTCGGTGGCGTCGCCGAGCTCGCCCACATGCAGGTAGTCGAAGGCCGGATACATCTCCGGCGCGCCGGAGACCGACGGCCCGCCGAGCACCGCGACCTTGCCGGCGCTTTGTGCGCGGGTGCGGATGTCATCGATCTGCTTCGCCTGGATGTGCATGCCGGAGACGAAGACCGCGTCCGCCCAGAGAAAATCTTCCGGCGTCGCGCGCGAGATGTTCTCGTCGGCGAAGCGCACCTCCCAGGCGTCCGGCAGATAGGCGGCGATCGCGAGGAGCCCCTGCGGCGGCATGAAGGCGGTGACGCCCATCAGCTTGTAGGCGTGCGCAGAAGGTGCCGAAGGACGGCGTATAGGCCGGAAAGACGCAGAGAATCCGGCGTCTCTGTCCGACCGTGCCCGGATATTGCATGCCCGCCACTCCAAAAAAGACCGGTGCCCTGAGGCACCCGCCGGACAAATTCTTCACTAAAATTGTCGGCTTGGCGACCCCCTCCGCGATGCGGCGGAGGACGCCGTCAGGTGGCGACGGCGAAGACCGTGTATCCGAGCACCAGGAAGATCACGAACAGGATGAGGAAGAGCGCGAAGAGAAATTTCGCGATCGTCGCCGCGCCGCGCGCCAGGCCAGTGAAGCCGAGAGCGCCGGCAACCAGCGAAATCACCAGGAAAACGAGCGCCCATTTCAGCACGGCCGGCTTCCTCCATCTGTGGCCGGCCCGTTCCACTGTGAGCCGGCTCCCAATCAAAGTTGATGCCGGGCCGAGGGTTCCTTTCGCACTAAAGGATTGTTCCGGATTGAACCGGGCTCGGCCACCCCGCCAAAGTGCGTGGGGCGAACTTTGGAAACGCCGTCTACGGGACGACCGTGAACCGGACGGAATTTGCGCGGAACGGCGTCGTTGAGGGAACGCCTCTTTTTGCGGCCGACCGCCCCCGATCTATATCCTTGGAAGACTGTGAGGCGGCGCGTGCCGCCTGTTCCCAAGGAGTTTTTCACATGCCCATTCAGACCCTCGTCATCGGGGACGACGCGCCGGATTTCGAGGCCGACACCACGGAAGGCAAAATCCGCTTCCACGACTGGCTCGGCAATTCGTGGGCCGTGCTCTTCTCGCATCCGAAGGATTTCACGCCGGTCTGCACGACCGAGCTCGGCACCATGGCGCGGCTCAAGCCGGAATTCGACAAGCGCGGCGTCAAGATCATCGGGCTCTCGGTCGATCCGGTCGGAAACCACGCGCGCTGGTCGAAGGACATCGAGGAGACTCAAGGGACTGCGCCGAATTTCCCGATGATCGGCGATCCGGAGCTGAAGGTCGCCAAGGCCTTCGGCATGCTCCCGGCTGCCGCCGGCACGACTTCGGAGGGCCGCACGGCGGCGGACAACCAGACCGTCCGCAACGTCTACGTCATCGGCCCCGACAAGAAGATCAAGCTGGTGCTCTCCTACCCGATGACCGCCGGGCGGAATTTCGACGAGATCCTGCGCGTCATCGACTCGCTGCAGCTCACCGCCAATCACAAGGTCGCAACGCCCGCCAACTGGAAGCAGGGCGGCGAGGTGATCATCTCCGGCTCGCTGTCGAACGACGACGCCAGGAAGATCTGGCCGTCCGGCTGGAAGGAGCCAAAACCCTATATCCGCATCGTTCCGCAACCCGGCGCCTGAGCCGGCGTGTCACGGCGGGACGGCTCCCTGGCGGCCGTCCCGTTTTTCCACCGAACGCGGTTAACCCGGCCTTCACGATTTTACGAACTTTCGCGCTATTTCGCCGCCTGAGGCGCCGGCGCTAAGCATTTCTTCGCTCAATCCTGGCATTTCGTTCGCCGGGGTAAAGTCATGCGCGGACTTCTTCTTGTCTGTCTCCTGATCGGCTTGGTCGCCGTCGCGGCGCCCAAGCTCTTTGCGTACTATATGCACGCGCCGCGGCAGGAGGCCCACCACCCGGATCTGGCGGCGGCCGAGGCGGCTGCTGCGGCCGCTGCGGCTGCTACGGTAGAAAGCGCCTCATCCGCCCGGCAGGTCGAGATCAAGGCGGAGAGCGACGGGCATTTCTACGTCGACGCGCAGATCAACTTCCGGCCCGTCCATCTCCTGGTCGACACCGGGGCGACGGTGGTGGCGCTGCGCGTCTCCGACGCTGCGACCGCTGGAATCCACGTGCGCAACTCGGATTTCGTCAATCCGGTGCAGACCGCAAACGGCACGACCAATGCCGCTGAGGCCATGCTCGACACGATCAGTGTCGATGACATCGAGCTTCATCATGTGCGCGCTCTGATCATTCCCGACGAGCAATTGTCGCTGAGCCTGCTTGGCGGCTCGTTCCTGCACGGGCTGCAGCGCTTCGAAGTCGAAGACAACACGCTGATCTTCGAGAACTGATTCGTCTCGCGCGACCCGTCAGGTGATTGCGCTCGGCCCGACGCCGAGGCGCCTCGCTATGCCGGCGATCGCGTCGGCCGCGGCAAGCACGCTTGCGAGCACGTCCTGCGTCGGGAGGTCGTGTTTGGCCGGGTCTGCCTCGTAGCGCTCGGCATAGACCCTGAGCGTCGCGCCGCTCGTTCCCGTCCCCGACAGCCTGTAGACGACGCGCGCGTCGCCGGAGAGCAGAATCTTGATCCCCTGATGCGCGCTGACGGACCCGTCGACCGGGTCGGTATATGAGAAATCTTCCGCGCTCTCGACGCTATGCGCGCCGAAGCTTCGGCCGGGGAGGGATGCAAGGCTTGCTCTGAGATCGTCCATCAGACCGCCGGCAAGCGCGGAATTGATCTCCTCGTAGTCGTGGCGCGTGTAGGTGTCGCGCCCGTAGTCCTGCCAATGCGCCCGCACGATGTCGGCGACGCTTTCGTTGCGCGCGGCAACCACGTTGAGCCAGAACAGCACCGCCCAGAGCCCGTCCTTCTCGCGGATATGGTCGGAGCCGGTCCCAAAGCTCTCCTCGCCGCACAAGGTGATGCGGCCCGCGTCGAGCAGGTTGCCGAAGAACTTCCACCCGGTCGGGGTCTCGAACGATTCGATGCCGAGCTTGCTTGCGACGCGGTCCGCCGCGCGGCTCGTCGGCAGCGACCGCGCGACGCCCTTAAGCCGCCCTTGATAGCCCGGTACCAATTCAGCATTGGCGGCGAGCACCGCGAGGCTGTCGCTCGGGGTCACGAAGAAGTCGCGGCCGACGATCATGTTGCGGTCGCCGTCGCCGTCGGATGCGGCGCCGAAGTCCGGGCCGCCCGGCGACGACATCTCCTCCACCAGCGCATGCGCGTGAACGAGGTTCGGATCGGGATGATGACCGCCGAAATCCGGCAGCGGCTCGCCGTTGATCACTGACCCTTGCGGTGCGCCGAGCCGCCGCTCCAGGATCTCCTTGGCATAGGGACCGGTGACCGCGCTCATCGCATCGAAGCGAATGCGGTGGCCCGACTTCAGCCAGTCGCGGATGCGATCGAAGTCAAAGAGCGTTTCCATCAGCGTCGCGTATTTGGCGACGGGATCGGCGACCTCCACCACCATCTCGCCGGTCCGCGAGCGGCCGAGTGTCATGAGATCGGCGTCGTCGGCGCGAACGATTTGTACTCGCTCAGCGCGCGGCTTTTGGCGAAGATCGCATTGGTCACCTCGGCCGGCGCCGGCCCGCCGTTCGCGACATTGTATTTGACGCCGAAATCGCCGTTCGGGCCGCCCGGATTGTGGCTGGCGGAAAGGATGATCCCCCCGCTCGCCTTGGTGAGCCGGATCAGGTGCGAGGCGGCGGGCGTCGACAGAATGCCGCCGCGCCCAACGATGACGTGGCGATAGCCGTTGGCGGCGGCCATCTTGAGGATCACCTGGATCGCGGTCTCGTTGTGATAGCGCCCGTCCCCGCCGAGCACGAGGAGCGCATCCTGCGGCCGTGAAGCGGTGTCGAAGATCGCCTGGATGAAGTTCTCCAGGTAGTGCGGCTGCTTGAAGACGCCGACCTTCTTGCGCAGCCCGGACGTGCCGGGCTGCTGGTCGTCGAACGGCGACGTCGTGATCCGCTCAACCTGCATGTCGATCCTCACCCCCCGCGTGCCTCCACCTTGGAAAATGGGCTTGAAGAGATCAAGCGGCGTCTCGGGCCGCGTTCGACTTTCCAGGCCGCCGCTGCTATCGTTCGTGCGACGCGTGGGCGGACGCAGCGGGGACCGAGCAAAGAGCATGAATGCCCCGACAGGCCTCGCCGAGGATCGGCTGTGCCAAGACCGTCGGGAAAGCGCCCCGCCGGCTGATTTGGCGCTGCGACGCGCCACATTCCCGCGCCCAAAGCCGGCTCTTCAGCCCAACACCCAAGCCTACGAATTGGAGCCGATGGTGAAGCCGACGGGCTTCCGCGAGTATGACGCGCGCTGGCTCTTCGGGACCGAGATCAACCTGATGGGGGTTGAGGCGCTCGGCCTCGGCCTCGGCACGCTGCTCAACGAAATGGGGGTCAAGCCGGAGATCGTGACCGGCCACGACTTCCGCTCCTATTCCGCCTCCATCAAGCTGGCGCTTTCGACCGGGCTGATGGCGGCTGGCGTCAAGGTCCACGACATCGGCCTGGCGCTGACGCCGATGGCCTATTTCGCGCAGTTCGACCTCGACGTGCCGGCGGTCGCCATGGTCACCGCTTCGCACAACGAGAACGGCTGGACCGGGGTCAAGATGGGCGCCGCCCGCCCGCTTACCTTCGGGCCGGACGAGATGCGGCGGCTTCGCGATATCGTGCTCACCGGCAAATTCGATATGCGGGGCGGCGGCTCCTACAGCTTTGTGGAGAATTTCGCCGACCGCTATGTCGCCGATCTCACCAACCGCCCGAAGCTCAGGACCAAGATCAAGGTGGTCGCTGCCTGCGGCAACGGCACGGCCGGCGCGTTCGCGCCGCGCGTGCTTGAGGCCGTCGGCGCCGAGGTGGTGCCGCTCGACTGCGAGCTCGACTACACGTTCCCGCGCTATAATCCCAATCCCGAGGACCTTCAGATGCTGCATGCGATCCGTGACGCGGTGCTTGCAACCGGCGCCGCCGTCGGCCTCGGCTTCGACGGCGACGGCGACCGCTGCGGCGTGGTCGACAATGAGGGCGAGGAGATTTTTGCCGACAAGGTCGGCGTCATGCTGGCGCGCGACATCTCGGCGCTGCATCCGGGATCGACCTTCGTCGTCGACGTGAAATCGACGGGCCTCTTCATGACCGATCCGGAGCTCGCCCGGAACGGCGTCACGGCCGACTACTGGAAGACCGGCCATTCGCATATCAAGCGGCGGGTGAGCGAACTCGGCGCGCTCGCCGGCTTCGAGAAGTCCGGCCACTACTTCTTCAACGCGCCGATCGGGCGCGGCTATGACGACGGCCTCGTCTCCGCGCTTGCGATCCTCGACATGCTCGACCGCAACCCCCGGAAGAGCATGGCCGATCTGAAGCGCGCGCTGCCCAAGACCTGGGGCTCGCCCACCATGTCGCCGCATTGCGACGACGAGACGAAATACAAGGTCGTGGACAATGTGGTGCGCGACTTCGAGGCGATGCGGGCGAAGGGCGAGACGGTCGCCGGCCATGCGATACGCGACCTCGTCACCGTGAACGGAGTCCGCGTCGTTTCAGACGACGGCACCTGGGGCCTGGTGCGCGCCTCCTCCAACAAACCGGAACTGGTGGTGGTCATCGAGAGCCCCGTTTCCGAAGACCGCATGCGGGAGATGTTCAAGGCGGTCGACGCCGTGCTACGGCGCAATCCCGAGGTGGGAGCCTATAACCAGACGATTTGAGAATGCGCGGACCTAGCCACTCGCCGCGAACGCCAAGACGCCTCGCCATTGCGGCCGCGCTTCTTGCGTCTCTCTGCGCCTCCTCTGCGGCGCTCGCGCAGAGCGGATCATCGCCGTTGGGGTTTCTGAAGCCGTGGATCGAGCAGCAGATTTTCGGGAACAAGCCCTCCGGACAGTCTTCCGAGCCGCCGGCTGAAACGCCAGACGAGGCAAGCGGCGCCTCTGCAACGCCGGATACCGGAACGGCGGATACCGTAACGCAGGAGGCAGAGACGCCGGAGGCGGGGACGACGCAGGAGGGCACGGCCGACGCGAGCGCCTCCCCGCCCTCCACCGACGATTTCCACGCCGCTGGACCTGTTGCGCGGAACGGCGGGAACGCCGGACGAAGGAACCGCAACGGAGGAGCCCGCCGCGGCCGAGGCGAAGCCGGAGCCGCTCCGCTTCGCGCTTCTTGCCGGCCGCAGCGTCTCCGCGACGATGGCGGCCGTCGGTCCGGTCGCCGACGATCTTGGCAAGATGCTCGGTCGGCCAGTCGAGTTTTTGCCGCTCACCTCCTACGCCGCCATGATCGACGCGCAGACGGACCGGCGCATCGACGGCGGCTTCTATTCCGCCGCCGCCTACGCACTTGCCAACTCCGCATGCGGCTGCCTCGACCCGCTGGTCGCGCCAAAGGCCGCGGACGGGACGCTCGCCTTTCACGCTTTGATCGTGGCGCGGGCGGGTTCCGGCATCGCCACGCTCGCCGGTCTGCAGGGCAAGACCGTCGCGGTCGGCGCGAGCGATTCGATCGGGTCGCGCCGGGTACAGCTTGCCGGGCTCCTGTCGGAGGGCTTCGACCCAGCCGCAACCTTCGGCGCGGTGTTAGAGGTCGGCTCGGCGGAGGATGCGGTGAAGCTCGTCGCCGACGGGGCCGCCGACGCCGCCTTTGCGTGGAGCTCGCTCGCCGGCGACGCGGCGCAAGGCTATTCGAGCGGCACTCTCGCCAACCTCGTCGCCGCCGGAGTAGTCGCCATGGACCGGCTGGTGATCGTCTGGCGCTCGCCGGCGATCGGGCATGGCCCATTCGCGGTGCTGGGCACCCTCAACGATGACGAGAAAGCCGCGATCAAGGCCTATCTCCTTGATCTTGAGACTACGAACCCTGCCGCCTACGACATGCTCAATCCGTTCTATGGCGGCGGCTATGCCGAGGTCGGCCCACAGGACTATGGCGGCTTTGAAACGCTGATGGCTGAAAACGTCGATGCCGTCGATCTGCCGCTTGCCCCGGCGCAGACCGGCGCGACTCCGGCGGCGGCCCCCGACCCCTGAGGTCCTGCTCTAGAGGCTTGCCGTCAGGTGAGCGTGCAGTCCGTCTTGGCGTCGTTGCAGAGCGGGATCGTGTTCACGAGACGCGGCACGAAATACATGCGGTCGGTCAGGCTGACCGTACCGGTGATGACGTAGCCGACTGCGGGCGTATACGGGTAATAGACCTCGGCTATGATGATCTGCGTATTGGGTGTGCGCAGGCTTGTCGGCAGCACCGTCGTGTTCAGCGTCGTGCCGGCGTTGTATTTGCTGATGCCGCTCCCGCGGCTCCAGGCGATCTTCGCGACCTGTGCGCTGTCGATATTGACCGCCGACACCCGCATCTGCAGCCCGGTCGTCTGAAACGGGAACATGGCGCCGGGCGCGATGTTGAAGATGTTGGTCATGTTCGACTCGGTGACCTGCTTGCAGCGCGAGACGAGGTCGCCGATCGACGAGGAGAGGTTGTTCAGATGCCGGTCGACGCTCAGCCCTTGCGTGATCTCCACGCCGCCGAACCATAGAAGCACCAGGACCGGCAGGATCAGCGAGAACTCGACCGCGGCAAGGCCGCCCTCATTTGCCTTGAGCAGCACCAGCGAGCAGCGCTTGCGGAATCGTCTCGCCATCGCAGATTTGCGCAACAGCGTTCTCATCGTCAGCCTCCGCATCCGCCGGTCGTGGCCTGGTAAGGCTCATTGCAGAAGGCGGCGAACGAGCCGATCAGCCGCTTCCCATTGAGCCCCGGAGTGGACAGCGAGAGGTTCCCGAAGATCTTGTTCGTCTTCCACTGATAGTAGGCGCGCACGATGACGATCTGGTTTGGCGTGCCGAACTGGAAGCTGCCGGGATCGTTGAACGTGCCGTCCGGCTTGACCGGCGAGACCGAACTCTGTGTCGCCATGTCCGAGAAGGTCGTGTAGCGTTTGACGTCGAGATAGAAATTGCCGCTGTTGCAGTCGATGAACACCGACATGCGATTGCATATCTCGGTCTTGAAATCGGCGTCCGACATGTCGGCAAGCTGCACCTGACCGGTGCGGATCAGCCGCGCCGTTTCGAAAACGGCGTTGTCCATGACCTGCTCGGCGATGAAGATCAGCGCCGTCTCCGCGATGACGAACATCAGGAAGAAGAAGATCGGCGCGATGATGGCGAATTCAATCGCAGCCGAGCCTCGCTCGTCGAGCCGGCGAGCGAGGCGCAGCACCCTGCGTCGTATGCGGCGGAGTTTGCCGGAAATCCTCACGCTCAAGACCTTGATCTCTGCGTCATCAGCTTGAAGCCCCTAGCAGAGAATTTCGCGGAAAACTTTAATCGATACCCTCGTCCGCGGTCTTATTTTAACTGTTGTTAATAAGACCTTACCTCTATTGAGCGGTCGAGAACTGCCGCCGCGTCTCGATCTGCGTCTTCGCCGTGTCGAACGCATCGGCGTTGTCGCCGACCGAGATGACCTGCTCGCAAGTCGGCTCGCAGGAGAAGGTCTGGCGCGAGGCGCCGCGAAAGACCGTGGTCAGCTGGCGGATGTCGGACGCGACGACGACGGTTGCGTTCAGAAGCTCGTCGCCGGCAGCGTTGAGGACGATGAGGTTGGTGGTGCCGGCAGTGTGCCCGGTCAGCACCAGCGTCTTGTTGTCGTCGATGTTTGCGTCCGCGATGCCGGGATTGCCCACGATCACGGTGTCGGCCGGCTCGTCCACGTGTACGACCTTGGCGAAGTCGATGGTCACGTTGATCGGTCCGCTGTCCGCGGCGGCGGCCGCGCCGCTGGCGAGCGCCAGGGAGGCGAATGTCGCGACAAGGAAGCTGCACCCGCGCGGCCTGAGATGAAATCGCATGAGACACTCCCGTAATCGTGCCGTCCTTGGCGGACCGGCGAATTGGGCCTGCCCGGCGACGCCGCCGCACATGGACGAATGCACGCGCTTCCGGCCCGCTGCTATCTATCCACCCAACGCGGTTAACAACCGCTTAACAGACTAAGGACAAAGGCAAACCAAGTTATCAGAATAAAGCGGACGCGTACGGTGCGTAAAATTGTTCCTATTTTTACCATCTCCGTCAGTTCTCTTAGAATTTGGCTATAATTTCCCCGGGTTAACTTTGGTGCAAGCAATGACTGCTAGCAAGAGGGCAGTTTCGGCGGCAAGTCCATCGAAGCAGGGTCAGGGTTGAGTTGAGTTAGGAGCAGAGAGATGAAAAAGATTGTCAACCGCTTTGCGACGGACGAGTCCGGTGCGACCGCTATCGAATACGGTCTCATCGCGGCACTGATCTCCGTCGTGATCATCGGTGTGCTGTCGACGATCGGCACGAACCTCACCGCGAAGTTCAATCAGATCGCCATTCAGCTGCAGTAGTTTTCCGACTGGCGTAGCGCCTGTCGAACTGAGACGGAGGGCGGCGCCCTCCGTACTCTCTTCTGCTCTTTGGGAAGGCGTGCGCCAAGGCGCGGCGCCTTTTCCGCTTTTGGCGGCTTTCCGTTTTGGCAAGAATTTGCTGGAACGATCGCGCGCGCCGTCAATTCCCTCGGTAGAAGGCCGAACCGTCCCACGATGACGATCTCAGCTGTCGCAGCCACCGCCGGCCTCGTCATCTTCCCGCTCGCGATGATTTATGCCGGTTTCATGGACCTCGTCACCATGAAGATCCGTAACGTGCTTGTGCTTCTGATCGGCGGGGCCTGGCTGGTGCTGGCCCCGCTCGCGGGGTTCACGTGGCAGGAGCTCGGCGCGAGCGGCCTCGTCGCAGCGCTGGTCTTCGTCGTGACCTTCACCTTTTTCGCACTCGGCTGGATCGGCGGCGGCGACGCCAAGCTCGCAGCCGTCACCGCACTCTGGTTCCAGCCGCACGAGGCGCTGCTCTATTTCATCTATGCGGCGCTGCTCGGTGGCTTGCTGACCCTGGCGATTTTGCAGCTGCGTGCCATCATGCTGCCGCTGGGGCTTTATCGCGTGCCGTGGATCGCGCACCTGCATGACGCGAAGACCGGCGTGCCCTATGGCGCGGCGATGGCGCCGGCGGCGCTGCTCGTCTTCCCCGACACGCTCTGGGTCGTGCACGCGGCGCTCTGAGAGCGCGTCTGCCGAAGGACGCGAATCGTCCTGCGCGATCCGGCTCAAAACGAGCGCTAAAGTTGAGGTGGGAAATCGCGGAGATTCCGCGAAAATACTACTCATTAACCATCTTTTGACGTTTCCCATTGAGAGTTGCCCATTGCTGACGGCCGCGTTCGCGGACCGAACAAATCGGGGCAATACGATGAAGCTGTTTCGCGTGCTCGTTCTCGCCGTCGCGCTGGTAGCAGGCGGCATAGCCGCATATCTGGCGCTCAATCTTGGATCAGGGGGAAATCAGACCCCGACCGTCGTCGAGCTCGCACCGCAGATCCAATCACAGGACGTGCTCGTCGCGGCCAAGGACATCGGCCAAGGCGACAAGCTCTCCGCTGACAACGTGCGCTGGCAGCGTTGGCCGGACGATGCGATGAACCCGGTCTATATCCAGAAGCAGACCAAGCCTGACGCTGTCGAATCGCTGCAGGGCTCGATCGTCCGCAGCCCCTTCGTCGCCGGCGAGCCGATCCGCGAGGTCAAGCTGGCGCGTCCGGATAGCGGCTTCATGTCGGCCATCCTGCCGGCCGGCATGCGCGCCATCGCGGTCAGGATCTCAGCACAGAACACCGCCGGCGGCTTCATTCTTCCTGGCGACCGCGTCGATGTCGTCAAGACCGTCAGCCAGCAGGGGAGCACCGACGCGGCGGCCGAGAACGTCAGCTCGACGATCCTCACTAACGTCAAGGTGCTCGCCATCGACCAGACGGTCTCCGAGAAGGAGGGCGAGTCGGTCGTGGTCGGCAAGACGGCGACGCTCGAGCTTGACCCCGGGCAAGTCGAGCTGATCACCGCCGCCGAGGCTTCCGGCACCTTGTCGCTCGCGCTGCGCAGCATCGCCGACACCAATGCGGTGGTGAGCTCGCAGGAGCAGAAGCAGAGCGGGACCGTGCGGATCTTCCGCGGCGGCCGCAGCCAGATGATTACAACGCAGTAACGGCCCAGATGAAGTCGAGGAGCAACAACATGAACGCGCTTGGACGGGTCCGGGCAATCTTTCTCGTGATCGTGCTTGCGGCGCTTGGCCCCTGCGCGGCGCTTGCCGCCGGCAGCGACAGCCCGGCCTATCTGAAGCTGACGGCGAGCGACGCGCTCTCCGGCCGTGCCATCAACCTTGGCGTCGACAAGTCGGTGGTGGTCGACCTGCCGCGCCCGGCCGGCGACGTGCTTGTCTCCAACCCGCAGATTGCCGACGCGGTGCTGCGCACCTCCACGCGGCTCTATCTGATCGGCGTGAAGCTCGGCCAGGCAAGCGTGTTCCTGTTCGACAGCTCCGGCAACCAGATCGCTGACTTCAACGTCTACGTGGAAGCCGATCTCTCCGCCTTGAACCAGCTTCTGGTGGAAGCGATTCCGGACGGCTACGTGCGCGCCGAGGCCCTGAACGGCTCGATCGTGCTGCGCGGCGAGGTGCCTTCCTCTGCCGATGCTTCGCGTGCCGTGGAGGTGACGTCGAAGATGATCGCCGCCCAGCCGACCTCAGTGACCAGCGGATCGTCCACCGGCAATGCCGCGGGCACGGCGTCGTCGGCGATCCAATCGCAGACCTTCAATTCGAGTGACGGCCCCGGCATCATCAACCTCCTCACCATCTCCGGTGAGGAGCAGGTGGCGCTGCGCGTGCAGGTCGTGGAAGTGCAGCGCTCCGTCGTCAAGCAGCTCGGCATCAACGCAGAAACGCTCCTGACCGGCAGCAACTTCGTCTTCCCGGTCGCTGGCCGGCGCCGGGGCGAGCCCGATCAACTTCCCCTTTACGCCGGCGACCGCGACCAATCCCGGTGGATTTTCCTCAACCTATACCGGCGACACGTTCAATGTCGACGCGACGCTCCGGGCGCTCGAAGAGACGCGCATGCTGCGCACCATTGCCGAACCGACGCTGACCGCTGTCTCCGGTGAGACCGCGAACTTCCTGGCGGGCGGCGAGTTCCCGGTGCCGGTCACCGGCAACAATGGCGAGCTGTCGATCGAGTTCAAGCAGTTCGGCGTGAATCTCGCCTTCACGCCGGTGGTTCTCTCCGCCGGCCGCATCAGCCTGAAGGTCAGGAGCGAGGTGAGCGAGCTTTCGACGAACGGTGCCGTCTCGGTGCCGATCGCGAATGGCCAGTCGGTCACCATTCCGGCCACCTCGGTTCGCCGCGCAGAGACGACGGTCGAGCTTCCCTCCGGCGGTGCCTTCGTGATCGCCGGTCTGACCCAGGAGAGCACGCGCCGCTCCGTCTCCGGGCTGCCCTGGCTGCAGAAGCTGCCGATCCTCGGCCAGGTCTTCTCGTCTAAGGACTTCCTGTCCGACCAGACCGAGCTGGTGATGATCGTCACGCCCTATCTCGTGAAGCCGACCTCGCCGAACGCGCTGGCCCGGCCCGATCAAGACATGCTCACGACCAGTGACGCGGAGAGCTATTTCCTAAATCGCCTGACCAAGGTTTACGGCACCAAGGATCAGGTCCCCGGCGGGGCCTCGGCCCAGGTCGGATTCACGTTCGATTGACGGGAGGGGCCTGTGAGTTCTGAGACATGCACAAGACCGAATACGAACTTCGCCGCCGCCTGCCGCGCATCGCTGCCGGCGCGCTGGCGACCGCTGCGACGGCGCTCCTCTTCGCCGGTTGCAATTCGATCGCGACGCAGAACGTCAATCCGATCGGCTACGACTATCACGCCCGCCATCCGATCCTGGTGTCGGAGGAGCCTGAGGCTCTCGACATGCCGGTCGGCATGCGTGGTCCGGCGCTGACGCCCGAGATCGAAACCGCCATTCGCGATTACGTGAACGAGTACCGTGCCGACGGCACCGGCTCCATCACCATTCAGGTGCCGTCCGGCTCCGCAAACGAGGTGGCCGCTGCGTCGACCGGACGCGCCGTCCACTACGCGCTGGTGCGCGCCGGCGTCCCGCGCGGCCGCATCCAGGTCGCGCCTTATGATGTTGGTGACCATAGCCGGGTGGCGGCCTTGCGTCTCTCTTACCTGCGGGTGAAGGCGGTGGTGCCGCGCTGTGGGATTTGGCCTGACGGAAGCGCGGCCAACTTCGACAATACGCGAGTACGAAAATTTCGGATGCGCACAGCAGCAGAATCTCGCCGCGATGGTCGACGATCCGGCCGACTTCATCCGGCCGCGGGCAATGACTCCGGCCGACGGTGCTCGCCGTGCCGACGTCATCAGCAAGTACCGCAACGGCGCAGATACCAAATCCAACGTCATACTGATCGATAGCGGTCTCGGGGGCTGACGAGCAATGAGCAACCTCGCCTAGACATGACTGCGGAAGCGGAGGAGGCCACCGCCCGGCCGCCGGAAGCGCGCGCCATTCCGCGCATCACCATCCAGGCGTTCTGCGACACGCCGGAGATCGCCGGAACGATCGAGACCGCTGCCATGGACCGGCGCATGTCGCGCGCCCATGTCAAGGTGCACACCGGTGGCCTCAATGCCGCCGCCGAGTTCTACCGTTCCGCGCCGACGCCCAACCTGATCATCGTGGAGACGCGCTTCCGCTGGAGGAGCTGGTCCCCGCGCTCGACAGCCTGGCGGAGGCCTGCGACGCCGGCACCAAGGTCATGGTGATCGGTCACTCGAACGACGTCAGCCTCTATCGCGAGCTTCTGAAGCGCGGCGTCTCGGAATATCTGGTCGCGCCCATCGACGTGATGAGCATCATCACGTCGATCTCCGGCATCTATCACGAACCGGGCACCGAGAAGCTCGGCCAGGTTTATGCCTTCATCGGCGCCAAGGGCGGCGTCGGCTCGTCGACGGTTGCGCACAATGTCGCCTGGACGATGGCGCGCCTCGTCGGCTCCGACGTCATTCTCGCCGACATGGATCTGGCCTTCGGCACGGCCGGCCTCGACTTCAACCTCGACCCGGCGCAGGGAATTGCCGAGGCGGTGTTCGGCGCCGATCGCCTCGACGAGGTGCTGCTCGACCGCCTGCTTGCGAAATGCGATGACCATCTGAGTCTGCTTGCGGCGCCGGCCGTGCTCGACAAGGTCTATGATTTCGGTGAATCGGCGTTCGATCAGGTGCTCGAGATCGTGCAGTCGAACGTGCCCACAGTCGTCCTCGACATGCCGCATCTGTGGTCGGCCTGGACCAGAAAGACGCTGATCTCCGCCGACGAGGTGATCCTCACGGCCGCTCCCGACCTCGCCAATCTCAGGAACGCCAAGGCGATCTTCGATCTGCTCCGGCAGGCGCGTCCGAATGACACCCCGCCGAAACTGATCCTCAATCAGACCGGCATGCCGAAGCGCCCGGAGATCAAGCCCGACGATTTTGCCGCCGCGCTGCAGGTGACGCCGATCGCGACGGTCGCTTTCGACCCTCTGCTTTTCGGCACTGCCTCCAACAACGGGCAGATGATCGCCGAGGCCTCGGCCAAGACGACCGTCTCCGATGTCTTCGCCGACATCGCCCAGGTGGTGAGCGGCCGCAAGGAGCTGAAGAAGGTGAAGAGCGGCGGCCTTTTCTCGCCGTTGCTGCAGAAGATGAAGTCGCGGCCTAAGGCGAAGCCAAAGGCCAAGAAGGCGGGCTGACACGTCAAGGAGAGTATATGTTCGGCAAGCGTAGCACTGCCTCCGACCTGTTGTTGAACCGGCCGGCGAAGGCGCACGAGGTCACCGCCGCCGAGAAGGTCACGCCGCCGGTTCCCGGCGCGCCGATGCCGCCGGCCGGGCGCGGGGCGCCGGCTGCCGCGCCGGCGCCGCAGGGGCGGCCGCGCAAGACCGACGAATATTACAACCTGAAGACACAGATCTTCGGTGCGCTGATCGATACGATCGACCTGTCGCAATTGTCCAAGATGGACATGGACCAGGCGCGCGAAGAGATCCGCGATATCGTCAACGATATCATCACGGTCAAGAACGTGGTGATGTCGATCGCCGAGCAGGAAGAACTGCTCGAAGACATCTGCAACGACGTTCTCGGCTATGGGCCGCTCGAACCGCTGCTCGCGCGCGACGACATCGCCGATATCATGGTCAATGGCGCCGACCACATCTTCATCGAGGTGCGCGGCAAGGTCGAGGAGACGGAGGTCCGCTTCCGCGACAATGCGCAGCTTCTGAACATCTGCCAGCGAATCGTTACCCAGGTCGGCCGCCGCGTCGACGAGGCGAGCCCGATCTGCGACGCGCGCCTTCCCGACGGCAGCCGCGTCAACGTCATCGCGCCGCCGCTTGCCATCGACGGCCCCGCCCTCACCATCCGAAAGTTCAAGAAGGACAAGCTGACGCTCGACCAGCTCGTTCAGTTCGGCACTATCACGCCGGAAGGCGCGACCATCCTGCAGATCATCGGCCGCGTCCGCTGCAACGTGCTGGTCTCCGGCGGCACCGGCTCCGGCAAGACCACGCTTCTGAACTGCCTGACGCGCTACATCGACCACGACGAGCGCGTCATCACCTGCGAGGACGCCGCCGAGCTGCAACTGCAGCAGCCGCATGTTGTGCGGCTGGAGACGCGGCCGCCCAATATCGAAGGCGAGGGCGAGGTCAGCATGCGCGATCTCGTCAAGAACTGCCTGCGCATGCGGCCTGAGCGCATCATCGTGGGCGAGGTGCGCGGACCCGAATCTTTCGACCTGCTGCAGGCCATGAATACCGGCCATGACGGCTCGATGGGCACGCTCCACGCCAACAGCCCGCGCGAGGCGCTCTCCCGCATCGAGTTGATGATCACCATGGGCGGCTTTCAACTGCCGTCGAAGACGCTGCGCGAGATGATCGTCTCCTCGATCGACGTCATCGTACAGGCGGCGCGTCTGCGCGACGGCACGCGCCGCATCACCCACATCACCGAGGTGCTCGGGATGGAAGGCGACGTGGTCATCACCCAGGACCTTTTCATCTACGACATCGTTGGCGAGGACCCGAACGGGCGAATCATCGGCCGCCATCGTTCGACCGGCATCGGCCGGCCGGGCTTCTGGGACCGCGCCCGCTATTTCGGCGAGGAGGCACGGCTCGCGGCTGCGCTCGACGCTGCCGATACGGGCGAAATGCAGATAAGGGCCTGATCCATGTTTTCGCCCTTCGTGGTGCAGCTGGCGGTCGGACTGCTCGCCGCATTCTCCATCGGCGGCGTGCTCGTCTCGCTGCTCTATCCGCGCTTGGCAGGCGGCACGAAAGGCGAGAAGCGGCTCGAATCGATCGCCTCCACCAAGCGCCAGGCTGCCGCCGACCGTATCGTCGGCGAGGAAGGCCGGCGCCGGCGCTCGGTCGAGGACACGCTGCGCGAGCTCGACGAGGCGCAGAAGGCAAGGGCGCGGCGCAGCAGCAAGCCGTCGCTCACCAGCCGCATGCGGCAGGCTGGGCTCAGCTGGACCAAGAACGTCTACTACCTGGTGTGCGTCGGCACCGGCATCGTGACGCTTCTCGCGGCGCTGCTGATATTGCGCTTCGGTCTGATCCCAAGCATCGGCTTTGGGCTCTCGGGCGGCGTCCTCCTTCCGCATTTCTTCGTCAACTGGAAGCGGAAGCGGCGTCTGAACCAGTTCAGCAACGAATTCCCGAACGCCGTCGACGTGATCGTGCGCGGCGTCAAAGCGGGCCTGCCGCTGATTGACTGTCTGAGGGCCATCTCGCAGGAGGCGCAGGAGCCCGTCGGCGGGGAGTTCCGCGAAATCGTCGAGGACCAGACGCTCGGCATGCCGCTGCCCGAGGCCGTGGCCCGGCTTCCGGAGCGCATTCCGCTTGCCGAAGCGAACTTCTTCGCCATCGTGGTGGCGATTCAGGCGCGTTCCGGCGGCAGCCTTTCCGAAGCGCTGTCGAACCTTTCGAAGGTGCTGCGTGATCGTAAGAAGATGAGCGGCAAGATCAAGGCCATGAGCGCCGAGGCGAAGTCCTCCGCCGGCATCATCGGCTCGCTGCCGATCATCGTGGGCATCCTGGTTTATTTCACCAGCCCCGACTACATCCTGCTCCTGTTTAAGACATCGACCGGGAACATCGTCCTTGCCTGTTCCGCCGTCTGGATGTTCATCGGTATCCTCGTCATGCGCAAGATGATCAACTTCGACTACTGAGAGAACGCCCGTGTTCAATCTCATCGCCGATAGCACACATCTGATCATCGCGGTCTGCGCGTCGCTTGCGATGTTCTCCGCGGTCGTCGTCATCGCCTGGCCCTATCTTGCGCGCGACGAGCTCGGCAATCGCATGCGCCAGATCTCCAGCGAGCGGGAGCGCATCCGTGCGCGCGAGCGGGCAAAGCTCGACGCTGCCAAGAAGCAGCAGGCTTCGCTCCGATCCGAGCCGAAGAAGTTCTTCAAGGACATCGTCGACCGCTTCAATCTGGCGAAGCAGGCGGAAGACGGCCATACCGTGAAGATGCTGCGGATGGCCGGCTATCGCGGCCAGAACCCGGTCTTCGTGTTTCTGTCGCTGCGTCTCATCATGCCGCTCATCATGTTCGCGGTCGCGGTCCTCTACGTCTTTTTCATTCTGCGGCTCGAGCAGCCGTTTTTCCTGAAGCTCGCCATCGTCATGGTCGTTGCCTATGCCGGCTATTTCGGTCCGACCGTCTACGTGCGCAACCAGATCAGCAAACGGCAGAAGTCGATCCGCCGCGCCTGGCCGGACAGCCTCGACCTGCTGCTGATCTGCGTCGAATCGGGCATGGGCATCGAGGGCGCCTTCCGCAAGGTGTCGGAGGAGATCGGCAGCCAGTCGATCGCGCTCGCCGAGGAGCTCAGCCTGACGACGGCGGAGCTCTCCTACATTCAGGACCGGCGCAAGGCATACGAGAATCTCTCCGAACGCACCGGGCTGGAAGGTGTGCGCTCCGTGGTTACGGCGCTGGTCCAGGCGGAGAAATACGGCACGCCTATCGGCACCGCGTTGCGCGTCCTCGCGCAGGAGAGCCGCGACAACCGCATGCAGATGGCGGAGAAGAAGGCCGCCGCGCTGCCGCCGAAACTGACGGTGCCGATGATCCTGTTCTTCCTGCCGGTGCTCTTCGCGGTCATCATCACGCCGGCGGCGATCCAGGTCACCAAGGTTATGTAACGCGCGCTCGGAGAGGCGGAAACGCCTTTCCGATGCGACCCCGCGCGTCAGGCCGGGCGTTTGCCCGGCGTCCCGCTTATCCGTTCTGGGAGAGCTCGCGCCAGGTATTCTCCGGCGCGCTTGCAGGCGGCGCGGCCGGCGAAGCATCTGTGTTGGTGCTCGAGATCTGGGCCGCCTCACCATTCTTGCCGCGAAGCTTGAGGACCAGCGCGAGATTGTCCCTGACCTTGCGCGTCGCCTTGGGGCTTGCCGCCGCCTCGCGCAGCACCTTCTCCGCCTTGTCGAGCTCGTTGGTCAGCACATAGGAAAGGCCGAGATTGTTCAGGATCTGCGGTTCGCCCGGCGCGAGCACCAGCGCCTGGCTGTAACGCTCACGCGCCTCGGTGTACTGGCCGAGCGAATCGAGGATGCCGCCTTCGGTGGAGAGCAGCTGCCAGTCGGGGTTGTCGTCACGCTGCGCACGCCGGATTGTCGCAAGCGCCTCGTTGAATTTCCCGTCGGCGGCGAGCGCCTTGCCGTAGGCGGCGACCACCTCCCGGTCGTCCGGATGATAGATCGTCGCCTTGCGCATGACGGCGACCGCCTGGCCGGTCTGGCCGGCGGCGCGCAGCGCCGCGGCGTAGTTCAGCGCCGCAACCTTGTCCTTCTCGTCCTTGCCGTAGGCGGTGCCCCATGTCTGTACCGCGGCAAGCGCTTCCTCGGGTGAGAGGTTGGAGGGCGCCAGGATTGCGCTGTTCCCGATCGAGCCGGTATAGGCGGGACCGCTGTCCTTCGTGGTCTCACAGCCCGCGACGAGCGCGACAAGCGCCGCTCCGGCGAGCAGGCGAGTGAGCATTGCGGCCCGTGATCCCTCGAAAGTCTTCTTCATGACGCGCATCCCCCGAAGCGGGTTTCCCCGCAAGGCTTAGGCAGCGGCCGTTAACGGCTCGTTAACGCTAACGAAGCGTTGCCAAGATGCCGCTCCGCGCTCTAAGCCGGCCATGCTTTGAAGAAGTCGGTCATGGAATTCAGAACATTGATCTCCGAAGGCGCAGCGGCTTCAGTCCCGCTTCACGGGGTCGCCGTCTCGGAGCTTGACCGCGTCCTTCAGTCGCTTGAGGACCGTGAGCGGCGTTTTGCCGCCGCGCAGGGCTTCAAGGCTGAGGCGGGGCGCCTGCTGCTCCTGCCGGACCCCGAGGGCAATCTCGGGCGCGTGCTGGTCGGGCTCGGCAGCAGCGAGAACGGCGAGCCGAAGCCACTCGTTCTCGGCAGGGCGGTACCTCGCTCCCCGGCGGCCGTTATCGCCTTGAGGCGGGCTTCGATCAGCCTGACCTTGCCGCGCTTGCCTTCGCGCTGGCTCTCTACCGCTTCGAGCGCTATCGCAAGCCCCGCTCGGATACCCCGCAGCTTGTCGTTCCGGAAGGCGCTGACGTCGCATCCCTGCGCAGCATCAGCGAGGCGGTGTTCCTCACCCGCGACCTGATCAACACGCCGGCGAACGACCTTTCGCCGCGCGATCTGGCGCGCGCGGCGACCGAGCTCGGCGAGCGCTATCAGGCGAGCGTCGCGGTGGTGGAGGGGGAGGTGCTCGCCCGCGACTTTCCGATGGTGCATGCCGTCGGCGTCGCCAGTGACCGGCCGCCCTGTCTGATCGACCTCACCTGGGGCGCGGAGAGCGATCCGAAGGTGACGCTGGTCGGGAAGGGCATCGTCTTCGATACCGGCGGGCTCGACATCAAGCCGGCGAGCGGCATGGCGCTCATGAAGAAGGACATGGGCGGGGCTGCGAACGTGCTCGGCCTTGCCCGGATGATCATGGACGCGAGGCTGAGGCTCAGGCTGCGCGTCATCGTCCCCGCCGCAGAGAACGCGATCTCCGGCCGCGCCTTCCGCCCGGGCGACGTCCTGAAGAGCCGCAAAGGGCTGAGCGTCGAGATCGGCAACACCGATGCCGAGGGGCGGCTGGTGCTTGCTGACGCGCTGGCGCTTGCCGACGCGGAGGCGCCGGACATCGTCGTCTCCATGGCCACGCTGACCGGTGCCGCGCGCGTCGCGCTCGGTCCGGAGCTCCCGGCCTATTTCACCGACGATGACGATTTCGTCGCCGGCTTCGATGCGGCCGCGGCCGCTGTCCTCGATCCCGCCTGGCGTCTGCCGCTCTGGAAGCCCTACGATTCCTGGCTCGCCTCGAAAGTCGCCGACGTGAACCACATCGCCCAGAACAGCTTCGCCGGCGCGATCGTCGCCGCGCTCTTCCTGCGCCGCTTCGTTTCGGCCGCGGCGACATACGCGCATTTCGATCTTTTCGCCTGGAACCAGACGACGCGCCCGCTCGGCCCGGAGGGCGGCGAGGCGCAGGCCGTCCGCGCGCTCTTCCATTACTTTTCGCGCCGCTTTGGATGAGATTCGCTTGCCCGCAGAAGGAAACGCGGCTTTGATTGGTTCGGCTCCGAAACGAACCATCGGGCTCGGACATGGCCGTTCAGCTCCGACCGGGACAGGCGCTCCGGCTCCTGCACGACATATCGCTTGCGCTGGTGCGCGACCAGGAGCCGGATCTTGTCGCCGCGCCAGCTCACGCTTTTGATCACCGTCTATCTCGAGCCGCAGCCGCATACGGTACGGGCGCTTGCCGAGAAGCTGGGCGTGACCAAGCCGGTCATCACGCGCGCGCTCGATACGATGGGGCGGCTCGGCCTGCTGCAGCGCAAGCGCGATCCGGCCGACCGCCGCAACGTGCTCGTCCAGCGCACCGTCGACGGCGCGCTCTTCCTGGAGCGGCTCGGCGACCTTGTCGTCGCCAAGGCGGCGACGCTGCCTGCCTGATCTTTCGGCATGGCTCATGAAGCAGCTCGACCCGCGCCTCAACGCCTACCGTCCCGATCTCGCCGATAGCGCGCTACGGGGCCGCGTCGAGGCGGGGCGCTTCGTGACAGGCGAGGCGATGCGCGTCGTTGCCGAGACCGCGCCACTCAGGAGGACGCCATCCGAGGGCGCGCCGCTCGACACGGAAGCGCTCTTCGGCGAGCGGGTGACGGTCTTCGAGACGCGCGGTGACTGGGCCTGGGTGCAGCTTGCCGCCGACCGCTACGTCGGCTGGGCGAAAAGCGCCGCGCTCGCTGCGCCTGCCGAGCCGACGCACAAAGTGTCGGCGCTTCGGACTTTCGGCTTCGCCGAGCCGGACATCAAATCCGCGCCGCTCCTGGCGCTTCCCCTTGGCGCCCTGGTCAGCGTCGTTGGCGAGGCGGAGGATCGGAACGCCCGCTACGCCCTGATCGCGCCAAAAGGAGCCGTCGTCATGCAGCATCTTGCTCCCGCTACGCGCTACGAGACCGACTGGGCGAGCGTCGCCGAGCGCTTTCTCGGCGTCCCCTATCTTTGGGGCGGCAAGACCAGCCTCGGCATCGATTGCTCGGGCCTCGCTCAGGTTGCGCTTGCCGCCTGCGGCATCGCCGCGCCGCGCGACACCGACATGCAGGAAGGCGCGATCGGCGCGGGCCTGCCGCTCGAGCAGGGGCTGAAGAGCATCCGCCGCGGCGACTTCGTGTTCTGGAAGGGACACCTCGGCGTGATGGCCGACCGCGAGACCTTGATCCACGCCAACGCCCACCACATGGCTGTTGCAAAAGAGCCGCTTCCCGCCGTTCTTGAGCGGCTTTCCCGCCGCGACCTGCGGCCGACCGCGGTCCGCAGGCCGCTGCCGTCGCAGTAGTTGCTTCACCATGAACGGCGGGTGATTGTAGGGTCGATCGAGTCCGGCTGTTTGGCGTATCCCGGTGGCGCATTTCGAGAACACATTGCCGCGGTTGCAAGGCCGCCTTCGTCTGCAAGTTCAGCGCCTTGCATTGTCCTGGTATGCGCGCCGCCACAAGCTTGGGCGGAGGATCGCGCTGCGCGGCGATTCCGGGCTGATCCAGGTCGATGACGGGCTGCGCACGATCCACGTGCCGCATCTCTCCTGCGCCAATGCCTTCCGCGACGGCATCAATCGGCGGTTTGAAACGGTGGTCGAGAAATATCTCGGCGCCACGGGCTATATGCCGGGCGAAGGCGACATCGTGATCGATGTCGGCGCCGGGATAGGGGCGTTCGCCATCGCCTGTGCGGAGGTGGGCGCGCGCGTCATCGCGTTCGAGCCGGACCCGCTCGCCTTCGCCTGCCTGGAGAAGAACACCGCGGCGCTGCCCGCCGTGCAACTCTACCCCTATGCGCTTTGGAAGGAGCGCGCCAATCTCCGGCTGCACGGATCGCCCGACACCAGCGAAAGCTCGCTGATCGAGGACGGCAAGGCGAATTCGCGCGACAGCAACGTCGAGGCCTGGCCGCTCGACGCGCTGAAGTTCATGACGCGCATCGCGGTGATCGACCTCTTGAAGATGGACGGGGAGGGGGTGGAGCCGGAGATCATCGCCGGCGCCGCGCGCACGCTGATCCGCACCCGCGTCGTCGCCGTCGATGTCGGTGCCGTCGCGCGCCGACCGAACCTCAGGGCGCGCGTGGAGGAGGCGCTCGCCGCGTTGAATTTCCGGCCCGTCCCGAACGACCGGAGCGACACCCTCCTGGCGCTGAACACGCTGATGGTCGGACCCGTCAATAACCGCGTTCTGAGTCGACGCAGTTCCTGAGCGCTTCGCCGCGCTCGAAGGCCTCGATCTGCTCCGCGATCTGCGCGACGAGCGTCTCCGGATCGGACACCGCCGCGACATGCGGCGTGATCGTGACATTGTCGAATTCCCAGAGCGGGCTCGTCGCGGCAAGCGGCTCCTCGGAGAAGACGTCGAGGCTGGCGCCGGCGAGCGTTCCCTCCTGAAGCGCGGTCACGATGTCGGCCTCGATCTGCGAGCCGCCGCGCCCGGCGTTGATGAGCACCGCGCCGCCGAGCGGCCCGTTCTGCCTGAGCTTCCGCAACAGGCTGATGTCGATCAAGTTGCGCGTTTCCACCGTGAGGGGGAGGAGCGAGACCAGGATGTCGGTTCCCGCGAGGAACCGGTCGCGTTCGGCCGAGCCGGCGAATGTCTCGACGCCGGAAATCCCCTTCTTCGTGCGCGACCAGCCCCTGACCTTGAAGCCGAGACGCAAGAGGACTTCCGCTGCGTCCTGCCCCATCACGCCCAGTCCCATGATCCCGACCGTCAGATGGCGCGCGGCCGGCTGATCGATCTCCCGCCACTGATGCGCCTTTTGCCGGCGGCGATAGGCGGCGCCGCGGCGAAGATGCTCAAGCACCTGCCACACGACATATTCGCTCATCCGCCCGGTCAGGTCGGGATCGACAATGCGGACCACGGGCACGGCGGGACGCCTTGCGAGCGCGAAGATGTGGTCGACACCGGCGCCGAGCGAGAAGAGCACGGCGAGCCGCGGCAGCCGGTCGAGCGTTTCCTGCAGAGGTTTCCAAACCAGCGCATAGCGCACGTCCGTTAGCGCGGAGTCCGGTCCGTCGAAGATGCCGTCGCGGCCGGCTGCGAGCACGGGCCGCTCCGGTAGCAGCGCGCGCGCCCGCTCGGCCCAGTAGCCGGGCTCCCAGCCCTTGGCGGCGACGAGCAGTGCCGGCTTCATCCGCGCTCTTTGCTACTCGCGGACCGCGGCGACATGCGCGACCTCGTGCGAGAAGGCAGCCGCCATCAGCGCCCGCGTATAGTCGGACGCGGGATTGTCGAAGATCTCGTCCGCCGGTCCGGCCTCCACCACCTTGCCGTCGCGCATGACGATCATGTCGTTGGCAAGTGCGCGCACCACGCGAAGGTCGTGGCTGATGAAGAGATAAGAGAGATTGTGCCGCTCCTGCAGCTCGCGCAGGAGGTCGACCACCTGCGCCTGCACGCTCATGTCGAGTGCCGAGGTCGGCTCGTCGAGCACGACGAAACTCGGCTCGAGCACCAGGGCGCGCGCGATCGCGATCCGCTGCCGCTGCCCGCCTGAAAACTCGTGCGGATAGCGGTGGCGACTCTCCGGATCGATGCCGACTTCGTTCAGGGCGCGGATGACGCGCGCCTCGCGCTCGGCGGCGTCGAACCCGCGCTCATGCACCTTCAGGCCCTCCGCCACCACATCAGCCACCATCATGCGCGGGCTCAAGGAATTGTACGGGTCCTGAAAGACAACCTGCATGTTGGCGCGGAGCGGCCGCATCGTGCTGAACGACGCACCTTGAATGTCGCGCCCGAGAAAAACGATGCGGCCCTGCGACGAGATCAGCCTGAGCATCGCCAGCCCGAGCGTCGTCTTGCCGGAGCCGGATTCGCCGACGACGCCGAGCGTCTGCCCCTCGCGGATCGCGACGTCGATCCCGTCGACCGCCTTGATGTAGCCGACCGTGCGCCGCAGGAAGCCGCGCTGGATCGGGAACCACACCTTCAGCTTGTCGGCGCTGGCGATAACCGGAGCGTAGGGCTTGCGCTCCGGCGGCTTGCCCTTCGGCTCGGCCGCGAGCAGCTTTCGCGTATAGGCGTGGCGCGGATTGGAGAAGACCTCGTCCGTCGCTCCCTGTTCGACGATCTCGCCGTCGGTCATCACGCAGACGCGGTCGGCGATCCGCCCGACGATACCGAGGTCGTGGGTGATAAAGAGGATCGAGAGGTTGGTCTCCGCCTTGAGCTTCGCCAGAAGCTCCAGGATCTGCGCCTGCACGGTCACGTCGAGCGCCGTGGTCGGCTCGTCGGCGATCAGCAGATCGGGCTCGTTGGCAAGCGCCATGGCGATCATCACCCGCTGCCGCTGCCCGCCGGATAGCTGATGCGGGTAGGAGCGGAGCCGTTCCTCCGGCTCGCGGATGCCGACCTGCGTCAGAAGCTCAAGCACGCGCTTCTGGACCGCAGGCCCACGCATGCCGCGGTGCACTTCAAGCACCTCGCCGACCTGCTTCTCCACGGTGTGCAGCGGATTGAGCGATGTCATCGGCTCCTGGAAGATGATGGAGATCTTGTTGCCGCGCACGCCGCGAAGCGCCTTGGCGGAGGCGTTCAGAAGCTCCGTGTCGCGGAATGTGATCGAGCCGCCGGGATGGCTTGCCGCGGGATAGGGGAGGAGCTTCAGGATCGAGAGCGCCGTCACCGACTTCCCCGATCCCGATTTGCCGACGAGCGCGACGGTCTCCCTGCGGCCGATGTCGAAGGAGACGCCCCTCACCGCGTGAACGACGCTATCGCCCTGACGGAAGTCCACTTGCAAGTCGCGCACTGAGAGCAGCGCGCCTTTGGCGGCCGGTGCGCCCGCTTTCGGGCTTCCGTAGGTTGCCGCCCGCTCGACGCTTGGCAGGTTCGCCGGTGCAGTCGAAAGGCCGGCATAGGTCTTGCGCGGATCGAGCGCATCGCGCACCGCCTCGCCGACGAAGATCAGGAGCGACAGCATGATTGAGATGATGAGGAAGCCGGTGATGCCGAGCCACGGCGCCTGCACGTTGGCCTTGCCCTGGGCCAGAAGCTCACCGAGCGAGGGCGAGCCCGGCGGCATGCCGAGGCCGAGGAAGTCGAGCGCGGTCAAGGTGGAGATCGAGCCGTTCAGGATGAATGGCATGAAGGTCAGTGTCGCCACCATGGCGTTGGGCAGGACATGCCGGAAGATGATCGTCCGGTTGCCGACGCCGAGCGCCCGCGCCGCCTTGACGTAACCGAAGTTCCGGGCGCGCAGGAACTCCGCCCTGACCAGGCCGACCAGCGCTACCCAGGAGAAGAGAAGCAGGATGCCAAGCAGCACGAAGAAGCCCGGCACCAGCACCGAGGAGATGATGAGCAGGAGATAAAGAGATGGGACCGATGTCCAGATCTCGATGAAACGCTGGAAGAAGAGATCGATATAGCCGCCGAAATAGCCCTGCACCGCGCCCGCCGTGACGCCGACGGCGGAAGACAGGATGGTGAGCGTGAAGCCGAAGAGCACCGAGAGGCGGAAGCCGTAGATCAGGCGCGCCAGCACATCGCGCGTCTGGTCATCGGTGCCCAGCCAGTTCCAGTTCCACGCCGTGCAGTTCCGGTCGTTGACGCCGTTCGGGTAGGCGTTGCAGCGCGTCGCCTTGTCGAGCATCCACGACGGCGGCGACGGTGCGGCCCGCGGGATCTCCTTGTTGTAGGTGTAGTAGGAGTAGCGGATCGGCGTCCACAGGATCCAGCCATGGGCATTGATCTCGTCCTGGACGTAGGGCGCGCGATAGTCGGTGACGGCGAGAAAGCCGCCGAATTTGTCCTCCGGATAGTCGACGAAGACCGGGAAAAGGATCTCGCCCTTGTAGGAAACGATCAGCGGCCGGTCGTTGGCGATGAACTCCGCAAAGAGCGACACCAAGAAGAGCGTGAGAAAGATCCAGAGCGACCAGTAGCCGCGCTTGTTGGCGCGGAAGCTCTGCCAGCGGCGGCGGTTGATCGGCGAAAGCTGGAAGCGCTTCGGCGGCGGAATCGTCTCCGCCGGCAGCGGCCGGATCGTCTCGATCTCAGTGTCGTCGTAGCGCGCGTCCCGCGGGGTCTTCTGATCCATCAGACCTCGCGTGTCTCAAAATCGATCCTCGGATCGATCCAGGTATAGGTCAGGTCGGAGATGAGCTGCACGACGAGTCCGATCAGGGCGAAGATGTAGAGCGTCGCGAAGACGACGGCATAGTCGCGCTGCATCACGCTATTGAAGCTGAGAAGCCCGAGCCCTTCGAGCGAGAAGATCGTTTCGATCAGGAGCGAGCCGGTGAAGAAGGCGTGGATGAATGCGCCCGGAAAGCCGGCGATGACCAGGAGCATCGCGTTGCGGAAGACATGCCCGTAGAGCACCTGCCGCTCGGTCAGGCCCTTGGAGCGTGCAGTCACCACATACTGCTTGCGGATCTCGTCGAGAAACGAGTTCTTGGTCAGCAAGGTCGTCGTGGCGAAGGCGGCGAGCGCCATGGAGACAAGCGGCAGAACCAGGTGCCAGAAATAGTCGGGGATCACGGTCTTGACGCAGCGCGCGGCATCGAAGCTTGCGCCGAAGGGAAGGCAGGTCGCGCCGTGCACGCCCTCCGACAGGAGACCGCGTAACGGAAACCAGCTGAAGAAGCTGCCGCCGGCGAAGACGACGATCAGGAAGACGGCGAAGAGGAAGCTTGGTACAGCATAGGAGACGACGATGACGAACGACGTCCAGATATCGAACTTCGATCCGTCACGCACGGCCTTGCGGATACCGAGCGGGATCGAGATCAGATAGGAGATGAGCGTCATCCAGATGCCGAGCGAGATGGAGACCGGCAGCCTCTGCGCGATCAGCGTCAACACCGGGGTGTCGCGGAAATAGCTGTTGCCGAAATCGAAGCGCGAATAGTTCCAGATCATCAGAAGAAAGCGCTTCCATGCCGGCTTGTCGAAGCCGAACTGCTTTTCGAGCTCGGCGATGAATTCCGGCGGCAGCCCCTGCGCGCCGCGATATTTCGAGTTGAGAGCCGTGTCGCCGGTTGAGTCCCGGCCGGCATTCTGCTGGCCGGCGAAGTCCCCGCTTCCGCCGTTGACCCGCTCCAACGCAGACACGTTGGTTCCCTGCAGCTTCGCGATGATCTGCTCCACCGGGCCGCCGGGCGCGAACTGAACGACGACGAAGCTGATGAACATGATCCCGAGGATGGTCGGGATCATCAAGAGGACACGGCGGAGGATATAGGCGGCCATCGGCTTCGCTCAGCCCGCCTTGCCGATCTTCTCGGCCTTCGCCGCGTCAAACCACCAGACGTCGAGCACGCCGGGATCGTATTTCGCGATCGCGTCGGGATGCGAGAATATGTCCCAATGGCGAACCAGAAGGCCGGGCGGTTCCACTGCGGCACCCAGAAATGCTTGGCCCGAAGCACCCGGTCGAGCGCACGCGAAGCAGTGACGAAGCTGTCCCAGTCATTGGCCTGGACGACGTTCCCAAGCAGGCTGTCGATCGCCGGATCGGCGATGCCGGAGAGATTGTAGGAGCCCTGCTGGTCGGCGTATTTCGAGCCGAAGAACTGCTCGATCGATTTCGTCGGGATAAAGCGGCAGGCTGAACCGCGACGGCACCAGGTCGTAGTCGAAGCGCTTCATGCGCTCATTGAACTGCGCGGCGTCGACGACGCGGTAGCTTCCTTTGATGCCGAGCAGTTTCAGCGCCCCGATATAGGCGCTCGCATGCGGCTCGAAGGCGGAATCGTCGTCAAGGATCTCGATAGTGAAGGGCGAGCCATCGGCGGCGAGGAGGTCGGTGCCGCTTCGCTTGCAGCCGGCCGCGACAAGAAGCTCCAACGCCTTTCGCAGATTGTCGCGGTTCTGGCCTGACCCGTCGGAGACGGGCGGCACGAAGACCTCGCCGAACACCTCTTCCGGCAGCTTGTCGCGCAGCGGCTCGAGCAGCTTCAACTCGTCCGGCTTCGGCGTTCCCTCCGCCATCAGCGGCGAGTTCTGGAAGAACGAGATCGTCCGCTGATAGGAGTTGAACATGATGTTCTTGTTGATCCACTCGAAGTCGAACGCATAGTTGAGCGCCAGCCGCACGCGGGGATCGGAGAATTTCGCCCGCCGCATGTTGATGAACCAGCCCTGCGCGCCGGCAGGCCGCCCGTCCGGCAACACGTCCTTGATGACGCGGCCGTCATTGAAGGCGGGAAAGTTGTAGCTGGTCGCCCAGATGCGCGAAGAGGACTCTTCGTGGAAGGTGACGTTGCCCTTCTTGAAGGCTTCGAAGGAGGCGGTGCGGTCGAGATAATATTCGTAACGGATAAGATCGAAGTTGTAGCGGCCGACCATGACCGGCAGCGTGTCCGCCCACCAGTCCTTCACCCGCTCGAACTCGATGAAGGTGCCGAACTGGTAGGTCTTCATCCGATAGGGACCGCAGCCGAGCGGCGCCTCGCTGAGCGAGGCCTGGAAGTCGCGTCCTTCCCACCAGGCGCGCGACAGGATCGGCATCCCCGCCACCGTATTCGGCAGGCTGCGCCCGGAGTCCGGCTTCAACGTGATGAAGATGGTGTGGTCGTCCTCGACCTTGATGTCGGCGATGCCGAGAAGCTGCGCGGCGATGTTCGGATGGCCCTTGTCGCGCAAGGTCGTGAGCGAGAAGGCAACGTCTTCCGCGGTCAGCGGCGAGCCGTCGTGAAACACCGCCTCTGGGCGAAGGAAGAAGCGCAGCGCCTTGCGGTCGTCGGAGATCTCCACCTCTTTGGCAACGAGGCCGTAGGCGCTTCCCGGCTCGTCGCTCGACCCTTCGAGCAGGCTGGCCGTGGTCAGCCCCATGCCCCCCGCACCGTCGCCGGAGAGCACATAGACGTTCAGCGTGTTGAAGGTGTTCGGGTTCTGGTTCGTTCCCCATTGCGAAAGCTGCGTGACGATGCGGCCGCCGCGCGGCGCCAGAGTGTTCACGTAGTCGAAATGCGGGAAGTCCGGGGCCGTATTTCAGGTCGCCGATCACCGCCATGCCGTGGCGCGCGCCCGTCTGCCGAGCGAAGGCCCGACAGGGAAGGATCGGCGCTGCCGCCGCCGCTCCGGCAAGCTTCAGGGCCGTGCGCCTGCTGATTTGCATCATTGGCTCACTCCCTGCCGAATTTCGTCGGCGCGCTTCTGGTTCCACCACCAGATCGTCGGGAAGCCGATGGAAAATTCCGGCAGCGTCTCCGGATGCGAGAAGCGGTCCCAGCGCGCGATGCGCGAGATGCCGAGCGCATAGCTCGGGATCACGTATTGATTCGCCATCAAGCACGCGGTCGAGCGCGTGCGTCGCCGCCATCAAGCTCGTCGCGGTCCGTGGCGAGCACCACGCGCTCGATCAGCGCGTCGACCGCCGGGTCCTTGATCCCCGCATAGTTCTGCGAGCTCTCGCTGTCGGCGGCGGCGGAGCCCCAGAAGTCGCGCTGCTCGTTGCCCGGCGAGAGCGTCTGCGTCCAGCCGGTGTAGATCATGTCGAAATCGTGCGAGCGCACGCGGTTGATCTATTGCGGCGTGTCGATCGAGCGCACCCGCATGTCGATGCCGATCTTGCGCAGATTGGCCTGGTAGGCGAGGGCCACGGGCTCGATCGTGGGGCCGTTCAGGATCAGCTCGAAGGAAAGCTGCTTGCCGTTCTGATCGACGAGCCTCTGTCCGTCGAGGTGGTAGCCGGCTTCCTGCAACAGGGTTAGCGCCTGTCTCAGGTTGTCGCGCTCCTTCTGCGGCTCGCCGCCGACGGGATTTGTGTAGGGTTCGGTGAAGACTTCCGGCGGCACCCCGTCCTTGACGCTCTCAAGGATCTGCAACTCGCGGCCTTGCGGCAGGCCCGACGCCGCAAGCGACGTGCCGTAGAAGAAGCTGTTGATCCGTTCGTACTGGCCGTAGAAGAGCGTGCGTTGCAGCGTTTCGAAGTCGAAGGCGTAGTTCAGCGCCCGGCGCACCCGCACGTCCTTGAAGAGGTCACGCCTGAGGTTGGGCACGAAGCCGACCATGACGCCGTTGTCGCGATAGGCGTTGGCCAGTTCCTCCTTGACGACGTAGCCCTTCTTGGCCGCCGGAAAGTCGTACTGCGTCACCCAGCGCTTCGCGGAGTTCTCGTCGCGCCAGTCGAACGTGTCGGCCTTGAAGGCCTCGAACTCGACGGTCTCGTCGAGGAATATCTCAAACCGGATCTCGTCGAAATTGTTCTGGCCGATCGCGACCGGAAGATCCTTCGCCCAGTAATTGTCGACGCGCTTGTAGGAGATCGTCTTTCCGGGAACGACCTCGTTGACCCGGTAGGGGCCGGAGCCGAGCGGCGGCTCGAGCGTGCCCTTCGCGATGTCGCGCTGGTTGCCGTTGGCGTCCTTCCCTTCCCACCAGTGCTTCGGCAGCACCAGGAGCTGGCCGACGATGTGCGGGAGCTCGCGATTGCCCGTCTGGTCGAAGGTGAAGGTGACCTCGTGATCGCCGGTGACCTCGGCACTTTGGCGACGTGCTGATAATAGAACTTCTGCGGTGGATTGAGCTCGGTCAGCTTCTGGAAGGACCACACCACGTCTTCCGGCGTGATCGGCTCGCCGTCCTGCCACTTCGCTTCCGGCCGCAGCCGGAAGGTCACCCAGGAATAGTCATCGGGATAGCGCATCGCATCGGCGATCAACCCGTACATGGTCGAGGTCTCGTCGAGCGACTGCGTCATCAAGGTCTCGAAGATCAGGCCGAGGCCCGGTGCCGGATTGCCCTTGGTCAAGATCGGATTGAGCGTGTCGAAGCCGCCGGTGTCGGCGAGCCGCACGACGCCGCCCTTCGGCGCATCCGGATTGACATAGTCGAAATGCGGGAAGTCAGCGGGGTATTTCGGCTCGCCGGTGAGTGAGGTGGCATAGCGCCATTCCGGCTCCTGTTGCGCATGGCCAGACGCGAGGCCGGTCATAAGGAACAGGGCGGCGAGGACGAGGCGTATCCACATTGGCATCGGATTCCGTCGTTGGCGGCAGAATCGGGCGATCTTCATGCTGACATATAGCGGAATGCGGCCTCAGCCGCACACCGCCGAATCCGAACATGAAGAAATCTTAAGCAAATGCCCGCGGCCGGTCGAACGCCTGTAAAGCCCGGATAAGGCCGCTCTGTGTCGAACCGTGCGGCCTGCAACCCGCACTATTCTTTGAGCGTCTCCAGATAGGCGATCACGTTGGCTCGATCGGAGTCCGTCTTGATGCCGACGTAAGCCATCTTCGTGCCCGGCACGACGCCGCGCGGATTGGCGAGATAGGTGTCGAGCAGCGAGGCGTCCCATTTCTTCGTGCCGCCCTCGGAGAACGCCTTCATCGCGTCGGAATAGTTATAGTCCGAAACCGACGCGACGGTGCGGCCCACGACCCCGAAGAGATGCGGGCCGACCTTGTTCGGGCCGCCCTGGTCGAAGCTGTGACACGCCGAACAGCGCTTGGCGTAGGTCTCGCCGGCGGCAGGATCGCCGCCCGTGCTTGCGGGCGCTGCGGGGGCCGGTGTTTCAGCCTGGGCCGTCTGGTCCGAGGCGGGAGCCTGCGGGGAGGGCGCGGCCGCCTCGCCCGAGGATGTCGCGGTCCCGCCCGACGATGTCGCAGCCTCGCCGGAGGGTGCCGTCACCGCCTCGCCGGTGGCCGGCGCGGGCGCCGCCGAGGATTGCGCGGATTGCGTGGATTGCGCGGTGCTTGCCTGAGGCTGCGCCGCCGCTGCCGCCGGCGCTTCGCTGCCCGCCGCGGCGGGCGCCCCGGCGGAAGCCGTCTCCGTCCCGCTCGCGGCGCTCGCTTCAGTGCTGGGCGGTGGCGGGAGCGGCACCGGGTTGTCGGAGAGGGTTCTCAGATAGGCGATGACATTCGCCCGATCCTGGTCGTTCGGCAGTCCGGGGAACGCCATCTTCGTGCCCGGCACCTCGGCTTTCGGATCGGTCAGGAAGGCGTTCAGATTATCGAAGGTCCAGTCTTTCGCTTTCTCGGCGAAGGCCTTCATCGCGTCGTCGTAGCTGTAGCCCGCATGCGAGGCGATCGGGCGCCCGACGACGCCATAGAGGTTGGGCCCGACCCGGTTGGGCTCGCCCTTGCCGAGCGTATGGCACGCCATGCATCGCTTGGCGGTCGTCTGGCCCTTTTGCGGGTCGGCGCTGGCGAGGAGGACGGCGATCGGCTTGGGCGCCGGAGCCTCGCTCGGGGTCGTGCTCGGCTCGGCAACCGCGACCACATAGCCGGGCGATTTGGGCGGTTCGGAGGAAAACAGCGTCTCAGAAATGATCTTGACGCCGACGCTCAGCAGCAGCGCGAAAAGCAACGCTCCTGCGATCTTGTTCCACTCAAACGAATCCATGAAGCGGAAGCCCCCGCGAAATCTGGCCAGACGACGCGGTTCGCGCGGATTTCCGCCGCAGGCCGAGGGCAGACGTATCGCTTTTGCATAGGGCCATCAAGCCGTATAAGCCGCCTTTCCTGAGACGTTTTGCCACCGATAAACAGGCTCTTTAGTGCCTCCATGCGGCCCCTTGTCCTCATTCCGGCGCGCCTTGCCGCGACCCGGCTCCCGAACAAGCCGCTCGCCGAGATCGGCGGGCGCCCGATGATCGCGCTGGTCGTCGAAAGGGCGCTCGCTGCCGGGATCGGGCCGGTGGCGGTCGCCGTCGATTCCGTCGAGATCGCCGCCGCCCTCGCCGGGACGGGCGCCGAGGCGGTCCTGACGCGTCCCGACCATCCGTCCGGCTCCGACCGCATCTTCGAGGCGCTCTCCCGCCTCGATCCTGACGCCCGCCACGACGTGATCGTCAACGTGCAGGGCGATTTTCCGACCGTTTCTCCCGCCACGATTGCCGCGGCGCTCGGGCCGCTTGCCGATCCCGATGTCGCGATCGCCACGCTCGCCGGCGAGATCGTCGAGGCGGCGGAGCGCGAAAATCCGAACGTCGTGAAGGTGGTGGGCACGCCGATCGGCCCGCGGCGCCTGAGGGCGCTCTATTTCACCCGCGCCACGGCACCCTACGGCGATGGGCCGCTCTACCACCACAGCGGTATCTATGCCTATCGCCGCGCGGCGCTCGAGCGCTTTGTCAAGCTGCCTGAGAGCGTGCTTGAGAAGCGCGAGAAGCTTGAGCAGCTGCGGGCGCTGGAAGCCGGCATGCGGATCGATGTAACGATCGTCGACGAAGTGCCCTTCGGGGTCGATACGCCGGTGGAGCTGGAGCGGGCGCGGCGGCTCCTCGGCGGCGAGAGCAGCTGAGTTTCGAACGGGAGTTTATTGTGGCGAAGACGCGTGTCGTGTTTCAGGGCGAGCCGGGGGCGAACTCGCATATCGCCTGCCGAGATGTCTATCCGGACGCCAAAGCGGTGCCTGCGCCGACCTTCGAGGACTGTTTCCAGGCCGTCGCCTCGGGCGAGGCCGATCTTGCCATGATCCCGATCGAGAATTCTCTGGCCGGCCGTGTTGCCGACATCCACCACCTTTTGCCGACCTCGGACCTCTCCATCATCGGCGAATATTTTCTCCCCGTTCACCACCAGCTTCTCGGCGTGCGCGGCGCGACGATCGACGAGCTGGAAGTCGTGCAAAGCCATGTCCATGCACTCGGCCAGTGCCGCAAGATCGTCCGCGAGCTCGGCGTCTCCGCCGAGGTGGCGGCCGATACGGCGGGCTCGGCGCGTTTTGTCGCCGAGCTCGGCGATCCGAAACGCGGCGCGCTTGCCTCGCGCCTCGCGGCGGAGATCTACGGCCTCGACATCCTGCGCGAGGACGTCGAGGACGAGGCGCACAACACCACGCGCTTCGTCATCCTGTCGCGCGAGGCGTTGCGCGCGCCGGCGAAGAACGGGCCGGTCGTCACGTCCTTCATCTTCCGCGTTCGGAACGTCCCCGCCGCGCTCTACAAGGCGCTCGGCGGCTTCGCCACCAACGGCGTCAACATGACCAAGCTCGAGAGCTACCAGCTTGGCGGAAAATTCTTCGCGACGCTGTTCTACGCCGACGTCGAGGGGCATCCGGATGACCACAGCGTCGCGCTGGCGCTGGAAGAGCTGCAGTTCTTCACCGCCGAGTTCCGCATTGTCGGCGTCTATCCGGCGAGTCCCTTCCGCTCCAATATCGCAGAGCCTGCGGAAAACCGCGACAACCGCCCACAAGCGCCGATGGGCTGACTCCGTCGCCATTGCCGGCGTTTGAACCGGCAATTCGTTCCGCTTGTGGAATGCCTGCAGTCTGGGGACGTCATCCCCACTCGGCGAAGGCCTTGATCAGATTGTGCGCGATCGCGGCCGGGAAGGGGGTCTTGAGCCCGTCGGGATGCTTGTCGGCGAGCATCAGCAGCACTTCCTCGCGCTGAAACCAGCGGCAGGCCTCAAGCTCTGCCGTGTCGCGCTCTACCTCGCTCGAGAGCGCCTCGGCGTGGCAGCCGATCATCAAGGAGTGCGGGAAGGGCCAGGCCTGGCTCGAATGATAGGCGACGCGGCCGATCGTGATGTCGGACTCCTCCTTGACCTCGCGCCTGACCGCCTCCTCGATCGTCTCGCCCGGCTCCAGGAACCCGGCGAGCGCCGAATACATGCCCGGTGCAAAGCGCGCCTGCCGCCCGAGCAGGCAGCGCTCGCCGTCGATTGCGAGCATGATCACCACCGGATCGACGCGCGGGAAGGTCTCCACCTCACAGGTCGCACAGTAGCGGTTGGCGCCGCCGCGCCTGGCGACAAGCGCACCGCCGCAGCGCCCGCAGAAGCGGTTCACCTTGTGCCAGTGCAGGTAGGAGCGCGCCTGCGCGAGCCCGGCGAGATCGTCCGCGGCGAGCACGCCTTCAACCGCGAGCGTTCTGAGATCGACGGCCTTGATGCCGTCGGGTTGCGGCGCGTCGCTCGCCGGCACGCTGCCGGCAAGCCGCGGCGCGCCGTTGACAAGCCCGAGCAGAACGAGCGTCGTCTCGTCGAGCCCGAGCGCCCGCGCTTCGCCGAGCGCGAAGCCGGCGGCAAGCCCGGCGCCGGTCTCACGCACCAGCGCGTTGTCGTCGCTGAAGAGGTAGATCGCGGCGTCCTTCGCGGCGACTGCTTTTTCGAGATCGAGCTCGTCGCGCCCTTCACTCCAGCGCTCGATCGGGTTCCCGGAAAACCCGTTTATATGGCTCGCTTCACGAAAGATGCGGTTGTCGAAAAAGGAGGACATTGGCTCGTTCGGCTGGTCTCGGTCTCATTTCAATCGCGCGGTGCGGCTCCACAAGCGGCTTCGCGGCACGTCTCATCCTGCGGTCGCCAGCGCCCCCGAGTTGACTGGCCGGCGCGCCCGGACCAAGGTCCGCCGCGCCATTTCCCCGGAGCTCTCAGTGACCGACATTGCCCAGCTTCGCAACATTGTCGAGAGCGCGTTTGCCGACCGCCAGGCGATCGGCCCGTCGACCAAGGGCGAGATCCGCGACGCGGTGGAGACAGCGCTCGACCTGCTCGATGCCGGCGAGCTTCGCGTCGCGGAGAAAAGCGACGGGGCGTGGGTCGTCAATCAGTGGCTGAAGATGGCGGTGCTTCTGTCGTTCCGGCTGAACGACATGGTCGTGATGCCCGGCCCCGGCGGCACCGCGTGGTGGGACAAGGTGCCGTCGAAGTTCGAAGGCTGGGGCGAGAATCGCTTCCGCGCCGCCGGCTTCCGCGCCGTGCCGGGCGCGATCGTCCGCCGCTCGGCCTATATCGCGCCGGGCGTCGTGCTGATGCCCTCCTTCGTCAATCTCGGCGCCTATGTCGACGAGGGCACGATGGTCGATACCTGGGCGACCGTCGGCTCCTGTGCGCAGATCGGCAAGCGCTGCCACATCTCCGGCGGCGCAGGCATCGGCGGCGTGCTTGAGCCGCTGCAGGCCGGGCCGGTCGTCATCGAGGACGACTGCTTCATCGGCGCGCGCGCCGAGGTGGCGGAAGGCGTGATCGTGCGCGAAGGCTCGGTGCTGTCGATGGGCGTCTATCTCGGCGGCTCGACCCGCATCGTCGACCGCGCGAGCGGCACGGTCAGCTACGGCGAGGTGCCGCCCTATTCGGTGGTCGTCTCCGGATCGATGCCCGGCGCGTCCGGCGGACCGGCCCTTTATTGCGCCGTCATCGTCAAGCGGGTCGACGAGAAGACGCGCGCCAAGACCTCCATCAACGAACTTCTGCGCGACTGAGGACGCGTGCCGAACGCTCCGACCGGCGCCCGCTACCCGCTCCTCTGGCTCTTCTTCGGGCTCAAGGGGCGGATTTCGCGTGGCGTCTATTGGGGCGGCTATATCGCCCTCGCCTCGCTCGCCTCCGCCGTCGTCTTCCAGTCGATGAGCGAAGGCAAAGGGACCCTCTATGCGCCGGCGCTGATCATCGAGCCGGTCGTCGCCTTTGTCGGCCTCTATGCCAACATCGCGCTCGCCTGGAAGCGGCTGCACGATTTCGGAAAGAACGGGCTTTTCGCGCTGATCCTCCTCGTTCCGGTGCTGATCGCCTTTGTCATTCTGGCCAGCGGGTCGTTAGCGTTCGCCCCGATCGCATCGCTCATCAATCTCGGAGCGACGATCTGGTTCGGCATCCCGCAAAGCGATGCGGGCGCGAACCGCTATGGCCGCATCACCAACGCGCCGGCGGAGTAGACGATGCCGGCGGAGCCTTCAGCCAGCGACATCCTCGCCGAGCTTGTCCGCGCGCCGACCATCACGCCCGTCGCCGGGCCGGCGCTTGACGTGCTGGAGCGCCATCTTGCGCCGGCGGGTTTTTTGGTGGAGCGCCCAGTGTTCATGCAGCCCGGCGCCGAGGCGGTGGAGAATCTCTTCGCGGCGATCGGCGACGGCGAGCGGCATCTGACGCTTGCCGGTCATGTCGACGTGGTGCCGCCGGGCGCGGAGGGGAGCTGGCGCCACCCGCCTTTTGCGGCGGAGGTGGTGGACGGCGTGCTTTACGGGCGCGGCGCAGTCGACATGAAGGGCGGGCTTGCCGCCATGGTTGCGGCGGCGCTCCGCTTCGTCGCCCGCCGCGGCAGCGCTTTCGGCGGCAGGCTTTCCTTTCTCATCACCGGCGACGAGGAAGGCGCCGCAATCAACGGCACCGTCAAGCTCCTGGACTGGGCGGCAAAGCGCGGCGAGCACTTCACCGCGGCGCTCGTCGGCGAGCCGACCAGCGCGCAAGCGCTCGGCGACCAGATCAAGATCGGCCGGCGCGGCACCCTTTCCGCCACCATCGTCGTCGACGGCAAGCAGGGCCACGCCGCCTATCCGGAGCTTGCCGACAACCCGCTGCGCGGGCTGACCCAGCTTCTCCATGCGCTTCTGTCGGAGCCGCTCGACCAGGGCTCCGAGCACTTCAGCCCGACGTCGCTTGAGGTGGTGAGCGTCGATGTCGGCAATGCGGCCTGGAACGTCATCCCGGCGACGGCGACGGCGCGCTTCAACAGCCGCTACAACGACCTTTGGACGCGCGAGACGCTGATCGCCGAGATCGATAAGCGGCTCGCCGCAGCAGCAAAAGCGTCGCGGCTCACGGCGGGACTGCCGGTGCGCTTTCGGCTCTTGCCTGAGCCACCGAGCGCCGACGTGTTTTTGACGCGCGACGAGAATCTCATCCGCCTTGTCTCCGACGCGATCGAATCGGCGACCTGCCGGCGTCCGGCACTGGCGACGATCGGAGGAACGTCCGACGCGCGCTTCATTCGCCCCTATTGCCCGGTCGTCGAGTTCGGGCCTGTCGGCACCACCATGCATCAGGTCGACGAGCACGTGCCGCTCGCCGAGATCGAGGCGACCGCCGCGATCTACGAGACGATCCTCGACGCCTATTTCAGCGTGCGATGAACGGCCTGAAGCAGATCGTCCGGAACCTCGCGGGTGCGTGGCTGCTGATGCTTGGCAAGCCGGACGGTCTCGCCCGCATCGACACGTCGATTGACGGCTTCTGGTGGTCCTTCGCGGCAATCGTCCTCGTCGCGCCCTTCGCTTATGTGGCGTTCCTGAGCCAGTTGTCGCTCGAGGCGGACCAGACCGCGGCCGCGGTCGCGGTGACGGCCGGCCGGCTGGCGCTGAACACGATCGCGCTTCTCCTCGACTGGATCGCCTTTCCACTGCTCTTCGCGTTTGCGGCGCGGCCGTTCGGATTTGCCTCGCGCTACGTGCCCTTCATCGTCGCGCGCAACTGGGCGTCGGTCATCATCGGCGCGCTGATGGCGGTCGTGCATGCGATCTACCTCGCCGGCTTCCTGCCGGCGACGGCAATGCTCTACGCGCTCCTGGTCGCTACCGTCATCGCCTTGCGCTTTTCCTATCTGATCGCCCGCATCACACTGGCGGCGTCGATCGCGATGGCGCTTCCGATCGTGATCCTCGATTTCCTCCTGAGTCTCACCATCTGGTCGGTCATGGATCGGCTGTCCTAGTTTGGTTTGAGCATCGGAGTCTTGCCAAACCGGTTCCCAATTTTGGGTCCGATGCTTCTAGGGATAGTCGACGCCGATCAGGAAAAGCCCGTCGGGCGGCGCCACGGGGCCCGAGGCGCTGCGGTCGCGCGCAAGGAGGGCGGCTTCGAGGTCGTCGGCGCGCCATTTTCCCTCCCCGACCAGCTTCAGCGAGCCGACCATCGAGCGCACCTGATTGTGCAGGAACGAGCGCGCCGTCGCTTCGACGCTGAGCAGGTCGTCGTGGAGCACGACGTTGAGCCGGTCGAGCGTGCGCACCGGGCTCTTCGCCTGGCACTCGGTCGAGCGGAACGTGGTGAAGTCGTGCGTTCCGATAAGCCGTTGCGCGGCACGGTGCATCGCCGCCGCATTGAGCCGCCGCGCCACGTGCCAGACATGCCCGCGCTCGATCACCGGCGGCGCGCGGCGGGTCAGGATGCGGTAGCGATAGTGGCGGCGAAGAGCAGAGTGGCGCGCGTCGAAGCCGGACGCGACACCTTCCGCAAGAAGGATCGCCACCGGCTCGGGACGAAGATGGGCGTTCAGCCCGTCGCGCAGCTTGTCGCCGGTCCACTCGCGCATCAGATCGAAATGCGCGACCTGGCCGAGCGCATGCACGCCGGCGTCGGTCCGCCCCGCACCGCGGATGGTCGGCGCCTCGCCGGTCAGCCGCAGAAGCGCCTCCTCGATCGCCTGCTGCACCGAGCGTCCGTTCGTCTGCCGCTGCCAGCCGACGAACGGCGCGCCGTCATATTCGATGGTCAGCCTGTAGCGCAGCATTCAGCTCAGCATGGCGAAGGCTGGCGGATAGACGAGCGTGCCCGAAGCCGGCGCCAGCCCGAAGGAAAGCGCCATCAGATAGGGCGACTGGTAGTCGCTCTCAAAGCCCGCCACGCGCCGGTTCGAATAGCCGAACCGCGCATAGAAGTCCGGCTCGCCAAGCACGACGGACAGCGTCTCGCCGAGCGCCGCGAGGCAGGCATGCGCCTCGTTCACGAGCCGCGTGGCGACGCCCTGCTGCTGGTAGTCGGTATAGACGGCAAGCGGCGCCAGCGCGACGGCGCGGAACGGCGCCTCGCCGCCTTCGACGATAAGCCGTGAGAAGGCGATGTAGCCGATCACCACGCCCTCGTCCTCGGCGACGAGCGACAGCACGATGTCGCCGTCGCTTCGGAGCCTGTCCACCAGAAGCGCCTCGCCGTCGCCGGGAAACGAGGCCTCAAGCAGCGCCCGTATCTCCATTCGGTCGCCCGCCTCCTCGAGCCGCATGCGGACGATGCCGATGCGCGGTTCCGGCTCGGCGGCCAAAAGCCTTTCGGTCGGTTGCCTGATCCAGCTCAACGGGAGCTCCGGCGCGGCGATTCGCTACTTTCAACGCAAGAGGTCACCGGAAACACGCGAGAGGTCAACACTCAGCCGAGCACGGTGCCGGCGGCAAGCCGCGCGCCGCGAAGGAACTCCGCCGCCGCGACCGGCCTTTTACCGGCGCGCTGAACCTCCAGCACCTTGATCGCGCCTTCGCCGCAGGCGACGACCAGCGGATCGAGGCTGAGAATCGCGCCGGGAGCGCCCGTCTCGCCCTCGACACGCTTCGTCCGAAGCAGCTTGACGCGCTCTGTGCCTTTGCCGCGCTGCATCTCGAACCAGGCGCCGGGGAAGGGTGAAAGTCCCCTGACCCGGTTGTGGATCGCCGCGGCCGGCTCGCGCCAGTCGACGCGGCCTTCGTCCTTGCCGATCTTCGACGCATAGGTGACGCCGGCCTCGGCCTGCGGTGCGCAATGAAGCCCACCGGTCTCCAATTCCGCCAATGCCTCGACCATCAGCGCCGCGCCGAGCGGCGCGAGCCGCGCGCGGAGCTGCCCGCCGTCTCGTCCGGATCGATCGCGATGCTCTGCGCCAGGCAGGCCGGGCCCGTGTCGAGGCCTTGCTCCATCCGCATGACCGCGACGCCTGTCGTGTCGTCGCCCGCCATCACGGCGCGCTCGATCGGGGCCGCGCCGCGCCAGCGCGGAAGCAGCGACGCATGCAGGTTCAGGCAGCCGAAACGCGGTGCGTCGAGGATCGGCTTGGGCAGGATCAGCCCGTAGGCGACGACCACCGCCACATCGGCCCGGTGCAACGCGAAGAGCGTCTCGGCGGCGGGAATCCGGAGCGTCTTCGGCATGACCAGCGGCAGCTCGAGTGCGCGTGCCGCCGCGTGCACCGGCGAGGGCTGCTCGACCATGCCGCGGCCGGCCGGCTTAGGCGCTCGCGTATAGACCGCGACAACGTCGTGGCCGGCTCCTACGATCGCGCTCAGCGTGGGCACGGCGAAATCCGGCGTGCCCATGAAGACGACGCGAAGCGGCATCTAGAACCTCCATTCCGACTGAATGGAGGTTCTGGGCTTGAGCATGACCTTGTCCAAAAACCGTTTCCCACTTTTTGGGATCATGCTTCAGATCCGGTGCTGGCGCTCGCGTTCCCTCTCGCGCGCCGCCTTGGTGAATTTCTTGACCACGAGATCGCGCTTCAGCTTGGAGATGTAGTCGATGAAGAGCACGCCGTTCAGGTGGTCCACCTCGTGCTGGATGCAGGTGGAAAGCAGCCCCTCCGCTTCCTGCTCCTGCTCCTTGCCGTGATAGTCGAGATAGCGGACACGCACCTTCGCCGGGCGCTCGACCTCCGCATAATAATCGGGGATCGAAAGGCAGCCTTCCTCATAGGTCGAGCGCTCGTCCTCCGAGCGCCAGACGATCTCCGGGTTGATCAGGAAAAGCGGGCCCTTCTCCTCATCATCGCGCGCCACGTCGATGGTGATGATGCGCCGCGGCTCACCCACCTGGATTGCCGCAAGCCCGATCCCCGGCGCCTGTACATGGTCTTCAGCATCTCGTCGATGAAGCGCCGCGTCTCGTCGTTCGACGGTCTCTACGGCCGCGCTCTTCTGGCGCAGCACCGGGTCGGGAAGCGTGAGGATTTCCAGCGTTTTCATGGCTCCGCGCGACATAGGGTTTCGCGCGCGAAGGGTCAATTGCCGCCTTACGCCGGCAGGCTCCCGATCGCCCTCAAGCCCCCCTCCGGCCGGTTCTGAAGCTTCAGGTCGCCGCCATGCGCGCGGAAGATCGAGCGCGCGATCGATAGCCCGAGCCCGGCGCCGCCCGTCTCGCGGCTGCGCGAGCCTTCCAGCCGGACGAAGGGCTCGAACACGCGCTCAAGATCGGCGCCCGGGATGCCTGGCCCGTCGTCGTCGACGATGACGAGAATCTCGCCGCCGCTCGTTTCCACCTTTGCCCGCGCGCGCACGCCGTAGAAGGTGGCGTTCTCGACCAGGTTGCCGATGGCGCGGCGAAGCGCGAAGGGGCGGCATTTCGAGCGTCACCGCGGGCGACTCCTCGAAGCAGGCGTCGCGGCCCTTCTCGCGTGCGTCCTCGACCACGCTTTCGGCGAGCGCGGCGAGGTCGGTCGGACGGCTCTCCTCGCTTTCCGCGTCGCCGCGCGCGAACGAAAGGACCGCTTCCGCCATCGCCTGCATCTCGGCGAGCGTCTCCAGGATTTTCGTGCGCGTCTCCTCGTCCTCGACGAACTCCGCGCGCAGCCTGAGGCTCGTGATGGGAGTGCGAAGATCGTGCGCGATCGCCGCAAGCATCGCCGTGCGGTCGCGGATGAAGCGGTCGAGCCGCTCGCGCATCTGATTGAAGGCGACATTCGCCTGCTTGGTCTCTTCCGGGCCCGTCTCCGGCAGCGGCTCGAAGCTTTCGCCGCGCCCGAGCCGGTCGGCAGCGTTGGCAAGACGCCTGAGCGGCGCGCTCGCCCAGCGGATGCCGGCAGCGCCGACGACCGCGACGGCGGCGGCGGAAATCAGGAAAGACACAAGGAATGCGCGTCCGAGCGGCGGCACTGGCGGCCGGTCGGCGAAGGCGTTCATCCACTGGCCGTTGTCGAGCTGGATCGACGCCCGTGACCCAGCGCGGGCGGCGGCGGCGGTGCCGGGGCGGTCGCCGCGGCTGCCGTGCCGCCAGCCCCAGGTCTGCGCCGGCATGCAAGGCGCACGTCCTGGACCGGCTTCGGCTCGGCAGCGACTTGCCCTCAGGCTCGGCATGATGTCTGCCGTGATCGCCCGGCCCGACGTCGGCTGCGGCGCGAGCGAGATGCGGAAGCCCGCCGAGCTCGCCATGGCGACCAGCCGGCCGACGCAGCTCCTGCGGCGCCTCGTCGAGAAGCCCCACCAGCGACACGAGGCGGACGACAAGATCCTCGCGATAGGCATGCCGGAAGGTCGCCGACGCGCTCGCCGGAGAAAAGCGCGAAGGTCACGATCTGCGCCAGCGACGAGCGTCAGCATCAACAGCGCCGGCGAGCCGCCCCGCAAGGCTTCGTCGGGCCAAAGTCTCATAGCGCAGTGACCTTGCCGGCGAAGCTGTAGCCGTCGCCCCAGGCGGTCTTGATCAGCTCCGGCGTGCGCGGATCGCGCTCGATCTTCTTCCTCAGCCGGCTGATCTGGTTGTCGATCGAGCGGTCGAAGGGCTGCGCCGAGCGCCCGCGCGTCAGGTCGAGAAGCTGGTCGCGCGTCAGCACCATTCCGGGCCGCTCGAGCAGCGCGGAGAGCAGGCGGAACTCGCCGCTCGACAGCGGCACCGCCACGCCCTTGTCGTCGACCAGCTCGCGCCGGCCGAGATCGAGCATCCAGCGGTCGAAGGCGAGCGCCCTCTTGCCGGCCTCGCGCGGGCGCGGCAACGTCTGCGCGCGGCGGAGCACCGCCTTGATGCGCGCCAGGAGCTCGCGCGGATTGAACGGCTTTGCGACATAGTCGTCCGCGCCGACCTCGAGCCCGACGATGCGGTCCGTCTCCTCGCCCATGGCGGTCAGAAGGATGACGGGGATGTCCTTCGTTCTCGCGGACGAAGCGCGTGAGCGACAGCCCGTCCTCGCCCGGCATCATGATGTCGAGCACGACGAGGTCGATCTCGGCCGCCTGCATCGCCTTGCGCGCGGCGGCGGCGCTCTCCGCCACGCTGGCGCGAAGCCCGTGCTTGGCCAGGTAGCGCGCCAGAGGTCGCGGATGTCGCGATGGTCGTCGACGATCAGGATGTGCGGAGTGCGGTCCATGGACTGCGAGCTAAACCCAAGCTTCCCAGGCGGCGCCCGGGAAAATTGTAACAGAATGTATCGGCTGCCGCGGTCCGCCATGAACGGCGACAAAAATGCGCGGCCGCCGCATATTTCTGCGACATCCGCCCCCCAATCTTCCGCCGTCATCGAGGGAGCCCTGAACGGAGACCATGATTATGAGAAAGAGTGTGAAGATGGCGCTGGCGACGAGCGCGCTTGGCCGTGGCCGGCGGCGTGTTCCTGGTCGGCTCAGAGCTATGCCGAGCGCGGCTTCGGCCCGCGCCGCGGCATGATGGGCGGACCCGGCGGCATGGGGATGATGGGCGGTCCCGATCGTCCAGCGAGATGCTGAAGAGAGTCGACACCAACGGCGACGGCGAGATCTCGCAGGACGAGATCAACGCCGCCGTCAATGCCCGCTTTGCGAGTTCGACGCCGACCAGAACGGCAGCCTGTCGCTTGAAGAGTTCGAGGCGCTGTGGGCGGAGATCACCAAGCCGACGGCGGTGCGCGCCTTCCAGTTCCTCGATCCGAACGGCGACGCCGCGGTGACCAAGGCCGAGCTCGAGGACGCGCTTCGGCGTCATGGTGAGCCATTCGACCGCAACCACGACGGCATGCTGTCTCGGCCGACGGCCCGGGTCATCGCCCGCCGCACCGTCGGCACGGATGGCGACGGTTGGTGGGGCGGCAGCAGGATGGCGGCCCGCAGGATCAGGCGACGGCAGGTACCAGGGGCAATCGGCCCGGCCTTTCGCGACCGGTCGAGCGGCGAACCGCCCGCCCGACCCGGCTCGCGCTGCAGTCGGCCGGCGCACGGCCGAGGCGCCGGAGCGACCAGCTTCGGCGCCTTACCGTCTGGCTGTGCATTCGCTGGTGACTGGGTTCCGGCCCCGCGGTGTTCGCCGTACATCGCGCATTCGCCGAGCTGGACAAGCCAGAGCATTCACTGGAAATCGGTGGTCGTGGATAATTGCAGGGGCAGGCCGGGATCGCTGGCAGTCGCTGTGGTCGCCGTGCTTGTCGTCGGCGCGCTGGTGCTTTGGGGCCGTTCGCCGCGGCGGGGCGCGCCGCCGGCCGAGGCTGGCGCGGCGCGCGCGCGCGGAGATGGAAGAGCCAGATCGGCGACGCTGCTCAAGGCGCAGTCGGAGATGACCGGCCGCATGCAGACCATGGCGGAGCTTATCGGCGGCCGGCAGGCGGAGCTCGGCGAAGTCGCTGTCCGAGCGCCTCGACGGCATGACGCATCGGCTGAACCAGTCGATGGGCGAGGCGACGAAGACCACGCACGACAATCTGAAGACGCCTGCACGAGCGGCTGGCGGTGCTCGATTCCGCGCAGCAGAACATCTCCGCCCTGACCGGCCAGGTGACGACGCTGTCGAACATCCTCGCCAACAAGCAGACGCGCGGCGCCTTCGGCCAGGGGCGGATGGAGGCGATCGTCTCCGACAACCTGCCGGCCGGCGCCTTCGCATTCCAGTTCACGCTGAAATCCGGCGGGCGGCCGGACTGCGTCATCCACCTGCCGAACGACGCGCCGCCGCTCGTCGTCGACGCGAAATTTCCGCTCGAGGCCTACAACGCGCTGAAGGCCGCCGACGACGCCGGAGGCGCTGAAGGCGGCGCAGACGCAGTTCCGCAACGACATCGCCAAGCACGTCCGCGATATCGCCGAAAAATATCTGGTGCCCGGCGAGACGCACGACACCGCCTTCATGTTCGTGCCGTCGGAATCGGTGTTCGCCGAGATCCACGAGAACTTCGACGCGCTGATGCAGCTTGCCTACCGCTCGCGCGTCGTCATCGTCTCGCCGTCGCTGCTGCTCCTCTCCATCCAGGTGATCCAGCAGGTGCTGCGCGACCACCGGCTGCGCGAGCAGGCGCACGTCATCCAGGACGAGGTCGGCTGATGATGCTCGACGTGGAGCGGCTCGACGAGCGCGTCAGGAAGCTCGCCGCGCCATTTCGGCGCGGCGCAGAAGGACATCGAGCAGATCCTGATCTCCACCGAGAAGGTGACCGAGCGCGGCCGCGACATCGGCGAGATCGGCTCGCGGCTTGAAGAGGCGCCGCGCGGGAGCGAAGCGGATCGAGGAGAGCGATCCGCTTCAAGGCGGGGAAGTAGGCTTGGCACAGACCTCACGGCCGCAAGATGAGAGAGGGCTTGCGACGTGCCTACGCGGTCGCCGCCTCCTTCGCCTTGATGAAATCCTCCTCCATCTCGAGCGCGCGCTTCATCGCCGGGCGCGCGGCGCAGCGGGCGACGTAGTCGGCGACCGCGCCGTCCTCCGGGAAGAGCTTCCACAGCACGCCCCAGTGGAGGTTCGAGCCGACGAAGACGTCGGCGCGCGGTGAACTGGTCGCCGAGGAGCCACGGGCCCGGCGAGACGCCGGCCGTCACGGTCTCCTCCATCGAGGCAAAGCTGCCCCAGGCGGCGCGGCGCGGCGGGGACATCCGTCCCACTTGAAGAATTTCTCGCCGAAGGCCGGCTCCATCACGCCGGCGGCGAAGAACATCCATTGCAGATAGTCGGCGCGCTTCGGGTCCTTGATGAGCGGCGCGAGCTCGCCCGGCGCGTATTTGTCGGCGAGGTGCACGCATCATCGCGCCGGTCTCGGCGATCGGCATGCCCTGGTCGACCAGCGTCGGCACCTTGCCCATCGGGTTGAGCTTCAGGAACTCGGGCCGCTTGTGCTCGCCCTTGTCGAGGTCGAGCAGCTCGAGCGCGATAGGGCCGGCCGAGCTCCTCCAGGAACCACAGCATGCGGAAGGCGCGGCTCTGCGGGGCGTAATAGAGCGTGATGTCGGCATTCTCGGCTGACGGGCATCAGCGTCCCTCCCTGTAACCGCAAGGAGGTTAGCACAGCGCGATTGTTGTTCGCCATATGTTCTTGGGCGCCGTGTCAGGCCGCGCCCATTGCTGTCAAAACGGCGTGCGGCTTTTCATGGCGGCGGCGAGCGTGCCGTCGTCGAGATAGTCGAGCTCGCCGCCGACCGGCACGCCGTGTGCGAGCCGCGTGATCCTGGCGCCTGAGCCGGCAAGCTGGTCGGTGATGTAGTGCGCCGTCGTCTGCCCCTCGACGGTGGCGTTCATGGCGAGGATCACCTCCGCGACGCCGCTCCCGCCGACCGGCTTGTCGCGCACGCGGGAAACGAGCGTGGCGATGTTCAGGTCGTCCGGGCCGATCCCGTCGAGCGGCGAGAGCACGCCGCCGAGCACATGATAGCGGCCCTTGGTGGCGCCGGCCCGCTCCAATGCCCAGAGGTCGCCGACATCCTCCACGACGACGAGCAGCGAGGCGTCGCGCGCCGGATCGCCGCAGATCGAGCAGGGGGTCTTGGTGTCGACATTGCCGCAGACCGGGCAGAGCGTGACGGCGGCGGCCGCATCGGCGAGCGCCTTCGCCAGCGGCTGCATCAGCGCCTCTTTCTTCTTCATGAGCTGCAGCGCCGCGCGCCTGGCCGAGCGCGGCCCGAGCCCCGGCAGCCGCGCCAGGAGCTGGATCAGCCGCTCGATCTCCGGCCCGACGATTGAGCGTGTCACAGGAGCCTCGCAGGAACTCGACGCAAGGAACTCGTCATCATCAACGACCCTCATCCTGAGGTGCAATGCCGACACAGTCGGCATTGCCTCGAAGGACGCTCCAGAAAGCGCAAGGAAGTCCCATCTGCGTGCTTCGAGGCTCGCTTCGCTCGCTCCTCAGAAAGAGGAGCGTTGGTTGGCTCCAATGAGGCTGCCCTTCGAGGGACAGTCATGCGGCCTAATCGCCATAGCGTTGACGATCAATCCTAGAACGGCAGGCTCAAGCCCGGCGGGAGCGGCAGGCCGGCGGTCAGCTCTTTCATCTTCTCCATCGCGAGCGACTCCGCCTTGCCGCGCGCATCGGTGGTCGCCGCCACGATCAGGTCTTCGAGGATCTCGATCTCCTCGGGCTTCGCGAGCGACGGGTCGATCTTGACGCGCTTCAGCCCGCCCTTGCCGTCGACGACGACCGTGACGAGCCCGGCGCCTGCGGAGCCTGACACTTCGAGCGCGGCGATCTCCGCCTGCAAACTCTGCATCTTGTCCTGCAGCTCTTTCGCCTTGCCGAGCATGCCCATGAAGTCGCGCATCTTAGTCCTCGCTCTCTTCCGGCTCCGCCGGCTCGGCATCGGGGTAGGTGTCGGGCGGCGCTTCGGACGCCTCGGGCGGCGTATGTTCGCGCACGCCGACGATCTCCGCCCCGGGGAAACGCTCAAGCACCTGCTTGACCAGCGGATCGGCACGCACTTCTTCAAGCAGCGACGCCTCGCTCTTCTTGCGCGCTTCGTGCAGCGTCTCGCCGCCGTCGGCCGCGGAGACCGCGACCATCCAGCGCTCGCCGGTCCATTCCCGGAGCGCGTGCATCAGCTTCTGCGGCAGATCCCGCTCCGCCTCGGGCAGCAGCGCGATCTCGATCCGCCCGGGCTCGAAACGCACGGGGCGCACATGCCGCTCAAGCGCGAAGACCAGCAGCCGGTCGCGCTCGGCGCGCGCGCGGGCGACGATGTCCTCGAAGGATTGCAGCGTCGGCTCGGCGCTCTCGGCAAGCGGCATTGCCTGCGCCTTAAGCATGGGCGCCGCCTGGCCGCGCGCCTGCGGCGCTGCGACCGGCGCCGGCTGGCGATGCGACTGGCCGGCGCTGCCGCCCGGACCGCTTCCCTCCGCAAGCATGCGGATCGCCTCGTCCGGCGTCGGCAGGTCGGCGGCATAGCAGAGCCTGACCAGCACCATCTCCGCCGCCGCCAGCGGACGCGGCGCTTCGCCCGCCTCCAGCACGCCCTTCGACAGCATCTGCCAGGCGCGCGACAGCTCGCGCAGCGATAGCGTCCCGGCGAAGGCGGCGCCGCGCACGCGCTCCGTCTCCGACATCGCCGCCTGATCGGCCGCCTCCGGCGCAAGCTTCAGCCGCGTCACGTAATGCGTGAAATCGGCAAGGTCGGTCAGCACCACGACCGGGTCGGCGCCGGTCCGGTGCTGCGCCTCGATCTCGGCCAGCGCCGCCGCGGCGTCGCCTTTCATCGCATGCTCGAAAAGATCGACGACCCGCGTGCGGTCGGAAAGGCCGAGCATGCCCTGCACCGCCTCCGCGGCGACTGTGCCGGCGCCATGCGCAATCGCCTGGTCGAGGATCGACAGCGCATCGCGCACCGAGCCTTCCGCCGCGCGCGCGATCTGGCGCAGCGCCTCGGGCTCCGCCTTCACCTTTTCCTTCTTGCAGATGCCCTCCAGGTGCTCAATCAGGAGCGCCGCGTCGACGCGCCGAAGATCAAAGCGCTGGCAGCGCGACAGCACCGTCACCGGAACTTTGCGGATCTCGGTCGTGGCGAAGACGAACTTCACATGCGGCGGCGGTTCTTCCAGCGTCTTCAGAAGGCCGTTGAAAGCCTGCTTCGACAGCATGTGCACTTCGTCGATGATGTAGACCTTGAAGCGCGCCGAGACCGGCGCGTAGCGCGACGAATCGATGATGTCGCGGATATCGTCGATGCCGGTATGCGAGGCGGCGTCCATCTCAAGCACGTCCGGATGCCGGCCCTCCATGATGGCGCGGCAATGGACGCCCTCCTCGGCAAGCTCGACCGTCGGGCCGCCCGACCCGTCCTCGCGCTCGAAATTCAGGCCGCGGGCGAGGATGCGGGCGGTCGTCGTCTTGCCGACGCCGCGTACCCCGGTCAGCATCCAGGCGTGCGGAATGCGGCCGGCCGCGAACGCGTTCTTCAGCGTCTGCACCATCGGCGCCTGGCCGATCAGGTCGTCGAAGGTCGCCGGACGGTATTTCCGCGCGAGCACCTGATAGCCGGGAGCGGTCTCGGTCATGGGCTGCGCCGGCTATGCCTCGTCGGTTGCTCACGAAATCGGAGAATGAAGCGGGAGGCTGGACAGGCAACCCGTGCCGTAACTCGTTGGGGCTGCTTCCTTCCGGACCTGACCCGGTTGGCGAGGAGCACGTCCGCCGCCAACCTCCCTCTCTCTATATTGCCGCTGGGGCGGGGCGGCGCAAGCCTGACAGGAAGACCTGTGGCTGGGCGGCAATCCGCACGCTCGAAGGCGACCGCTGAGGCGGCGGTTCGTTCCATCCATTTCGTCGCCGGAACGGTGGGGCAGGCTAAGCTGGCTCGACGATCTCGTCGTAGCCACGGCCGACGAACTGCAGCAGGCAGAAGCCGTGGCCGAAGGGGTCGGCCATCAGCGCGAGCTTGCCCCAAGCCGTTGTCGTGACAGGGGCTTCGAGCACGGCGCCGGCGGCGGTCGCCTTGGCAACGGCCCGCTCGATATCGGGAACCGCAAGATCGATATGGACCGGGGTCCAGTGCCGGCGGTAGTCGCGCCGCCGGCCGACGCCCGGCGCGGCGACGCTGCCGCCTTGTTTCAGGAGGAGATAGAGCGGCGCCGAGAGCCCCAGCATCTCCACGCCGACATTGCCGAAACGGCGTCCGACCTTGAGGCCGAGCGCTTCGGCGTAGAAGCCGATCGCCTTCGGAAGGTCGTCGACGTCGATATTGACCAGAAGGTCCATTGCCACGCTTCGATCCTTTGGCCCGATCGGCCGGGCAATCACGCCCCGATCGCGTCGGCGATCTCCGTCACGAAGCGGCCGAGATCGTCGGTCACGAAGTCCACGTGGTCGTCCTCGCGGCCTTCATACTCCCATTCGCCGTGGAACACCTCGCGCGTGCCGTGCGGAACGACGAGCACAGTCGTCATGCCGATCGTTTTCGGCACGACCAGGTTACGCGTCAAATCCTCGAACATCGCCGCGCGCTCCGGTTCGACCTTGAAGCGCCTGACGAAGCGGTCATAGGTCTGGCGTTCCGGCTTCGGCAGGAGATTGGCCGCGACGATGTCGAAGATGTCGGCGAAATGATCGGTAAAACCGAGCCGCTCGGCGATCTTCTCCGCGTGCGAGCGCGAGCCGTTGGTGAAGATGTATTTCTGCCCCGGCAGCCGCTTCAACGCGGCGCCAAGCGCCGGGTCAGGCTGCACCGCCGAATGATCGATGTCGTGCACGAATTCCAGGAACTCGTCCGGGTTCACATTGTGATGCAGCATCAGGCCGCGCAGCGTCGTGCCATGCTCGCGGTAGAAGGTCTTCTGGATGCGCTCCGCCTCCGCCTCGCTGACGTTCAGGAGCCGCCGCACATAGGCGCGAATACGAGCGTCCACTTGCCGGAAGAGGTTGGTGGCACGCGGATAGAGCGTGTTGTCGAGGTCGAAGATCCACGCCCCGATGCCGGCGAATCCGGCAAGCTCCCGCCCTTTGTGCGGGCTGATCGTTTCGACGCTGAGGTTCATCCGGCAAACATAGCGCGCGCGCGTTAAGACTTCATCGCCCGGCCTTTCCGCGGGCCTCAGGAATTGACACCCGTCAAGGCGCCTGCGCCTGTCGGCGTATTGTCACATGCGGGGGCTAAGCGGCTCGCCGGAGCACGTGATGGCGGACACCCGAGAGGCAGTTGCGGCGGAATTGGCGCGCGAAGTTCTGGCGCTCCGTTCGGAGGTCGCGACCGAGGGGCGGGCGCTCTGGGCCGGCTGGCGGCATTCGATCGAGCGCCCGGCCTTCGCGGCGAGCGCGCTCAATCTCGCGCATTACCTGGTCCTTCGCCGCCATGATCTCAGGCCCATGCAACGCCGCCTGATGCCGCTCGGACTGTCGTCGCTCGGGCGGGCCGAGGGACGTGTGCTCGCGGCGCTCGATGCCGTCGCCGCGGCGCTCGCCGCGATTGCGGGCGAGCAGTCCCTCGACTGGCCGCCGGCGCGGCGGTTCTTTCGCGGCGAGATGAAACTTGCTGCGAACACGGCGGAAATGTTCGGCCCGGCCGTCGTCGGAAGGCGCGGGCGGATCATGGTCACGCTCGGCACCGATGCCGCGACCGACGCCACCCTGCTCGCCAATCTCGTCAAGCGCGGGATCGAGGTCGTGCGCATCAACTGTGCGCATGACGGACCGGCCGAATGGGAGGCGATGATCGCCAATCTCAGGCGTGCCGAGGCGGCGACGGAGCGGCGGGTCCGCATCCTCTTCGACATTGCCGGGCCGAAGGTGCGCATCGGCAGCGTCGTCACCCCGCCCGATCAAAGGCGGCTCAATATCGGCGACGAGCTGCTGCTCCGCCGCGAGTGCACCGCGGGTCTGACCGGCCATCCGTTCCAGGCCACCTGCAGCTTCGCCGATGTGTTCGACCTCCTGAAGGTCGGCGATGCCGTCTCGATCGACGACGGCAAGCTGCACGGCGTCGTCACCCGCCGCGAGGGCGGCGATGCGGTGGTCAAGATCGACCAGGGGCGGCTCAAGGGGGTCAGGCTGAAGCCCGCCAAGGGGCTGAACTTTCCGCTGCTCGACCTGCCGCTCGATCCTCTGACGCCGAAAGACCTCGCCGACCTCGATTTCGTCGCCGGCCACGCCGACATGATCGGCCTTTCCTTCGTCAACGATCCGCGCCATGTCGCGGCGCTGCAGGCGAAGCTGAAGGCGCTGCGTCCCGACGACTGGAACAAGATCGGTCTGGTCGTGAAGATCGAGACGCCGCGCGCGGTGAAGAACCTCCCCGCAATCATGGTGGAGGCGGCCGGCCGCCAGCCGCTTGCCGTGATGATCGCGCGCGGCGACCTTGCGGTCGAGATCGGCTTCGCGCGGCTTGCCGAGATGCAGGAGGAGATCCTGTGGCTCTGTGAGGCGGCGCATGTGCCGGCGATCTGGGCGACGCAGGTGCTTGAGGGCCTGGTCAGCAAGGGGCTTCCTTCGCGCGGCGAGATGACCGACGCCGCGATGGCCGGCCGTGCCGAAGTGGTAATGCTGAACAAGGGGCCGAACGTCGCCGCCGCGGTCGACATTCTCTCCGACCTGCTGCATCGGATGGACGCGCATCAGATCAAGAAGACGCCGACGCTCCGCGCGCTGCATTCCTGGCAGCCGGGGGCGGCCGGCTGATCCGTTCCGGCGGCCCCCAGCGATCATCGGGGCCGGCTCCTGCCATGGCCTTGCATCGGCGGAGGATTTGCAGCACTCATCGGACCGGGTCCCGCCCGACACGCCTTCAGAAGCGTTTTTCCCCATGCCTCATTCCTTCAGCGGCCGCTGGCCGCTGCTCGCCTTTGGCTTTACCTTTGCGTTCTTCTCGAGCTTCGGACAGACCCCCTTCATCGCTGTGTTCGGCGGGGCGGTCCGCTCTGCCTTCGACCTCTCCAACGGCGGCTGGGGCGGGGTCTATTTCATCGCGACGCTGACCAGCGGGCTTCTCATCACCAAGGTCGGCGGGCTGATCGACATGATCCCGCTGCGCCGCTATGCCGTCGCCACGGTGGCTGGTCTCTCGCTTGCCACCGCGATGATGGCGAGCTCGGCGAATGTCGTCATGCTGGGGCTCGCGATATTCCTGCTGCGCTTCTTCGGCCAGGGCCTGATGACGCATGTCGCCGTCACCGCGATGGCGCGGGAATTCGATAAGGCTCGCGGAAGGGCGGTCGCCATAGCCAGCATGGGTCTTCCGGCCGGCGGGTCGTTATTTCCGCTCGTCGGTGCATTCGCGGTGACCGCGTTGGGCTGGCGGGGCGGTTGGGTCGTCTCGGCGCTTCTCTGCGTCCTGGTCGTGCTGCCGCTGGCGTTGCTGCTGCTTCGCGGATACAGCCGCTCCGTAGTCGTGACGTCCGCCCCATTCGGAGCGCTGCGCTTTCTAGCTCAGAAGGACGTGCTGCTCGCGCTTCCGGCGTTGACCGCGATGGGTTTCATCAGCACGGCCATCGCCTTCCACCAGGTTATCATTGCGTCCGCGAAGGGCTGGCCGCTGCCGCTTTTCGCCAGCGGCTTTGCGGTGTCCGGATTGGCTTCGGTCGTCGCGACGCTCGCCTCGGGCTGGCTGGTCGACCGGGTCGGCGCGCGCCGTCCGGCGCTTTTCTTTCAGCTGCCGATGGCGGCCGGCTGCCTTGTCCTGGCATTCTCCGATTCACCCGCCGCAATCTTCGTCCACATGGCGCTGATGGGATTGAGCCAAGGCGCCTATGCTCCCGTCACAACTTCCCTGCTTGCGGAAGCCTATGGCGTAGAGCGTCTGGGCGCGATCCGCGCCACCGCAGCTGCGGTGACGGTGCTGTCGACGTCGCTCTCACCGCTGCTCTTCGGCGCTCTTGTCGACCTCGGCGTCACGGTGGAAGTGTTGATCGCGCTGCTCGGCGTGCTGGCCCTTGCCGCCTCGGCGCTTCTCATTCTCTCCGGTTTGGCGCGGCGCCGGCCAGGCTGACGGAAGGCGCCACGCCCTCTACCGCCCCCTGATCATCGTTCCGGCGCCGTGCTCGGTGAAGAGCTCCAGGAGCACCGCGTGCGGGATCTTGCCGTCGAGGATGACGACGCCCTCGACGCCGCGCTTCACCGCCTCGATGCAGGTCTCGACCTTGGGGATCATGCCGCCCGATATCGTGCCGTCCGCGAAGAGACGGCGCGCTTCGGCGACGGTCAGCTCCTGGATCAGCTTGCCGGACTTGTCGAGCACGCCGGGTACGTCGGTCAGGAAGAGCAGGCGCTTCGCCGAAAGCGCGCCTGCGATCGCGCCGGCGAACGTGTCGGCGTTGATGTTGTAGGTGGCGCCGTCGCGGCCGGGCGCGACCGGCGCGATCACCGGGATCATCTCCGAGCGGGCGAGAAGGTCGAGCAGCGTGCGGTCGACCTCGACCGGCTCGCCGACGAAGCCGAGGTCGACCACTTCCTCGATCTTCGAATCCGGATCGATCTCGGTGCGCTTCAGCTTCTCGGCAAAAACCATGTTGCCGTCCTTGCCGCAAAGCCCGATCGCCCATTCGCCCTCCTGGTTGATGAGCGCGACGATCTCCTTGTTGATGGAGCCGGCGAGCACCATCTCGACGATCTCCACCGTCGCCTTGTCGGTGACGCGCAGCCCGCTTCTGAACTCGCTCTTGATGCCGAGCTTCTTCAGCATGTCGCCGATCTGCGGTCCGCCGCCATGCACGACGATGGGATTGACGCCGGACTGTTTCAGGAGCGCGACGTCGCGCGCAAAAGCCTGCGCCAGCGCCGGGTCGCCCATCGCCGCGCCGCCATATTTGACGACGATGGTCTTGTTCTCGTAGCGCTGCATGAAGGGCAGCGCTTTGGCGAGAATCCGCGCCTCGTCATGGGCGTCGTGGGTCGTAGTCGGGGTGTCGTTCATTGCGCGCGCGTCTTAGCGGCTTACGGCCGGGTTGAGAAGGCGGCGATCGCGGAGCGCAGCGCGTCGATGCCGTCGCCCTTGAGGCTGGACGTGGTGAGAAGTACCGGATGCGCAGCGGGGCGCTTTCGGATCGCCTCCGCCGTCACAGCCTCGACGGCGGCGAGTTCGTCCGCCTTCACCTTGTCGGCCTTGGTGAGCACGATCTGGTAGGAGACGCCGGCGCGGTCGAGCTGATCCATCAGCGGCGTGTCCGACGCCTTCAGCCCGTGGCGCGAATTGACGAGCAGGAAAACGCGCTTCAGCGAGGCGCGCCCGGAGAGATAGGCCTGAAGGAGCTTCGTCCAGGCGGCGACGGCGCTCTTCGGCGCGTTGGCGTAGCCGTAGCCAGGCAGATCGACGAGCGCGACCGGCGGCAGCGCGCCGGGCTTCGCGTCGATCGGCGCGGGGGCGAAGAAGAAGAGCGACTGCGTCCGCCCCGGCGTGTTCGACGTGCGGGCGAGGTTCGCCTGCCCGAGGAGCTTGTTGATCAGGCTCGACTTGCCGACGTTCGAGCGGCCGGCAAAGGCGATTTCGGGCGGGCCCTCCGAAGGCAGCGCCGCAATCGTCGGCGCTTCCGTCACCAGCCGCCAATGCTGGCGAAAGAGGGTGTCGGCTTTCGTAGGGCGGTTCGCCAAGCGTGTTTCCCTATCCCGAACGTGCGGCCGCGAATTGCGGCAGCTTATCGGGCCGGGCGGGGATCACGAAGCGCTTGGACCGCTCAGGTTCGCGTGGCGGCGATCAAGCGCGCCGTGTCGTAGAATTCCGAGAACTTCACGACCTTCCCGTCCTTCATCCGCCAGACATCAACCTTCGGCGTGACGAAGACCTTTTTCGTCTGTTTGTTCTGCCAGGAGGTCGAGCCCACCGCGACGACGCAATCTCCCTGCGCCACGTATTCGTCGACGCGGTAGAAGATCATCTCCCAATCCGTCGTCAGGGCCTTCAGATAGTCGAGGATCTCCGACCGCCCGCTGCGCGGCCGCGTGAAACGAACGCCGGGCGCACCGTCCGCGAGCGAATTCAGGCGTGCGTCGTCGGCAATGATGGAAAGCCAGCAGTTCGTGTCCGCGCCCCGCGAATTGGACCAACCCGCGTAGGCCTTCCGAAGAACCGCAACATTTTCGGCCGCGTCGAGGCTTCTCTCGGCCTCATGAAGAATGCCCATTCGCCCCTCGCGCACTGATTGCCGATTGGCGATCTAATGCGACTTTTGAGAGCATCGGTCTTTGATCCAGCGCAAAAAATAGGCAGTTCGTCACAGGCCGCGCAGACCACGCGCAACGCTATTCCGCCGGCGAGTCTTTCGGCTTCGAGCGGCCGATGAGGCCTTTCAGGTTTCCGAACAGCGCGATCGGCACGCCGTGGCGTTTCATGATGACGCCCTGCTGCAGGACGGAGAGCGTGTTGTTCCAGGCCCAGTAGATGACCAGCCCGGCCGGAAACGATCCGAGCATGAACATGAAGATCAGCGGCATCCAGTTGAAGATCATCGCCTGGGTCTTGTCCGGCGGCGTCGGGTTCATGCGCATCTGCACGAACATCGTGAAGCCCATGATGAGCGGCCAGATGCCGAGATGCAGTGACGTCGGCGGGTCCCAGGGGATCAGCCCGAACGCCGTGAAGATGTTGGTCGGATCGGGTGCGGAAAGGTCGCGAATCCACCCGAAGAACGGTGCGTGCCGCATCTCGATGGTGACGAAGAGCACCTTGTAGAGCGAGAAGAACACCGGGATCTGGATGACGATCGGCCAGCAGCCGGCGACCGGATTGACCTTCTGATCCTTGTAGAGCTTCATCATGGCCTGCTGCAGGGCCATGCGGTCGTCCTTGAACTGCGCCTGCAGCTTCTGCATCTCCGGCTGCAGCTTCTTCATCTTCGACATCGATGCGTAGGAGCGGTTGGCGAGCGGGAAGAAGACCGCCTTGACCAGCACCGTGACGGCGAGGATGGCGAGGCCGAAATTGCCGAGGAAGCGGTAGAGCCAGTCGATGAGCTTGAACATCGGCTGTGTGATGAAGAAGAACCAGCCCCAGTCGATCAGAAGGTCGAAGTGCGAGATGCCGAGGTTCTTCTCGTAGCCGCCGAGCAGCGACGTCTGCTTGGCGCCGGCGAAGAGCCGCGTCTGGTTGTCGGCGCTGCCGCCGGCGGGGACGGAGACCGCGTCGCCGAGGAAATCCGCCTGGTAGTTCGGCGTCGCGCCTTTGGCGTCCTTCAGGAAGCGCGCCTGGAACGGCCTGTCGCCGCCCGGAATGAGCGCCGCGGCCCAGTATTTGTCGGTGATGCCGAGCCAGCCGGTGCTCGTCTTCGCCGGCTCGATCGGCGTGTTGTCCTCAAGCTTCTTGTATTTGATCTCCTGCAGGCCGTCCTTGCCGAGATAGCCGATCATGCCCTCATGCAGGATGTAGTAGCCGCGAGTCGGCGGAATGTTGCTGCGGCTGACCAGCCCGAAGGGGAAGAGCGTCACCGGCTCGCCGGTATTGTTCTCCACGCTCTGGCGCACGGTGAACATGTAGTTCGCGTCGACCGAATAGACGCGCTTGAAGACCAGCCCGGCGCCGTTGTCCCAGGTGAGCGTCACATCGCTGCCGGGCTTGAGCGGCCCGCCGTCGGCCTGCCAGACGGTCGTCGCGTCCGGCACCTTCGGCCCGTCCTTCTCCGCCACCCAGCCGAAGTCGGCGTAATAGGGGTGCTCGGTGCCGGCTGGCGAGAAAAGCTCCACCAGCGGGCTCTTCTTGTCGACCGTGTCATGGTAGTCGGCGAGAAGCAGGTCGTCGATACGCCCGCCGACGAGGTTGATCGAGCCTTGCAGCGACGGCGTCTCGATCTTTACGCGCGCGGTACGGGCGATCGCTTCGTCGCGCGAAACCGCGGCACCCGCCGCCTGTCCACTCGCCGGCGCCGCGCTCGGAGCGCCGCTCGCTCCCGGTGTCGCGCCCGGGGCGGAGGAGCCTGACTGATCCGTCGTCGTCGACTGCTGCTGTTGCTGCTGCGCCTGCTCTATCGCCGCCTGCCGCTTCTCCGCCTCGATCTTCGGCGCGATGACGAAATACTGCCACCCGACGATGACCAGCAGCGACAGCAGGACGGCAACGATGACGTTCTGGTTATTCTTCATCGCGGGGTATTTTGCCGTACGGACGATTGTCCTGAGCGCGCCGTTTCGGGGGCCGGCCTGAATGTCTGCCGCAAAGCGTCGGCAAGCGATGCCCTGAGCCTGGCGAAGGGCTCATCAAGAGCGGCGCGGCGCCCGATCAGGACATAGTCGTGGCCGGCGCGCGCCAGCTCGCCGGCATCGAGCCGCACGGCTTCCTTCAGCCGCCGCCTGATGCGGTTCCGCTCGACCGCCTTCGCCGAGACGCGCTTCGAGACGGTGAAGCCGAAGCGCGGCGGGCCGGCATCTTCACGCTGCAGCGTCTCCAAAACGAAAGCGCGCCGCGCGGCCCTGTTGCCCTTCGCGGCGGCGAGAAAGTCGCGCCTTTTCTTCAGGCGCTCGATCATCGGCTTCGTTCCGGTCACGCCGACAGGCGCTTGCGCCCCTTGGCGCGGCGGCGTGCGAGCACCTTGCGCCCGTTCTTCGTCGCCATGCGCGCGCGGAATCCGTGGCGGCGCTTACGCACCAATCGGCTCGGTTGATAGGTTCTCTTCATCTCAGATGCCGCCGCTCTGGCGGCCCTCGTCTTTAGGCAAACGGACAGCCGGTTCGCTTGGCTTCCAACCGCCCGTGCTGAATGTTGGGCCGATGTTCGGGATACCCGGATACCGGCGGATCCGCGCAGTCCGGTCGACCGCGCGCGATATAGGGTGAAAGCCGCCGGGAAGTCAACGGACGTGGGCCCCTGAAACGGGCCGTCACGGGTGGGTGAAGCGGCCCCTCTGCGGCTTCATAACTTCGTGCCGCGAGGCCATCTGGCGCCTTGATATGGTGTATTGAACGCCATGCATGCCCGCCAGGATTTGCCGCGCGCCGTACGGGCCGGGGACGACATGGAAGACACCCAAAGTGCCGACCCGCGCAATGCGTCGGAATCCGGGCGACCGGAGGGCGGGCAGGCGCGGCCGCGCCTGTGGCTGCGTTGGATGCCGGTCGCCGGCATCGCGCTCGTCCTGCTCCTCGCCTACGCCTTCGGGCTTGAGAACTATCTTTCCCTTTCCGCCATCCGCCGGCATCAGGCCGAGCTGATCGCCTTCGTCGCGGACAATCTCGCCCTCGCGGCGCTGACCTATGTGGTCGTCTATGTCATCGTCGTCGCGGTGTCCTTTCCCGGCGCCGGCGTGATGACCATCACCGGGGGGTTCCTCTTCGGCGCTGCGCTTGCGACCGCGCTTGCCGTGTTTGCTGGCACTGTCGGGGCAACCTTGATCTTCCTCGCCACGCGCAGCTCCCTCGGCGATCTCTTCGCGCGCCGCGCCGGGCCGCGCGCGCAAAAGCTCCGGGACGGCTTCCTCCAGGAAGGCTTCAGCTATCTCCTCTTCCTGCGTCTGGTGCCGCTCTTTCCGTTCTGGCTCGTCAACCTCGCCGCCGCGCTGTTCGGCATGCGGCTTCTTCCCTATGTTGTGGCGACGGCGATCGGAACCGTGCCCGCCACCTTCGCGTTCGCGTTTTTCGGACAGGGTCTCGGCACCGCGCTTAAGAATGATGACAGACCGGCATCGGCAGAGCTCCTGATCGCGCTTATGCTGCTTGGCCTGGTGGCTCTCGTGCCGCCATTGGTCCGCCGCTGGCGCCGCCGCAAGGGGAGTGAGGGTGCGTAGTGCGTTGAGCAGACAGGAGCATGAGGCAGCTCCTTACGCCTGATATCTGCGTCATCGGCGCGGGCTCCGCCGGGCTGACGGTGGCCGCCGCCGCCGCCGCCTTCGGCGTGTCGGTCGTGCTGATCGAGAAGAAGCGCATGGGAGGCGACTGCCTGAATACCGGCTGCGTTCCCTCCAAGGCGCTGATCGCCGCTTCCAGGCATGCCCAGGCGGTGCGCGAGGCGCAGCACTTCGGCGTGAAGACGGGCGAAGTGAAGACCGATTTCGCCGCCGTCATGGCGCATGTGCGCGGCGCCATCGCCGGCATCGAGCCGAACGATTCGATAGAGCGCTTCACCGGCCTCGGCGTGAAGGTGCTGAGCGGCGAAGCGCGCTTCGTCGACGACCGCACCGTCAGCGTCGGCGACACCTCCGTCCAGGCCCGCCGCTTCGTCGTGGCGACTGGCTCGCGCCCGGCCGTTCCGCCCATCCCGAACCTCATGAACGTGCCCTATCTCACCAACGAGACGATCTTCGACCTGAAGCGGCTTCCCGGCCGGCTCGTCATCGTCGGCGCCGGACCGATGGGACTTGAGCTGGCGCAGGCCTTCCACCGCCTCGGCTCCGACGTGACGGTGCTCGAAGCGAAGCGGGCACTTGCGAGGGACGATCCGGAACTCTCCGCGCTCCTGATCGAGTCGCTCCGCGCCGAGGGCGTCGACATCAGGGAAGGCGCACAGATCGCGCGGGTGACGCGGCGCGGGCGCTCCGGGGTTCGCGTGACGCTCGAGGGCGATTCCGATCCCTGCCAGATCGACGCGACGCATTTTCTGATCGCCGCCTCGCGCCGGCCGGATCTCGATCAGCTCAACTTGAACCGGGCGCGCATCCGCCATGACGACAGTGGGATCAAGGTGAACCGGCGGCTCCGCACCAGGAATCCGCCGCGTCTACGCCATCGGCGATGTGATCGCCGGCGCCCGCTTCACGCATTGGAGCAGCTATCAGGCGGGCCTCGTCGTCCGCTCGATCCTCTTCCGCTTCGGCGGCAAGATCAGGCCCGACATCCTCCCCTGGGTCACTTTCACCGACCCGGAGCTTGCGCATGTGGGCCTGAGCGAGGAAGAGGCGCGGCGCCGCTATCGCCAAATCAACATTTTGCGCTGGCCCTTCGCCGACACCGATCGTGCGCATACCGATTGCGCGACGCGCGGCGCCGTGAAGATCCTGACGACGCGAGGCGGGCGCATCGTCGGCGCCGACATCCTCGGCCGCGACGCCGGCGAGCTGATCGCGCCCCTCGTGGTCGCCGTCGCGGAAGGGACGAACCTGAAGCGCCTGGCGACGGCGGTCTTTCCCTATCCGACCCGTTCCGAGGCGCTTCGCCGCGCCGCCGTCGTCGCTTTATGCCCGGAAGCTCAATTCGCGCTGGATGAGGCGGCTCGTCGGGGTTCTGCGCCGGTTTGGTTAAGGCTGCCGCTGGAAAGCGCCCCGCGCGCCCGGTATGATGGAGGTCATGAGCGAAAGGGCCGCCGAGAGGGGCAAGGACGCCGCGCCGGCCGAAGTCGCGCCGAAGCGCGCGCGCCGCGGCTTCATGCCCTTCAGCCTCTCCAACAAGCTGCTGCTCTTGACGCTGATTTTCGTGATGATGGCGGAGGTGCTGATCTACATCCCGTCGATCGCCAACTTCCGCAATGTCTGGCTGAAGGAGAAGCTGGACACGGCGGCGCTCGTCGCCATGACCGCCGGCGCCAATACCGACTGGAACCTGCCGCGCGATTTGCAGACCAAGATGCTGATGTCGATCGGGGTCGAGTCGATCGCGGTCAGAAGCGCCGGCCAGCGCTGGCTGATCTCCGTCGACGACACGCCGGAGGAGGTGGCGGCGCATCATGACCTGCGCTGGCTGAAGCCGCTCGAACTCGATCCGCGCCGCCTTCCAGACGCTGTTCTCAAGCGGCAACCGGCTGATCATGGTGAGCGGCCCGCCGCCGCCGGGCAGCGACCGCTTCGAGATCGTCGTGAAGGAATCGGGCCTGCGCGCGGCGATGCTCGCCTATTCGCGCAACATCCTACTTCTGTCGCTGGCGATCTCGGTGATCACGGCGACCCTCGTCTATGTCGCGCTCAGGCTTCTTTTCGTGCGCCCGATGCAGCGTATTTCCGCCGACATCGCGGCCTTCTCCACCGCGCCGGAGGACGCCTCCGCCATCATCGTGCCGAGCGGGCGGCGCGACGAGATCGGTGCTGCCGAAGCGCGGCTCGCCGACATGGAGAAGGCGCTGCGCGAGATGCTGGCGCAGCGCCGCCATCTTGCCGATCTCGGCCTCGCCGTCTCCAAGATCAACCACGACCTCCGCAACATCCTTGCCTCCGCGCAGCTCTTCTCCGATCGCATGGGCGCGGTGGAGGACCCGCTGGTGAAGCGCTTCGCGCCGAAGGTGATCGGCGCGATCGACCGGGCGATCGAATACACGCGCTCCGTCCTCGCCTACGGCCAGGCGACGGAGGAGAAGCCGCGCCGCCAGCTCCTGTCGCTGTCGCGTCTCGTCGGTGACATCGCCGACGTGCTGGCGCTTTCCGGCCACGAGGAGGTGCAGTGGGAGAACCGCATTCCGGCCGACCTTGAGATCGACGCCGATCCGGAGCAGCTTTTTCGCGCGCTCATGAATCTCTGCCGCAACGCGCTTGAGGCGGTGGGCGAGAGCGACGATCCGTCGGTGATCCGCCGCATCTGGGTGGAAGGCGAGCGGGCAGGGGCCGTCGCCTCGATCCGCGTCTGCGACACCGGTCCGGGCGTGCCGGAGCGGGCGCGCGCCAAGCTTTTTCAGCCGTTCCAGGGCTCTGCCCGCCAGGGCGGCACGGGGCTTGGCCTGGCGATTGCCGCGGAGATCGTGCGCGCCCATGGCGGCGACATCCGCCTGGTCGACCGCCCCGGCGCCGGCGCCGTCTTCGAGGTCACGATCCCCGACCGGCCGGTCAGCCTGTCCGCCCGCCGCAACGTGCAGCGAAGCTAGGGCGCGACCCCAAGCGTAAGAACCGGGGCGCTTGGCTTGCATTTGCAAAGACCAGCGATTAGGTGTCCCGGACCTTGCGGCGGATACCGCCGCTTGCCTCTCAAGCGCCCGTAGCTCAGCTGGATAGAGCACCAGACTACGAATCTGGGGGTCGGGGGTTCGAATCTCTCCGGGCGCGCCAATAGTCTCAATAGCTTAGCAGGAAATCCGAGGCGGCCTAGCTTGGTTGTGGCACCGATTTGGCACCGCGGAGCTGTTGTGCAATCGCACGGGCTCTTTCGGCTGTCTCTCCTGGCGGTGCAGAGGCTGCTTGGAGCGACTCCCCTTCTTTGAAGGAATGAGCCCTGAGCTGCGTCTTTTGAATGAGTATTTTAGCTGCATATTATTATAGAGCATCGGAAGCTGGCTTCCGCTCTGGAGCGGTCATTTCCTTCCGCTCTGGACCGGAAGTTTTCTTCCGGTCAGCCCCGGCGAAAAGAGCGCTGGGCTTGAGGTTCAGCACGTAGATATTGGTCTTTCCCAAGCCCCGGCGTTTGATCGCAAGGAGGCCATAGGCCTCAAGAGATTTCAGGTGCGTCCGGACGCTGCGGTCAGAGAGGCCGAATCCTTTGCGAGCTTCTGCTGGCCGGGAAAGCAGGAGTCATTATGCCAAGCGTAGCTGAGCAGCATGGCGAAGCTCAGCTTGTCGCCAGGGCTCAAATGACCTGACCTGAGAAGGAAATTGGGAACCTGGGTAAATCCGCGTGACGTAGCTGCGTCGGCGCCTTTCAGAATGATGTTCCGATCTTGGAGGATATCTCCTATCCGGCGTATCGCGCGGGCGTCCATATGGCTTCAGTATACGCGCCTTTGGAAAAGCCGATGGGCTAGGTGTGGAGAACGCTCAAGATTGCGGTTGCGGCGGATCGTGTGCGATCTCATCACCAACTCTAGTTCCTCCCTTCTCCCGACGTTCGAAGCTACCGAGCAACGGCGTCAGCATTCTTTGCAGACCGCCAATTAGGACGTTTGTCTCCATTGCTCTCTCGGAGAGTTCTTTGATCTGGCTGTCCTTCACGCCGATTTGCCCTCGGAGAAATTCGTTCTCGCTTTCAATGCGGGCGACATAGCGCGACATGTCTGGCAGGTCTGTCGCGCTGTGTCGCGGCTGGTCGTTGCCTGTCGCGGGCGGCTGCCGCTCGGAGATTTCAAATTCTTTGTCGTCGTCGCGACTTGCCGCGACAAGTCGCGACAGGTCGCGACTAGGCGTCGGCGTCACCTCGTCGATGTAAGAGATGTGCTTCGCGACTGAGTCTGGCGTGATGAGATATTTTTCGCCGAAGGTAGTCTCCACAAGACGGCACACAAGATGACCTTTGGCGCAGTAGCGTTGAATGCTTCTTGGTGTACGCGGATAGCCAGCGTGCGCGTAGCGCTCGAGAGCCTCGTCAATTGAGAGAGTAAAATCGCTGTCGGGGGTGGTCGCGGCTTGTCGCAATGGGGATCTTCCACGACCCAATTGTATCAATCGTTCGCGCGCTGGATGACTGCTTATCCACAACCGATGAAGCGGTGCACTACCGCTAGAGTGAAGGCAGCGGCGGCGGCCGCCGAAGCGGCGGCGAAGGCAGAAACAGTTGACGCATCCATCGATCAATTCTTTCATCGCTGTGCCTTCCTACAAAGACCACTTCTCGACCAGCCAAAATGGACGGTCGCCTATCCTTTGGAAATCTGCGATGGTCGGCGGGGGTGGTGAGCGGCTTGGCACTTTGGCGATGGTGCCGTTTGGCTTGTTTTGCCCCGATCGACAGGACGAGGCCGGTCAGCTAGTGGTCTCTGCCTGACAAAAGAATCCCTGTTAAGGATTCCCTTCGGCCTGTTCGCATGCGAGTCTGGTGCATGCGCACCGGAATTTCCATTTCGCTCACCCGCTCCGACCGCAACCGACTTGAGGCTATCACCAGGGATCGCAATGCGCGGCAGAAGCATGTCTGGCGCGCGGCGATCGTCCTGCTGAGCGCCGATGGCATCGGCACCAACGCGATCATGCGGCAGACCGGAACATCGAAGACCTGTGTCTGGCGCTGGCAGGAGCGCTTTATGCGGGAGGGCGTCGACGGCCTTCTGCGCGACAAGACGCGCCCCTCGCGCATTCCGCCGCTGAGCCGGGAAGTGATCGAACGCGTGGTCGCGCTGACGCAGAGCGAGCCGCCGGCCGAGGCCACCCACTGGACCGCCGACATGATGGCGCAAGCGAGCGGCATCAGCGCCAGTGCCGTGCGGCGCATCTGGAAGACGCACGGGCTGCAGCCGCACCGCTACCGTCAGTTCAAACTCTCCACGGACCCCAAGTTCGTCGCCAAATTGCGCGACGTGGTCGGGCTCTATGTCGATCCGCCGGCGCATGCCATCGTGCTGTCGGTCGATGAGAAGTCCCAGATCCAGGCCCTCGATCGCACGCAGCCGGGGCTCCCGCTGAAGAAGGGGCGCCTCGGCACCATGACGCACGACTACAAACGGCATGGTACCACGACCCTGTTCGCCGCCCTCAACGTCCTCGACGGCACCGTGATCGGCCGCAACATGCAGCGCCATCGCCATCAGGAGTTCATCCGCTTCCTCAACGCCATCGAGGCTGAAGTGCCGGTCGGCAAGGTCGTCCACGTCATCCTCGATAATTATGCTGCCCACAAGCATCCGAAGGTTCGCGCTTGGCTCGCCCGGCACGAGCGGTTCGTCTTCCACTTCACACCAACCTCGTGCTCCTGGCTCAACGCGGTGGAGGGCTTCTTCGCCAAGCTCTCCCGACGCCGACTGAAGCGCGGGGTCTTCCGCTCCGTCGTCGATCTCCAGACCGCCATCAACCGCTTCCTCGCCGAGACCAACAATCACCCAAAGCCCTTCACTTGGACCGCAGACCCCCACCGCATCATCGCCGCCGTCAGACGAGGGCACCAAGTGTTAAATTCCGTCCACTAGGATGCCGACCGATTCGAGGCGGTATGGCAAACAAGCGAATCCTGCTTATCGAGCCGGGATACAAAAATAAGTATCCACCGCTCGGGCTTATGAAACTCGCGGAGTATCACGGTCCGCGCGGTAGGCGAGATCACGTTCGATTCGTAAAGGGTCCTGACCGGTCGGCCTACGAGACGGCGTGGGACCGCATCTACATCACCACGCTCTTCTCCTTCGAATTCCCAAAAATCGCGGAAACCATAGACTTCGCCGTGGACCTTGTTCAGGGCCAGACGCAGCGCATTTTTGTAGGAGGTATCGCCGCATCGCTCATGCACGAGCATTTCACTGCCGAACCGCGGTGGAGAGGAATTCGATTCATCAAAGGTCTATTGGATAGGCCGCCGGCCCTCGCTCTGCATCTGGACGAGTTTGACGGAGATTTCTATGCCGACGATGTGGCGGGGACCCCTATCGAGGATTTGGTTCCCAACTACGAAATTCTGAGCCAAGTCGACTACAGCTATCCAGTTCGAGACGCTTATTTCGCTTACGCGTCTCGTGGCTGTATCCGGAAATGTCATTTCTGCGGTGTGCCGAAGCTTGAAGGCGCACAACGCGATGCCACTCCGCTGACTGAGTTCGTCAAGAACGTCGACCGTGTCTTCGGGCCGAAACGTGATCTAATTTTGATGGACAACAACGTTGTCGCTTCGAGCCGTTTCAAGGAAATAATCGCCGAGATACGTGACCTCGGGTTCACCCCAGGTGCAAAGTTACAACGACCTGGCGAACGGGTGCCGGCGCGGCGGCGTGTGGATTTCAATCAGGGAGTCGACGCGCGCATTTTAAGCAAAGACAAAATGTACCTGAGAGAGCTTTCTTCGATTAGCCTTATCCCATTGCGTATTGCGTTCGACCATCTTGGTCTAAGGACTCCATACGAGACATCTGTACGCTATGCGCACGAGTTCGGCTTGAACGATCTATCAAACTACATGCTTTATAATTTTCACGACTCTCCTTCCGATCTGTTTGAACGAATGTATCTTAATGTAACGCTCAATGAAGAGCTTGGAATTCGGATTCTATTCTTTCCCTATGCGTTTCCAGCCGACGAATTTGCCCAACCGCTCGCACATCGGCCCACGTTGGAATCGGTTCATTCTTCGATCCATGCAGATTATTCTACAGGCTACGCATGGGGTCGTTTCCGGCGATCCTCAATTCTACCGGGCGGCTTTCGGTTCGACTCATTCGGAATTCGAGGAAATTCTCAGTCGGCCCCATCACATGATTTTCAATCGCCATTGGTATGAGCGATATGAGGGAAGACCAGAGTTCGATGACTTCTCACGCGAGCGCAACCGCCTCACCGACGAAGAGCGACACGAACTGATCGAGTTTCTTTCCGGCAGAAATCCCGCTGAATACTCTCGTGACGTGGATGGACTGGGTCCCCGTGTTCGTCGCGTGGCTCGCTTCTATTTGCCGCTTCCGAAAGCCGTTGAGGAAGAAATTGGGAAGGCACAGCGCTTCCGTTTGAGGAGTGAGCCCGTAGTCGACATTCGACTTACCGCGGAGGAAATTGTCGAGGACGCTGGGCTTGAGGAGCGCGTCTATGAAAGTCCCAGCACGGTCGCCGAACGACCTTCTCCAAGGAAGCGCCGCAGCAGAGAGGCTGCATAAGATGCGCCGCCCACAGCCCGCGCTGAAGGTCGACATAGAGCGACCGCAAATCGGTCCGGACGTGATCCGTATCGGAAAAGATGTGATCGAGCTTCTGACATCGGGGATGTATCTATCGCCGGTCACGATTTACCGCGAGTACATCCAAAACGCTGCTGATAGTGTCGATGCGGCTCGGGATCAGGGCCTCTTCAAAAAGAATGAATCGGGTCGGGTCTCCATCGACATCGATCACAACGAGCGCTCAGTGATCATCAGGGACAATGGGATTGGGCTGTCTTCCCGAGATGCGCCGTCCTGCCTCGTAGCGATCGGCGACTCTCCCAAACGACACACGCGAGCACGGGGTTTCAGAGGAGTAGGACGCCTTTCCGGACTCGCATATTGCCGGGAGTTAGAGTTTCGAACAAAGGCCGCTGGTGAAACGATCATAACCTCGGTGACGTGGGACTGTCGCGGTCTCCGCAGTCGGCTCTATGACGGAGCCTTCGACGGAGGCCTGCGGCGGATCATCTCCGACTCCGTGTCTATCTGGTTCGAAGACACGAAGGATGTGGGCGCACACTTCTTCGAAGTGCACATGAGAGATGTCGCCAGACATCGGCAGGACCTCCTCCTCAATGAGAAGATCGTCCGCGAATATCTCGCTCAGGTCGGCCCAGTGGGATTTTCACCCGACTATTCCTTCGGCCGGAAGATCGAAGAAAAGCTCGGGGAATTTGATGTCCGCGTGCCGCTTACGTTGGCGGTCATGGGGGAGCCCGTGCACCGTCCTTATCGTGACCAAACCCGCATACCCGGTGGCCCTCACTCCGTAAACATCATGGAAGCTGAATTCTTCGAGTTCGCGAACATTGATGGCGATGTGAGCGCGGTCGGATGGCTGGGGCATCACGACTACGTCCGGAGCATCCCGTCTGGACTCGGCATTCGAGGTCTTCGAGCGCGTGTGGGGGACATACAGATCGGCGAGGCCACACTCTTTGACGAGGTGTTCAAGGAGCCTCGGTTTAACGGGTGGAGCATCGGGGAAGTTCACGTTCTCGATCGACGCATCGTACCGAATGGGCGCCGAGACAACTTCGAAGTGAATCACCATTCCTACAATCTGTTGGCACAGCTCGCTCCCGTGGCTGCTCGCATCGCACACCGCTGTCGTTCGTCGTCAGTATCGAGAAACACTTCGCTGATAATTGAAAATGCGGTCAAGGAGATTGATCAACACCTAAAAGAAGGCCGGAGGGGGTCAAGAGCCGAGCTATCCAAGTTCCTGTCGACCGCACACCGTTGCCGCAGCAAACTCAAAGCGGTGTCAGATCCAAAGGCGCGTGCGAGGCTAGAATCCAGGCTCGACAGGGTCGACGAGGCTTTGAAGACCCAGAGGCCAAAATCGAAAACTACCATCGTCGTTCTCGACGAGGCCTTGGCTCTGGTCTCTAAGCACGTCACCAATCGTGAACAAGCGAAGAAACTCGTTCAGGAGTTGCGTCGAATCTGTGTATGAAGCAGAAGCTTCTGGTGCTCGCGGCCTCAGAGGCTGTGGCAGGTTTTCACAGTCGAGGTCCTAGTATCTCCCCGTGAAGATGATTCGAGACGCATCCACGCCTCTCCCATTTGATGGGCTCGCAACCGGCGAGGAGTTGCGTGCGACCGCAGTACAGAGAGCCAAGTCCTTCGATGAGAAGACCATTTCCGCGTCCACCAAGGAGGCGCTGGCGCTCAAGCTGGAAGGGGAGGAAGCGGATGGTTGGCGCGTTCTGAAGGCCAACCAGAAGTCATATAGGCTTGCGAAGGACAAACCCACTGACCGTCAGCTTGAAGACGATGTCTGGGTTCTCTTTTATAGAATGGGCTTCAAAGAATTGAACGTTGGACGCACATTCGCGATTCCGACACACGAAAAATCCTCACCACGACAGCTTGATGTCTTCGCAAAGGATGACGACACAGTTTTCATTGTAGAATGCACTCACGCCAAGGAATCCGGAGCCAAGTCGGTCAAATCCCTCCTCGATAAGATCGAAGCAATTCGAGAGGAGGTTATCCTAGCCATTCATTCCAAATATGGGAAAAGTCCAAAACTCAAGGTCAAATTCGGAATCGCGACGCAGAACGTTCATTGGCGGAAAGCAGACAGGGATCGCGCCGAGGCTTCCAAGATACCAGTTATTACGGAGGGCGACCTTCGGTACTTTTCCAGGCTGACCGACTTTCTGAAGACTGCAGCACGATACCAATTTCTAGGTCGATATCTTCGGGAAGAACGCGTGGAGGGGTTGAGCACAAAAGTTCCCGCCACTCGTGGCATCATGGGTGGAAGGGTGTTCTATAATTTCCTGATCTCCCCCTATGACCTCCTCAAAATTTCTTAGAGCCTGACTCTGAAGTTCAGGCATGGCTGGGGTGATTTGGCTCGGTCAGTCGCTTGAGCATGAGATTGATCATGGCGAGCTTTGCGAAGCCTTCGGCGGTAACGGCGAGCGCCTCGTAGTGCGCCATGAGACGGCGGTTGCGGCGCAGCCACGACAGGGTGCGCTCGATGACCCATCGTCGCCGTACCACCTTGAAGCGATGCTGTTCGGTGCGCTTGACGATCTCCAGCGTCACTGGCTGATCGGCGAGATGGGTGGCGAGCCGGTCACCGGCATAGCCGCCATCGGCGAAGACGTGAGCAATGAAGGCGAACAGGCGGCGCGATCGGCGAATGAGGGCCGCGGCGCAGTCGCGGTCCTGCACACAGGCCGGGATCACCTCGATGCCAAGCATCAGGCCGATAGTGTCGACCAGCAGATTGCGCTTGATGCCCTTTATCTTCTTGCCAGCATCGTAGCCGACCGGATCGGCCGTGCGCCCCCCTTTTCCGTGGCCTTCACGCTTTGCGTGTCGATGATAGCGGCGCTCGGGGAGGCCTCTCGGCCCTCCGCTTCGCGGCATCTTGTGAGCAGCTTGTAATGCATGCGATCGAGCACGCCGTAGCGCGACCATTCCCAGAAGTAGTTATAGACCGTGGAGCGCGGTGGAAAGTCCTTCGGCAGCTCACGCCACTGGCAGCCCGTGCGCAGCACGTAGCGCACCGCATTCATCACCTCGCGCATGTCGGTCTGGCGCCGGCGACCGCCCCGCCGCGGCGGCGGGATCATCGGCTCGATGATCTCCCATTCTGCGTCCGTCAGATCACTCGGATAGCGCTGCGCGCGCGGCCGGTGCAGAGCGCGCGCTTCATCGTTCCACATGGCAACCCCCTCGGCGATTCGGTTGCCACAGACAGAATCACAAGTGATTCCGCCGACTCAACATCTTTCAGGTCAGGCTCTTACATCAGCCACAAGTCGACGACTTCAAACGATGACCTTGAGACTTACCAGCGCATGGTTAAACCGCCGCGCCTCAAAGCGATTGGAAAATTCATCGATGATGGCGGGAAGTTCCCGACCAATGTTGTCATCAACCTAAAAACCGAGAAGAAGCTACGCTTCGATCTCAAGGAAAGATTCGGCCACACTGCGACGGGAATATTGACCTTGCCAGGACTGTATGGGTCCGCGTGGGTGATCGACGGTCAGCATCGCCTCTACGGCTACGCACATGCAACGCGCTCGGAGGAGAACGACAAATCGGTAGTTCCTGTTCTCGCCTACGAGAACATACCAATTCGCGACGAAATAGAACTGTTCATCGATATCAACACCCAGCAGGTGAAGGTGAACAGAAACCTAGTGAATGAGATTTTGTCGAGCTTAGACATAGACGATCCAGACCCGAAAAAACGCTTAGATGCTCTGCACGCGAGGGTAGCCCTCCGGCTCGACCAGTATCCTACTTCTCCGATACGCGACCGCATTTTGACGGTGTCCCAAGACAAGAGCAGTTACCGGTGCCTCACTCTTACGTCGCTTGTGGACGGTCTCACCGAGAACAGTCTTCTCGGAGCGGTGCAGCGGAGTTCTAAGGATGGGCCGTCGATCGCAGTTCCCGGCCCGTTAGGTGATCCGAGTGCCGATCCATCGAAGACCTTGGAAAAAGCAGTGGCGACGTTGTCGCTCTATTTGAGCCTATTTGCGACGCGGCTTGAATCCCACTGGCAGTTAGGCGACGCCAGAGGCGGATTTCTGTGCACAAATCTCGGACTTCGAACCCTTCTTCTCCTGTTCAAAAAGGTCATTACCTTCGTCGAAAGCAAAGAGGGTATCCGCGCGGTAGGAATGGACCCCGAGGACATCGTTCAGGCCGTCGCTCCCTACGTGGGTCACGTCGTCGAATATTTTCAGCTCGCCGACACAAACGACATCAACGCGTTTCGGTCACGGGGTAGCTCGCTCGCAAGCGTCACGCAGAACTGGCTTCACATGGGAAGCATCATCTATGAGGCCGACGCCTCTTTCCAGATAGTAGAAGTCGTCGACCATATGAATAGTCGCGACATCGAGGGAACGAAGCATGCGAAGGATATGATCGACGACATAAACAGAATCCTCTTTGAGGATGTCATGCGGAAGCTTCGCGAGAAGTATGGCAGTGACAAGGAGGCATGGTGGATACAGGGCGTTCCAAGAGCTGTCAGGAACGGTTGCGATCAGAGGTACAACGACAGCGACGGGACGCGGGAGAGATGGCGCTTTCTAACCCTCGCCAACTACTCCGACATTGTCATCCATAACGACAACTGGGACCTATTTAAGGACCACTATAACTTTTACGGAAAAGGGAAAAAGGCCGAACTGGTTCGATGGATAGGCCGGATTAACACGTCACGGACGATAACACATCATGCGGAGAAAGGACCCCTTTCAAAGGAAGATGTCGACTTCGTTCGGCGGGTGCATCAATTGGTTAAAGCTCATATTGAGGGTGGAGAGAAGGTCGACCTCTCCGAGAAATATTTAGCGGAGCCGCGAGCGCAATCAACGGAGCACTTCGACACGCCCGCATAGGCGCGTTTCGCCGGTCCGCGGGAGCCTCAACGGGCCGACTTTTCGCTCTCGTCGTCCGCCGGTGGGAAGCCATCCGGCTCCGAGAAAAAGGCCCACCAGCGCAGACGCTAGTGGGGAAGGGGAGTGGTCAGTCCGTATTGTATGGCGCGTCGCGACGGGTGATCTCTTTGGAGAGTTCGCGAGCAACCATTAGCGCGACGCTGGCAATCGAGCCGTAGGGGCCCTTCCAACGAGTTTTCTCATCGCAACGAGTGCTGCGGTGAGGTACCAGCCTTTAAGCCGACGCTCGACTGGGAAGTCGGCGAGAGCGTGGGTGCGCTTGGCGTTCTGGAGCATTTCAGTACCTCCTCTGCCAACATGATGGTGAGAACGCGCGTCGTCTTCGCTGGATCGCACGGATTCTGGCGAGCCGCCGCGCGGAGGTCGCAATCGTAATAATCGAGCTTCCAGAAGAATTGCTCGCCGTCGACCTGAAGTGATCCGAAGTCGTGGTCTTGATGCGGGTCGTTCTCGCTGTCGCAGGCGTCAAAGCTTTGAACCTGCTTGAGGAGTGTCGCTCGAATCCGGTCGGGCAACGCCTGCACGCCGGAAGTCTGCATCACGCTGCCGCCGACGAAACTGCGGCGGAAGGCGTCGTTGCTCGCGGATGCGAGCCTTATCTTGAAGGTTCATTATCTCATATCATCGAAGACAGCATAGCGACGGCGCCAATCGGGGAGGGAATAAATCTGGCTCAACAGAGCCACAGAAAATAGGTCGCAGAATATCTGTTTCACGACCTATCGAAATGCGATGCCTGCTAAGTCAGGAGCAGGAACCAGCACACCCTGGTCCAAATGTCCGCAGCAAATCCGAGATCCTGATCCAAGCCGAAGCGAGCACTGCAATCAACCAACCGGACTTCCAAAGCAACAGTAAGCACATGATAATGACCACCACATTTACGGTGGAAACTCTCCAGTATACCGACGCTAAAGACACTCGAAGCTTCTCTAATTCTGACCAAGTCATCGCCTCTCGGCGTAGAAGATCGAACTGCCTAACTAATTTCTCATTTGTCAAACCCTGGAACGCAAAGCAAACTCCCAGAGCCAACGTCAAAATGAGTTGTGCAGTAACTAGTGAATTTTTCTGTTGCGCCGTCCCCTGCCCCGGAACAAAGTCGAGTGCATCTATGTCAGTGAGCACGTTTACAAACACCGCAACAAATATACCGGCTATGAAGTTAAGCAAACCGGGCTAAATCAATCCTATGTAACTTGCTATCCTAATCCCCAGAGATCTCATGGCGATTTGTTCCTAACTTCCTCAAGCCAGACTGCGAGCTTATCCAGCTCGTCCCGCGTAAGCTCGGGCTTGCTTTTAATCCTAGCGATATAGCGTTCGCAATCAGCGAGATTTTCTGAGATGGTCTTTATCTCGTCAAATATTGGAGTATGTCGCATCCTAGCGCTATGAATTGTGAAGTCTGTCACGCCTGCAAGCCGTTCCTTTCGTTTTGTTAATGTCTCCGACAAGACGTGAAGATCTGACAGGATCGAAGACTGCACGTTGCCGAGTTGGGCCGTTATAGCTTCGGATTGAACCGTGTTCGCGATTATCGGGTTAAAGGAACTGAGGAACTCGGGTATCTTGTCTTGTATTCGGACCCATGTAAGATCTAGCAATGAGCAAGCTACCATGGGTATCTTGCTACTCTCTTCCTTATATTCGTTTGGATCGATATTTGCTTGATCCCAGATTTGTTTGTTGTTGCTCCAAAGTAGAATCTCGGCCAGCCGCTGTTCACAGGGTTCACCCCATTCGTCCAGGTGACGAAGAGCTTCCAGCATGAGCATCACGTCTATCTCATTGTTCGGGGTCGGTGTCCTTTCCAATTCGGAAAGGAAGAATCCCGGAAGCCCCGAGAATATGGGGTTGGAGAGCCCGACGCCGGAATCAATGAGCGCTGTTGCACACATCGCAGAGGTGGTCCCGGCGGAGTTCCATTGTCCGGTTCCGCTTAACCATCCGCCACGCGGCTGACTTGGACCTCTTGGTGCTAGTTCCCGAAGCCAACGCGATGCGTAGCTCACCACCTGGGAGGTATCGACAGAGTATCCCGCGGCTGTCAGACCGAGTAGTACGCGCGCAGTCAACCACGGCACTCGAGAAGGGTAGAGTGCGCCATGTGGAAGCAACTCCCGGCGGGCAATCTCGTGTAGGGCTTTAATCTGCTCGGGGCGGCGAATCGGCCTCACTGCCTCGACACCTGCTGCCAACCCCAAAAGCCAGTTCCTATGGAAACGATCTAAGTCAAGTGTTTCCGGGTCCTCCCAGTAATCTTGGACGTCCGCGAGTTCGGGGTGCTCGCGATCAAACGTTCGCATCGCATCTGCAATCGCCTCGAAATCTTTCCTCTCAACTCCGTGACCCAGGGGAAACGTGAGTTGGTTCTCGTCCACACAGACATGAGTATCGATGTACTCAGACAGACTGGGCAAAGCGGCTCTCGGAACTCCACGCAAAAACTCGAGCAGCGAATACCACCGACGCAAGATTGTGGTCCCAGGCAGGGTTCTTGTCGTGCATCTGCTCAAGTCGTTGAGTAAGAACCCGCAGCGACGACAGGTCATCCAAAAGCTTGGTCGCCGTAGGTTCGAGCAGGGCGGCGCTGCTATCGATAGTCCGAACAAATCTCCGAAGCTCGTTCTGAGGCAGGGTTCGCAGGTACTCGACAACAACTTTATTCGGATTCTGGATCCGAAAGCTGCGAACTACGATTTAGCAAGAGCCAGAGGAGCACGAGAGTGGCCTTCGACCTATGGCCTACCCTAAGGCTTTGTCCGTCCCTTCGGACTAGCCCACTCCTGACAAGATCCGCTACGATGCGGCGATGCTTTGCCAAGAAGCTTGGTCGCACAGAAAGGTCAAGCGAGTTGACGCAGCAAATTGCGAAGAGGGGCTGCACTTGTCCCTCTTTCAACTGGTCGACTTCGATCTCTTGCACTAAAGCCTCAGCAAGCTCGCTTGGTGCGGGGATGCGTCCTGCACGCTGCCTCAGAGAGGCCGCTAACAAGCCCACAAGGATGTCGCCGGCGGCAAGCTGGCCGAGATCGCGAGGGATTGCAGAGAGTCCGTAGCGCTGCCTCAACAGCGTTTTGAGCACACGCTCACCCTGTATCGACAAAACTGTCGCGTCCGTTGCAATGCGGGTCACGCTCTCAAGCGAGTGCGGCCAACAGATCGATAGCAAACTAACCTGCCGAAAGCCCCTGGCTACGTTCACGATCTTCTGTAAACCAGAGAAGTAGTCCAATGCCGCATGACAGTTGTCAGCAACAACACATACCATCTGCCCGCCAGCTCGCCATACTGCACGCGCGACACTAGATAGGCGCGGGGTTTCCACTCCTAGATCAACCCAGACTACAGAAATCTTTACGGTCGAGGTAAGTCTGCGAGCAAGCAAGCGCCGCCAGTGTAGATTTGCCCGACGCCGACTGGCCAGAGACGATCACGCTCTGGCCGTCGCGCAGCAGGTCGGATCAGTCCGTCTGCCTCACCGGTCAAGGACGCCTGTCTGGCTTGCTCGCGCCATTCTGTTCTGTACTTAAACCGCGCTCGACTGCTTCCCTCGGACGGACCGTCTACGACATCGGGAAAGAGCCGATTGAAAATGAGGTCGAAGAGTCGTGCGCCGTCAGTCGCATGTCTAGCAAACTCCTCAAGTGTAAAACTAGCAGCCCAGTTGCCATCGCCAACCGATAGAGAAACATGAGCCTCAGATGGCGTTATCGCCGCAGCCACCTTTGTTCGATCACCATTGCGTCCAAAGAAAAGGGTCTTAATCCGCTTGGAGAAGACGTCTGGATCAACCGAACCTCCGCGACCAAGCTCCACCAGCTCCGAGGACGTCAGAATGCCCGTCACCGGATGCTTCCCACCCCAGTCCTAACCCAACCACGCGCTGACTTCCTCAACCAGCGGAGCAATCGCCTCTGGAAAGGAATGCGTTGCTGCGGGGAACAGCCGAGCGCACAGCACGTCACGCTCCCCGCCTTTCAGCATTTCAAATACGCCCGAAGGCGAGGGATAAGGAGCAAAATCCTTCCCGCCGATGCAAATGAGAGTTGGTGTCTCCCTCAGATTTCTTCGCACTTCCTCAAAAAGATCTGATTTTCGAGACGGAAAGACATCGGCTGGCCCTCCGTCCTCGGTAAGCTGAAGGAATGTTTTCGCTCCCATTGGCCAGAGGGAAAATATCTCAGGCGGAATTGCAGCAGCAGGGCCGCCACTTGCCTGAAGCGATTCGACTTTCGCCAGCCGCTCCTCCGCCAATGTCCTGTCTCCTCCGAGGTAGAACGCCACAATGTCAAATGGCGACAGCAAAATGAGCCGAGCTGGCCTTATTAGTCCGTGCTTGACGCCATAGAGCGCTTTCAGGGCGCCTAGACTGTGCCCTTGTATTACAACATTCTCGCCGATCTTGGCCGCCTCCATCCATGCCTGGAAGGCCCTCGGAAATGCGGTGAAGTCTTCAGTAGCAACAGTTCCCTCAAACCCAGGGAAGTTGGCTAGCAACACGCTCCACGATCGAGACAGATAAAGCTGAACAAGAGGTCTTATGAATGGATTATAGTAGAAATTCCCGGCGCTGCCGTGGACGAAGATTATCGTGCCCCGGCTTCCCGCTGCCTGGCAGTAGAGCCCGTGGAGGCGCTCCCCTTCAAACCCTAGCTCGATTAGCTCACCGGAAATTGGGATCATAGGGGTCCTGCCTCATAGTATACCCTATTGTACATCGTTTCCTGAAGTTCACCGGGAACGATCGCCTTTTCAATTAGAAGCGGGGTTAATCCGACGTCCTGAATCAGGCTGCGGAGTTCCGAATCGCTTTCAAAACCAAAACTTCTCATGTTTCGAATGTACCGTATAGCTGCTGGCTCGACATTTTCCTTCGAGATCGGAGCCGCGGCACTTTCTGCAGATCCTATCACCCGCTTGACAAAAGCGCGCTGCAAATCCTCTTCACACCATTCCTCCGATGACCGTATTGCATGGTCTCGAACAGTGGAGACGAAGTATCCCCCCTTCCTAAGCATCGACTGCAGTTTAGTAAAAACAATCGGCCTTTGCCCGGGGGTAAATCGCGTAAGAAGTGCATCAGAGATGACAATGTCGGCTGGCTCCAATCCGGATTTATCGTCGATCAAAAAGTCGAACTGGAGCGTGGAGATGTTGAATCCAAACCGGTCGGCAAACCATATGTTTGAGAGAAGGGCGGTTCGGCATCGGTCAATTACTTGTATGCTGCACGAGTTGCCGAGTGCGTCTCTGACAACGGCGAGCGTCGAGAAATCGGCGCACCCGAAAATGGCAACACGGCAAACTTGGCTTGTCAGCCGGGCCGCAGCGTGTCGCAAGATCGAGTTATAAAAATCGTAGTGCCAAAATGGGGTAGACACGCAGTCAAGATATCGAAGAAGAGGCCATGCCCCATGATACCATTCACATGTATCACTACCCGAGAAGGAGCCTCGGCAGTTGCGTGCACTGAGTTGAGGAGACACCCGGGAAAATTCGAGTAAGGACTTCAGATGCCTATGATCTGCTCGCATTCTTAATGCACCGCGCGACAGAAGATATGCCGGTTATCTTCGCTTCGAGTCAGATTGATGATCGAAAGCCCCACTCGCTCACAGAGTGCTTCGAATCTCGGTTCCGAATACCGTCTCGAGCGAAAGACCAGTACCTCGTCCCCCGGCGACAGCAAACGGAGTAAAGGGCTCCCAGACAAGTCGCCCAGGCGAACATAACCTTGGACCTCACTGAGGTCATCGTCGAATCGAAAGCGCAACGCACCAGCGTCGCATTTCACGCCCAGACTTCTAATAGGCTGAAGCGCCGCGGCCGCAAATACTTGCGATTGATAATCGTCGAGATAGGAGACGGGATTGACCGCGGAGTCTCGGCGGGCGACGTGCAGATAAAAGTTCGCGCTAGGCACGCTTTTCGTGACATTTGAAAGAAAGACGCACTCCGCCTCAACGTTCCCGATGAGGTTTCCGAGAATAAGGACCAGTGGGCGGGAACCGCTTAAGGCCATCGTTTCGCGGCTTGGGGCTCTTTCGTAGTCACATTGAACAAACGTCAGGTGTTTCTCCGGGATCGCGGAAAGCAGCTGATGGCGAGCGTGAATGAAAAGATGCCTCGAGAAATCTGTGCCAATGTATCGAACAGCCGGAAGATGAGGCAGAAGCTGTGCTGTGTGGGCACCGTCGCCCGGCCCAATATCGATAATTGAGGAGAATGCCTCCGTGGAGTAAGCGCTGACAACGCTCCTTTCTGCCTCGACTAATCTCGTCACGGCTCGATAGGAGGAGCTGTCTGCCGAGCTGCAGATGGGTGGTAGCGCTCGAACCTTCAAAGGCGAATCGCAAGGGCGAGACGCCGTCTACTAGGCTTTCCACCAAGGCCCGACGGTTTGCATCGTTCTCAAACATAGACACCCACCGCAATCCTACGTTGCACGCTATTTAGGACATGAAAGCTATGCGTGGCAAGCGCGGAATCCTGCCAAACTATCCGAACACCTCGGCACCAGCTGGGCCTGCGATATTTGTAGTTTTTAAGTCTTGTGTCCGGAATCGCTTTCTCTGCCCTGCGGCTTAGCGCACGGACATCCCGCTGCGCCCCGCATCTACTCGCGAACGGTCGGCTTGAGCTAGTACCTTTGGGGGGCTGCGTCGACGAAACGATCCAAAACTCGGTCTCCGGGGCGGGAGCCGAATAGTGCCAACGGCGGGCGTTTAGTTCGGCAGCTGCCCGTTAACGCAAGCTGTCAGCAATCCCTTCCATGACCAGATGATGCGCAAACCGTTTCGGTCGGTGGATGGGTAGTTGCCGAATTTCGAGACTTCGAGGATTTTGCCGATGTTGTTTCCATCGGCATCGTGTCCCGCTTCCAGATATTAATTGAGGGCCACCCCACGTTCCGCTATCGCTGCCTTGGGTCAGAAATCGTGCCATATGTCGTCATGGTACCATCACGGCGCGGCTAAGCGGTCGCGCTATCCCCAGCGAGCGAATGCAGGCATCGGCGACCCCTCTCGAAATCGTGCGTGGCATGAAAGAAGGCCCCGCCTATGGCGGGGCCTCGTCGCTCACAGTTTCGGAGAATGAACGAAGGTAGTCGGCTGCTTGCGAAGCTTTCGAAGCCGCCGTGAAGATGGCTCGTTCGTCGTTTTTCAGAAGCTCGACCCAGCTCTCAATGTAGCCCGCATGACGCAGCTCTCCTTCGATGCCGAGGTGGGCACAGAGGAATGCTGCGGTCAGTTCGGCTACAAGCTCCTCTGCTGCGTATTTGCGCGTGCCGAAGCTTCCGGCCAGGTCTCGGTTGAGGCGCATCTCGGCACCTGTCCAATGCCCCAGCTCATGCAAGTTCGTCGCGTAGTAGCCCTGTTGCGATTTGAAGAGGCGGGGTTCCGGCATCGCGACGAAGTCGAGACCGGAAACGTAACAGGCCTTGTTGCCGCCGATCCGGATATCCGCCTTCGTCGCCTCGATGAAGCGAGTCTGCGGCGTCGATGGGAAGCAGGATGGGAGCCGGCGGTTCCGGCTTTCGTGCCGGTAGCCCATCGATCTGGGCCTGGTTGAAGACGTAGTAGATGCGAAGCATGTTGATCCGCTTCTCCTCGTCCTCGTTCTCCCGGTCCTTCACCGTGAGCTTTTTGGTGAAGACGACTGCCGTTGCCTTCTGGCCCTTGCGGACACAGGCTCCCTTTTCGCGTGCCTGGTTGAAGGTCATCCAGCCGTTGTCGGCGTAGCCGGCGGCGTCTCTCGCTGACCACAGAAGCATGATGTTGATGCCGCTGTAGGGTCGTCCTGTGACGTAGTTCTGGGGCATAAGCCCCGACGTTCGTCCGTTCCTCCACGGCTTGAGCCACGGTGCCGCTCCCGTCTCAAGCTCACGGATGATCGACTGCGTGACGGACGCATAGAGGTCGGTGATCCTCATGTGCGTCAGTCCAGGCCGTAGGGCGCATTATTCCGCTCGACTTCCTGGCGGAACTGCCAAGCTATTACGAGCGTTGCGCCGGCGATCGAGGAGTGGGGGCGTTTGCAGGCCCGCTTATCCTCGGTCTGCCGAAGGGCATCATTCAGCTCTCGGATGTGCGCAGTGTGTTGTGGAAGGTTCACTTTCTCCTCCGCGCTGTCGGCGCCCGGGGATCAGGCGTCGAAGTGCGCGGAGGAGAATTCTGCTCCAATCATAGCACTGAAAGAAAAGGGCCCCGCGTCCGGGGCCAGAATGTCAGGAGGGCTTCAACTTGCAGCGCGACCCTAGCGGCGCTCGGCATTCATCGGCAACGTGCTGTATGTGCAGCAATGCGCAGCAATGTTTCCCGAGCTGCGGCAGTGCTCAATCATCAATTTGATGTGCGTTGTTTTTGGTTCGCACCTGCGGATATGCAGCGCGCATGAGCAGTGTCGTGATCAAGACGATCAAAGGACGGCAGGTACCGCTATCTGCAGCGCTCCTACCGCGACGGACGCCGCGTCCGGACCGAGAGCATCTACCTCGGTCCGGTGGATGGAGGTCGTCGCAAGGGTTTGCTGCGGCGCATAGGCGAGATCATTGAAGCCAATCGCGCCGAGCCAGGCACCCGACTTATGAACCAGATGATGGAAGAGAGTCAGCGGCAAGCCGCAGCGCGCGCGGAGGCGGAGAAGAAGGGCGAGGATGCCTTCTATGCTCGCGTGCACGACCGTTACGGTATGACGAAGCCCGCAGCCGTTCCTGTGGCTGTGGAGAAGGTTGTCTCCCCCATCGACCTGGCTGCACCGGCCGCCGCACCAGCTAATACACCAGCGGCGACAGAAAGCCCCTCCGCTGAGGAAGGGGCAGGTGGGACGCAAGCCGCGCCCTCAGAATAGGTCGACGGTCTCGCATTTCTTTTCGTCCATCAGGGCGGCGAGCGTTTCGAGGCTCTGCGGCGTGATGTCGGCGAGGAAGGCAACCACGTTTTCCACGCCGCTATCAAAGGCCGTAAGCACATCGAGCGGATCGCGCACCATGATGAGCGGTCCGGCCTCGATGCGGTTGGCGTTGAAGATGACGTTCTCCGGCCGAAAACCGTTCGGGAAGATCAGCGTCGGCTGCTGCTCCTTGCTCAAAGCTCGGCCGCAATAGGCGAGCAGCGTTCCTCCCCTGTCGTGGATTGGGATGGCGAAGCGCCCGCGCATGATTCCCTTCGGCGCATAGCCGGCGCCGAAGGTCCGAGAGGTTTCCGGGGAGACGCCGAGCGCCTGCACGGCCTCGTGCTCCGCCAGCAAGATAGTCCAGCGGCCTCAGCGGCTCCGGCCCACTTCCCTTCCCTGAGAGGCTGGGGGAACGGTTCGCTGAATTGTTTTCTACGCCGCGCCGCGGACACGGTACCAGTACCGGTACCAGTTCCAAAATGCCGGGCGATGAGATTGGCCGCTTCGTTGGCACCGACGCCGCGGATATGCGCGACGAGCGCGATCGAATCCCCGCCGCTCTTTGCCCCGAAGCAATAGAAGGCCTGCTTCGACGGCGTAATGACGAGCGCCCGCTCCCCTCCCGAGCGGCAGGCCGGGCAGGGGCCGCGCAACTGTGCGCCGCGCGCAGCGAGGCTCAAGCGACAGCATCTCGACGACCTTCTCGATGCTGATGCGGGACTTCAGCTCGGCGAAATCGACAAAGGGCATGGTGGACACCTCCGTTGGACTAGTCCACTCTGAATTGTACCATTGAGGACGGAAGCAACCTGGAGGATGAGACATGGCCAAGACATCACAGGACCGCCGGCAACCGGACTTCGTGGTCCGGGCGCCGGACTCGACCAAGCGTGGAAGATGGGTGACGGTTGGCGTCGCCTGGACGACGGAGCTGCGCGACAAAGGCACCGGCTATTCGATCAAGCTCAACTCGATCCCGGTCGGCGAATGGGACGGGACGCTGATGCTCCTCCCGCCCTTTGCGGAGCGGGAGGAGGAGTCCGAGCGCCAGATCGATGCACTACAGGGAGCCTAGGCGCTTTCACCGTTCGACAGAGGCTGCTGCGGCAGCCTCTTTTCTTTATTGGGACAGGTGTCCGACCGATGTCCTACCTCGCCGCATTCGCGGCATTTCTGCTGCCGCTTCTGCAATGGCTGGCCGCCGAACAGACGGCCAGTTGCGCGTCAATCTCCTCGCGCCTGGCGATGAGCACCTTCGCGAGGTCAATCCGTTCGTCTATCTCCATACGCTCTCCTATGGCTTGCTGATGTCGAGTGGTTCCCCCTTCACCCGCTGCCAAGGGGTCGCCAAAAGATCTAGAGTAGGCAGCGGTGTTCGCTCGAAAGCTTTGAATTGCGGCACGGCCTTGAAAAGGAAGAAGCGGCGCCAGTCCCGATCGACCACCTCCTCGACAAGTCGCATGATCGATTGCATGCGGGCTTCGTGGGTGGTGACGGTCAGAACATAGAAGCTGAATTTCGGCAGGCCGAACTGCATCTGGTAGAGATGCTTTGACAGCACTTCCTGATAGCCGAGCAACTTCCGGAGATAAGAATTACGGAAGGCGGCGCTGGGGCGGATGGTCTCGGTGGCGCGATCTGCTTCAAGTGGGAAGAAGCGCCAGCCTTCACCATAGCCGAGACCGAAGAGCGCATCGGGAATGACGGTCGTGTCGATAGTCTTCCTTTCGCTTTGGAAGCGATGTGTGATCTTCACCGGCAACGACAAGGGTTTCGCGAGCGCCTTCGTCTTCGCCGGGGCCGTCGACAGGATGTCGTGCCAGGCCGCGAGCTTCAGCGACTTGCGTTTGGCCGAAGAGCTCGATCAGGGCACTGATCACGTCGATCATGAGCTCGTGCTCGAACTCCGGCCGATGCTCAGCGCGACGACGTGCCTCGTGCCATTTGGCACCTTCAGCAGTGATGAGGCCACTCTCGACAAGAAAATCGAGACCCTTCCGATTGAGGGAGAAGACGCGCGGCCGATAGTTGGCGTTGTAGGTGGCCCTTTGCGGCTCCGGCCAATCCAGAATGGCATTCGGCTCACAGTGCATCCGCCGCAGCCGGCGGTTGGTGACAAATTGGGTAACGCCCGGGCGAACGAGCGCGTGCAGAATGTCGGATGGGAGTTTTCGGTGCCGATAGAGCGCGAGAAGGTAGTCGAAGTCAGCGGGCGTCCAGGCCTTGATCGGTTCGGACCAGCCACGCTCCCAGCGACCATATCGAAGGACTTGCGATTCCATGGTGTGTGGAAAGCGCAAGCCACGCGGGACGTCAAAGGTCGGAATGTGCCGGAATGCGGAGCGGCGAGGACGCCCGTGGCGCTATGCGCTCCAAACTATTTTATCACGGCCATTCGCCCGGAGCGTCGTCGCTGGGGACGGCCTCTTCCCTCTCCAGCTTCCATGCTAAATCGGGCCTGTGCAAATTGACGATCGGCTCGTCAGGCCGGACGGAGTAGCGGTCCCGCAGACGTCCGAAGTTCGCGGCGCTCCCCGCGTCCATCCGGTCGAGCGCCTCCATGGTGCCGAACGGGAATCTTCAGCGACAGCGCGGTCGGGGTGTAATTCTTGATATAGGCAGCCCATGAGCCGGCCGGCTGCTGCTGCACGAAGCTCGGCGGACAGCGCAGCTCGCGGGCGACGGCATGGGCGTCGCGGTCGGATACGCCGCCGACGAACTTGATGCTGGTATTGGCGAACAGGCTTTCCAGCACGCCCTGGCTGATCTGCGACAGATACTGATGCGCCAGAACCAATCCCGACATTTTGCTTGCTCGCCTGTTCTAGAATTGCGGTGATGTTGGCGTCGCTCGATATGTAATCGTGGCATTCGTCGATGTAGACGAAGCAGGGGAGCCGTTCGGCGGGACGAAGGGTCGCGCGTTCCTGGGCGGCATTGGCGATCAAAGCGATGAAGAAACGCCCGAACACCTCGGTGCCGTTTTCCTTGAGCAGGTCCTTGGCGGTGTCGATCAGGATCACCTTGCCGGAGTTCATCTCGGCGAACAGGTCGAGCTTGGACTTGTCGTGGGAGAACATCCGCCGAAAGGTGTTGTTCGAAAGGATGCCATAGAGCCGGCGCACCACCTCCTTCTTGGTGTTTTCGAACTGGCCACGTTTGACATCGAACTCCTTGTTGAAAAAGTCCTGTGCGGTGTCGTCGAGCTTTTCGACGTATTGCTGGTATTTGGTTAGCGCGCCTTCCTGCATGAGGTCGCGGAACGTGTGGATGGTGGCGCCGGGGATTTCCAGCATCAAGGCCAGCGTGAAGTCGAACAGGGTTGCCTGCTTGCTGGTCATGTCGCTGCCGAGCAGGGAGCTCAGCAC
>CAVQJW010000031.1:0-26750 GCA_963712925.1 uncultured Alphaproteobacteria bacterium | reverse complement strand
GCCGAATACAGCCGGCGCCTCGCTGAAAGCCCCGATGATTACCTCCGCGCATCAGGCTTCGCCACGCTGCTTGGGCTTGGCGCGCTGCCGCGGGAAGCGTGGGAGACCGCGGTCGCAGAGTTGAAAAGCGGCGTTGTCGCGGCAAGCGCCTTCCGCTTCTTCATGGCGGGCCTCGAATACGAGCCTGCGGAGCGCGTCGCAGCTACCTTCGCGCCGTTCGACGCGTCGGTCACGGTGGATGTGATGCGCGCCGCGCTTGCCATGGATGCCGGACAGCTCGTCGATCTTCATGCCTGGCAGTTCCTCGCCGACGGCCGGCCAGAGCACCTGATCGCCGCGGCGGAGCAGGCGGAGGCTGCGTCGGGATGGGCGGCGGCGCTTCCCTGGGTGGCGCGCGCGACAGTGCTGCAACCGATCGACCCGGGCGGCGCCTATCCGCTGCTGCGGCTGCTTGAGACCGCCAACCAGTTCGACTCGATCGCGGAGATCCTGGAGACCTTCAAGGCGGGCCGCGTCTTCCCGGAGCTGCGCGCCGTCTTCAAGTCCGTGCTTCACCTGCAGAAGAAGGAACCAGCGGCGGCGCTTGAGGCGGTGTCGAAGCTCCGTCTGTCGGAGCTGCGCAGCGCCGCGCCACTGCGCGCCCGGCTTTGCCAGATACGGGCCCAAGCGCATGAGGGGCTCGGGCAGGTCCGCGACGCCTTGAAATGGTATCAGGACTTCAACAAAGAGGGTGTTCTGCCCGGCCTCGATAAGCGTGCCTATCTTGCGACCATTGAGCGGCTGGGGCGGGTCGGCTATCCGGCGCTGACGGCAGAGCCGCATCTCGACACCGTTATGATGCTCGGCTTCCCGCGCTCCGGTACGACGCTGCTTGAGCACGCGCTTGCCGCGCATCCAAAAGTCGAAACGTTTGAGGAAATCCCGTCGCTGACGCGGATGGTGATCGCGGTCGAGCGGGTGCTTGAGCAGAAATTCGCTGACGAGGGCGAGCGGCGCGCAGCGTTCGAAGCGGCGCGCCGACGCTATTACGACGAGATCGACCGGAGGAAATCGAAAGCGGCCGCCACCGTTTTCGTCGACAAGCTGCCGGTCCGCACCGCATGGGTGCGGTTGCTCGAGATATTCTTCCCGGAGCAGCGCTACATCTTCTCGATCCGTCATCCCTATGACGTCGTGCTCTCGTGCTTCAGGCAGCGGTTTACGCCCAATGCGGCGATGGAGAACTTTCGCACGCTTGAGGATGCCTGCGAGTTCTACGACCGCGTGATGTCGCTCTGGTTCGACGTCTTCCCCGGCGAAAGCGAGCGCGTCCTCTACGTCCGCTACGATACGCTCGTCACCGACTTCGAAAACGAGGTGCGGCGGGAGCTCGATTTCCTCGGCGTCGCGTGGAGCGACGACGTGCTTCGCTTCGCCGAGCTCTCCGGGACGCGCGCCGTTGCCACGCCGAGCTACGGCAAGGTCAGAAGCGGGCTTTCGATCGGCGTCCAGTCCTCCTGGCAGAATTACCGCTTCGTCTTCGAGACGCCACACGGCCGGAAGCTGCACAAGTGGGTGGACCGCTTCGGCTACGAGCGCTAGCGCGGCGAAACGCCTGAAAGCGCTGGGCGGGGCTGCGCGGTTCCGGGCGTTTCGGCGCATCTCGCGCGTATTCACCCCGCGTCACAGGCCGCCGTTTGCGGGCGCGCGGCTTGGCGGGTGTCTTGGTACGCTTGCTTGAAAACGGCGGCCTGAGGCCGCGCGGAGTGGGCCAGAGCGGCGAGTGCGCATGTCGGTTTCCGACACGGAAGAGAGACGCTGAGCACGGCGGTCGTCGCCGTCGCGGCGGCGGTGCCGAGGCGAGGCGCGCCACGCGCGCCGGCAGGCGGCCGGTCGCGGACTTCCCTTCATCCGCCGCAAGCTCAAGAACTACGAGGTGCTCGACGAGGAGGGCCTGTCGCTGATCGAGGCGAATGCCGACCTGATCCTTGAGGAGATCGGCATCGAATTCCGCGACGACGAGGAAGCGCTGGCGATGTGGAAGGAAGCCGGCGCCGACGTGAATGGCAGCCGCGTGCATTTCCCGAAGGGGCTTTGCCGCTCGCTCCTGAAGGCGGCGCCGTCAGACCTTCACCCAGCATGCGCGCAATCCCGAGCGTTCGGTCTAGATCGGCGGCAACGCCACCGTCTTCGCGCCGGTCTACGGGCCGCCCTTCGTGCGCGACCTCGACAAGGGCCGCCGCTACGGCACGATCGAGGATTTCCGGAACTTCGTGAAGCTCGCCTACCAGGCCCCCGCCATCCACCACTCCGGCGGAACGGTCTGCGAGCCGGTCGACGTGCCCGTCAACAAGCGGCACCTCGACATGGTCTATTCGCACATCCGCTATTCCGACAAGCCGTTCATGGGCTCCGTCACGCATCCGGAGCGCGCGGCGGATTCCGTGACGATGGCGGAGATGCTCTTCGGCAAGGATTTCGTTGCCGAGAACTGCGTGATGATCTCCCTGATCAACGCCAACTCGCCGATGGTCTTCGATGCGACCATGCTCGGCGCGCTTGAAAGTCTATGCGCGGGCCGGGCAGGGGACGATCGTCACGCCGTTCATCCTTGCCGGTGCGATGAGCCCGGTGACGGTCGCCGGCACGCTTTCGCAGGTGCTTGCCGAGGTGCTCGCGGGTGCCGCACTGACGCAGCTTTGCCGGCCGGGCGCGCCGGTCATCATGGGCTGCTTCGCGGCCTCGATCTCCATGCAGTCGGGCGCCCCGACTTTTGGGACGCCGGAGCCGGCGCTCGTCTCCTACGGCGCGGCGCAGCTCGCGAGGCGGCTCGGCATCCCCTTCCGCACCGGCGGGGGTCTTTGCGCCTCCAAGGTGGCGGACGCGCAGGCGGCCTATGAGAGCGCCAACACGCTCAACACGACGCTCCTCGCCGGCACCAACTTCGTATTGCACTCCGCCGGCTGGCTCGAGGGCGGGCTCTCGTCCGGCTACGAAAAATTCGTCATGGACTGCGACCAGCTCGCCATGCTGCAGCGCTTCGCCGAGGGCGTCGACCTGACCGAGAACGGGCAGGCGCTTTCGGCCATCCGCGAGGTCGGGCCGGGCTCGCACTATCTCGGCTGTCAGCACACGCAGGACGAATTTCGAGAACGCGTTCTATCGCTCCACCATCGCCGACAACAATTCCTTCGAGCAGTGGCTGGCGGAGGGTGAGAAGACCGCTGAGCAGCGCGCCAATCCCGTTGTGGAAGAAATGGCTCGCGGAATATGAGGCCCCACCGCTCGATCCGGGTATCGACGAGGCGCTGAAGGACTTCATCGCCAAGAAGAAGGCCTCGATGCCGGACGCGTTCGCGTGAGCCTTCATCGCCAGCAAGGAGCTCAGTCCGACGGTGGAATGAAGGGCTGGCTGATCTCCTGAAAGGCCGGCAGTCCTTCCAGCTGCGCCGAATGCGCGCGGAGCGCCGGATAGTCGGCCATATCGATCAGCTCCGGATGACGAGTCGTTCAGATGCCGAAGCATGGTTGCGACGACGATGTCGGCATGGCCGATCCTGTCGCCGAACCAGAAATCGGTGAGCCGCTTGGCGCGGTCGGCTTCGAGCGCGACGAGCACGCCGATGATCTGCGCGCGGCAGCGGGCGACGAAGAGGTCGGATTTCGTCTCATGCAGGCGCATCTCGTAGAACAGGCTCACCGCCTTGTCGGCGAGGCCGCTGGCAAGCGCCGCGACCTTCAGTGCCCGGCGGCGCTCCGGCTCGGTGACTGGAAACATGCGCCGCTCGGGCGCGACGAGGCCGTCGAGATAGTCCAGGATGGCGTGGCTTTCGATCAGCACCTCGCCGTCATCGAGGACCAGCGTCGGCACACGCGTCAGCGGGTTGTGGGGGCGAATCTTGTCGGCGTCGCCGAAGGTCGACCACGGACGGTGCTCGAACGGCATTTCATATAGACTCAGCGCGATGCCGACGCGGCGGGCGAAGGGAGAATCGTATTGGCCGATGAGTATCATGGGTGGTCCCTGAGCAAGGGCAAGCACGCTGCCATTCGAGAACGCGGCGAGGCAAGTCCCCCATGCTGACCGACCTCGGCCGATCGCTTGCGGCGCGCGGCCTGATCCTGCGCGGCGGGTTTCATGCCGAGCCGGACGAGGCGGGGCTTGAAGGCGTCGGCACGGTCGTGCTTGTCGGCAACGCCGGGCCGGCGATGTGGGAGGCGCTTCGCTGCCGCGATCGATGGCGAAAGGCATCCGCTCGATCGCTGGACGAAGCGGGTCGTCGATCCGATCGCGGAAAGGCTCGGAGCGCGCGCCGTCTATCCCTTCGGCCCGGGCGCGCCGCCGTTCCAGCGCTGGGCGCTGCGCGCCGAGACGCTCTATTCCTCGCCGCTCGGGATTCTGATCCATCCCGAATACGGGCTCTGGCATGCCTGGCGCGCGGCGCTGCTCTTCCCCGAGCGCCTCGCGCTCCCGCCGCGCTCAGGTGCGCCGCACCCGTGCGAAAGCTGCGCGGAGAAGCCGTGCCTTGCCGCCTGTCCCGTCGGCGCCTTCACCGGCTCAAGCTACGACGTTCCGGCGTGCGCCGCGCACATTGCGAGGCCGGAGGCGGACTGCCTCAGCGTCGGCTGCCACGCGCGCAATGTCTGCCCGGTCGGGCCGCAATGGCGCTATGATCCGGCTCAGACGCGCTTCCACATGGCGGCCTTCGCCCGCTCGGTCGAAGGCGCAAGATAGCCGCAGGAGGTCACTCATGCCGGGCAAGGACAAGGACGCGCCGGGGGTCATCGTCTTTCCGCCGCTGATCCCGCTCATCGCGCTGATCGTCGGCGCGATCCTCGACTGGCTCTTCCCGCTTCCAATCATCAACGCTCTGCCGCTCGCCCTGCGGATCGTTCTCGGCGTGCTGATCCTTGCGGCCGGCCTCGCCATGGGCCGGGCGGCGCAGCTCGCGATGAACCGCGCCGGCACCAACATCAACCCTTTCCAGCCGTCGCTGGCGCTCGCCCGCGACAGCATTTTCGGCCGCGTCCGCAATCCCATGTATGTCGGCGGAAGCCTTGTGTTCGTCGGCATCATTGTCGTCTTCGGGCTCGAATGGACCTTTGTCCTGTTCGTGCTGAGCTGCTTCGTGCTGCACTACGGCGTAGTGCTGCGCGAGGAGCGCTACCTCGAGCGCAAGTTCGGCGACGACTACCGCCGCTACAAGGAGCGCGTGCCGCGCTACGGCTTCAAGCTCTGACTGCGGCGCTGCCGTAGGAGAGCACCGAGACGGGCTGCGCGCGGCCGCGCAGACCGACCTCGCCGCGCTCGACAAATCCCGCAAGCAACGCTTCCGCCTCGTCCGGCGCCTCTGCGCGGATCGCGTCGGCGACGCTCCTTGAGATCAAGGCGGCGCAGTTCAGCTCGCGGGTCATCGTCTCGAGCCGGCTCGCGACATTGACGGTGTCGCCGAGGACGGCGAATTCAAGCCGCCGGTCGGTGCCGATATTGCCGACGACGACCGGGCCGTAGTGCAGCCCGACGGCGATTCTGACCGGCGCCCTGCCGCGCTCCTGCCGCCGCGCGTTCCAGGCCGCTACGTCGTCGATGATAGCGCGCGCGCACTCGATGCCGTTGATCGCGTCGCGCGGGCCCGGCTCGGGCGTGCCGAAGGTCGCCATCAAGCCGTCGCCGATGAACTTGTCGAGCGTGCCGTTGCGGCGGAACACCTCGTCCTCCAGCCGCGCATGCACTTCGCGCAGCATCCCGATCGTCTCCTGCGGCGTGTGGCGCTCCGCCCAGTTGGTAAAGCCGACGAGATCGGCGAAGAGCACCGCCACCGTCTGCTCGCGCACCTGCGCCAGCGCCTGGTCCTGGCGCGCCAGCCGGTCGACGGTCGCCGGGGGGAAGTAGCGGGCGAGGTTGCCGCGCTCACGTTCGAGCGCCGCCTGCCGCTCGACCAGCCGGCGCGAGCGCTGCACGACAAGGGCAAGAAGCACGGCGACGATCAGGTACACCACGATGTCCTGAATTGGCCGGTTCAGGTCGAGCATGTTCGGCTGCGCATAGAGCTGCATGATCTCGGTGTCGCCGACGCTGCCGGGCATTTTCAGAACCGTGCTCGGCAGCGACGCAATCCAGCCGATCGCGACCGCCCAGGAGAGCGCACCGGTGATGCCACCCCAGATGACGAGCTTCGGCTGATAGCCGAAGGCGAGTCCGACCAGCAGAACGTAGAAATAGATGAAATTGTCGAAGCGCAGCACCATCTGCGCCGGCATGTGTGCGCTCGCCAGCGGATTGGGCACTGTGAGGATCACGGCGAGGAGCGCCGAATCCCCGGCGATCTGCACGTAGGGCTGCCACCAGCGGAAAAGACCGCGGCGTTCGACGAAGTGGCGGCCGTAGCCGGCGATGACGAGGAGCGCCAGAAAGAGCTCGTAGAAAAGCACCTCCGGAAACGGCGCCAGCAGGAACAGGAAGATCCCGATCACAATCAGCGAGATCGTGCGCCCCCTGAGCGCCAGGAGCCGCCCGGCGGCCTCTTCGGCGGCGAGGCTCTCCGAAAAGCGGAAGGCTTGCCGGTCCCTCAGCCCGGAAGAAAGGTCCGGCGGGGCGTCGGCCGCGAGATCGAGTGCCATGGCGATATCCTTGCCGTCCGAAGACTCAGAGAAGTCGTTCGCCGGCTAGGATATCAGCGTTGCGGCGCTTCCGGGGCGTCAGCGCGCCAATTCTGCGAAATGCGCGTAGCCGCGAAAGAGTGGACGGACGCTGAGCAGCGCGCCGTTTGATTCCGCCAGCGCGGCGAGCGCGTCTCGCAACTTGGCGCGGGGCGTCACGTGGAATTTTCGCAGCCAGGCGCGGAGCGTCCGGCGGAGCCAGTTCGGCAGGCGCGAAGGTGAAGACGCGCTCGCGGATGCCGTCGAGCGAGGCGGCCTTGAAGCGGTGCACCGCCTTCTGGAGGCATCGGAGGGCCGAAGTCCCTCCGATGCCTCACCGGTCACTGACACGCTTCCTCCCGAATCACAGCTTGGAAGCGGTATCAGCGTTACGGACGTCCGGTGACGGGTTGGTGAGGCGCCATCCGACGCCCCGCTCGGTGAGAAATTCCTGAGCCAGCACAAGGGATTATTCGGAACCCCTCGGTGGCCTGCGCGTTATCTCGTGCAAGGAACACGAAAGGAGTCCGACATGAACTGGGACCGCATCGAAGGCAACTGGAAAGAGTTCAAGGGCAAGGCGAAGGAGAAGTGGGGCAAGCTCACCGACGACGATCTCGATGTCGTTGCCGGCAAGCGCGACCAGCTCGCCGGCCGCATCCAGAACCGCTACGGCGTCGCCAAGGATGAGGCCAACAAGCAGATCGACGCTTGGCTAGACGCGGCGACCGACAAGCGGGAGGTTCGCCGCGCCGTCTGACCTTCGAGGGATCAGCGCCAGGAGAAAGGCCGGGACGTGGTTCCGGCCTTTTCTCGTTGTCCTAGGAGGCGTGCGCCTCGCTTGCGCCGCGACGGCCGCGACGGACGCGGGCGCGCTCTTCGGCGGGCGGGCTGACCAGCGGGCCGATCCGCGCTTCGATCAAGGCGCGGTCGGGCGGCGTGCCCGGCGTATGCTCGTCGAGCGCGCCGCGCATGGCGCGGAGATGCTCCGTCGTCGTGCCGCAGCATCCGCCGACGATCCGCACGCCGGCGTCGACTGCAAGCCGCGCATAGTCAGCCATCAGCGCCGGCGTTCCCGAGTAATGCACGTGCTCGCCATGCACCTGCGGAATGCCGCAGTTCGACTTGGCGATGAAGGCAAAGTTCGGACGCGTGCCGGTCATCTGGATCAGCGCGTAGAGGAGGTCGGAGGCGCCGACGCCGCAATTCGCGCCCATCGCCAGCGGCTGCGCCGGGAGATCGTCGAAGACCCCCGGCAGCCCTGCCGGCGACAACCCCATCATGGTGCGGCCGGCGGTGTCGAAGCTCGCGGTCACGGTATAGGGCATGCCGGCGGCAATCGCGCCCTTGGCGGCGGCGCGCATCTCCTCCGCCGCCGACATCGTCTCGATCCAACAGACATCGGCGCCACCCGCCTTCAGCCCCTCCGCCTGCTCGGTAAAGGCGGCGACGGCTTCCTCCTCGGTCATCTCGCCGAGCGGCGCGAACAGCTCGCCGGTCGGCCCCATCGAGCCGGCGACGACGACCGGGCGGCGCGCACTATCGACGACGCCGCGTGCCAGCCTGGCGCCGGCCTCGTTGATCTCGATCACCCGCTTGTCGAGCTTGTGCAGCTTCAGACGCGGCGCGTTGGCGCCAAAAGTGTTGGTGAGGATGACATCGGCGCCGGCCTCGACGAAGGAGCGGTAGTGGCCCTCGATCAGGTCCGGCCGGTCGACGTTCCACATGTCGGGCGGATCGCCCGGGGTCAGCCCAGCGGCGAAAAGATTGGTGCCGGTCGCCCCGTCGGCGAGGAGCACGCGGTTCCCAGCAAGAAGTTCGGCGAGCGAAGCCATGAAGCGCCTCAGTTTGTTGCGGTGCGGTACAGCATCTTTGCCGCGGCTCCGCAAGCGGAATGGGGCGGAGCGGAAACGCGCTGAATTCTTGGTGCGGCTCCTTGGCGCGGCGGGGCCGGTTCCGGGAGGACCCAACGAAACGGCTTAAGGCACTCTTAGCCTAGTGCGCGCTTCCGGCATGGCCGGCGCAGGCGGCGGAGCGGCGCCTGAGCGGGTCGTCGCGCCGGGTTGGTATCGCGGTCTTGATCTCAAGGCGATTTGGCTGATGATCCAGCTATCCGCCAGCAATGGAACACGGGCCTCAGGCAACGCCTGCGATGTTCATGCCGAGTTTGCTGGCGGCCGTGATCCGGATTTCGTTTAAGGCGCCGAGCCATGCTCGAGATCTCACCGCAGCTGCTCAAGACGATCTCCATCTTCGGCGCGCTCAACGACGACTCGCTTGCTTTCTTGCTGGAGCAGTCCAATCGGGTGGACGTTGCACGCGACGACTTCTTCTTCAGGGAGGGTGAAGACGCGAACGCCTTCTTCATTATTGAGCGGGGCCGTGTGGCGGTGATCAAAGATTGGCACGGGCACCAGTTCCTGCTCAGCGAGCTGTCCAGGGGTGACTGCTTCGGGGAGATGGCGTTGATCGAGATGCACGCCCGCAACGCCTCGGTGCTGGCATTGGAGGCCTGCCGCGCGATTCGCCTGAAGTTCAACTCAGCGCTCAAGCTCTACAAGCGCGACCTGCAACAGTTTACCCTGCTGCAGATGAACCTGGCGCGGGAGCTAAGCCGGCGGCTGCGCGATGCCAACGAGCGCCTGTTTGAGTCTCAGGTGAACCCCCAGGCACGCATGCGGGAGCCCAGTTACCCTGAATTCTCACCTCGCCACCACTGAGCCCTCAGCGGAGGCGACCGCCGGCGTCGGCCTCGGCGCCGATGCACTGATCGGCGGCTCCAACGACACCATCGTGCTGCAGCCGATCAGCGTGCAGGCACAGGAGGGGCTGAACCTCGCGGTCGGGTTCACGTCGTTCGAGCTTCGCAGCTCGCACTAGATGCGAGCTCGCTATACCGCCTTCAACGACCGCACGTACGCCGCGCTCTCGTGCGCGCTGACGACGGCGTGGCGGATCAAATTGTCGAAGTGGCGGGTGAGGGCGCGAATGTGCTCGGTGGTGTTCAGGACGAGATACATCTCGCCCACGAAGATCGCCGCGCGCTTCGGGCCGAACACCGTATAGGGAATCGAATAGGAGCGACGCTGGTCGTAGAGGAAGAGGCGGAAGCTCGGATAGAGCTCGTCGACCAGCCTGCCCATGTAGTCGAGCTGGGTCTTGCGCGCCTTGATGTCGAGGCCGCTCCAAAGACCCTTGCCCTCCGCCAGCAGCTCCAGCCGCTGGCGCGGCATGCAGACCTCCATGTCGGTCTCGGGGCGGCGGTTATAGTCGATGCGGAACTCGGCGTTCCTGAGCTGCCATGACGGGCTCGGCGCGGTGCGGCCGGAATATTCGTAACCGATCACGTCCGGCGTGCGGAGCAGATCCGGGATCTGCGAGGGGACGTAGCGGATCTTGTAGCCGGCCGCCTCCTTGTGCCAGCGCTCAAGCAGCGTGTCGTTGTCGAAGCCCTCTGCCTCGGCGATCTCCAGCGCCGGCCTGATCTCCGCCGCGAGCGTTTCGTCCTGTGACAGGCCGAGCAGCCAGTCGAGGCTGACGGCATAGCGCTCCGCCATGCGCCGCAGCGTGTCGGCGCGCGGCATGCGGATCGACTGGCTGGAGAGAAGCTGCGTCAGAGCCGAGCGGTCGAGGTCCACCGACTTTGCGAAGGAGGAGCGCGTCGCGCCGCTGCGGTCGATCAGCATCTGCAGCCGCTCGCGGAAGATCGGGCCGAGATCGCGCTGGTCCATGGGTCATCCTGTTGTGATAAAGCAACGTTTGTAGACTTTATCCGTCAGCAGCGCCTTTTGCAATCCAAAAGCAACAGAAGGTGCGCATTCTCACATTGCCGTGAAGACAAAAAGAGCGTGTTTTCAATGTCATGGGGCAAGCGCGATTCGCAGCATCGAAAGTGGAGTGGCCGACATTCGCCGTTCTCATCGGCTGCGCCGTATTCTGGCTCGCCGCGACCTTCTTTTACTCGAGCCTCGGTCCGTTCCTTTTCGTGGCGATCACAGCGCCGCTGGTGACGCTTTACGCGTCGCTGCAGCATGAAGCCCTGCACGGTCATCCGACGCGCTCGGCGGCGCTGAACGAGGCGCTCGTCTTCCTGCCGATCGGCCTGCTCTTCCCCTATCGCCGCTTTAAGATGCTGCACCTTCGCCATCACAACGACGCGACGCTGACCGATCCCTACGACGATCCGGAGAGCTTCTATTACGCGATCGCCGACTGGCGGAAGCTGCCGGCCTTTGTCCGGGCGGTGCTCGACTTCAACAACACCTTCTTCGGCCGCTTCACGATCGGCCCGCTCGTCATGCTCGTCGGATTGCTCGGCCGCGACCTGCAGCTCGTCCTGGCCGGCGATCGGCAGATCGCGCGCGCCTGGCTCTATCACAGCGTCGCGCTTGCTCTCGTCCTCGTCTGGGTTCTTGGCGTGTGCGGGATTCCGGCGTGGGTCTATATCGCCAGCGCCTATCTCGGCCTGTCGCTCTTAAATCTGAGGACCTTCGCCGAGCACCAGGCGAATGAGACGCCTGGCGGACGCACTGTCATCATCGAGGCGTCACCGCTCTTCGGGCTGCTTTTTCTTAACAACAATTTGCACTATGTACATCATGAGAACCCGCGCGTGCCCTGGTACCGTCTGCCAGCGCTCTATCGCGCGCATCAAACGGCATTCCTGGCGGCGAATGAGAGCTACAGCTTCAAGGGCTACGGTGAGGTCATCCGTCGCTATCTCTTCCGGGCGAAGACGCCGGTTCCGCATCCTTTCCTGCGCCGAGGCTGAGCCCGGTGCGTGACGCTGCGCCCGTAGCGTCGCTACCCATGTACGACTGGCCGGAGGTCGCATGGGCAAACGATACGCTCTGGTCGGCGCTGGCCGAGCGGCTGGTGAATTCTGGCGTCTCCGCGCCCGCAGCGCTTGACCGCGAGCGCCATCCCAATTCCGTCTGGCGTGACCGCGGGCTCGTCGTCTCGCAGACCTGCGGGCTGCCATTCTCCACACGGCTTCGCGGGATCGTGCGGCTCGTCGCGACGCCGGTCTATAACGTTCCCGGCTGCGAGGGGCCGCTCTATTCGAGCATGATCGTCGTGCGCGCCTCGGAGACCGCCGAGGAGCTGTCGCTGCTTCGCGGGCGCCGCTTCGCATTCACCAGAGCGGACAGCCTCTCCGGCAACGTGGCACTGCGCAGCGCCATGAAGGAAGGCGGCGTCGACCCGGCGCGTGCCGACTGGGTCGAGACCGGGTCGCACCGCGCCTCGGTGCGCGCGGTCGCGGAGGAAGCGGCCGACGTCGCGGCTATCGACGCCATCTGCTGGTCGCTCGCGCTCCGCTATGAGCCGGCGGCGGCCGCGCGTCTCAAGGTGATCGGCACGACGGCGCTGCGCTCGGGCCTGCCTCTCATCACGGCGGGCGAGCGGCGCGACAACCAGGTCGGGACGATCCGTGCGGTGCTCAAGGAGACGCTCGCCGATCCGCTGATGCGCGCCGTGCGCGAGGCGCTGCAGATCACCGGCATCCGCGTCATGGACGAGTGGGACTATCTGCCGATCGCGAGCTTGGAGCGGCAGGTCGCCTGACAATTCTCAGCGTGGTGAGGAACGCCGCTCTCAGCGTTGCGAGGAGAGCCTGGCGTCGCGTGGGTAGCGCGACAGCTGCTCGTGGCCGGTCTCGGTGATCAGCACCTGTTCTTCGAGCTTCACCCCCTCATGGCCGCCGTGGCGGCCGACATAGCTTTCGACGCACACCACCATCCCCGGCTCCAGCACGCCGTCATAGCCTGACGTCTCGAAATCCTCCGGATAGGTGACGTCGGGATATTCGTCGCAAAGCCCGACGCCGTGGAAGAGCACCGAGTAGCGGTTCGGCAGATAGTCCTCAGGCAGGCTCGCCGCGGCGTGGGAAAGCTCGCGGAGAGCTCGCGCCGGGCTTCAGCATAGCGGTATTTGCCGCGATCTGCTCCTCGGCCATCGCATAGAGCGCGTGTTGCTCGTTGGTCGGACGCTTCGATCCGGCGAGCCAGGTACGCGAGATGTCGCAGCAATAGCCGTAGGCGCCGATCAGGTCGGTGTCGAAGGCGACGATGTCGCCGTCCTCGATGACGCGCGCCGAGCACTCCTGAAACCAGGGATTGGTGCGCGGTCCCGACGAGAGGAGACGGGTCTCGATCCACTCGCCGCCGCGGCGGATGTTCTCAGCGTGCAGGATCGCCCAGAGGTCGTTCTCCGTCATGCCGGGCGTAAGCGCGTCCTCCATGACGCGCATGGAGGCCTCGCAGGCGGCGATGGCGCGGCGCATCGCCTTCAGCTCGTCGGCGCATTTCACCGAGCGTGCGTGTTCCATCACGGCCTGGCCATCGAACACGGAGATCCCTTCGGCGGCGAGCGCTTCAACTCCGGCCGAATTGATCTGGTCTACCGCGAGCCGCGTGCGGTCGCCGCCGCAGCGTTTCAAGACCTCGGCGATTTCCGCCGCCCACCTAGCGGCGCGCGTGCGCACGTGTTCGCCTGCCCTGTAATAGTACCAGGCGGTGCCGTGGCGAATCTCGTCGATCAGCTCGAGATGGAAGGAGAGGTGCTCGCAGTTGTGGAAGTCCCAGAGGATGACCGGGCCTTGCGCGCCGACGAAGGCGTAGCGCACGGCGTTGTGCGTGCACCAAAGCTGCATGTCGGTAGAGTCGGTCGCGTAGCGGACGTTGAGCGGATCGTAGACGACGATGCCGGCGAGGTTCCGCTTCTTGAGCTCGGCGCGGATGCGCGTCAGCCGGTAGCGCCGTGCTGTGTTCATGTCCGGCGCGTCGAGCCCGAGCGCCGCCCATTCACCCTCGGCAAGCGCGCCGTAGCCGATGACGTGCTGGTTCAGACTTGCCGCCTTCTCCATGGCATAGAGGTCGAGCGCCGATTTCGGTGCTGCTTCGCCTGGATGCTCGGGAAGCACAAACGGCGCGATCTTGCGGCGGCGGCCGGGGAAGGGGCCCTTCGGCGACGGCATCTCCATGGAATGGCAACCTCCCAGAAGCGGCAAGCGGCTGGTGTCTCCGCCCTTGCCGGACGCTTTGCAAGAGCGTCGCACGCGCAGAAGCGCCGCACGTGACGCACGACATGCAATTGTCTGCCGCTTCCTGTAACCTGAGGTTGTCCCTTGGGGGACTGTCCGGTCGACGGGGGGCCGCCATGCTCAAGCTTCCACGCCTTGCTGCGCCTGCAATCGCCGCACTTCTTATCGCCGTGCTCGCGGCACCTGCCGCGGCGCAGCAGGTCAATCTCGCGGGCTATTTCATCGCGCTCTCCGATTGCGCCGCAAACAAGAAGAAGGACAGCGACAATCCGGGCGACGTGCACCTGGAGCCGATGCGCGCCTACGATATGTTGGCGCGCAATGCGACACCCGGAACCCACTATCTGATCAAGGTGCCGGGCGCGCCGGTGACGGTTGAGCGCTGGGTGCCGATGGGTTGCGGCGCCTATGCGCCGGAAGATTCGCTCGTCGTCGTCGACGCCACACCCGAGCCGACGCCGCACCCGCAGCCGTCTCCGCTCCCCCCGGACAGCATCGAATATGTGCTCGCGGCGAGCTGGGAGCCGGCCTTCTGCGCGACATCGGCCGGCCACGGCAAGCAGGAGTGCAGTACCGAGACGCCCGACCGCTTCGACGCGACGCATTTCTCGCTGCACGGGCTCTGGCCGGACGACCTAAACGACAAGGCGATCTTCCCCTGCTATTGCGACCGCGGCGCGCCGCGTTCCTGCGGCGGCAATCTTCCGGACGATGCGAGCGTCGATATCTCGCCGGACGTGCTCGCCAAGCTCGCGGCGGTGATGCCGGGTGTCCAATCCGGCCTGCAACTGCATGAGTGGCCGAAGCACGGCTCCTGCTACGAGGCCGACAAGACGGGCTCCGACGCCGGCACGACGCCTGACGAATATTTCTCCGAGGCCGTGGTGCTGATGAACCAGCTCAACGCCTCGCCGTTGCGGCCGCTCTTCGCCGATCACATAGGGGAGACGCTGACGCGCGATGCGATCGAAACGGCCTTCAACGAGGCTTTCGGCGCCGGCGCTAGAGATCGGCTCACCATCAAATGCAGCGGCGGCAACATTTCGGAGCTTTGGATCAACCTCTCCGGCGACATCTCGCCGGATAGCGACCTCGGCAGCCTGATCCTCGCCGCGCCGCCGACCTCCGTCTCAACCAGCGACACAAGCTGCGCCGGGGGGAAGGTCGCAACGGTCGCGTCGCACTAGGGAATGCGCATCACGTCTCCGGCAGCGGGATGAACTCCGTCTCGCCGGGGACGGGCGCGAAGCGGCCGTTTCGCCAGTCCTCTTTCGCTGCTTCGATGCGTTCCTTGCGGGAGGAGACGAAGTTCCACCAGATATGGCGCGGGCCTTCGAGCGCCGTGCCGCCGAGGAGCATCATGCGCACCCGCGTCCTGGCGGTGACGGTGATGCGGTCGCCGGGGCGGAAGATCAGAAGCTGTGGACCCTCGAAGCTCTCACCGGCGACCTCGACGGTGCCCTCGACCACATAGACCGCGCGCTCCTCATAATCCGGGTCGAGCGGGGCCGAGGCGCCCGGCTCAAGCACCACCTCGGCATAGAACCAATCGGAATGCATGCCGACGGGCGAGCGCTTGCCGAAGGCCGATCCCGCGATGACGCGCGCCGTGACGCCGCGATCCGCGACCGTCGGCAAATCGGCGGCGGAAAATGCTGGAAGGAGGGATTGATCTCCTCGTTTTCGGCCGGAAGCGCGATCCAGCTCTGGATGCCGAAGAGACCGCCGGTGGCGGCGCGCGACGCGTCCGGCGTCCGCTCCGAATGGGCGATGCCGCGCCCGGCCGTCATCAGGTTCATCTCGCCCGGCACGATCTCCAGCGCATTCCCCTCGCTGTCGCGATGCGTGATGCGGCCGTCGAAGAGGTAGGTGACGGTGGCGAGTCCGATATGCGGGTGCGGGCGCACGTCCATCCCCTTACCGGCGATGAACTGCACCGGCCCCATCTGGTCGAAGAAGATGAAGGGCCCGACCATCTGGCGCTTGCCGTGAGGCAGCGCGCGGCGGACATTGAAGCCGCCGAGATCGCGCACCCGCGGCACGATGACGAGCTCCAGCGCGTCGCACGAGCGCGCGTCGCCAAGGACGGGGTCTTTGTCGGGGAGCCAGGTCATGTTGGTGGTGTCCTTAGCTGCCGTACTATCCGGCATGGTGGCGGTGCGACACTATCATCTTGCAGACTGGATCATCTTGCAGACTGGGGGTACCTGGACTACATTGGACCACAACTGAGGACGAATGTTGATGTGGTCTGTCCAGGCGGCGAAAGCGCGGTTGTCGGAAGTCATGCGGCGCGCCCGTGCGGGTGAGCCGCAGGTCATCGGCACGCGCGATCCGGTCGTCGTGGTCTCGGCCGAACAGTTCAAGCTCGCGCGCCCGCAAAAGCACCTTGGCCGTTGGCTGATCGAAATCCGCCCCGCGCGGCACGCCGATCGAGCTGCCCTCGCGGTCATCCAGACGGGGTGATCCTTTCGCCGGCTCGTGAGATGGCGGCGTCCGAGGCTTTCCTGCTCGATACGAACGTCATCTCCGAACTGGCGCGTCCGCGCCCGGACTCCCACGTCGTGCGCTTTCTGCAGCAAGCGGACGATCCTTGGCTCTCAACGATCACCGTCCTCGAACTCGTCTATGGGGCTGAGCGCTCGCCGAACGCTGCCCGGCGCGCGAAGCTCCTGGCATGGATCGGGGAGATCGGAACGGAGTTAGCAGGGCGGTTCGTGGCCGTCGACAATGAGGTTGCGGAGCGCTCCGGCCGGCTGCGCGCCCTCGCCGATGCTCAAGGGCGGCCCGCCGATCCGCTCGACGCATTGATCGCTGCGTCGGCGCAAGCCAAGGGGCTGACGATCGCGACGCGGAACGTTCGCGACTTCGAGGCTTTCGGCGTCCCCTTGCTCGATCCTTGGAAAGTGGCTTAGCGCTGGGGAGCGGGATAAACTCCGTATCGCCGGGCCGAGTGCGAAGCGGCTGCTTCGCCTACCCCCGCATCCTCGCGCCCTCCGGGTCGAACAGCGGCTCCAGCTGCACCGTTGCCTTCCGCCGCTCACCGATGATCTCGATCTCGAAGCCGCCGTCCGCGACAAGCTCCTTCGGCACGTAGCCCTGCGCGAGCGAGCGGTCGACATAGTGCGCGTAGCCGCCGGAGGTGACCCAGCCCACGACCTTGCTACCCCCTGGGCCCTCATGCCAGATCGGCTCGTCGGCGATCACGTCGGCATCGTCTGCATCGACCACGAAGGTGACGCGGCGGAGCTTGCCACCGGAGGCCTTCTCCTCCGCCGCCTGCTCGCGGCCGACAAAATCGTTCTTCTTCAGGTCGACGAAGCGGCCGACGTCCGCCTCGAACGGACCGTAGATCGGGCGAAGCTCGCGGAACCAGGTCGGCCAGTTCTTCTCCAGCCTGAGCGAGAGGAGGGCGCGCATGCCGAAATTCTTGATGCCGAATTCCTCGCCCGCCTGCATCACCTTCTTATAGAGCCGCCGCTGATATTCCGGCGCGACCCAGAGCTCGTAGCCAAGGTCGCCGGTATAGGTGACGCGGTTCACCATCGCCGGCACGTTGGCGAGATGCGTCTCGCGGAAGTCGAGGAAGCGGAACGCCTCCGCCGAGACGTCTTCGTCGGTGAGCTTGGCCAGAACCTTGCGCGCATTCGGCCCGGCGATCGAGAGCCCGACCAGGTCCATGCCGCGCGGTGTGATCGCGACCGAGCCGTCAGTCGGGAGGTGCCGCTCCAACCAGCGCATGTGATAGATCTGTGCCTGGCTCGATCCCCACATGAAGAAGCGGTCGTCTCCGTTCTTTGCGGGTGCGGCACGGGCGATCGTGAAGTCACCGATCAGCTTGCCGTTCTCGTTCAGCATCGGCGTCAGGACGATGCGGCCCGCCTTTGGCATGCGGTTCGCCATGACATGCGAGAGGAAGGCCTCGGCGCCTGGTCCGGTTATCGTGTATTTCGCAAAATTCGCGATCTCCGTCACGCCGACGCTCTCGCGCACCGCCAGGCACTCCGCCTTCACGTGCGGAAAATCGTTCGAGCGCCGGAAAGAAACGATGTCCTTCGGCTCGACCCCCTGCGGCGCGAACCAGAGCGGCGTCTCGAGCCCCCAGCTATCGCCCATCACCGCGCCCTGGGCGATCATCGTATCGTAGAGCGCCGTCGTCTGCATCGGCCGCGCAGCCGGCAGCTCCTCGTTCGGGAAGCGGATGCGGAAGCGGCGCGAATAGTTCTCGCGCACCTTGGCGTTGGTGTAGCCGAGTGTCGCCCAGTCGCCGAAGCGCGACACGTCCATCGCCCAGACGTCGAAGCCCGGATCGCCTTCGACCATCCAGTTGGAGAGCGCCAGCCCGACGCCGCCACCCTGGCTGAAGCCGGCCATGACGGCACAGGCACACCAGAAGTTCCTGAGACCCTGCACCGGGCCGACCAGCGGGTTGCCGTCCGGGGCGAAGGTGAAGGGGCCGTTCACGACGCGCCTGATGCCGGTCTTCTCAAGCGCCGGAAAATGCTTGAAGCCGACCTCCAGCGACGGCGCGATGCGGTCGAGGTTCGGCTCAAGCAGGTCCTGCCCGAAATCCCACGGCGTCACCGTCGGCGACCACGGCGTAGCCGCCTTCTCATAGGTGCCGAGCAAGAGCCCCTGGCGCTCCTGCCGCGTATAGATTTCACCGGAGAAATCGATGGCATGCACCATCTCCTTGCCGGTCGTTTTGACGATCTCGGCGACCTCCGGCATGTCCTCCGTCAGGATGTAGTGGTGCTCCATGGCAAGCACGGGCAGCTCCAGCCCCACCATGCGGCCGATCTCGCGCGCCCAGAGCCCGCCGGCATTGACCACGTGCTCGGCCTCGATCGTTCCCTTTTCCGTCACCACCGTCCAGCCGCCGTCGGGCTTCTGGTGAAGCTCCGTCACGCGGTTGTGGAGCACGATCTCAGCGCCCGCGAGCCGCGCCGACTTCGCATAAGCGTGCGTCGTGCCGTAGGGATCGAGATGCCCTTCGATCGGATCCCAGAGCGCGCCGACGAAGTAGCTCTCGTCGATCAGAGGCAGCATCCTTTTTGCCTCCGCCGCGGAGATGATCTCCGTCTGCATGCCGAGATAGCGGCCGCGCGCATGCGCCATCTTCAGCCAGTCGAGCCGCTCCGGCGTGTCGGCGAGCTGCAGGCCGCCGGTCAGATGCAGCCCGCAGGACTGGCCGGATATCTTCTCGATCTCCTCGTAGAGGCTGACTGTATAGGCCTGCAGCTTGGCGACGTTCGGGTCGGAGTTCAGCGTGTGGAAGCCGCCCGCCGCATGCCAGCTTGAGCCGGACGTGAGCTCGGAGCGCTCGATCAGCGTCACGTCCTTCCAGCCGGCCTTGGTCAGGTGGTAGAGCACCGAAGCGCCGACGACCCCGCCGCCGATCACCACGACTTGTGTATGCGACTTCATATGCGCGCTCCTCGATGCATCGCGTCACGCCAGTAGGGTCTTTTCGAACGGAAATTGCGAGAGAAGCTCGACGCCGGTCTCCGTCACCAGGATTTGCTGTTCAAGCTTCACGCCCTCAAGCCCGCCGTCCTCGCCGATATAGCTTTCGATGCAGAGCACCATCCCCGGCTCGATCGTTCCGTCGTAGCCCGCCGCCGGATAGTCGGCGCGGTGATAGAGGTAGGGATATTCGCCCGTCATGCCGCAGCCGTGCGCCGAGAGGTAATAGCGGTTGACGAAGTATTTTTCCGGGATGCCCCATGCCTCTTCGGAATAGTCGCGGAAGCTCATGCCGGGACGGATGATTCCCATGTTGGCGTGCACCTGTTCGTGCGCGACCTTGTAGAGCTCGCGCTGCGCCTTGGCAGGCTTGCCTGGACCCGCGTGGAAGGTGCGCGAGAAGTCCGCGTAGTAGCCGCAGCAGCCGACGACGTCGGTGTCGAACGCGATCAGCTCGTTCTTGCCGATCAGCTTCGGGCCGGTCTCCTGGAACCACGGATTGGTCCGCGCGCCGGAGGAGAGGAGCCGCGTCTCGACATAGTCGCCGCCCTGCGCGATGACCGCCTGGTGCAGCACCGACCAGAGCGCGGTCTCGCTCATGCCGGGGCGGATCGCAGCGCGAAGCCGCGCCACGCCGAGCTCGGTCGCGCGCAGAGAAGCGCGCACGCATTTCAGCTCCTCTTCAGATTTGACGGCACGCGCGATCTCGACCGGCGCCTGCGCGTCGACGAGCCGAAAGCCCTCCGCGGCAAGCGCCAGCACCGCGCCGGCATTCATCCGCTCAAGCGCAATCGTCGCATCGGCGCCGACCAGCTCGCGGAGCGTCGCGCCGGTCTCCTTCGCCCAGCGCTTTTCGCGCGCGGCGATCTCTTCGCCGGCGGCGACGAAGCTCGCGGTCAGCGCCGGGCGCACCTCGCTAATCGTCTCAAGCCCGCCGGCGAGATGCTCGCAGCCGGTGAACTCGTAGAGGATGGCGCGGTCGGTAGTCAGGATCAGATAGCGCGACGGCGTATTGCGGGCGCAGAAGACCTGCATGTTCCGCGCGCCTGTCGCATAGCGGATATTGACCGGGTCGGAGAGGACAAGCGCAGCGATCTCCCGCCGCGCCATCTCGGTGCGCACACGTGAAAGCCGATAGGCGCGCACCGCCGCCATGTCGATATCGGCGTCGGGGTCGCGGTCGAGAAGCGCGATCTCCGAAAGGTCGGAGCGTTCCGCGTGCCAGTCGAGCTGCGCCATCCGCCCGTCGCTCGACTAAAAGTCCGTCGGGGCGCCGCCCTCGCGCTTGCGCTTTTCAACGAAGGCGGCCAGCTCCTCGGCGATCGCCGGGTCCATCGGCGGCGGTTCGAACTCCGCCACGATCTGCTTCCAGAGCGCGTTCGCGCGCTGCGGCGTCTCCACCGCGCCGGCAAGCGACCACGATTCGTAGTTCCGCCAGTCGGAGAGGAACGGCTCGTAGAATGCCGTCTCGAAGCGCGCCTGCGTATGGTCGGCGCCGAAGAAGTGGCTGCGCGGGCCGACGGCGGCGATCGCGTCGACCGCAACGTCGTCGACCGTCGTCGGCACCGGCTTCAGATAGTGGATCACCTGCTGCAGCGTCTCGCAGTCGATGACGAACTTTTCGTAGGAGGCGATCAGCCCGCCTTCCAGCCAGCCGGCGGCGTGATAGACGACGTTGGCCTTGGCGGTGATGCAGGCCCAGAGCGAATTGGCGCTCTCCCACGCGGCCTGTGCATCGGGCGCGTTCGCGGCGCAGGCGTTCGAGGCGCGCAGCGGTAGGCCGTAGAAGCGCGCCATCTGCCCGGACATCTGCGTCGCGCGCACATATTCAGGCGTGCCGAAGGCGGGCGCGCCGGACTTCATGTCCACGTTCGAGGTGAAGGAGCCGTAGACCACCGGCACGCCGGGGCGGATCACCTGCAAGAGCGCGATGACGCAAAGCGCCTCCGCGGTCTGCTGCGCGACGGCGCCGGCGATCGTCACCGGCGCCATGGCGCCCGCCAGCGTGAACGGCGTGACGATCACCGGCTGGCCGCGCCGCGCCAGGCGCATGGCGCCGTCGAGCATCGGGAAATCGTGCTTCAAGGGGGAGGAGGAGTTGATGTTCGTGTACATATGCGGCGTCGCCTCGAATTCCTCGTGGCTCAAGCCGCCGGCGATCCGGACCATCTCCATCGCATCTTCGACCCGCTCCTTGCCGAGCGAGTAGGCGTGCACGACCTTGTCGGTCAGACGTCAGCTTGTCGTTGATCGCATCGAGGTGGCGCACCGAGGCGTGGATGTCGATCGGCTCGACCGGATAGCCGCCCGCCATGTGGATGCAGTTGAAGATACTGCGTGAGCTTCAGGAAATCGCGGAAACTGGCACGGTCGCCCGGCCGCCGGCCGCGGTCGAGGTCCATGGCGTTGGGCGGACTCGACGACATTGACGAAGAGCATCGCGTCGCCGCCGACCGTCGACGCGGCGTGCCGGGTTGCGCGGTGTGATCGTGAAGCGCTTTGGCGCCTTCCTGACCTGCTCCATGACGAAGGCGCGGTCCATGCGCACACGTTGCGTCTCCATGTCGACGTCGCAGCCCGCGTCCTTAAGGACCGCCAGCGCCTCTTCGTTCAGGAAGAGGATGCCGATCTCCTCCAGGATACGCATCGCCCCGTCGTGGATGCGCTGAACGCCTTCGGCGTCGAGCGGCTCGATCGGGCGGTCGTGGTTCTCCGGAAGCGTCCACGGGAGCTGGCGGATCGTGCCGCTCGTCGCACGGCGAAGGTTTCCGGCGCGTCCGCCGCCTCGGCGTCCGCGCCGTTCTTGAGGCTCTTCGCCCGCCTCCAGCATTCGATGCTTCCTTACGGGCGCTCGGTCGTGCGAGCGAACGCGCCCTTCGTTCGTTGCGCATGCGGCCAAGCTACCGCTCGAGCCGCTACCAAATCTGAATTGCGTGCCAGAAACGATCTGATCGCGACATCCAATAATCCCATCACGACACGACATGCGCAAATATCAAATCAGCGGGGTGGGGGTTGAATCCTCACGCCCTGAGCATGCTAGGTTCATCTTTCATTGAAGCGAGGGGCGCAGATCCAGGCAAGCACGAACGCGCCCGCCAGGTACAGGCCGTTGCGCGGCCGTCAAACAGGGAGAAGAAAAACATGTCATCTTCGCATGATTCTGAAGGCCGTCTCCATCCGAAGGCTAAAGAGGCCTTCGATCTTATGGAGCGGGGCCGTCTAAGCCGCCGCGAGTTCATCCGTGTCGCGGCGCTGACCGGCATGGCAGCGAGCGCCGCCTACGCCATGGCGGGTCTGCCGGCGCCGGCGCGTGCCGCAGGGCATGCTCCCCTTCGTGGACGATCCGAACGCCAAGAAGGGCGGCATCCTGCGCGTCGCCATGGAAATCCAGAAGATGGAGGACCCGGCGAACTATGACTGGACGCAGATGTCCAACGTCACCCGGCAGATGCGTCGAATACATCTCCTTCACCGATCCGGACAACGTCACCCATCCGATGCTGGCGGAGAGCTGGGAAGCCTCCGACGACCTGAAGACCTGGACGCTGCATCTTCGGCAGGGCGTCAAGTGGTCAAACGGCGACGACTTCAACGCCGACGACGTGCTCTTCAACTTCAAGCGCTGGATGGATCCGGCCATCGCCTCCTCGAATGCCGGCCTCTCCACCTTCTCCGCGATGGTCGAGCAGGTCGATACCGGCGAGAAGAACGACGACGGCACGGCGAAGATGACAAAGAAGCATGATCGACGGTTCGCTTGAGCGCGTCGACGACTACACGATCGTGATGCACCTCTCGAAGGCGGTGCTCTCGGTGCCGGAGGACCTCTACAACTATCCGACCGCGATCCTGCACCGCGACTTCAAGCCGCCGTTCTCCGACAACCATGTCGGCACCGGCCCCTTCCAACTCACCGCGTTCGCCGTCGCGGACAAGGCGACCCTGAAGCGCCGCGACGGTCCCTATTGGGGCGGCGACGTCTATCTCGACGAGATCCACTATCTCCACTACGACGCCGACAACCAGCTCACCGCTTTCGCGTCGGGCGAGGCGGACGCGATCTACCAGTTCGGCATCGAGCAGATGCCGCTCGCCCAGTCGCTCGACGGCAGCCAGATCATCGCCGCGCGGACGGCGCAGACGCTGTGCTGCCGCTTGCAGGTCGACAAGCCGCCGTTCGACGACAAGCGCGTGCGCCAGGCGATCGCCAAAGCGGTCGACAACGCCGTCGATGCAAGACGCTGATCTTCCCGGACGCCGGCGACGTCGGCGAGAACCATCACGTCGCGCCGATCCATCCGGAGTATTTCGCATTGCCGCCGCTGGTGCGCGACGTCGACGGCGCCAAGAAGCTGCTGGAGGACGCCGGCAAGGAAGGGCTCGAGATCACCATCGACGTCGGCAACACCGACGGGCCCTGGCACCAGGCGGTCTGCGAGATCATGCGCGACCAGCTCAAGGACGCCGGCATCACGCTCAACGTCAACGTCATGCCGGCGTCGAAATACTGGGAGATCTGGCTCGACGACCCCGTTCGGCGCCACCTCCTGGACGCACCGCCCGCTCGGCACCATGGTGCTGTCGCTCGCCTATCGCGCCGGCGTCGCCTGGAACGAGACCCACTACACCAATCCGGAGTGGGACAAGCGCGCTCGACGCCGCCGAGGCGACCCTCGACGTCGAGGCGCGCCGGGCGAAGATGGAGAAGGTCGAGAAGCTGCTGCAGGACGACGCCATCATGGTGCAGCCGGTCTGGCGGCCGGTCTACACGATCATCACCAACAAGGTGCACAACTATCCGGCCGCATCCGACCCAGTACCATCAGTTCAACAAGGTCTGGCTCGACACCTGATCGCGATGAACGGCGCGGCCGGCCCTCCCCACTTGCGGGGGCAGGGCGGTGGCAGCCGGCGACGGGCGCTCCGGCCCCGCCGCCCCGCGAGGCGGGGACGCAATAGAGCGCGAGGCGGGGCCGGGCATGCTGAAGCTGATCGGGCAGCCGCTCTCTGCAGATGGCGCTGATCATGGTGGTCGTCTCGCTCATCCTCTTCGTGGTCTTCGACAGCCCGAAATTCAAGAAGCAGCTCGCGGTCACCGAGCTCGGCGGCTTCGCCGTCGCGACGCTGACCGAGGCCGACTACGACAATGGCTGGACGAAGAAGGGGCTGAACGTCCCGTTCTACGAGCGCTACGGCAACTGGGTCTGGGGCCTCGTCCAGGGCGATTTCGGCCACTCGTTCGAGAAGAACACCGCTGTCGGCCCGCTGCTCGGCCACGCGCTGATCAACACCGGCATCCTCGCCTTCTGGGTGTTCGCGCTGATGATCCCGCTCTCGCTGGTCACGGGCGTGCTCGCCGGCATGACGCGAGGGCAGGTCGCAGGACCGCGCCGATCACCTTCGTATCGGTGCTCTTCACGTCGATCCCGGAGATCGCGACCGCGATCATCCTGACCGTCATCTTCGCGCTCGGCCTCGGCTGGCTGCCGGCGAAGTCGCAAGGGCGACGGGCTGATCTACATCGTCCTGCCGGTCCTGACGCTCGTTCTCTACGACTTCGGCTACGTCGCGCGCATGACGCGCGCCTCGGTGGCCGAGGTCATGACCTCGCAATACATCCGCACCGCCGTCCTCAAGGGCATTCCCTATCGGCGCGTGATCATGAAGCACGCGCTGCGCAACGCGCTGATCGCGCCCTTCACGGTGATCGTGCTGCAGCTCAACTGGCTGCTCTCGGGCGTCGTCGTGGTCGAGGTCTTCTTCCAGTACCACGGCTTCGGCAAGCTGCTGCTCGACGCGGCGCTGTTCGGCGACCTCTACGTCGTCCAGGCCGCCACGCTGGCCGCCGTGTTCGTCGCCGTCCTGTCGCAGCTCATCTCCGACGTCGGCTACACCTTCCTCAATCCGCGCATCCGCTTCAGCTGAGGAGACGGGCATGGCCGTCGTCGCAGCACCCGCTCCCGCCCCGCCCGCTCATGGCGCGGCTGGCGCAGCCGCGCGCGCTTATCGTGCTGCTGCTCTTGATGTGGGTGCCGCTCGTCATCTACGTGATGTTCGGCAACGCCCTCGGCTGCTCCAAGCACCTCGTGCTGCTTCCCGGCCATCCCCGCGACGCTGCTCCTCTACGTCGTCGCGGTCTGGGCCTGGCGGGAGTCGCCGGATCGCCGTGATCGGGGTCACGCTCGTCTTCATCTGGCTGCTGCTGGCGGTCACCGCGCCCTACCTGCCGCTGCTCGACCCGAACAAGCCGGTCGCGCCCTTCGTCACGCCGTTCACCGAGAAGAAGGACGTCTTCTACTGGCTCGGCACCGATTCGCGCGGGCGCGACATGCTCTCGCGCGACATCTGGGGCTGCCAGCGGGTGATCGTCTGGGGCATCACCGCGACCGTGGTCGCCTATATCGTCGGCACGCTGCTCGGCCTGCTCGCCGGCTATCTGGCCGGCTGGTGGGACCAGGTCGTCTCCTTCTTCGCCAACGTGCTCCTGTCGTTCCCGGTCATGGTGCTCTTCATCCTGATCCTGAACTATCTCGGGCCGTCCGGCTTCAACATCGTCATCGCGGTGACCTTCTCCTCGGCGCCGGCGATCATGCGCATCGTGCGCGGCCTGGCGCTCGACGTGAAGACGCGCGACTACGTCTTCGCGGCGCAGACCCGCGGCGAGTCAGCCGCTCTACATCATGATCGTCGAGCTGCTGCCGAATGTGCGCGGGCCGCTCATCGTCGATGCCTGCCTGCGGCTCGGCTACACCACGGTCGCGATCACCACGCTCACCTTCCTCGGCCTCGGCCTGCAGCCGCCGGACCCCGACTGGGGCCTGATGATCAAGGAGGCCTCGTCGACCGCGCTGGTCTTCAAGTTCTCCTACATGCTGCTCGTCCCGGCACTTTCGGTGTCGAGCCTGATCCTCGGCTTCAACCTGATGGCCGACGGCCTGCGCGAAATGAGCATGCGGGACTGATGCAGGAGCAAGCCGCATCGACACGAGTGCGAGAGACGCCGGGCGAGACGCCGGTCCTGGAGTGCCGCAAGGCTCTGCATCTCCTATTTCACCCGCGCCGGCGAGATCCCGGCCGTGGTCGACTTCAACATGAAGCTGATGCCGGGCGAGGCGCAGGGGATCGTCGGCGAAGTCCGGCTGCGGCAAGTCGACCGTGGCGCTCGCCATCATGCAGTACATGGGCAAGAACGGCCGCGTCGTGTCCGGCGAGATCCTGTTCGAGGGCCGCGACATGAGCACGATGAGCGAGCGAGGAGCTGCGGGAGATGCGCGGCTCCAAGATCGCCATGGTCTATCAGGAGCCGATGGCCTCGCTCAATCCGTCGATGAAGATCGCCGAGCAGCTGACCGAGGTGCCGCTCTTCCACGAGGCGCTGTCGCACGAGGAGGCCTGCGACGGGCCCGCAAGATGCTGGCGAGCGTCCGCCTGCCCGATCCCAAGCGGATCATGGAGCTCCTATCCGCACCAGATCTCGGGCGGCCAGCAGCAGCGCGTCGTGATCGCCATGGCGCTGCTCGTCGAACCCGGCGCTGCTCCTGCTCGACGAGCCGACCACCGCGCTCGACGTCACGGTCGAGGCGGGCATCGTCCAGCTGATCAAGGAGATCAGCGGCCGAGT
>CAVQJW010000030.1:0-9251 GCA_963712925.1 uncultured Alphaproteobacteria bacterium | reverse complement strand
TATCTGCGAAGCCAGGTGATCGCCCGTGAGGGCAAGTCCCTGTTAACCATGAGCCGTTTAGGTTTCGTCAGGAGCTTCGCGCTACTCGGCTCTGGTGGAGCGGCGCTCCGCCGCGCGGCGCTCGGCGTGGCGGAGCCGACCAAGCAGCGCGAAGTCTCTATGGCGGACCTTTCGTTCCAAATTCCCGCGACGGCATCGTCCGCAGTCAAGCCGGCGATCCATCCAGGCTCGGCAAGCCGCGGCTTCTCGTCTTCGTCGTCGCCTACAATGCCGAGAAGACGATCCGCTCCGTGCTCGAGCGGGTGCCGCCCGCGATCGCCGAAGACTACGACGTCGAGATTCTCGTCATCGACGATGCCTCCGCCGATCGGACGTTCGAGCGCGGCCATGAGGTCGCTGCCGACGGAGCCTACCCGTTCCGCGTCACCGTCCTTTTCAACCCGGTCAACCAGGGCTACGGCGGCAACCAGAAGATCGGCTACTTCTACGCCATCAAGCACGGCTTCGATTACGTCGCGCTCGTTCACGGCGACGGACAATACGCGCCGGAATGCCTGCCGGATCTCCTGCGCCCGCTCCGCGACGGCGAGGCCGACGCGAGCTTCGGCTCGCGCATCATGGTGCCGGGCGCGGCGCGGAAGGGCGGCATGCCGCTCTACAAATATGTCGGCAACCGCATCCTCAGCAGCTTCGAGAACTGGATGCTGAAGACCTCGCTGAGCGAGTTCCATTCCGGTTATCGCGTCTATTCGGTCGCGGCGCTGAAATCGATACCGTTTGCGCACAACACCAACGACTTCCATTTCGACACCGAGATCATCATCCAGTTCGTGCTCGCCGGACTGCGCATCGTCGAGCGCCCGATCCCGACCTATTACGGCGACGAGATCTGCCACGTGAACGGCGTCAAATACGCCTTCGACGTGGTGATGGCGGTCTTGAAGGTCGCGCGCCCAGCATCTGGGCCTGCTCTTCGACCGGCGCTACGACATCGCCAAGCACGGCGACGCGGCGAACGGCCAGTATCAGCTGAAGACCGGCTACGATTCCCCGCATTCCTACGCGCTCGATCGCGTGCCGGAGCGAGCCCGCGTCCTCGATCTCGGCTGCGCCGGCGGCTACATGGGCGCGCTCCTCACGAAGGAGAAGGCGCTGTCGCGTCCTTGGCGTCGACGTTCATCCGCTTCCCGTCCGGCGTGACGCTCGACGGCTTCCGTCAGCACGATCTCAATCGCGGCCTTCCCGACGTTCCCTTCAAGGATTTCGACAACGTCCTGATGCTCGACGTCATCGAGCATCTCACCGAGCCGGAGAGCTTCATGGCGGCGCTTCGACGCGCGCTCGGCACGAACCCGGACGCCAGGGTGATCGTCAGCACCGGCAATGTCGGCTTCTTCGTGACGCGGCTGATGCTCTTGATCGGCCAGTTCAACTACGGCAAGCGCGGCATCCTCGACATGACGCATACGCGGCTCTTCACCTTCGCGTCGCTGCGTCGCCTGTTCGAACAGAACGGCTTCCGCATCGTCGAGATGAAGGGCGTGCCCGGGCCGTTTCCGCTCGCCATGGGCGAACCGGCGCGAGCCGCTTCCTGGTGCGGCTGAACAAGGCCCTCATCCGTCTCTCGCGCGGCCTCTTCTCCTACCAGATTTTCATCGTCGTGCAGCCGCTCCCCACCCTCGACTACCTGCTTCAGGACGCGCTGGAGAAATCCGCGCTCCGCGTCGCGCGGTGATGTCGGAAGCGAGCAGAGCCGCCCACGCCGCCGACGCGGCCCACGGGCGGCGCCTCGTCTCGGCGCCCGGCTGGCGCGGTGCCTCGCGTGCTCTTCTCCGCAGGCCTCCTCGCCTTCCTCTCTCAGTCGGATGCAGTCTCAGCGAATTCCGCGCGATCCCGGCGAGGCGCCTTCTGGCCGATCCTCGCGGCGCTCGCGATCCTGTGGCGCTTCCGCTCGTGCAGACGCAGCGCTGGCGGCTGATTGCCGCGACCCTCGGCGCGCGTGTCGGCTTCGGCGCGGCCGCGAAGAACGTCTATATCGGCCAGCTCTTCAACCAGATCCTCCCCTCCTCGATCGGCGGCGACGCGGTGCGCGTCTGGAAGCTCGCGCCGGCCATGCCGGTCCATCTGGCGGTTTCAAGCGTGGCGCTCGACCGTATCGTGGCACTCCTCACCGTGCCGATCATCCTGACGATCGGCTGCGGCATGCTGCTGAGCATCGTTCCGCCCGGCCCTTTCCGCTGGTCGCTCGTCGCCATGATTGCGCTGATCGCCTGCGGCTTCGCAACGCTATCTGCTCGCGGACCATATTCCGTCTGCCGCGGAAGCTCGCGCGGCTGCGCGTCGTCGAGGTGGTGCGCGCCATGCCGGCCGCCGCGCGCCGGCTCCTCCTCGACCCAATCTGCCTTGCGCAGGCGGTGGCCCTGTCCATATTCGTCCACGCGGCCGTCGGCATGTCGCTCTGGCTGATCGCGAGCGCCTTCGCGCCGGCCCTGCCGCTGGCGGCATTCCTGGTTCTCGCGCCGCTCGTCATGATGGTGACGGCAATTCCGATCTCGATCGGCGGATGGGGCGTGCGGGAGGGCGCGATGATCACGGCGCTCGGGCTGGTTCACATGTCCTCGTCCACCGCGCTGACGGCCTCGATCGCTTTCGGCCTGATCATGATGCTCGTCGGCCTACCGGGCGCGCTGCTGATGTTTTTCAGCCCGGCGGCCGCGAAGCCGCGCCGTCAGTTCGAACCGGAGGGCCTCGACCGGCGTTGCCGAGGCGACGGCCGCGGAGACCCGGTAGAGGTGGAAATTCTCGTCGGTGCTCGCCCCGTCGAAGGCGGCGAGCGCCGTCGCCTCGATCCCCTCCCCGGCAAGCGCCGCCAGCTCGGCATCCTTCAGCCGATGCGTGACGAGGAAGAGCACGCGCCGGCCCTGAAGCGTATGAAGCGCGGCCAGCAAGCGCTGCGGTATCTGGCTTTCCTCGAAGTCGTCGCGACGCTTGTCGAACTTCAGGTAGGATTTCCATGCAATTGCAGTCGAGGAAATAGATCGGCTTGCCGAGATATTGCGCGACGACGGAGGTGAGCGTGTCCGGCGTGCCGACAAGCGCGTCGTCGGCGAAGCCGTTCTCGCGGATCCATTCCGCCGTGTTCTGGCCCTGCGAGAAGGTCGCCGGAAACTGCTGCACGCTTATCGCGATGCCGGCGGCCGCGTTGACGGCAAGCAGCCCGACGACGAGGAAGGAGCGCGCGCGCTCCCAGCACTTGTTGATCCACAGCGTGGCGACGAACGCCACGAAGTTGATCCCCCAGTGCCGCATGGAATTCGCATAGACGAGCTGCGCCACGGCGATCGACGCGACGACGGTCAGCCCCGGAATGATGAGCAGCCGGCGATGCGCACGGAAGATATGGAAGTAGACGAGCGCCAGCGCCGGCAGCGCGACCGCCGACGTCGTGCTGACCGTGCCGGGGGCGAGCGAATTCCAGTAGTTCAGGGGATGCGTCGGCAGGATCGTCTCGACGGTGCCGGCGATCGTCGCCCAGAGATTCTCGAAGTCGAAGGCATTGGAGAGCGGCACGCCGGTCGTGCGCCAGCTGATGTCGGGACTTGGCCACATGGTCTCGACGGCGAGCGCGATGAGACCCAGATAGAGCACCGCCGGCGGCAGAAGCGCCATCAATTCGGCACGGCGTGACTCCCAGCGCCGCAACAGCGCGTCCAGCGCATATTCGGCGGCGAACGCCCCGGACAGCAGGAAACCGAACAGGCTGGTATTGGCGAGCAGGCCGAGCAGAACCGCGTTCAAGGAGAAGCTATCCGCCCGCCGCGCGCGCATGTCCGCATAGATCAGCGCGATCAGGAACCCGAGCCCGTAGGCGCGGCTGACCACTGTATATTCGAAGACGACGAAATAGCTCGAAAGCAGGAGCAGCCGTTCGAGCCGCGCGAAGGGCGAGCGAAGCGCGATCGTCGCGATCAGCGCCACAGCGATCACGCCATGCACCGCCTGCAGCGCGTAGGGCGAGTTGGTGAAGAACGACACGACCCAGAGAATGAGATACCAGAGCCCCGGATGACCGGTGAAATGCAGATTGGCAAAAAGCTCCGCAAGCGACGAGCTCGCAAGCACCAGGCCCCACGAGTGGATTTCGTCGCGCCACATCTCGTGATGTGAAAGCTGCACCACGAGAAGCAGCGAGAAGGCGACCGCGATCAGAAAATCCGCCGGCGCCAGCGTCCGTTGATGCGTCCACGAGTTTCAGCCACCGCGACAGGCCGGTACGGAGCGGCCGTGCGGCGGATTCCGGGGCGGAGAGCGATGCGCCGCGCTGCAAGGGATCGGCCTCGACTTTCGGGAATCAGACGACGAAGAGCCTCCCATGCGGCTCTTACCAGCAGGTTGACGACGGTGGCCGCCCTCTCCGCTTGTGAAAAAGCCCGCCATCTCCTAAGTAGCCGACAACTTCCCTGAAACGCTCGAAAACGGACAGCGGGCAGCGATGGCGCGCCAGTTTATCTATCACATGCAGGGCCTGACCAAGGCCTTCTCCGGCGGCAAGAAGGTGCTGGAGAACGTCCACCTCTCCTTCTACCCCGACGCCAAGATCGGCGTCCTGGGCCCGAACGGCTCCGGCAAGTCGACGCTTCTGAAGATCATGGCCGGGCTCGACAAGGAATTCTCCGGCGAGGCCTGGGCGGCGGACGGCGCGCGCGTCGGCTACCTGCCGCAGGAGCCGGAGCTCGACCCGACGCTCGACGTGAAGGGCAACGTCATGCTCGGCGTCGCCCAAAAGCAGGCGATCGTCGATCGCTACAACGAGCTGATGATGAACTACTCCGACGAGACGGCGGATGAGGCGTCGAAGCTGCAGGACGAGATCGATTCCAAGAACCTCTGGGACCTGGAATCGCGGGTCGAGATGTCGATGGACGCGCTCGGCTGCCCGCCGGGCGAGGCCGCGGTCTCGACCCTGTCGGGAGGAGAAAAGCGCCGCGTGGCGCTCTGCCGACTGCTCCTGGAGGAGCCCGACCTCCTGCTCCTCGACGAGCCCACCAACCATCTCGACGCGGAGACCGTCGGCTGGCTGGAGAAGCACCTGGAGCTTTTTCCCGGCGCCGTGCTGATCGTCACCCACGACCGCTACTTCCTCGACAACGTGACCGGCTGGATTCTCGAGCTCGATCGCGGCCGCGGCATCCCCTATGAGGGGAACTACACCGCCTACCTGGAGAAGAAGGCGAAGCGGCTTCACCAGGAAGCGCGCGAGGACGCGGCGCGCCAGAAGGTCATCGAGCGCGAGCGCGAATGGATGGGGCGCAGCCCCGAGGCCCGACGCGCCAAGTCGAAATCGCGCATCAAGGCCTATGACGAGCTCTTGAAGGCCAACGAGGCGCGCATGCAGTCGCGCGATGCGCAGATCGTCATCCCGCCCGGGCCACGGCTCGGCGACGTGGTGATCGAGGCCGACCATCTGTCGAAGGGCTATGACGGAAAGCTCCTGATCGACGGCCTCTCCTTCAAGCTGCCGCCCGGCGGCATCGTCGGCGTGATCGGGCCGAACGGCGCCGGCAAGACTACGCTCGCGCGCATGCTGACCGGCCAGGAGAAGCCCGACGCAGGCGAAATCAGGATCGGCGAGACCGCCGTCCTCGGCTATGTCGACCAGAGCCGCACGCTCGATCCCGACAAGAACGTCTGGGCTGAAATATCCGGCGGCAACGAGCTGATCACCCTCGGCAAACGCGAGGTGAATTCCCGCGCCTACGTCTCCGCCTTCAACTTCAAGGGGCCGGATCAGCAAAAGCCGGTCGGCAAGCTTTCAGGCGGCGAGCGCAACCGCGTGCATCTCGCGAAAATGCTGAAGTCGGAGGCGAACGTGCTCCTCCTCGACGAGCCGACCAACGATCTCGATACGGAAACGCTGGCGGCGCTCGAAGAGGCGCTCGAAGATTTCGCCGGCTGCGCCATCGTGATCTCCCACGACCGCATGTTCCTCGACCGCCTCGCCACGCACATCCTGGCGTTTGAGGGCGACAGCCACGTGGAGTGGTTTGAGGGGAATTTCGAGGCGTACGAGGAGGACAAGAAGCGGAGATTGGGGGCTGAGGCGACCGAGCCGCACCGGATCAAATACAAGGCGTTTTCGAGGTAGGGGATGCGGTCGGGGGAAGTCTCCTGAAATGTCCCAGACGGCGAATCCGGCGGTCCGCTTCCAGGTCGGGACGTTCGCTCGGCCGAAGGCTTCGTGCCGTCGAAGGCCTGCGCCACCCGGCTCGGATCGTGCTGATCTCCACGGCAACACTCAGGCGAAGCCGTTGCCGAGCCTTGAAACACGCGCTGCAGGCTTTGATATGAAGCAGATCAGCAACAGCAGCGAGGCGAACCGTCCATGCCCGAAGCCCGCCACGAGTTCGAGAACCGGCGTCTGGGGAAATCCGGGATCGAGGTGCTTGCGCTCGGCATCGGCACCAACAAATGGGGCAAGGGCGACCCGCAGGCGCTGATGGAAACCTATCGCCGCGTCGCCGCGGCGGGGCCGGCACTGATCGACACGGCGGAGGTCTACGGCTCGGAGAAGGCCATCGGCAAATGTCACGGCGCGGCGTCGCAGCGTGCGCTTCTCGCCTCGAAATTCGCGCCGTTTCCCTTTCGCACCTCGCCGCGCAGCCTCATCAAGGCGCTCGACGGCACGCTGTCGCGTCTCGGGGTCGAGACGATCGATCTCTACTATCTGCACTTCGCGCTGCCGCTGGTCGACCTCAAGGTCTTCGCGGACGGACTTGCCGAGGCCGTGAAATCGGGCAGGGCGAAATCGGTCGGCGTGAGCAATCTCGGCGCCGACAAGATGCCGCCGGATGGCCGATCTTCTCGACAAGTCCGGCATTCCGCTCGCGGCAAACGAGGTCCGCTACAGTCTCACGGCCCGCAAGCCCGAGACGAACGGCGTGCTTGAGGCCTGCCGGGAGCTCGAGGTCGCCCTCGTCGCCTATATGCCGCTCTCGTCGGGATCGCTGTCGGCCGGCGGCAAGGAAGGATCGCAGCTTCGCGGCCTCCTGTCCGACATCGCCGGGGCACACAATGCCTCGATCTTCCAGGTCTCGCTCAACTGGCTGCTGTGCCGGGATGCGCGCATCGTCCCCATTCCGGGCGCGACGAAACCGCAGCACGCCGCCGACAATCTCAAGGCGCTGGATTGGCGCCTGAGCGACGATGAGTTCGAAGCGCTCGACTGTGCTTTGGCCCCGACCGTGATAGCTGGCGAGATGCAGACGTTCCGGCGCGGGCGAGCGCGATCAGATCGTCCGTCCGCCTGCCGGCGCCAATACGCCGCTCCTCGACGAGCCGACCAACGACCTCGACACCTGAGATGCTCTCCTACACTCAAGAGGCGCTCGAAGATTTCGCCGGCTGCGCCGTCGTGATCATCAGCCACGACCGCATGTTCCTCTCGACCGCCTCGCCACCCACATTGCCTCGCCTTCGAGGGCGACAGGCCGCGTCGAGTGGTTCGAAGGGAACTTCGAAGCGTATGAAGAGGACAAGAGGCGGAGGCTCGGTGGAGGCGGCCGAGCCGCACCGTATTTAGTACAAGGCGTTCTTGAGTTAGAGCGCGGTATCTATCAAGTTGCCCTTGCCTGAACCGGCCTCCCCGGTCAGCCTAGCGCCGGCATGTTCGACAAGCTCAAGGCGCATGGCTTTGACGTCCTCGCCCTGCATCACGCGGAGGCGATCATCACATGCGACATGCCGGAAAAAGCAGCATGAGATCGAAGACGTTCTGGTGGGCCTGAAATACTCCCATAGCCGAGATTGTCGCCGGCGGGGGCGGCGAGGCGCAAGGAACGCAGCGGATGCGCTGAGCACTTGCCGAGCAAGGCTGGCTCAAAATGGGTATAGCGGTCACAAAATCTGTTCGATGGGAAGGAGGAGGCGGACGAGCGCGTCGTGGCATCGCTTTCACACGAGATCGATCATGTCAAAGCATTTGGCCCAGAGAACCGGCGCCTTCGCCCTTGAGATTGAGTGGAACAACAAGGATCCGTTCTTCGACCGCGACCTGGAGAACTTCAAGAGGCCTTCATGCCGACGGCGTCAATCTCCATAGGTGCAATTGTCGCGGCACGTCGTAGCGAGAGGCGAGAAGCCTACAGCAGCAGATGCGCGCTCGGCTCCTGACGACCTTTGCGAGCGAAGAAGGCCATCGACGGCCTCGCAAGCGCTGGCCGCCTTCGGATACACGCCGACGCCGCAGCCAACGCGGCGATCATTGCAACGCGCTGCCAAGCGCATCGAGGGGCTCTTTCGAGGCGTGGCCTGGGTCGCACGCATTCGTCAGTCTGACAAGTTCGGCGAGGCCACCACACATTGGCGCAAGCTTCAGGACAGGGTGCAAAGAGGAGTTCTTCCTACCCCTGCCCTCTGCTGCTCATCGGTATCCCCGCCGCCGTTGTGACCTTCTGACTATTCAAGCAGCGTCTACTGTGGCGGCCGAGTTGTAGGAGTAGGTCTCCCAAGTCGGCCGGTACGACTCATCGGCCTGAGCCCCCCAGGCACGTCCAGCCCGGCCGCGTGCCACGCGCGAAGAGCTCCAGATACGGCCCGCTCGAACAGCTCTCGATGAGCTCGTACTGCTCGTCGGGCTTCCGGGAGTGCTCGCGCTTGCGCGACGACATGTAATTCACCTGGCTCCGCCCCGGCGGCAGCGTCCGCGCATTCTTGCCGCACACGCCGAAGAGCAGAAGCTCGGTGACATTGCGGAAATAGAAGCCCACGCCGCGCCCGTCCGAGCCGCCGTCCTTCCGCACCTTGTGCCAGACGATGTTCGATTTGTACTCGAAGCCCCACGCCTGCATCACGCGCAGGCCGTCAGGCAGAAGCGCGTTCGGCACCCAAAGATAGAGATGAGCCGGATCGACCATCAGATCGGCGACTGGGAGCGCGCAAATCTCGTCCGTCGTCATCGTCTCGTAGCGCGAAAGCCGCCTGTGCTCCGGGGCGACCTTCCCGGTGCGGTTGGTGAAACGCCATGGCGGGTCGGCAAGCACGGTGTGAAACCGTCGCCCTCCGGTGAGGCGGGCCAAATCAACGATCGTATCAACGGGATGGACGTTCATGCCGCGACCAAGCTCCTCAAGCGAAAGGAACAGTACACCGAGAACATAATTGCAAGGCAGTGTGCCTGATTTGGCACAGAAATCTTCCAGCTTTGGAACGCCCCCTAATGAGGGCCGCCCTCCAGGCGCGACATGTCCGCCTCA
>CAVQJW010000029.1:0-44502 GCA_963712925.1 uncultured Alphaproteobacteria bacterium | reverse complement strand
CGGGTTGAGCGGATGGTTCTGCATCCCCGATTCGCTGAGCAGTCGATCGTGCACGAAGAGATGCCCCTGGTAGACCGTGCGCCCCGCGCCGGGAAAGGCCGGGCAGACGACCACGCCGGCTGCGCCGAGTGCGTCAGCGAGAGCCTCTCCGACCGGACCGATATTGCCTGCCGGCGTGGAATCGAAGGTGGAGCAATACTTGAAGACGAACTGCCGGCAACCCTGGGCTTTCAGCCAGGCAAGCGCCGAGAGTGACTGCGCGACAGCCCCTCCGCTCGCGATCGACCGGCTCTTCAAGGCAAGCACGCCGGCCTCGATATCGGCGGGAGCGGGTCCCTTCGGAACGCCGAGGAACTGCGCCGTGCGCAATCCGCCTTGTCCCGGCAGGCCTTTCGCAAGCGTGTTGGCGATATCGCTCGCCCCAGTGAAGTCGTCGGCAATGATCCCGAGAAGCATTTTTGGCCCGTTCAGAGCTTGCAAGCAAATGGTTTGCAGCGACCGCCGGCCGGTCCGAGTCAGTTCGACGGAAGCACGCGCTTGAGGCGGCTCCCCGCCTCAACCAGGTGGTCGCGCATCGCCTCGGCCGCGGCGTTCGCATCCTCGGCGGCAATCGCTTCTGCAATCTTCAGATGCTCGGCGATCGTTCGGCCCTTGGTCTCCGGAATGTAGTAGGTCTTCGGATACCAGATGCGGACCATCGCCTGGATCGTTGAGCCGATGCTCTCGAATATCGGGTTCTCGGCCGCCTGCGAGATGATGTTGTGGAACTTCATGTCGATCGCCATGAAGACGTCCGCGCTTCCTTCATGCTGCCGCATCTCATCGACCGCGGCGCTCAGCTGGCCGAGCGTCTGCCGACTTCGTCGCTCCGCCGCGCGACGCGCGCATTCGACTTCGACGAGGGCGCGCACGTCGATCAGGTCGTCGAGATTTCGCTCGCTGAGCATCAGCCCCCAGCGAAACGCGCCCGACAGAAGCTCCGTATTGGGCGCCCGGATGAACGAGCCTTCGCCGGCGCGTGCATCAAGAACGCCGAGCACGACCAGGCTCTTCACCGCCTCGCGCACGGTCGACCGCCCGACCTGAAACTGGATGGCGAGTTCCTTCTCGCTCGGGATCATGTCGCCGGGCTTCCACACGCGCCGCATGATGAGGTCGGTGATCGCCTTGACGATTTCCTGCGGCAGCGTGGCGCGGCTTACCGGGCGTATCGGAGAACTGGTGTCTGTCATCAGGAGCGCTCGCCTCACTGCCGTCTCATCAAGATCGCGGCCGCACATGGCCGGAGCATCGCTGCACGCAGGAGCGATTCTCGGCGATCGCGTGGAGCTCAGGACGCATGCGCGCCGCCCTCCTGCAACTGCATGCGCCGTGTCGTTCGGCGCCCGCTAAAACCAGCACGGGAATGTCACTCCGCAAAGCAAGCCACTCTTTTTCAGCCACTCCCGCCGCAGCGGCAACGACTGGTTGCCGAACTCGGAGAATTCGTGGCGCCTTCTTCGTCGCACCCGCCCGCGCTCCACACTTGACAGGCGTTACCGTTCACTGTTCCTAATATCAGACATTCAGTCAATTAAGAACGCTTAGGGAGGAGTGATGACTGAACAGTCTTCTGTCATCCGCCGGCCCAGCCGGGCCCGCCCTGCTCCTTGCGGTATCCGGCCGTTTCGGTCGCTTCACGCAGACACGTCACCGCAGCTGGACCGGTCGGCAAAGGGGCCGGGCCGCCTATCCCTTGGTCCGTCCTGCAACCGTTCTCGCCGGCTGAAAATCGAATGTTGCCAAGCTGAGTTGTTACCGGTATCACATCTCTCGGCTCGGCACCCTTCGTGCCGCAAGAACGATCCGATCAACGGGCGCCTCGCTGTGAAGGGAGGATGTGCAGACGCGATGTGCGGGCGCTCGCGTTGGCGGGCCGGAAACCCGGCCGCATCCCTCGGCGTCGTCGCCGGCAACAAGGCGTGCTGCGTTCGCTCGGGTCGGCTCGCTTTCAGGCACCCCGATCCACGCGACACCGCGCCGAGGCGACACGCTCAGATGACGGGGTTGCTCACTGAACGGCGTCCAACAACGCCACCGTTCTTTCGCTTGCCAATAATCCAGGAGGAAGGTGTCCCATGCGCCGCATAGACCTATCGAACAAGAAGGTGATCGACAGTTATCTCGACAGGCTCGATACGAAGGGCGTCTCGCGACGCGACTTCGTGAAGCTCGTCAGCGCCGGCTTCGCCGCGGGCGTGGCGGCGGAGGCGGCCGGCATCCCGGCCAGCGCCTTCGCCGCCGAGAACGGCAAGATCGCCTACATGTATTTCTCGGCAACGCTCGAATATTGCCGCACGGTCAGCAAATCGGTGCAGGACACCGCGGCTGCGCTCGGCGCTCCCACAGTCTCGCTCGATGCCGAGTTCAACAGCAACAAGGAGTTCGATCAGTTTCAGCAGTTGCGGGTGGCCGGCGATCTTGGCGGCGTCATCCTCAACCCGCCCGACGCGAGCAACCTGAAGCGCATCGCCGAGATTTGTCAGCAGGAGAAGATCTGGCTGGGCAATGTCTGGGCGACGCAGCCCTGGTTCACGCCTTTCGACGTCGGTGAATACTTCACCTACTATTCGTGCCCCGACGATTTCCACGCCGCCAAGGAAATCACATCCGCCATGCTGACGAAGCTGCGCGAGATGGGGAAGAAGGGCAAGATCATCGCCCTCGACGGCATACCGGGCTTCGTTATCGACGTGGTCCGCATCCAGGGCAGAGAAGCGGCGATCAAGGACTTCCCCGAATTCTATTTCGCCGACGCGCTGCCCGGCAATTTCAACATGGAAGACGGCCACAAGGCCGCGCAGGACCTGATGACGCGCCACCCCGATACGGTCGGCATCTACGCAGGCAACGACGAGGAGGCGCAGGGCGCGATCGCCGTCCTGAGAGCGCTTGGACTGCAGCCCGGCGAAGACGTGATCATCGCGTCTGCCGGTGACGGCAATCCGGAAGCCGCCGAATCGATCAAGAAGGGCCAGCTCCTTTGCACGGCGGCGAACGTCCCGCAGTTCATGGGCGCGATGATGGCGAGCCGCATCTACGACGTCATGAACGGTTGGCAGCCACGCGCGCCGGAGCGCATGATGCTCTGGGGCTCGCGCATGATGACGGTGGACAACGTCGACACCTATCTCGAGCGCTACGTCAATAACGGCGACGTGGCGCCCTTCGACTACAAGAAGATGTCGAAGATCTACCATCCCGACGATTGGGATCCGCAGGACCTGCTGACGCCGCTCGACATCGACGCCGAATGGGGCCGCATCGACAAGCCCGCGGACTTCAAATACCCGCAGGAATATCTCGACGCCAAGCAGAACGGCGAGATGGAGAAGGTCGCCGCGGAGTACAAGGACCACTACAAGATCGATATGTTCGGTCCTTCCCCAAACAAGAGCGTGAGGGAAGCTTGAGCCCGGAACGCGTCGATCAGCCGCGCGAACTCCTGCGCGTTGAAGGCTTGTCGAAGAGTTTCGGGCCGATACCCATTCTGCAAGATGTGAGCTTCCGCGTGCCGGCCAGATCCATCGTGGGTCTGGTCGGCGAGAACGGGGCCGGCAAGACCACCCTGTTCAACATCATCACCGGCCTGGTGCGGCCCGATTCCGGGGCCATGTTCTATCGTGGCGAGGCCTTCAGCCCGCGCACCTACGGCCAGGCCTTCGCGATGGGCATCAGCCGCGTCTTCCAGGAGCAGGCGCTGGTGCTGAATGTTCCCGTCTACGAGAATCTGGTGCTCTCGCAGGAGCATCAGTTCACCCGCTTCGGTCAGTTCGTCGATCGCGGCGAGATGATCCGCGTCGCCGAGAAGATCGTGAGCGACGCCGGGCTCGACATCGACGTGCGGCGCAATGCCGGCGCCTATGATTTCTCCAGACGCCAAGCGATCGAGATCGCTCGAGCCTGCATGGCGCCCCGCCATCTGATGGGGATCGAGGATCCGCTCGTGCTGCTCGACGAGCCGACCTCCGCGCTCGATCGCCAGGACGAGAACAACTTCTTCGACCTTCTGGCGCGCATGAAGAAACACGCCTCCTTCGTCTTCGTGTCGCATCGACTGACCGAGGTGCGCGAGATCAGCGACACGATCTACGTCATGAAGGACGGGCGTCTCAGCGATGCTCTGGCGCCGGCGTCGGCCGACGAGAAGAGGCTGCATGGCCTGATGGTCGGCCGCGAGCGGGCAGCCGACTACTATCACGTGGCAAGGCAGCGCGATGTTGACGACAAACCGGTGGTCTGCCGGGTCTCCGCGCTTTCGGATTCGGACTTCAAGAACATCTCCTTCGAGCTTCGCGCCGGCGAGATTCTCGGCATTGGCGGGCTGCTCGACTCCGGCAAGAGCGCCGTCGGCAAGGCGGTTTCCGGCGTTCACCTGCCGCAGGCAGGCACGGTCACGCTTGACGATCGGCCGCCACAGGCGCCCGCACATACGCGAGCTCGTGCGCGAGGGACTCGGCTACGTGCCGGCCGAGCGGCTTGTCGAAGGCATCGTCCCCTCGCTCAGCCTCGCCATCAACCTCTCGCTCCCGAGCGCCGATCGCTTCTCGCGCTTCAGCATCTGGAAACGCCAGAAGGAGCGAAATGCCGCCCTCGACGCGATCCGTCAATTCGACATCCGCTCGGCCACGCCGGCGGTTCCGCTGCGGAACCTGTCCGGGCGGCAACCAGCAGAAGGTGGTGCTCGCACGCTGGCTGCAGCGCGACCTGAAGGTTCTCGTGCTCGACAATCCGACGCGCGGCGTCGACGCCGGCGCCAAGGAGGAGATTTACCAGCACATCCGTTCGCTCACCGAACAGAGCGTCGGCATCGTCCTCATCACCGACGAGCTGACCGAGCTGATCGGTCTTTCCAATCGCATTCTGATCATGCAACGCGGGCAAATCGTCGTCGAGCTCCCTTCGCCGCCGCGAGCAAAAGCCCTCGGAACACGACCTCATCGCGCATATGCTTCCGACGGCAGCATGAACCAAGCGTCGACAAGCATGACCTCTCAGAAACGCATCCCCGATTCCGCGTACTGGCTGATCTGGCGGGCCGTTTCCCCGGATTTGCGGAACGCGGCACCTGGCTGCCGGGTGCCGTGTTCCTGGCCCTCGTCGTGTTCTTTTCGTTCTCCTCATCCGCCTTCTTCACGTGGCGGAATTTCGCTGCGACGACGGGCGAAGCCGCGACGCTTCTCATCGCCTCGCTCGGCGCGAGCTTCGTCATCCTCATGGGCAGCATCGACCTGTCGGTCGGCGCCATCGTGCTGCTCGTCGCGACGGTGACCGTTGCCGGTCTGAAGCTCTTCCCGAACAGCGATCTCGGGCTGCTCGTGCTTCCCTTCGGGGCCGTGCTCGGCGGGCTGCTCGGCGCCTTCAACGGGAGCATCACCGTGCTCGGCAAGATCCCGAGCTTCGTCGTGACGCTTGGAACGCTGTCCGTCTTCACCGGCGTCTCGCTCAGCATTCTCGCCGGCGCCACGATCATGTTCGATCTGCCGATCTTCGACCTGCTGTCGCTGCGCCAATCGATCCCGCACCTTCCGAACATCGCGCTCTGCGCGCTGGTTCTCTGGCTCGATCTTCATCTTCGTCGGCAGTGCGCACGCGGTTCGGGCGGTTCGCGCTTCTCATCGGCGGCGGCGAGCTCGTGGCGCGCACGGCCGGCATTCCCGTCGATCGCTACAAGATCTACGCCTTCACGGTCTCCGGCGTGACCGCCGGGCTCGCCGGCGTGTTCGCCGATGTCGCGGCTTGGCGCCGTCGGGCCCGAGCCTCGGCGGCGATCTCCTCTTGAACACGCATCGCCGCCATCGTGGTCGGCGGAACGTCGCTCGCCGGCGGCATCGGCGGCGTTCAGCGCACGCTGATCGGCGTCGCCATCATCACGGTTCTGAACAACGGGCTGAACCTGATGGGGATGGGCCCCTATTGGCAGCTGGTCATCAAGGGCCTGGTCGTGATCGGCGCCGTCCTCATCAGCCAGGACCGGAGCCGCGGCGCTCATCGTGAAATAGGCCGATCGCAGCATCACCGGCGTCGCGCGGCGCAGTCAGAATATGGATACGAAGGGAGAAGAAGAGAAATGGTGGCAAAGCAGGATTTCACCGGCTCGGTGAGTTACGATTTTTCCGGCAAAACCGTCGTCATCTACGGCGGAACGACCGGCATCGGCCGCGCGACCGCGAAGGACTTCGCGAAAGCCGGTGCCAATGTCTTCGTCTCGGGCCTTGGCGAGGCCGACGGAAAATCGCTGGTTGAGGAAATCAAGGCGGCTGGAAATCCCAACGTCGATTTCATCGAAGCCGACGTCACCCGCGAGAAGGACATCCAGGACGTGATGGCGCGGGACCATCAAGAAGTTCGGACGCATCCACTGCGCGTTCAACAATGCCGGCGTCTCCGGTCCGAACAAGCCGATGCACGAGATGACAGACGACGAGTACCAAATGCTCCTCGACATCAATCTGAAGGGCGTGTTTCTCGGCATGAAGCATGAGATCCCGCACATGCTCGAACATGGCGGCGGCGCTATCGTGAATACCGCCTCGCTGTTCAGCGACCTCGCCTTCCCCGGGACAGCGGTCTATTGCGCCACCAAGTTCGGCGTCGCCGGCCTGACCCGCTCGGCAGCGTTCGAAGTGGCGCGCAAGGGCATCCGCATCAATGCCCTCGCGCCTGGACCGGTCATGACCAATCTCTTGAACGAGATGTTCGGGGGCCCCGAGGAAGCGAAGCGGATCATCACGCGCTTCGTCCCGGCCAAGCGGCTGTGCGAGCCGGAGGAGCAGGCGAAGGTCGTGCTCTTCCTCTGCTCCGATGCGGCGTCGTTCATGTATGGGCATCTGGTCAGGGTGGATGGCGGCGGCTTCGAAGCAAGCGCCATCGACATGGACATGCCGTCGTAACCGATCGGCGTTGAACGTCTTCAGCCGGCCGGCGGGAAGCCGCCGACCGGCGGCCCTCAAGATTGATGCGAGAACATCGTCCGGCCGGCGACCGGCATCGTGGCGCGCAGGATCGTCCCGCTTTCCAACTCGGTGATGAACAGCGTCCGGTTGTCGGGCCCGCCGTAAGCGACGTTGGTGGTGAGCCGGCCGCGGCATGAGCGCACCCGGTAAAGCGGCTCGCCATGCGGATCGAAGAGCCAGACCGATCCGAGGCCGAAATGGGCGACCGCCAGGTTGCCGGCCTCGTCGAGCGCCATGCCGTCAGGCCCCCCAGGACCGCCGGACATCTGCACGAAGATCCCGACTTTCGTCGTGCTCCCCTCCTGCGGGTTCGGCAGGCGCCAGACCGCATTGCCGCGGGTCGCGGCGACATAGAGCGCCGTCTCGTCGCGGTCCATCACCAGTCCGTTCGGGCTCGGCACCGTAGTCGACAAGCAGATCGAGGCGGCCGTCGCTCGTCATCCGGTAGACGCGTCCCGTCGGATCGTGCAGGCCGGTCTCGCCCTGATCGGTGAAATAGAGATCGCCGTTCGACGCGAAGAAAAGATCGTTCACGCCCTTGAACCGCTCCGAACGGCGCCGCTCGATGAGCGGCGTGACCGCGCCGCTTGAAGGATCGAGCAGCATCAAGCCGTTCCGGTAGTCGGCGATGAAGATGCGGCCGTCCTTGTGGATCTTGCAGGCCGTTCGGCTCGCCGTCATATTCAGCGGCGATGGCGAACGTTCCGTCGGGCGCGATGCGAAAGACGCGGCCGAACGGAACGTCGACGACATAGAGATTGCCCGCGCGGTCGAAGGACGGCCCCTCGAGAAAGGAATGCGTGGCGACGCCGCGCCGATTGACTTCGGTCCACGCCGTGGAGTCGGCGCGGCGGAAGCGTGCCGGCACTTCGGCAAAGACCTCTGTCTCGATGTCTTCGGGGGGCGCGAACATTTGGGCACTGTGCCGTCTGGCTTCAGGGAATGGAATAGCCTCGCCGGCCGCGCGCTCAGGCGCCGATCGTCTCGTCCGCCTCGCCGAGGTGGCGCATCAGCGCCATCAGCCGGCGATCGCGCCAAAGCTGGCGCTCGGCGCGGGAGGCAGGCGGCGTGTGCCGGTCGAGCTCCTTGGCGACGCCCTCGAGCAGCGCGCCCTCCCAGCGAAGCGGCGTCGTCTGCGTCTCGGCGATCTGATACATCGCCTCGCCATAGCGCGCCGCATAGTCGGCGACGCCGCCGGGGGCATTGAGGTTGATCGTCTCGAACGGCCCCATGAAGGCCCAGCGCAAGCCGATGCCTTTCGAGATGCCGGCGTCGATATCGGCGACCGAGGCGATGCCCTCCGCCACCATGCGGAATGCTTCCTGGAGCACTGCAGCCTGCAACCGGTTCATGATGAAGCCCTCCACCTCGCGACCCATCACCAGCGGCACCTGCCCGATCGCCTGCATCAAGTCGCGCGTACGCTCCACCGCCGAGGCATCGGTCCAAGGTGCCGGCACGACTTCCACGGCGGGTATCAGGTAGGGCGGGTTGATGGGATGGGCGAGGAGACAGCGCGCGCGTCCCGGCAGGTCGGCCGTGAATCGCGATGGGAGGATCGCCGTGCTGGAGCTCGCTATGACGGCGCCTGCGGGTGCCGCTGCGTCGAGCTGCGCGAATAATTCCCGCTTCGTGTCGACGTTCTCGGGCGCGTTCTCCTGGACATGCTCGGCATCAGAGATCGCGTCTTCCAGCGTTGTTGCGCCGCGCATGCGCCCTCTGACGGAGCCCGTCGTTTCCTTTCCGAGCATGCCGTTCGCAGCAAGATCGGAAAGCAGCGTCTCGACCGTCAGAAGCGCTTGCGGCACCGTGCCGGGAACCGGGTCCCAAAGCGCGACCGAGCAGCCGGCGCGCGCAAACGTTATGGCCCACGCGCGGCCAACCAGACCGGCACCCACGATCCCGATGGAACGGCTCATTACAGCCTCTCTCCCGCTAAACGCCTGAATGTTACCGGTATCAGCGTCGCATTGCAAAGCGACTTTCCGCTCTCTCGCAGCGCCGCAGATGCGGTCGCCGCAAGGCCCCTTCGCGTGAGCGGCCGGTCGCTCGCTGGCGCCGGGTCACGGTCCGTCCCCGCCGGATGCTTCGCCGCTGATTTCAGCGCGAATTGCCACGGCAAAGGCGTGCATCTTGCGCACGTCGTCGGCGTAGATCTCAAGCTTCGCGCCATTGTTGACCATCTGGCAATCCGCGGCCTCGACGGCCCGCATCAGGGCCGCAACCTTGGTGCGTCGCGCGTAGAAGACGACCATCGGAGCAGGCTGCGAATGCGTCTGTGTCCCAAGCGTCGGCCCGCGGCAACTCGTGACCGGGATGCAGCCGAGCGCAGAGAGCGCGACGACGGTCGCGCCCAGACCGAAGTCGATCATGGGAACGATCGAGCTGAGCGAATGCCGGCGATCGACCTCGTTGATGGACACTTGGCTGAACTGCGCCTCCGCAAGCGCCGCGTAGCCGTCCACCTCCTCGGCGAGCGCGCGATCGAGATCGGAGAGCGTCATTCCTCTTAGATCGACATATTGAAAATTGGCGGGAAAATTCTTGCGCGTGGTGGCGCGCTTTCCCGAAATCCATCCGAGCTGCGCCGGATCCACATCTCGCGCATGAATGATATTCGGAACAAGCCGAAGCAAGCGAACTGCTCTTCGTGTTGTTGCCGCCTAGGCGACGGGCGAGGCGTCGAGCCGGACGACGATCCCTTCGAGACCCGGCGCGGCCGCCGGATAGCGACTTAGCACAAGCGGGTCATGCCCCGGAATGATATGCTGCGGCGACGAGGCCAGCTCGTAGAGCGTTCGGTACCCCTCCAGCATTTCGATCACGCTCGCCACCACCGGGAACGGCCTGCTCTGCTCGAAATTCGCATAGAAGTGCGAGGCATCCGATGCGAGCACAACGTAGCCGCGTTCGGTCCTGACGCGCACGGCCTGCAGCCCGCTCGAGTGGCCTCCGACATGATGCACGGTGATCCCGGGCGCAACCTCACTCGTTCCGCGGTGGAAAGACGCGCGCCCCTCGAATATGCGACGCACCATGTCGACGACATGGTCCGCCTCGAAGGCGTGACGCAGATAGGCGTGGCACATGCAGCGCCCGGTGCAGAACTCCATCTCCCGGTCCTGGATATGGAAGCGGGCATTCGGAAACAGCCCGAGATTGCCGGCATGGTCGAAATGCATGTGCGAGAGGATGACGTCCTCGACCTTGTCCGCGTCGATTCCGACCGCCTTCAGCCCCTCGCCCGGCGAGCGGATGAAGTCGCGATTGCGCTTCACGCCCATCTCGGGCGTAAAGCCGGTGTCGAGGACGAACGTGCGCGATTGCGCTCTGAATGGCCCAGACGAAATAGTCGAGCGGCATCGGAACGTCGTGCGTATCGCCGTCGATGAAATTGAGCGGTGAGTTGCGATGATGATGCGCGTATTTGATTGCGTAGATGGTGTAGCATTCGCCTTCGGCCATGCTCCAAGCTCCAGACATCGGCGCGTTTCAGACAGTGTAGTCCGCACTATTTGTTGTTACAGGTAACAGAGCGCCTGCTGTGGCGCAACGCGGCATCCGCCCGGAGCGGCCGTCATTCGCGCGTCGCCTGGCGCTCGATCTAACAACGCGCATTGCGTGCGTGGACTTCACGCCCTGAGCGACAGGGCGGACAGAGCGGCTGCGTAGCTCGAAGCGCTCCGATCGGCCTGTCATTGCATGCGGATCAGGTCGCGACCGAGATCATCCTGCGCGGGCGTCCAGGCGGAGATCCAGCCTCCTCGCCACACCCTGTCGTTGCAAGGGTGGCCCGGAGACCGCAGGTGCAGTGGCGTCATCGTCGCCCCTGGGTCTGGCATTGTGAACGGTAACATAATATCCTGGCTCGGTTGCCAAGCGGATGCATCAATCGATGGCCTTGTTTTCCAAGTGTTTGTCCGACCGGGCGTTGTCCGTCCTGTTTGGCGATCTCCCCGAAAATGTCGTTCGCAACAGCGACCGGGCGTTCCTGCCCCCGGATCGGCCGGTGATCCCGCCACGCCTTCTGCCGGCATGGACCTAAGTCAATGCTGAAAGCGCTCGCCGGCAAGAAGGCGCTGGTGACCGGCTCCACGGCCGGCCTTGGCCTCGATATCGTGAAGGGCCTCGCGCGCGCGGGATGCGTCGTGGTCATGAACGGCCTTGAGCCGGCGGAGGCGGTCGAAGCCCAGCGCGCGGCGCTGGCGGCCGAGCACGAAGTGGCTGTCTACTATTGCCAGGCTGACGTGTCGAAAGAAGCGGAGATCGTCCGTCTGATCGATTCGGCGAACGGCGAGATGTCCGGGATCGATATCCTGGTGAACAACGCCGTCGTCCGCCACTTCGCGACGATCGATGCGTTTCCGGTGGAGCGGTGGGACGAGGCCGTCGCCGTCAACCTCTCCGCCGCCTTTCACACGATACGGCTTACCTTGCCGATCATGCGCAAGGCGGGCTGGGGCCGGATCATCAACATGTCCTCCATCTACAGCAGCGTCGCGATCGCCGAGCGCATCGACTATGTGACGACGAAGACGGGTCTGATCGGAATGACGCGCGTCGTCGCGATGGAGACGATCGGCGAGGACATCACCTGCAACGCCGTCTGTCCGGGTGCGGTGCTCACACCCTATTCCGACAACCGCATCAAGGAGATGATGCGTTACGCGCAACTATCGATCGCGCGACCGCCGAGCGTGAATTCCTCGCCAAGCGTCAGCCGACCGGACGTTTCGTCGATGCGGCGAATGTCGCGGAGCTCATCGTCTTCCTCTGCGGTCCCGCCGGGCGCGACATCACGGGCTCCGCCCTGCCGATGGATGCCGGTTGGCTGGCGTCGGATTGAGAGATGAATTGAGGGGCTCGAAATGACACGCCGCACGATCGCGACCGGAAGCGCAACGAACGCGGCGAGCGCCGCCGTCGGGAGCAGTCCGCCGCGCTTTGAAGACATCTCGCCGCCGCTCCCCCAGCTCATCGCGGTCGGTCAGGAGGAGGCGTTCGGCGACCTCGGAAATGTCGAGCTCGACGATGCGACCGCCGCCTATGTGCTTGCCATGCGCGATCCCTTTCGAGCTTCTGCGCCGCGCCACCGCACAGCTTGCGGGCCTGATGGTGCTCGTCGCCTCGGGCGCGCGCAATGTCGCCGCGCATCCGATGCTCGACCTTGCGATCGAGGCGCATGCGGAAGCCGACGAGCTGGTCAGCTCGGCAGACTCTGCCGTGCCAGAGCGCGCCAGGCATCACCTGCTACATCTCCTGCGCGCCAACCGCGCGCTTGCGGAAGCATTGTCGGCAGCGCGCCGCAATGTCTCGCGGGACGATCCGGAGACAATCGACAAGATCATGGTGCCGCTTCGTATTGCATATCGCGAGCTGCAATGGGCCGCCTTGGCACTTCCGGGCTTTGAGATCGTTGCACTTTCGCAAGGCTGCTGCGCCGCGCATGCCGGCGCGCGTACGAATAATCACCAAGGCTGAAGGGAGGAACGCAAGTGTCCGGTTATTCGATTTGGGTGCTCGAATATTGCTGGGTCCCCACGGCGCCGAAAGGGCTGACCGTTCACGGCGCCTTCAACGGCGGCACCATCAAGCTCCCCTGGTGCTACGTGCTCATCAAGGGCGAGGGCCGCACCATCATGGTCGACGTCGGCTACAACCATAAGGACTACGGCGCCGTCATGGCCGACAGCTTCGGCGTTGAGAACTGGCAGCCCTCGACCGCCGTGCTCGGCGAATGCGGCGTCAAGCCGGCCGACGTGACGGACGTCTTCATCACGCACGCGCATTTCGACCATATGGGCGGCACGGACGATTTCCCCAACGCGCGGTTCTTCATCCAGGAGCGCGAGCTGTCCAAATGGGTCTGGGCGTTGTCGCTCGACCGCCGCTTCCGATGGTTCATGGGCGCCACGGATCCGGGCGACATTCTGCGCGCCGTCGATCTCGCGCGCCAGGGACGCCTCGTCTGCGTGGACGGCGACGTGGAAGACGTGCTTCCGGGAATCGATCTGCGCGCCGCGTTCGACACGCACACTTGGGGCTCGATGTTCGTGCACGTTCGCAACGACGGCCGGCAGCCGAGCGCCGACAGCTACATCCTCGCCGGCGACCTCATTTACACCTACACGAACCTGACCGGCACCGACGCGGACGATCCGCAATACATTCCGATCGGCCTCGCAGCCGGCAGTCAGACCAACCTCGTCATGGCCTCCGATCAGATGATGAAGCTCGTCGGCGGCGAGGCGAAGCGCGTGATCCCGATCCATGACGAGAACCTGCCGAAGGTGTTCCCGTCGCGTGTGACGAAGAAGGGCCTCCGCATCTGCGAGATCTGTCTCGCGGACGGCGAGAAGTCGCGCGTAACTTAGCGCAGCGCTCAGCTGCCCCAGGTCCGCTCCAAGACGCCGAGCCAGTTCTCAAAGCAGAGTTTCTTGAGCGTGGCATCGTCGTAGCCCGCGCTTCGGTAAGTCTCGACGAGCTTCGGAAGACCCGCGGCGGTTCCCAGCTCCTGCGGCACGACCGCTCCGTCGAAGTCCGACCCGAAGCCGACGCCGTCGACGCCGAGATGCTCGATCAGATGGTCGGTGTGGCGCACCATGTCCTGAAGCGGCGTGTCCGCTCGCATGCGGCCGTCGGCGCGCAGGAAGCAGGCGGCGAAGTTCAGGCCGACGAGCCCGCCACTGTCGCGGATCGCAGCGAGCTGCTTGTCGGTCAGATTGCGCGAATGCGGCGTCAGCGCGTGGGCGTTCGAGTGCGTCGCGACGAGCGGCGCCGTGGAGAGCTTCGCCACGTCCCAGAACCCCTGCTCGTTCAGATGCGAGAGGTCGACCAGGATGCCGAGCTCGTTGCAGGCGGCGACGAGCGCGCGCCCCGTATCGGTCAGGCCGGGGCCCGTATCCGGCGTGCTAGGAAAACGAAAGGGCACGCCGTGGCCAAAGATGTTCGGCCGGCTCCAGACGACGCCAAGCGAGCCCAGGCCCGCCGCGTGGAGGATCTCAAGCATCCGAAAATCGCGGTCGATCGGTTCGGCGCCTTCCAGGTGAAGGACGGTCGCGAGCGCGCCGGCTGCGACGCTCGCGCGGATTTCGCCGACATCGCGGCAGAGGCGCACGGCGCCCTTCGAGCGGCGCACGATCCTGAGAAGCAGCGACACCATCTGGAACGCGACGGCCTGTGCCTGCAAAAACTCCGCCTCGGCCGGTAGCGGGATGTCGTAGGCCGCCTCCTGCATCGCTGTCTCAAGCCCGGCATCGCGTGCCCCGGGAGGAACGAAGACTGCAAAGAGGCCGCCGACGAAACCGCCGGCCCGCGCACGCGGGAGATCGAGCTGCCCAAGAGCGTCGCCGGCAAGGAACGAGCCGGCGCCGCCGTCCGGCTCGGACTTCGACATGAGACGCAGGAGCACATCGTTGTGCCCATCGAAGATTGGAATCATCACTGAATTGAAGAAAGCAAAGAGGGATGACGATCGCTTAGCCTATTAGAACTTTGCCCGCCACCCGGAGCCACCAGGCACCATCGACTTGGCCGGGCGCTCGCGCTTCCGCCAGCTCGCGGGTTCCGTTCTGGAGCCAAAGGTCGTAAATCGACGGTTCTCATCCCGGAGAAAACGACCATGGCTCTGCAATCCGGCGCTGACAATCAAACGACGAAGCTGATCGACTTCAGCCTGAAGGGCACCGACGGCCGTTCCTATTCGCTCTCCGACGTGCAGGGCAGAAACGGCACGCTGGTTCTCTTCATCTGCAACCACTGTCCCTACGTGAAAGGCGTGATCGACCGGCTCGTCGACGACGTCAGCGCGCTTGCGGAGGCGGGCATCGGCACGATCGCGATCATGCCCAACGACGCTCAAGCCTATCCAGCGGATTCCTTCGACAACATGAAGCGCTTTGCCGCCGAGCATCGCTTCCCCTTCCCCTATGTCATCGACGAGACGCAGGAGACGGCGCGCGCCTATGGCGCCGTCTGCACGCCCGATCTCTTCGGCTTCAATGCCGCGGGCGCGCTCAAATATCGCGGCCGCGTTGACAGCGCCGGCTCGCGCCCGCCAAGCGGCGACGAGAAGCGCGAGCTGCGCGACGCGATGCTTGAGATCGCCAGGACCGGCGAGGGCCCGGCAGAGCAGGTCGCCTCTGTCGGCTGCTCGATCAAGTGGCGGAAATAGGCGGCAAGCGACACCTGACGCATACCTGTTCTGCGTCCACGCAGCTAAACGGGCGGGGCCGGTACTCATAGATTGTCGGTGATGGGAGGCAAACGCCATAGTCCTGAAAGGATGGGACGATGGCCAGTGCTTCATTTGCCTTCAATGCCGCGGGGGAGACGCATCCCCGTCGGAGAACCGGTCTCTTCCGCCGCGTGCTTGGCGCGATGATCGAGGCGCGCCAGCGCCAGGCCGACCGCGAGGTGGCGCGGGTCCTCGCCGGCCGCTGAGACCCAAGGCAAGGGCACCCTCGCCTTCCCTGCGATTGCCCGCCCCATGATTGCACGTGGTCCGTGCCGGCCATCTTCGTGTTAGGGTGGCAAACGAGGCACTTGGGGTTGGCGGCGGATGCACATCATCGCAATCGCCTCGCAGAAGGGCGGCGCCGGAAAGAGCACTTTCGCGGTCAATCTCGCCGTGCTCGCCGACCGGCCGGACGCGCCGGCGCTGCTGATCGATACCGACGCGCAGGGCTCGCTCACGGTCTGGCGGAGGTCGCGCGCCGGCCGCACGCCGCTCCTGATCCCCTGCCGCGCCGAGGAGCTTGGCGCCGTCATCGCGACCGCCGGCGCGCGCGATCCGATTGAATGGGTCTTCATCGACAGCCCGCCGCAGGCGAACGATGACGTCGCCGCGTTGATGCGGATCGCCACCCTCATTGTCATCCCGACGCGTCCTGGGGTTTTCGATCTCGCATCGCTGCCTGCCACGGTCGCGCTTGCCCGCCGCGTCAAACGGCCGTTTTTCGTGGCGCTCAACGCCGTCCCGCCGAAGCGCGGCCTGTTTGAATCGCCGATCGTCGGAGCGGCACGGAAGGCGGTGCGCGACATGGGTGCACCGGTCTGGCGAGGCGCCATCGCCCAGCGCGCCGTCTACACCCATTCGCTCGCCATGGGACAAGCCGTCACCGAGTTCGAAGTCGACCGGCCCGGCTGCCGACGAAATGCGCCTTCTCTGGCATGACTTGAGCGAAGGGGCTGAGGCCATGGCACGCCGCAGCGCCGCCACTTAGTCTGATCAATTTCCTGCGCTTGCCGAAACTTGTCTCATGCGTCTCGTGGCGGATGGCGCGACAGGGTCTCACTTCAACTGCAGTTCCCGCCCATCGAATCGTCCGCCCAAACTGTTCCAAGGTTCTGTTCTTCGCAACAATTCTATTTTAGCGGGAAATATTAGAATGGCTGTGCATCTTACGTCTGAATTTTGCACAACATTTTTCCGCCACGTTCTTGCACACAGCTAGAGAGCGAAGTATCGCAACTATCCACTGCTCATGTTATTAGTTTGAAGCAGAGAATAACGAACACAGAGAGAAGGGCGTGAAGATGGAAGATGCCGATCAGGACGACCTCGTGCAACTCACAGCCGATATCGTCTCGGCATATGTCACCAATAACTCGGTCGACGCCGGTCAGTTGAGCAAGCTCATCGAGGAAGTGCATCTGGCGCTGGTCAGGGCACCGGCTGCCGCCGCCGAGCCGGAGCAGAAGCCGCTCGTGCCGGCCGTGGCGATCCGCAAGTCGGTGACGCCGGACTACATCGTCTCGCTTGAGGACGGACGCAAGTTCAAGTCGCTGAAGCGGCACCTGCAGGGCACCTATGGCATGACCCCTGACGAGTACCGGGCGAAATGGGGCCTGCCGCGCGACTATCCGATGGTGGCACCGAACTATGCCAAGGCCCGCTCCGACCTTGCCAAGCGCATGGGTCTCGGCCGCAAGGCTGTCGACGCGTCCGCCAAGAAGCGGGGCCGCAAGCGCGCCGCGAAGTAACGCACCGGACGACGCCTGGCAAACGAAGCGCCCCTTCCGGGGCGCTTTGACTTTTGGGCAAGCAAATACTGTTTGCCGCCTAATCTTTTCAACTAGCTCAGAAGCTCCGCGTCGAGGGTGATCTCAGCGCCCTTGAAGAGTTTTGATACCGGGCAGCCGGCCTTGGCGCCCTCGGCCGCCTGCTTGAAATCGTCCGCAGACATGCCGGGCACCTTCCCCTTCAATTCAAGCTTGATTGTCTTGATTGAGAAGCCCTCACCGTCCGTCTCGATCGTGACCTTGGCGGTGGTGCGGAGCTCGTCCGGCGTCTTGCCGGCGCGGCCCAACCCGAAGGCGAGCGCCATGTTGAAGCATCCCGCGTGGGCAATCGCGAGCAGCTCCTCCGGGTTCGTGCCCTTCTCGTCGCCGAAGCGCATCTTCGCCGCATAAGGCACATGCGAAACCACGCCGCTCTGCGTGGTCAGCTCGCCCCGTCCGTCGGATCCCGACCCCTTCCAGACGGACTCGCCGCTGCGCGTAAACGAAGCCATGTTCTAACCTCCCAAATTTCGTGACAGGACTTTATGCCAGCATCCCCGCCGGCGCTTCGATGGCACGCTTGAACGCGCCGAGCAGTTCCGCCCCGAGCGCGCCGTCGACGGCGCGGTGGTCGGTGGAGAGCGTGACGCTCATCATTGTCGCGACCTTGACCGCACCCGCCTCTACGATCGCCCGCTCCTCTCCGGCGCCGACTGCGAGGATCGTCGCATGTGGCGGGTTGATGACGGCGGCGAAATCCTTGACGCCGAACATGCCGAGATTGGAGACGGCGCTCGAGCCGCCTTGATATTCCTCCGGCTTCAGATGTCGCTTCCTGGCGCGCGCCGCGAGGTCCTTCATCTCGTCTGAGATCTGCGACACCGTCTTCGTGTCGGCGTTCCTGACGACGGGCGTGATCAGCCCGCCGGGAATGGAGACGGCGACGCCGACATCGGCCTGGCCATGCTTCAGCATCGCGTCGCTCGTCCACGTCACATTCGCCTCCGGCACCCTCATCAGCGCCATCGCCCAGGCCTTGATGATCAGGTCGTTGACGGAGAGCTTGTAGAGCGGCGCATCGCCGGACTCGGTCTTCCTCGTCGGCGCCGCGGCATTGATGTCGGCGCGCAGCGCCAGGAGCTTGTCGATCCGGCAGTCCATCGTCAGATAGAAATGCGGGATCGTGGTCTTCGCCTCGACCAGCCGGCGGGCGATGATTTTTCTGATCGAATCGTGCGGGACGACCTGGTAGCTGCCCTCGCGATAATGCGCGCGCACTTGGCTGTCGGACATTGACGGCTGCGGCACGGCGGCGCCCGGCTGCGGCGCGGCGGCCGGCGCGACCTTCGGGGCGCCGCCCTTCAGAGCCGCCTCGATATCGCGCTGCACGATCCGTCCATGCGGGCCTGAGCCGGTGAGCGCCGCAATGTCGATGCTGTTCTCGCTTGCCAGCCGCTTGGCGAGCGGTGAGGCGAAGATGCGCTCGCCGGTGTGGCCGTTACCTTTCGCGGGAGCCGGCGTGGGCGCGGGCTTTGCTTCGGCGGGCTTGGGTTCCTCTTTCGCCGGGGTATCGGCCTTGCGGGCAGGCGTCTCGGCCGTCTTTTCCGTCTTCGGTGCCTCAGCTTTCACGGGGGCCCCCTTGGCCGCCGCCGTCGTGTCCTCGCCCTCTTCTGCCAGCACGGCGATCACGTCATTGACCGGAATGTCGGCGGCGCCTTCCGGCACGACGATCTTCGCGACCGTCCCCTCGTCGACCGCCTCGACCTCCATTGTCGCCTTGTCGGTCTCGATCTCCGCGATCACGTCGCCGGAGGAGACCTTGTCGCCCTCCTTGACGTGCCACTTGGCGAGGTTGCCGGTCTCCATGGTCGGCGACAGCGCGGGCATCAGGATGTTGATGGGCATCTACCGGTCTCCGACGTAGAGGGCCTGCGGGCTCTCTTCAAACCCGAGCGGCGGATCGAGCGGCCAAAGATCGGCCAGCGAAAACGCGATGGCGTCGAAAGGCGGAGCACGGACGACGTCGTCGGAATTCCATGCACCGATCTTTGACCAGCGCCCTTCGCTGAGCTCGAAGGCTTCCAGGATCTGCAGCCGCGGGTCGATCAGCCAGATGTGCGGTACGCCTGCTTCGGCGTAGATTCGCATCTTGACAGTCCGGTCGCGTTTCTCCGTCGATCCCGACAGAACCTCGCAGATCCAGTCCGGCGATGTCGTGAAGTAGTTCGTATCTGGATAGGCAGATAACCGCTCCCGCCTCCACCCGGCGATGTCCGGCACCAGAAGGTGCTCACCGAAGCTGATCTCGGGCTCGACGAAGAAGACCCATCCGCCGGGGCCGCCGCGGCCTTGCTGGAAGGTATTGCCGAGCGCTGCGCCGAGCGCTGACGATGCAGCACCGTGTCGTGGTGACGGGCGCGGATGCGTCAGCAGCTCGCCGTCGATGATCTCGGCGACGAGATGCTCCGGCACCGCCTCAAGGTCGGCGTAGGTCGCTCGTTTCTTCGCGGGCTCCGCCATCGCTAGTTCCGATAGCTCACGCTCTTCGCTGCCTCCACCACCTCGCCGACACTGGGCAGCGCAAGCTTCTCGAGGTTTGCGGCATAGGGCATCGGCACATCCTTCCCGGTGACGTTCAGGACCGGCGCGTCGAGGAAATCGAAGGCGCGCTGCATCAGTTCAGCCGAGATGTGCCCGCCGACGGAGCCCTGCGGCCAGCCCTCCTCCACCGTCACGCAGCGGTTGGTCTTCTTCACCGACGCGATGACAGTCTCAATGTCCATCGGCCGGATGGTGCGAAGGTCGATCACCTCCGCTTCAATCCCCTCCGCGGCGAGCGCCTCGGCGGCCTTCAGCGCATAGATCATGCCGATGCCGAAGGAGACGATCGTCACATCCTTGCCGGCGCGCGCGATCTTCGCCTTGCCGATCGGCAGCACGAAGTCGTCGAGTCTTGGGACCGGGAAGGTGTGGCCGTAGAGAATCTCGTTTTCGAGGAAGATCACCGGGTTCGGGTCGCGGATCGCGGCCTTCAGAAGCCCTTTCGCGTCCGCCGCCGAATGCGGCTGGACAACCTTCAGCCCCGGCACCTGCGCATACCAGGCGGCATAGTCCTGGCTGTGCTGCGCGGCAACGCGCGCCGCCGCGCCGTTCGGTCCGCGGAAGACGATCGGGCAGCCCATCTGGCCGCCCGACATATAAAGCGTCTTTGCCGCTGAATTGATGAGGTGGTCCATGGCCTGCATGGCAAAATTCCAGGTCATGAACTCAACGATCGGCCGAAGCCCTGCGAAGGCGGCGCCGACGCCGAGCCCCGCAAAGCCATGCTCGGTGATCGGCGTGTCGATCACGCGCTTCTCGCCGAACTCGTCCAACAGCCCCTGCGTCACCTTGTAGGCGCCCTGGTATTCGGCGACCTCCTCGCCCATCACGAAGACGTCGGCGTCGCGGCGCATCTCCTCCGCCATTGCATCGCGCAACGCCTCGCGCACCGTCATCTCCACCATCTCGGTGCCTTCCGGCACGTCAGGCCCGGCCTCGGGCGCTTCGGCGCGCGCCGCAGCTGGAGTCGTCGCAGCGGGTGGGGTTGGCGCCTCGGCGCTCTCCGCCTCGGCCGGCTTCTCAGGCGCCGACGCGGGGGAAGCTGCCGGGGAAGCAGCATTCGCGATCGCCGAAGCATCCTCGCCGTCGGTCAGGATCACGGCGATCGGCGTGTTGACCTTCACGCCCTCGGTTCCCTCCGGCACCAGGATCTTGCCGAGCCTGCCCTCGTCGATCGCCTCGACCTCCATCGTCGCCTTGTCGGTCTCGATCTCCGCGATCACGTCGCCCGCCTTGATCGGGTCGCCCTCCTTGGCCACCCACTTCGCGAGCTTGCCTTCCTCCATGGTCGGCGAGAGCGCGGGCATCAGAACCTGTGTGGACATTTCGCGCGCGCTCCGGCTCAGGCTTCGGCGTAGATGTCGGTCCACAACTCGGCGGGATCGGGCTCCGGATCGGCCTGCGCGAATTCCGCGGCCTCGTTGACGACGCGCCTGATGTCCTTGTCGATGTCCTTGAGCTGCGCCTCGCTCGCCCAGCCTTTCTCCTCCACGCGCTGCCTGACCCGCTCGATCGGATCGTGCTCCTCGCGCATCTTCTGCACTTCCTCGCGCGCCCTGTATTTCGCCGGATCCGACATCGAATGGCCGCGATAGCGGTAGGTGAGCATTTCCAGGATGAAGGGCCCTTTGCCGGTGCGCGCATGGTCGAGCGCCATCTCGCCCGCCGCCTTCACCGCGCGCACATCCATGCCGTCCACCGGCTCGCCCGGAATATCGAAGGAGGCGCCGCGCCGCCAAAGCTCGGTCGTCGCCGAGGCGCGCTTCACGCTGGTGCCCATGCCGTACTGGTTGTTCTCGATGACGTAGACGACCGGGATATGCCAGAGCTTCGCCATGTTGAAGCTCTCATAGACCTGACCCTGATTGGTGGCGCCGTCGCCGAAATAGACGAGCGAGACGTTGCCGTTCTCGCGGTATTTGTTGGCGAAGCCGAGGCCGGTTCCGATCGGCACCGGCGCGCCGACGATTCCATGCCCGCCGTAGAACTTTCTCTCCTTGGAGAACATGTGCATGGAGCCGCCCTTGCCATGCGAATAGCCGCTCCGCCGCCCGGTCAGCTCCGCCATCACGCCCTTCGGGTCCATCCCCGTCGCCAGCATGTGGCCGTGGTCGCGGTAGCCGGTCGTGACTTGGTCGCCCTCGATCGCCGCCATCGACATGCCGACGACAACCGCTTCCTGGCCGATATAGAGATGGCAGAAGCCGCCGATCGCCCCCATTCCGTAGAGCTGCCCCGCCTTCTCCTCGAAGCGGCGGATGAGGAGCATGCGACGAAAGGCCTGAAGCTCGTCTTCCTTCGCCATGGCAGCGATAGGCGCGGCGACCGCCGCCGCCTTGGTCTTCCCGTCGCGCGCGTCGGCGGATCGCACTCGCTCTGGTTTTACCTGGGGGTCCTCGCGAGCCTGCCGCTGGGCAGCGTGGGATTGTGCCATCGTCTCCTCCGCACATTCTGGCTTGTTCTTGTTCTTACATAATAACGCCATGTCGCCAGCAAAAAGGCCAGCTTCGGCCACCACGGCCTGTGCAAAGCAGCTATGCGGTAGGTGCTTGGCTCGTTAACGAGCTATGCAGCGAGCGCGTACGCGGATTACTCGGGCCGACGGTCGCTAGGATCAAGAAAAATAACGATATCCTTGGCATCGGCCATGTTCAGCGCCTCGCGCGCGCGCTCGTCGATCATGTCCCGGTCGAGGCTTTCCGGACGCATCAGCGCGACATGATTTTCCAGCTGCTGACGCTCGACCCGCGCCTGTTTCAAGTCTTTGTCGAGGGCGGCGACTCGGTCCTTGAGCTTGCCGAGCGCGAAGAGCCCGTAGTCGCCTTCCACCGCGTGATAGGCGAAATAGCCCATGATCAGGAGACAGCACAACGGGAGCAGTAACGGCCGGATTTTCGACTGCTTACGCTGACGTGTCGACATCGGCCGCCGCCGCACGGGAACAGGAAGGTCGGGGACGGAACGCGGAACCAGTCTGCGTCCCCTTTGATGTCTTCTAGCGACACAGCGTAAAAAAAGCGTGTGAACCGAACGACCTGGCCTGTGCCAGTTCGGATCAGAATGGTTTCGGCGGTTTTCGGGGCTTTGCGCCGGAGTGTGCGCGCCTTTTACCGCCTTCGACGCCCCTCTTCGCTCGATTCGACCGCGCTTTTGGACCGTCGGGCGCTCACTTGCCTACTAAAATGTTAGTACGTTACCATGCCCAAGGAGAGACGCCCGTGTCCTACAACGATCCGCTGCTTCGGCGAGCGGCGCACAAGGCCAGCTCAAAGTCGGCGTTCGTCTATGACGAGCTGCGCTCGGCGATCATTTCGCTCAGGCTCGAGCCCGGCATGCGGATCGACAAAGCCGACATCTGCGAAAGGCTCCAGGTCTCGCGTCAGCCGGTCGCCGAGGCGCTTGCGCAACTCGCGGCCGAACGACTGGTCGCCGTCGAGCCGCAGAAGGGCAGCTACGTCACGCGCATCCGCATGAGCGATGTGGTCGAGGCCGCCTTCGTTCGCGAAGCGCTTGAAGTGGCGACGGTTCGACGCATTGCGCCACGTGTGGATGCGCAAACGCTCGATCGGCTGAAGCTGATCGTCGATTATCAGACCGCGGCCGCGGCCGCCGGCGATACCGAGGAGTTCTACATTCTCGACGTGCGCTTCCATGCGGCGCTGCTCTCGCGCCTGGCGTACCGCCGCGTCGCCGAGGTGGTCGAATCCTCGCGCGCCCAGACGGAACGAATCCGGCGGCTCTTGCTCCCCGGGCCGCGTGGCGGTCCCGACACGATCGCCGAGCACCGGTCAATCCTCGCGGCCCTTGCGGGGCGCAGCGCAACCAAGGCGGCCGAGGCGATGCAGCGGCACCTTGGCAACGGAATGAAAGAGCTAGACCAATTCGCGGCCGAGCGGCCTGACCTGTTCGAACCGTGAAAAACCGCCCCTAGCGGGCAAGTGATGGCGGCGTGGACGCCATGTTATGGGAGGGAGAAAATGAAACTCAGAACCTTGTTGGCGGGGGTTTCCGCCTTTTGCGCGATGGCCGGCGCGCCCGCCTTCGCCGACATGATGTACCAAGGCGTGACCGTCAACATCATGACCCAGACCGGCGCCATTCAGGAGCCGCTTGCCCGCCGCGCACCGGAGTTCGAAAAGCTGACGGGCGCCAAGATCAACATCATCGCCGTCCCCTTCTCGGATCTCTATCAGAAGGTCCTGACCGACTGGGCGAGCGGCACCAACTCGGTCGACGCCGCGGTCTTCGCGCCACAATGGATGGTCGACTACGCGGCCGGCGGCTACTTGGAAGACATCACCCAGCGCGTCGCCAACGACAAGGACATCAAGTGGGACGACATCGGCGCGTTCTTCCGTGACTTCTCCGCCAAATACGCGGGCAAGACCTATCTCATCCCGCTCGATGGCGATTTCCACATGCTCTATTACCGCACCGACGTGTTCAAGGCAGCGGGGCTCGAGCCACCGAAGACTTGGGATGACTATCTTGCCGATGCCAAGGCGCTGAACGGCAAGGACATGAACGGCGACGGCACGCCGGACTTCGGCTCCTGCATCGCCAAGAAGCGCAACGCCCAGAGCTACTGGTTCGTGACCGACGTCGCGGGCTCGATGATCCAGTCAAAGGGCACGGCGCAGGGCGCGTTCTTCGACACGCGCGACATGAAGCCGCTCGTCAACAACGAAGCGTTCTCCAAGGCGCTCGATTTCCTCAATGCGACGACCCAGTACGGCCCCCCGAACGAGCTCAACATGGACGTGAGCGACACGCGTCCGCTGTTTGTCTCCGGACGCTGCGCTCTGAACCTCGATTGGGGCGATGTCGGCACGCTCTCCGTCGACCCCGCCACGTCTAAGGTGATCGGCAAGTGGGGCGCCGAGATCATGCCCGGTTCGAAAGAGGTGCTGAACTGGGATACCGGCAAGCTTGAGGCCTGCACCGCGGATACCTGCCCCGACGCCATCGACGGCGTGAACCATGCGCCCTATGCGGCGTTCGGCGGATGGAGCGGCGGCATCAACGCCCACGCCTCTGACAAGGTGAAGGACGCGGCTTACGCCTTCTTCTCCTACATGAGCCAGCCCGCCCAGTCGAATATCGACGTGACGATCGGCAAGACCGGCTTCAATCCCTACCGCATCTCCCAGCTCACCTATGACGACGACTGGAAGAATGCGGGCATGGCGGAGTCTGAGGCGAAGATCTACCTCGGCGCCATCAAGGATAGCCTGAACAGCCCCAACATGATCCTCGACCTGCGCATCCCGCAGAATCAGAAGTACCAGCAGGTCGTGCTCGACGAGGCGCTGTCGCGCTTCCTGTCGGGGGAGATTGACGAGCAGACGGCGATCTCAACGATCGAGAGCGGCTGGAATGATCTCAACGATCAGATCGGCACCGATCAGCAGCTCGCGACCTACAAGGACACGCTCGGCGTTCAAAGATAGTCCGATCGTGAAAATCCCCGGCGCGGGTCACCGCGCCGGGGGCGTTGCGCGCTTCGGCGCTTAACGGGACGGCTTTCCCGATCGTCTCCTCGTTCCGCCCGGCTACACCACTGCGATGTCCGCGACCGCTGAAGAGACTGAACTTGAGACTGAGCCGTCGGCCAGTCTTTCCGAGTTCCTCGACCGGAACTCCGGCCGCCTCATGGTCCTGCCGGCGGTCATAGTCCTGCTCGCCTTTGCGATCTTTCCACTGATTATTTCGGGCTACTTGTCGCTGTCGCGCTTCGCGCTCGCGCCCGGGGGCTACAAGCTTACGTTCATCGGATTGTACAACTTCAAGCGACTGCTCTTCGGGGCCCAGCAATATCATCTGCTCGGCACCTTCAAGCCGATGGGCCCAGTGGAATGGATGGTCTTCGGAGCCTTCGTGCTGCTCTGCCTCTATTGGCTCGGCCGCTTCTTGCTCACCAGCTTCACGGTGGTCGGATTCATCGGCCGGCTGATAACCACGAGCGGCGCCTCTGGCATCGTCCTGCTCATGCTCCGCACGATCGCGACCGGCGGTGTCCCGGGAACGCTCATCACGACGTTCATCTATGTCGTGGTCGGGGTCATGATCCAGTTCGTGCTCGGGCTGGTCCTTGCCCTTCTTTGCGCGCAGCCGATCCGCGCGCGCAACTGGTTTCGCGTGATCTTCTTCATCCCCCTGATGGTGACCCCAGTCGGCATCGCGTACATGTTCCGCATGATGGCCGACATGCAAAAAGGTCCGTTCGCACCCATCAGTCGCATCTTCGGCCTCGGCGAATGGGCCTGGTCTACCGACCCCTGGTCGGCCCGCCTGATGGTCATCGTCGGCGACACCTGGCAGTGGACGCCCTTCGTCTTCATCGTGCTCCTCGCCGCGATCGAGAACCAGCCACGCGATCAGGTCGAGGCGGCCCGCATCGATGGCGCGGGCGGCTGGCAGATCTTTCGCGACATCACCTGGCCGTCGATTGCGCCGATCGCAGCGACGGTCGTGCTCATCCGGCTGATCGAGGCCTTCAAGATCATCGACCTGCCGAATGTCTTGACCGCCGGCGGTCCCGGCCTCTCGACGGAGTCGATGACGCTGCATTCCTTCATCGCCTGGCGAACTCAGGATTTGGGCACCTCTGCCGCGGTCGGCTATCTGCTGCTGTTCGCTTCTACTGTGACCTGCGTCTCCTTCTTCAACTTCGTGGTCAGACGAGCGCGGAGATTCCAGTGATGAGGGAGGCGGATACACGCTCGCTTTTCCAGCGTTTGTTTGAGCCCAACGCGATCGACGAACAGGCGCTGGTACCCAAGGTCGGCACCTACACCGCCCTCATCGTCTGGACACTGGTCGTGCTCTTCCCGCTCTATTGGGTGCTGGTCACGTCGTTCAAGGCCGAACTCGAGGTCGACAGCGGTCCGTTCTATTTCCCCTTCCTGGACTTCAAGCCGACGCTTCAGGCATGGCGCTTCATGCTCCTGGAGAACGACACGCTCGGGCCCTATTTGAATTCGGTCGTCGTGGCGGGAGCCAGCACATTGTTCGCGGTGCTGATCGGCTCGCTCGCCGCCTACGCGCTCGTTCGCATTCGCTTCCGCGTCAAGCTCGCGGCGGTCGGCTGCTTTCTCCTGCTTCTTGCCGCAGTCGTCGTCGCTGTTGCCGCGCTCAAGGTTCCTTGGCCGGTCGCAAGCGTCGTGGGGATCGTCCTCTTCGTCCTCTTCCTCGGCACCATCGGGCGACGCTTCCGGCTCGCCCTCGGCAATAACGACATCGAATTCTGGATGATCTCCAACCGGATCATGCCGCCGATCGTGGCCGTGCTGCCGATCTACATCATGTTCCAGCACCTCCACCTGCTCGATACGCGGATCGCGTTGATCGCCACCTACACGGCGGTCAATCTGCCGATCGTGGTCTGGCTCACCCGCGACTTCTTCGCCGGAATCCCGCTCGACCTTGAGGAGAGCGCGGAGATCGACGGTGCCTCGAAATTCCGCGTGTTCTTCACAATCGCGCTGCCTCTTGTCCGCTCCGGCCTGGTCGCGACCCTGATGCTCGTCCTGATCCTTGCCTGGAATGAGTACCTCCTGGCGCTCTTCCTTTCCAATGCCAATGCGCAGACGATGCCGGTGCTGGTCTCCGCGCAAAACACCACGCGCGGCCCGCAATGGTGGTACATGTCCGTCCTCATCGTGATCATGATTGCGCCGGTTATCATCATCGCCGCCTTCCTGCAGAAGCACATTGCTCGCGGGTTGCTCATCGGCGCGGTCAAGGGATAGGGGTGGCGCGCGCATGCGGGTCAAGCTGAACGATATCTACAAGTCCTTTGGGGCCGTTGAGGTCGTCAAAGGCCTCAATTTGGAGATCGACGACGGCGAGTTCGTCGTGCTGCTTGGGCCGTCCGGCTGCGGCAAGACGACGGCGCTCAGGATGGTGGCGGGGCTTGAATCGGTGAGCGCCGGACGCATTGTGATCGGCGACCGCGATGTCACGAAGGTTCTGCCGAAATACCGCGACGTCTCGATGGTCTTCCAGTCGTATGCGCTCTACCCGCACATGACGGTCGCCGAGAACATCGGCTACCCGCTGAAACTCCGCTCGGTCGAAAAAGGCGAGCGCGCCAACCGCGTCCGAGAGGCGGCCGGCAAGGTGCATCTTGAGGAGTTCCTCGACCGCTATCCGCGTCAGCTTTCCGGCGGCCAGCGGCAGCGTGTGGCGCTGGCTCGGGCGATTGTCCGTCGACCAAGCCTGTCCCTGATGGACGAGCCGCTCTCGAATCTGGATGCCAAGTTGCGCGGCTACATGCGCGCCGAGCTGAAGCGTCTGCAGGGCGATCTCGGAATAACGACGATCTACGTCACCCACGATCAAATCGAGGCGATGACGCTCGCGCACCGCGTTGCGGTCATGAACAAGGGCGTCGTGCAGCAGATCGCCCGCCCGCGGGAAATCTACGACGATCCAGCGAACCTCTTCGTCGCCGGGTTCATTGGCTCCCCGCCGATGAACACGATTTCCGGTTCGGTTACGGATGGGGCCTTTGCCGTATCGGAGGGACGCGTCGTGATCGACGGCTATGCGCCAAGAGACGGCGTGATACTGGGTTTCCGACCCGAAGACGCCACGATCGTCGAGCCGGCCGCCGCCGATTTGCGGGCGATGGTGTTTGCCTGCGAGCTGACCGGCAACGAGACCATCGTCACCTGCCAGCTCGGGTCGAGCCAGGTAATCGTCCAGATGGGCAAGGATTTCGAGGTCGCAGTCGACACGGCGGTCGGCATCAAGGTCGACGCGCGCAAGGCCTGCCTGTTCGATCCGGAAAGCGGCAACAGGATACGTAAGGAAGGTGCGCCGAGAGGCAACTGACGTTTCTGAGGACTGTTGAGATCTCACGACCCCGTTTGAGGTGAAACCATGTTGATTGGCATCGACCCGCTGCTGACGCCCGAGCTCCTGATGGTCCTCGCCGCCATGGGCCATGGCGACGAGATCGCCATTGTCGACGCCAACTACCCTGCCAAGAGCAACGCCCGTCGCCTCGTCCGCCTCGACGGCGCCGATGCGAGCCAGGTGTCGAAGGCGATCCTCTCGGTCATGCCGCTCGACTCCTTCGTGAAGGCGCCGGCAAACGGCATGCAGGTGGTCGGTAAGCCGCGGGAAATCCCGCCCACGGTCGCCGACTTTCAGAAGATCGTCGATCGCCTTGCCGGCTTCCCCGTCAAGATAGGCCGCCTCGAGCGCTTCAGCTTCTATGAGCGCGCCAAGACCTGCTTCGCGATCGTCGCCACCAGCGACCGCCGGCTCTACGCCAACATCATCCTGACCAAGGGCGTGATCGGCGCCGACGGCAAGGTCGTGAAATGACGATGCGACGGCCAGATTGACTTTGCCGTGGGACTCAACCTTCGAGGCTCGGACACCATGAGTGAAAAAGAAGAAGTGACCCCGTTCGCGCCGGTCGGCGCGGCGTCCGCCGCGGCTGCGCCGCCGGCGCGCCGCTTCGTGCGGCTTCATCCTGACGACAACGTCGTCGTTGCCACGGTCTCGCTTCCGACCGGGACCCTGCTTGACGGCGAAGGCGTCACCGTCGCGCGCGCCATTCCGATGGGCCACAAGATCGCGACGCGTCCGATCCCGAAGGGCGAGGCGGTCCTGAAGTTCGGCCAGATCATCGGCCACGCGACCCACGACATTGCGCCGGGCGAGCACGTGCACGTCCACAATTGCGCCATGGGCGCGCACGACCGCGACTACCAGATCGGCGTCGACTACAAGCCGATCCGCCACCGCGATCCGAACGAAGCGACCTTCATGGGGCTCCGCCGCGCCGACGGGCGCGTCGGCACGCGCAACTTCGTCGCGCTCTGTTCGACCGTGAACTGCTCGGCGACCGTGATCCGCATGATCGCCGACCGCGTGAACCATTCCGGCATGCTCGACGCCTATCCGCATGTCGACGGCGCGATCGCACTCTCGCACGGCACCGGCTGCGGCATGGCGGATGCCGGCGACGGCTTCGACAATCTTGAGCGGGTGCTGTGGGGCTACGCTACGCATCCGAACGTCGCCGCGGCGATCTTCGTCGGGCTCGGCTGCGAGGTGATGCAGATCGCGCGGCTGAAATCCAAATACGGCTTCACCGAGGACCGCTTCCACACGCTGACCATTCAGGAATTGGGCGGCACGCGGCGCGCCGTCGAAAGCGCGCTCAAGATGATCGAGGAATTGCTTCCCTTGCTGCCGGTTGTCGAACGCACACAGGTCCCGGCGAGCGAGCTGATGGTGGCGCTGCAGTGCGGCGGCTCCGACGGCTATTCCGGTATCACAGCCAACCCGGCGCTCGGGCACGCCGCGGACATTCTTGTCGAGTACGGCGGCACTGCAGTGCTTGCCGAAACCTCGGAAATCTACGGGGCCGAGCAGCTCCTGGTGCGCCGCGCCACATCGCGGGAGGTGGGGGAGAAGCTGATTGAGCGCATCCACTGGTGGGAGGATTATACCCACCGCAACAATGGACACATGAACAACAACCCCTCGCCCGGCAACAAGGCCGGCGGCCTCACCACGATCCTGGAGAAGTCGCTCGGCGCGGCTGCCAAGGGCGGCACCACGGCGCTCGCCGACGTCGTGCTCTACGGCGAAAAGATCACATCCAAAGGCTTCGTCTTCATGGACAGCCCGGGGTACGATCCGGCCTCTGTCACCGGGCAGATCGCGTCGGGGTGCCAGATCGTCTGTTTCACCACCGGCCGCGGCTCGGCCTTCGGCTCGAAGCCCGCACCGACCATCAAGCTCGCCACCAATTCCCGCACCTATTCCACAATGGAAGAGGATATGGATATAAATTGCGGTGACATTGTCGACGGCGACGCGACGATCGAATCGAAGGGCGAGGAAATCTTCCGCAAAATCCTTGCCGTCGCATCCGGTGAGCGCTCCAAGAGCGAGATGCTCGGCCTCGGCGACAACGAATTCGTGCCTTGGCAGATCGGGGCGGTCATGTAGGGAAGTCACCGCCGGTCGCCCCGGCCTGAGACAAGCCCGGCCTGTTCGAAGGCCGGGAGAGTGAAATGGGAGGAGAGAAGTCATGAAAACCTTGCTTTCGACGACCGCTATCGCCGTGGCGCTTGGTGCGCTTGCCATTGCCGTGGGTACGGCTTCCGCCGACACCTCCGGCAAGAGGATCGCCTTTTCCAACAACTACGCCGGCAATTCCTGGCGCCAGGCGATGCTGAAGAGCTATGACATCGTGACCAAGCAGGCAGTCGCCGATGGTGTCGTTGCCGCAGCGGACGTCTTCACCACCGCCGATAAGGAAGTGCCGACCCAGGCCGCGCAGATCCAGAACCTGATCCTGCAGGGCTATGACGCGATCGTCATCAACGCGTCCTCGCCCGACGCGCTGAACGGCGCCATCCAGCAGGCTTGCGACGCCGGCATCGTCGTCGTCTCCTTCGACGGTATCGTCACCGCGCCTTGCGCCTGGCGCGTCGTCGTAGACTTCAAGGACATGGGCAAGCAGGAGGTCGAGCAGATGGCTAACTTCCAGCCGAACGGCGGCAATCTGCTTGAGATTCGCGGCCTCGCCGGCACTTCGATCGACGACGCCATCCATGCCGGCATCGAAGAAGGCGTGGCGGCGCATCCGGAGTTCAAGATCGTCGGCTCGGTAGAAGGCGACTGGGACCAGACGACCGCGCAGAAGGCGGTCGCGACCATCCTGCCCTCGCTGCCGGACATCGTCGGCGTCGTCGATCAGGGCGGCGACGGCTATGGCGCGGCGCAGGCCATCGCGGCGGCCGGCAAACCTCGCCCGACCATCATCATGGGCAACCGCCAGGACGAGTTGCAGTGGTGGAAGGAGCAGAAGGAAAAGGACGGTTATACGACCTGGTCGGCCTCGATCGCGCCGGGCGTCTCCACCCTCGCCTTCTGGGTGGCGCAGCAGATCCTCGACGGAAACAAGGACATTCCGCACGATCTGCTCGTGCCCTACCTTGCCTTCACGCAGGATGACTTCGAGGCGGCGCTTCCGAACATCGCGGAAGGCGGCGTGGCCAGCAAGGAATACTCGCTCGACGACGCCAAGGCGGCGATCAAGTCGAACATGTAGAATGCGCTGAAGTCGGACGGCCGACCGTTCGCGTCGCGGCCTGAAGAGACTCCGGGAGGCAATGTCCGGCCAACGCACGAACATCGTGAAGTTGGACGGCGTCGAAAAGCATTTCGGCGCCGTCCATGCGCTCGACGGCGTCGATTTCAGCGTCGACACCGGCGAATGCGTCGGCCTCGTCGGCCACAACGGTGCCGGCAAGTCGACGCTGATGCATGTGCTTGCCGGCACCCTTTCTCCGGATCGCGGCGACATCATTGTCCGTGGCGAACGGCAGGCCGGCTATTCCGTGGCGCTCGCCCAGAAGCTCGGCATCCGCTGCGTCTTCCAGGAGCTCTCGCTCTGTCCGAACCTGACGGTCGCCGAGAACGCCCGCATCCTGCATCCCTCGATTGTCGGCTTCGGCTGGCGCCGCCGGGCGGGCGACCTGATCTGCGGCAAGCTCGACGAAATCTTTCCCGGCCACGGCATCTCGCGCGACGCGATCGTCAGCGATCTTTCGATCGGGCACCGCCAGATGGTGGAGGTTGCCCGCGCCTTCACCGTGACGGAGGTCCCGCTCCACCTTGTGATCCTCGACGAGCCGACCTCCTCGCTCGACGCGCATTCGGCCGGCCAGCTCCTCGCCTTCGCGCGCCGCATTGTCGAGACCGGCGCAAGCTGCATCCTGATCTCGCATCTCCTCGGCGAGATTCTTTCCACATCCGACCGCATCGTCGTCATGCGCGACGGCAAGGTCGTCGCTGCCGACAGAGCCGCCGCCTTCGACCGGAACAAGCTGGTGACGACGATGGGCGCCACGCAGGGCGGCGAGCACGCGGAAGCCGCGAAGGACCGGTCGGACCGCGTCGAGCACCGCGCCTGATCTGCGTCCGCGCCCGTCCCAAGAGCCAGGCGGACGATGCGGAGCTCGTCGCGCATGAGGGCGAGATCGTCGGCCTTGCCGGCCTCTCCGGACACGGCCAGACCGACCTGCTGCTTTCCGTCTTCGATGCCGCGGGAAGGCGCAGGCGGAACGTCGAGGTCACCGCCCCGGTGGCGCTCATTGCCGGCGACCGCCAGACCGACGGCATCTTTCCGCTCTGGTCGATCGCCCAGAACATCGGCATCCGCTCGATCCGCCGGCTGCGGAGCGGGCTGCTCATCGCGCCGGAGCGCGAGAGCCGGCTGGCGGAGACGTGGCGTGAGCGGATCGGCATCCGCACGCCCGACGTCAACGACAACATCCTGTCGCTCTCCGGCGGCAACCAGCAGAAGGCGCTGTTCGCCCGCGCCCTTGGCTCCGACGCCAAGATCGTCCTGATGGACGACCCGATGCGCGGCGTCGACATCGGCACCAAGCTGGAGGTCTACGACCTGATCCGCGCCGAAGCGAAAGCCGGCCGCACCTTCCTCTGGTACACGACCGAGATGGACGAACTGGAGAACTGCGACCGCGTCTACGTCTTCCGCAACGGCCGCATCGTCGCCGACCTCGACCGCAGCGAGCTTTCCGAGGAGCGCGTCATCCAGTCCTCGTTCGAGGATGCGGCGTGATGGCGACCGCTCCCGCAACGGCGAGCCCACGGCTGCCGCTGATCGCCTCGGCGACGCCGCGCCGCCTGCTTCGGATGCTGCTGCCGGCGCTCTCCCTGTCGCTGATCCTGATCGCCATCGCCTATCTCAATCCGCGCGCCATCAGCTATTTCGGCTTCAACCTGATGCTCAATCTGGCGATACCGATCGCGCTCGCGACGATCGCCCAGATGTTCATCCTCTGCGTCAACGACCTCGATCTCTCGATCGGCACCTTCGTCAGCTTCGTCGGCTGCGTGACCGCGACCTGGCTGCGCGACGCACCGCTTTTCGGCGCCGTCGTGCTGATCGGCTGCATCGGCGTCTACGCGGCGCTCGGCGCGCTGATCCATCTGCGCAACCTGCCATCGATCGTGGTGACGCTCGGCATGAGCTTTGTCTGGCAGGGTCTGGCCATCCTGCTTCTGCCGCGTCCGGGCGGCAAGGCGCCCGACTGGCTGCTTTCGCTCATGGGCTACAAGCCACCGCACATCCCCTTCCCGATCATCGCCGCCATCCTCATCGCAATCGTCGTCCATGTCGCGCTGATGCGCTCCTCCTATGGCGCGATCCTGCGCGGCGCCGGCGGCAATCCGCAGGCGATCGAGCGCGCCGGCTGGTCGCTCCTGAAGACCAAGGTGACGATGTTCGCCCTCGCCGGCGTCTTCGGTGTCCTCTCCGGCATGGCGCTGATCGGCATTACCACCTCCGCCGACGCCAATATCGGCACCGGCTACACGCTGCTGTCGATCGCCGGCGTGATCCTCGGCGGTGGCGAGTTCGTCGGCGGACGGGTATCCCCGATCGGCGCGGTGATCGGCGCGCTGACGCTGGCGCTTGCGGCCTCGCCGCTTCTCACCTTCATGCACATCTCGCCCGACTGGCAGGTCGGAGCGAACGGCGCCATCCTGATCGTCGTGCTCGCCGCGCGGGCGCTTCTGAGCCGCCGCGAGCGCTGACGATGTCCGCCCGCCTCGCCGCCTTGAACCGCCCCTGGATCTGGTCGTTCCTCGGCGCCGGGCTCGTCTATCTCTCGGCCATCGTCTTCACCGGCGGCTATGGTGCCGGCGGAATGATCCAGGCGGCGCTGGCGCTTGCCGTCTTCATGGTGGTCGTCGGCATCGGCCAGATGTTCGTCATCACCCTCGGCCCCGGCAATGTCGACCTCTCGCTGCCGGCCAATATCGGGCTTGCGAGCGCCGTCGCGATGAAGGTGATGCACGGCTCCGACGCCATGATCCCGCTCGGGCTCCTGGCGGCGCTCGGGAGCGGCGCCTTGATCGGCGTCGCCAACTACCTCCTGATCTGGGCGCTCCGCATCCCGCCCATCATCGCCACGCTTTCGGCGAGCTTCATCATCCACTCCATCGACATCAGCTACGGGCGCGGCCTGCAGATCAAGCCGCCGCCGGGCTACGCCGCGTTCAGCAACTGGCAGATCGCGGGCGTGCCGGTGCTCGCCATCGCCACTGTCCTCTTCGCCGTCGTGATGGGGATCGTTTTGCACCGCACGATCTACGGGCGTTCCGTGCTCGCCATCGGTCAGAACATGCGCGCCGCGCGGCTTGCCAATATCCCGGTCGGGCGCATCCGCTTCGTCACCTATGTGCTCTGCGGCCTGCTCGGCGGGCTCGATGGGGCCCTGCTCGCCGGCTATTTCCGCGGCGCCTCGATCGACATCGGCAACGAATATCTGCTTGCCTCGATCGCCGTGGTGGTGATCGGGGGCACCTCCGTCGCCGGCGGCAAGGCCAACGTGCCGGGCATCTGGGGCGCCTCGCTCTTTCTTGTATTGCTCCTCACCATGCTCAATACATTCGGGGTCAGCGCCGGTGTGCGCCTGGTCACGACCGGGCTCATCATCGTCGCCATCATCACCGCCGCCGGCGGGCAGAAGCTGCCGCGCTGAGACGAAAAGGAGGGGGAAACCATGGGACTCGTCGGACCCGACGCCGAACATTACGACAAGCGCTTCACCTGGCTGATCAACGGCACCTGCGAGAAGGAGCTGCTTTACGACGGGGCGCGCTGGTCGGAGGGCCCGGTCTGGTTCCAGGACGGCAACTATCTGGTCTGGAGCGACATCCCGAACAACCGCATGCTGCGCTGGGTGCCGGACGGCATTACCGGCAGCGTCAGCGTATTTCGCCGCAATTCCAACTATTCGAACGGCAACACGCGCGACCGCGAAGGCCGGCTCGTCTCCTGCGAGCACGGCGCGCGGCGCGTCTCTCGCACCGAGCCCGACGGGCGGATCACCGTCATCGCCGACAGCTACAAGGGCAAGCGCCTGAACTCGCCGAACGACGTGGTGGTGAAATCCGACGGCACGATCTGGTTCTCCGACCCGACCTACGGCATCCTCTCCGACTATGAAGGCCACAAGGCGGAGCCGGAGCAGGACGGCTGCTACGTCTTCTGCTTCGACCCGAAGCGCAACAAGCTGACCGTCGTCGCCGACGATTTCGACAAGCCGAACGGCCTCGCCTTCTCGCCCGACGAGTCGGAGCTCTACGTCGCCGATTCCGCCTGCGCGCATGAGCCGGAGAAGCCGCGCCATATCCGCGCCTTCAAGGTCGGCAGGAACAACACGCTCTCCGGCGGCAAGCCGCGCTTCGTTCTGAAGCAGGGTTTTCCCGACGGCTTCCGCGTCGATGTCGAGGGTAACGTCTGGACCAGCGCCGGCACAGGCATCGACTGCTTCGACAAGTCGGGCGCGCTGCTCGGCCGCATCAACTTCCCGCAGAACGTCTCCAACCTCGTCTTCGGCGGGCCGAAGCGGAACCGCCTCTTCATCACCTGCACGCACGAGCTTTATTCCGTCTATGTCACGGCGACCGGCGTGCAGCGGCCCTGAGAAAGCCCGTTTGAGGATCGAGGCCGGGTCGGTTAGCCTGCCGGACGTTGTCGACAGATGCCGGGGCTGGACCCATGGATGATGTGCGCGCCTTCCTCGCAGCGGTCCCACTTTTCGGCGAGACGCTCGACGACGAGCAGCTCCGCTTTCTCGCGGGCCAAAGCAAGCCCGCCTTCTTCCGCGCCGGCACGCGACTGATGAACCAGGGGGACTTCGGTGGCGCGATGTTCGTCATCGAAAGCGGCGAGGTCTCGGTGATCTTCGTCGACGAGAACGCCCGCGAGCAGGAGGTGGCGCGGCTCGGGTCGGGCGAGGTGGTGGGCGAGATCTCGCTCTTCACCGGCGACAGGCGGACCGCGACGGTCGCCGCCGTCGACAACGTCGAAGCGCTGAAGATCAGCAAGTGGTCGCTTGAACGCATCTTCGCGCGGGCGCCGGAGCTGATCGACAGGTTCGCGGCGATGCTGGCGACACGCCAGGCCGAGCTCAACGCAAGGGCCGCCCCACGGACGGGCCCGGTGGGTGACTTCACCCAGAACGCCCGCCGTGTCTTCACCGGGCTTTTCGGCCGCGGCTGAGACTGTCCCTCGCCCGCCCGTAGCGCGGACCACCATGCCCCGCGAACCCGGCGGCCGTGGGACGACATTCCTTGCCCCTCCCCGCCTCAGGGCATAGCTTGCCGGCGCAAAACGAGGCCTCGTTCTTATGCCTGCTGCAAAGTCTGTTATCGAGCTGATCGGCAAGACGCCGTTGATCCGCCTCCGCCGCGCATCGGAAGCCACCGGCTGCGAGATTCTCGGCAAGGCGGAGTTCTTAAATCCCGGCCAGTCGGTGAAGGACCGCGCGGCGCTTTGGATCGTGCGCGCGGCCGAGCGCGACGGCTCGCTTAAGCCCGGCGGCACCATCGTCGAGGGGACGGCCGGCAACACCGGCATCGGCATCTCGCTTGTCGCCAAGGCGCTCGGCTATCGCTCCGTCATCGTCATCCCCGAAACGCAGTCGGAGGAGAAGAAGCTGGCGCTGCGCCTCGGCGGCGCGGAGCTGATCGAGGTGCCGGCGGTCCCCTACCGCAATCCCAACAACTACGTGAAGCTCTCTGGCCGCCTTGCCGCGCAGCTTGCGAAGACGGAGAAGGGCGGCGCGATCTGGGCCAACCAGTTCGACAACGTCGCCAACCGTCAGGCGCATATCGATTCCACCGGCCCGGAAATCTGGGAGGCGACCGGCGGCAAGCTCGACGGCTTCGTGTCGGCGGTCGGCACGGGCGGCACGCTCGCCGGCGTCGGCATGTTCCTGAAAAGCAAGAATTCTGGGATCAAGATCGGCCTCGCCGATGTGCCGGGCGCATCCCTTTACCGCTATTACACAACCGGCACGCTGAAGGCGGAGGGCTCGTCCATCACCGAAGGGATCGGCCAGGGTCGCATCACCGGCAATCTCGAAGGCGCGCCGGTCGATATCGCCTGGGAGATTCCGGATGCAGAATCCCTCACGCAGGTCTTCGAGCTGATCGACGAAGGGCTGGTGATGGGCGGCTCGACCGGCGTCAACGTGGCCGGCGCGATCCGTATGGCGAAGGAGCTCGGCCCCGGGCATACCATCGTCACCATCCTCTGCGACTACGGCAACCGCTACGCCTCAAAGCTGTTCAACCCCACATTCCTGCGCGAGAAGAGCCTGCCGGTGCCGGAGTGGCTGGAGAAACGGCCGGAGATCGCCGTGCCGTTCGAGGCAGCGGATTGATGCGAAGGTGGATTGATGCCGTTTGAGACCGAGCCGCTTTTCCGCGACGACGCTTATCTCCGCTCTTGCGAGGCGGAGATCGTCGGCATCAACGAGCGCGGCGGCATCATCCTCGACCGCACCGTCTTCTACGCGACCGGTGGCGGCCAGCCCGGCGATACCGGCCGCTTCGTGATTGCGGGACGCGCCAACCCGATCGCAGCGACCGTCTACGGCGAGGGAAAGACGGAGATCGTGCACGTTCCAGCCGCCGCGGAGAACCTTCCAGCCGTCGGCACGCCCGTCACCGCCGAGATCGCCTGGGAGCGCCGGCATCGCCACATGCGCATGCACACCGCTCTCCACCTTCTTTGCTCGCTGATCCCCTTCCCCGTCACCGGCGGCGGGATCGGGGCCGAGGAGAGCCGTCTCGACTTCGACATCAGCGAGGCGGGTGCGGTCGACAAGGATCAGATCACGGAGCAGCTCGCCGCGCTGATCGCGGCCGATCATCCGATCTCGACGCACTGGATCACCGACGAGGAGCTCGCCGACAATCCGGGGCTGGTGCGCACGATGAGCGTCAAGCCGCCGACCGGGTCGGGCCGCGTCAGGCTTGTCGCGATCGGCGTTGACGGCGCGATCGACCTTCAGCCCTGCGGCGGAACGCACGTCCGCTCGACCGGCGAGATCGGCGGGCTCGCCGTCACCAAGATCGAGAAGAAGGGCAGACAGAACCGCCGCATCAGGCTCGCCCTGGTCGATCCGGAATGAGCGCGCTGCTGGTCACGCCGGAGTGGCTCAAGGGCCATCTCGGCGAGGTGAAGGTCGTCGATGCGTCCTGGTATCTGCCGGCGCAAAACCGCGACGGGCGCGCTGAGTTCCTGACCGGCCACATTCCGGGTGCGGTGTTCTTCGACATCGACGCGATCGCCGATCAGACGACCGACCTGCCGCACATGCTGCCCGACGAAGCGGCGTTCGCCAAAGCCGCCGGCGCGCTCGGGCTTTCTGAACGCGACACGGTCGTCGTCTATGACAGCCTCGGCCTGTTCACCGCGCCGCGCGTCTGGTGGACGCTGAAGATTTTCGGGGCGAAGGACGTGCGCGTCCTCAATGGCGGCCTCCCGGCTTGGAAAGAGGCCGGCTATCCGCTTCAGGCCGGAGAAGCGGACGTCGAGCCCGCCAACTTCAAACCGCGCTTCAAGCCCGGCGCGGTCGCCGATTTCGATGCCGTCAGGGCGGCCCTTGCCGAAGGATCGGCGACGGTCGTCGACGCACGCTCGGCGGCGCGCTTCCGTGGGGAGGCGCCCGAGCCACGCGCCGGCCTTCGATCCGGCCACATGCCGGGTGCCAGGAACCTCCCCTTCGATCAGCTCGCGGATGCTTCGGGAAGGCTCCGCACGCCGGTAGACATTCGCAAGGTTTTTGAAGATGCTAAGGTCGATCTCTCAACCCCTGTTGTAACCACATGCGGCTCCGGTGTTACGGCCGCCGTGCTGCTCTTCGCGCTGGCCGCGCTCGGCAAATCAGACGTCTGCGTCTATGACGGGTCGTGGACCGAATGGGGCGGGCGCCCCGATACGCCGGTCGCAACCGGTCGCGATGAATGAGACATGTCCGGCACGATAATCGAGACGACGGTGACCTACCTGACGCTCGACGCGCGTCCGGCGAAGCTTCCGCCGATGCCGACCTCCCCGCGCCTCGCCTTGATGCGGGCGGAGAAGATTCCGCTTCACTTCTACCGCTATCTTTATGCCAAGGTCGGGGGAAACTGGCTCTGGGTCGAGCGGCACGAACCTCTCCGACGCGGCACTTGAGGAGCGAATTCATAAGGATGGCATCGATATCTTCGTGCTTTACGCGAATGGCGCGCCGGCCGGCTTTTACGAGCTCAACTTTGCGGACCCGGAGCGTGTGAAGCTCGTCGTATTTCGGCCTGATGCTGGAATGGACCGGCATGCGGATCGGTCCCTGGTTCCTCGGCTCCGCAATCAGCGACGCGTTCTCTCGCGGCGCCAGGCAGATGCTGGTCAACACCTGCACGCTCGACCACCCGACCGCGCTGCCGGTTTACCAGAAGCTCGGCTTCCGCCCCGTCCGCCGGGAGAACCGCCAGCTCACGGTTCCACCGGGAATTTCCATTCCCGGCCATATTGCTGCCCGTATGGCACTCTGAATACGGGAACGAGGGCGCGCAACTCGCGTTGCCAACACGACCGAGGGGGCTTGGTCGAAGGAATTCTCCCATGAATTTGAGAGCGCTACTCCTCGCGAGCACGATCCTGCCGCTTGCCGTGAACAGCCCGGCCGGGGCCGCGAGCGGCCTTCCGCAAGGGGCCCTGATCCTCGCCCAGAGCGATGACCAGCCACCGTGTCCGGAGGGCCAGGAGTGCCCGCCGCCTGAGGGCGCGCAGCAACAGCAGGGCGATCAGCCTGCCGCGCCACCGCCGCCGCCTGCCGCCGACGAGCCCGCCTCACCGCCGCCGCCCGCCGCGGAAGAGCCGCCCGCGCCGCCTCCGCCTCCTGCGGAGGAACCGGCATCGCCGCCTCCACCTCCGCCGGCCGAGGAACAGCCCCCCGCGCCGCCGCCCCCGCCCGCTGCCGAGGAGCCGGCCTCGCCTCCACCTCCACCGGCCGAGGAACAGCCCCCCGCGCCTCCTCCGCCGCCCGCCGCAGAGCAACCTCCCGCGCCTCCGCCTCCGCCCGCCGCGGAGCAACCTCCTGCGCCCCCGCCGCCACCCGCTGCGGAGCCGCCCGCAACGCCGCCCCCGCCTGCCGCAGAGGAGGCGCCAGCCTCTCCACCGCCGCCTCCGGCAGGGCAACCGCCGGCATCGCCTCCGCCTCCGCCTCCACCTCCGCCGCCGCCTGCTGCCGAGCAGCCGACGGACCAACAGCAGCAAGGATCGGACACCAGCGGCACGCGTCGTCGCCATCCCGAAGGCGACCAGCAACAGCAAGGCGGCGAGCAGCCGACCGACCAGCAACAGCAGCAGCAGTCCGAGACGCCGGCTCCGCAGCCGCAGGCACCGGAGCAGTCAACCGTCGAGCAACAGCTCGAGGCGCAGGGCGATCAGGAGCAGGCGCATCGCGTCCATTCGCTCCGCGACCTTTTGCGCCAACAGCTGGAGCAGGCGCTCGGTGTGCAGCCGGAGCAGCAGAACACCAACAACAACACCGGGAACCGGCATGATCACGGCCATGGGCAGCAGAATCAGAACAACCAGCAGAACCAGAACCAGGCCGACAACAATCAGGGCGACCGCAACAGCGACTGGGGCTGGAATCGTCATCAGGACCAGAACGTCGTCGAGCAGCGCGGCGACCGCCTGATCATCGATCTCGGCAGCGGCAACATCTACGTGGAGTCGACGACGCCCGACGACGGCGACCGCCTGCTCTACAACGCCAACAACGTCGAGGTGCAGAACCTTCCGGGCGGCCGCACGCGCACCATCATCTATCGCGACAACGGCGTTCAGATCGTCACCGTCCGCGACCGTCACGGCGACATCGTCAAGCGCTCGAAGATCCTGCCGAACGGCCGCGAGATCGTGCTGATCGACAACCGCTTTCCGGAGGACTATTCGGGCGAGCCGCCGATCCTCAACGACGTGCCGCCGCCGCGCGTGCGCATCCCCCGCGACCACTACGTCGTCGACTATGGCGGAGCGTCGCAGCAGGACATCGTCGATGCCCTGCTGGCCCCGCCGGTCGATCGGCCGCCGCGCCGCTACACGCTCGACGAGGTGCTCCACAACCGGGACATCCGCGCTTACTCGCCACGGATCGACCTCGATACGATCACCTTCGACTTCGGCAGCGCCACGATCGGCCCCGACCAGATGGGCCGGCTCTACGAGCTCGGCCACGCCATGGAAGAGGTGATCGCCGAGCATCCAGGCGAGGTCTATCTGATCGAAGGTCACACCGATAAGGTCGGCAGCGATTACGACAACCTGATCCTGTCGGACAAACGCGCGGAGGCGCTGGCGACCGCGCTGTCGCAAAACTTCGACATCCCCTCGGAGAACCTCGTCACCGAGGGCTACGGCGAGCGCTTTCCGAAGATCGATACGGAAGGGCCCGAGCGGCGCAACCGACGCGGCACGGTCCGCCGGCTGACCGACCTGTTGCAGGCCGAGAACGAGTAGCGCCCCTCCACCGAAGCCGAGGATCGACGCCCGGGCCCCGGCCCGGGCGTTTTCGTGCCGAGGCGGACGATCGACGCCTTGCCTTTCATCAAGCCGGTCGCCTACAGCCTGACCCATGCTGCAAATCGCCGACCTGACGCTCCGGATCGCCGGCCGCCCGCTGATCGAGGGCGCCAGCCTGACCTTGCCCGACGGCGCGAAGACCGGCCTTGTCGGGCGGAACGGCGCCGGCAAGACCACGCTCTTTCGCGCCATTGCCGGCGACATCGCACCGGACTCAGGCGCGATCGCGCTGCCGAAGGGGACGCGCATCGGGCGCGTCGAGCAGGAAGCGCCGAGCGGCCCGCAGACGCTGCTTGAGACGGTGCTCGCCGCCGACCGCGAGCGCGCCGCACTTCTTGCGGAGGCTGAGCACGCGCGCGACCCGCACCGGATCGCCGACATCCATGCGCGCCTGACCGACATCGGCGCGCATGCCGCGGAAGCGCGGGCGGCCCGCATCCTCGCCGGCCTCGGCTTCGATGCCGCGGCGCAGGCGCGGCCCTGTTCGGATTTCTCCGGCGGCTGGCGCATGCGCGTCGCGCTCGCGGCACTCCTCTTCGCCCAGCCGGACCTGCTCCTGCTCGACGAGCCGACCAACTATCTCGACCTTGAAGGCACGCTGTGGCTTGAGCGCTTCCTTGCGCGCTATCCGCATACGGTGATCGTGATCAGCCACGACCGCGACCTCCTGAACAGCGCCGTCGACTCGATCGTGCACCTCACGGGCCGCAAGCTGACGCTGTGGCGCGGCGGTTACGATTCCTTCGAGCGCCAATATCGCGAGCGGCAGGTGCTGCAGCAGAAGCAGCGCATGAAGCAGGAGACGGAGCGCCGGCACATGCAGGCCTTCGTCGACCGCTTCCGCTACAAGGCGTCGAAGGCGCGCCAGGCGCAGTCGCGGCTGAAGGCGATCGCCAGGTTGCAGCCGATCGCCGAGATCACGCAGGAGCACGCGATCCCGTTCCGCTTCCCCGATCCGGAGCGGCCGCTCTCGCCGCCGATCGTCCGGATGGAGGGCGTTTCCGTCGGCTACGCGCCGGGCAAGCCGGTCCTCTCCGGCCTCGATCTTCGCATCGACGACGACGACCGCATCGCGCTCCTCGGCCAGAACGGCAACGGCAAGTCGACCTTCGCCAAGCTCGTCGCCGGAGCGCTTTCGCCTGAGGGCGGCTCCATCGTGCGGGCGTCTAAGCTGACGATCGGCCTCTTCGCGCAGCATCAGCTCGACGCGCTGAGCCCGGAGAAGTCCGCCTACGATCACGTGCGCGAGCTGATGCCCGGCGCTCCGGAGGCGAAGGTGCGCGCGAAGAGCGCGCAGATCGGCCTCACCACGGAGAAGATGGCGACCGCCGCCAAGGACCTTTCCGGCGGCGAGAAGGCGCGGCTGATGATGGGGCTCGCCGCCTTCGGGGCACCGCACCTCCTGATCCTCGACGAGCCGACCAACCATCTCGACATCGACAGCCGCGAGGCGCTGGTGCATGCGCTCAACGACTATGCGGGCGCCGTCATCCTGATCACCCACGACCGACATCTGATCGAGGCCTGCGCCGACCGGCTGTGGCTGGTCGCGGACGGCACGGTCGACGCCTTTCGACGGCGACATCGAGGACTATCGCCGCATGGTGCTCGGCATTCTCCGACCGGCAGCCGGAAGAGACGCGACCGGCGCAGAAGCCGAGCCCTCGCCTCCCAGAAGGACGTCCGGCGCGAGGCTGCGCAACGCCGCGAGGCGCTCGCGCCCCTCAGGAAAAAGATCAAGGATTGCGAGCGGTTGATCGAGAAGCTTCGCAAAAAGATCGAGCGCTCGACGGCACAGCTCGCCGAGCCCGGCCTTTATGCAGGCGACGCGGACGGCGCCGCGGCGCTCGCCAAGGCGCGCGCCGGACGCGTGCACGCCTTCGCCGCGCGCGGAATCCGACTGGCTCGACCTCTCCCGAGGAGGCGTGGAAGCTCGTCGAGGCGCGGCGGCTAGACTCAGCCGGCTAAGGCTATTGCATCGAGCCTGTAGACGAAGTCGTATTCGGTGCCCTCGGCGTTGCGCGCGTGAGCGCCATCTCGCCTTTCGCGCCGACATAGGCGCCGGTGCCGCCGGTCACCGCCAGCACGGAATCGCCCGCGTCGAGAAACGGCCCTTCGACGGTGATCTGGCCGTCCTTCAAGCGTCAGCGTCCAGAAGCACTCCCAGGCCTCGCCGACCACGGTGCGGATGCACCAGCCATTGTCGCTGCCGACCTGGGTCTTGTTGGTCTCCTCGAAGACCGGATTGGCGAACGTCAGGATGTCGCCGACGCTGTCGTCTTCGTCGCCGGTATCGGTGATCGTGTCGAAGTCCGCGTGCTCGATCACCTTGATCGTCTGCGTCTCGCCGCCTGGGCAGCGCCGCCAAAACCGAATGCAGCAAAAGCGACCGCAGCGACCAAGGCGCCGCGGCAAGAGACCTGGATCATCGAAAATCCTCCCGGCTCGAACGGCGTCCAAGCCGTG
>CAVQJW010000028.1:0-219322 GCA_963712925.1 uncultured Alphaproteobacteria bacterium | reverse complement strand
GCGGAAGCGGGCGACGATTTTCGTCAGGTGCGCGCGGCGATCGTCGGCCGCTTCGGCGATATCGATCGCACGGAGCGCGCCGGCGGCAATCGCGGGCGCCAGCGAATTGGAGAAGAGGTAGGGCCGCGCCCGCTGCCTCAGCATGTCGATGACCGGCTGCGGCGCGGCAACGAAGCCGCCCATGCCGCCGCCGAGCGTCTTGCCGAGCGTGCCGGTCACGATCTGGACGCGGTCGCCCGCGCCAGTCAGCGCCGGCGTGCCGCGGCCGCTCTCGCCGAGATGCCCGTGAGCATGACAATCGTCGATCATCACCAAGGCGCCGTAGCGCTCAGCGAGGTCGCAGATCTCCGGAAGCTTCGCGACAGTGCCGTCCATGGAGAAGACTCCGTCGGTGGCGATAAGCTTGAAGCGCGCGCCGTCAGCGTCCGCCTGCTTCAGCTGCGCCTCAAGCGCATCCATGTCGGAATTCGCGAAACGATAGCGCTTTGCTTTGCAAAGCCGGATGCCGTCGATGATCGAGGCATGGTTCAGCGCGTCGGAGATGATGGCATCGTCGGTGCCCGAGCAGCGCTTCGAACAATCCGCCATTGGCGTCGAAGCATGCCGCGAAGAGGATCGCATCGTTCTTGCCGAGCCAGCGCGCGATCCGCTCCTCGAGCGCGCGATGCAGGTCTGCGCGCCGCAGATGAAGCGGACCGAAGCCATCCCGAAGCCGAATTCATCGAGCGCGTCACGGGCGGCGGCGATCACTTGCCGGTCGTCGGCGAGGCCGAGGTAATTGTTGGCGCAGAGATTGATCAGTTCGCGCTCGCCGCCTTGCGCACGCGGGTCCTTGATGCGGATATGCGCCGATTGCGGCGTGGTGATCGTGCGTTCGCGCTTCATGAGGCCGTCGGCCTCGATGGCCGAAAGCTCCGTGGCAAGATGCGAGAGAAATGGATGCGGCACGGCGCGGGCCTCGTGAATTGCGGCGGCGATCCTAAGCCCGGGTCCCCGGCGCGCAAGACCTGCTACCCGGGCGTCAACCGCGGCGCGCGATACTCGCCTTGCTAGAGAATTGCACCCATCTGTGGTTACCAATCGCTAACTGTCTCCCGCATTCTTTGGTGGATTCCGCTGCCAAAAGGCTTCCGAAACCGGAACACGGGCCTCCACTTTAGTGAAGTCGCAAGGCCGGAAAGGTCAAATCGAGCGAAAATCAAAGGGAACGGGTCAGGTTTTGTCGTTCGCATGGCGTCCCGAGTTCAACGATCCGGAGCGGCTTCGCTTCGCCGGATCGATCGCGCTTGCCGCGCTGCTGCCGGGGCTCGTCAGCGCGACGACGTATTTGATCGCAGGCGGACGGCACGGCATCGGACTCCTGGCGGTGACGCTCGCCGGAAGCGGGATCGGCGCGCTGACGGCGGCATTCATGCTGGTGATCGTCCGGCCGGTCGCAGAGGCGGCTGATCTTGTCCGCCGCTATGCGAACGGCGAGACGCATGTCCGCCTCGATCCGCAGAAGGGCCTCCGCCGCTTTCGCGACCTTGCCGTTGCGCTCAACGCCATCGCCGATCGTGTCGACGACCGCGAGCAGCAATATGCGCTGGTCTCCGAGGCGACCGGCGACGTGATCTGGGAATGGCGGGCGCAGACCGACTCGGTCGCGTGGACCGGCCAGCTCAGAAAGCTCTTCGGCGTCACGACGGACCGCTTCGAGGCGAAATCGGCATGGTGGCACGCCCGCGTTCATCCGCTCGATCGCGAGCGCGTCGAGCGCCGGCTGGAGGAGACGCTTGCGAGCGGCGATCGGCACTGGACGGAAAAGTATCGCTTTCGCCATGAGGACGAGTCCTACCACTGGTTCCTCGATCGCGGCGTGCTGACGCGCGATTTGGAAGGGCGCGCGCTCCGCTTCATCGGATGCATGAGCGACATCACCGCCCAGCACGAGGCGGAGGAGCGCATCTGGCATCTTGCGAGCCGCGACGAGCTGACCGGGCTCCCGAACCGCAAGGTCTTCCACGCGCGGCTGAACGCGCTGTCGGAGGCCTCCGCGGAGCCGCAGCGAAGCGCGCTGCTTCTGATCGACATCGATCATTTCAAGGACGTGAACGACAGCCTCGGCCATCCGGCGGGCGATGTGCTTCTGAAGTCGGTCAGCGAAAGGCTGCAGGAGAGAATAGGCACCGGCGGCACGGTGTTCCGGCTGGGCGGCGACGAGTTCGGAGTGCTGCTGCCGGACTTCGACCGCGACGGCGCCAGCGGCATGGCAACGGAGCTGCTCGCGACGCTTGCCGACCCGGTCGTCGTCGTCGACCAGATGGTCACGACGCGCGCTACGATCGGCGTGGTGCTCTTCCCTGAGCATGGGACGGACACGGCGACGCTTCTGCAGAATGCCGATCTTGCCCTCTATGAAGGGAAGAACCGCGGGCGCAATCAGACGGTCTGCTTCGAGCCTGAGCTCCGCTCGGCGCTCGAAAGCCGCATCTCGCTGCTCGGCGAGGTCCGGGTCAGCATTCTGATGCACCGCTTCCGCCCCTATTACCAGCCGATCGTCTCGCTGCGCGACGGCTCGGTGAAGGGCGTCGAGGCGCTGATGCGTTGGGAGCATCCCGAGCGCGGCCTCCTGACGCCGGGGAGCTTCTTTCCGGCCTTCGACGATGCGGAGCTCGCGCTCAGTCTGGGCGACAGGCTGATCGAATGCGTGCTGGAGGACTATCGCACCCTGAACGATGCCAGGCTCGCGCCCACCTATATTGCCATCAACATTTCAAGCGCCGTCTCCAGGCTCCCCGATCTCGCCGAACGGCTCTTGAACCGGCTGACCGAGGGCGGGATGCCGCCGTCGAACTCTGCGTGGAATTGACCGAAACGCTGCTCTTCGGCGAGCATGCGGAGCTGATCGGCTCGACGATCCGCAAGCTGCACGCCGCCGGCATCAGGATCGCGCTCGACGATTTCGGCACCGGCTACGCCTCGCTGACGCATCTGCAGAAATTCCCGGTCGACGCGATCAAGATCGACCAGTCCTTCGTGCGCTCGATCGCCACCAATTCAGGCTCGCAGGCGATCACCTCGGCGGTGCTTGAGCTCGGCCGGCGGCTCGGCAAGGACGTGATCGCCGAGGGCGTGGAATTGGAAGAGCACGCGGAGATTCTGCGCGCCGCTGGCTGCCGGCAGGCGCAGGGCTTCTATTTCGCGCGGCCGATGGCGACGGAGCCGCTCCTCAACTACATGGCGGCGCAGCGCGAAGAGCACTACGCAATCCGCGCCAAGGCGGGCTGACGAAGAAGGCTGGCGGCCGGATCTCTTGAGAAGCGGGGGGAAGTCAATCCACGGCTTTCCAGGCGCTCGGCACCTTGCCGGTCACGCGGATGAACTCGCGATTGAAGTTCGATTTGGTGTTGAAGCCGCTGGCCAGCATGGCGGACGTCACGTTTTCGCCGGTCTGCAGTCGCTCGCAGGCATGCGCAATCCGGCAATTGTTGATGAAGCGCGAGACGTTCTCGCCGGTGCGGCGGTTGATCGTCGCTGGGGAATGCAAGCCGGAGGGGCATGACCTCCTCATCGAGGAGCACGACGACCCGGTCTGCGACGATCCCTCAGGCACGGACCGCGCGAAAGCGCACCAGGAGATCGCCGATGCGATCGTGCGCTTCGCAAAGGGGCTGTGAGGCCGGATCGAACCGGTGCAAGGCGGTGCCGGCCGCAAAAAGCAGAAAGGCCCGCGGGCAGTGCCGCGGGCCTCGTAGTGTCGGGGATGAAGCGCAGCTTAGGCGGCGCTCTCGTCTTCAGTTTCGTCGCTCTCGGCTTCGGCGGGCTTCTCGTCGCCGTCGTCGTCCTGCTGCTTCTTCAGGGCGGCGCCCAGAATGTCGCCAAGCGAGGCGCCGGAATCGGTCGAGCCGTACTGGGCGACCGCCTCCTTCTCCTCGGCAATCTCGAGCGCCTTGATGGAGAGCGCGATCTTGCGGCTCTTCTTGTCGATGTTGGTGACGCGGGCGTCGACCTTCTCGCCTGGGGCGAAGCGGTCGGGCCGCTGCTCGGAGCGCTCGCGCGACAGCTCCGCGCGGCGGATGAACGCCGTCATGTCGGTGTCGGCGATCTTCACCTCGATGCCGGACTCCATCACCTGCGTGACCTCGCCGGTGACGATGGCGCCCTTCCTCAGGCCCGAGACCGTCTCCATCGGGTCACCGCCGACCTGCTTGATGCCGAGCGAGATGCGCTCCTTCTCCACGTCGACGTCGAGCACCTTGGCCTGGACGACGTCGCCCTTCTTGTACTGCTCGATCGCCTGCTCGCCCGGCTGGTTCCAGTCGAGGTCGGAAAGGTGCACCATGCCGTCGACGTCGTTCTCAAGACCGAGGAACAGACCGAACTCGGTCTTGTTCTTGACCTCGCCCTCGATGGTCGAGCCGACCGGATGCTTCTCGGCGAACTCCTCCCACGGATTGCGCATCGTCTGCTTGAGCCCGAGCGACACGCGCCGCTTGGCGGCATCGACCTCGAGGATGACGACTTCGACTTCCTGCGAGGTGGAGACGATCTTGCCGGGGTGGACGTTCTTCTTGGTCCAGCTCATCTCGGAGACGTGAATCAGTCCCTCGATGCCAGGCTCAAGCTCGACGAACGCGCCGTAGTCGGTGATGTTGGTCACGCGGCCGGTGAAGCGGGCGCCGATCGGATACTTCGCCTCGATGCCCTCCCACGGATCGGCCTCGAGCTGCTTCATGCCGAGCGAGATGCGGAACGTTTCCGGATTGATGCGGATGATCTGCACCTTCACCGTCTCGCCGATATTCAAAATCTCCGACGGATGGTTGACGCGTCTCCACGCCATGTCGGTGACGTGAAGCAGGCCGTCGATGCCGCCGAGATCGACGAAGGCGCCGTATTCGGTGATATTCTTGACGACCCCGTCGACCACCTGGCCTTCGGAGAGGCGCTGCACCAGTTCCGAGCGCTGCTCGGCGAGCGTGTCCTCAAGCACTGAGCGGCGCGAGACGACGATGTTACCGCGCCTTTTGTCCATCTTGAGGATGCGGAAGGGCTGCGGCGAATTCATCAGCGGGCCGACGTCGCGCACCGGGCGCACATCGACCTGGCTTCTCGGAAGGAAGGCCACGGCGCCGTCGAGATCGACGGTGAAGCCGCCCTTCACCTGGTTGAAGATATGGCCGGTGACGGTCTCATTCTTCTCGAACATCTCTTCGAGGCGGACCCAGCTCTCCTCGCGGCGCGCCTTCTCGCGAGACAGCATCGCCTCGCCGAGCGCATTCTCGACCCGCTCCAGATAGACCTCGACCTCGTCGCCGGGCTGCAGCTCGCCGTCGCGGCCGCGCACCCCGAACTCCTTCAGCGGCACGCGTCCTTCGACCTTGAGGCCGACGTCGATAACCGCGACATCCTTCTCGATTGCGACGACTCTGCCTTTGACGACGGTCCCCTCGGCGAGGTCGCTCGTGGCGAAGGACTCTTCCAGAAGAGCGGCAAAATCCTCCCTGGTCGGTTGCATTTCAATGGCTTGCATCAAAACTCCTCGACTTCGAGACTGTTTCAGGCGTCTCAAAGCTCTGCGCCGGCGGGGTTAGCGTTGCATTTGTCGCCCTTGGCCCCCGCTCTTCGAAAAGCGGGCCGGCGCGTCACGAAGCCGAAGGGCGACGATAGTCTTCCGAAGCGGCATGGCCCGCGAACGACAAAGGGCACATCCGACTGGCGCGCCCTTATCCGTTCGCGATCTTGCGGCTCACGTGGTCGACGGCCGCCCGGAACGCGGCTTCTATATCCAAATCGGTAGTGTCGAGCAAGTAAGCATCGTCCGCCGGACGCAGGGGCGAGTCGGTGCGCGCCATGTCGCGGCTGTCGCGCCGCTTCAGGTCGGATAGGATATCCGCCTCGCTTATTTGGCCACCGACGCCGCTCATTTCAAGCGCGCGGCGGCGGGCGCGGGTCGCGGGCGAGGCGGTGACATAGAGCTTCGCCGCGGCATCCGGGAAGACCACCGTGCCGATATCCCGCCCGTCGAGCACGGCGCCCGGCGGCGGCTCGGCGAACTGCCGCTGCTTCTCCCTGAGCGCCGTGCGCAGCCGCGGCATGACTGCGACGCGCGAGGCAGCCTCGCCGATCGCGTGGCTCGCGAGATGCTCCGCGTCGAGCATGGCGAAATTGATCGTCCTCGCGGCGGCGATTGCCGCGTCCTCGTCGTCGAGGCTGGCGCCGTCGGAGAGGAGCCGCGCGGCGACGGCGCGATAGGTAAGACCGGTGTCGAGATGCCTGAGCCCAAAATGCTCCGCAAGCCGACGCGCCAGCGTGCCTTTCCCGCTCGCCGCCGGGCCGTCGATGGCGATGACGATTGAGGATCGGCTCACGCGGCTTCCACGCCAGTGATGAATTCCGCCCCGAGCCCGGTCAGGATGTCGACGAAGCTTGGAAAGGAGGTGGCGATGGTGGCGGCGTCGCTGACGGTGACCGGCTGTTCAGCGGCAAGCCCCATGACCAGGAAGCTCATGGCGATGCGGTGATCGAGATGCGTCTCGACCGTGCCGCCTCCCTTCACGCGCCCGCCCGTAACGACAAGGCTCGCCTCACCCTCGTGCACCGTAACGCCGTTCGCCGCGAGCCCGCGGGCGGTGGCGGCGAGGCGATCCGATTCCTTCACCCGCAGCTCTTCGAGCCCCTCCATGACAGTCTCGCCCTCGGCAAAGGATGCGGCGACGGAAAGCACCGGATATTCGTCGATCATGGAAGGCGCGCGCTGCGGCGGCACGCTCACGCCTTTGAGCTTCGACGCACGCACGCGCACGTCGCCGATCGCCTCGCCGCCGCTCAGCCGCTCGTTCTCCACCGAAAGATCGGCGCCCATCTCCTTCAGCGTCGTGATGAGACCGGTGCGCGACGGATTGAGGAGCACGTTCGCGATCGTCAGGTCGGAGCCTTCGACGATCAGCCCGGCGACCATCAGGAAGGCGGCGGAGCTCGGGTCGGCCGGGACCATGACATGCTGCGGCTTGAGCTCCGGCCGGCCGACGAGCCGGATGACCGCCTCGCTCCTGACCCGCTCCACCGTGATGTCGGCGCCAAAGCCCTTCAGCATGCGCTCGGTATGGTCGCGCGTCGCGACCGGCTCGATGACGGTGGTGACTCCCTCGATGTTGAGCCCGGCAAGCAGCACCGCCGACTTCACCTGCGCGGAGGGGACCGGCACGCGGTAGGTGATCGGCGCCATCGGATCGGCGGCGCGGATTGAAAGCGGCAGCCGGTCGCCGGAGCGCGCGATCACCTCCGCACCCATCTCGCGCAGCGGATCGAGCACGCGGCCCATCGGCCGGCGCGACAGCGACGCGTCGCCGACGAAGGTGGTGGCGAAGGGGTGCGCGCCGGCGATCCCGATCGCCAGCCTGACGCCGGTGCCGGCATTGCCGAAGTCGATCACGCTCTCCGGCTCAAGCAGCCCGCCGGTGCCGAGCCCGCTCACGCGCCAGTCGCCGTCGGTGCCGCGCTCGACCATCGCCCCGAAGGCGCGCATCGCCGCCGCGGTCGCCATCACGTCCTCCGATTCGAGCAGGCCACCGATCCGTGTCTCGCCGATGTCGAGCGCCCCGAGCATCACCGAGCGATGCGAAATCGACTTGTCGCCGGGGACCGCGACGAGTCCGCGAAGCGCGCCCGCGGGGAGCGCGGTGAGCGGTCTCTTGAAGGCATGAGACATGGTTGACGCGCCGGCTGAGGAGACTTTTCTTGACATCCCGGGAAAAACGCCGGGTTGGTAGCACGCTCGTTCCCCGCGGTCACCACTCGCGCGCTGCCCAAAGCTTGCGCATTCTCAGGCGCGAGAAGGTGTTTGACAGGCGTCGGACCCGTCGCTAGGACGCGGCGCGATTCCCAAGATGAGGCTGAAGAGACGTGGCCAAACCAGAACTCGGCACGAAGCGGGTTTGCCCGAACTGCGGTACCAAATATTACGACCTGAACCGCAGCCCGATTGTCTGCCCGTCCTGCGGCACGGTTTTCGAGGTTGCCGTGGCTCCGGTGCGGACGCCGGAGCGCAAGCCCGTGCCCGAACCGAAGCCCGAAGCCGCAGCCGCGCCTGAGGTCGAGACGGACGAGGAGACGGTCTCGCTCGAAGAAGTGGAGGCCGGGCCTCAGCCCGACGTCGGCCCCGACGCCGATGCCGAGGACGAGGAGCCTGGAGATCCCCGACGACGCGGATATCGAAGTCGAGGACGACGACGATGCAGCCGTGCCCGACCCGTTCCTCGAGGAAGAGGAAGAAGAGGGCGACGACGTCAAGGGCCTGCTCGACGTCGATGCGGAGTTGGACGAGGAGCGGTAGCAGCGCTCAGGTCGCCTGCGGCGGTGACCGTTGCCGTGCCGTCTCCCCAACCGTTGCTCAGTACCCTCGGTGATAATAGGTTCAACTTTCCGCAGCTTGTGAACTGTTTTTCGGCGCGCGCCGATTCTCACCGCACAAGCTTGGCGGTTGCCCCGGCTCCGTGCGTAACAGATCCGCTTGTCGCCAAGACAACGATCAGCACATCATCAGGACCGGAACACCATCGCGCGAGAATCGACATGCCGATTCACCATACCGTCTGGCGCATAGGTCAACCGCCAGGATGTTGTCCTCGACGATACCTGCAACCCGGACGCCCTCCCTATGATCAATGGAGTGCCATGCGGCCCTTGAGGTGTGCTGCCTTGGGCCATGCCCCACATTCCTCTTGTTTTGAAGCTTCAAGCGAATGTGATGGACTCAAATATCCCGGTTGCAAAGCTACTCCGTATGGCAAAGGCCATCGCAACGAAGCTGAGCCTTGATGACGCGCTTGTTTGGATTGATCGCGAACTCGACGGCTACATGCATCTCGACCTCAACGACTTACCTAATTACCGCCGGATAACCGGTGAGCCAAAATACTGGAATCCGTTTCATGGCTGGCAAACCATCGTTTTTGACGATCCAGGGCTAGCGCGGGCCTGCTCACAGGCTCCTCTGGGAGAATCGCTTCCGGCGATGGAACAAGATCTGCTGAAAGGCGGCGACAGCCAGCGCGGCTTCCCTTACACGCCAGAGACCAGGGCACAGCTCGTAAACGCACTGGGCGGCCGCACCGACGTCCTTGTCTTCCTCAGCAATAACAGCTTGTGGGGCGTGCTTGAGGCAGTACGGAACTTGATTTTGAATTGGTCCCTACAGCTGGAGAAGAAAGGCGTCTTGGGCGAGGGCATGGCATTCAGCGAAGATGACAAGAAGACTGCGGCGTCAGTGACTAACCAGATATTCGGGCCGGTGGGTGTGCTGGGGAATGTTCAGGACCACGCTGCCGTCGCTATAAATCAGGACGTCGCACTTGTCCTCGACGCTGCGCGGATACGTGATTTCACCGCCCAGGCGGAGCAAGCGCTACCGCTGCTGCCGAGCGACACTCGAAACGAGCTGACGCCTGTTCTTAAGGAAATCACCACGGAGGCTGATCGGCCGAAGCCAGATCAATCGAAGTTACGGTCGCTGCTCGGGTCGGCGCGGAAAATCTGTGAAGGCGCGACCGGCAGCCTGATCGCTCAGGGAGTTGTCGCACTGATCAAGTCGATGATGTAGGAAGCAGGGCTTGCCTATGGCACGTGTATTCTGGACCGGCGTAGCGATCGTCGCAGTCGTAGCGCTGTTCGTTTGGGAGCCTGGTGCGTTCCGAGGCGTCGTGGCGACAGGTGTGCGGTTGCTCGTGATTGGGCTCGCGGCGGCGTTTGGATATCAGTCCTTCGATGCTCTCCGATCGGCAGCGACCGGTAGCCAACCTAAAGCCTCTGCCCCGGATGCAAATCCCGAAAGCGTCAGTGCACGAATGGGCGGGCTCGCTTGGGGCTTGATGGCAGGGGCGGTATGTCTCGCCGGTCTGTCATGGGCGTTCGGGCTATGGGGGCACTTTCCATCGGCCCTAAATTAGTTAGCGCCGTTTTGGGGCGTCGATGAAAGCGTTCGCGGCGCGTGTGACGTGCCGCTTTTCATCAGTGTCGATCAGCTTTCCAGCGTGGCAATTCGGACAATCCTCGTCGGGCAGAAACGCACTATCCTCCTCGTAAGACGCCCACACCTGATATCCGCAGGAGGGATTGTTGCACCGAAAGCAGGTTTCTTCGAATTCGGGCATGATCCCTCACTCCTCCGGCGCTTCGTATTCGCGACTGGTGAGGTCGAGGCCCTTTCGCGTCAGAACGACGTTGAGTCTCTTAAAGAGGCCGAGGAATTCTTCATTTGAAAGCTCGATGCGTCGGTTGACGACTTTTGCGATGTCCTGCGACTTGAGCTGCTGCGCAACGTTGTCGAAGCTGTTCGATCCCTCAACGACGATGGCGGTAACGTAGGGGTCGCCGACCTTGCCGCCGTGGTTCTCACCGCTGTAGATGTCGATTCCGACTAGGAACTCATTGTCTCCGAGCTGCCCTTTTCGCGAAGCCATTCGGACATGTCGCGCTGATCGGCGTTGTCGGCAGAGGCCGTGCCCTCCCAGTCGCCGTACCTGAACTCCCGCTTTGAAAATTCCCGATGCCATGGACGTCTCCTTTTGCTGCACGCGGAAGTAGGTGCGAGCGCAGAGGACGACAATGTTCACCGGCTCATTTCTTCCGTGCTGCGCGGTGCGCCTTACTGACCGATGACGGCGTGCGTCTTTTGTGCGTTTTTTCACGAATGCGGCCATACGTTGCGGCCTGAATTTCGTGCTAAGTCATTGATTTGGATTGGTGGAGCCGAGCGGGATCGAACCGCTGACCTCGTGAATGCCATTCACGCGCTCTCCCAACTGAGCTACGGCCCCGTCCAGGCGCGCCGCGGGCTCTGGAAGCTGGAGGCTGGGTTTCCGCGGGCGGGGTTACCTATGCGCCATGCCGCCGAAATGCAAGGCCGGCAGCCTCCGGTGGATGCCGTCCCGCCGTCTTGAACATCCCGCGAACAGTCCCATATCTTTCCCATCCGGTCGGATGCCTCTTTTGGGTCCGGCCGGGCGAAGTCGCTTCGGGATGAGGACTTTCGCATGACGCGTCCGACGTTGTTTTCCAGCCCTTTCCTCCTCGGCTTTGAGGATATCGAGCGGTTGCTCGACCGCGTGTCGAAGACTGCCGAAGGCTATCCGCCCTATAATATCGAGCGGATTCCCGCGGCCGGCGATAAGCCGGCGCACATCTGCATCACCCTCGCGGTCGCCGGTTTCGGTCCTAACGAAATCGAAGTGACTGTGGAGGAGAATGAGCTCACCGTCAGCGGTCGGCAGGCGGATGACGAGGCGCGCGACTTCCTGCACAGGGGGATCGCCGCCCGCCAGTTCAAGCGGACGTTCGTGCTGGCCGATGGCATGGAAGTTGCGGGCGCGGAATTGAAGGAAGGACTGCTGTCGATTGAGCTTGTACGGCCGGAATTGGCGCGCGCAATCAAACGGGTCCCGATCAAGTCCCGCGGCTAGCGTTGGAGAGAAGATCATGACCAGCAACGAAACCGTGAAGACCATGCCGCAGGATGCGTTCGCCGCGCTTGGCGGCGGAGAGATCGCCTATCTGCGGCCGGTCCGCTCCGAGGACGTGCGCACGCTCTTTCCGCAGGCGCCCGAGCTTCAGCCCGGCGTCTCGCTCTGGGCGCTGCTCTCGGCGACCGGCCAGCCGATCATGCTGACCGATTCCAAGGCCGCTGCGATTGCGAGCGCGCACGAGGCCGATCTCGAGACCGTGAGCGTCCACTAGGAGCAGGCCTCGACGAAGTTTAGCAAGCCAGCCCTTCAGGACTGTCGTCATTGCCGGGCTTGACCCGGCAGTCCATTCCCATCCTCCGAACGAACCGTGACCGCTACGGAATGGATGCCCGGATCAAGTCCGGGCATGACGACAAGGTTGAGCTCTTGCCTGCGGCAATCGCGCAGCGGAAATCCCTGTGAGCGGACCGGCAAGCGGCCTATAGCCTGTCCCCCGTGTCCTTCCGGGATTTTGCTCTTCTAATCGTGATCTGCGTGGTCTGGGGCCTGAACATGGTGGTGGCCAAGATCGTGGTCGCCGACATGCATGTCCCGCCGCTCTTTTTTGCCGCGGCTCGCTCCGCCGTAATCGCGATTGCCGTATTCCCCTGGCTGCTGCCGATGCCGCGACCCTACTGGCGCACCGTCGCCGTTGGCATCCTGATGGGCGGCGGCAGCTTCGCGCTGCTCTTCGTCGGCCTCAAGACGGCGACTCCGTCGGCATCGGCGATCGTCACCCAGCTCGGCGTGCCGATGGTCACGCTCCTTTCCATCCTCTTCCTCGGCGAGCGCATCCGCTGGCGGCGCGGGCTCGGCATCGCGCTGACCTTCGCCGGCGTCGTCATCGTGATGTGGGACCCGAGCGGCGTCAGCTTTTCAACCGGGCTTCTCTACGTCGCGCTGTCGGCCTTCGGTGGCGCGCTCGGCACGGTACTCCTGAAGCAGATGCAGGGGATCCGGCCGCTCCGCCTGCAGGCCTGGGTCGGATTCTCCTCCTTTGTGCTGCTCACAGTGCTGACGGCCGGGCTCGAGCACGGGCAGATCGGCGCTGCCCATCTCGCCGGCTGGCCGTTCGTCGCCGTCATCCTCTATTCGGCACTGCTCGTCTCCGTCTTCGCGCATACCCGCTATTACGGGCTGATCCATCGCTACGAAGCGACGCAGATCGCGCCGCTGACGCTGATGTCGCCGCTCTTCTCGATCGGCTTCGGCATCTGGCTGACGGGCGATCCCTTCGATCTCAGGATGGCGCTCGGCAGCGCGCTCGCGCTTGTCGGCGTGTTCATCATCGCGGTCAGACCGAACCGGACGCTCGGCAAGGACATTCTCTTCCGCAACCGAGTTTGAGAGGGCGCGTTTGAACGGGCTTGATCGGCGTCCGCTTCCTCGCCATCTCCGCCGCGGGAGAAGCCGATGGCATTGACCTTGAGCGTGCTCGATCAAGCGCCGATCTCGGAAGGCGCAAGCGCCGCCGATGCGCTCAGGAACAGCGTCGACCTCGCGAAGCTTTCTGACGCGCTCGGCTACAGCCGCTACTGGGTTGCCGAGCATCACGGCACGCCGATGCTCGCCTGCGCCAGCCCCGAGGCGCTGATCGGCCCGATTGCCGCTTTGACCCGGCGCATCAAGGTCGGAAGCGGCGGCGTGATGCTGCCGCATTATTCGCCGCTCAAGGTGGCGGAGACCTTCTCGATGTTCGCCGGCCTCTTCCCCGGCCGCATCGATCTGGGCATCGGCCGCGCGCCGGGGAGCGATCCGAAGACCGCCTTCGCCTTGCAGCGCGACCGCCGCCAGGCGGCGCCCGACGATTTCCCCGACCAGCTCGTGGAGCTCATGGCCTATCTTGAGGACACGCTGCCGGAGACGCATCCGTTCCGCGAACTGGCGCGGCTTCCGGGTCGGCCGCACGCGCCGGAGCTTTATCTCCTCGGCTCCTCGCCGCAGAGCGGCATCTGGGCGGCGGAGCTTGGGCTGCCTTACGTTTTCGCGGATTTCATCAATCCGCAGGGTGCGGAGATTGCTGCGCGCTACCGGGCGGATTTCCAGCCGGCGGCTGGGCGCGACAAGCCGCGGACGATCGTCGCGGTCTCAGCCCTTGCGGCGGAGAGCGACGCGGAGGCCGAGCGGCTTGCCGCAAGCCACCGCATGGCGATGCGGCTCTTCCTCGCCGGCACGCTGATCCCGATCCCGCCGGTCGAGACGGCGCTGAAATTCCTCGCCGAGCATCCGGGCGGCGATCGCCTGCACAATCGTCCGCGCCGCCGCATCATCGGCGCGCCGGAGACCGTGCGCCGCGGCATCGAGGCGGTTGCCGAGGAATATCGCGCGGAGGAGGTGATGGTCGTCACCATCACCCACGGGCACGCGGCGCGCCGCCGCTCATACGAGCTGATCGCAGAGGCGTTCGGGCTGGAGAGTTTGGCGGAAGCGACCGCCTATTCCTCGACGAGCTGAAGCTTGCCGCGGCTGACGTTCACCGCATTGCCGCGCCAGGCGTAGCCGGCGCCTAGCATCGCCACGCACCACAGCACCGGAAGCATCAAATCGCGCACCATCCATAGAAGCGGCGCGCGGATCGAAGTCGGCCAGTCGAGCATCCGCGCAAGCAGCCACTCGGCGAAATACCAGACCGCCACATAGAGAAGCGCGACGAACGGCGAGATCGCACCGAATGCCGCGACGAGGGAAATCGCCAGGATCGGCAGGAAGCCGCTGGAGAAGATCTCCGGATAGAAATAGAGCCCGAAGCACGAGCGGCGAAGCCGCGCCCAGCGAAGCTGACGGTGCCACACGTCACGCAGAGTGCGGCGCCCGAGCGGCTGCGGGAAGGGCCGCGGCATGACGCGCACCCGCAGGCCCTGCCGCCGTACGATCTTGGTTGCCGCCGCATCTTCCGCCACCACTTCGGCAAGCGCGCGGATGCCGCCCGCCTTCTCGATGATGTCGCGGCGGCAGAACAGGTTCTTGCCATGCGCGAAGCCGAGTCCGAAGGCGTCGGCGGCGAGCTGCCAGCGCGCCTGATAGGTGTTGAGGAACGCGCATTCGAGCTCGGCCGCGAGACCGTCGGGCGCACTCCCGACCGGCGGCGCGCTGACAAGACCGGTGTCCGGCCGCCAATGGGCGAAGAGTTGCTCGACATAGTCTGGCGGGAGCATGACGTTGCTGTCCACCATGACGATCCAGTCGTAGGCTGCGGCCTCCCAGCCCTTCACGAGGTTGTTGAGCTTCGGATTGATGCTGATGCGGTCATCGCCGACCAGCAGCCGTGCCGGGACATCGGCGTATTCGGCCATCAGGAGGCGGACGACCGGGACGATCGGATCAGTCTCCGAGGCGACGCAGAACAGGATCTCGGTGCGCGGGTAGGTCAGGTGGAAGGCCGAGCGGAGCGTCGCCTCGATGTGGTTCTCGATGCCGCGGACCGGGCGCACGACACTGACGCCGGGCGCGTCGGCGGGCGCCCGCGGCGCCGCCTTGTCCCATCGCGCGCGAAGGCCGACGGCGAGGACGCTCGTCCAGTGAACCATCACCGAGAAGACACAATAGAATTCGGCGAATCGGATCACGCTGAGCATCGCGCTCTTCTGCGCCGCATCCCCGACAAGATTGTGACAATCGGCAGCCGACGCTATTTTGCCGCAAGGCCTTCCGCGGCAAGCACTGCAGGGAGCCCCTCGCGGTAGGTCGGATAGGAAAGCCGCACGCCAAGCTCGCGCTTGATCCGCTCGTTCTTGACCCGCTTCGCTTCGCCATAGAAGCTCCGCGCCATCGGCGAGAGCTCCGCCTTCTCGAACGGAATTTCCGGCGGCGGCGGGACGCCGAGCAGCTCTGCGGCGTAGGCGAGCACATCTTCCGGCGGCGCCGGTAGGTCGTCCGCCCCGTTGAACGTCCCGTCGGCGCGCCGGTCGAACGCCGCTTCGACGATCGCCGCGATGTCGTCGACATGCACGCGGTTGAACACCTGCCCGGGCTTCACGATGCGCCGGGCGGTTCCGCGCCTGAGCTTCTCGAATGGTCCGCGTCCGGGCCCGTAATCCCGGCAAGCCGGACGATCGCGACGGGGACGCCGGTCTCCGACGCGAAGCTTTGCCAGGCGGCCTCGGCGTCAAGCCGCCGGAGGGCGCGCTCCGAGACCGGCCGGCATGCGCTCGTCTCGTCGACCCATGCGCCGCCATGGTCGCCATAGACGCCGACGGTCGAGAGATAGACGAGCGACTTCGGCCTGCCGGCCGCAAGCGACTTTCCGAAATGCCGCAGTACCGGATCACCGGTCTGGTCAGGGGCAATCGAGACGAGAATGTGGGTAGCCGCAGCAAGCTCCCCTCCCCCTCGCGGGGAGGGGTCTGCAGTCGCTGCTCCATCAAAACGCAGCCCCGTCGCCCCAAGCGCCGCGATCTCGTCCAGCTTCGCCGCGTCGCGTGTCGTGCCCCACACCTGGTCGAGCGCCGGCCGCATCCGCCGCACGACAGCGCGTGCCGAATAGCCGAGCCCGAAGACGAAAAGACTTGTCACTTCTTCCGAGTGGTCGGCGTCAGGTGTTTGAGTTTGCGTCCGCTGGCGGAGTCCGCAATGAGCGTCGCCAGGCGCCGCTTGCGTGTCTCTTCCCGCTTGGCGCCCGCCACCCACCAGGTCGCCGGCCGACGGTAGGAGGGTGGCATCGCGGAGAAATACGCCCAGGCAGCCTTGTTGGCACGGAATGCCCGCTCTTCCGCGGCTGAGAAAGCCGCATCGCGGTTCTCGTACGAATAGCGTTTCTGGCGGCTCGGATCGCGCGCTTCATATGCGGCGAGCCCCGCTTTGTGGACGCGGCCCTCGGCCTTCAACTCCTCGACTCGCTTGATATTGACGGCGCTCCAGATACTCCTTGGACGCCTTGTCGTGAAGCGGATCGTCCAGGTCGTCTCGCCTCCGCGGCGGACGGCGTCGATCCATCCGAAGCAGAGCGCCTCGTCGAGCGCCTGCTTGTAGGTGATGCCGGAATTGCCCGACCCGACCTTGTGAAAGCCAACGAGCTTCTCGCTGGCCTTGGCGTGGTTCTTCTCGAGCCACTTCCGCCATGCCGCCGCGGTCTTGAAGAAAGTCGGGTCCACCATTCCGCCTTCAGCGCAACTTGCGCTCGCGCACGACCAGTCGGTCGACTTCCAGACGACCGACCGACAGGCGCTCGATCCGCGCGCGTTTGATCGCAAGACGATTGATCGCCAGCGCGCCGATCGCCAGCGCACCGATTGCGAGCGCGCCGAAGGCGACCGCACCGACCGTCCCCAATCCGAGCGCGACGCGCGGCACTGCACTATCGTGACCGCGATTGCGAAGCGCCTGAGGGAGGTGAGGGCGGTGAAGCTCGAAATGCCGTGTCATGTTTGCGCCTCGCTGATGGCGGTGTCCCATTCGCTCCGCACGTCCGGATCGTCTTCTTGCGCGCGGCGCGAGCCCTCGATCTCAAGAACGCGCTCCGGCTTCAGCCGTTGCAAGGCCCACACCGCCGCGCCGCGCACCTCCGGCGCCGCGTCGTCAAGATGCGCCTCGGCCTCGGACGAAAGCGCCGCGTCGCCGGAATTGCCGATCGCGATCAGCACATTGCGGATGAAGCGCGCGCGCCCGATCCGTTTGATCGGCGAGCCCGAGAAGAAACGCCGGAAGGCGCCGTCGTCGAGCCGCACGAGGTCCCGAAGCCGCGGCGCATTCAGCTCCGCCCGTGCGGAAAGCTTCGCCTGCCTGCCTGTCTCCGCGAACTTGTTCCACGGGCAGACGGCGAGGCAATCGTCGCAGCCGAAGATGCGGTTGCCGATCAGCGGGCGAAGCGCGTGCGGAATCGGACCGGCATGCTCGATGGTTAGATAGGAGATGCAGCGCCGCGCATCGAGCCGGTAGGGCGCCGGAAAGGCGTCGGTCGGACAGATGTCGAGGCAGGCGCGGCAGGAGCCGCAGTGATCGACCTCGGCCTGATCCGCCGGAAGCTCGGCGTTGGTGAAGATCGCGCCGAGGAAGAGCCACGAACCGAAGCGCCGGCTGACGAGGTTGCTGTGCTTGCCCTGCCAGCCGAGCCCCGCCGCTTCGGCGAGCGGCTTTTCCATAACCGGTGCGGTATCGACGAAGACCTTCACGCCCACGTCCCCATTCGGGCCGGCGCGCGCGGCGAATTGCGTCGCGATCCGCTTCAGCGCACCCTTGACCAGGTCGTGGTAGTCGCGGTTCCGCGCATAGACGGAGATCGTCCCCGCCTGCCGGTCGGCAAGCGTTCCGAGCGGATCGCCGTTCGGTCCGTAGTTCATCCCGAGCATGACGACGGAGCGGACGTCGGGCCAGAGCGCCGCCGGGCTGCCGCGCCGCGCCGCAGTTTCGGCGAGCCATTGCATCGTCCCGTGGTGACCTTCGGCGATCGCCCGGCGAAGCCGGCCGGCGGCCTCGGGGATCGCATCGGGTCGCGCGACGCCGAAGGCGTCAAAGCCCTCCGCGCGGGCAAGCTCGGCGATAAAGGCGCGGAGCGCCTCCGGCGTCAGAAGTCGAGATTGGCGTAGTGCTCCGGCGGCATGTGTCCGCGCACAAGGTCCGCCCGGAGCGGTCGAAACGCCGGGCGCGACTTTATCCGCATGTACCAGTCCTTGGCGTCTCCCGCGTCCTGCCATGGAACCTCGCCCAGATAATCGGCCACCGACAAAGCGGCGGCGGCGCTCAGATCGGCATAGCTCATCCGGTCGCCGGCAAGCCAGTTCTTCGCCGAAATCAGGTGTTCGACATAGAAGAGATGGGTGCGGATGTTGGCCCGCGCCGCCCGAAGCAGCGAGGAATCGGGCGCCCCGCCGTTGCCGCCGCTCCGCGCCCTTTCGCGCTTCAAAACCTTCTCCTCGACCAGGTAGCCCGTCACCTCCTCCTCGAACTTGAACAGAAACCATTCGCAAAGCCGCCGGACCTCGGCGCGCGCCTCGGCGTTGGGCGGCAAGAGCCGGCGCTCGTTCAGCGCGAAGCCGTGCGTCTCGTCGAGATATTCGGCGATCGCCCAGACGCCGGAGATCGGCGGCCCGTCGTTCTCAATCAGCACGGGGAGGGTGCCGGCGGGGTTCAGGAGCAGAAATTCCTTGCGCCGCTCCCAGACGCGCTCCTCGGTCAGCTCCGGCGCCGCCTCGCATTCGCCGAGCACCAGCCTCACGAAGCGCGAGGCGACGGAGAGCGGGTGGTGGAAGAGCTGCATCATGCCTGTGCGGTCGGTCGCCGGATCGCGTCTCAGGATTTCGCAAGCTGAAAATGCTAAGCCGCCGCGAAACGTTGTAATTCGCGAGCCGAGGTAGCGCGGGATGAGCCTGCAGTCCATATGGGAAGCCGTGGCGCTCGGCGTCGTGGAGGGGATCACCGAGTTCATCCCGGTCTCCTCAACCGCGCATCTCCTGCTTTCGACCGAGCTCCTCGGCCTTGGTCGGGGCGGCGAGAAGGCCTTCTGGGACACTTTCAATGTCCTGATCCAGCTCGGTGCAATCCTGGCGGTTGTGGTCGCCTATTTCCGCCGCCTCTGGGGCGTTCTCCTGGCGCTGCCGAGCGATCCGAACGCCCGCCGCTTCGTGCTTTCCGTCATCGTCGCCTTCATCCCGGCGGCGGTTGTCGGGCTCCTTCTCCACGACTTCATCAAGAATGTGCTCTTTAACTCGCTGGTCCTGATCTGCGTCGTGCTGATCGTCGGCGGGCTCGCGCTCTGGGCGCTCGACCGCTTCGATATCCGTCCGGTCCACGGCGACGCGATGCGCTTCCCACTCTGGGTGGCGCTGGTGATCGGCGTCTTTCAGTGCCTGGCGATCGTGCCTGGCGTATCGCGCTCCGGCGCCACGATCGCCGGCGCGCTGCTCATGCGCTGCGAGAAGAAGGCGGCGGCGGAGTTCTCGTTCTTTCTCGCAATCCCGACCATGCTCGGCGCCTTCGTCCTCGATCTCTACGAGAACTGGAACGGGCTTTCCGGCGGCGCCTTCGGCCTGATAGCGGTCGGCTTCGTCGTGTCCTTCGTGGCGGCGCTTTTTGTTGTGGAGACGCTTGTCGCCTTCGTCGGACGCCACGGCTTCGCGCTCTTCGCCTGGTGGCGGATCGTTGTCGGTGTTGCCGGCCTGATCGGACTCTGGTTTTTCGCTTGAACGAAAGAGCTAAGGCGCGGCGCGCGCCTGCGTGAACTCGCCGCGCTCGCGGAAGCGGGCGAGGTAGGTTGGCAGCACGATCTCAAGCGCGGTCGGCTCGATGCCGAGCCCTTGGAGTGTGCGCTTGTCGCGCTCCGCGTCCGCCGACACGACATTGTCGAAGCGCAGCATCCGGACCTGGTCGCTGGTGATCGGCGCGCCCGGCAGAACGTCGCCGATCCGCCCGATGAAGCGCGCCGCGAACCAGGGGAGCGGCACGAGCAGACGCTTCCGCTGCGTCACTTTCAGTACCTGTTCGAGGCACGCGCGGAACGTCAGCACCTCCGGACCACCGAGCTCGTAGATCGTGCCCGGGTGGGCCTTGCCGTCGACGGCGCGCGCAATCGCCTCGCCGACATCGCCGACATAGACCGGCTGGAAGCGTGTCGTGCCGCCGCCGATCAGCGGGAGCGCCGGCGACATCCGCGCCATCGCGGCAAAGCGGTTGAAGAACTGGTCCTCCGATCCGAACACGATCGACGGCCTGAGGATCACGGCCTCCGGCACCGTCTCGCGGATGCCGTTCTCGCCCTCGGCCTTGGTGCGGATATAGCCGACCGTCGAAGGCTGGTCGGCGCCGATCGCGGAGAGATGCACGACGTTGCCGATGCCGGCGGCGCGCGCCGCCTCGCCGATCGCGCGCGGCCCGAAGCCCTGCACGGCATCAAAGGTCTGGCGGCCGTGCTCCTTGAGGATACCGACGAGGTTGACGACGGCGTCGGCGCCTTCCACCGCGCGGTCGATCGACCAGCGATAGCGCAGATTGGCCTGGATCGGCTTGATCTGCCCGACCATGCCGAGCGGCAGGACGTGGCCGGCAAGGTCGGGACGCCGGACCGCCACGCGGATTCTGTGCCCGCGCCGCGCCAGCGCCTGCACGGCATGGCGGCCGATGAAACCGGAGCCGCCGAAGACGGTGATCAGCTTGGCGGAAGATAGGGAATCCTGCATCGGCGCTCCCGCGAGCCTGAGGATCGATTTCGCTTCAAACCACGTTTCTTTAGTGCCTGGGAAACGGGCTGTATAGGTCCGCTATCAGGCGGATTCCCCGCGCCGCGCCTCATAGATCATGAGCCCGGTCGAGACGGCGAGGTTCAAGGAATCGGCCTTGCCCCACATCGGAATGCGCAGGAGCATCTCGCAGGCAGCGGCGAGCGTCTGCGTCAGTCCCTGCTGCTCGTTCCCCATGACGAGGACGATGGGCGGCCGATAGTCGGCCTCGCGATAGTCGAGCGTGGCGGAAAGATGTGTGCCGATGAGCCGGGCGCCGTGCCGCTTCGCGCTGGCGATCAATCCGCTCTCACTCGTCTTCGCCAGCGGCATATGGAAGATCGAGCCCATCGTCGCGCGCACCGCCTCAAGCCCGAACGGATCGCAGCATTGGCCGATGAGCGCGACGCCGCTTGCCCCCGCCGCATCGGCGGTGCGCAGGATGGTGCCGAGATTGCCGGGATCGCGCACGCGGTCGAGCGCGACCCAGATGCCGCGCTGTCCGATCGTGTCCTCCATGGCAAAGCGCTGCTTGAAGACACCGATGACGTTCTGCGGATTTTCGCGCCGCGCGATCTTCTCCATGACCGGCGAGGAGGCCTCCAGCACCGTGCCGCCCGCAGCCTTCGTCTCCGCCGCGAGCCTCCCGATCGCGGCGGCGTCGGCACTTGCCGTTGCGAAAGCGAGGATGTGGATCGGCCAGCCGGCATCGACGGCGTCGCGCACGAGCTTTTGTCCCTCCGCGATGAAGAGCCCGCTTTCGTCGCGATGCTTCTTCAAGCTGAGCGCACGCAGCTCCTTGACCAGCGGATTGGCGAGGCTGGTCACCTTCTTGAAGCCGCCGCTCTTGGGGATGCTGCCTGTCATCCCGCGCTCCAGCGCGAGAAGAGCGAGGTCGCAAGCAGGCCGCCGCTTTCGTCGACAAGTGCCAGCTCGCCCAATTCAACTCCCGGCCCGAAGACCTCCTTCGTCATGCGGTCGAGCGACAGGCACGAAGCGCGGATCGCATAGGCGGTCAGGATCAAAAAGCCGGTCTTCGGCTTGAGCAGATCACGGCAGAGCCTGAGCATCTCCGGCAGGTCGCGGAAAAGCTCCCACACCTCGCCCTTCGGCCCGCGCCCGAACTTTGGGGGATCGAGCAGGATGCCTTCGTAAAGCCGCCCGCGCCGGACCTCGCGCGCCGCGAACTTCGTGGCGTCGTCGAGGATCCAACGGATCGGCTTCTCTTCAAGCCCGGAGAGCGCCTGGTTCGCGCGCGCCCATTGGATCGCCTTCTTGGAGGCATCGACATGCGTCACCTCCGCTCCGGCCTCCGCCGCAATGAGCGAGGCGAGCCCGGTATAGCCGAAGAGATTCAGAAGCGACGGGCTTGAGGAAGCGGCGAGGCGCTCGCGCATGAAGGGCACGTGCGCCTCCTGCTCGGGAAACGCGCCGACGTGGCGGAACGACGTGAAACGGCATTCAAAGCGCAGCGCGCCGTGCCTGCAGGTCCAGGATACGTCCAGTCCGGCGCGCCGCTTCCAGCGGCCGGCGCCTTCCTCGTCGACGTCGCCGGTGAAGACGGCGTCGGCCTTTTCCCAGGCGGATTTCGCAAGCCGCGGCGTCCAGATCGCCTGCTCCTCCGGCCGATCGAGGAGCAGCGCTCCGAAGCGCTCAAGCTTCCGCCCGTGCCCGGAATCGACGAGCGCAGTGTCATCCAAGCCCTTCGTCGTCAGGACGAGCGGCACGGCACTCATGCCGCTTTGGCTGCGCGAAGCGCCGCCAGGTCGAGCCGTCCGAGCACCGCAGGATCGCCCGCCGCCAAAAAATCCGGGTTCTCGAAGTCGCGCATGCCGGCAACCCCGAGCTTGCCGTAGCGGAGCGGCTTGCCGTCGAGCGTGGTCACGACACCGCCGGCAGCGCGGAGGACGGCGTCGCCCGCCGCCGTGTCCCACTCCATGGTCGGCCCGAGACGCGGGTAAAAATCCGCCGCGCCTTCTGCGAGCAGGCAGAACTTGAGCGAGGAGCCGATTGAGCGACGCTCGCCGCACCTCACCTGCGTCAGCGCCGCTTCTGTCGCGGGCGTCATGTGGGAGCGGCTCGCGACCGAGACCGGCTCCGCGGCGGCCGGCCGCGCGCGAATTCCCGTCCAGTCGCGAACCGCGTCGAGCACCGCATCGGTCGCGCCCTTGAAGGCGCCGACCGCGCTCCCCGCATAGGCGAGGCCGAGCGCCGGGGCGAGCACGACGCCCGCGACCGGCACGCCGTCCTCGACAATGGCGATGTTGACGGTGAACTCGCCGTTGCGGTTGATGAACTCTTTCGTCCCGTCGAGCGGATCGACAAGAGCGAAGCTCAATCCGGTGACGGGGACCCTCTTCGCCGATACCGCCTCCTCCGCGACGATTGGAAGCTCCGGAACAGCACCTTTGAGCCGTGCGACGATCGCCTGCTCGGCGCGCAGATCCGCTTCGCTGACGGGGCTGTCGTCGGCCTTGCGGCTGACCGCGAAGTCCGTTTCGTAGACCGCCATCACGGCGCGCGCGCCGGCGAGCGCCGCGTCGATCATGTGGGAAAGGCGCTTGTCGCCGCTCGGCCCGTTCGGCATGTCCGGGTTCATAACGCTTTGCGCCCCGCGCGCCAACGCCGCCGAAACCGCGGCGGACTTGAAATCTTGTTGTCGGCGTGCGTCGTGGCGTGCAGAATTGGGGGAGGAGGTCGTTCATGGAGTTGAAGGGCGAGTATCAGATCCCCGCGCCGCGCGAGCGGGTGTGGGAAATGCTGAACGACCCGGCTGTCCTGAAAGAGTGTATCCCCGGCTGCGAGTCGCTGGAAGGCAGCGCCGCGGACGGCTTTGCCGCGCGTGTCACCACCAAGGTCGGGCCGGTCAAGGCCACCTTCAACGGCGAGGTGAAGCTCTCCAATGTGAACCCGCCGGAGAGCTATACGATCTCCGGCGAGGGGAAGGGCGGCGTCGCCGGCTTTGCCAGGGGCGGCGCCGACGTGCACCTCGCGCCGGATGGCGACGGCACGCTTCTCTCCTACACGGTCAACGCGCAGGTCGGCGGCAAGCTCGCGCAGCTCGGTTCGCGGCTGATCGATTCAACCGCGAAGAAGCTTGCCGACCAGTTCTTCGCGTCGTTCGCGGCAAAGGCCGGTGCCGGCGCCGCGCCTGCGGCAGCCGCGGCAGCGCCTGCGGAGCATGGCGTCGAAGGTGTGATCCATGAGGTTGAGGAAGCCGTCCAGGAGGTTGAGGAAGAAGTTGAAGCCAAGGCCGCGATGGGCTTTCTCGGAGGTCCGATCGTCTGGGGACTGCTTGTCATCCTGGCGCTGCTTCTGGTTTATGTCATAGCAACATGAAAGGCGGCAGAGCCGCCCTGACGCGTCGGTAGGGAGGAATGAATGACCAAGGTCACCATCACCGTTAACGGGCGGGCGGAGTCGCGCGACGTTGAGGACCGAACGCTGCTCGTGCACTTCCTGCGCGATCAGCTCAACCTGACCGGAACGCATGTCGGCTGCGACACGTCGCAGTGCGGCGCCTGCGTGGTGCACATGGACGGTGTGGCGGTGAAGTCGTGCACGGTGCTCGCCGCGGCGGCCGACGGCAGCAAGGTCACGACGATCGAGGGCCTCTCCAACGGCGACCTGCATCCCGTGCAGGCGGCCTTCCGCGAGCATCACGGTCTGCAATGCGGCTTCTGCACGCCCGGCATGATCATGACGGCGGTTGACATGATCGCGCGTCACGGCGGCAAGCTCGACGAGGCGACGGTCCGCCACGAGCTTGAGGGCAACATCTGCCGCTGCACCGGCTACCACAACATCGTCAAATCCATCCTCGCCGCGGCCCAGTAGGGCGGCGCCGGGAAAGCGGCCTAGCGACGGACACTCAGGCTTAGAGACGCGCCGAAGCGAGCGCGAAAAAGAATCAAGGGAGGAATAGATGGGCGTTGAGGGAATTGGCGCACGCGTTGCCCGCAAGGAAGACAAGCGCTTCGTCACCGGACGCGGCCGCTATACCGACGACATGAGCGTGCCCGGCATGTGCTACGCGGCCTTTGTCCGCTCGCCGCATGCGCACGCCAAGATCGGCAAGATCGACACCAAGCAGGCGGCCGGGATGCCAGGCGTGATCAAGGTGCTGACCGGAGCCGAGCTTGCGGCCGACGGGATCGGCAATCTGATCTGCGGCTGGGCGATCACCTCCAAGGACGGCACCGGCATGAAGATGGGCGCCTATCCGGCGCTTGCTACCGACACTGTGCGCTTCGTCGGACAGCCGGCCGCCGTCGTCGTGGCGCGGTCGCGCGGCGAGGCCCGCGACGCAGCGGACGCCGTTTCGATCGACTGGCAAGAGCTCCCAGCCGTTGTCGATGCGGCGAAGGCGCTTGAGAAGGGTGCGCCGCAGCTTCATCCCGAGGCCCCCGGCAACCTGATTTACGACTGGGAGATCGGTGACGGCGCGGCGGCCGATGCGGCGATCGCCAAGGCGGCACATGTCACTAGGCTCGACATCGTCAACAACCGGCTGATCCCGAACGCCATGGAGCCGCGCGCGGCACTTGGCGTCTACGACCCCGCCGAGGAGCACTACACGCTTTGGACGACGAGCCAGAACCCGCATGTGGCGCGGCTCGTGCTTTCGGCCTTCTACAATGTCGCGCCGGAGAACAAGCTGAGGGTGATCGCGCCTGACGTCGGCGGCGCCTTCGGCTCGAAGATCTACATCTATCCGGAGGAGATCGTCTGCCTGTGGGCGTCGAAGAAGTCGGGCGTACCGGTGAAGTGGGTTGCCGAGCGCACCGAATCGTTCCTCGCCGACGCACATGGCCGCGACCACATCTCGCACGCGGAGATGGCGTTCGACGCCGACAACAAGATCATCGGACTGAAGGTCGACACGATCGCCAATTTCGGCGGCTACATGTCGCTCTTCTCGTCATGCGTTCCGACTTACCTTTATGCGACGCTGCTTTCCGGCCAGTACGTGATACCGGCGATCCACTGTAATGTGCGCGCCGTCTACACCAACACCTCGCCGGTGGACGCCTATCGCGGGGCAGGCCGTCCGGAAGCCTGCTACCTGATCGAGCGGGTCATGGAGACGGCGGCGCGCGAGCTTGGCGTTTCGCCGGCCGAGCTCAGGCGCAAGAACTTCATCACGGAATTCCCCTACCAGACACCGGTGATCATGACCTACGACGCCGGCGGCTTCGAGGCTTCGCTCGACGCGGCAATGAAGGCGGCCGACTACAGCGGTTTTGGCAAGCGCAAGTCGGAGGCCGAGAAGCGCGGCATGCTGCGCGGCATCGGCATGAGCTGCTACATCGAGGCTTGCGGCATCGCGCCGTCGGCCGCGGTCGGCTCGCTCGGTGCCGGCGTGGGCTTGTGGGAATCGGCGGAGGTGCGCGTCAATCCGGTTGGCACGATCGAAGTCCTGACCGGCGCGCACAGCCACGGCCAGGGCCATGAGACGAGCTTCGCGCAGATCGTAGCCGGCCGCTTCGGCGTTCCGATCGACAGCGTGCAGATCGTGCACGGCGACACCGACAAGGTGCAGTTCGGCATGGGCACCTACGGGTCGCGCACGGCCGTGGGCATGACGGCGATCGTAAAGGCGCTCGACAAGGTCGAGGCCAAGGCGAAGAAGATCGCCGCGCATCTGATGGAAGCGTCGGAAGGCGACATCGAGATCGCCGACGGCGAAGTGCGGGTGGCCGGCACCGACAAGAAGCTCCCCTGGGCGCAGGTGTGCCTCGCGGCCTATACCGGGCACAACCTGCCGGCGGACATGGAGCCGGGTCTGAAGGAGACAAATTTCTACGACCCGACCAACTTCACCTTCCCGGCCGGCTGTTACATCTGCGAGGTGGAGATCGATCCGCAGACGGGCCAGACGAAGATCGTGCAGTTCGTCGCCGCCGACGATTTCGGCAACCTCATCAATCCGATGATCGTCGAGGGCCAGGTGCATGGCGGCATCACGCAGGGCGTCGGCCAGGCGATGCTCGAGGGCTGCCGCTACGATCCGGAAAGCGGCCAGCTGGTGACCGCGAGCTATAACGACTACACGATGCCGCGCGCCGACGACGTTCCGTCGTTCAAGGTTTCCACAACCGTCACGGCCTGCCCGAGCAATCCGCTCGGGGTGAAAGGCTGCGGCGAGGCCGGCGCGATCGGCGCGCCGCCGGCGGTGATCAATGCGCTTACCGACGCGCTTGGCGACAACAACCTGACCATGCCGGCAACGGCCGAGAAAGTCTGGCGCCTCGCACAGAAAGCGACCACGCGCCAGGCGGCGGAATAGGGAGAGAACGATGTACGAGACGACATATCATCGGCCGAAGAGCCTCTCGGAAGCCGCCAAGCTTTTTTCGTCCAGCGATGACGCCGCCTATATCTCCGGCGGGCATACGCTCTTGCCGACCATGAAGGCGCGGCTTGCCGCACCGAAGAACCTGATCGACCTGCGTCATGTGCCGGAGCTGAAGGGTATCCAGGTTTCGGGTGACACAGTCACGATCGGTGCCGCCACTGCGCATGCCGAGGTCGCGAAATCGGCGGACGTGAAGAAGGCGATCGCGCCGCTTGCTGCGCTCGCCGGCTCGATCGGCGACCCGGCCGTGCGTCATATGGGCACGATCGGCGGCTCGGTTGCGAACAACGATCCGGCCGCCGACTATCCGGTCGCCGTCATGGCGCTCGCCGGGACGGTTCACACCGACAAGCGGCAGATCGCGGCCGACGACTACTTCACCGGCCTCTACACGACCGCTCTGAACGAAGGCGAGATCCTGACCAAGGTCGCCTTCAAGGTGCCGGCGGAGGCGGGCTACGCGAAGTTCCGCAATCCTGCGTCGCGCTATCCGATGGCGGGCGTCTTCATCGCCAAGCACAAGGACGGCTCGGTGCGCGTGGCAGTGACGGGCGCCGGCAACGATGGCGTCTTCCGCTGGAAGGCGGCTGAGGAGGCGCTCGGCAAGAATTTCTCCGCCGACGCGCTGAAGGGCCTCAAGGTCGACGCCGGCGACATGATGAGCGACATCCACGGCACGGCCGAATACCGCGCCAACCTGGTCGCGGTGATGGCCCGCCGCGCCATGGAGAATCTCGGCAAGCTCACGATGACGTGAGACGAAAGGGCCGACTGGCTTCTTTGAAGTGTCGTCATGCCCGGGCTCGACCCGGGCATGATCGTAATTGGGCGCGGTGCCTTCACCGAACTGTTCATTGTCTTTGATCGCCTTGCCCCTTCAGTTCGGCGGGCTATGACGCGATTCCTTCTCGCTGCCTTTGCGGTTCTCTTCTCCCTCGTCGTTGCCCGCGCCGAGATGCCCGACCCGGCGGACTGGGCCGCCGTGCTTGCCGAGGCGAAGGGCGAGACGGTCTATTTCTATGCCTGGGGCGGTGAGCCGCGCATCAACGACTATATCGACTGGGCGGCGAAGACCGTGCTCGACCGCTTCGGCGTGCGTGTCATCCACGTCAAGGTCGGCGATACGGCCGAGGTCGTATCGCGCGTGCTGACGGAGAAGGCGGCAGGGCGGAAAGAGGGCGGCGCGGTCGACCTCGTCTGGATCAACGGCGAGAATTTTTCGGCCATGAAGCGCAGCGGCCTGCTCCGTTCCGAGCCCTGGTCGACGAAGCTTCCGAACTATCGCTTCGTCGACGTTGCGGGGAAGCCGACCGTGGCCAGCGACTTCACGGTCCCCGTCGACGGCCTCGAAGCGCCATGGGGGATGGCGAAGCTCGTCTTCTTCTATGACACCGCACGGCTCACTGATCCGCCGCGCTCGGTCGAAGCGCTGGGGAGATGGATTGCCAAGAATCCCGGCCGTTTCACCTATCCGCAGCCGCCCGACTTCATGGGGACGACATTTCTGAAAGAGCTTCTGGTCGCGCTTGCGCCCGATCGAAGCGCGCTTCTTGAGCCCGCCACCGATGCCACGTTCGAGACCGACGCCGCGCCGGTCTTCGCCTGGCTCGACGCGGCGCATCAAAATCTCTGGCGGCAGGGCAGGGCCTTCCCGCGCGATTATGGAAGCCTCCGCCGGCTGCTCGCCGACCACGCCGTCGATATCGCCTTCGCCTTCAATCCGGCCGATGCTTCGAGCGCCATCGAGAACGGCGAGCTGCCCGATACTGTGCGAAGCTTCGTCTTCGACAAAGGCACGCTCGGCAATACGCATTTCGTGGCGATCCCCTACGATGCGAGTGCTGCAGCCGGCGCCATGGTGTTCGCCGATTTCCTGATGTCTCCTGAGGCGCAGGCGAGAAAGCAGGATCCGGAGGTGTGGGGCGATCCGACGGTGCTTGATGTCGAGCGGCTGCCTGCGGCGGACAAGGCCCGTTTCGAATCGCTCGATCTCGGGCCGGCGACCCTTCGGCCGGAAGAGCTCGGGCCCACGCTTCCCGAGCCGCATCCCTCCTGGGTGGCGCGCCTTGAGCACGAATGGGCGCGCCGCTACGGCGTGAACCAGTAGGTCCTTCGTTGCTGCGGCTCTTTCCAACGGCCGCGTTTGTCCTGCTGATCGTGCCGGTCGCCGCCGGGCTTCTCGGCATTCTGCTCCCGGCCTTCGGCTACCTGCCAGTGCTCGGCGGAACGGAATTCTCGCTCGCGCCGTTCCGCGCGCTTTTCGCGATGCCCGGCCTCCCGCGCTCGACGGCGCTGAGCTTCGCGATCGGGCTCGCGACGACAGCGATCACGTTTTCGATCGTCATCCTCTTCGTCGCGGCGTGGCGCGGCTCGCGGCTCTTCTCGGCGCTCGAACGGCTCGTCTCGCCGCTTCTGAGCGTGCCGCATGCCGCCGCGGCGTTTGGCCTCGCCCTCCTGATCGCCCCTTCCGGCTTCGTCTTCCGTCTTGTCGCACTTGTCACCGCGTCCGATCGCCCGCCCGATCTTCTGATCGTGCATGACCGAGTGGGCGTTGCGATGACGCTCGGGCTGATCGTGAAGGAGATCCCATTCCTCTTCCTGATGACGCTTGCATCGCTGCCGCAGACACGCGCCGCCGAGACGGAGCGGATGATGGCGTCGCTCGGCTATGGTCGCCTGCTCGGCTTTCTCTACGGGGTGCTGCCGATGCTTTATCGGCAGATCCGGCTGGCGCTCCTGGCGGTGCTTGCCTTTGCGACGGCGGTCGTCGACGTGGCGCTGATCCTCGGGCCGACGACTCCGGCACTGCTTTCGGTGCGCATCCTCGACTGGCAATACGATCCCGACCTCACTCGCCATTTCGTCGCCGCTGCCGGCGCGGTGTTGCAGCTCGGCGTAACCGCGGGGGCGCTTCTCGTCTGGCTTGCGGCCGAGCGCATCATGGCCGGCCTTTGCCGCCGCCTGGCCGGGTCCGGCTGGCGCGGCATGCGCGACCGCTGGCTTCGGAAGATCGCGGCGGTGCTGATGGCGCTCGCTGCGGCGACGGTCGTCGCGGGGATATTGCTGCTCGTGCTCTGGTCGCTCGCTGGGCGCTGGCATTTCCCCGAACCGCTGCCCGAGACGCTTTCCACCGCGACCTGGATGCGGCTTGCCGCCTCCATGCCGATGGTCGCGCGCGACACGCTTGCGCTCGCCGCCGTCGCAAGCCTGATCGCGGTCGTGCTTGCGCTCGGCTCGCTCGAATGGTCGGCGCGCGCCGACGGGCGTAAGGCGCTGCGGCCCTTCCGCGCGCTCTATGTGCCGCTCATCGCACCGCAGATTGCGTTCCTTCTCGGCCTTGAGATTCTCTTTGACTATGCCGGTATCGACGGCACGTTCCTCGCCGTCGTGATCGTGCATCTGGTCTTCGTCTTCCCCTATGTCCTTCTGTCGCTCGCCGATCCGTGGCGGAGCTTCGATCCGCGCTATGCCCAAGCCGTGCGCACGCTTGGGCACGGCGCCGACGCGGTCTTTTGGCGCGTGAAGCTGCCGATGCTCGCCCGCCCGATCCTGACCGCCGCCGCGCTCGGTTTCGCCGTCTCGGTGGCGCTCTATCTGCCGACGCTCCTCGTCGGCGGCGGGCGCTGGCCGACCGTGACGACGGAGGCGGTGGCGCTCGCCTCCGGCGGCGACCCGCGGCTGATCGGCGCAACCGGCCTCGTGCAGGCGGCCTTGCCGTTTCTCGGCTTCGCCATCGCGGCCGTCGTGCCTGCAATTTTGTTCCGCAACCGGCGCGGACTGCGGATTTCGGCATGAGCGGGGACGAGGGCCGCGCATCCGGGCTTGAGCTCCGCGACCTCCGGATCGCGCTGAATGGCGAGGCACTGGTCAGGCTCGACGCGACGATCAGGCCCGGCGAGGTGCTGACCGTCATGGGTCCGTCGGGCGTCGGCAAGTCGACGCTGCTCGCCTTTGTCGGTGGATTCCTCGGCCGCGATTTCCGCGCCAGCGGTCGGATCATCTTGAATGGTCGCGACGTGACGGCGCTGCCGCCCGAGCGACGCGGCATTGGCCTCCTCTTTCAGGATGCGCTGCTCCTTCCGCACCTCTCCGTGGGCGGCAATCTCCTGATCGGGCTGAGCCCGGAGCTACAGGGACGCGCCCGACGCAACAAGGTTGTCGCCGAGGCGCTTGCCGAGGTCGGGCTGGAAGGCTTCGCCAAGCGCGATCCGGCGACGCTTTCCGGCGGAGAGGCGGCGCGCGTGGCGCTGATGCGCACGCTGCTCGCCCGCCCCGAGGCGCTGATCCTCGATGAGCCGTTCTCCAGGCTCGATACCGCGCTCCGGGCCCAGGTGCGCGAGCTGGTCTTCGCCGAGGCGCGGAAATATGGGCTGCCGGTGCTGCTCGTCACCCACGATCCGGCCGACGCGGAAGCCGCCGGCGGCCGCATCGTGGAGCTTGCGTGAGCGCAGCCTAGTTCGGCGCGTCCGCCGTCTCGACCTCGTGCGGCGTGTCTTCGGCGCGCTGTTGCGCCGGACCGCTGGCCGACACCAGGTTGTTTGCCGTATTGATCAACCCAACATGCGAGAAGGCCTGCGGGAAGTTGCCGAGCTGGCGTTTCGCGCGCGGATCGTATTCCTCGGCAAGCAGCCCGAGATCGTTCCGCAGCAAAAGCAGCCGCTCGAAAAGCTCCTCCGCTTCATCGTGACGGCCAATCATTGAGAGCGCGTCCGCGAGCCAGAAGCTGCAGACCAGGAACGAGCCCTCACGGCCGGCGATGCCGTCGTCGCTCTGATCGGTGCGGTAGCGCAGGAGCAGCCCGTCCTCCATCAGCTCGCGGCGGATCGTGCTCACCGTCGACACGACGCGCGGGTCGTCCGCCGGCAGGAAGCCGACCATCGGCAGCATCAGAAGCGCGGCATCGAGCGCCTCGCCGCCATAGGCCTGCACGAAGCTCTGGCGCTTCTCGCTCCAGCCGTTCTTCAGAATCTCGTCGCGGATCTTATCGCGCTCGGCCTTCCAGGCGTCGACCGGACCCCACAGCCCGAAATCCTCAACGCTCTTCACCGCGCGATCATAGGCGACCCAGGCCATCAGCTTTGAATGTGTGAAGTGCCGGGCGCTGCCGCGCATCTCCCAGATGCCGCGGTCGGGGCGCGGCCACTTCCGCTTCAGATTATCGAGCAGCACGAGCTGGAAGTTCCACGCCTCGCGCGACGGCTCGAGCTGGAACTTCCGCCCGACGTGCAGCGCGTCCATCAGCTCGCCATAGACGTCGATCTGCAACTGGTCGTAGGCGGCATTGCCGACGCGCACCGGCTTCGAACCTTCATAGCCGGCGAGCCAGGGGAGCTCGACCTCGTGCAGCCGCCGCCCGCCGCGCACGCTGTACATGATCTGCAGTTGCGACGGGTGGCCGGCGGCCGCCCGCAAAATCCATTGCCGCCACTCCCGCGCCTCCTCGCGATAGCCGGAGGTGAGCAGCGCATAAAGAGTCAGCGTTGCATCGCGGACCCAGCAGAAGCGGTAGTCCCAGTTGCGTGTGCCGCCGATCTCCTCCGGCAGTGACGTCGTCGCGGCGGCGAGGATGCCGCCCGTCGGGCGGTAGCTCAGCGCCTTGAGCGTGATCAGCGAGCGAACAACCGCTTCGCGCCAGCCGCGGCTTGTGCTCCCCGAAGGTGCAGTGGCTCGACCAGGCGCGCCACCACGCATCGGTTTCCGCAAGCCGCGTCTCGGGGTCGATGCGTGTCTCGCGCGCGCGATGCGAGGGATGCCAGCAAAGCGCAAACGGCACCGACGCGCCTTCGCCGACGGAGAACTCGGCGACAGTCTGGTATTTCTCGCCCTTGAGCTCGACCTGCGTATGAAGCTCGACGGCATCGGGCCCCGCCACCGCTCTGAGGCCGAAATCGGTGCGCCCGACCCACGGCACCGTCTCGCCGTAGCCAAAGCGGATCACGAACTCCATGCGCATCGCCACTCGCCCGCGATCGCCGTGCACGATGCGGAAGAGGTCGACGTGCTCCTCGTCATCCGAGAGCGGCATGAAGTCGATCAGCGTGACCGCCCCATCTTTTGTCTCGAAGGTGGTCTCAAGAATGGCCGAGCCGTCGCGATAGCGGCGCGAGATCCGGGTCGGCGTGTCGGCCGGCGCGATGCGCCAATAACCGTTCTCTTGCGTGCCGAGCAGCGCGGCGAAGCAGGCATCGCAGTCGAAGCGCGGCAGGCATAGCCAGTCGATCGATCCGTCGCGCGCGACGAGCGCACAGGAGAGCAGGTTTCCGATGAACCCGTAATCCTCGATCGGTCTTGCCACGCCGCTTACCCCGCTCCGCGGAAGCTTGGATAAAGCGCCATGCCACCGTCGACATAGACTGTCGCGCCGGTCATGTAGTCGGAAAGGTCGGAGGCGAGGAAGAGCGCGATATTGGCGACGTCCTCCGGCTCGCCGATCCGTCCGTAAGGAATAAGCGCGAGCAGCTTCTTCAGTGCCTCCGGCGTCTCCCAGGCGTCGCGGTTGATCGGCGTCTTTATCGCGCCGGGAGCGATCGAGTTGACGCGGATCTTTTGCGAGGCAAGCTCCTGCGCCATCGACTGCATGAGAAGTTCGACGCCGCCCTTCGACGCTGCGTAGTTCGCTTCGAACGCCCAGGGGATCGTCTGATGCACCGAGCTCATGCAGATGATCTTGCCGGTGGCGCGCGAGACGTCGGGCTCCGGCCCGCGGCGCAGGAACTCGCGCACCGCCGCGCGCGCGCACAGGAACTGACCGTCGAGATTAACGGCGATCACTTTCTTCCAGGCGGCGAGCGTCATGTCGGGGAAGGCGGCGCCGGATTGGATGCCGGCATTGTTGACGAGGATGTGAACGGTGCCGAAGCGCTTCACGGCCTCGGCGAACATCCGCTCCACGTCGGCTTCGACCGAGACGTTGGCGGCAAGCGCGACAGCGGCCCCGCCGGCCTGCGTAATCTCGGAGACGACTTCGCCGGCCCGCTCCGCGTCGCTCTCAAGGTGGTTGACGACGACCTTGCAGCCGGCGCGGGCGAGCGCCGTCGCGCAGACGCGCCCGAGGCCGGATGTCGCACCGGTCACGATCGCAGCCTGATCGGAAAGGCCGAACGCCGCCCTCAGCGCCTCGGGGGAAGATGTTGCCGCCACAGCGATTTATCCTTGTCTTCCGCAGCCCGCCACTACCTCAACCCCATTATTTCAACCAACGTCTTCCCGAAAGGTTCACGCCGAAGCGCTCCGGTGCGCGCGCGAATGCCGCAAGACCCTGAAGCGCCGGGTTGTCGCCGATGATGACGAAACTCGGAATTGACGCCATTACCTCTTCGTGCGGCGCCTTGGCCTCGAAGGCGCGACGAAACTCGTCGCTCTGCATGAACGGAAGGATACGCGGCGGAATGCCGCCCCCGATATAGGCGCCGCCGCGCGCCATGAAGATCAGCGCCAAGTCGCCGGCGAGGCGCCCGAGCAGCCGCGCATAGATTGAGAGCGTGCTGGCCGCGTCGGGATCGGACGCATCGAGCGCCGCCTGGGTGACCTCCGAGGGCTTCGAGAACAAAGGCGCGCGGCCGGCGGTTTTCGCCACGGCGCGATAGAGGCGGACGATGCCGCGGCCGGCGAGCAATGCCTCGGCGGAAATCCGCCCATGCTCCGGCTCGATGTTCTTCCAGAGCGGAAATTCGTCCGCCTCGACCGGCCCGAGCGAAACGTGGCCACCTTCTCCTGGAACCGGTGCCCAGATGCCGCCCGCCTGGACGAGCGCGCCAACGCCGAGCCCCGTTCCCGGTCCAATCACCACCTTGGCGCCGGTCTCCGACGGCTCTCCCCCGCCGGTCTTGACGACGTCCTCCGGCTTCAGCGCGGTCAGCGCCAGGGCCAGCGCCTCGAAGTCGTTCAGAAGCGTGACGTCGGTCATCTCCGTCCGCGCGATCATGTCGCGTGGGCGGATGACCCAGGGCGCATTCGTCAGATGCACCGCATCGCTGGTGATCGGGCCGGCGAGGTCGAGGATCGCCGAGCGCGGCCGCTCCTTGGTGTTGGCGAAGACCGACGCCGCGATCGCCGTCTCGATATCGGGGAAATCGCCGGTCGCCACCGGGTGGAAGACCTGAAGTGGACCCTGCTTGTCCGGAACGAGGGCAAACCGGGCATTGGTTCCGCCGATATCTGCGATCAACACCGGAAACGGCATGGACCGAATTGTGACAGTCGTGACCATGCCCCGCGCCCGGCTGTTTCAAGGGTCCGTCCGCAATAACGCGGCTTTCCGACGCTTCATAGCCCTGAGAAAGGAGGTGCAATGCCGAAAGCGCCGTGCCAATCTTGCGGCTTCTGTGGCCGGCCAGGGGGATCGGCTCGTGAGAAGCGCGACAGGGAGCAAAACCATGCGTTTGAGGTTGCTTGCCGCCGTGGCGGCGCTTGCATTCGTGGGACAGGCCTATGCGGCCGATGGTGGGCCTGCGATCATCTACGACCTCGGTGGAAAGTTCGACAAGAGCTTCAACCAGGCTGCCTATATGGGTGCCGAGAAGTTCAAGGAAGAGACTGGGATCGCCTACCACGATTTTGAGATTCAGAACAATTCACAGCGTGAGCAGGCGTTCCGCAAGTTCGCCCGCGACGGAGACAGCCCGATCATCGGCACGGGCTTCTCGATGGAGGCGGCGCTCCAGAAGGTCGCCGCAGAGTTCCCCGATGCGAAGTTCGGGATCATCGACTCGGTCGTCGATCTTCCGAATGTCCGCTCGATCGTCTTCAAGGAGGAGGAAGGCTCCTATCTCGTCGGCGTGCTCGCAGCGATGGCGTCGAAGACCGGCACGATCGGCTTCGTCGGCGGCATGGACATTCCGCTTATTCGTAAGTTCGCTTGCGGCTACGTGCAGGGCGCGAAGTCGGTCAATCCGGAGATCAAGGTCATCCAGAACATGACCGGTGACACGGGTGCTGCCTGGAACGACCCGGTCAAGGGCGGCGAGCTTGCCAAGGCGCAGATCGAACAGGGCGCGGACGTCGTCTATCACGCGGCGGGCGGCACCGGCATCGGTGTGCTGCAGGCCGCAGCCGACGCCGGCAAGCTCGGCATCGGCGTCGATTCCAACCAGAACTATCTGCATCCTGGCTCGGTTTTGACGTCGATGATGAAGCGCGTCGACGTTGCCGTCTATAATTCCTTCATGGACGTGAAGAACGGCGTCTCCATGGACGATTGGTCCGGCGTGCAGGTGCTCGGCCTCGCGCAGGGCGGCGTCGACTGGGCCTATGACGACAACAACAAGGACCTGATCACGCCTGAGATGAAGAAGGCTGTCGACGATGCGAAGGCCAAGATCATCTCCGGTGAGATCACCGTGCACGACTACACGACGAGACTCGTCCTGCCCAGTCAGCTGATAGATGGCCAGCTGATGGCCGTTTGCGAGTCTTTGTGCATCCGTCCCCCGGCGCGCCCGGGGGACGTCTGAGCGGCACAGCGGAGGGGACGGACGTGCCCTTTTCGCCTGCCGCGTTTGAAGCCAGAAGAGAGGAAAGGTCGTGCGGGGGAAGGCACGTCGATCGCGTGCTGGCTGTGCCGTGATTGCTGCGCTGACGCTCGGACTTGGGCTTAACGCCTGCACGACCGCACCTCTAACCAGCATTGCGCCGGTCAGGCCGATCGCCATCGACGCGGCCCGGGCGGCGCGGCTGATTTCCGCCTATCGCGCCGAAAACGGCCTCGGCCCCGTCCGCGTCGAGGCGCGGCTGATGCACGTCGCCGCCGACTATGCCCGCACGATGGGCGAGCGCGACAAGATCGGGCATTTCATCGGCAGCTCGCTGCCGCGCCGCGTCGCCGCCTCCGGCTACGACTGGGGCGCGGTCGCCGAGAATCTTGCCGCGAGCTTTTCCTCGCTCGACGACGCGATGGCCGGCTGGAAGGCGTCGCCCGGCCACCGGCAGAACCTGCTCAACCCCTATGTGACGGATATCGGCATCGCGGCGGTCTCGACTCCGCCGGGCTCCGACCACCGCAACTATTGGGCGCTGATCCTCGCGACCCCGCAGCCGGACAAGCTTGTCGCGCGCACCATCACGCTTGCCGGCCCGGAGCCGGTCCAATGAGCCCCGTCCGATGAACGATGTGTCCGCGGTCCCGCCTCCGGCGATCGAGCTGATCGGCATCGACAAACGGTTCGGCCCGGTCCACGCCAACAAGGACATCAACCTGTCCGTCGCCAAGGGGACGATCCACGGCATCGTCGGCGAGAACGGCGCCGGCAAGTCGACGCTGATGTCGATCCTCTACGGCTTCTACCAGCCGGACGCCGGAGCGATCCGCGTCGACGGCAAGCGTCTCGCGATCCATTCCTCCGACGCCGCGATCGCTGCCGGCATCGGCATGGTGCATCAGCACTTCATGCTGGTGGAGCCGTTCACGGTGCTTGAGAACGTGATGCTCGGCGTCGAGGGCGGCGGGCTCTTGAAGCGCGGCATCGCGCATGCGCGTGGTGAATTGCGGCGGCTTGAGCGCGAATATTCACTCGAGGTCGATCCGAACGCCATCACCGGGGAGCTGCCGGTCGGCTCGCAGCAGCGCGTGGAGATCCTGAAAGCGCTCTACCGTGGCGCCGAGACGCTGATCCTCGACGAGCCGACGGGCGTGCTGACGCCCGACGAGGCGGACCACCTGTTCCGCATCCTGAAGCAGCTCAAGGAACAGGGTAAGACGATCATCCTGATCACCCACAAGCTGCGCGAGATCATGGCGGTGACCGACGCGGTCTCGGTCATGCGTCGCGGCGAGATGGTGGCGACGCTTGAAACCGCGAAGACGACGCCGGAGGAGCTTGCCGAGCTGATGGTGGGGCGCCGTGTGCTGCTGCGTGTGGAGAAGACGGACGTGACGCCGGGCGAAACGCTGCTTGAGGTGAAGGACCTCGCCTATGTCGATCCGAAGGGCGTGGTACGCTTCTCCGATGTGTCGTTCGGCGTGCGCGCCGGCGAGATCGTCGGCATTGCCGGTGTCGCCGGGAACGGTCAGTCGGAGCTTCTCGAAGTGCTCGCCGGAATCCGCCATGCGTCGAACGGCGAGATGATCCTGCACGGCGCGCCGGTTCCGATCAGAACCGGCGCCGACCCGGCGATGCTGCGCGAGCGGGGGCTTGCGCACGTTCCGGAGGATCGCCACCGCACCGGACTGGTCGTCGCCTTCGAGGAGTGGGAGAACGCCGCGCTCGGCTATCACGGCGACCGGAACTATCTTCGGGGCCCCTTTCTGAACATCGCTGCGATCCGCGACGACGCCCGCAGGAAGATCGAGCAATATGACATCCGCCCGCCCAACTGCCGGCTGAAGACGGCGAATTTCTCTGGCGGCAACCAGCAGAAGATCGTGCTCGCGCGTGAGATGGAGCGCGACCCGACGGTGCTGCTCGTCGGCCAGCCGACCCGCGGCGTCGATATCGGCGCGATCGAGTTCATCCACCGCCAGCTTCTCGCCATGCGCGCCGCGGGAAAGGCGATCCTGCTCGTCTCCGTGGAGCTCGACGAGATACGCTCGCTCTCCGACCGCGTGCTCGTAATGTGCGATGGCAGGATCGTCGGCGAGCGCGCGCCCGATTCCGACGAGCGCGAGATCGGCCTGCTGATGGCCGGCGTCGAGAAGGAAGCGGCGTGAGCGCTGACAGCAAGCCAGCCGAGCGGCGCGATATCGCGACCGCCAGCCACGCTCCCGCGCGGCTTCCCGCCTGGGCCGATTACGGCCTCTTGCCGGTCATCAATGTCATCGCGGCCTTCATGGTCTCCGGCCTCGTCGTGCTCTTCATCGGACAGAACCCGCTGCGCGCCGCGCAGCTTCTGCTTTATGGCGCCGTCGGTTACGGGGAGGGCATCGGCTTCACGCTCTTCTACGCCACGAATTTCGCGCTGACGGGGCTTTCGGTCGCGGTCGCTTTCCACGCCGGCCTCTTCAATATCGGCAGCGAGGGGCAGGCCTATATCGGCGGCCTCGGCGTTGCCCTCGTGTGCCTGGCGCTTGATGCGCTTCTGCCGTGGTGGCTGGTGTTCCCGGTGGCGATTGTGGCGGCCGCGACCTTCGGCGCGGCCTGGGCGCTGCTTCCGGCCTGGCTGCAGGCGCGCTTCGGCAGCCACATCGTCATCACCACCATCATGTTCAATTTCATCGCCGCGTCGCTGATGGTGTATCTGCTCGCCAACACCTTCGTCGTCCCGGGATCGATGGCGCCGCAGACCCGCACCTTCGGCGCCGGCGGCACGCTGCCCAAGCTCGACTGGCTCTTTTCCCTCTTCGGCGCCGATCTCGGTGGCGCGCCGCTCAATGTCAGCATCTTCCTGACGCTTGCCGCCGCGCTCTTCGTCTACGTGCTGATCTGGCGTACCAAGCTCGGCTACGAGATCCGCGCTGTCGGGCTCAATCCGACGGCGGCGGTCTATGCCGGCATCTCCGTCTACAAGATCACCATCATCACCATGCTGATCTCCGGCGCGCTGGCCGGGATGATGGCGCTGAACCCGATCATGGGCGACCAGCAGCGGCTGCAGATCGAGTTTGTGCAGGGCGCCGGCTTCGTCGGCATTGCCGTGGCGCTGATGGGCCGCGCGCACCCGATCGGCATCCTGCTCGCGTCGTTCCTCTTCGGCATGCTCTATCAGGGCGGCGCCGAGCTTGCCTTCGATATGCCGGCGATCTCGCGCGACATGATCGTCGTCATCCAGGGCCTCGTGATCCTCTTCGCCGGCGCGCTTGAGCACATGTTCAGGCCGGCGCTGACGCGCACCTTTGCGGCGCTGCCCGTGCCCGGGCGGCGGCAGGTGGCGGACGTCGAGGAACGCGCCTGATGGATTATTTGACCATCCTGCTCATTCTCGCTTCCGCTATCAGGCTGTCGGCGCCGCTTTTGCTCGCAGCGCTTGCCGGCCTTTATTCGGAACGTTCCGGCATTTTCGACATCGGGCTGGAAGGCAAGATGCTCGTCGGCGCCTTTGCCGCCGGCGCTGCCGCGGCGGAGACGGGCTCTCCCTGGCTCGGCCTTCTCGCGGCAATTGGCGTCTCCGTCGTGTTCGCGCTGATCCACGGCTACGCCTCCATCACCCAGCGCGGCAACCAGATCGTCTCCGGCGTCGCCATCAACTTCCTCGCTTCCGGCCTCACCGCCTTCCTCGGCCAGGCCTGGTTCGGCGAAGGCGGCCGCACGCCGCAGCTTCAAAACACCGGGCGCTTCACGTCGATCGACCTGATGAGCGGCGACACGCTCTATCACATCCCGTTTTTCGGCCGGTTCATAGGCCCGGTTCTCGCCAAGCCGTACCAGGCGGTGATGGACCTCTTCGGCAGCATACCGGTGCTCGGACGGTTCCTGAGCGAGGTCGTCTCCGGCCACAATCTGATCGTCTATCTCTCGGTGCTCGCCGTCCCCTTCACGGCCTGGGTCGTATATCGCACCCGCTTCGGCCTGAGACTCCGCGCCGTCGGCGAGAATCCGGCGGCGGTGGACACGGCGGGAATTTCCGTCACCTGGCTGCGCTATCGCGCGGTCATCATCACCGGCATCTTCTGCGGCGTTGCCGGCACCTATCTCTCGATCGCGCAGTCGGCGGGTTTCGGGCGCGACATGACGGCGGGGCAGGGCTATATCGCGCTCGCCGCGCTGATCTTCGCCAACTGGCGCCCCTGGCGGGTGCTCGGCGCGACGTTCCTGTTCGGGCTCCTCTCGGCGATCGCGATCCGCATGCAGGGCGTGGTCGTGCCGGTGATCGGCCAGGTGCCGGTGCAGGCCATCCAGGCGCTCCCCTATATCCTGACCGTCATCCTGCTCGCCGGCCTGATCGGCCGCTCGGTCCCGCCCAAGGCCGGCGGTGTGCCTTACGTCAAGGAGCGCTGATGGCCGGCCGGGCTGATCTTTTCGCGGTGGCGCGCGCCGCCATGGTGAAGGCCCACGCACCCTATTCGAGATTTTCCGTCGGCGCGGCGATCCTGACGGATTCAGGCAACGTCTTCGCCGGCGCCAATATGGAGAATGCCAGCTATCCGGAGGGATGGTGCGCGGAGACGACCGCCATCGCCCACATGGTGATGGCCGGCGAGACGAAGATTGCGGAAGTCGCCGTGGTGGCGGAGAAGATGGACCGAATCACGCCCTGCGGCGGCTGCCGCCAGCGGCTGAGCGAATTCGGCACGGCGGAGACGCTGGTTCATCTTTGCGACGCGAATGGCATTGTCGAGAGCGTCAAGCTCGGAGACCTTTTGCCGAAGGCCTTCGGAAAGCGCTGAAATGACAAGCGCCGCAGAGAAGAACGCGGACCTCATTCGCACCCGGACCGCGCTTTCCCCGCGGGTCGCAATCGTGCTCGGCTCGGGGCTGAACGATTTCGGCGATCGCGTCGCGGAGGCGGCGCGCATCCCCTACAGCGACCTTGAGGGCTTTCCGCGTCCCTCCGTCTCCGGACATTCGGGCACGCTGATCCTTGGCCGCGTCTCAGGCGCGCCGGTCGCGGTGATGGCCGGGCGCGGCCATTATTATGAACACGGGCGCGCGGACGCGATGCGTGTTGCGCTTGAGACGCTGAAAGCGCTCGGCGCCGCCGACTTCATCCTGACCAATGCTGCCGGCAGCGTGCGTCAGGATTTCCCGCCCGGCTCCGTGATGCTGATCTCCGACCACATCAATTTCTCCGGCACCAATCCGCTGATCGGCGAGCCGACCGACGCGCGCTTCGTCGGGCTGACGGAGGCCTACGATGCGGCGCTGCGCGCCGCCGCACTCGCCGCCGCGGAAGCTGAGGGGATCGACCTCCACCGCGGCGTCTACATGTGGTTCTCCGGCCCGAGTTTCGAGACGCCGGCGGAGATCCGCGCGGCGCGCACGCTCGGTGCCGACGCGGTCGGCATGTCGACCGTGCCGGAGGCGATCCTGGCGCGCTTCCTGCGTCTTCGCGTGCTTGCGTTCTCGGTCATCACCAACTACGCGGCCGGCATGACGGGCGCGGAGCTGTCGCATCAGGAGACGAAGGACGTGGCGCCGATCGGCGGCGAGAAGCTCGCGCGAATTCTGAACCGGATGCTGTCGGACTGGCCGAAGTAATGTCCTTCCTTCCACAGGAGATCATCCGCAAGAAGCGTGACGGCGGGACGCTGTCTGCCGAAGAAATATCGTTCTTGATCAAAGGCTTGACCGACGGCAGCGTGAGCGAGGGACAGGTCGCTGCCTTCGCCATGGCGGTGTTCTTCCGCGGCATGGCGAAGGAGGAGCGCGTGGCGCTGACGGTCGCGATGCGCGATTCCGGCAGCGTGCTCGACTGGTCCGGTGCGCCGGGCCCGGTGCTCGACAAGCACTCGACCGGCGGCGTCGGCGACAATGTCTCACTCATGCTGGCGCCGATCGTCGCGGCCTGCGGCGGTGTAGTGCCGATGATCTCCGGCCGCGGCCTCGGCCATACCGGCGGCACGCTCGACAAGCTCGACTCGATCCCCGGCTATCGCAGTCAGCCAGACGAAGTGCTCTTCAGGAAGGCGGTGCGCGAGGCGGGCTGCGCCATCATCGGCCAGACCGGCGATCTCGCGCCCGCCGACAAGCGCCTTTACGCAATCCGCGACGTGACGGCCACGGTCGAGTTCGATCCCGCTCATCGTCGCCTCGATCCTGTCGAAGAAGCTTGCCGCCGGCCTTCAAGGCCTTGTCCTCGACGTGAAGACCGGCTCGGGCGCCTTCATGCCGGAGCTTGATGCAGCGCGCGACCTTGCGAAAAGCCTGGTCGATGTCGCGAACGGCGCCGGGCTTGAAGACGAGCGCGCTCATCACCGACATGAACGAGCCGCTCGCCACCGCCGCCGGCAACGCGGTGGAGGTGATGAACGCCGTCGCCTATCTGGTCGGCGCGCATCGCGACCCGCGCCTCGACGCGGTGGTGATCGCGCTCGCCGCGGAGATGCTGACGCTCGGCGGCATCGCCGATGGCACGGCCGACGGCGAGGCGCGCGCCTACGAGGCGTTGAAGAGCGGACGCGCGGCGGAGACGTTCCAGAAGATGGTGCGCATGCTCGGCGGTCCGTCCGACCTGGTGGAGCATCCGGCGCGACATCTTCCGAAGGCGCGCATCGCGAAGCCGGCGACGCCAAGCGCCGAGGGCGCCGTCGCTGCCATCGACACGCGCGGTCTCGGGCTTGCGGTCGTCGCGCTCGGCGGCGGCCGGCGACGTGCCGAGGATTCGATCGACCATGCCGTTGGGCTGACGGAGCTGGCGGGGCTCGGCGACGAGGTCGGCCTCGACCGGCCGCTTGCGATCGTGCACGCCCAGGACGACGATGCAGCGGACGCCGCGATCGAGAGCGTGCGCCGCGCCTACCGCCTCGGCGCGCCGCGCGCCCGCCGGCTGATTTACGAGCGGGTGGGCACGGAGAAAGACTGAATGGCGCGCGCGATACTTCTTGTCATGGATTCCGTCGGGATCGGCGGGGCCGCGGACGCCGATCGCTTCGGCGACGAAGGCGCCAACACGCTCGGCCATATCGCCGCCGCCTGCGCGTCCGGCGCTGCCGACAGGCCGGGTCTCCGCGCCGGGCCGCTGATGATTCCGCTCATGAACCGGCTCGGCATCGCCCGGGCCGCCGAGGCCTCGACCGGCAAGCATCCGGAGGGCATTCCGCGCGCCGAGAAGCCGGCCGCGATCTGGGCCTGTGCGAGCGAGCTTTCGAAGGGCAAGGACACGCAGTCCGGCCATTGGGAACTTGCCGGGCTGCCCGTGCCGTTCGAGTGGGGCTATTTCCCGCACACCATTCCTGCCTTCCCGCAGGCGTTGACCGACAAGCTGATCGCCGAGGCCGAGCTTCCCGGCATCCTGGGGAACAAGCACGCCTCGGGCACCGAGATCATCGAGGAACTTGGCGAGGAGCACATCCGGACCGGCAAGCCGATCTGCTACACCTCGCAGGATTCCGTGCTGCCAGATCTGCGCCCACGAGGAGCATTTCGGGCTGGAGCGGCTCTATGCGGTCTGCGCGATCGCCCGCAAGACTCTGCAATCCGCTTGAAGATCGGCCGCGTCATCGCGCGCCCCTTCGTCGGCGAGAAGCGCGGCGACCTTCCAGCGCACCGGCAACCGCAAGGACTTCGCCGTGCCGCCGCCCGGCGAGACGCTGCTCGACCTTTGCGTCGCGAAGCAGCGCGACGTCTATGGCGTCGGAAAGATCTCCGACATCTTCACCGGCCGCGGCGTCACCAAGGTCCTGAAGGCGCCGGACAACGAAAGCCAGTTCAACCGCACGCTGGAGGCCATGGCCGAGGCGAAGGACGGCGATCTCGTCTTCACCAACTTCATCGATTTCGACCAGGTCTACGGGCACCGCCGCGATGTCGCCGGCTACGCCGACTGCCTGGAAAAATTCGACCGCCGGCTGCCGGAGCTGATCGCCATGCTGAAGCCCGGCGACCTCGTGATCCTGACCGCCGACCACGGCAACGATCCGACCTACAAGGGCACCGACCACACGCGCGAGAATATCCCGGTGCTGGCCTTCGGCCCGAAGATCGACGGCCGCGATGCCGGGCATCTCAAGACCTATGCCGATGTCGCACAGACGATCGCCAGCCACCTGGCGCTCACCCCGCTCAGGATCGGCACGCCGATGATGTGAGGCGCAAATGACAGCCCCTAGATGAGTCCGGCCGTGCTCGTCGGTTTCGGCTTACCGGGGAACGTTTCATAGATGAGGATCGTGTCGAGGTTGCCATAGTCGCCGGTTGCGAACTGGCGCATCTCGGCGCGCCGCCTACCTTCGATCTCAGGCGGCCTCAGCCAGCCGAGAAAGCCCTGCGCTGCGCCCTCCCTGTCATCATCGTTGAGACGCCTGGTCAGCTGGGCCTTCGCGATGCCGCCAGTATTGAACTGGAACGACACCAGCGCGTCGAATTCATGCTGTGCAAGCGGCACTTTGACCGCGGCGTTGACGGCGTCCTCGTATTTGACGATGTCGCGATGGAAGATATCGAGCGCATCCCTGAGGCTGATCTTGAGACCCGGCGCGGGATTTGGTTCGCCGGCCGCTGCCGTATGTCCAACACCGATCGTCGGGATTCCTTTGGTATCTTCATAGGTCGAGAGGACAACCGCCTCTCGCCCCATCAGCGCGACAAGTCCCTTGTTGGATGTTCTCATGGCCGCTGCCTCCCTGTGGCACGCAATGCTACTGAGGGTAGCATGAGTTGCGAGGCTGTGGACAGGCCCGATCGCGGCGAGAGCGTCGAGGCGACAAACGACGATCCGGCGCTAATGTCGACATTTGCCAACCCGCGACTGCCGTGTATGAACGCGGGCGGCATGGGCGGAGGAGGCGAAATGGCGGAGCACTACGAGGGCGTGACGGTCATCACCCACCCGCTGGTGCAGCACAAGCTCACCATCATGCGCGACAAGGAGACCTCGACCCGCGGCTTCCGGCAGCTCTTGCGCGAGATCGCCGGCCTCATCACCTACGAGGCGACGCGCGACCTGCCGCTCGAGACGGTTCCGATCGAGACGCCGCTCGCCCCGATGGACGGGAAGAAGATCGCCGGCAAGAAGCTGGTCTTCGCCTCGATCTTGCGCGCCGGCAACGGGCTGCTTGAAGGCATGCTCGATCTCGTGCCCTCGGCGCGCGTCGCGCATGTCGGCATCTACCGCGACCACGAGACGCTGCAGCCGGTCGAATATTATTTCAAGGCGCCGGAGGACCTCGGCGACCGCACCGTCATCTGCGTCGATCCCATGCTTGCGACCGCCAACTCATCGGTCGCGGCGGTCGACAAGCTGAAGAGCCGCGGCGCCAAGGACATCCGCTTCGTCTGTCTGCTCGCGGCGCCGGAAGGGATCAAGCACTTCCACGACGAGCATCCCGACGTGCCGATCTACACCGCCGCGATCGACTGCGCATCTGAACGAGAAAGGCTACATCGTGCCCGGCCTCGGCGATGCCGGCGACCGTATGTACGGGACGAAGTAGCGGCGTGGCGGACACACGCAAGGGAGCAACTCCGCGCGGCATGCGCCATATCGTCTGCGCCGCCCTCGTGCTTGCCGGCGCCGTCGTCATGACGTGGGAGGCTTATGTCTATGGCAATACGAGCAACCTCGCCTACGCCGTCATTCTTGCCGCGACCTCTGTCGGTCTCTTCCAGCGCTACGCCTGGGCGCCGTATTTCGTCTACGCCTTCACTGCGCTGACCATCGTCGGATGGTCCGTCGAGACCACTGTTGCGCTGTGGAAAGGGGCAGGGAACGGACCGGCCCTGGCGGTGATCGTCGCGCTCTTCCCGGGGATCGCCTGGTGCGTCTACTGGCTGGCCGTCAGCTGGACCGCCTACCAGGCGGTTCGGGCGCCTACGAGCTCCGGCTGAAGAGCCCCACCACCTCCGTCGCCGCCGAATAGACGAACTGGTCGATCGGCACGACGCGGTCGAGCGTATAGCCGCCGTCCACGAGAATGCGGGCGTCGCGTGCGAAGGTCGCCGGGTTGCAGGAGACGGCGACGATGCGCGGCACTCTTGATGCTGCGAGCGCGGCCGCCTGGGCCTTGGCGCCGGCAAAAGGCGGGTCGAAGACCACGCCGTCGAAGCGCTTGAGCTCGTCCGCCGAGAGCGGGTCCTTGAAGAGATCGCGCGCCTCGGTCTCGATCGGTTTCAGCCTCGATGCACGCTTCGTGGCGCGCTGAAGCGCATCGAGCGCCGGCTGGCTCGCCTCGACCGCACGGACCGGTGCATGGCGCGCGAGCGCCAGCGCGAAGGTGCCGACCCCGGCGAAGAGATCGGCGGCACGCCGCGCCTGTCGGAGATGCTCAACGACAAGCGCGGTCATCGCGGCTTCCGCTTCGGCTGATGCTTGCATGAAGGCACCGGGCGGTGGCGCGACGCGCACGGCGGCGAGGTCGAGCGCCGGCTCGGCTAGAGTCAGTATCGGCTCGCCGTCGACCGCGAGCCGCGCGATCCCGGCAGCGAACGCAGTTGCCGCCAGGCGGGAGAGCGCTTTCGCATCCGGAATGACTGCGTCTTCCAGCGCGACGTCGATGCCGTTGGCCGTCAAAAGCAGCGTCATGCGGACCGGCTTCCGCTCCAGAAGCAAGGGCGGCAGCAATTCCCGGAGCGTCGCGAGCCGCTCGGACAGCGTCGGCGCGAGTACCGGGCATTCCGCGATATCAACGATCCGCCGCGACAGGCGCTCGTGATAGCCGAGAACGACGCGCTTGCCCGTGCGGAGCGCCGTCAGAACGGCGCGGCGGCGGTTCGCGACCGGAACGCCGATGGTCTCCGCGACATCCGGCGCCAAGCCTTGATGCGCAAGCGCCGCGATCACGAAATCCCGCTTCAACGCCCGTGTCCGGTCGGGCGGCATCATCTGAAGCGCGCAGCCGCCACAGGTGCCGAAATGCCGGCAGAGTGGCGCGACGCGCTCCGGGCTTGCGGCGACGATCTCGATCAGGCGCCCGCGGTCGGCCTCGCGCTCGATCAGCACGCGCTCGCCCGGAAGCGTGAAGGGCACGTAGAGCGGCGGCGACCCCTCCGCGATGCCGTCGCCGCGATAGCCGATTGCCGTGATGGTGACGGTCTCAGCCATCCTCCGGCTTCCGCGCGCCGATCAGATATTCGACGTTGCCGTCGCTACCGGGAAGAGGCGAGGGAACGAGCCCGACGATTCGCCAGCGCATCGGGTCGCCAAGCCATGCGGCTATCTCCTCCGCAGCCTGGCGCGCGACTGCCGCATCGCGCACCACGCCGCCCTTGCCGATTTGGGCGCGGCCGACCTCGAATTGCGGCTTGACCAGGACCACGCCCCAGGCGCCGGGCGCGGCAAGCGCCAATGCCGGAGGCAGGGCCAGCTTGAGCGAGATGAAGGAGAGATCGGCGGTGAGCGCTTCGACCCGGCGCCCGCCGAGATGTCCGGCCTCAAGATTGCGCGCGTTCACGCCCTCGATCAGCGTGACGCGCGGGTCGGCGGCAAGTCTTGCGTCGAGCGCGCCATGCCCGACATCGACGGCGACGACATGCGCCGCGCCGCGCTCCAGAAGCACCTGCGTGAAGCCGCCGGTCGAAGCGCCGAGGTCAAGCACTGTGCTGCCCGTCGGATCGAAGCCGAAGGCGTCGAGTCCGGCGGCAAGTTTCAGCGCGGCGCGCGAAACATAGCCCGCCGCCGGATCGCTCACGCCGATTTCCGCGTCGGGCGCGACCTTCCGCGCTGGCCGCGATTCCACCGCCCCGCCGATGCTGACCGTCTCGCGGAGAATCATGTCGCGTGCGCGGCTGCGGCTCGGTGCCAGGCCGCGGGCAACCAGCGCCTCGTCGAGCCGCATGCGGGTGGCGTCGCTCATGAGGAAGGCGCGGTCAAAATCCGCAATAGGCAAGGCCCGAAAGAATGGCCGTGATGAAAATGTCAGTGCCGAAATAGGCCCAGCCGGTTGCGGCAAAAAGCAGAAGCAGCCCCGCCGCGATCAGCGCGGCCATGGCGAGGGGATCAAGGGAGCGAGCCGGCATGGCTCATCCTGCCACAAGACGCCTCGGCTTGACCATTGTCGCGATCCATCCAGCCCACCCCGCGCCCCCAGCCTGGGAGCTGCCGGATGTCAGGCGATGCAGGCCGATCCGGTGCCGGTCGTGCTGGGTGCGCCAGAGCCGCCCGGCACAACCTCTGCGCCGCGCGCGAACGAGAACAGCGCGAAGGCGGTGAGCGCCAGCGCCATGATCGCGGGAATGATCAATCGCGTTGTCATCTGCCCCCTATGGGACCGCGGCGCTTTGAATGAGACTGCGCAGATCGTCGCGCCGCTGCGCTCAATCGCCGCGCGCCGCCGCTCGCGCTCGATTGCGCTCGATCAGTTGCGCCCGATCAGTTGCGCCCGTTCAGTTGCGCCCGGTCAGTTGCGAATGACGACCTTCAGCGTTTCCTTGCGCATCATGCTTTCAAGAGCGTCAACGATCGCCTCGATCGGCCGCGCGCCGGATATGAGGAGGTCGGCGCGGAAGCTCGGATCGGCGAGGAGCGCGATCGCACGGCGGAAGGTCTCGGGCCGATGGTGATAGACGCCCTTGATGGTGAGCTCGCTGTAATGGACGAGATGCGTGTCGAGCGGGATCGAGGTTCCCGGTGCGCAGCCGCCGAAGAGATTGACGAGACCGCCGGGTCGGACCGACTCGATCGCATCGAGCCAGACGCCCGGCTGGCCGGTCGCGTCGATGGCGATCCAGAATCCTTTCCCGCCTAAGGTCGTGGCGCGCACCGCCTCCGCCTGGCCGCCGCCGCGCGCGATCTCGATCGTGCGGAGCGCGCCCATCGCCTCACCGACCGCAAGCCGCCCCGGATTGGGATCGGCAAGCACCGCCTTGTGCCCGAGATTGGCGAGTGCGGCGACGAAGAAAAGGCCAATCGGGCCGCCGCCGAAGACCAGGATCTCGATCGGCCCGTCGCGGCCGTAGCGCGGAAGCTCGCAGGCATCGATGCCGTGCAGCACGCAGGCGAGCGGCTCGGCGAGCGCCGCGCGCTCAAAGCTGAGCCCCTCCGGGATGCGGTGCGACGTTGCGCTCCACGAAGCGGCGCGGCACCAGCATGTATTCGGCGAAGGCGCCGTTCAGATAGTGCAGGTCCTCGCAGAGGTTCTCGCGCCCCCGCCGGCAGGGCTCGCATTCGAGGCAGGGCGCGGAATTGGCGACGACGACCGGCTCTCCGACCGAGAAGCCACGAACGCCGTGGCCGAGCGCGGCAATGGTGCCGGCCATCTCATGTCCGAAGAGCGTCGGCGCCTTCAGCATGCGCGGATGCCCGCCGCGGCGAAAAACCTTCACGTCGGTGCCGCAGGTGGTCGCCGCCTCGATCTTGAGCAGCATCTCGCCCTCGCTTGGCACCGGGACCGGCACGTCGCGGATCTCGATCGCCTCCGGGCCGATCAGCACGGCGCCCTGCATGGTCTTCGGCAGCGCCGACATCAGGCCGCCTGCCGCGACGGCGTGAAGAGCACCTTCAGCGCCTTGCGCGCAACGACAAGCGCGACTCCCTGGTCGAAATCGTCGAGCGGCATCGTGTGCGTCACGAGCGGCGCCGGATCGAGCGAGCCGTCGACGAGACAGTCGAAGATCGCGCGCTGCTCGGAAAGTGCGCCGGAATAAGTGGCGATGATCCGCCGCTCGCTCTTGAAGACGGCGTTGAGGTCGAGCGCCGCGTTCTGGCCCTCCGGCGCGTGCGCGAAGAGGACGACCGATCCGCCGGGGCGTGTCAGATCAAGCCCGGTCTGCAACATGCGTTTCACCGCCCACCGTATCGAACACCGCGTCAGCGCCGATTCCGCCGCTGACCGCGCCGACTGCCGCAGCCGGCCTCCTCGCCGGCTTTACCGTCCGCGTGGCTCCGAGCGTGGCCGCGAGATCGAGCCGCGGCCGGTCGAGGTCGACCATCACGACGGCGATCTTCGGGCGCACGGCCTTGAGGACGAGGAGATGCAGGAGCCCCATGCTACCAGCGCCGAGCACGACCGCCGTGCCCTCATCGGCGAGATCGGCGCGGAGAATGCCGCGCAGCACGCAGGCTGCTGGCTCCATGAACACCGCCGCGCTCGTCGGAAAGCGTGTCGGGGAGCTTGAACGCCGCCTGCTCAACCGCGCGGCGGCGGATCAGGATCGCGTCGGCAAAGCCGCCGGGCTGCATCAGGTTCTCTTTGAAGACCGCGCACATGGTCTCGTTGCCGCGCCGGCAGAACACGCATTCGCCGCACGGCACATGATGCGGCACGACGACACGATCGCCGAGCGTGAATTTCTCCACGCCGGGTCCAAGCGCCATCACTTCGCCGACCAGCTCATGCCCAAGCACGGTGCCCGGTGCGGCCGCGCCGGTCTTCAGCTTGAAGAGGTCGGTGCCGCAGAAACCGACGACGCGCAGCTTTAGCAGCATCTCGCCCGGTCCCGGCGTGGGGAGGGGGCGCGGCTCAAGCCGCGTCGCCTCGCCGCCGGTGCAGGCGACGGCTAAGTGGTTCTCGGCAGGACTTTCGATCCGGGCGGCATCCATGCCGGCCGTTCTAGAGCATGACACCGAAGGGTGGGAACCGCTTTCGCAAGCCGGCGTTGTCGGGGGCTCCTACTGCGGTGCCTCGGCGGCCGTCTGCCCCGGCGGCAGGACGCGGAACAGGAAGCTCGTCACCGGCTGGCCGGGCCCGACCGGATCGGGGACCTTGTGGCTGACCGGCTTCAGGCTCTTCAGAAAGGCGGCGATCGCCGTCGCGTCGTCGGTCGTGAGGTTGGCGAACGCCATCCACGGCATGATCGGCGCGAGCGTGCGGCCGTCAGGCGTCTTGCCGGTCTGAAGCGCGGTGACGATTTCGTCGGTCGACCAGTTTCCGATGCCGGTCTCCATGTCGGGCGTGAGGTTCGGGCCGACGAAGACGCCGAGCCCCGGAAGCTCAAAGCCGACGTCCGACCCGCCGAGATAGCGGTCCATGTCCGGCTTGCCGAAGAAATACCCCGGCGTATGGCAATCGTTGCACCCGGCGATCGTGACCAGGTATTTGCCGCGCGCTACCTGCGCGTCGTCGGCCTTTGCCGGCAGCGACGACAGTGCGAGCATCGCGGCCGCGGCGAGCGCGAGGCGACAGGCGATCTGAAGCATGGTTCCCTCCCGTCTGAGCGCGGGCCCGGTCCGGCGCTTCTACGCCTTTTTCGGCAAGCCGAACCCGCTCAGGCGGGCACGATTCTGCGTGGGTTCGGGGCATTCGGCAAGATGCATCGTGCGCACCGCAAGGGATTTTTCCGATCCGCGAGCGGCGTTGGCCGGAAGGGGTGCTATTTCGCGTCGAAGGGCTCGCTCCCGGCCGCCTTGCCTTCGCTGACGCGGATCTTCTCCACCCGCTCCTCGGCCGCCGCGAGCAGCGCCTCGCAGCGCTTTTTCAGCGCTTCGCCCCGCTCGTAGATGGCGATCGATTCCTCAAGCGGCACGTCGCCCCGCTCAAGCTTGGTCACGATCTCCTCAAGCTCTTTCAGCGCCGCCTCGAAGGTCAGCTTCGCCACGTCTTGAAGTGCGTCGTTGTCCGCCAATATCCGTCTCCCTAAGCCGCCATCAATTGGCGGATATGGGCGGCCGCCGATGCCGCCAGGCCCTTCAGATCGTAACCGCCTTCAAGCAGCGCCACCACACGCCCGCCCGCCGAATGGTTGGCGATCTCCATCACCTCCGCCGTCGCCCAGGCGAAATCATCCGCATCGAGATTGATCTCGGCAAGCGGGTCGCGGCGATGCGCGTCGAAGCCGGCGGAGATCAGGATCAGGTCGGGGCTGAACCGCTTGACCTCCGGCAGGATTCGTTCGCGGAACGCTTCCTTGAAATCCTGGGTACCGTCGCCCGGCGAGAGCGGCGCATTGACGATGTTGCCGACCCCGGTCTCCGACACCGCGCCTGTGCCCGGAAAAAGCGGCATCTGATGCGTCGAGGCGTAAAGCACCGACGGGTCGGACCAGAAGATCGCCTGTGTGCCGTTGCCGTGATGCACGTCCCAATCGACGATGGCGACACGCTCCATGCCGTGCGCCTTCTGCGCGTGGCGGGCGGCAATCGCGATCGTATCGAAAAGACAGAAGCCCATGGCCTTTTCGGTCTCGGCGTGATGGCCCGGCGGGCGCACTGCGCAAAACGCGTTCGTCGCCTCGCCCTTCGCCATCGCATCGACCGCATACTTTGCTGCGCCGATGGCGCGAAGCGCCGCCTCGAGCGAGCCGGGAGACATCGTCGTGTCCATGTCGACGCGGACGAGCCCTTCCGCCGGGGCCGCGCGGGCGATCGCCTCGACATAGCGCTCGCTGTGACAGGAGAGCGCTTCTTCGAGATCGGCGCGCGGCGCCTCGACCCGTGTCAGCGCGGCGAATTCGGGCGTATCGAGCGCCGCGTGCAGCGCCCTGAGCCTGTCCGGCCGCTCCGGATGCCCGACCGGCGTCAGATGGTCGAGGAAGGCTGCGTGGTGCAGAAGAAGCGTCGTCAAGAACCCGTCCGCCGTATCTTGCGGGCATCTGGCCCGCCCGCCCGCACGGCGTCAATCCTGGCCCGTCTTGCGCTTGATGCCACCTTGGCCGAAGCAGCACCGTGGGAGATTACCTGCACCGGTAGAAGGAGGTTGACCTAATCGCGACCAGTGGTAGCTTATTCCACCAAAGATTGCATGAGGTGGGAGATGATGAAGCTGGTAATCGCCCTCACGGGATTGCTCCTGATCGTCTCGGTGGAAAGCGCGTTCGCCTGCCCCGCTGGATACCAGGCCTGCGGCAACTCAAGCTGCTGCCCTGTCCTGCAGACGAGCACCGACAGCACGCTATGACGAAGATCCTGCGCCGCCTGGCGTATCTTGTCGTCGCCGGACTCCTGGTGGTGGTCTTTCTTGTCTTCGCGCAGGTCAATTTCGACGACCTGCGGCTGCGCGCGGGCCACCTGCGTCTGCCGCCGGTCGGCGCACTCTACGCCGGTGGGTTCTACGCCCTGCAGAAGGACGGTGTCCCCGACGGCCCGGTTTGCATGGTGCAGACGGCTTCGCTCATCGATGACTTCACGGAAAGCACGGACACGATCAAGATTTCAAACTGGCTGGGGGCATCGCTTCCCACCATCGTGCGCTGGACGAAGAACCTGCTCGTCGCAATCGGCCTTGAGGAAATCCACGTCGGCAACGCGGATGGAACACCCTGGGAGGGATACAAGCTGGTACGGAAGATCGACGACACGCGGATCGTGGCGTTGAGCCGCGTGCAGTATGTCATCGATCAGTCGTTCAAGAACGATCCGGACTGCGAAAGGAATGTGAACCTCATGGCGGAGCGGGGCGAGTGCGTCATCGTCATAACGCGGCTTGCGCGGGACGTGACTGACGGCGGATCGAATTTCGGATTCGGGATATCGGATCAGAGCCGCTGCATCATCTCCGCGAAGATGACCGAGCCGGTGAACGTCCCGACTCCGCCTTTTCGTTTGATGTCGCGGGCAAGTACGCTGAAGTCCAAATTGGGCCTTCTTGAATAGCCGATCTAGGGTCGCGGCGCGGCGGCGCGTGAAAGCCGGTCGTTGATGGCTTCGCCAAGACCCTCGTGCGGAATTGGCTGAACGGCGATTCGCGCCGCACCGCTTCGGTCGAGCTCACCGAGATAGGCGAAGAGATTGGCTGCCGCCTCGACGAGATCGCCGGAGGGGCTGAGGTTCAAGACCGCCAGCGCGCGTTCCGTGCCGGGGACCGCGTCGACGCCGAAGGCAAGCAGCGCCTCGAAGGACGCGACGGAGAGAGCATCGAGCCTGACTGGGAGACGCGGGGCGTAATGGCTTTGAAGCATGCCGGGTGCGGTGACGGGATCGGCGGTGGTGGCGCGCTCAAGCTTTGCGCCGAGCGCTTCCTCGATAGTCCGAGCGGGAACGCCGCCGGGGCGGAGCAGCTTCGGTGTCTCGCCGGCGAGCGAGACGATCGTCGATTCCAACCCGACCGGCGAGGGTCCGGTATCGAGCACCAGCGCGACGGCGTCCCCAAGCTGCTCGATCACATGCTCGGCGCGGGTCGGGCTCAAGCCGCCGGAGCGGTTGGCCGAGGGCGCCGCGAGAGCGCCGCCGAAGGCCTCGATCACCGCATGCGCCACACCGCGCGGCGCGCGGAGCGCGACGGTCGAAAGGCCGGCGGTCGCAAGTGGATGCACCGGCGCGCCGGCTTTGAGCGGCACGACGAGACTGAGCGGCCCCGGCCAGAACGCCAGCGCCAGATCTTCGGCGCGCCGATCCAGCTCGCCATAGCGGCACGCCATATCGAGGTCGGCGACATGGCAGATCAGCGGGTTGAAGCTCGGCCGCCCCTTGGCAGCGAAGATACGGGCGATCGCGGTGCCGTTCGCCGCGTCGCCGGCGAGGCCGTAGACGGTCTCAGTCGGCAGCGCCACGAGTGCGCCAGCGCGCAGCAGGGCGGCCGCCTCGGCGACCGCCTGCCCCTGATTGTGATCGCTTGGAACGAGATGGCGCACCGCGCGCCTTTCACCCGTGTGCGGCGGGCCGTCAAGCATTGGTGTATGGGGTGGTGTATAGAGGACGAGAGAGAAATCGTCCGAGAGCGGCTCATGTATCGCGCGCCTGTCTCAGAAGTCGCCTTCACGCTGAAGCATGTCGCCGGATTGTCCGGCGCGCTAAGCGCCGGCGCGTTCTCCGGCCTGACGGAGGCGGATGTCGACGCCATCCTGGCGGAGGCCGGGCGCTTCGCGAGCGAGGAGGTGGCAGGGCTGAACCATGTCGGCGACCGCATGGGCGTCGAGCTCAAGGACGACGGCGTCACCACCGCGCACGGCTGGAAAAGCGTCTATGAGGCCTGGTGCGCCGGCGGCTGGAACGGTGTCGCCGCGCCAGAGGCGGTGGGCGGGCAGGGACTCCCCCTGGTACTCTGCCGCGGCAACGCACGAATTCTGGAATGGAGCCTCGCTCGCCTTTGCGCTTTGCCCGCTTCTCACGATGGGTGCGACCGAGGCGATTGCGAGCCACGGCTCGGACACGCTGAAGGCGGCTTATCTGCCGCACCTTGTCGCCGGCACCTGGACGGCGACCATGAACCTGACGGAGCCGCAGGCGGGCTCCGATCTCGGTGCGCTCAAGGCCCGCGCTGAGCGCCAGCCGGACGGGACTTACCGCATCTTCGGCGAAAAGATCTTTATCACCTACGGCGAGCATGACCTCGCGGAGAACATCATCCACCTGGTGCTTGCCCGGCTTCCCGACGCGCCACCCGGCTCGAAGGGGATATCGCTCTTTCTGGTGCCGAAAATCCTGGTTGAGGCAGACGGGACGCTCGGCGCGCGCAACGACCTCTTCTGCGCCAGGCTTGAGAACAAGCTCGGCATTCACGGCGCGCCGACCTGCACGATGATCTATGGCGACGGGCGCTTCGGCACCGGCCCCGGCGCGATCGGCTATCTGGTCGGCGAGGAGAATCGCGGCCTGCATTGCATGTTCACGATGATGAACAATGCGCGGTTGATGGTCGGCATTCAAGGTGTGGCACAGGCGGAGCGCGCTCTGCAGCAGGCGAGCGCCTATGCCAGCGAGCGCCGGCAGGGCCGCGCGCCGGGTGAGACGGGCGAAAAGATGAGCGTGATTGCCGAACATCCCGACGTCCGCCGCATGCTCATGACCATGCGCGCGCTGACCGAGGCGAGCCGCGGCATCTGCTATTCCTGCGCGCTCGCGGCCGATCTTGCGCATGCGACAGGTGACGAGAAGGCGCGCGGGCTGGTCGAATTGCTGACGCCGGTCGCCAAGGCTTTCTCGACCGACGTTGCCTGCGAGGTTGCCTCGCTCGGCGTTCAGGTGCATGGCGGCATGGGCTTCATCGAGGAGACCGGCGCGGCCCAGACGCTGCGCGATTCGCGCATCCTGCCGATCTACGAAGGCACCAACGGCATCCAGGCGATCGACCTCGTGACCCGCAAGCTGCCGCTCCGGAATGGCGCGGTCGTCCGCACCCATATCGGCGATCTCAGGGTGGTGGCCGAAGAGGCGCGCGCGGAGAACCGGCCGGATTTCGGCCGCATCGGCGGGAACCTTGCGGCGGCGCTCGACGCGCTCGAGACGGCGACGGAATACCTGATTGCCTGTCTCGGAGACGGGCGAACGGCGGAGGCGCTCGCCGGCGCGACGCCCTATCTGAGACTTTTCGGACTTGCGGCTGGCGGCGCCGCGCTCGCCAAGGGCGCGCTCGCCTCGCGCACCGACCAGACCTCGGAAGCGGCGCGCCGCATCGCGACCGCCCGCTTCTTCGCCGAGCGCCTGCTGCCGGAGAGCGAAGCGCTGGAGAACGTCGTGACCGAGGGCGCCGAAGCGGTGCTGGGTGGCGGCCCGGTGACGCCGGCATGAGCCTCGCCGGGAGGACGCTCTTCATCACCGGCGCGTCGCGCGGCATCGGGCTTGCGATCGCGCTGCGCGCCGCGAAGGACGGCGCCAATATCGCAATCGCCGCCAAGACCGACGTGCGGCATCCAAAGCTTGAGGGCACGATCTTTACCGCCGCCACGGCAATCGAGGCGGCCGGCGGCAAAGCGTTGCCGCTCAAGGTCGATATCCGCGACGAGACCGCGGTGAAGGACGCGATGACCGCGACCGCGGAAGAATTCGGCGGCATCGACATCGTCGTGAACAACGCCTCGGCGATCAGCCTGACGAATACGCCGTCGACGGAGATGAAGCGCTTCGACCTGATGCACCAGATCAATACCCGCGGCACCTTCATGGTCACCAAATACGCGCTGCCTCATCTGGAGAAGGCGGCGAACCCGCACGTGCTGATGCTCTCGCCGCCGCTTGACATGAAGGAGCGCTGGTTCGCGCCGCACGTTCCCTATTCGCTGGCGAAATACGGGATGAGCCTGTGCGTGCTGGGCTTTGCCGGAGAGTTCCGCGCGCGCGGCATTGCCGTCAACGCACTTTGGCCGCGCACCACCATCGCGACCGCCGCGATCAAGAACCTGCTCGGCGGCGAGGCGATCATGCGGCGCTCACGCAAGCCGAAGATTTTGGCCGACGCCGCTTATCTGATCTTCAACAAGCCGGCGCGCGAATTCACCGGCAATTTCTTGATCGACGACATGTTCCTCGCCGCCGAGGGTGCGAGCGACCTTGAGCAATATCGCGTCGATCCTTCGGTCCCGCTGCAGCCGGACTTCTTCGTGCCGGAGAGATGAAGCGAGGCTATAGTCCAGGTGGCACCTGGCGGAGCGAAGCGGCACCGCCACAGCCTGGGTGGTGACGAAAGCGGACGCCATGGATTTCATCTTCATGCTGACGCGCGCCGACCTCACCGTGGAGGATTGTCTCGATCTCTTCGCCGAAATTCGCCCGCTCGGCCTGCAGCACATAGGCTTCAAGGATGTGGGCGTGCCGGTGGCGACGCTGAAGCGTCTGACGGAGGCGATCCGCGGCGCAGGCGCCACGTCCTACATGGAGGTCGTATCGCCAAGTCGCGACGATTGTCTGAGAGCCGCCGAGACGGCATGCGAGCTTGGCGTCGACCGGCTCATGGGGGGAACCTTCGTCGGCGCGACGTTGGCGATCCTGGCCGCGGGTGCCACCGCCTATTTTCCCTTTCCCGGCAGGCCGGAGGGACATCCGACAAAGCTCGGCGGGACGGCGGCGGAGATTGAGGAAGACTGCCGCGCCTTCATGGCCAAAGGCTGTGGCGGCGTCGACCTCCTCGCCTATCGCGCCACAGAGTCCGATCCGCTCGATCTGATGCGCGCCGCGCGCCGCGGCGTCGGCAGCGGCAGGCTGATCGTCGCCGGGTCGGTCAAGTCGCCCGCCCAGATTAGCGCTCTGAAGGCGGCCGGCGTCGATGCCTTCACCATAGGCTCGGCGGTCTTCGACGGCTCTTACAGCCCGCGCAAAGGCTCGATCGTGTCGCGCCTCGGTGACGTGCTCGAGGCATGTGCCGCCGTGCGCTGAAGCGTTGCGCTACGGCAATGGATTTGCGCCGGCCCTGCACGGACGAGTCGGAATCCCCCTCCATCGACGGCCCTATGCGTCGACGTCGACGTGGAAGTCCGTGCCGATCCAGTCTCCGCTATCGCGCCAGCGAAATGTGAAATCGATGTCGTGCACGTCTTCCCGCCCGGCGAGGCTCACCTCAAAGGTCTGCAGTCCAAGCCCGGTATCGTTCGTCTCGCCGTCGGCGACAGCTTGCCAGCTGTTGAAGCCGAAATGTACGCGCGCGGGCCGCGGAACCGCGATGATGAGCGTCCCGCCGCGCATGATCCGCGCGATCGGCGCGTGCAGGCACCAGATCGCGTGGCGTATCTGCGGACGCACGCCTTCGTAGCGCCGCCAGGCGGCGGCCGGCCGATCGAAGGGATATCCGAGGTGCCTTGAGACCATGAGCTTGATGAATTCCGAGTGCGCCCAGGCAAGCGGCATCGCCGATCCGGTCGGCTTGCCTGGGAAGAGTCTCTGCGCCGGGATCGCCGCTGAGTCCCAGACCTGCTCGGGCATCATCCCGCCCGGCCCGGTCATTGCCGCCATGGCCTTGAGATAGGGGAGGGGATCGTTCCCCGCCACCAATTCGTAGTGACCGCGCTCGCCCGCGAGGAGCGGCCAGGCGCGTCCGCGTCCGCTGCCGTTGAACGGACGGCCGTCGTCATGCTCGCCGTAGCCGTCGCCGTTATAGCGGTGCCAGGCCGGGCCGTTCGGCGTATCGACTTTCAGGAGCGTGTCCGACGCCTTGACGCTGTCGCGGATCATCGCGTCATCGGCCTTGCGCAATCCGCAGCGAACGAGTTGAAGGAAATCGACGCTGATCTCTTCGTCGACGGTGATGTCGGCCGTTCCGCGTCGGTTGCGGATGTCGAACCTGCGCTTGAACGCGCTCGGATCGTGGAGCACCTCGGGCGGCACAATTCGCACATAGTAGCCGGCGACGCCGACCGCCTTGGCGAGCGGCGCACCTTCGACCGCGGTCCAGGATTCAATGTTGGCGTTCCAGAAGTCGGCAAGCGCGAGCGCGAAGCTCTTGGCCGGCGCCGGCAGGAACTCCGCTCCGGCGACGAGCGCGGCGATGCAAACAGCGAGGGTGAAAGCGCCGACTCCGGCATTTTCCTCCCAGCGATCCTGCGTGCTCGACGGCCCGTTTGACGCGATGAAGGAAAGGGCGCGAAGGACCATGTCGTGCACGTCGATGCCGTGCAGAGCCTGGCGTTCGGCAAGCGCCGCGGCGAACAGCACCGGGAACCCGATCTCGTCGAGCTGTACGCCCTGCCAATAGGACGTGCCGCCGAGCCACTGGTTCTGGTACCAGCTTCCGTCCCGCTTCTGCGTGGCGATCAGATAGCGGAGCGTGTCGCGCGCCTCGTGCTCGGCGCCGAGCGCGAGCAGGCCCGAGGCGCATTCGACAAGGTCGCGCGGCCAGACGAGGTGGTAGCCGCCGCGGTCGTCGCCGCTGTTCCCCCACGGCACGCTGAGGCTCGCGACCATCGTTCCGGGATATATCTTGTCGCGGTGCGAGCGGAGCACCATCGAGGAAAGCATGAACTGCCCGGCAAGCCCGTCGGCCGGGTCGAGCGGCAGCATCGAGCGCTTGTTCCGCCGCTCGTGCCATTTCCGCCAGTCCTCGATCTGCTGGTCGAGGAGGTTGTCGAAGGGCTGGATGAGGCTTGAGATCGCGATCGTCGTGGCGGCCTGCACGGTGTCGCCGAAGCCGAGACCGAGGACGGCATGGCGGGAAAGCGCGCCGATCAGCGCGACGTTCCCCGGGCCCGCGCATGTGTACTGCCAAGTGAGCGCACCGTTCCGATCGAAATCCTGCCAGCCGTCGCTTGTCCCCGCATAGCCCGCGCCGACGGCGCCGAAGGCGTCCTGCTGATCGGCGTCGACCGCCGCGAGCGCGAGCGCGAAAGGGCCTTGCTCGGCGGTGAGCAATGTGCGCGTGCCCTGGCGCCGGATCGTCGCGATGTTGTCTCTGCCGCTCGTGCCGAGGCGCGGCGCGAGCAGCACATAGGGCCTGAGGCCCGCGTCGCCGGCGAGATCGACCTCGATCGCGAGGACGTCGCGATCCGGATCGGGCGTCACCCGAAGCGTGAGGGTGAACCGCGCATGGGTGTGCACGATCTCGACCGCCGGCGTGCCCGGCGCAAGCAGGCGCAGCGTGTAGTTCTGCAGGCGCTTGACCTCGACCCAGAAGCCGGCGCCGTCGGCGACGATGAAGCCGAGGTCGCGGATCTGCGGGATGTCGACGCGCGGATAGTAGACCTCGTTGACGATGCCGAAGCCGAGCGTGAACCAGACGCGCGAAGGCCCGAGAGCACATCCGACGACGTCCTTGGCGCTGCTGGTCCAGGTCGGCGCGATGCCGGGCTTCCCCGGCGCATCGCCGCCGGGCTCGTCGATCGGGTCAAGCATGGTGTGCGCCGCCGCTTGCTGCGAAGGCCCCCGCGGAGATCGTTGCGGCGATAGCCCGCATTTGGCAAGAGCGGGGCGAACTTGGCCGGTTTGTCCGGCGCCGATGCGGGCGCCCGGTCCGGATGCGCTTGCCGTGACGCTCAGCGCCTTGACAGGGCGGAGGCAAGACAATTGATCTTCTGAGCGCCGCCAAGAAACGCACAGCCAGGGGGGTAGGGTATTGGAGACCAGGGCAAAGCGCGAACCCGGACCGCCGTCGGAACGCTCTTTCGGCGTGGTGATCGCGGCATTTCTCGCCGTCCTCGCGCTGCTCCCGCTCCTCTCCGGAGGGTCTCCGCATCTGCCGCTGGTGATCGCTGCGGCAATTTGCGCGCTCCTGACGCTCGCCGCACCCGGTGTGCTGCGGCCCTTCAATCTCATCTGGTATCGGCTCGGCCTCCTTCTGAACAGGATCGTTTCCCCGATCGTTATGGGAGCGGCCTTCTTTGTGGTCGTCACTCCGATCGGGCTGGTCGCGCGCGCAGCCGGGAGGAATCTCCTGGATCGCCGGCGGCCCGAGCGGCCGTCCTATTGGCATCCCCGCTCCGAGGATGCATCGAAGCGCGGCTCGATGCGCGACCAGTTCTAGGCGGCGCGGATGTCCATCATCGTTGAATTCGTCCGCTTCCTGGTCAGGCGCAAGAAATACTGGATGGCGCCCGTCATCCTCTTTCTGGTCCTGCTCGGCGGGGTCATGGTCGTGGCGCACGGGACCGCGGTTGCGCCGTTGATCTACACGCTGTTTTGAGTCGCGCGCGACCGTGAAGATCATCGGCATCTCGGCGTTCTACCACGACAGCGCGGCCGCGCTGCTGGTGGACGGCACGCTCGTCGCCGCGGCGCAGGAAGAGCGCTTCACCCGCAAGAAGCACGATCCCGAGTTTCCATCAAACGCGCTCGCCTATTGCCTCGACGTGGCAGGCTGCCGTCTGAGCGGCATCGACCACGTTGTGTTCTATGAAAAGCCGTTCTTGAAGTTCGAGCGCCTGGTCGAGACCTATCTCGCCTTCGCGCCCGGCGGCTACCGCTCCTTCGCAACGGCAATGCCGCTATGGCTGAAGGAGAAGCTCTTTCAGAAGCGCATTCTGATCGGCGAGTTGAAGGCGATCGATCGCGATTTCGACGCGGCGCGACTGCTGTTTGCCGAGCACCATTACAGCCATGCGGCAAGCGCGTTCTTTCCCTCGCCCTACGACGAGGCGGCCATTCTGACGCTCGATGGAGTTGGCGAATGGGCGACGGCCGTCGCGGCTGCCGGTCGCGGCTCGGTGATCGATATCAGCAAGGAGATGCGCTTCCCCCACTCGCTGGGGCTGCTCTACTCGGCCTTCACGCAGTACCTCGGCTTCAAGGTGAATTCCGGCGAATACAAGGTGATGGGGCTGGCGCCCTACGGCGAGCCGCGCTTTGCCAAGCTGATCAGGGACACGCTGGTCGACGTCAAGAATGACGGGAGCTTCTGGCTCAACCAGAGCTATTTCGACTATTGCACCGGCCTGTCGATGATCAGTCCCGAATTCGCGCGGCTCTTCGGCGAGCCGGCACGCCGTCCAGATCAAGACCTTCTGACCCAGTTCCACATGGATGTGGCGGCGTCCGTACAGGCGGTCACCGACGAGATCGTTCTTGCCCTGACACGGTCGCTCGCGGAGGAAGACGGATCGGGAAACTTGTGCCTGGCGGGCGGCGTGGCGCTGAACTGCGTCGCAAACGGCAAGGTGCTGCGCGACGGCAAGTTCAAGCGGATTGGGGTGCAGCCGGCCTCAGGCGACGCCGGCGGCGCGGTGGGCGCGGCCTATGCCGGCTGGCATCTCGAGCACGGCAAAGCCCGCCGAGGCGCGAGCCACGATCACATGAGCGGCGCCTATCTCGGACCGGCGTTCCCGCAGTCTGAGATCGAGCGCCGGCTGAGCAGCGCGGCCGCGGTGTTCGATGTGGTCGACGACGGCGAGGTGATCGCGCGCACGGCCGATGCGCTTGCCGATGGAAAGATCGTCGGCTGGTTCCAGGGGCGGATGGAATTCGGGCCGCGCGCTCTCGGCGCCCGCTCGATCCTCGGGGATCCCCGCTCGCCGTCCATGCAGAAAACCATGAACCTGAAGATCAAATACCGTGAGAGTTTCCGCCCGTTTGCGCCGTCCGTGTTGCGCGAGGAGGTGGCCGACTGGTTCGAGCTCAACGAGGACAGCCCCTATATGCTCCTCGTTGCCGATGTCAGGCCGGAGCGGCGCTGCAAGATGACGGCGGAAGAGGGTGAGCTCTTCGGCATCGACAAGCTCAACGTTCCCCGTTCGACGATACCGGCCGTCACGCATGTCGACTATTCGGCGCGCGTGCAGACCGTCCACAAGGACACCAATCCGCGCTACCATGCGCTGCTTGCCGCCTTCAAAGAGCGAACCGGCGTGCCGGTTCTCGTCAACACCAGCTTCAACGTGCGCAGCGAGCCGATTGTGTGCACGCCGGAAGACGCCTTCCGCTGCTTCATGGGCACCGGGCTCGACATGCTGGTGTGCGGCAACGCGCTGCTCTTGAAGTCACGGCAGCAAAAGGCAGAGCGGTTTAGCGGCCATAAAGAGCAGTTCGAGTTGGACTGATGCGGCTTCTTAAGATCATCCTGGTGAACGTCGCGGTCTTCGTCGGCCTCATTGTCTGCGGCGCAGCGATTCTGGTTCTGCTCCCATGGGAGAAGCCGGAGGACGCGCGCACCGGAAAGGCCGCGCTGCCCAACTACGCCGCCGACGCCTGGGCTCCACAGATGTTCGCCGATGCCCGCGCGACATCGGTCGTCTACTATTCCTATATCGGCTGGCGCCGCCGCCCTTTCACCAGTCAGTATGTCAACATCGTCGGGAAATACGGTGAGCGGCTGACGATCGATCGGCCCGACGCTAGCGACAGGACCGTCTTCTTCTTCGGCGGCTCGACGATGTGGGGGACCGGCTCGCGCGACGTCGACACCATCCCCTCGCAGTTCGCTCAGAAGTCCCACCTGAAGGCGCGCAATTTCGGCGAGACGGCCTACACCGCGCATCAGGACCTGGAGATGATGATCAAGCTGCTGCAGGCGGGCGAGCGGCCGGCGGCGATCGTCTTCTATGACGGCGTCAACGATGTCCTGCACAAATGCCGTTCCGACCTCGGACCCTATTCGGACGCCGAGGAGACGCGCACCCGGTTGGCGGTCGAGCCGAGCTTCTTTCATCGCCTTTCCTGGGAAGCGATAGGCAAGCTGTCGACCTTGTTCCCACAGCGGCAGCGCATCCAGGAAGGCTACGATTGCAGCAGCAATCCGGAGAAAGCCGCGGCAATCGCCAGCGCGATGGTCAGCGACTGGAAGATCGCAGCCGCCGTCGCCAAGCTCTACGACATTCCGTTTTATGCGGTTCTGCAGCCGGTCATCTATTTCAGCCGGACGCGGAAGGACTATCTGAACGCGGACGGCTTTTCAGGCCAGTTCGCAGCGACCTATCCAAAGATGCGCGCGCTGATTCAGGGCACGCCGTTCCTCGATTATACCGATGCCTTCGACCGCGACGCTTACATCTACATCGACTTCTGCCACGTCTCGCCGAACGGCAATGCAATCGTCGCGGAAAAGCTGGCGAGGTTGCTTGCGCCTGACAGCGCCGCGGCGGGCTCGTCTGCCGGGCCGCAATTCGCGGCGGCGAGCCTCAATCGAACGCCGAGCCCCTGACGCTCGCCCGCGTGCCCGTGCGCCATTTCTCCATCAGCGCTTCGAGCTCCGCGTCGGCGCCGTCGGGTAGGACGATACGCGGGGTCACTAGGAGGTCGCCGGCCCCGGTCTTGGTCGGCAGTCCCTTGCCCTTCAGCCGCAGCACGCGGCCGCTTGAGGAGTTGGGCGGGATCGTCACCTGAACCTTGCCGGAAAGCGTCGGGACAGGGATTTTCGCGCCGAGCACCGCTTCGTCGAGGCTGACGGGCAAGTCGAGGCTCAAGTCGCTGCCCTTCGGCTTGAAGAGCGGATGCGGCACGAAGCGCACCGTCACCAGCGCGTCCCCCGTCGCACCACCGGAATGGGAAACCTGGCCCTGGCCCTGCAGCCGGATCACCTGCCCGTCAGTGACACCCTTGGGGAGCGTCAGCGCCATCGTCTTGCCGGTCGGGAGCGTCACCTTCGGCTTGCGGCCGGCGGCGATATCCTCGAGCGTGACGCCGACATCGGCGCGGACATCGGCGCCGGGCGCTCCTGGAGAGGCGCCGCGCCCGCGCCCGCCGCGCCCGCCGAAGATCGAGCCCATGAGGTCCTCTTCGCTGCCGCCTTCGAAGCCGCGCGCGCCGCCCGGTCCGGTCGTGAAGCGGAAGGTGCGCGTGCCGCCGCGCGGCCCCCCGCCGGCGCCGCGATTGAAGGCTGCGAATATGTCCTCAAACGCGCTCGGATCGACGTTCTCGAAGCCGCCTTGCCCGCCGCCGCGGAAGCCTTCAAAGCCCTGGAAGCGCGGCTTCCCGTCCGCGTCGATCTCGCCGCGGTCGAATTTTCCGCGTTTCTCCTTGTCGCCGACGATCTCGTAAGCCGAGCTGATCTCGGAGAATTTCGCCTGTGCGCGCTTGTCGCCCTGGTGCTTGTCCGGGTGGTACTGTTTGGCAAGCTTCCGGTAGGCGCGCTTGACGTCCGCCTCGCTGGCGGAGCGGGGAACTCCGAGGACGTCGTAAGGGTCACGCATGGCGCCAGCCTGTGGAATCGACGAATGTCACATGCAAGATATGGGCGAAAGCACCCGGTTTTGCCAGTCCGGTCCGCGAAGCGTTGCCACCTGAAACGCGCTCGCAAGGGGGAGGTCGGGGGCGGCGCCTAGCTCCGGTCCTCAGGGCTGCGCTCGTCGATCTGCACGACAGTGCCGCCGTTGACCTTCCGGCAAACCGCACCGGAATATTGATGCACGCCGCCGAGGCTTGTCACCGTGGTGCTGAAGGGGCGGCAATTGTCGTCGCTCTTTGTGTCGGCGGCTGCTTCGAGTGTGCCGGAGGAGCCAGTCGTGGCGTTGATCCAATCCTGCGGCGGCACGTTTTCGGCCTGCATTAGGAGCGCCACATTCGCCGCCTCGCCGATCTTCGCTGCATCGGAATAGGCAAGCGTCGGCGGGAGCGGCTGCGCGACCGCCACCGGCAGCGTGATCGAACCTGTTGTCTCCGGCACGTCGCCGTTCCCGAAGAGCGACATTGAGCAGCCGGCAAGAAGCAGGAGAATGGCGGGGCCGAGGAGCAGCGAGGCACTGCGCCTAGCCGCGCGGAAGCTTCGGCAGGTATAATGGGGGTACGACACCGGACGCGGGACCAAAACGATGACCGACGGCAACGAAGCCGCCGCGCTTGAAGATGACGAGGGGAGGTTAACAAGCCGTAACCTTGCCCAGACGACAGAGCCATTTCAGCTTTTTTCTGAATGGCTTGCGGAGGCCGAGACCAGCGAGCCGAACGACCCGAACGCGATGGCGCTCGCAACGGTCGACGAGAGCGGCCTGCCGGACGTGCGGATGGTGCTTCTGAAGGGCTTCGACGCAGACGGGCTTCGTCTTCTACACAAATCTCGAGAGCCAGAAGGGCGCGGCAGCTCGCCGGGGACCCGAAGGCCGCGCTTCTCTTCCATTGGAAGTCGCTCCGCCGCCAGGTGCGCGTGCGCGGCCCGGTCGAGCCGGTGACGGAGGCTGAGGCCGATGCCTATTTCCGCACCCGCCCGAGGCTCTCGCGGCATCGGCGCCTGGGCGAGCCGTCAGTCGACGCGTGCTCGAAAGCCGCTTCGCGCTCGAGAAGGCGGTCGCGGCGGTCTACCGCCAAATACCTGGTCGGTCAGGACATCCCGCGCCCGCCGTATCTGGTCGGGCTTCCGCGTCAAGCCGCTTGAGATCGAGTTCTGGCGGGACGGCGCCTTCCGTCTCCACCACCGCATCCGCTTCACGCGCGACGCGGCGGGCGGTTGGACGAAGGCGATGCTCTACCCTTGAGCCGGCGACAGAGCAGGGCAGCCCGGTGAGCGTCGACGCATTTCGGGCAGCGCGTGCGCAGATGGTCGAAGAGCAGCTCGTCCGTCGCGGCATCGAGGATCAGCGTTTGCTTGAAGCCTTCGCCCGCGTGCCGCGCGAGGCCTTCGTCGCGCCGGAGCTGGCGGAAGAGGCTTATGACGACAACCCGCTGCCGATCGGGGCGGGGCAGACCATCTCGCAGCCCTATATCGTCGCGCTGATGGCGGAGGCGGCGAAGATCGCGCCCGGCGCGCGCGTGCTCGATGTCGGCACTGGCTCCGGCTACGGGGCGGCGATCCTGGCGGAGCTTGCGAAGGAGGTGGTGACGATCGAGCGGCATCACGCGCTGGTGGAAGGCGCGAGACGGGCGCTCGCCAGCCTCGGCACTCGGAACGTCACGGTGATTGAGGGCGATGGCTCGCGCGGCTATCCGGAGCGCGCCCCTTACGACGCGATCCTGGTCGCGGCAAGCGCCCCGGCGGCGCCGCACTCGCTGATGCACCAGCTTGCCGAGGGTGGCCGGCTGGTGATCCCCGTCGGCGTCAACGACCACCAGGACCTGGTGGCGATCACCCGCCGCGGCGAGCGCTTCGAGGAGGAGAACCTTGGCCCCGTCCGCTTCGTGCCTCTGCTGGGCGAGGAGGGGTGGGCGAAGGACTAGCAGAGCGGCGGCGCGCTGGAATTCGCCGACCGCCGTCCCGGAGCGGCGATTACAGTCAGCTTCGACGTGGCGGCGGAATAGGAGCCCCCGCGCGGCATCAGGTCTTCAGGACGATGCAGCTTCCGCCCGCCTTCTGCAGCTTTCGACAGAGTTCTTCCCCAGCCTCGCGCGTCTCGACCGGCAGGCGGATCCGGTAGAAGGCGCGGGCGCCGCGTCCCTGCATCCGGCCGCCCAGGATCATCGGCGTGACGTCCCCAAGGAGTGACGGATAGCGCTTCTGGAGCGCCCTGAACGTTTCGACCGCGTGCGCCTTCGAGAAGTTGCCGGCGACCTGCACGCCCCATGGCGCATGGACGGTCTCGATCGATGACGCGACCGCCGCGTCGCCGGGGGCCCTGAGAAGCGCCGTAAGCGAAAGGCAGTCTTTCGTCGGCGTCGCGCGCTTCTGGCTGCGCCGCTGTCGTCCGCCCAGGTCGTCGGCCGAGACGCCGGTAACGACGAGCACGTAGCTCTGCGGTCTCCCAGGGGAGCGTGCCGCCGTCGAGCCACGCGGCGACGCGGCTTGCGCCGGCATTGTAGGCCGCGGCGGCAAGCCCGAGATTGCCGAACCGCACCTTGAGATCGGAGAGAAGCACGGCCGATGCGGGCACCGCGAGGTTCGGGTCGAACGGATCGTCGAGGCCGCGTTCCGCGGCCGTGCCGGGCATGAACTGCGCGATTCCCTGTGCGCCTTTCGGGCTCACGACGTCGTCGCGGAAGCCGCTTTCCTTCCAGATCAGCCGCGTCAAGAAGCCGATCGGCAGCCCGTTCGCCGTCGCGGCCGTCTCGATCAGGGTCACAGAGCGCTTTCTGCGGCTCGTCCGTCGCGGACGGCCGGATCGGTTCCACGTCGGCATCGTCAGTTGCGGCAGGGCGAGCGCGCGCTGCCGGCCTCCGCCGACGCCGCCGGGGCGCCTCGGCCGCGAGCGCGAGTGCCGTCGGCGCTGAGCAGCAGCGTCAGCCAGAGGACAAGCGAGAGCGTCGGCCACGCGCAGATGGCAACGCGCTCCGAATTCCTCGCCATTCGCCGTCGGGCAAGCTCTCGACGTCCGAGGCAAGCGCGAATCTCTAACACCCCGCATTCGACGAAAGTGTGACGCTTGGCCAGCTACAGAGCGTGACCCAGCCGGCGTTCTTCTTCGATCGACCTGACGCAGGCGTCGACGAACGCGACGCCCTTCACGCCGTCCTCGACGGTCGGGAAGATGACCGCCTTGTCGGGCTTCTTGCCGTTGCGCGCGGCGAGGATCGCGGCGCGCCGCCTCCTTGTAGATGTTGGCGAAGCCTTCGAGATAGCCCTCCGGATGGCCGGGCGGCACGCGCGTCACGCGCGCCGCCGCGGCGCCTGCCCCGGCGCCGCCGCGCGTGATCAGCCGCTTCGGCTCGCCGAACGGCGTGAACCAGAGATAGTTCGGGTCCTCCTGCGACCATTCGAGCCCGCCCTTCGTGCCGTAGACGCGCAGCACGAGGTGGTTCTCGTTGCCGGGCGCGACCTGGCTCGCCCAGATCATGCCGCGCGCGCCGTTCTTGTAGCGCAGCATCATGTGCGCGTTGTCGTCGAGCTTGCGGCCCTTGACGAAGCTCGAGAGGTCGGCGGAGAGGCTCGCCGCCTCGATGCCGGAGACGAAGCAGGCGAGGTTATAGGCGTGCGTGCCGATGTCGCCGACCGCGCCGCCGGCGCCGGAGCGCGCCGGGTCGGTGCGCCATTCGGCCTGCTTCTGGCCGGTCGCCTCGATCTTGCGTCGTCAGCCAGTCCTGCACGTATTCGGCCTGGATCAGCTGGATCGTGCCGAGCTCGCCCGTCGCCACCATCTCGCGCGCCTGCCGGACCATCGGATAGCCGGTGTAATTGTGGGTCAGCGCGAAGACCTTGCCGGATTTCTCGGCGATCTCGGCGAGCTTCTTCGCCTCGCGCAGCGTCGCCGTCAGCGGCTTGTCGCAGATGACGTGGATGCCCTTCTGGAGGAAGGCCTTGGCGACGGGAAAGTGCATGTGGTTGGGCGTGACGATCGCCACCGCCTCGATGCCGTCCTGAGCCGCGCCTCGCGCCGCGCCATCTCCTCGAAGCTGCCGTAGCGCGGTCGTCGCGCGAGGCCGAGCTCAAGGCCCGACGCCTTGGCGCGCGCCGGGTCGGAGGAAAGCGCGCCGGCGACGAGCTCGTACTGGTCGTCGATGCCGCGACGGCGATGCGATGCACGGCGCCGATGAAGGCGCCCTGTCCGCCGCCCACCATGCCGAGGCGGATGCGCCCTGCGAATTTCTCGCTGCGTCCCGTGATCGCCATCAGTTTCCTCCCGCTGGCTAGATCCCGAGCGCCTTCTTGTTCGCCTTCACGTCCATCGCGCCGCCGGCGAAATCGTCGAAGGCGTGCTCGGTCACCCTGATGATGTGGGCGGCGATGAAGGGCGCGCCTTCCGCCGCGCCGGTCGCCGGCGTCCTTGAGCGCGCATTCCCATTCGAGCACCGCCCAGCGGTCGTAGTCGTATTCGGCGAGCTTGGAGAAGATCGCCGAGAAATCGACCTGCCCGTCGCCGAGCGAGCGGAAGCGGCCGGCGCGCTTCACCCAGCTCTGGAAGCCGGAATAGACGCCCTGCTTGCCGGTCGGGTTGAACTCCGCGTCCTTCACGTGGAAGGCGAAGATGCGCTCGTGGTAGAAGTCGATGAACTCGACATAGTCGAGCTGCTGCAAGACGAAATGCGACGGGTCGTAGTTGATGCCGCAGCGCGGATGGTTGCCGAGCGCGCTCCAAGAACATCTCGAAGGTCGCGCCGTCCATCACGTCCTCGCCGGGATGCAGCTCGAACCCGACATCGACGCCGACATCCTCATAGAGCGTCGAGGATCGGCTTCCAGCGCTTCGCCAGCTCGTCGAAGGCCGTCTCGATCAGGCCCGGCGAGCGCGGCGGCCACGGATAGAGATAGGGCCAGGCGAGCGCGCCGGTGAAGGAGACGGAGGCGTCGAGCCCGAGATTGCGCGAGGCCTTGGCGCCCTTCTTGCATCTGCTTCGACCGCCCATTGCTGCCGCGCCTTCGGATTGTTGTGCACCTCCTTCGGCGCGAAGGCGTCAAAGCCCGTGTCGAAGGCCGGATGCACGGCGACGAGCTGGCCCTGGAGGTGCGTCGAGAGCTCGGTGATCTCCACGCCGGCCTCGCGGCAGATGCCCTTCACCTCGTCGCAATAGGTCTTCGAGCTCGCCGCCTTGGCGAGGTCGAAGAGCCGGCCGTCCCAGGTCGGGATCTGGATGCCCTTGTAGCCGAGCGAGGCAGCCCATTCGGCGATCGCCTTCAGCGAATTGAACGGCGGCTTGTCGCCGGCGAACTGGGCGAGAAAGATCGCCGGGCCCTTCATCGTCTTCATGGCAGTTTTATCCTCCCTCGGCCGCTTTTTCAGGCCGCGCTTGTCGCGCGTCCGCATCACATGTCGCCAATCAGCCGGAACGGCGGCAACAGCCTCAAAGACGGACCATGCCTTGCTCTTGCTGCAGGCGAGGATCATAAAGCGATGCGGTCTTCCGCACCCGTTCCTGCACCCGTAACGCGATGTCGTTCTTCGGCTTTTCTGTAGACCCTCGAACTATTTCGACGCTATCTTTGCCGGCCCATGAGCGTCAAGAGCGCCGGATCTTTCGCGGCGCATTCGCCTGCTGCAGCCACGACCGGCGGGGCGTGGCGTGAACTCCGCCTGGGTGCGGCGCGTCAACGCCGCGCTGCTGATGCAGGCGCTGCGCCGCCACCCGGGCAGCTCGCAGCGTGAGCTTGGCGCGCTGACCGGCCTCGACAAGGCCACCGTGTCCGCCGTCACCGCGCAGCTTGTCGAGGCGGGACTGGTCGCGCGCCGCCAGCAGCGAGCGCGAGCGTCGCCGCTCGGGCCGGCCGGCAGTTTCGCTCTGGACATTCCGCGCTCCGCGGGGGTCGTTTTCGGGTACGGCTGGAGCCGGACCGGATCGAGGTGGTCGCCGCCGATCTCGCTGGGCGCATCGTCGATCGCGAATTGCGCGGGCTCGAACGAGCCGCGGCTGGCGATCGCTCGCTCGGCGTCGCGATCGACGAGCTGAGCCACCGGCTTGGCGCGATTCCGCGGCGCGCGATGGGGATCGGCGTCGCCGCCCTGATCGACCGGCGCGGCCACCTCGTCTTCGGCCCCAATCTAGGCTGGAGCGACGTGCCGCTGGCCGAGATCGCGACGGCGATACTGCCGCTGCCCGTCCTCGTCGAGAACGACACGAACGCCGCGGCGATCGCCGAGCGCGAGTTCGGCTGCTGCGCCGAGGTCGACGACTTCATCTGCCTCAGCGGGCATTCCGGGAGTCGGCGGCGCGATCTTCGCCGGCGGCGCGCTCTATCGCGGCGCGGACGGGCTGGCGGGCGAATTCGGCCATATCCGTATCGTGCCGGGCGGGAGGCCTGCGGCTGCGGGGCGCGGGGTTGCCTCGAGGCCTATGCCTCCATTCCGGCGCTGATCGGCATCCTGGCGGAGCGCGACCGTCCCGGCGCCGATATCGGCGAGATGGCCATGCGCGCCGAGGCCGGCGACACGGCGTGCTGCGGCTCCTGGCGGAAACGGGCGACCTGATGGGGCGGGCGCTCGCCGGCATCGTCAATGCCCTTAATCCGCCCATCTGGTCATTGGCGGGAAGCTGGCAATCGTGGCGCCCTGGATGCTGACGCCACTCATGACGCGCTCGCCGACGCCGCCATGCAGCAGCTCGCGGCGCGCCTTAGCATCGAGCTGTCGCCGCTTGGAGCCGACGCCGTCCTCATGGGCGGCGTCGCGCTCGGCCTGCAGCAGGTCGACAGCGCGCTTCTGCAGGGCACGCCGGGCGCCGCCGCCTAATCCGCGTTTTATCGATCTCTTAACGATAAGAGCAGCGAGCAGGTATATCGCTGGCCGCAATGCGCGTTTCAGTGGCATTGGAAACGAAAAGCTAAAATTTGCGCGTGAAGTTGGCGGCAGTGGGGCAACTGCCGTCGCAACCGGCTTCCAAGACATCATGACGGCGGGTTGGGCGCGCTGGGAGACCGAATGTCGCTGGTAGCAATCCTCGACGACCGCGCAACGAACAGGCACATCTATTCGCGTCTGGCCGAGTCCATCGAGCCGGACGTGACGGTGACGGCGTTTGCCGATCCGTGGTGGCGCTCGGATGGCTCGCCGGGAACACGCCCGACCTCGTCATCACCGATTTCAAAATGCCGAATCTCGACGGATCGGAGTTCACCCGTCGCTTCCGCCAGCTGCCGGGCTGCGCCGAGGTGCCGGTCGTCGTCATTACCGTCTACGACGAGCGAAGCTTCAGGCTGAGCGCCTTGGAAGCCGGTGCAACCGACTTCCTGCACAGTCCCGTCGACCATAGCGAGTTCGTCACGCGCGCGCGCAACCTCCTGAAGCTGCGCAAGCAGACGCAAATGCTGCAGGTACGCGCGCACATGCTGGAGCGCGAGCTGCTGCAGAGCGAGCAGACGCGCGAAGCCGTTCTGCGCGACAGCCATGAAAGGCTGGCGCAGATCGTCGACACCGTGCCGGCGATGATCAGCGCCACCGACCGCGCCGGCCGCTGTATCTTCATCAACACCAGCCATGCCGAAGCCTACGGGATCGGGACCACCGAGGTCGCCGGCAAGAGCGCGGAGTCGGTTCTGGGGACAGGACGGGCGGAGCGCAGCCGCAAGCTCGACAAGCTGGTGCTGGAGGCGCGCAAGGCGCTGCCGAGCTTCGAAGAGGAGTTTGTCGACCGGGGCGGCAACGGCGCGTGCTGCTCACGACCAAGTCGCCCTTCCGCGATCTTTCCGGCGAGATCGTCAGCGTGCTCACCACCTCGCTCGACATCACCGACCGCAAGCGCGCCGAGCGCCATCTCCTGCATCTCGCGCACCACGATTCGCTAACCGACCTGCCGAATCGCACGCTGCTCAACCAGAAGCTCGAGCTGGAGACCGAGTTCGCCAGACGACCGGGGCGCTGCTTCGCGTTGCACTTCATCGATCTCGACCATTTCAAGGGGATCAACGACGTCCTTGGTCACTCGGTGGGCGACCGCCTGCTGAGCGTGCTGGGACACGAATTGTAGCGCGTCGTGCGCGACACCGACATCGTCGCACGTCTGGGGGGCGACGAGTTCGCCATCCTGCAGACGCGTATCGAAGGCCCGAGCGACGCCGCCGAGATGGCACGCCGCATCGTCGAGGTCACCGCGCACTCAATGATATCGACGGCAAGCAGATCCAGGCTCACCGGAAGCATCGGCATTACCCTGTTCCCGGCCGACGGCAACGACGCCGATGAGCTTCTCAAGAACGCCGACCTTGCCATGTACCAGGCCAAGGCCGACGGCGGGCGTGGCTTCCGCTTCTATTCCACCGATATGCAGGCGCAGGTGCAAGATATTGCCCGCCTTGACTCGAACCTCGCCGAGCGGTCGAGCAGGAAGCAGTTCGTGCTGCACTACCAGCCGCAGGTCGATGCGAAGAGCGGCCGCATCGTCGGCGCCGAGGCGCTGGTGCGCTGGCGCGCGCCGACGGCAAGCTCGTCCCGCCTCGCGACTTCCTGGACCGCGCCGAGGCCAACGGCATGATCGTCCCCATCAACGAATGGGTTTTCGGCGCGCCTGTAGCGACGCACAGAGCTGGAGCCTCGCCGGCCTGCCGCCCATCCGCATTGCCGTCAACATGTCCCCGGTGCAGTTTCGCCGCCAGAACGTCGGCAAGCTGATCACCGATACGCTCCGTGAAACGGGGCTCGAGCCGTGGCGGCTCGAGCTGGAGATCACCGAGAGCATCGTGCATGGAGAACACCGAGGCGCTATCCGCGAGCTGAATCGGCTGCGCACGCTTGGCGTCCACTTCTCCATTGACGATTTCGGCACCGGCTATTCCTCGTTCCGCTACATCAAGGCCTTCCCGGTCGACCGGCTGAAGATCGACCAGTCCTTCATCGCCAACATGGACGAGAACACCAGCGACGTCGCCATCGTGCAGGCGATCATCGGCCTGGCCAAGAACCTGAATCTGGGCGTGATCGCCGAGGGCGTGGAGACGGAGGCGCAGACGCGCCTGGCTCGCGGCCGAGGGCTGCGACGAGTTGCAAGGCTATTACTTCTCCCGCCCGCTGCCGGTTGACGAATTCGCGGCGCTTCTGCGCGCCGAAAACCAGCATCGCCCGGTCGGCCTGAGCACGCGGCCCATGGCCGGCGACGGCAGCGCCTACGAGCGGCAGGCCAATCCGTTTGCCGGGTCGCGGCCGTTTCAGCGGAATCGTCCAGACCGCGAGCACGAGATGGTGCATCAATCGCCTGGCGATCAGCACGCTGCTCATGATCTATCTCGCGCGCGGGCGGCTTCTGCCAAGTCATGGGCGCGCGCCAGGCCGGTCATTGCCGATGCCGTCTACGGCTGCATCTCTCTCGGCTTCTTCATCCACATGCTGATGGATGCCGCGCACCTGCATACGCGCCGCGTCGTCGGCATGTTCGTCGATATCGGCGCGCTGACCTACTGCCTCTATGTCGGCGGCAGCACCACGGCGGTGCTCTATCCGATCTATCTCTGGATCATCTTCGGCAACGGCTTTCGCTTCGGCCTCGCTATCTTTCGCGGCGATGGTGCTCACGCTTGTCGGTTTCAGCGTGCTGCTCATCTTCTCCGGCTATTGGCACGCGAGCGGCCATCTCGGCATCGGTCTTCTGGTCGGGCTTCTCGTGCTGCCGTCCTATGCCTCGACGCCTGATCAGCAACCTGAACAAGGCGAAAAGCGAGGCGGAGAAGGCCAGCCGCACCAAAAGCCTGTTCCTCGCCAGCGTCAGCCACGAGCTGCGGACGCCGCTCAATGCCGTGATCGGCATGAGCGATCTCATGAGGGATTCCAAGCTCGACGCGGAACAGAGCGACATGCTCGGCACGATCTCCGGCTCGGCGCGCTCGCTGCTCTCGCTGATCGAGGGCATCCTTGATTTCTCGCGCATCGAGGCCGGTCGCATGCGCTTCCAGCTCGAGGATTTCGACCTCCACCCGATGATGGCGGTGGCGAAGGCATGGTCGAGGCGCAGGCGCGCGCCAAGGGCCTGAGGCTCGGTCTCTTCATCGCGCCCGACACGCCGCACCTTCTGAACGGCGACCGCCGTCACTTGCAGGAGATGCTGATCAATCTCGCCGGCAATGCGGTGAAATTTACCGAATCCGGCTCCGTCACGATCAGCGCCGTCCCGGTCCCACCGGGCGAGGGCGAGTGCCGCATCCGCTTTGAGGTGAGCGATACCGGCATCGGCATCGCTCCGGAGGCGCACGCGAAGATCTTCGAGAGTTTTACGCAGGCCGACGAGTCGATCGTCAATCGCTACGGCGGAACCGGCCTTGGCCTGGCGCTCTGCAAGCGACTGGCCGAATCGCTCGGCGGCGCGATCGGCGTCGAAAGCGTAGGTCGGCAAGGGAAGCACCTTCTGGGTCGAGCTCGGATTTGTGCTGCGCCCGCCAGCGCATGCCGATCAGCGTGTGAACGGGCTCCGCGCCGTGGTGCTGACCGGGGACCGCGAGTGCTCGATCGGGCTCGAACGGGCGTTGTCGGTCATCGGCGTCGCCACCTCCTTCGCCGCGACGGCGGCCGACGCGCGGCGCGAGATCGCCGACACCGGCGAAACCGCGCGAACGCTGCTCCTGGTGGACGAGCCTGTCGTTGAGGATTCCGTCACGCGCAATCTTGCGGCAGAGTCCGGCCCAACGCTCTCCATTGCCCTGATCCGCGCCGGGGAGGGGGCGGAGCCGCTCGCAGCGAGCGCCGCACCGACTACCTCTCGACGCTCTCCCGGCCGATCGACCGCTCCGAGATCGCGGCCGTCGCGAACATGGCGCTCGGGCATCTCGCGCGTGCGGAGACGGTCGGCGAGGCGGCCAAGCGGAACGGCCGCTCGCTCTCCGTCTTGATCGCCGACGACAACCGCACCAACCTGAAGGTGCTCTCCAAGATCCTGGAGCGCGGCGGACACCGTCCGCGCACCGTCGATGAACGGCGAGGAAGCCGTCGACGCCATGCTCGCCGGCGAGCTTCGACATCGTCTTCATGGACCTGAACATGCCGGTGCTGAACGGCCTCGAGGCGACCAAGCTCTACCGTTTCGCGGCGCTTGGAAGAGATCGCGTGCCGATTGTCGCGCTGACCGCCGACGCCACGCCCGAAGCGAGCGCGCGCTGCGAAGCGGCCGGGATGGATGGATGTCTGACCAAGCCGATTGAGGCGACGGAGCTCTTCCGCGTCATCGACAGGCTGGTCGCGAAGGATGCCGGAACGCCGCTCGAGACGGCCCGTCCGGCCGATCCCGTCATCGCCGAAATCGCCGACCATCCGCGCTTCAAGGCGGAGACGCGCGCGCTTGATCCCGCTGCGATCGAGCGGCTGACCGGCTTGGCGGCGCCGAGTTCGTTGCCGACCTTGCGCGCGAGTTCGTCGTCGAGGGAGAGCGCATTCTCGACGAGATCAAGGCCAGCGTCGATCGACGACGACTGCGAGATGTTCCGCGACCGACTGCATGCGCTGAGAAGCGGCGCCGCCAATATCGGCGCATTGCCGCTTTATGAGCTGTGCCTTGGGCTGCGCGGGATCGGAGCCCACGGCCTTTACCGTGGAGGGGGCGCAGAAGGCGGCGGAGATCGCCGCGGAATTCGAGCGCGTGCGGAGTGGAGCTCTCCAATGTCGGACGGTGCGCGCCGGCGCGCGACAGCCGGCGCCGGCGCCTCGGTCATTCGGCCGCTGCGGCGGCTGCCGGACTTGCCAGCGGCGGTTCTGCGCCGAAGTGAGCCGCGCCATCTTTCGGAGGTCGCTTTCGCCGAGGTTGAGCGCCGCCTCGACCCAGATATCCGTCACGTCGCGGAGCTCGTCGTAGGAGAGGGGCGACACACGCCGGCCGGCGCGGAACACGGCGCTTTGCGAATTGTGGCGGCGTGCGTTCCGCTCGATGAAGTCGCGCACCGCCTCCTCGCCGCGTCCGGGCTCCGCAAGAACCTGGACCAGGCCCATCTCGTGGAGCTCCTCGGCCGAGTAGATTTTGCCGGAGAGGATCATCTTCTCCGCGCGCGCTCCGTCGAGCCGGCGCGACAGGAAGCTGTAAGCACCCATGCCCGGGAAGAGATTGAAGAGCACCTCCGGCAAGCCGAAGCGCGCGCCTTTCTCCGCGATGATGACGTCGCAGGAAAGCGCCGCTTCGAAGCCGCCGCCGAGCGCGTCTCCCTGCACCATCGCGATCGTCACGACGGGAAGGTTGAAGCTGACGGCGTTGTTGTAGAGCACGTCGATGCAGGCGAGGGCATAGCGTCTGAGCGCCTCGCCGTCATGTGCGCGGATCTTGTCGGCAAGCACCGTCAGGTCGCCGCCGAGATTGAAGATGCCGGGAAGCTCCGAGCCGAGGACGTAGTAGCGGACCGGCCGCTCGCCGCCCGCGAACATGGCGCTCAGGGAGCGCTGCATATCTGCGAGGTCGCTCAGCAGACCGGGCGTGAAGCTCGGCCGTTCCTGCGGCCGCATAAGCACCAGAACGCGCTGTTCCGCTGCTCGATCGCAATGCTCAGATTGTCAAACGCCGGTGCCGCGTGGCCCGATGCCGGCTGCCGCCCGACGAACGTGTTCCGAAAGCTGCCGAAGAGGGGGCGGATCGAATCCGCATGGGGAACCGCAAGCGCAAAACTCGCCATTACACGCACTCCGCCGCTAGTGCAGGCCTAAGGCTGCCTCTGCCATGGCCGTCCTTGCAGTAAGGAATCATTTACCATCCTTGGTCACCAAGATTTCGCCAACTTGGTTAATGCCGGTGCCCGCTATTGGTTGACAGCGCTTCGATTTTTCGCCGCTTTGCTCACCTCCCAGGTTGTATCTGTCAAAGTGTCCGAGGCCACGCCACGCTGCATCGCGGCAAAGACGAATGCAATCTACAATTTGGTTAGCAGAACCTGAAATACAACTTTTAATAGGATAGATTTGCCGCTGGGAGGTGGCTTGGGACGGCTCAGAAGCCCACGGCCGCGCCATCGCGGCGGCCTTCCGAGGCGGCGACATAGCCGTGATCGACGCGACGCACGATCTGCGCCGCGCCGAAGTCGAGGAAGGACTGCGTGCCCAGTCTGTGGCCGCGCGCGGCAAGGCCGCTTTGCGTCTCTGCCGGCATTGAAGCCTCGACCCACACATCGTCGCCTTCGACCCGCCAGCGCGGTGCGTCGATCGCCGCCTGCGGGTTCTGTCCGGAGACAAGCATGCGGCATGCCATCTGCGTGTGGCCCTGCGGCTGCATTGTCCCGCCCATCACGCCGAAGGCGGCAATCGGCGCGCCGTCCTTGCTGATGAAGCCGGGGATGATGGTGTTGAGCGGCCGCTTCCTCGGGCCGACGCGATTTGGGTGACCGGGCGTCGTGACGAAGCAGGAGCCGCGGTTGTTGAGCGCGATGCCCGTGCCCGGGATGACCACGCCGGAACCGAAGCCGTGGTAGTTCGACTGGATGAACGAGACCATCATCCCGGATGCGTCCCCGGCCGCCAGGTAGACGGTTGCGCCGCGATTCATCGAGCCCGGTGCCGGCACGGCGACGCGGTCGCGCGCAATCGTCCGCGCCAGCTCGTCAAGCCTGAGAGGATCGAGCAGGTCCGCCATCGCCACGCGCATGGCATCCGGGTCAGCGACGTTGTCGCGTACGTCGGCAACGCCGAGCTTCAGCGCCTCGATCTGAAGGTGCAGCATCTCGGGGCTGTCGGGATGCAGACCGTCGACCTCCATGCGCTCCAGAATCCCGAGCGCGACGAGTGCCGCGATGCCCTGTCCGTTTGGCGGCAGCTCGTGGATCATGTGGCCGCGGAAGGAGACGGCGATCGGCTCGACGAAGTCGGCGCTGTGCGCCGTGAGGTCGTCCTCGGTGATGAAGCCGCCACCTTCGGCCGCGGCGCGCGCGATCGTCGCCGCGAGCGCTCCGCGATAGAAGTCCTCCCCGCCTGTCTCGGCAATTTCTGGTCAAGGTCGTCGCCTGGTCGGCGGGGCGAAAAAATTCGCCCGCCGTCGGTGCGCGTCCGTGCGGCAGGAACATCGTGGCAAAGCCCGGCTGCGCCTGGAGCCGTGCCACCTGTCTCGCCCAGATCTGCGACACGCCGGGGGAGACCAGGAAGCCATCCGTCGCATAGCGGATCGCCGGCTCAAAGAGGTCGGCGAAGGGGAGGCGCCCGAAGCGCTTGGAGAGCGCGGCCCAGGCGGAAACCGCGCCCGGTATCGTCGCCGAGTTCCAGCCCTCGTGCGGCATGGCGGGGGCCGTGAAGCGCCCCGGCTCCCACCCGGCGGGTGAGCGCCCGGAAGCGTTCAGGCCGATGAGCTCGTTCCCGTCCCAGACGATGGCGAAGGCATCGCTGCCGAGGCCGTTATTGACCGGCTCGACCACCGTCAAAGCAATCGCCGTCGCGACCGCTGCATCGACCGCGTTGCCGCCTTTCTGAAGCATCGAAAGCCCCGCCTGCGCGGCAAGCGGCTGCGCGGTCGCCAGACAATTCCTGGCAAGCACCGGCATGCGCCGCGACGCATAGGGGAAGTCCCAACCGAGACCCGTGCTCTTCGTTTCGCCCATTGGCCGTCCATCACCGCAACTGTTAAGACTTTCCATCTTATGCCAGAGCCTCTCTTCATCGGGATAGATGGCGGCGGGACGAATTGTCGTGCGCGCCTCGAGGATGCGTCCGGCAAGATTCTTGGCGAAGGAACCGGCGGGCCGGCGAATGTGCGGCTCGGGGCGGGCCTGGTGATGGGCTCGATCCTGACTGCGAGCCGAGCGGCCGCTGCGGCCGGAGGCCTCGCCGAGGCGGAGCTGGAGCGCACCTACGCGGGCCTCGGTCTCGCCGGCGCCTTCATGAAGAGCGCCAGCGACAAACTCCGAGCTGAGCCTAATCCCTTCGCTTCGATCGCGATCGAGACCGATGCCTACGCCGCTTGGCTCGGCGCGCAGGGCGGCAACGACGGCGCGATCCTGATCCTCGGCACGGGCTCCTGCGGGCTCGCGGTCGTCGGTGGAAAGAGCTTCGATGTCGGCGGCTACGGCAACGAGGTCTCCGATGAGGCGAGCGCCTATTGGATCGGGCGCGAAGCGATCCGCCGCTCGCTCTGGGCGCTCGACGGACGGGCTCCGATGACGCCGCTTGCCAAAGGCGTGCTCGCCCGCTTGGGAAGCGCGGGCGGGCGGATCGTGGAATTCACGAGCGCCGCGCGTCCCGCGGAATACGGCGCGTTCGCTCCGCTCGTCTTCGACAGTGCCGACAAGGGGGATGCGCTCGCGCTCGCCATCGTCACGGACGCTGTGGCCGATGCCGTCAAGATGATCACGCGGCTCATCGATCTCGGCGCGCCGTCGGTTGCTCTGATCGGCGGAATTGCCGAGCCGCTCGAAAAATGGCTGCCGCCGGAAATCCGCGGGAGGCTTTCAAAGCCGAAGGGCGACGCGCTTGATGGCGCTATCCTGATGGCGCGGCGCGCTTACGCGGCCGCGGAAAAGGCGGCGGCACATGCCTGAGACCCGCGAGGCCTGCTGAATGCTCTTCGCAATCGTCGGTGCCCGCATATTCAGCGGCGAGGAGATGCTCGACGGCCATGCCGTTCTGGTCGAGGAGAAACGCATCGCGCGTGTCGTGCCGGCCGGCGATCTCCCCGACAATGTCGAGATCCACGAAGCGGCGGGCGTGCTGGTGCCGGGCTTCATCGATGTGCAGGTAAACGGCGGAGGCGGCGTACTATTCAACGATGCGCGGAGCGTCGAGGGCATCCGCGCGATCGGCGCCGCGCATCGGCGCTTCGGCACGACCGGGTTTCTTCCGACCTTCATCAGCGATACGCGAGCAAAGATGGCGGAAGCGATCGACGCCGTGCGCGCCGGGCTCGAGCAGGGCATTCCCGGCCTGCTCGGCATCCACATCGAGGGCCCGTTCTTCAACCCTGAGCGGAAGGGCGTGCACAGCGAGAAATACATACGGCAGATCGAGGAGGAGGATATCCGCCTGATCACGGCGCTCGACCGCGGGCGGACGCTGGTCACGCTTGCGCCGGAGATGGTTCCGATGGAAGCGATCGCCCGTCTGGTCGACGCGGGCGTCATCGTCTCGGCCGGTCACACGCAGGCAAGTTACCAGACAATGCAGGATGCGCGGCGGCAGGGCCTCTCCGGCTACACGCATCTCTTCAATGCCATGCCGCCGCTAATGGGCCGCGAGCCGGGCCCGGTCGGCGCGGCGCTCGACGACGACGAGACCTGGGCGAGCGTGATCGCCGACCTGCACCACGTGTCGGAGCCGGCGCTCCGTCTCGTGCTGGCGGCGAAGGGGGTGGAAAAGGTGATGCTCATCACCGACGCGATGCCGACCGTCGGAACAGACGCGGTGCGATTCGAGCTGCAGGGCCGAACCATCCTCAAGAGCGGCGGCCGCCTCACTACGGAGGACGGCACGTTCGCCGGCTCCGACCTCGACATGGCGCTCGCCTTCCGCAACATGGTGTGGCGGGTCGGCGCGCATCTTCCGGCGGTGCTTCAGATGGCGTCGCGCGTGCCGGCGACATTCCTCAGCCTCGATGGGGAGTATGGCCGCATCGCTCCCGGCTACCGGGCGTCGATGGTGCTCTTCGACGATGCGTGGAAGGTCAAGCGCAGCTGGATCGACGGCGAGGCGGAAGACACGAGCGGTTGAGCGGGTCTCTTCTCCCTTTGGGAGAGGGTTTCACCTACCTGAACGCCGGCTCATCGAAGCCCCGGAGCTTTCTGGAGTGGAGGCGATCGACTCCTTGCTCACGCAGGAGCCGCATCGTCTCCAGGCCGACGCGGAGATGCTGGCTGACGCGCTCGCGATAGAAGGCGTTGGCCATGCCGGAAAGCTTCAACTCGCCATGCAGCGGCTTGTCGGAGACGCAAAGCAGCGTCCCGTAGGGCACGCGGAAGCGCAGGCCGTTCGCGGCGACCGTCGCCGATTCCATATCGACGGCAATGGCGCGCCCGAGATTGAGCCGCCCGAAGAGCTCGTCGAAGCGGAGCTCCCAGTTGCGGTTGTCGGTGGTGGCGACGGTGCCGGTGCGAAGCCTGGTCTTCAGGTCCTGGCCGCGCAGCCCCGTCACCATGGCGGTCGCTTCCTGCAGCGCCACCTGCACCTCCGCGATGGGCGGCACCGGCACCCAGCCCGGCAGATCCTGGTCGAGCACGTGGTCGTCGCGGAGATAGCCGTGGGCCAGAACATAGTCGCCGAGAAGCTGGCTGCGCCTCAGGCCCGCGCAATGGCCGAGCATCAGCCAGCAATCGGGCCTGAGAACCGCGATATGGTCGGTGATCGTCTTGGCATTCGACGGACCGACGCCGATATTGACGAGCGTGATGCCGTCGCTGTTCTCGCGCGTCAGGTGATAGGCTGGCATCTGCGGCAGATAGCGCGGCGACTTCGGCTCCGGCCCGCCGGAGGCGCGCGGCGTCGCCGGAAAGACCAGATTGCCGGGCGCGACGAAATTCGTATAGCCGTTCTTGCCAACCTGATCGCGGCCGAAGGCGATGAACTCGTCGACATAGCGCTGGTAGTTGGTGAGGAGCACGAAGTTCTGAAAATGCTCCGGCGACGTGCCGGAGTAGTGCTGCAGACGGGCGAGCGAATAGTCGACCCGCTCGGCGGTGAAAAGCGCCAGCGGGCGCGGCGCGCCGGGTGCCGCGATAAATGTGCCGTTGGCGATCGAATTGTCCGTGGCGGAAAGATCGGGGAGGGTGAAATGCGCCTGCAGCGCCCTGAGATCAGCCTCCGAGATGTCGGTCACGCTCTCCTCGATGACGAAGGGTAGCGGGATCGGGCGGTTCGATACCCCGACCTGCACCGGCACTTCGTGGTGCTTCAGGAGATAGGCGATCTGCTCCTCGTAATAGCGGCCGAAGAGATCAGGGCGGGTCAGCGTCGTGCCGTAGATGCCGGGCTCAAGCAGCACGCCCCAGGAAAGGCGCGCGTCGACATGCAGGTCGGAGTGGCCGATCGGCACCGCAACATAGGGGTAATTGGCGTCGGGGCGCCGCATTTTTCCCCCGCGCGCTGCGGCCGAGAAGGCCTCGCGGATGGCCGCGACGCTCCCGTCGTAGATCTCCGTGATGCGGGCGACCGCTGCCGCAGCGTCGCTAAAGGCGGTCAGGCCGTGCGCAACGCCGGTGTCCAGGAGCGGCGCGGTCTCGGGGGCATCGATGCGGTTCATGGTGCGTCTGTTTCACCGGCAAAATCGGCCGGCGTCGCCCCGACCTCGCATGAATCGGGGCCGGAGGAAAGCCGCGCCCGGATAAGGCGACGGGCACGCGGGGTGCACCGTGATACACGCATTGCACGAAATTGATCTTTATCTAAAGTGGCAAAGACGAACGGCCCCTCGAGCGAGGCAGAACCATGCATCACGGACAACTCGATCCCGCAACGGCAGAAGGGCTGAAGGAGCTGCAAAAGCGCATCGCCAAGCACAAATTGCCGTCGTCCTCGCTCGACGAGACCTTGCTGGTCGCCACCTGGAATATCCGTGAATTCGGCAATCCCGGGCGGCCGCGGACCGACAAATCGCTTCACTACATCGCCGAGATTTTGGGGATGTTCGACCTGATCGGGGTTGTTGAGCTTCGCGACGACGTCACCGAGATGTCGAAGGTGCTGAACTATCTCGGTCCTTACTGGGACATCGTCTATTCCGACTACATCGAGGATTCCGGCGGCAACCGCGAGCGCGTCGGCTACGTCTTCGACACCCGCGCCTGCCAGTTCACGGGGCTTGCCGGCAACGCCAACGAGCCGCGCAAGAAGAAGGGCGTCGACTACCTTCCGCAGAGCTCGTGGTGGCGCAAGCCCTTCATGGCCTCCTTCGCGTCCGGCAATTTCGATTTCATCATGCTCACCACGCATGTGCGCTGGGGCAAGGCGGAGGCCGACCGCGGGAAGGAGCTTGAGATGCTCGCCAACTACGTGGTGGCCCGCACGGTCGGGCCGCGCAGTCTCGACAGCGACGTGATCGTCATGGGCGACTTCAACATCCCGTCACTCAATTCGCCGCTTTACAAAGCCGTCACCAAGCGCGGCCTCACCATGCCCAAGGGGCTCGCCGGGATCACCGGCTCGAATCTGGGCCGCAACAAGCGCTACGACCAGATCCTCTACAATCCCGTCTACACCACCTCGATCACCGACAAGGGGGGCGTTCTCGACTTCATCCAGGACGGATGGGGCGATCTCTATCCGGAGGCGAAGACCGCCTTCGACCAGGACTTCACCTACCAGCTCTCGGACCACCTGCCGCTGTGGATGATGGTGGATACCGACACCGATTCGGAGCAGCTCGACGAGCTGCTGGCGCCGGAAAAGGCGGCCCGGGAACGGCACAGGGACGAATAGCGTCCGCCGCACGGCGGTTCATGGCGGGTCGGTTTCGCCGGCAAATCGGCCCGGCGTCGCTCCGACCTCGCATCAATCGGGGCCAGGGAAAGCGCCCCGTGCCGAGCCGCAAAGATTGCCGGTATGAACAGAATCGGCGCTGTCCGCCTCGCTTCGCTGGCTGAGACCTTGCGGGCACGCTCGGCAAGAATTGGCTCGACCCGGCTTGACCGTACCCTGTGCGGCCGGGGAGAGTCGCGCCCTGGGCCGCAATGACTGCGGCCCGCTGGGGAGGAACACATGAACGCGTATGTGACCGCCATGCGGCGCTACGTCGACTTCAGCGGAAGGTCGTCGCGCTCCGAATTCTGGCTCTATGTCCTTTTCTATTTCATCATCTACATCATCGCGGGGATCATCGACGCCTTCGTGTTCGGAAGAGCAGGGCGTGTCGGCATCCTGACGACCATCGTGGCGCTCGTCCACCTCTTGCCGTCGCTCGCCGTCTCGGTCCGCCGGCTGCACGACATCGACCGCACCGGCTGGTGGGTGCTCGTGTTCGCGCTCGCGCCGTTCGTCGTCACGATGATCGCCCTCCTCGCGGCGGGCGGTTCCATGTTCGCCATGATGTCGGGTCAGGGCGGCGCCGGCGCGGCGGCCGGGTTCGGCGTCGCGATGGCAATAGCTGAAATCATCGACATCGTCATCCTGATCGTGGCGCTCGTCTTCTATTGCACGCGCGGCACAGCGGGCTCGAACCGCTTCGGTTCCGCGCCGGCATAGCGTCAGCTCCCGCGCCGTCCGTCCGAGAAGTCGCTGCACGGACGGCGCGGAGCGATCCGCATCGGGGAAGATTTTCGCGCGCTGATCAATCGGCCGAGCCGTTGCGCCGGTCGATTGCAGTGCCGGCTGCCGGCTGGTGAGGAAGCATGAACACGCAGTTCTCGGGGAAAGTCGCCATCGTCACCGGCGGCACGCAAGGGCTGGGAGAGGCAATAGCGCGGCTATTGGCGGAGCGCGGGGCGGCCGGCCTCGTGATCGTCGGCCGCGACAGAAAGCGCGGCAAGGCAGTCGCCGAGGACATTGCCAAGAGCGGCTGCAAGGCCGTCTTCGTCGCGGCGAACCTCGCCGACGTCGCGGCCGTGCGCACGATCGTCCCGGCCGCCTTGAAGGCCTTCGGCCGTCTCGACGTCTTGGTCAACGCGGCGGCCTTCACCGACCGCGGCACGTTGATCGACACCAAGCCGGCGTTCTTCGACAAGATATTCGCGGTGAATGTCCGCGCGCCCTTCTTCCTGATGCAGGACGCCGCCAAGGCGATGATTCGGAAGAAGATCGCCGGAACGATGGTGAACATCCTGTCGATGGCGTCCCATTGCGGCCAGCCCTACATCATCGCCTATTCAAGCTCGAAGGCGGCGCTTTCCGTCCTGACCAAGAATGCCGCCTTCTCGCTGCTTCGCAACAAGATCCGCGTGAACGGGCTCAATATCGGCTGGATGGATACGCCGGGCGAGGACCGCATCCAGCGGCTCTTCCATGACGGTGGCGACACCTGGCTCGCGAGGGCGGAAGCGGATGCGCCCTTCGGGCGCCTCCTGAAGCCGGCGGAAGTGGCGCAGGCGGTCGCGTTTCTCGCCAGCGACAAGTCCGGCATGATGACCGGCTCGCTCGTCGATTTCGACCAGACGGTGCTCGGCTCAGGCGAAACCGCCATCCGTCCGTCGAAGGCTATGACGGCATGAAAAAGGCCCGCCGCGCGGCGGGCCTCTAACAAGGGCGGAGCTGTCCCGGCGCCGTCAGCTCTGGTTCAGCGCAAGCTGCGTGACGTTCGACTGCGGCCCACCGGGCGAGAGCGCGTCGGTGACGGTGATAGCCAGGCGGCCGTTTCCGGCATTGCGGATGGTCATCGTGGCCTTGGTGTCGCCGTTCACCGGTTGCGGCCAGGTGATGGTGAGGATCACAGCATCGCCGTGCCGTGCGCCGGACAGCGTCGCCGCGCCGATCGAGGACCCGATATAGACGCCGCTATAGCGGCCGGTCGCCGGATTGTAGTTGATGTCTGCGCGGATCGGCTTGGAGAAGATGAAGGCGCCGCAGCGTCCGCTCATCGTGACGCCGGTTGGCGAAGGCTGGCCGGTCAACTGGCAGGTGACCTGGTTCGGGCGCTCGTCAGCGTTCCGCTGAACGAGTCCGCCGCCGGAAAACGAGCCCGCGAAGCGGCTGAGATAGTCCCATTCACCGGCGTGGCTTGGACCGGAAGCAAGTGCAACAGCAATGGCGAAAGCGAACGCGATGCTGCGCTGGGGGGCGAAGCGCATGATTTCTCCTGTCGTTTATCATTCCCGCGGGCCTTTCATGTCCAACGGCCACGATCCTCGCATCGTTCCGGCCGGAGATTGAAAGAGGCAGCGGGTCGTCCCCCGTATCGCCTCAACCTAAAGCGTAGCGACGTGGCGTCATCGGGCCGTGAATGCGGCAAGACGGGGGCGACTAACCATGCTTTCCGGCTAATCCGAAACATGGTTTTCCGAGTTGGTTTCCAGGTCGTTACGGACGTAGTCGGGGCGGCCACGCCTGCATCGCTGCGCGGTCGTGGCCGTCAGGCAACAGGTTTGAGTTGTCGGCCCGCGGCGTCGAAGGCGTGCAGCTCCGCCAGCTGCAGATGCGCGGTGACCTGTTCTCCCTCGGCCACCGAAGGACGTCCGCGCACGGCGGCGATCAAGTGATTGTCGCCGCCATGCAGATGAATAACGCTCTCAGACCCGATCGGCTCGATCAGAGCCACTGCCATGGCGAGTCTCAGCGCAGGGGCTTCCGGCGTCAGTGTCACGTGCTCCGGGCGGATGCCGATGGTCTCCGTGCCGGCCGGCAGACTCCCGTTGAGCGTCGTGTGGTCGGGGTTTAGCGTCCGGCGCGTCATGAAATTCATGGGCGGCGAGCCGATGAAGCCGGCGACAAAGAGCGTCTGCGGCCGCTCGAACAACTCTTCCGGAGTGCCCACCTGCTCGATTTGCCCGGCATTCATCACCACCAGTCGGTCGGCAAGGGTCATGGCCTCGAGCTGGTCGTGGGTAACATAGACGCTGGTGGTCTTCAGGCGCCGCTGCAGGTGGCGGATCTCGACGCGCATCTGCCCGCGCAGCTTGGCGTCAAGATTGCTGAGCGGCTCGTCGAAGAGGAACGCTTTTGGCTCGCGCACGATCGCCCGGCCCATGGCCACGCGCTGGCGCTGGCCCCCGGACAGCTGTCGCGGCTTTCGATCGAGGAGCTGGGCAATTTCAAGGATACCTGCGGCCGCGGCGACTCGGCGTTCGATCTCGGGCTTGGGCGTGCCGCGGTTCTTGAGGCCATAGGCGAGGTTCTGGCGCACCGTCATGTGCGGGTAGAGCGCGTAGTTCTGGAACACCATTGCGATGTCGCGCTCGGCCGGCTCGATATCGTTGACCACCCGCTCGCCGATGCGGATCGTGCCCTTGGTGATGGTTTCGAGCCCGGCGATCATGCGCAGAAGCGTGGACTTGCCGCAGCCCGACGGCCCGACCAGAACCAGCAATTCTCCGTCGGCGATCGACAGGCTGACGCCCTTCACCGCCTCGAGGCCGCCGGGATAGATCTTCCGGACGTTGGAGAGCTCGATCGACGCCATGCTATTTCTCCGTCTCCATCAGACCTTTGACGAAGAGCCTCTGCATGCCGATCACGACCAGCACCGGCGGCAGCAGCGCCATCACCGCGGTCGCCATCACCGTGTTCCATTGCGGGATGGCGTCGGTGACGTCGGCCATGCGCTTGATGTCCATGACGATGGTATAGTAGCGCGGGTCGGTCACCACCATCAGCGGCCACAGATACTGATTCCAGCCGTAGATGAAGAGAATGACGAACAGCGCTGCTATGTTGGTGCGGCTGAGCGGCAAGAGCATGTCCCAGAAGAATTTCAGCGGTCCCGCGCCATCGACCCGCGCCGCTTCCATCAGTTCGTCGGGCACCGTCAGGAACACCTGGCGGAACAGGAACGTGGCGGTGGCCGAGGCGATCAGCGGAATCGACAGACCGGCATAGCTGTTGAGCATGCCGAGGTCGGCGACGACCTTGAAGGTCGGCACGATGCGTACCTCCACCGGCAGCATCAGCGTGATGAAGATCGCCCAGAAAGCCGCCGCCCGGAAGGGGAAGCGGAAATAGACGATGGCGTAGGCCGAGATGATCGAGATCGCGATTTTGCCGATGGCGATCGACAGCGCCATGATGAGCGAGTTCACCATCATCATGCCGATCGGCGGGACGCCCGAGCTGGAGATGCCGGTCGAGATCATCTCCCAGTAATTGTCGAGGGCCCGTGGGCCGGGCAGCAGTGGCACGACTCCGGACATGAAGTCGTCGGGGCCGCGGGTCGAGGCGATGATCGCGATATAGACGGGGAAAGCGATGACCATCACGCCGATAATCAGCGTAAGATGGCAGAGGAAGGCGAGGAACGGGCGGTTCTCGACCATGGCCGCGCCGTCCTAATAGGCCACGCGGCGCTCGATCCACTGGAACTGGATCACGGTGAGCGCGATGACGATGATCATGAGGATGACGGACTGGGCCGACGACGAACCGAGGTTCAGCCCAATGAAGCCGTCGTTATAGACCTTGAAGACGAGAATATTGGTCGCGCGCGCCGGGTTGCCTCCGGTGGTCGCGTGGATCACCGGAAAAGTGTTGAACATTGCGTAGACGAGGTTCACCACTACAAGAAAGAACGTCGTTGGCGACAATAGCGGCAGCACGATCGTGAAGAAGCGCTTGACCGGACCGGCGCCGTCGATCGCCGCAGCTTCGACCAGCGAATGCGGGATCGACTGCAACCCGGCGAGGAAGAACAGGAAGTTGTAGGAAATCTGGTTCCAGCTGGCCGCGATGACGACCAGGATCATGGCGTCGACCGGCTTAAGCGAGTGGTTCCAGTCGTAGCCGGCGAAATGCAGGAGATACGGCAGCACGCCGATCGTCGGGTTGAACAGGAACCACCACATCACGCCGGCAATCGCCGGCGCCACCGCATAGGGCCAGACCAGGAGCGTCGTGTAGAGCCGCGCGCCCTTGATCACCCGCTCCGCGGCAACAGCGAAAAGCAGTCCGAGCCCGATCGACAGCACGAGGACGCCGATAGAGAACACCACCGTGACCTTGAGCGAATTGATGTAGTCGGGGTCGGCGAAAAGGGCGGTGTAATTCTTGAAGCCGACGAAGGTCGTCTTCAGCCCGAAGGCGTCCTCGCGATGGAACGATTGGATGAAGGCCTGGGCGGCCGGCCAGAGGAAGAAGATCGCCGTCACCGCAAGCTGCGGCAGGAGCAGCGCGTAGGGCAAGAGCCGGTTGCGGAAGATCGTGCGCTTGGTCTGCATGTCCGGATGCCGGATGCCGACTGTGGCCGGGGCGGGAGCGGATGGGTCCCTAAGAAACGTCAGAACCCGCGCGGGAGCAATCCCCCGCGCGGGTCCCGATTTCGCTCAGCCTCAGCCGTTCGTCGCGGCGAAGTCGGCGATCAGCTTGTTGCCGCGTTCGACAACGGCGTCCAGTGCCTCTTGCGCGGTCTTCTTGCCCGAGAGCAGGTTCTGGAACTCCTCGTCGATCACGTCACGAATTTGGACGTAATTGCCGAAACGCAGGCCCTTTGAATTAGGGGTCGGCGGGTTCAGATTGATTTCCTTGATGCCTGCGTCGGTGCCGGGATTCTTGGCGTAGTAGCCCTGCTGGATGCCGAGTTCGTAGGCCGCCTTGGTGATCGGCAGATAGCCCGAGAACTGGTGCCAGTCGGCCTGCACCTCGGCCGAACTCAGATATCGGAAGAAGTCAGCCACGCCCTTGTATTCCTCGGGCGTATGACCCTGCAGCACCCACAGCGTGGCTCCGCCGATGATGGTGTTTTGCGGAGCGCCCTCTATGTCGGCATAGTAGGGCAGCATGCCGTAGCCTACTTCGAAGTCCTTGGAATTGGCGACGACGCCGGCACGCGAAGCCGAGGAGTTCATGTACATGGCGCATTCTTGGCTATAGAATTTCGGCGGTGCATCGTTACCGCCGACGGGGCCGCCATACTCGAAGACGCCTGAATCCTGCCACTTCTTGAGATTGGCCCAGTGGCGCACCTGGACCGGGCCGTTGAAGGTGAGCTCGGAGCTGATGCTGCCGAACCCATTCTCGTTGGTGCCGATCGGCTGGTTGTGCCAGGCCGAGAAGTTCTCAAGCTGCACCCAGGAAATCCAGCCGCTGGTAAAGCCGCACTTGGCGGCACCGGAATCCATGATCGTCTTGGAGAAGGCCTCGAGGTCCTCCCAGGTCTTTGGCGGCATCTCGGGATCGAGCCCGGCTTTCTTGAACACGTCCTTGTTGTAGTAGAGGATCGGCGTGGACGAGTTGAAAGGCATCGACAACATGTTGCCGTCGGTGTCCGTGTAGTAGCCCACCACGGCCGGCAGGAACGCGTCGGGATCGAACTCAGTGCCGGTGTCCTTCATGAGCTGGTAGACGGGATAGACGGCACCCTTGGCCGCCATCATGGTGCCGGTGCCGACCTCGAAGACTTGCACGACGTCGGGCTGCTGCTTGGCGCGGAACGCCGCGATCGCCGCCGTCATCGTCTCCGGATAGGAACCCTTGTAGGACGCGGTGACATGATACTCGCTCTGGCTGGAATTGTAGCCGGCGACGATCTCGTCGAGCTTCTTGCCGAGTTCGCCACCCATGGCGTGCCACCAGCTGATCTCGGTGGCGGCGAACGACGTGGATGCGGCTCCGGCGGCAAGCGCAAGGCCGAAGAGGGCTGAGAATGGGTATTTCATGGAAGGCCTCCCTCAGGAATAGATTGGAAATTGCTATCGGCCTCCGATGACGATCCGGTGACGTGGGAGGTCCACCTCACCCTTGGCGGGCGATGTTGAGCGGAGAATAGACGAAATCGGAAGCGGATAGGAGCGGCGATGATCACGACTCTATCGTCCGAGCGCCTGTTGGAGCGCCGCGTCGCCACGCTTCACGGCGTTGTCGAGGGCCTGCTGGGCGCTTTCGAGCCCCGCCAGCATCGATTCGAACTCCTCATTCTGGATGTCACGGAGCTCAGGGAGATTGACGGCGCGCACGCCCTTTGAGTTTTCCGTCGGCGCTTTCCCCGTCATCTGCAGGATCGGCTGCTCGCGGCCCGGATTCGCGTCGTAGAAGCCGGATTCCTTGGTCGCCTCATAGGCCGCCATGGTGACCGGCAGATAGCCGGAAACCTGGTGCAGCCGCGCCTGGATGTCGGTCTGCGACAGGAAGCTGAAGAACGCCGCGACGCCCTTGTATTCCACGTCGGTATGGCCGGCGAAGACCCAGAGGCTGGCGCCGCCGGGGATGGTGTTCTGCGGCGCGCCCGGCGCCGCCGGGTCGTAGGGAAGCGCGCCGGTGCCGAAATTGATGCCGGACTTCATGATGTCGCCGAGACCGCCGGACGATTCGGTCATGATCCCGCATTCACCCGACATGAAGAACGGGTTTGCTTCCGCGGTGCGTCCGCCATATTTGAACACACCCTCCTGGGCGAGCTCCGCGATGTCCCGGAAGTGCTTCACGAAGATCGGCGCGTTGAACTTTAGCGCGATGTCGGAGCCGCCGAGTCCGTTCTGCTCGGTCGCGTATTGGAGATTGTTCCAGGCGGCGAAGTTCTCAAGATGGATCCAGGTGAGCCAGGTCGAGGTGTAGCCGCATGTCGCGGCACCCGACCTCACGATCCGGCGCGCCGCCGCCCACACCTGCGGCCAAGTCTTCGGCGGGTTGTTAGCGTCGAGGCCGGCTTTCTCGAAGATGTCCTTGTTGAAATAGAGGATCGGCGAGGAGCTGTTGTAGGGGAAGGAGAGCATCGTCCCGTCGGGCTTCGAATAGTAGGCGACGATGCCGGGCAGGTACTGGCTCTTGTCGAAATCGTAGCCCGCCTTCTCCAGCACCTCGGCGACCGGAACGATGACGCCGTCCGTCGCCATCATGACGCCGGTGCCGACGTCGAAGACCTGGATGATCGCGGGCGGCTGGCCGGCGCGGAAGGCGGCCATGCCGGCGCTCAGCGTCTCCGGATAGGTCCCCTTGAACACCGGCACGACCTTGTAGCTGCTCTGGCTCCTGTTGAACTCGTCGGCGAGCTGGTCGACGACCTTGTTGTTGGCGCCGGTCATGGCATGCCACCATTGGATTTCGGTGGCGGCGAAGGCGCCGGACGCGCCGCAAAGGGCGAGACTGAGGCCGAGGAGGGCTGAGAGCAGAGTTTTCATCAGAGGCCTTCCTTGGGATAGATGCTATCGGTCTCCGACGACGCTCGCGTGACAAGGGAGAGACCCACCTCGCCCTTGAGCCGGGGCAATCGTGAGGGAAGAATAGACGAAATCGGGCGCGGGGAGGAGCGGCGGTGATCACGGTTTTCGGGTCGATCAACCTTGACCTGATCGGCGGCGTGGAGCGCTTGCCCGCCCCCGGGCGAGACGGTCCCGGGCTCGACCTTTACGACGGCGCCGGGCGGCAAGGGCGCCAATCAGGCGCTTGCGGCAAGACGCGCCGGCGCGGAGGTCGCGATGATCGGCGCCGTTGGCAACGACGAATTCGCCGAACCGGCGTTGTCGCTTCTGGAGGCGGACGGTGTCGACCTGGCGCGCGTCAGGAGGGCGGCCGCGCCGACCGGTGTCGCGCTGATCCTGGTCGATCGGGAAGGCGAGAACGTCATCGCCGTCATTCCGGGCGCGAACGGCACGGTGAGCGGGGCCGACGCCGCCGGTCTTCGCGCCGGGAAGCAGGATCTGCTGCTCCTGCAGCTCGAAGTCCCCCTCGGCGCGATGGCAGCCGCGGCGGAGAAGGCGCGGGCGGGCGGCGCGACGGTGGTCTTGAACTTCGCGCCGTTTCGCGCCGAGGCGGTGCCGCTGCTTTCGCACGCAACGCATCTCGTCGTGAACGAGACCGAATGCGCGCTGATTGCCGCAACGCTCGGCGGTGAGGCGGGGTCGATCGAGAACCAGGCAATCGCACTCGCCGAGCGGACCGCCGCGACCGTCATCGTGACGCTCGGCAGGGAAGGGGCGCTGGCGGTCGAGAGTGGTAAGACGCTGCGCGTGCCGGCGCTCTCTGTCGCGGCCGTCGATACGGTCGGTGCGGGTGACACGTTCTGCGGCTACCTCGCGGCGGGCCTGAGCGAGGGCGAGCCGCTTGCCTCGGTGCTCAGGCTCGCGGTCGCCGCCGGCAGCCTCGCCTGCACGAATGCCGGCGCGCAGCCGGCAATTCCCCTTCGCGCTGACGTAGCTCAAGCCCTTGGCGCCGACCGCTGAAGCCGGCGCGCGTCACTGCGGTTGGAACGGAAAGATCATCGCGATCAGCGGCACGCCGGCGATCACGACGAGGATCGAAAGCGGCAGACCGAGCCGCCAATAGTCGCCGAAGCGGTAGCCGCCCGGTCCCATGACCAGCATGTTCGACTGGTGCCCGATCGGGGTCAGGAAATCGCATGCCGCACCAAGCGCGACCGCCATCAGGAACGGGTCGGGATTGTAGCCGAGGCTGTGTGCGAACTGCGCCGTAATCGGCGCCATGACGAGGACGGTGGCAGCATTGTTCAGGAACGGCGTGACCGCCATGCCCGCAACGAGGACAACGGTGAGCGCGCCATAGGCGGGAAGCGGCGCGGCAACGGCGGAGAGCCAGCCGGCCAGGATGTCAGTGGCGCCGGTCGTCTGCATCGCCTCGCTGACCGGAATGAGCGAGCCGATCAGGACGAGGAGCGGCCAGTCGATCGCTTCATAGGCCTCGCGCAGGCTGATTGCGCGGAAGATGAGAAGAAACAGCGCGGCGCCGAAGAACCCGAAGGCGACCGGGACGATCTGCAGCGCCACCAGGATCATCGCCGCCGCCAGCACGGCGATCGGCAGATAGGCGCCGCGCGCCTGGCCGAGCCCGATGTTGCGGCCTGCGAGCGGCAGCGCCCGCAACTCGCCGAGCGCCTCCGGCATCAGCGTCAGGTTGCCTTGCAGCACAATCACGTCGCCTGGCCGGAAGCGGATGGTGCGGAGCCGCGTTGTGAGCCGCTCGCCGCTGCGGCTGACCGCGAGCACGGCGATCTGAAAGCGCTCGGCGAGCTGCACCTGGACGGGCGTCCGCCCGACAAGCTGCGAATCGGCGGTGACGACCGCCTCCATGACCCCGAAATCGTCACTCGGCGTTTCGGCTTCCGCGTCGCTCTCCTCGCCGCCGGAGAGCTTCAGCTTGCCGCGCGCCACGACCTGCTCGAGTGCCGCTGTCTCGCCTTCGAGGATGAGCAGGTCGCCGGCATTCAGCACAAAGTTGGGCGACGGCGTATAGCGGCGGTTGCGGATCACGGTGATCGTCTGCACCTCGCCTTCGCTGTCTTTCTCCAACTCCGCCACCGTCTTGCCGACCATCGGCGAATTGTCGGGGATCGAGGCCTCGGTCGCGTAGTTCTTGATGTTGAACGCCGCGTCGAGCGTGGCAGCACCCTTGCGGTCGGCCGGCAGCAGCTTGTAGCCGAACGCCAGGAACGCCACTCCAAGCACGGCGATCGAGAGGCCGACCGGCGTGAAGTCGAACATGTGGAAAGGCTCGCCGACCAGTTCCGCGCGCATGCGTGACACGATGATGTTGGGCGAGGTCCCGATCATGGTCATCGTGCCGCCGAGCAGCGAGCCGAATGCCATTGGCATCAGAAAATAGGAGGGCGATGTCTTGGTGCGCCGCGCGAGTTGGAACGCAACCGGCATCAGCATCGAGAGCGCGCCGATGTTCTTCACGAAGCCGGCCATCAGCGTGACGGAGCCGACCAAGAGCACGATCACCCTGCGCGGCGAGGTGAGAAACGGCCCGATGCGGTGGAGCAGCATCTCCACGATGCCGGAGCGCGCCACGGCTGCGCTGACCAGGAGTGCCGAGCCGACGATGATGACGATGTCATCGCTGAAGCCTTTGAACGCCTTCTCGGGCGGCACGATGCCGACCACGACGGAGGTGAATAGCGCCAGCATCCCGACGACGTCGTAGCGAAGCCGTCCCCAGACGAAGAGGCCCATCATCGCGATGATGACGACGAAGGCGAGGCCCTGTTGCACGCTCATGGCGAGAGACGACCGGATAAATCTGAATCAGGCGTTGCCGCCGGCGGGATAAATTGCTTCGGTCTCAAGCGCGCGGCCATCCGCCATCGGCTTGCCGGCGATGCTCACCGTCCCTGCGACGACAAAAGGCATGGATCGTGCCCCCTCTGCTGGTCGCTCGAAAACGCCTTTTTGCCTAACTCAGTTCCGCACGCACCGATCGGTCCCGCCAAGGCGGGAAGCGCCGGCGCCGCCGCAAGGCGCATCAAGCCTTGAGCAGGCTTTCCAGGTCGAGCCGCGCGGTCACCATGGCGAGCGACCCATCGGCGTTCATTGGCCACTCTTCGCGCGGGCGGTCGCGGTAGAGCTCAACGCCGTTCTGGTCGGGGTCGCGCAGATAAAGCGCTTCGCTGACGCCATGGTCGCTCGCGCCGTCGAGCGGGATGCCGGCCTTGATCAGGCGGCGGAGCGCATCGGCGAGCGCTGCGCGCGTCGGATAGAGGATGGCGGTGTGGTAGAGCCCGGTCGTGCCGGGCGCGGGCGGCGTGCCGCCTTTGCTCTCCCAGGTGTTGAGCCCGATATGGTGATGGTAGCCGCCGGCCGAGACGAAGGCGGCGCTATCGCCATAGCGCTGCGTCAGCTCGAAACCGAGCACGCCGCAATAGAAGGCGAGGGCGCGTTCGAGGTCGGCGACCTTCAGGTGCACATGGCCGATCCGCGTCTCCGGATGGATCGGCGTGGAGAAGTCGGTCTCCGCGATGCGAGATTCGATGGGCTTGTCGAGCATCAGCGGAATGTATGCGCTTGCGCCGGCCACCGCCAGTGGCGGTCACCTGGAGGAAACCAGGTCCCGGTCTGAGGGATCTATCGTCTCTTTGACACCGATTTCCTCGAAATCACGTAGGATTCGTCGAAGAACCAGAGGCCGCCGTGCTTCTTCAGGACCGCGTCGGTGGCCTCCAGGAAGCGGCTCTCGCGGAACGCCTCGGCGACGCGCCGGTCCTCGATCTGCGCCACGTAGATCGCGGCGTTCCAGGCGGCAAGCAATGTCGACGTCCCGATCGAGCCCGAAAGCTCGTTCGGCAGGGTGTGCATGTCGTAGCGGAAGACCGAATCCTCCGCGGAGTGGCTGTCGAAGCGGAGATCGCGCGCCTCCGCCCCGAGCAGCTTCCGCACCGTCTTCACGATGTCGCGTCCGGTTGTGCGAAACGGCATTTCGTCCGGCCAGACGCGCTGGATGATCTCGAGGCCGGGATCGCCGCCGCGCGAGTGGATACCGATCAGCCTGCCGCCTGGCCCGACGGCGCGGGCGAGCGGCGCGACGACATTCTTCACCTTGAATTCGACGGGTGTGCGCGCCCGATAGGGCTGCGACGCGATGACGAGGTCGTAGTCGGCCTTGGCTTCGCCCTCTGCGCGGGATCACCGAATCGAGCAGGAACCGGTGATCCTCGCGGTAGATGACGAGCACGACCGGCTGATCGTAGAGCGGGTTGCCGGTCTTCGCGCCGGCATGCGCCGTCCACACCTTGGAGAGAAACGGCTGCAGCTCGGTGATCTGCTGCTCGAAGGCGTGGGCGGAATCGCCGCTGAGCGGCAGGTCCTTCCACACCAGACGCTTGGCCGGCGCGTTGGGTCGAAGCCACGGCGCCTCCGAGTAGTAGAGGTTGGTGAGAACCAGCACCGTCGCCGGATGCTCGAACAGGCGGTCCGGCATGCGTTCGAGAGTGAGCCGGATATCTTCGAGGCTGATCTCCTTGCCGGTGATATAAAACGGCATGGTTGGAAACCGCGCGTGCATGGCGCGCATCACGCGGGCGAGCACCGTCCCGTCGCCAACGCCGGCATCGAAGAGCCGCACCGCCGGCGGGCGCGGACGGATGTTTTGAAGCTCGCGTGAGACCCGCTCCGCGATCACCCACTTCTCGCTGCAGGTATTCACGAAGAGCAGGTATTTCTGCCGGTTGTCGAAGAAGCGGAAATTGGTCTTGCCGTCGCTCGGCGCGGTTGCCGTCAAAGGCAGGGCGGCTTGACCTGCCCGCTTGATCCGGGCGCTCGTCTTCTTTGTCACGTTTCCGTCCTCAAAGGGCCGGCCGACCGCAATGGCTCGGCTGCTTCGCAGCTACCTTCTCCCTATGGGGGAAGGCTCATGCGGCGGCGTCTCATCCGAGCTTCACCATGACGTGCCGCGCGACGGTGTAATCCTCCAGCGCGTAGACCGACATGTCCTTGCCGTAGCCGGAATGCTTCACGCCGCCATGCGGCATCTCGTTCGCCAGCATGAAGTGGCAGTTCACCCAGGTGCAGCCGTATTGAAGCCGCGCGGCGACGGCCATGGCACGCCCCACGTCCTTGGTCCAGACGGAGGAGGCGAGGCCGTAGTCGGAATCGTTCGCCCACTCGACCGCCTCTTCGACATCGGTGAAGCGGGTGACGGAGACGACCGGCCCGAACACCTCTTTGCGCACGATCTCGTCGCCTTGCATGGCGCCGGCGACGACGGTCGGCTCGTAAAAGAAGCCCTTGCCGGCAGGCGACTTGTCCGCCGGTCACGACCTCGGCGTGCTTTGTCTTCGCGGCCCGGTCCACGAAACCCGAGACGCGCTCGCGGTGCTTTGCCGAAATCAGCGGGCCGATCTCGTTCTCCGCGTCATCCTTCCTGTTGTAGCGGATCGAGGCGGCGGCGGAGGAAAGGTCGGCGACGAGCTTCTCGTAGATGCCCTTGCCGGCATAGATGCGCGAGGCCGCCGTGCAGTCCTGCCCGGCATTATAGAACGAGAAAGCTTTCAGGCCTGACACGACCGCGTCGAGGTCGGCGTCGTCGAAGACGACGACCGGCGCCTTGCCGCCAAGCTCAAGATGCGTGCGCTTGATCGACCTCGCCGCTGCTTCAAGCACTCTCTGGCCGGTCGCGATCGAGCCGGTGAGCGACAGCATGGCGACGCGCGGATGGTTGATCAGCGCATTGCCGGTGGTGGCGCCGCGCCCGACCACGACGTTGAACACGCCCTCCGGAAAGATATCGGCAATCAGCGCCGCGAGCTTCAGCGTCGTCAGCGGCGTCATCTCCGACGGCTTCAGCACCATCGTGTTGCCGGCCATCAGCGCAGGAGAAATCTTCCAGATCGCCATCATCAGCGGGTAGTTCCACGGCGTGATCGAGCCAACGACGCCGATCGGATCGCGGCGGATCATCGAGGTGAAGCCCGGCAGGTATTCCGCTGCGGCGCTTCCCGGCATGACCCGCGCTGCGCCCGCGAAGAAGCGCAGGCAATCGACGATCGCCGGCATCTCGTCGTTCTTGACCGCATTGAGCGGCTTGCCGCAGTTCAGCGCCTCAAGCGCCGCGAAGTCATCCGCCTCCGCCTCGATCCGATCGGCGAGCTTCAGCATCAGGCCCGCGCGCTGGCCGGGCGTCGTCCGCGACCAGGCGTGAAAAGCCTTGGTCGCCGCCGTGACCGCAGTCTCGACCTGGCCCGGTGTCGCTTCCTTGACCTTGGCGATTGCCTTGCCGGTCTTCGGATTCAAGACCGCCTCGGCCTCGCCTTTTCCCTTCTGAAGCTTCGACCCGATCAGCATCTCGGTCTGCATTGACGTCACTCCTGAAGCGTCGTTCGCATCTTACACTAGGCGGGCGCGTTCCGCCCGAGCAACCAGCCGAAAGCGCGCCGCACGAAGGCTGCGCCGTCCGCAGCGACCAGGTCGCCATGCGCCATCACCACCCGTTCGATCGGCCAGGCGAGAATGCGGTCGAGAGCGGCACGCGCTGCGCGCCGGTCGAGGAAGCTGGCGCGCCATTCGCGCGGGGGCCCCGGATGGGGCTGCACAATGCCGTCAAGCCGGGCGACGACGCCCTTCCAGCCCTTGAACCAGTCAGGTGGAAAATTCTCGATCAGGTCGGCGAAGATCGCCGTGCCGCTGGCGCGATGAAAGAAGACGATCTCGGTCATCGCGAAGCTGCCGCGCATCATGACCTGGTCGATATCCGCCGCCCATCCCGGCTCCGGTGCGTCGCCAAGCTCGGCGTCGAAGGCGAGGTCCTTGCGCTTCTTGGTGAGGTTCGGCGAGGCATAGAGCCGCGCTTCCGGATAGGCGCTCTTCCACTCGCCGAGGAAGAGGTGGTGGATGGCGTTGGGCGAGACGAGATGGCGGACTGGCCCAAGCGCGTCGACCTCGGCGCGAAGCGCGGCGCTGATCGCGATCGGCGACCAGACGAACAGCCCGCCGTCGCTGAGCCGGATGACCGCCATGCGCGTCGGGTAGGGGAAGGTGTAGAACGAGACGACCGGACCTTCGCCGATCCAGATTCCGGTCCCGAATTCGCTGAGCTCCGGCACGCCCACCACGTCTCACTTGCCGTGGCCGGAGACCTCCGAACCTTCGCGCGTCAGGTAATAGGCAGCGAGGATCGGGAGGAATGTGACAGCAATGACGAAGACGGCGACGACATTGGTGACGGGTCTTTGGCGAGGCCTTATCAGCTCCGACAGCATCCAGATCGGCAGCGTCGTCTGTTGCCCGGCGGTGAAGGTGGTGACGATCACCTCGTCGAAGGAGAGCGCGAAGGCGAGCATGCCGCCTGCAAGGAGCGCCGTCCCGAGATTGGGCAAAAGCACGTAGCGAAAAGTCTGGAAGCCGTCGGCGCCGAGATCCATCGACGCCTCGACCAGCGAGCCGGAGGTGCGCCTGAGTCGCGCCACGGCGTTGTTGTAGACGACGACGATGCAAAAGGTCGCATGGCCCAGCACGATGGTGAAGAACGAGAACGGGATGTCGGCCAGCGCGAAGGCGGAACGCAGCGATATGCCGGTGATGATGCCGGGGAGCGCGATCGGCAGGATCAGAAGCAGTGACACAGCCTCGCGGCCGAAGAAGCGCGCGCGGCTGACCGCCGCCGAGGCGAGCGTGCCGAGCACGAGCGCGACCAGCGTCGACACGGCGGCGACGCGCACCGACAGGAAGAGTGCGCGCCAGATGTCGTCGCGCCCCCAGGCGACCGCGAACCAGTGGAGCGTGTAGCCGGGAGGCGGGAAGACGTAGCTCTTGTCCTCGGTGGTGAAGGCGTAGACGAGGATCAGGAGAAGCGGCAGGTGCAGAAAGAAGAGCCCCGCCGCCGCCGCGAGTTTTAGGCCGATCGAGGCGCGCGTACCGTCAGAGCGCATCGAAGGCTCCCATGCGCTTGGCGACGGTGAGATAGATTCCCATGATCACGATCGGCACGACGGTGAAGGCGGCGGCGAGCGGGATATTGCCGGCGGTTCCCTGCTGCGCGTAGACGGCCTGCCCGATGAAGAGCCGCGACGTGCCGATGATCGAAGGGATGATGTAGTCGCCGAGCGTCAGCGAGAAGGTGAAGATCGAGCCCGCCACGATGCCCGGAAGCGCCAGCGGAAAGATCACGGTGCGAAAAGTCTGGCCGGGGATGGCGCCGAGATCGGCGGAAGCCTCGATGAGGCTTCTCGGCACGCGCTCAAGCGCCGACTGCACCGGCAGGATCATGAACGGCAGCCAGATATAGACGAAGACCAGGAAGGTGCCGATGTAGCTGATCGAAAGCGACGGCCCGCCGATCACGGGAATCGCGAGAATGTCGTCGAGCAGCCAGGAGAGATGCAGCTCGGCGGCGAGCCAGGTCGAAAATCCCCTCCTTGGCGAGGATCAGCTTCCACGCATAGACGCGTACCAGATAGCTCGACCAGAGCGGCAGCATCACGCCGAGATAGAAGACGGCCTTCCAGCGGCCCCTCGCGTAGCGCGCCGCGTAGTAGCCGATCGGAAAGGCGATCGCCGCCGCGGTGATCGTCACCAGCGCCGCCATCAGCACGGTGCGCTTGATGATGTCGAGATTGGCCGGCCGCAGGAGCTCGCCATAGGTCGCAAGCGTCGGCTGGTAGACGACGAGGCCGGAGAAATAGTCGAGATGGAAGAAGCTCTGCGCCAGAAGCGCGAAGAGCGAGCCGATATAGATCACGCCAAGCCAGAGGAGCGGGGGTCCGAGCAGGATTGCAAGGAAGAGCCGCGGCCGGCGGAAGAAGACGTCGGAAAGCCGGCGCAGCAGACCGCCGCGGCTTTCGATCGAAATACCGTGTACGGCGGCCGCTTCGCTCATTCAGGCTCCAGTCTGTTGAGCGCCCTTGGCGGCCAGGAGAGCGTGACCTTCTCTCCCGTTCGCGCGCCAAATTCCGCCGTCGGCGCGGCGACGCCGATCGAGGTGCCGTCGACATCGACGGTCACGCGGGTCACCGCGCCCTGATATTGGACGGCGGTGACGACGCCCTCCGGAGTTGATCCGTCGAGCCGGCGGCCGTCCGGCATGTGGATCCCGCGCGGGCCGATCTTGATGCTCTCAGGCCTGAGACTCGCCCAGCCTTCGAGATCGCTGTAGCGGGCGGTGAAATCCGGATCGAGCACGTTGGACGAGCCGACGAAATCGGCGACGAAGCGCGTCTGCGGCCGCTCGTAGATGTCGCGCGGCGCGCCGATCTGCACCAGCCGGCCTTGGTTGAAGATCGCCACGCGATCCGCCATCGACAGCGCCTCGCCCTGGTCATGTGTGACGAAGACGAAGGTGATGCCGAGCTGCTGCTGCAGCGCCTTCAGCTCCACCTGCATCTGCTCGCGGAGCTTCAGGTCGAGCGCGCCGAGCGGCTCGTCGAGCAGCAGCACTTTTGGGCGGTTGACGAGCGCGCGCGCCAGCGCCACGCGCTGCCTCTGGCCGCCGGAAAGCTCCGCCGGCCGGCGGAGGTCCATCCCTTCGAGCTTCACCAGTGCCAGCGCCTCGCGCGCCTGCTTTTCGCGCTCCGCCCGCGGCACGGCCTTCACCATCAGCCCGTAGGCGACGTTCTGAAGCACGTTCATGTGCGGGAAGAGCGCGTAGTCCTGGAAGACCGTGTTGACGTTCCGCCGGTAGGGCGGAACGCCTTCCGCCGTGTCGCCGAAGATCTCGATGTGGCCGCCGGTCGGCTGGTCGAAGCCGGCGATCAGCCTGAGGCATGTCGTCTTGCCCGAGCCCGACGGTCCGAGCATTGCGAAGAACTCGCCCTCGGCAATCTCCAACGTGACTCCGTCGACCGCGCGCACCTCGCCAAAATGCCGCGCGACGTTCTGAAAGGAGACGGCGGTGACCATCATGCTACGCGACAGCCTTCTCGCATGGGGAGAAGGTGGCTGCGGAACAGCCGGATGAGGGGGTGCGAGGCGGGAAGGGGGCGAACGCGTGTTCGCTGCCGCAACCCCTCACCCGCCGCCTTCGGCGGCACCCTCCCCCTATGGGAGAGGGTTGTCCCGCCCGTCTTCTCATCCTCCGATCAGCGTCCGCCCATCACGGCGATGTAGTCGGAGACCCAGCGGCTATAGGGCACGCAGTTTTCCTGTGTCGTGCATTTGCCGATCGGCGTCTTCCAGAAGTGGATCTTGTCGAAATTGTCGAAGCCGTTGATGGCGCAGCCCTCGTCGGTCAGAAGCTCGTTGCCCTTGCAGGCGGCCGGCACCACCGGCACCGAGCCGAACCAGGCGGCAAGATCGCCCTGCATCTTCGGGTCGAGCGAATGCTCGATCCACATATAGGCGCAGTTCGGATGGGCTGCGTCGACATGCATCATGGTCGTGTCCGCCCAGCCGGTGGCGCCTTCCTCCGGCACGACGGAATCGACATGCGCACCCTGGCTCTTCAAAAGGTTCACCTGGAACGGCCAGGACGATGAGGCGACCACGCCCTCATTGGTGAAGTCGTCGACCTGCACCATGGCGTCATGCCAATAGCGGCCGATCAGTTGTCGCTGCGCCTTCAGAAGCTCCATCACCGCGGCGTACTGGTCCTCGGAGAGCTCGTAGGGGTCCTTGATGCCGAGCTCCGGCTTCTTCGCCATCAGATAGGTGGCGGCGTCGGCGACATAGATCGCGCCGTCATAGGCCTGCACGCGGCCCTTGTTGGACTTGCCGTCGGGAAGCGTCTGCTCCTCGAACACCACCGACCAGCTCGTCGGCGGCTGATCGCCAAAGGTATCGGTGTTGTACATGAGAACGTTCGGCCCCCACTGATAGGGAACCCCGTAGCGCACGCCGTCGACCGTGTACCAGGGCGCATCCTTCAGCCGGTCGTCGATGGTCGGCCAGCTCTTAATCAGGTCGACATTGATCGGCTGCACCTTGCCGCCGGCGACCAGGCGCAGCGACGCGTCGCCGGAGGCGGTGACAAGGTCGAAGCCGCCCTGGTTCATCAGCGTCACCATCTCGTCTGAGGTGGCGGCGGTCTTCACGGTGACCTTGCAGCCCGTGTCCTTCTCGAACTTGGTGACCCAGTCATAGGCCGGATCGCTCTCGCCGCGTTCGATGTAGCCCGGCCAGGCGACGATATCGACCTCGCCCTCGCCGGGCCCGACCGCCGTCATCATTTCCGCGGCAAGGCTCTGGGCCGGCAGGGAAAACGCCGCGACCGCGGCGACCGCCGAATGAACAGCACGTCTCATGACAGACCTCCCATGGGGCGGCGCGCAACCGGCTCTGCCCTCCGCCATCACTCTGGCGCGACGAGGGATATTTAGCCAAGCCCCAAAATGGAGAGACTCCGCCGAACCCCGTGGCCGACGGCCGGCTCAACTTGCGAAGAAATAGCGCGTCAGGTGGAAGAACACCGGCGCCGCGAAGATCACCGAATCGAGCCGGTCGAGCACGCCGCCATGGCCTTCGATGGTCTGCCCCCAATCCTTGACGCCGCGATCGCGCCGGATCGCCGACATGACGAACCCGCCGAGGAAGCCGGCAAGCGAAATGGAAAGCGCCAGCAGCAGCGCTTGCCAAGGATTGAACGGGGTGATCCACCACAAGGCGGCGCCGAGAAGCGTCGCCGTGCCGACGCCCCCGAAAAAGCCTTGCCAGGTCCGCGACGGCGACGACTTCGGGGCGCTGCGGCGCTTGGCATAGAGCCTTCCCCAAGCATATTGCAGCACATCGCTTGCCTGCACGACGAGGATCAGGAAGGCGATCAGAAGCAGACTGCGTCCAGCGTAGCCGGGGATGTGAAGCGTGAGCAGCGCCGGCACATGGCTCAGGCAGAAGACCGAGAGCATGAGCGCCCACTGCGTGACGCCGATCCATTCCATGAAGCGCGTGGTCTCGTCGCGCAGCGCGGCGATGACCGGGAGGAACAGGAATACGTAAGCGGGGATGAAGATCGAATAGAGGGCGTACTGGTTGCTCGCCACGAGCACGTACTGAAGCGGAAGGACGACGAAGAAGGCGACGATGAGCGCGTAGTGGTCGCCGCGCCGCATCTCCGTCAGCGTCACGAACTCGCGCAGCGCCGTGAAGGATGCGATCGCGAAGAGCACGATCACCCCGATCCGCCCGAAGAGGAACGCGACGCCGATCAAGACCGCCATCAGCCACCAGGCTTTGACGTGCTGGTTCAGGTTTTCGACAATCGGGTTCGGCAGGTCCGCGCTCTGCTGCGCGAGTAGAATGGTCACGATTACGAGCAGCCCGCCGAGCGCGGCGTAGATCAGCGCCGTGTCCTCGAAGGCTGTCATAGGCGGGAGTGCTCTCTGGGCCGGAGCGAGAGGAGCGCGGCGCGCGCGCGTTCCAGGAACGCCGCCTTCTCCTCGCCTTCGCGCAGCCTGACCGGCATGCCGAACGACACGGTGCAAAGGATCGGCACAGGGATCAGCTCGCCCTTCGGCATGGCGCGATTGAGATTGGCGATCCACACCGGCACGAGCTCCGCGCCGGGGCGGGCGAGTGCCAGCCGATAGAGGCCGCTCTTGAAGGGCCGCAGCTGCACGTCCTCGAGGTCGCGCGGGTCTTCCGGGAAGATGATCAGCGAGCCGCCCTGATCGAGAGCAGTCGTCATCTGCTGCATCGGGTCGGCGTCCGTTGCGCCGCGCTCTATCAGCACGGCGCGAAAGACGCGTCTCGCGATGAAACGGCGGATCGGTCCCTTCAGCCAATAGGCGGCATCGACGACCGGACGGGTCCGTCGCCGTACGCCGCGCGGCAGCACCGCCCAGATCAGTACGAAATCGCCGTGGCTCGCGTTATTGGCGAAATAGACGCGTGGCCTCGGGTCGGGAAGATGCGCGCCCCATTCCGCGCGGACCGCCGTGACAACGCGCACGAAGAGAGTGACGATGTCGACAAGCATACCCTCGATCACAGAACCCGCCCGCACCGCATCAGGCCGATCGAACCGCGGTCGGCCATGGTTGAAGCAGAAAGGCCGGATTGGATCGACGCTCCGGCCCGAACGGCGGGCGCAGGCGCGGGCTCGCGCACTGGCCACTCTTGCAGAGCAGACCGGCAGGTAACGAACTCACGCAAAAAGCCGCATTTCGACGTCGAGACGGTGAACGACACAAATCCTCCCCGCGAGGGTTGAGATTATGTGCCTTTTCTTTCGCCGCCTAGCCGGAATGCTTTCCTCTCGGGCTGTCGCGGCGCGACCTCCGGGAGGTCGATGCCGGCCGCCGATTGAAGGTCGCCCGACCCGACGAGGGCGGCGACGGATGCAAGGTCGCCGGCTCCGGAAGCGCCGCTTTCTCTCGCCTGCGGTGCGGCTTCGAGAACCCGCCGGCGGACGGCTTCGAGACGTGCGCCGCCGGCCGTTTGCGCGGCCGCGGCGCGTGTCGCTTCCAAAACCTCGATCGCAAGGACCAGCGTCATCGTGCCGGCCATTGGCAGGAGGCGCCGGATGGCGGCGGGGTCGAAGTCGGCCGGCGCGGCGCGTTCACGCGTCTCCGCCACGAAAGACGCGGCTTTCGTGGAGGCGTTCCCGGCGTCGCCTTTCGTTGTCGCGTCATCCGGACTTTTCGCCAAAGCGGCGACGTGCTGCTCCGACAGCGTGCCGAGCAGGCGCAGCGCCAGCGCAATCAAATCCGACGCTGTGGCGGCCGAGGAAGAGTCCTCCAGCCCGTCGACCATAGCCTCGCTCTGCCAGAGCACGAGCGCGTCCTCGGTCACCGAGTTTGCGGCGCGCTCAAGCAGCGCTCCCGCCTGCCGAAGCAGGTCGAGGCAGGCACCGATCCGATGTGCGTCATGGCCGGCGATGGCATGGCCGGCGTCGCCCGCGGCCCGCGCGCCGTTCGCCTGCCCATTGAGCAGCGCGCGAAAGGACGCCGCGACATCGCTCTGTCCGCGCTGCCGGTAGAGACGATGCACGGACGGATGAAGCAGTGTCACGCTGTCCTTGGCGGAGACGGTCAGCGCGGCTGAGACGATCGCGGCCTGCAACACGCGCTCGGCCTCGAACAGGCCGGCAAGCGCCATCGCGATCGAGAACTCGGTGCCGGAGAGAAGTGCGCGGCGCTCGAGCGGCTTGAATGCGATCGGCTTGAGCTTCGCCTCCTTCAGCGCCTTCTGCGCCGGCAGCACATGGCCGCCGGAGATGATCTCGCCGGTTCCGGTCAGCGCCGCGAAAAGACCGGAAAGCGCCAAACGGTCGCTCGCGCCCTCCGCCCCGATCACCGGCAAAAGATCGTGCGACAGAAATTCCGCAATCGCCTTGATGCGGCTCCAGCGCATTCCCGATGCGCCCTGGCCGAGCGAAGCGAGCTTCAGCGCCACGAACAGCCGCAGCAGTCCGTGTGGCGGCGAGCCGCCCTGGCGCTCGATCAGCTCGGCGACCGAGGGCGAGCCATTCGGGCGCTCGGCCGCCGCGCTCTCGGTCTTGGGAAGGATTGCCTTGAGCGCGGCCTTGCCGGCTTCGACATCAGGGCGGGCGATCGGATCAAGCGCGATCGCCGCGCCGCGATAGATGGCGCGCCAGTCGGCGAGCGGCATCAAGCCGGGGCTGAGCTCCACCCGCGCGCTCATACGGCCTCCAGGTCGGACGCCGCGGGCGCGTCCGTTTCCCTCAGCTCAGGTCCGATCCGCCAGGAAGCGCGGCGGCGGCAAAGGCATGCCAAATCGAGCAGCAAAATCCACTCCTGCCCGGTCCGCCGGCTGCATCATAGCCCAGACGGCCCGCCATCTGTCCATGAATGTTACGGCGATTGGTTGACGCAGCGGCGCCGCGCCGCAAACCGGGCTTTGGCCCTAGAGCGGGACCACTTTCAGCGTCATCCGCATTGAGGTCTCCGCGCCAGGCGCAAGCACCCGCAGGCCGTTCGCCTCCGGCGTTCCGGGCTTGCCGAAAGCGTTGTTCGGATGCGTGACCGGCTCGAAGCAGAAGATCGGGCAGTCCTTGTCGAGCGAATACATGTGATAATAGCGCGTCGCCGGATCGGCCCGCATGTCGACCGCGAGGCCACGATCCGTCCACTCGATATGCGCGCGGCCATCCCAGCCGGCAAAGCCGTTGTCGAAGAAATCGTCGGGGAGGGCACGCGGCGTGTTGAAATCCCATTTCTCCGGGATCGGCGCCGCTTCCGTCTTCGGCGGAAAGGCCGGCGGCTGCTCAAGCCAGACGCCGGTTGCCTTCGCCGTGACCCTGACGCCGGGCGTGCGGATGAACCAGGGATGCTGGCCGAGCCCGTAGGGCAGGGGGTCGGTACCGAGATGCTTGAGCGACAATTCGACGTCGAGGGTCGCGTCGGCGAGCGTGATGACCTGCTTCGCCTCGTAGTCGAAGGGCGGGATGGCGCGGCTCCTAAGTCTGAGGACGAGCCGGCCCGGCCCGCGCTCCGCCACCTCCCAGGGCGACAGCCAGCCGTCGCCGTGGATCGGCACCGGCTCCAGCGGATCGTTCGGCGCTATAGGATAGAACTTGCCGCGAAACGTGATGCCGCCGCCGGAGATGCGGTTGAACCACGGCACCATCGGGCTTGATGACAGCGCGCGCGGATTTTCGTCCTCGCCCGCCCAGGGGCGCAGAATCGGCACCCGCTCGCCGTTGCGCTTGAAGTCGAACGCCGCCAGCGATCCGCCAAGCTGTGGCACGACCTCAAGACGCGCCTCCCCCGTCTCAATCACGATGCGATCGGCCATGGTGCTCCTCCCCCGCGCCACTCTTGACGGAGCAACGGCGCGTCGAATTAGATCATTCTAATGGTAGTCGCGCATCTGCGGTAGGCGCGCCAAAGACGCGAAGAACAAGAGACGCGAAGATCGGGCGCGACTCAAGGGGGGACGATGCGGCTCATCCAGTTCGTGAATGCAGGAAATGCGCGCGCCGTTGCGGCGATCGCCGACGGCGGCGCGCCGCGGATCGTCAACGGTGCGGCGAGCGTGCGCGACCTCGCGCTTGAGGCGCATCGCGGCAATGCCACGCTTGCCGCGACGGTCGAGGCGCACGGCCTCGGCGCGGAGGTCGACTATGATGCGCTGATCGAGGGAAGGCGCATCCTGTTGCCACTCGATCATCCGGAGCCCGGGCGGACTGTCGTCGCGATCACCGGTCTCACCCATCTCGGCAGCGCGCAGTCGCGCGATTCCATGCACGCCAAGCTTGAAGTCGCCGACCTTTCCGACTCCATGAAGATGTTCAAGCTCGGCCTTGAGGGCGGCAAGCCGAAAAAGGGCGAGATCGGCACACAGCCGGAATGGGCCTATAAGGGTGACGGCTCGTGGCTGGTCGCGCCGGAGGAGCCGCTCGCCCTGCCGGGCTATGCCGAGGACGGCGGGGAGGAGGGGGAGATCGCCGGTCTCTACGTCATCGGCGACGACGGCACGCCGCTTCGCGTCGGCTTCGCGCTCGGCAACGAATATTCCGACCATGTCATGGAGCGCCGGAACTACCTCTATCTCGCGCATTCGAAGCTGCGCCAATCCTCCTTCGGGCCGGAGCTCCTGCTTGGCGATTTGCCGCAGGAGGTGAAGGGCACGGTCAGGATCGTGCGCGACGGAAAGGCCGCATGGCAGGGCGAGCTTCTCTCGGGAGAGGCGAATATGTGCCACTCGATCAGAAATCTCGAGCAGCATCACTTCAAATATCAAGGGTTTCGCCGGCCGGGCGACGTGCATATCTACTTCTACGGAGCGAGCGCGCTCTCCTGCGCGGAGGGCTTTTCCCCGCAGCCCGGCGATCGTTTCGAGGTCGAGGTGCCTCTTTTCGGCCGTCCGCTCCGCAATCCTCTCGTTGCCGGTGAGCCCGACAGGACTATACCGGTTGTCCCGCTCTGACCGATTTCAAGACATGAGGCCGCTATGACCGATCTCCATCGCAATCTCGTCGCCGGCGAATGGATCGAGGGAGAGGACACGACCGAGGACATCAATCCGTCGAACACCGACGATGTCGTCGGCCTCTATGCGCGGGCCTCGAAGGCCGATGCCGAGCGCGCCATCGCGGCGGCGAAGGCGGCCTTTCCCTCCTGGTCGCGCTCCGGCATCCAGCAGCGCTACGAAATCTTCAAGAAGGCCGCCGACGAGATTCTGGCGCGCCGGGAGGAGCTCGGCCGGCTGCTGTCGCAGGAAGAGGGAAAGACGCTTGCCGAAGGCATCGGCGAGACCGTTCGCGCCGGGCAGCTCTTCGCCTTCTTCGCAGGCGAGGCGCTGCGCCTTTCGGGCGAATTGATCCCGAGCGTCCGGCCCGGCGTCGAGGTCATGATGGAGCGTGAGCCGCTGGGCGTGGTCGGGCTGATCACGCCGTGGAATTTTCCGATCGCCATCCCCGCCTGGAAGCTCGCGCCGGCGATCGTCTTCGGCAACACCGTGGTGATGAAGCCGGCGGACCTGGTGCCCGGCTGCGCCTGGGCGCTCGCCGACATCCTCCACCGCGCTGGCCTGCCAAAGGGCGTCCTGAACCTCATCATGGGGAAGGGCTCCGTCGTCGGCCAGGCAATTCTCGACAGCCCCGATGTGGACGCCATCTCCTTCACCGGGTCGGTCGAGACCGGCCGCCGCGTCGCCAAGGCCTCGGCGGAGCATCTCAGAAAATTCCAGCTCGAGATGGGCGGCAAGAACCCGCTCGTCGTCGTCGACGACGCGGATTTGAAGACGGCGGTCGAATGCGCCGCGAACGGGGCCTTCTTCTCCACCGGCCAGCGCTGCACGGCGTCCTCGCGCCTGATCGTGACGGCCGGCATCCACGACAAGTTCGTCGGCGCGCTGGTCGAGCGGCTGAAGGGCTTGAATGTCGACGACGCGCTGAAGGAAGGGACGCATATCGGTCCGGTCGTCGACGCCAAGCAGTTGAAGCAGGACGAGGACTATATCGACATCGGCCGCAAGGAAGGCGCCAAGCTTGAATGGGGCGGCGAGCGGCTGAACCGGGCGACGCCCGGCTTCTACCTGCAGCCGGCGCTCTTCACCGAGACGAAGAACGACATGCGCATCAATCGCGAGGAGATTTTTGGGCCGGTCGCGACCGTCATCCGCGTCAAGGACTATGACGAGGCGCTCGCGGTCGCCAACGACACGCCGTTCGGGCTCTCCTCGGGGATCGTCACGTCGAGCCTCAAATACGCCTCGCATTTCCGCAGGAACAGCGAGGCCGGCATGGTGATGGTGAACCTGCCGACCGCGGGCGTCGATTATCACGTGCCCTTCGGCGGCAAAAAGGGTTCCTCCTACGGCTCGCGCGAGCAGGGCCGCTACGCCGTCGAGTTCTATACAAGCGTGAAGACCACCTACGCGCTGCCGGTCTGACCGGAGGCCGCGATGCACTTCGTCCCGGTCGATTCGTGCCGCAACATCCTCGGCGAAGGGCCGTTCTGGGACGAGGAGACGCAGCGCCTCTATCTGGTCGACATCAACGGGCGGCTGGTCCTTTCCTACGATGCCGACGGCAATGAGCTCGACGTCTGGACCATGCCCGACGTCGTCAGCACCGCGATTCCGCGGCGGAAGGGCGGCCTTCTGGTGACGCTTCGCGACGGCGCCTATCTCTTCGATCCGCAGGCCGGCACGTTCGACCGTCTTGCATCGACCGACCCCGATCCGGAGAACCGCATCAACGAGTCGCGCGTCGACCCGGAGGGACGGCTTTGGTGCGGCACGATGAAGAGCAATGTCGGGAGGAACGGCGAGGCGCTGCCGATCGACCGCGCCACCGGCACGTTATCGGTGGTTGAGGCGGACGGCACCTGGCGGCAGGTGCTTTCCGGGATCGGCATTCCGAACACGCTCTGCTGGAGTCCGGAAGGCGACCGTCTCTATTTCGCCGACACGATGGCGGGCGAGATCTACCGCTTCCGCTACGACCCGAAGACCGGCGCGATCTCTGACAAGCAAGTCTTCTCCGACGTGAAGGGCCACGGCTTTCCCGACGGCTCGGCGCTCGACGAGCACGGCTTCCTCTGGAACGCGCGCTGGCAGGGCGGCTGCATCATCCGCTTCTCGCCCGACGGAAGGATCGATCGGATCGTCGAGCTGCCGGTGCGGCAGCCGACGAGCTGCGTCTTCGGCGGGCCGCAACGGAAGACGCTGTTCGTCACCTCGGCCAATGAGGGGCTGAGCGGGCTCACGGCGGACAGCCTTGACGGCGCGACCCTGGTCGCGACCGCCGACGTGCGCGGCGAGCGCTGCACCCGCTTCGCCGGCTGACGGCTCCGGCTGGCGGATGAGCGGGTCGCTGATCGGCGTCGACTGGGGCACGAGCAACTTCCGCGCCTTCCTGCTCGATCCCTCGGGCGACATTCTCGATCGCCGGTCCGGCCCGCATGGAATCCTGAGCGTCACGGATGGTCGCTTCGCGCCGCGTCTTGCCGCGGGTATCGGCGAATGGCTCGCAGATCGAAAGTCGCCGGTGCTGATGTCGGGGATGATCGGCAGTCGCCAGGGCTGGGTCGAAGCGCCCTATGTCGAAACGCCGGCGGGCATAGGCGATCTTGCCGAAGCGCTCGCGCCGGTCTCGTTCGACGCCACTGAGGTCAGGATCGTCGCGGGCCTGAAGACCGACTCCGCCGCCATGACCGATGTGATCCGCGGCGAGGAGACGCAAGTGTTCGGCGCTCTCGCGCTGCTCGGCCAGACGGAGGGGCGGTTTCTCCTGCCCGGCACGCATTCGAAATGGGTGGCGGTCGAGGGCGGCAAGATCGTCGGCTTCACCACCTACATGACCGGCGAGGTCTACGCCGCGATGCGCGGGCACACGATCCTCGGCCGGCTGATGCGCGACACGGAAAGCGAGGAGCCGGACGAGGCCGCGTTTCTCCGCGGTGTCGAGGACGGCGCCCGCCCAGGCGCGCAAGGCGCGCTCCTGAACCGGCTCTTTGGTGTGCGGACGGCAGGTCTCTTCGACCGCCTCACGCCGGCTGCGGCGCCCGACTACCTGAGCGGGCTCCTGATCGGCGCGGAAGTCGCCGACCAGGCAACGCGGGACAAGGGATCGGTCAGGATCATCGCCGCGCATGCCCTCGCCGGACGCTACCGGAAAGCCGCTGCGGCGCTTGGGCTTGTGGCAGAAACCGTGCCGCCCGATTCAATCGCGGCTGGCTATGTCGCAATCGCGCGGATGGCCGGTCTTATCGGCGTCGGCACGTCGCAGCCTATTGCTTGAGCGCCGTTTTGCTGTCGTGGTCGAGACGCATCGAGGTGCTATGAATCGCCTTTCGGCGGACGCGGCCGCGTTGGCCTAAAGAACAAGCGGGAGGAAGCGATGCCGAGTCGCTTCGATTCGGAAAAGAAAGAACGGCTTGCCGCGGTGACGAAGCTGCTGGCTGGCGGGGCTGACGGCAAGGCGCTTGCCGCCTTCACCGATCTCCTCTTCGCGCGCGGCGCCGGCGAGGACATCGTCGTATTCGAGCCAAAGGCGCTCGCCGCGATCGGGCGCGACGCCTACGCGTTCTTCCGCAACCGCGCCACGTCGACCGCGGTTCGGATCGCGGAAGTGCCGGGCGCCGACGTTCACGGCCGCGCGCACACGCTGATCGAGCTGTCGACCGCCAACCGGCCCTTCATCTTCGACTCCGTCCTCGGCGAACTGCAGGCGCTCGGCCACCCGGTGCGCCTCGTCATGCATCCGCTCTTCGACGTCGAGCGCGACAAGGACGGGACCGTCACCAAATTCGGCCCACCGAGCCGGAGCTCGGCCGAAAATTCGCAGCGCGAGAGCTTTGTTCACATCCACGTGCCGCTCATGCGCGACGCCGCCGCCCGGGAGGCGCTCGCCGAAAGGCTGAAGTCGCTGCTCGCCGAGATTCGGCTTGCGACCGACGACTGGAGTGCGATGCGCGCGCGGCTGCGCGGCGCGATGACGGATTTCTCGATCGACCATCCGCAGTTTCCCGCGGCTGTGATCGAGGAGACGATCGCCTTCCTGCAATGGCTCGACGAGGGCAATTTCGTCTTCCTCGGCATGCGCGAGCATTCCTTCGACGTCTCGCTCGACGAGCCGATCGAGGCGGGCACCGGGACGGGAAGCCTCGGACTTCTGCGCGATCCGTCGGTGACGGTGCTCAGGCGCGGCACCGAACGCGTCACGCTGACGCCGGAGATTCGCGCCTTTCTGATGGCGTCCGATCCCCTGATCGTCACCAAGGCGAATGCCAAGACGCGCATTCACCGCCGCGACTATATGGACTATGTCGGTGTGAAGATCTTCGCGCGCGGCAAGGTGAAGGGCGAGCTCAGGATCGTCGGCCTCTTCACCTCCTCCGCCTTCACCCAGTCGGCCGAGCGCATTCCGCTCATCCGCAGGAAGGTCGCCGGCGTGGGTGAGCGCGCCGGCTTCGATCCGCTCAGCCATTCCGGCAAGACGCTGCTCAACGTCCTTGAGCATTATCCGCGCACCGAGCTCTTCCAGGAGGACGAAGAGACGCTCTTTGAGGCGGCGATTGCCATCCTGCAGCTTGAGGAGCGGCCGCGCGTCAGGGTGCTTGCGCGCCGCGACCGCTTCGACCGCTTCGTCTCGTTCCTCGTCTTCGTGCCGCGCGACCGCTACACCTCCGATCTGCGCGAGCGGGTCGGGCAGAAGCTCGCGGCGATGTACGACGGCCGTGTCTCCGCCTTCTTTCCCGACTTCTCGCTCCCGCATTTGACCCGCGTCCAGTTCATCATCGGACGCAACCCCGGCGAGGGGCCGGACCCGTCGCAGGTCGAGGTAGAGGCGGCGGTCCGCGCCATCGTCCGCACCTTCGACGACGATCTTCTCGAGGCTTTGAACACTGCCTATCCCGCGGATCGGGCGAGCGCGCTCTTGCGCGATTATTCCGGCGCATTCCGCTCCGACTACAGGGCGATCTTCACGGCCGAGGATGCGGTGGCCGATATCGTAATCGCCGAGCGGCTGGCGGCGGACGATATCGAAGTCCACTTCTTCCGGGTGGACGGAATGCCTGAGACCCGCGCCTTGATGACGTTCCACCATCTCGGCGATCCGATCCCGCTTTCGCGGCGTGTTCCGCTGCTGGAGAATCTCGGTTTCTCCGTCATCAACGAACGCACCCATCGGGTCACCCGCAAGGACGGCCCGCCGCTTTATCGGCATGACATGACGCTGGTCCGCGCCGACGAGGAGGCGTTCGACCTCGGCGCCGCGCCGCGCCTGCACGACGCCGTTCTCGCGGTCTGGCACGACAAGGCGGAGAATGACGGCTTCAACACGCTGGTGCTTCTCGCCCGTCTTCCCTGGCGCCACGCCGCGCTGCTTCGCACCATCGCACGCTATCTTCGCCAGACCGCAATCCCCTATTCGATCGACTACCTCTGGGGCACGCTTCGCCGCTATCCGGCGATCACCGCGCTCCTCGCCGACCTCTTCGTCACCCGCTTCGAGCCGGAGCTGAAGCATCGGGAGCGGAGCGAGCAGCGCCTGCACAAGAACATTGAAGCCGCGCTTGAAGGCGTGAGCAGCCTCGATGACGACACGATCCTGCGCGCATTCCGCCAGGTCATCGAGGCGACCGAGCGGACGGATTTCTTCGCCGTCGACGACGCGGCGGGATCGGATGCGATCACGCTGAAGATCAAGCCGGATGCGCTTCCCTTCGTGCCGCTGCCGCGGCCTTTCCGCGAGATATTCGTGCATTCGCCGCAGGTCGAGGGCGTGCATCTGCGCTTCGGGCCGGTGGCGCGCGGCGGGCTGCGCTGGTCCGACCGCCCGCAGGATTTCCGCACCGAGGTGCTCGGCCTCGTCAAGGCGCAGCAGGTGAAGAACGCCGTCATCGTACCGGTCGGCGCGAAGGGCGGCTTCGTTCCGGGTCGGCTGCCGGCGGGAGGTGGCCGCGATCGAGATCTTCGAGGCCGGGCGGCAGGCCTATATCCGCTTCGTCGACCGGCTCTTGTCGGTGACCGACGACATCGACGGCGACAGTGTTGTGCCGCCTACGAATGTCGTCCGCCACGATGCCGACGATCCCTACCTGGTGGTCGCCGCCGACAAGGGGACCGCGACCTTCTCCGACACCGCCAACGGCATTGCGCTGAAGCGCGGCTTCTGGCTTGGCGACGCCTTCGCGTCGGGCGGCTCCGCCGGCTACGACCACAAGGCGATGGGCATCACCGCGCGCGGCGCCTGGGAGGCGGTGAAGCGGCATTTTCGCGAGATGGACGTGGACATTCAGAGCCAGCCCTTCACGGTCGCCGGCGTCGGCGACATGTCGGGCGACGTCTTCGGCAACGGCATGCTGCTCTCCGAGACGACGCGGCTTGTCGCCGCTTTCGACCATCGCGACATCTTCATCGATCCGAGCCCCGATCCGGCGCGTTCCTTTGCCGAGCGCCAGCGGCTTTTCGCGCTGCCGCGCTCAAGCTGGCAGGACTATGACCGCGCGCTGATCTCCAAGGGTGGCGGCGTCTTCTCGCGCGCGGAAAAGCAGATCACGCTGTCGCCGGAGGCGAAGAAGCTTCTGAAGCTCGGCAAGGCGACCACCCGTCCGGCCGAGATACTCTCCGCCATCCTGCGCGCGCCGGTCGACCTGCTCTGGTTCGGCGGCATCGGCACCTATGTGCGCGGCCCCGATGAGTTCGTACGCCGATGTCGGCGACAAGGCGAATGACGCGATCCGCATCTCCGCGCTCGATGTTGGCGCCAAGGTGGTGGGGGAGGGCGCCAATCTCGGCATGACGCCGAAGGCGCGCGTCGCTTACGGCTTGAAGGGCGGCCGCTGCAACTCTGACGCCATCGACAATTCCGCCGGCGTCAATACGTCCGACGTGGAGGTCAACATCAAGATCGCGCTGTCGCCGGCCGTGAGAGCGGGGCGGCTTGGCGAGGAAGAGCGCCTCGAACTTCTCCGCGCCATGACCGGCGATGTGTCGAAGCTGGTGCTTCGCAACAACTATCAGCAGACGCTGGCGATTTCGCTTGAGGCGCTGCGCGGCCTCGTCAATCTCGGCAACCAGATGCGGCTGATGGCCGAGTTGGAAGAGCGTGGCGTACTCGACCGTGAGGTCGAGACGCTGCCTTCCGACGCCGCGCTCGAAGCGCGCAGCGCCGACGGTCACGGACTGACCCGTGCCGAGATCGGCACGCTGCTCGCGCTCGCCAAGATCGCGCTCTTCGACGATCTTCGCACCAGCACGGTCCCCGGCGACCCTTATCTCGCGCGCGAGCTTTTCCGCTATTTCCCCGAGCCGATGCAGAAGCGCTTCTCAGCCGAGATCGAGGGCCATCGTCTGCGCCGCGAGATCATCGCCACCCAGCTCTCGAACTCGCTGATCAACCGCGGCGGACCGACGCTGCTCGTCGCGGCGCGCGACCGCACCGGCGCGACAGTCGCGGAATTGACGCGTGCCTATGCGGCGGTGCGCGACAGTTTCGGCCTTCGCGACCTGCACGACCAGATCGACGCGCTCGACACGAAGATCGCAGGCCGCCTGCAGCTTGAGCTCTATCAGATCGCGCAGGATGTGCTGGTCGATCGGATCGGCTGGTTCACCCGCAATCTCGATCCGGCGGCGGGGCTTGAGGCGATCGTGGCGCACTATCGCACGGCGCTGAAGGAGCTCGCCGCTGTGCTGCCGCCGCTTCTGTCGCGCGAAAGCGCGAAGGCGATCCACGATGTGGCGCATCGGCTGCGGGCGAAGCACGTCCCCGAAGAGCTCGCCGGACGGCTCGCGCTTCTGCCGGCGCTGGCGCGCGCCGGCGACGTCATCCTGATCGCCGACCGGAGCGGCCGCGGCATCGAGGCTGCGGCGAAAGCCTATTTCGCCGTCTCCGACCGCTTCGGCTTCGGCCGCATCGACGCGATGACGCACGAGATTTCCGCCGGCGGCTATTACGAGGGCCTGGCCTTGCAGAAGGCGCGCGACAGCCTGGAGGCGGCGCACCGCGACCTGGCGCAGAAGGTGATCGCTAACGGCTCAGGCGAGCTCGCCGAATGGGAGGACACGGCGGGCGAGCGCATCGGCGCGACGGCCGAGCAGGTGGAGAAGATCATCGCCGACCGCCGTCCGTCGCTGGCGCGGGTGACGGTCGCGGCGAGCCTGTTGTCTGAATTGGCGCGAGGGTAAGGAGCAGAGGAGAGGCCGCAGCCTCTCCTCCCTGTCGTCGAGCCCGTCAATGACGACAGGCGGAAGGTCGGCCAGGTTGAGCGGCCGACCCGGGGCGACTTAGCGGTAACCCTTCTCGATCAGCGGGATCAGCTGGTCGATCGTGTCAGGCGTGACGACGCCGGCCGCCGTGTTCACGACCAGCCCAGGCGTGTGGTACTTCTTCGCCAGCACGCAATCGAGCACCGGGAGGAAGCCCTGCAGATAGAGCTGCTGGTCAAGCGTCACCGAGATGTAGCCGGACTTCAGGCCGTCGATCGTCGCAGGCGCGAGGTCGATGCCGCCGACGGTGATCTCACCCGGCTTCTTGCCGGCCTTCTGCAGCACCTCGGCCATCTCGCCGGTGATGCCGCCATGCTGCATGCCGATCGCCTTCAGGTTCGGATGCGCCTGGATGTAGGCGGTCAGAATCGGCACCGCGAGGGTCACGTCACTGTTGACCTCCTGGCTCACGTCAAGCCGGTCGACCTTGAGGCCCGCCTTCTCCAGCGTATCGGCAAGACCCTTCTCCGACTGGCCGCGCTCCGCCTGGCTGAAGACGCCATAGACCATGGCCTCGTCGCCGGCCTTGAGGTTGCCCTTCTGGATCATGTTCTCCGCGGTGAGCGAGCCGCCGGCATAGAGATCGACGCCGGCATAGCCAAAGCCCAGCGGCCCGAACTCCTGTTGCAGCGCCGTCAAGGGGGCGTTGCCGTCGGTCACGATGACGCCCTGGTCGAAGGCCTGCTTGACGAGATCATGGAAGGCGTCGGAGCCGGGATGACCCATGATGACGATGCAGTCAGGCGTGGCGGCGAGCGCCTGCTTGAATTGGTCGATCATGGTTTCCGGCGCCCAGCTTGAGAACTGCGCGTTGAGCTTGTCGACGCCGAGCGCCTGGGCGGCGGCGGATGCGCCGACCTGGCGGGCAAGCACTGGGCCTTCGCCGGGCTGGCCGCCCATCTGCATGTAGATCGTCATGCCCTTGCCGGGGTTGGGCTCCGCTTCCTGCGCGAGCGCCGACCCCGCAACAAGGACGACGGCCGTGGCGGCCACGCCCGCCAAAAGTGCCTTCATTCTCATATCAGTCCTCCCTCAATACGGCGTCCCTGCCTATGCAGGTGGCGCCTCTCCGGCCGAAGACGATCGGCCAAACCGTGATGATTCGAACAAGCGGTTGAAGAACGCGGTGCGGCGGTGCGGCTCCTCGATCATGAAGTAGAAGATGATGGCGGTCAGGAAGACGAGGCCGCGGATGGTGAGAACCCACGATCCGGTGAGCCCGGTCGCGACCAGCCCCGGCTCGAGCATGGTGATGATGATGCAGCCGAACACGGTTCCGACGAGAGTGGCGCGCCCGCCGAAGATCGACGTGCCGCCGATCAGCACCGAGGCGATGGCGAGCAGCAGGTAGCCTTGACCCTGATTGCCGAAGAAGTTCTTGTTCTCAAGCGTCAGCATCATCGCCGCGATCGCCGCGAGCCCGCCCATCAGCGTGAAGATCTTGATCTTCTCGCGGTCGACATTGATACCGACGACGCGCGACACCTCATTGGAATCGCCGATGAACAAGGTGTGCTCGCCGAAACGGTGGCGGTTCAGGATGAACCACAGGAAGACGACGATGATCGCCGTCCACAACGCCTGCATCGGCAACTGCGCGACCCAAAACGTCTCGCTGCCGGCGAAGGGCCGCCCGACGATCACCTGCCACACCGAGGTCGCGTCGGCGCCGCGCAGCGCATAGGAGCGGCCGCCCGAGATGACGGAGGCGGTGCCGGCCCAGAAGAACTGCGTGCCGAGCGTGGCGATGAAGGAGGGAATGCCGATCTTGGCGATCAGGATGCCGTTGACGAAGCCGACGAGGAGGCCGGCGGCAAGGCTTGCGATGACGGCAATCCAGCCGAGATTGTATTCCTTGAAGAGCACGGCGAAGACGAAGCCGGAGAACGCAATGATGGACGGGAAGCAGAGATCGATCTCGCCGGCGCCGATGACGAAGGTGAGCCCCACGGCAAGCAGCACCAGCGGCGGCAGGGTGGAGAGGAAGGTTGTGTAGATATTCGGCGACAGGAAGACCTCGGGCGCCGTGTACATGAAGAGACCGAGGAGGAGCAGGAAGACGATCATGATCGGCGCGGCCTCGACGCGCCGGAAAAGGGTCTTCTGGATCGGAATCGCCATGGGTGAAGCCGCTTTCAGGTCTCGTGCTGGAGTCCGATGAGATATTCGGTGAGTTCGATCACCGACATGTCTTTCGGGGCGATCTCCGTCACGATCGCGCCGCGGTCGAGCACGATCAGGCGGTCCGCCACTTCGTGCACATGGGCGAGATTATGCTCGATATAGATGCAGGCGCGGCCCGACTCCTTGATACGCCGCACGAAGTCGATCACCTTCTTGACCTCAGCTACGGCGAGCGCTGCGGTGGGCTCGTCAAGGATGATGAGGTCGGCGTTGTAGTGCATTGCACGGCCGATCGCGATGCCCTGGCGTTCGCCGCCGGAGAGCTGTGAGACGGTCGAATCGACGGTGATGCCGGTGCCGCGGAGGCCGATCTCGTCGAGCAGAATCTTCTTGGCGAGCTCCCTCTCGCGCTTGATATCGATGAAGCCGAAGCGGTTGGCGGTGATTTGGCGCCCGACGAAAAGATTCCGCCACAGCGGCTGTTTGTCGGCGAGTGATTTGTCCTGGTAGACGGTCTCGATCGCAAGGTCGTGCGCCATGCGGACGGAGTAGTCGGACGGGTCGATCTCCTTGTCGCGGACGAAGATGCGGCCGGAGGTCGGCGGCATGACGCCGGTCATGACCTTGATCAGCGTCGACTTGCCGGCGCCGTTGTCGCCGACCAGCCCGACGATCTCGTTGCGGTCGATCGCGAGCGAGATATCGCGCAGTGCATGCACGGCGCCGAAATATTTCTCCACGTGCTCGAGGCGCACGATCGAGCGAAAGTCGTGGGCCTGTTGCGGCGCCTTAGCGCTGGTCGGACCGTTCATCGCCGTCGCCCCCGACGCGGACGCCATTCATCGCATCGCGCTCGGCGCGCGACAGGAGGCCCCGGAACACAACGCGTGCGCCGTCAGGGTCGCCGCGCTTGATGGCTTCTAGGATGGCGCGATGCTGCGGCACGAACTGCTCCGGATCGGGCCGCGCGGAGCGCTGCACGCCGAAGGCCACATTCAACCACGTCCCGATCGCCGGAGCGAAAGCGGCGACGAAGTCGTTGCCCGTGCCGGTGAGGATAGCCTGGTGGAACGCGACGTCGGCCTCGATCGACTCAGGCGATTGCGGATGCGTCGATTCCATTATCGAATAGGCGCGCTCGATCGCGGCGAGCACCTCTTCGGTCGCCCTGACGGCGACGAGCGCCGCGGCCTCCGGCTCGATAATCGCCCGTGCCTCGAAGAGGCTGCGCACGAAGGCGGCGTTCGGGACGTCGCCGATCTGCCAGACGAGCACGTCCGGGTCGAGGCGGCTCCATGCACTGCGCGGGCGGACGATCGTGCCGCGGCGCGGCTTTCGAGTTGACGAGCCCCTTGGCCGCCAGCGCCCGCATGGCCTCGCGCACGGAAAGCCGAGAGACCGAGAACTCGTCAGCGAGCTTGTCGAAGCTCGGCAGGACGAAGCCGGGCTTCCAGCTTCCTGAGACGATGCGTCGGCCGATACTTTCAGCCGCGGCGGTCGGGCGCGAGGCAACAGGCCGCCGTTGCAGCCGGTGCGCGTTGGACAATTCGACTCCCTCCCGAGCGCGATTTTCTGCCATATCGCGCATATTAGTGCGGCGTTCCAACCCCAAAGATCAGATGACTATGCCGGATTGTCAATCACGCCTACCATTGCTGCCGTTGTCCGCAACGGCACCACGCGCGGGTATAGCCGACAATTCGGGCGAATGCCGAGTAATTCACATTGTCACGGCCATGCAGCGCTTCTAGAAAAAAGACCTGCCTCTCTCTCGCGTTTCAAACGGCCCGATCCGACCTCAAGAAGCCATGGCCGAGTTCCAGTTCGCCCGTTATCCAAGTCTTGCCGGCAGAAGTGTCCTTGTCTCTGGCGGCGCAACCGGCATCGGCGAAGCGATCGTGCGGGCCTTCGCGGCACAGGGTGCGAAGGTCGGCTTTATTGACATGCTTGAGAGGGAAGGGACCGAGCTCGCCGCGGAGCTCGCCGGGCAGGGCGCATCAATCCGCTTCACGCCCGTCGACGTTACCGACATTGCGGCGCTTCAGGCGGCGATCGGTCAGATGGCGGCAGCGCTCGGACCGATCACCGTGCTGGTCAACAACGCGGCGAACGACGACCGACACGACTGGCAGGGCGAGACGCCTGAGAGCTTTGACAAGCGGCTCGCGGTCAACCTCAAGCATCAGTTCTTCGCCATCCAGGCGATCGCGCCGGGCATGATCGCGGCGGGCGGCGGCTCGATCATCAATTTCAGCTCGATCGCGTGGCGGATCTCGATGGGGAATCTCGTCGGCTATACGACCGCGAAGGCAGGCGTCGAAGGCCTGACGCGCTCCTTCGCGCGCGATCTCGGCAAGCATCGAATTCGCGTCAACGCGGTGCTCCCCGGCTGGATCATGACCGAACGGCAGCTCAGGCTCTGGGTCGACGAGAACACCGACAAGATCATCGCCGAGCGGCAATGCCTGCCCGATCGCATTCAGCCTGCAGCCGTCGCGCGCATGGTGCTCTTCCTCGCCGCCGACGACAGCGCCGATTGCTCGGCGCAGAACTTCGTCGTCGACGCCGGCTGGCTCTAGGCTGTCCACCCACAACTCTGCATAGCGCGCCCTTCCGCTTCGGACGCCCGCGCGGATTCTTGCTCGCCGGCACTCGCAGCATTTGATCGACTCTCGAAATTAGCGTTGCCATGTGACGAGCGTCTAGGTAATCATCAGAGGCAGTCACCCAATAAATCATCCTAGAGGTGACAGTTTGTGGAGGAACCGCATGAAGGGACAAATGCTCCGATTTGGGCTTGCGCTGGCGTTGGTGGTAGGGACCAGTGCGCTGGCGCAGGCACAGGACAAGAAGACGATCGCTTTCGTGGTGAACGGGCCGTCGGACTTCTGGAAGATCATGGAAGCGGCGGTCGCCAAGGCCCAGAAGGACCTGCCCGACTTCGACCTTGAGTTCAAATATCCCGAGCGGGCCGACGCGGCCGTGCAGAAGCGCATGATGGACGATCTCGTCGCCGCCGGCGCTGACGCCATCTCGGTGTCGGTGGTCGATCCGCCGACGTCGACCGACGCGATTAACACGATCGCGGCGCAGATTCCCTTCTTCACCTTCGACTCCGACGCGCCGCAGTCCGATCGCATCGCCTATATCGGCTCGTCCAACACCCAGCTCGGCAATATGGCCGGCGAACTGATGAAGACCGCGATGGCGGGCAAGCAGGGCAAGTGCATCGGGTTCGTCGGGCTCCCCGGCGCGGATAACGCCAAGGAGCGCATCCAGGGCTACAATGATGCGGTCAAGGGCACCGGGCTCGAGCTGATCGACGTCCGCGGCGACGACATCGACCAGACGCGCGCGCGCGCCAACGTCGACGACGTGCTCGTCGCCAATCCCGACGTCAACTGCATGGTCGGCTTCTACTCGTACAACACGCCGCGTATGTACGAGGCGCTGAAGGACGCCGGCAAGCTCGGCCAGATCACCGTGGTCGGCTTCGACGAGGATCCGGTCACGCTGGGTGGCGTCGCCGAGGGCTCGATCGCAGGCACCGTCGTGCAGCAGCCCTACGAGTGGGGCATCCAGAGCGCCCATATCATCGCCGACTACCTGAATGGCGACAAATCCAAGATTCCTGCCGACGGGATCATCATCATCCCGGGCCTGACCCTCACCAAGGACAACGTCAAGCAGTTCCAGGAAGACTTCCAGAAGAAGCTTGCTGGCGGCTAGTGCAGCAGTCCGTACCCGCAGCCGGTTCGCCGGCTGCGGGTATTCTCATCACGCGGCCACTATGAGACTGTCGGAGCCATGACCGCCTCCGCGACCGCTGCCGCGTTGTCAGCGTCCTCTGAACCGTTCCTCCGGCTGTCGGGTCTGCGCAAGACCTATCCGGGCGTCGTGGCGCTGACCGATTTCAGCATGGAGGTGCGGCCCGGCGAGGTGATCGGGCTGGTCGGCGAGAACGGTGCCGGCAAATCGACACTGATGAAGATCCTCGGCGGCGTGATCGAGCCTGACGGGGGCACCATCGAAATCGACGGCGTCGTCCATCCGTCGCTCACCGTTGCCCAGTCGATGGCGTCCGGAATTGCCTTCGTCCATCAGGAACTCAACCTGTTCGACAACCTGAACGTCGCCGCCAACGTCTACATAGGGCGCGAACCGAGAAAGTACGGCTTCCTGCAGCTGGTCGACGACGACGAGCTCCAGAAGGCCGTCCAGCCCTTCCTCGACCAGCTCGGGGCGACGTTCTCGCCCGCCACTCCCGTGGCGCGGCTCTCGCTCGCCCAGCAGCAGATGGTCGAGATCGCCAAGGCGCTGAGCCTGCAGTCGCGCCTCGTCATTCTAGACGAGCCCACCTCCAGCCTTCCGATCGCCGAAACCGAACGACTGCTCGAGGTGATCGCGAGTCTCAAGGCCCAGGGTATCTCGGTTATCTTCGTCTCGCACCGCCTGAATGAAGTCGTCCATGCGTCTGATCGCGTCCTGGTTCTGCGCGACGGTCACACCGTTGGCGCGCTCGAAGGCGCTGAGATCGAACACGACACCATGGTCCGTCTGATGGTGGGCCGTGATCTGAAGGTCAATTACGTCTCGCCCAAGGAAAGCAACGGTACTGCCGTGCTCTCCACCAAGGCACTTTGCACGTCGATGTACCCAGGCCGCGAAATCACCATCGACGTCCATTCCGGCGAAATTCTGGGGCTCGCCGGCCTTGTTGGCGCCGGGCGCACGGAGCTCGCACGGGTCCTTTTCGGCATCGACCGTCCGCAGGGGGGCAGTGTGCTCCTTGATGGCAGGGAGGTGCATTTCGCGACTTCCGCGGATGCCGTCCGCGAGGGCATCTTCCTTGTCCCGGAGGATCGCAAGGGGGCCGGTCTGCTCCTCGACTTTTCGATCGCCCAGAACATCACGCTCCCCGACCTCAGCCACTATTCGCGCAGCAACGTCGTGTCGCAGGAGGCCGAGATCGAACGGGCTAAAAAGAGCCGGTCCGAGCTCGACATCCGCACCTCGAACGTCTTGCAGCCCACGTCGTCCTTGTCGGGTGGCAACCAGCAGAAGGTCGTGCTCGCCAAATGGCTGGCGATGAGGCCCAAGGTCATCATCTTCGACGAGCCGACGCGTGGCATCGACGTTGGCGCGAAGGCGGAAATCTATCATCTCATGCGCACCCTGTCGGATTCTGGGGTTGCCGTTCTCATGATCTCTTCGGACATGGAAGAAGTGATCGGGGTGTCCGACCGCGTTGCAGTGATGCACGAAGGCCACATCCAGGGTACGCTTGCGCGAGCCCAATGCAGTGAGGAGAACATACTGCGGCTGGCGGTCGGGCGGCCGCTGTAGGAAACGGGGGCGGCGATGCTGAAGAAAGACCTTGGTCTGCTGGTTCTCATCATCGTCGTCGGGACGGTGGTCGCGGTCATCAACCCGCTTTTCCTTTCGACGATCAACATCGCCAACACCGCCAACCTGGTCGGCCTGTTCGGCATCTTCGCCATCGGCCAGGGCTTTGTCATCATCACCGGGGGCATTGAGCTGTCGGTCGGCTCGATCATCGCGCTTCTTGGCGTCATCTTCATCGACCTCATCGCCAACAAGGGCGTCTGGTGGCCGATCGCCGGGCTGCTGGTGCTTGGAATCGGCGCCGTGATGGGGCTGGTTCACGGGCTGCTGGTCACCAAGCTCAGGCTCCAGCCGTTCGTCGTGACGCTCTGCGGCCTGCTGATCTATCGCGGCGTCGCGCGCTTCTACACAAAGGACGCAACGGCGGGCTTTCCGTTCGGCGTCAATTTTCCCGATCTTGAGTGGATCACCACCGGGCGCACGGATTTTGCCTCGGTCCTGACCGGCGGAAAATTACACAGTCTCCTCATACCGCACTCGTTCATCATCATGCTGGTGATCGCGATCGTCATGTGGATCGTGCTGCACCGCTCGGTCTTCGGCCGCTATCTCTACGCGGTTGGCAAGAACGAGGAGGCGGCCCGCTACTCCGGCATTCGCACAACCCGAGTCATTGTAGCCGCCTACATGATCTGCACGACCCTGGCGGCGCTGTCGGCGATCTTCTTTGCCATGTACACGCGCTCGATCCTGCCTTCGGGCCATGGTAACTTCTATGAGCTTTATGCCATCGCGGCGGCGGTGCTCGGCGGGTTCTCGCTGCGTGGCGGCGAAGGCTCGATCATCGGCGTCGTGCTCGGCACGGTGCTGCTCCAGATCCTCCAGAACCTCGTCAACCTGCTCGGCATTCCCTCGTCGTTGAACTTCGCGGTGATGGGCTCGGTCATCCTGCTCGGCGTGATCGCCGACCAGCAGTTCATGCGCTACCGCCAGCGGCGGGCGGGAGAGCGTGCGCGCCTCCTCGCGACCGCGCACGCCGAACCGGGGAGCGCCGCGGCCGAATAGGGCGCCGCTCCAGGATCGAGCGGCGCCGCCCGCTATTCCTCGACGCTGTAGCCCGCGCGGTCGAGCGCCTCCATCAGCGCCTCGTAGCCGATTTTGGCGTATTTCAGCGGGTTCGCCTTCTTTGGGTCCTGCTCGGCCTCGACCACGAACCAGCCTTCGTAGCCGATCTCGGCCATCAGCTTCGCCACCGCCTTGAAGTCGATCATGCCGTCCCCGGGGACGGTGAAGACGCCGAGCAGCACGGCGTCGAGGAACGACTGCTTGTCGCGGTCGAGCGTGTCGAGTACGGCTTTCCGCACATCCTTGGTGTGGACGTGGTTGATGCGGCTGCCGTGTCGCTTCGCCATGCGCTGGCCGTCGCCGCCGGCAAAGGCCATGTGCCCGGTGTCGTAGAGAAGCTTCACCGCCTCGCCGGTGTGGTTCATCAGGCGGTTCACGTCGTCCTCGGTCTCAATCGCCGTCCCCATGTGATGGTGGAAGGAGATCGGCACGCTTTCATCGTGACAGTGCTCGGCGAACGCCGTCATTTTTCGGCCGTAGACCTTCATCTGCTCATCGTCGAGGCGCGGCCGCTTGGAGAGCGGCACGTGCCGCTGGTTCTGCACCGTGCCGGTCGTCTCGCCGTAGACGAGCACGGCGGCGTGGTTCTCGCGAAAAAGCTCGATCTGCCAGGCGGCGCGGTCCTTCTCGGCGGAAAGGTCGTTCTCCAGCAGGAGGCCGGAATACCAGCCGGAGACGAGCTTCAAATCGTGCGCCGCGAGCACGTCCTTCAACTCTTTGGGAGTCTTGGGGAATTTTCCACCGGTCTCGACGCCGGAGAAGCCCGCCTCGCGGCTTTCCGACAGGCAGACTTCGAGCGGCGTATCGCCGCCAAGCTCCGGCAGGTCGTCGTTCGACCAGGCGATGGGGGCGATGCCCAGACGCGCTTTCATTCAGGGATTCCTTTGTCTGTTGGGACCGGTGTCGTGCGTGCTTCGAGGCTCGCCTGCGGCTCGCACCTCAGCATGAGGAATGTGGGGTGCTGCCATCCGCTTCCTCCCTCATCCTGAGGCGCCGGCGCGAAGCGCCGGCCTCGAAGGATGCGCGTCGCCCATGCGATCAGGCTAAACCCCCACCCGCTGTTTCTTCCTTCCCTCTGCGTGCTCGGCGCGCGCCTTCTTGACGGACGCGCGGGTCGAGACCTCCGGCACGCCCACGTCCCACCAGGCGTCGCCGGGCGTCCATGCGTAGGCGTCGGACTTCACCACGATGACGGTGGTGCGGTCGGTGGTCTTCGCCCAGCGGATCGCGTCCTCAAGGTCGGTCAGCCCCTCCACCTTGCGCGACAAGGCGCCCATCGACGCGGCATGCGCGGCGAAGTCGACGTAGAGCGTCTCGACGCGCCTGCAGTCCTCGATCTGGTTGTTGAAGGACGGCACGCCCTTGAAGTTCTGCAGCCGGTTGATGACGGCGAAGCCGCCGTTGTCGCAGACGATGATGATCAGCTTGTGGCCGGTCAGGACCGACGAATAGATGTCGGAGTTCATCATCAGGTAGGCGCCGTCGCCGACGAAGACGATGACCTCGCGTTCCGGATCGGCCATCTTGGCGCCCCAGCCGCCGGCGATCTCGTAGCCCATCGTGGAGAAGCCGAACTCGCAGTCGAAGGTGCCGGGCGACTTCACCTGCCAGTTCTTGCAAAGTTCGCCGGGAAAGCCGCCGGAGGCGGTCAGCGCCAGGTCGGTCTCGCCGGCGACGCGGTTCGCGACGCCGACCACCTGCGCGTAGGTCGGCACATCCGTGTTGGTCGGCTTGGTCGCCTTCGCCACCATGTCGTTCCAGCCGGCGTATTCCTTCTTCGCCTGCCGCATCCAGGAGGCGCCCGCCTTCCAGTCGCCGAGCGCCGCGCCAAGCTCGCCGAGTCCCTCGCGCGCATCGCCGAGAACGGAAAGCGCGCGGTGCTTGGTGGCGTCGAAGCGGCCGGCGTTGAGCGAAATGATCCGCGCCTCGGGCGAGAACACCGTCCACGACCCGGTGGTGAAATCCTGCAGCCGCGTGCCGACCGCGATCACCACATCCGCCTCGCCGGCCAGGGCATTCGCGGAGGCGGCCCCGATCACGCCGATCGCCCCGACATTGTTCGGATGGTCATGCGTGAGCGAGGCGCGCCCGGCAATCGTCTCCGCCACCGGCACGCCGTGCCGCTCGGCGAAGTCGGTCAGCGCCTGCTCGGCAAGCGAATAGCGCACGCCGCCGCCGGCGATGATGAGCGGCTTCTTCGCCTTCTTGATTAGCGCAACGGCGCGGGCGACTTCGCCGCGGTCCGGTCGCTGCCGCCGGATGTGATGAACGCGCGGCTCGAAGAAGGCCTCCGGATAATCGAAGGCGATCTCCTGCGTGTCCTGGCAAAGGCCGAGGAAGGCCGGCCCGCACTCGGCCGGATCGAGCATCACCGCAACCGCCTGCGGCAACGACGAGATGATCTGCTCGGGATGCGTGATGCGGTCCCAGTAGCGCGTCACAGCTTTGAAGGCGTCGTTCACCGTCGCCGTCGGGTTGTTGAAGTGCTCGACCTGCTGCAGCACCGGATCGGGCCGGCGGTTGGCGAAGACGTCGCCGGCAAGGATCAGGATCGGCAGGCGGTTGGCCATCGCGGCGCCCGCGGCGGTGACCATGTTGGCGGCGCCGGGACCGATCGAGGACAGCGCCACCATGATCTGCCGGCGCCGCTTTGCCTTGGCGAAGCCGATGGCGGCGAGCGCCATCGACTGTTCGTTCTGCCCGCGCCAGGTCGGGAACTCGTCCTTCACCGCCTCCAGCGCTTCCGACAGGCAGGTGACGTTGCCGTGGCCGAAGATGGCGAAGAGGCCGGGGAAAAGGGGCACGATGTCGCCGTCGACCTCGGTCTTCTGGTTGACGAGATAGCGCACCAGCGCCTGCGCCATGGTCAGGCGGACGGTCTTCATGTCTTCCTCCCGAGATTCCGGTCTATTGGTTCCGTTCTAGCCAATCCCGTGGCGATCGGCGAGATATCGAAAGCACCGAATTCGGATGGTTCGGCTTGGGAGGAAACGGATGGCGGTGAAAACCCCCGGCCGGCTCGGCGTCGGCCTTGTCGGCAGCGGCTTCATGGGCCGGGCGCATGCCTTCGCCTTCAATGCCGTGGCGCAGGTCTTTGACCTGAAGCTGAAGCCGGATCTCGCCGTCCTCGCCGACCAGAGCGAGGCGCTGGCGGCTAAGAACGCCCGGCTGCTCGGCTTTGCCAAAGGGGTGGCGGACTGGCGGCTGCTTGTCGCGGACCCGTCCGTCGACGTCGTGTCGATCACGGCACCCAATGCTCTCCACAAGCCGATCGCGCTTGCGGCCCTTCAGGCCGGGAAGGCGGTCTATTGCGAAAAGCCGCTCGCCGGGACGCTTGCCGACGCGAAGGAGATGGTGGACGCGGCCGAGAAGGCCGGCGCGCTCACTCTGGTCGGCTTCAATTATCTGAAGAACCCGATCATAGCCCTTGCGCGCGACATCATCCGCTCCGGCGAGCTCGGCGAGGTCGTCGCCTTCCGCGGCAACCACGCCGAGGACTACATGACCGACCCCGACGCCCCGCACAGCTTCCGCACCGATCCGAATGGCGGCGGGGCGCTGATGGATCTGGGCAGCCACGTCGTCTCGCTCGCCCGTCACCTGGTCGGGCCGATCGCGGCGGTCGCCGCGGCGACCGGCACCGTGCACGGGACGCGTCCCTCGAAGGACGGACCGAGGCCTGTCGTGGTCGACGATCACGGCCATATCGCGCTGCGCTTCGCGAACGGGGCGCTCGGCACGATCTCGGCGAGCTGGGTTGCGCCAGGCCGCAAGATGCAGCTCGCGTTCGAGCTGATCGGCACCCGGGGCACGATTGCCTTCAACCAGGAGCGCTTCAACGAGCTTGAGCTCTATCTGACCGACGACCGCCCTGGACGCGCCGGCTTCCGCACGCTCCTTGCCGGGCCGGACACCCCGCCCTACGGAAATTTCTGCCCCGCGCCCGGACACCAGCTCGGCTTCAACGATCTGAAGACCATCGAGGTCGCGCATTTGATCGAGGCGATGGCGGGCGGGACAAGCGCCAGTCCCGATTTCCGCGAAGCCTATGCGATCCAGTGCACCATCGCAGCGGCAATCGAAGCCGGCCGCGAAAGGACCTGGGTGGAACTCGAAGCCGGCTGAGCAAAAGGCCGCGGCCGATCCCCATGCATAGGCGTCGTCGCGACGCCGGATGACGAGCTTGACCTGCAGCAGCTTTTTGCCTGCGCCGACGCCCGCCTCTACAGCGCCAAACACGCCGGCTGCAATCGCGTCTGGGGCGGCGAATACGTCCCCTGGATGCGAGATCAGATGAGCACCGGGACGCGCTGACCGCTGCGTTTACGCGCTGGCCAGAATTGGCAAGGCTTTTGCATTTCCTTCTGACGAGGACGGCGCGGCTCCGGAATCGCGTCCCGGCGCACGTCGACGACCGACGGCGCCGTTCTCCCCAATCCCGCGGTTGGACCGCGCCCGGCGGTCCGGCGGAAGGCGCTTTGATCCCCGACGGAAGGCGTAAAGCACGGTTGCGGGCGGCCCCTGCGGCTGCGAGGAATTGCTTACCGCGTAGGCAGATTGCGCCACAAATTCGGGCGTGACCAGATAAGCGGCAGTCTTTAACCTCGGGGAAGAGGGTTCGGCTTGCCGTGAACGTTCAGGACGCAGACGTTGCAGCGCAGCGGGCATTCAACGAGATGTTGGATGCCGACGGGAGCATCCGCCCGGGCTACTCCATCGTGGCGGAGTGGCTAAAGGGCCTTTCCAAGCACGACCTGAAGCGCAAGCAGCAGGAAGCCGAGATCCTGTTCCGGCGGCTCGGCATCACCTTCTCGCTGCAGGGCGTCGACAATGCGCTTGAACGGCTGATCCCCTTCGATCTCGTACCGCGCGTCATCTCCGCCGCCGAATGGCGGATTCTCGAGCGCGGCATCGAGCAGCGCGTCCGCGCCCTCAACGCCTTTCTCTACGACATCTATCACCGCCAGGAGATCATCCGCGCCGGCCGCATCCCGGCCGAACTCGTCATGGGCAACGACGCCTATCTGCCCGAGATGATCGGCCACTCGCCGCCACTCAATGTCTACAGCCACATCATCGGCGTCGACATCGTGCGCGTCGGCGAGAACGCCTTCCACGTGCTTGAGGACAATCTGCGCACGCCCTCCGGCGTCTCCTACATGCTGGAGAACCGCGAGACGATGATGCACCTCTTCCCGGAGCTCTTCGCGAGCCATCGGGTGGCGCCCATCTCGCAATATCCGGAGCGGCTCTTGCGAACGCTGCAGGCGGTGGCGCCGCCCTCCTGCGAGGGCGAGCCGAAAGTCGCGGTACTCACCCCCGGCATCTACAATTCGGCGTTCTTCGAGCACTCCTTCCTGGCCGACCAGATGGGCGTCGAGCTGGTGGAGGGTCAGGACCTCTTCGTCGAGGAAGGCTACCTCTACATGCGCACGACGCAGGGTCGCGAGCGGCTCGACGTGATCTACCGCCGGCTCGACGATTCCTTCCTCGACCCGCTGACCTTCCGGCCGGATTCGACGCTCGGCGTCGCCGGGCTGATGGACCTCTACCGCGCGGGTCGCGTCACCATCGTCAACGCGCCGGGCAGCGGCATTGCCGACGACAAGGCGGTCTACACCTACGTGCCGGAGATCATCCGCTTCTATACCGGACAGCGCCCGATCCTTGAGAACGTGCCGACCTGGCGCTGCTCGGTTCCCTCCGAACTTAGCCACGTCCTCGCGCATCTCCCCGAGCTGGTGGTGAAGGAGGTGCACGGGTCGGGCGGTTACGGCATGCTCGTCGGTCCGGCGGCGAGCCGGCGCGAGCTGCAGGCCTTTCGCGACAAACTGATGGCAAGGCCACAGAACTATATCGCGCAGCCGACGCTCGCGCTTTCGACCTGCCCGGCGATGACTCAGAGCGGGATCGCGCCGCGTCATGTCGACCTACGCCCCTATGTGCTCGTCGCCGACCGTGTGCGCATCGTGCCGGGCGGGCTCACGCGCGTGGCGCTGAAGAAGGGCTCGCTCGTCGTCAATTCCTCGCAGGGCGGCGGCACCAAGGACACCTGGGTGCTGCAGGACTAGTCATGCTGGGCCGCACCGCCGCAAGCCTGTTCTGGATGTCGCGTCAGATCGAGCGCGCGGAGAACATGGCGCGCCTGGCCGAAGCCGGCTTCCGCATCTCGCTCACGCCCGACACTGGCGACGGGCATCGCGAGGAATGGCGCTCGACCCTGACCAGCGCCGGGGTCGTCGACAGGTTCATCGAGAAATACGGCGACGACGCCTTCGACAAGGCGCTCTCCTTCATCCTCTTCGACAATGACAATCAGTCGTCGGTGCGCGCGTGTCTCAGAAGCGCGCGCACCAACGCACGTTTCGTGCGCAGCAAGATCACCCGCGACATGTGGGAGGCGCTGAACTCCACCTGGCTCGCCTATGAGGCGATCAAGCCGGACGAGATCACCCCGGCGCGGCTCCCCGACCTGCTCGACTGGATTCGTCAGCGCGCGGCGCTCTTCCGCGGTACGCTGCTCGGCACGATCCTCCGCGACGACGGCTATTATTTCAGCCAGTTCGGCGCCTTCGTCGAGCGTGCCGACAACACGGCGCGCATTCTCGACGTCAAATATTTCATCCTGCTTCCGTCAAACCAGATGATCGGTGGCGAGATCGACACCTATCAGTGGGAGACGATCCTGCGTTCCGTCTCCGCGCACCGCGCCTATCGCCATGTGTTCCACGAGACCTACCGTCCCTGGCATGTCGCCGAGTTCCTGATCCTGCACGCCGAGATGCCGCGGTCGCTGCGCTTCTGCTACGACTGGCTGCAGATCGCCGCCGACGGCCTGTCGACGCTCTACGGCGTGCGCCCGCAATCGGGAGAATTCGTCGCCGAGACGCGGGATATGCTGAAGGCGATCGACATGAAGAGCATCTTCCAGTCCGGTCTGCACGAATTCCTGACCGACTTCATCTCCCGCAACATCCGGCTGACCGAGGCGTTGTCGGCCGACTACAATTTCGGCTGACCATGCTGATCTCGATCCGCCATACGACCGAATACAGCTACGACGCGGCAAGCGCCTTCGCCGTCCAGCGGCTGCGCCTGACGCCGCAGGACAACCAGTCGCAGAAGGTGCTCTCCTGGGCGATCGAGGCCGACGGCATCGATCATGCGGCAAGCTATGTCGACGGCTTCGGCAATCGCGTCCACCTGATCAGCCACGGCCGCCCCTACGAGACGCTGACGATCGCCGCCGCCGGCGAGGTCGAGACCTCGGACACGAACGGCGTTGTCGGCCATCTCGGAGAGGTCGCCAATCCGCTGATTTTTCTGCGCGCCACGCTGCGGACGGAGTCCTCGCCCGGGATCGACGCAATGGCCGATGCCGTTGAGGATCGCGATTTGCTCGAACGGCTGCACCATCTGATGGAGGAGATCGCCACCCGCGTCGCTTACGACACGGATGCGACGCACCAGGAGACAAGCGCCGCGGACGCCTTTGCCACCGGCCAGGGCGTCTGCCAGGACCATGCCCACATCTTCATCGCCGCCACCCGTCGGCTGAGGATCCCGGCCCGCTATGTGACCGGCTATATGCACGTGGCGGGCGAGGAAAGCGCCGTCGCCCACCACGCGTGGGCGGAGGCCTGGGTGGAGGAGCTCGGCTGGGTCGGTTTCGATCCGGCGAACCATGTCTGCCCGACGGAGAGCTATGTGCGGCTTGCCGCGGGGTTCGATGCCGTCTCCGCCGCGCCGATCACCGGGACGCGCCGCGGCGGCGGCTCGGAGTCGCTGAGAGTTGACGTGATCGTCCGGCAGCAGCAGCAATAAGGCTGCGGCCCTTCCAGGAGATTCGCGAAGATGACCTATTGCGTCGGACTGCGGCTCGACCGGGGCATCATCTTCGCCTCCGACACGCGCACCAATGCCGGTGTCGACAATATCTCGATCTTCTCCAAGATGCATGTCTGGGAGCGCCAGGGCGATCGCGTCCTGGTGCTGTTGACGGCGGGGAACTTGGCTCTCACGCAGTCCGTCGTGACGCTCCTGAACGAGAAGATCGATCTCGGCGGCGACGAGCCGTCGCTCGCCAATGCCTCGACCATGTTCCAGGCGGCGCGGCTTGTCGGCGAGACGGTGCGCGAGCTCCGCCGCAGTGAGAAGCACACGATCGAGCGCGACCCGAGCCTCTTCTCCGCCTCCTTCATCCTCGGCGGGCAGATCGCCGGGGATCCGCCGCGGCTCTTCCAGATCTACCAGGAAGGGAACTTCATCGAGGCGACCAAGGACACCGCCTATTTCCAGATCGGCGAGCACAAATACGGCAAGCCCATCCTGGACCGTGTCGCCAAGCCCGACATGCGCATGGGGACGGCGGCGAAGCTGATCCTGATCTCCTTCAATTCGACGCTGCGCTCCAATCTCTCCGTCGGCATGCCGATCGACCTCCTGATCTACCGCAAGGATGAGCTCAAGATTGGCGAGCAGCGGCGGATCGAGGAGGGCGATCCCTATTTCCGCAAGCTTTCCTCCGCCTGGTCGGAGGCGATCCGCGACGCGTTCGCGCATATCGACGAATATGGCGAAGACGGCGAGCCGATCGAGATTCTGCACACGACCGGCTCGCCCGATTTCGAGGCGCCGGAGCCCGAGCCGATCGCCCAGGCGACGGCCGGCTGGATCAACGAGGTCGATCAGTAGGGCGTGGAACCGGCTTGCGCCGTCCGCGGCGCCAGACCAGCCCGGCTTCGATCAGAAGCGCCGCGCCATAAGCCGCGACGAGCCAGGCGAGACCGACGCGGTCGTGCTGCCATGTGTGCCAGAGGAGCACGAGAAAGCTGGCGCCCGCGAGCGCGCCGCCGGCGAGCGGCACCGCCGCATGGAGCCGGATTGTCCGGGCGAGGCGCAGCGCGGCAAGATTCACCGCCGCGAAGATCAGCAGGAACGTCGCGCTGGCGAAGGTGGAGATGACGGCAAGCGGCGCGGCGATCGTGAAGGCGAGAGAGAGGCCCGTCAGCACCAGGAGCGCGACATAGGGCACCGGGCGCCTGCGCTCGTGCAGCGAGAAGACGCGCGGCAGCGCGTGCTCGCGCGCCATTACCATGGCGAGCCGCGCCGCGCCGAACAAAGTGGCGTTGATCGCCGACGCCGTGGAGAGCAGCGCAGCGATGCCGATCAGCACGAAGCCGGCGCGTCCGAGCATCGGCCGCGCTGCGACAGCCAGCACATAGTCCTGATCGCGCTGCACCTCCTCAGGGCTCAGATTGCCGAGCGCCGCAATCGACACGGCGACATAGATGACCGTCGTGACGAGGATGGCGATCATGATCGCGCGTCTCAGGTTGCGCTCCGGGTCGCGCATCTCCTCGATCGCGTTGGGGATCAGCTCGAAGCCCTCATAGGCAACGAAGATCAGCGCCACCGCGCCGATCGGAGCGGCGAGCCCGTTATTGAACAGCGGTTGGAAATGCGACGGCTCGACCGCGGTCATGGTGACGGCGGCGAAGAGCGCCAGGATCGCCAGCTTCACCGCCACGACGCTGAGCTCCACGCCGCCTGAGAGCTTGGCCCCGACGAGGTTGATGCCGAGAAAGGCGCCGAGCACCAGCGTCGAAAGCGCTGCCGCCGCAAAGCGTCCGCCGGTCTCGCCGACCAGCGTCGCGCCGTAGGAGCCGAACGCCGCCGCGTAGAGCGCCAGCGTCCCGACATAGCCGGCGACGAGCAGCCAGCCAGCGATGCCGGCGACGCCGGGCGCTGCGAACGCCTTCTCGATATAGGTGAAGCTGCCGCCCTCGCCGCGGAAGGCGAGCCCGAGATGCGCGTAGGAGAGCCCGGTCAGGAGTGCGATCACGCCGCCGCCGGCGAGCGAGAGCGCGACCGCATTGCCGGCGACAGCCATCGCAATGCCGAGCACGGCGAAGATGCCGCCGCCGATCATGCCGCCGATCCCGATGGCAGTCACTTCGGTCAGGCTGAGCTTGCTCGAATCACCCGTCATGCCCGCCGCCTTCATATCGTCCGCGGCGCGGCATGTCAGCGCGTGCGGCCACCGCCAGGGGGAAGAGGACTAGGTCGTGGCGTGATCAGGCGGCGACGTCGTGAGCGTGCACGTCGTGCGCCGCGTGCTCGCCGAGGATCTCCAGCGCGCTCTCCTCCTCTTTGGCGTCGCGCACGTTGACCCAGAGCAGCAATCCGCCGCGTGCTAGCTGCTCGTCGACCCGCTTCGCCTGATGCTCGTGCATTACGCCGCCGAGGGCCGCCCCGAGGGTGGCGCCCGTCCCCGCAGCAACCAGAACCGGCAACGCGGCCCCTATTCCTGCGACCGTCAGTGCGCCGATTGCGGCGAGGATCGGTGCCGGCAGAAATTCCGCCTCAAGCCGCGAGACCCGCGAGAAGAACGTCTCGCGCGGGGCGTCTGGGTTGTCCGCGACCTCCTTCACACTCTCGTAGCGATGGCCGAGCTTCTCCTCAACCGCCGCCTCGCTGGCGAGCACCGAGAACGCCGCGCGGTCGAAGCCGTGCGTCTCGAGTGCGTAGACCGCATCGTCGAGCGCCTTGGTGTCGTCGAACACCGCGGCGACTTCTCTCAACTTGTCCGGCATCTCATCAGCTCCTGCATTTCGCGCGCAATCGGTTCGCTGGCCTACCGCAGCAGGTCGAGCAGCTGTTCGTGCAGCGCCGGCGTCGCGGCGGCCGCGACGGCGACGCCCGATTCGAAGCCGAGCGTCTGGCCCTGCCAGTCGGTGATGATGCCGCCGGCCGCCTCGACGACCGGCACGACCGGCAAATAGTCGTAGGGCTGCAGGTCGAAATCGACGACGGCGTCGATCTGACCCATCGCAAGCAGCGCAAAGGAATAGCAGTCGTTGAAGAAGCGCTGCGTGTGGCCGGCCTTGGTCAACCGCTCCAGCCGGTCCGGCGTCTGCTTTCAGAAATCGGCCCGCCTCGTTGATGAAGATGCGCGCCATGGCGAGCTGCGTCACGTCGCGGACGTGGATCGGCTTGCCGTTCATCGTCGCGCCGCCGCCCTTCGATCCGCCGAACACTTCGCCAAGTGCCGGCATGCGGATCACCCCGGCGACCGCCTCGCTCGCCACGCAGCACGCCGAGCAGCATGCCGAAAAGCGGCACGCCGCAGATGAAGGAGCGCGTTCCGTCGATCGGGTCGACGATCCAGGTGGTGTCGCTCGCCTGGCGCTCTTGCCAAATTCTTCGCCGAAGATTGCGTGCGCCGGAAAGCGCCGCTCGATCTCCGCGCGGATCGCCTTCTCCGTCTCGCGGTCGGCAATCGTGACGGGGCTTTCGTCGGGCTTGTCCTCGACCGCGACGCCGGAGCGGAAATAGCGCATCGGGATCGCCGCCGCCGTCTCGCTGATTTGAAGCGCGGCGTTAAGAAGCTCGGCTGGAGAGGGCTCTGACATCGGTCGCCGTACTACGTTTCCCCACCCCTTGCGGGAAGGGCCTAGGGAGGGGTTTCTCATTCCGCGCATATCACGAACGCGCCGCGTTTGTCTCAGCCGGCACGGACGAGCGCGATCTGCTCTTCCCACTCCGCCGCCCCTATCCGCGCGTCCGCCGACGCGAACACGCGTTCCGCATAGGCGTGGAAATCGCCCGCCTTGTTCCCCTTCGCGATCTGAATCAGCGCCCAGAGCCCGGTGACCGCTTCGCAGATCGGCTTCATGACCGCCACCCGCGCCGCTTCGGCCGGGCGCGGCGCGCGTCCGAAATAGGCCGCAAGCAGACGTTGCTCGGCGCGGTCGTCGAGCCGCGATTCGATTGCGAAATAAGCGAGGTCCCACATCGGGTCGTTCATCGCCGAGAATTCCCAGTCGACCAGCCAGACCTTTTCCCCGTATCGAGGAGGTTGCGGCCCGTCGGGTCGCAGTGACACGGCTTGCGCGCCGCCGGTTGCGCGGCCAGCGCCGGCTCGATCGCCTGCACCCTGCGGATCGTATCGAGGACGGAACCGGAGGGTGCGGCGGCCTTCTTGTCGAGGATGACGACATAAGACCGGATGAAAGCGAATGGGTCAAACGACCCCTCAAAGGCAATATCCGCGTCGTGCAGCCGTCTCAGTGCCCGCGCGGCGCGGCCGAGCGCCCCGGCGCGCTCCGCCAGATGCGCCGGGGTGACCGGCACGGCGTCGTCGATGAAGCGGGTGAGCATCACGCCGTCGGCGCCAAAATGGATCACCACCGGCGCGACGCCCGCCTTTGCCGCGGCGCGCGCGTTCGCCGCTTCAGCACGGCGGTCGACCATCGCGGCGGCGCCGTGCTCCGGAATGCGCAGGCAGACCCGCTCATCGTCGAGGTCGACCCGGTAGACGCTGTTGGTCAGCCCGACGAGCCGCTCGAACGCGGCGCGCGCCGCCTTCTCCGCCGAGAATCCCGGCAGCTCGGAAAGGCGCCCGCGGAGCATCTGCTGCGTCTCAGTAGTGACCGAATTTAAGGTGTCCTCAACCACGGCAGCGAATCGTCCCTTTTGTCGTCCAATTGATTATGATTTTAGCAATCTCGCGATCCGATGGTGCAGTGTCCGAACCAAGGGTGTCATCTATGCCGAGAGCGTTGCGGATTGGTCTCCTTGCAATGGTGACGGCCGTGCTGGCCGTCGGCGCCATCGCCTCCTTCATGGGATCCGTGCGTGTGGCCGACGACGCCGAGGCGAAGTCGGCGCCCTCCTTTCTGCCGGCGTTCCGCATGGGGGATACCCGCAATGCGACGTCTGTTGCGACGGAGAACGCGGCGGGGCCCGAGTCGCACTGAGCGCCGTTCCGTCCTATCAGTGTCAGCGAGCCTGATCGCGCCGGCGGCGGAATCGCCGCGTTTCTGACATCCGCCACGCGGGACTCGACGTGACGGTCGTCCGGCAGCACATTCCGGCTGGCGATCGAAACGAGTCCCAAACGATGGCGAGTGGAAAGGCCCAACCGGCAATCGAGGCACTCCCCGAGGAGCCCGCGGCTTCCGTCCCCGGTTTCGCGGCCGATTATGCGCCGGCCGACGAGGTGCTGGTACCGCTTCTCCTCGCCGAGACAAAGCACGCGCCCGACATGGAGGGACGCGTCGCGCAACGCGCGCGCGGTTACATCACCACGATCCGCCAGGCGCACGGTGGCATCGGCGGGCTTGAGGATTTCATGCACGACTACAGCCTCTCCACCAGGGAGGGGCTGGCGCTGATGTCGCTCGCCGAGGCGCTGCTGCGCGTGCCCGACGCGGCGACGCAGGACCGCCTGATCGAGGACAAGCTGGGCGCCGGCGATTGGGAGCACGCCGCGGCGCGTGACAGCGAGAGCTGGCTGGTCTCGGCGACCACCTGGGCGCTCGGCGTGACCGTCCGCATCGTGCATCCGGGCGAAACGCCGGAAGGGATTATCGGCCGGCTCGCGCAGCGGATCGGCATGCCGACGGTCAGGACCGCCGCGCGCCAGGCAATGCGGCTTCTCGGGCATCAGTTCGTTCTCGGCGAGACGATCGAGGATGCGCTTTCCCGCGCCAGGGACATGGAGCGCAAGGGCTATCGCCATTCCTTCGACATGCTGGGGGAGGGCGCCCGCACGGCGCGCGACGCCGAGCACTATTTCGCGGCGTATGCCCGTGCGATCGACGCGATCGGCAAAGGCGCTGGAGGTTCGCTCCCCGCACGGCGAGGGATATCGGTGAAGCTCTCGGCGCTTCACCCGCGCTATGTCGCTCGCCAGCGGGAACGGGTTATGGCCGACCTCGTGCCGCGGCTGATCGAGCTCGCCGTCGCCGCCAGGGCGCATGACCTGAACCTGACCGTCGACGCGGAGGAGGCGGATCGGCTGGAGCTCTCGCTCGATGTCTTCGCGAAGCTGCTCGGCGAGCGGTCGCTCGCCGGATGGGAGGGGCTTGGCCTCGCCGTCCAGGCCTATCAGAAGCGTGCGCCGGCGGTGATCGATTGGCTCGCCGAGGCATCAGCGGCTTCCGGCCGGCGGCTGATGGTGCGGCTCGTCAAGGGCGCCTACTGGGACACCGAGATCAAGCGCGCGCAGGAGCGCGGGCTCGATGATTTCCCCGTCTTCACCCGCAAGCCCGCCACCGATCTTTGCTATCTTGCCTGCGCGGCGCGCATGCTTGCCGCGCGGCCGCGGCTTTATCCGCAGTTCGCGACGCACAATGCGCTGACCGTGGCGTCGATCGTCGAGCTCGCTGGCACCGAGGCCGAGGGAGGGTTCGAGTTCCAGCGCCTGCACGGCATGGGCGAGGCGCTTTATTCCGACGTGCATGGGCGCGAGGGATTCGATTGCCGCATCTACGCGCCGGTCGGCAGCCACAAGGAGCTTCTCGCCTATCTGGTGCGGCGGCTGCTTGAGAACGGCGCGAATTCCTCCTTCGTCAACGCCGTCAACGACCACGACGTGCCGATCGAGACATTGCTCGATCCGCCCGCCGCAAGCTTTGCCGGCGGCCGCTCGCCCCGACATGCGGGGATCAGGCTTCCGGCGCAGCTCTTCGGCGCGCGCAGGAATTCGCGCGGCATCGAGTTTGGCTGCCGCGCCGACCTTGCGTCGCTGGTCAAAGGCGTTGCGGCCGCACCGACGCCAGGACCGGTCGCCGACGCTGATCCGGAAAGCACCAGGGCCGACGTTGGGAAGACGCTCGCGGCCTTCCCGGCCTGGGAGGCGACGCCGGCAGACGGACGCGCGGCAATCCTGGAGAAGACGGCGGACTCGATCGAAGCGAGCCGCGACCGGCTGGTTGCGCTGCTTGCCCGCGAGGGCGGCAAGACGCTCGACGACGGCATTGCGGAGATCCGCGAGGCCGCCGACTTCTGCCGTTATTACGCGACGGAATGCCGGAAGCATTTTGGAGCAGGCACGATTCTGCCGGGCCCGACCGGCGAGGAGAACCGCTATCGCCTGCGCGGACGCGGGGCCTTCATCTGCATCAGTCCCTGGAACTTTCCCCTGGCGATCTTCATGGGCCAGGTCGCGGCGGCGCTTGCCGCTGGAAACAGCGTGCTCGCCAAGCCGGCGGAGCAGACGCCCAGAATCGCGCGCGAGGCGGTTAAGCTTCTGCACGAGAGCGGCGTGCCCGACGATGCGCTTATCCTCGTCCCAGGCGATGGAAAGATCGGTGCGGCTCTGGTCGACGATCCGCGAATTGCCGGCGTCGCCTTCACCGGCTCGACCGAAGTCGGACAGGCGATCAACCGCGCGCTCGCGGCGAAGGGCGGGCCGATCGTGCCGCTGATCGCGGAGACCGGCGGCATCAACGCGATGATTGCGGACGCGACGGCCTTGCCGGAACAGGTTGCCGACGACGTCGTCACCTCCGCCTTCCGCTCCGCCGGCCAGCGCTGCTCGGCCTGCCGCATCCTCTTCGTGCAGGACGATGTCGCCGACCACATGGTGCAGATGATCGCGGGCGCCGCCGCCGAGCTTCGCCTCGGCGATCCGGTTGACCCGGCGAACGACATCGGGCCGGTGATCGACCGCGATGCGAAAGAGGCGCTCGAGGCACACATCGAGAGGATGCGGCGCGAGCAGACGATCGTCTTCGCCGGCCGCGCGCCGTCAGATGGTCTTTTCGTCGCCCCGCATGTCGTTGCGCTCAAGGACCCGAAGGCACTCGACCGCGAGGTGTTCGGCCCGATCCTTCACGTGGCGCGCTGGAAAGCCGACCAGCTCGACGCTGTGCTGAAATGGATCGAGGAAAGCGGCTACGGGCTGACCTTCGGCATCCACACCCGCGTCGGCGGCCGCGCCGAGCGGGTCGCGCGCGCGCTTTCCGTCGGCAACGTCTACGTGAACCGCAACACCATCGGCGCGATCGTCGGCTCGCAGCCGTTCGGCGGCATGGGCCTTTCCGGCACTGGCCCGAAGGCCGGCGGGCCGAATTACCTGGCGCGCTTCGCGCACGAGCAGGTGATCTCCACGGACACGACGGCGGCCGGCGGCAATGCCAGCCTGGTAACGATGGACGACCGGGCGGAGTAGCGCCCAAAGAGGCCATTCCAGCGGATTCCGGCCCGCGCGGTTGCAGAAGGACGCCACTCTCACTAGGTTACATGTAACCGATGGAGCAGTCATGAGCGCCAAGGCTGAGAACACACCGCGGAACGCGGAAGCGAAGCGCAAGGCACGCGAAAAGGCGCGCGCCTTTCGCGAGCGTCAACGTGCCAAGGGCTTAAGGCTGGTGCAGCACTGGGTGGTTGACACGCGCACGCCGGAATTCGCGGCGGAGGCCCACAGGCAGTCGCTTGCCGTGGCCAACAGCCCCTACGCCAAGGAGGACCAGGACTTCGTCGACGTGATGTCCGAAGATCTCTTTGAATGAAGCGCGGCGAAGTCTGGATTGTCGCCGGCGGCAAAGACTACGCAGGGAAGCCTCGTCCGGCGGTGGTTGTTCAGGACGACCAGTTCGACGCCACCGACTCCGTCACCGTATGCCCGTTCACCTCCGACCCGACCGATGCACCTCGATTTCGACTGCTGATCCAGCCGACAGAGAGCAACGGTCTGAGACGGCCATCGCGTTTGATGGTCGACAAAGTGATGACCATGCGCAAGGACAAGTTCAGCCGCAAGGTCGGCGCGCTGAACAGCGCTGACATAAGCAGATTGAATGACGCGCTCGTGACGTTCCTCGGCCTTGCCAGCTGAGCGTCAGCCGCGCTTCACCGCCTCCAGGTGCTCGGCAAACTCCGCCGACCGCATCAGCATCTTGCAGCGTTCGAAGCGGTTCAGCGAATAGGCCCAGAAATCGTCCGCCGGGTTCTTGTTGGCGTGCTGGATCAGGCCCCAGAGCGTCCACAGGAGATCGCACATCGCCTTGTAGATGACCATGCGGCCGCAATCGAAGCCGCTCGCCGGTCCGCCGAAATAGGCTTCGAGCAGGCGCCGGTCCTGGCCCGCGTCGAAGCCCGCTTCGACCGAGAGGTCGCCCAGGTCCCACATCGGGTCGTTCATGCCGGAATATTCCCAGTCGACGACCCACATCCGCTCGCCGGTGTCGAGAAAGTTCTCCGCCAGCGGGTCGCAGTGGCAGGGCTTGAGCGCCACGGGATGCACGGCAAGCGCCTTGCGCACCGCGCCGGCTTCCCTGACCGCGTCGTGATAGCCGTCGGGAATCTCTGCCCCGAGGCGGTCGAGTACGCCGAGATAATCGTCGATCATCTTGAAGAGCTCGAAGCGGAAGGCGAAATCCGGCGCCTTGTCGTGGAGCTGCCGGAAGGCGCGCGCGGCCCGCTCGACCGCGCCGTCCCGCGCCTTGAAGAGCGCGCCCGACATCGTCACCGCATGGTCGACGAAGCTCGTCAGCATCACGCCGTCTTCGCCGAAATGGATCACCTTCGGTGACACGCCGGACGTTGCCGCGGCGCGGGCGTTGGTGTCTTCGACCTTGCGGTCGATATAGGTCTCGGTCCCCTTGCCGGGGAGGCGCAGGCAATAGCGAAGCTCGCCGACCTCGACCTTGAAGACCAGGTTGGTAAGCCCACCGAGGCGAGTGATGGCGGCCGTGCCGGCGGCGGTGCCGACCAGCGGAATGGCGGCAAGCGCTAGACGTGCCTGCTCGGTCTCCGGCATTCTGCTCAGCTCCTCAGCCGCTCGCCTTTCGGATCGTAGAGACTGCGCGGACCGCGCTTCGCCGCATAAAGCTTGCCATAGGCTTCGATGCAAAGCTCACCTTGGCTCGGCAGATCAGCCGGCAGAAGCCCAAGCGCAATTGTCTTCCTGACCGTGTAGCCATAGCCGGCGCTGGTCGTCGTGCCGACCACCGTGTCGTCGGCAAGGATCGTCTCGCCGCCGATCAGCGGGGCGAAGCCGTCGACGGTGAGCGTCGCGAGCTTGCGGGCCGGCCCCTCCGCCTTGATCTTCGCGAGCGCGGCACGGCCGATGAAGTCGCCCCCTTCGAGCGCAAGTTTGTCGAGCGCAACGGCGAAGCCTAGCCCGGCCTCATACGGATTGACGTCCGGCGTCACCTCCGCCGACCAGTAGACATAGCCCTTCTCCAGCCTGAGCGATTCGATCGCGCGGTAGCCGGCGTCGACCAGATCGTCCTTGCCGCCCGCGTCCATCAGCCGCTCGTAGACATGCGCGGCATAGTCCGTCGGCACGTGCAGCTCATAGCCGAGTTCGCCGACATAGCCGACGCGCGCCGCGCGAACGCCCGTCGCGAGCCCGATCTCGATCGTCTTCACGGCAAGATAGGGGAAGGCCTGGTTGGAAAGATCGTCATCCGTCGTCGCCTGCAGGATCGCTCGCGACGCCGGCCCGACGATGTTGAGGACGGCATAGGCGGATGTCACTTCGCGGATCTCAGCCGAGCCGTCGGCCGGCAGATGCCGCGCGATCCAGCCGGAATCGCGCACGCCGAACTGGCTGCCGGTCACGGCATAGAAGCAATCCGCCGCGAGCCGCATGATGGTGAGATCGGCCTCGATGCCGCCCTGTGCGTTGCAGAGCTGCGTATAGACGCAAGTTCCGTTCGGGCGGTCGAGGTCGGCGGCGGCGGTCCGCTGCAGCGCGGCCAAGGCGCCCGCTCCCGTCACCTCGAATTTCGAGAACGAGGTCTGGTCGAATAGCCCGGCGCGCTCCCGCACGGCGCGATGCTCGCGGCCGACGGCCTCGAACCAGCCGGGTTTTTCCTCAAAACTCGGCGTCTCAGAGCCTGCGACGTCGCCCGTGTCGAACCACAGCGGGCGCTCCCAGCCGGCCTTCGAGCCATGCACCGCGCCCTTCGCCTTCAGCACGTCGTAAAGCGGGCTCCGTCTTGCGCCGCGCGCGCTATGAAGCTCCGCCGCCGGCCAGTGGATGGAATAATAGTCGCCATAGGCCTCCGAGCTGCGCTTCGCCAGGTGGTGGCGATTGGCCTGATGCTTCGAAAAGCGCCGCACGTCGAACGGCCATAGGTCCATGCCGGGATCGCCGTCGATGACCCAGTGCACCATTGCCTCGCCGGCGCCGCCCGATGCTGCGATCCCCGCGGTGAAGCCGCAGGCGACGTAGAAATTGTCCAGCTCCGGCGCGAGCCCCATCACCGGCTCGCCGTCGGCGGAGACCGGAATCGGCCCGTTGATCAGCGTCTTTATGCCGATCTCGTTCAGGACCGGCAGCCGCTCCGCCGCGCCGAGCATGATCGGCGCGAAGCGGTCGAAATTCTCCGGGAACAGCTCGCGCTTGAACTCGAACGGCACGCCCTCGCGCCAGCAGGCGGGCGCTTGTCTCTCCCAGCCGCCGATCGCGAACGCCCCGACATCCGGCTTCAGGTAGAAGATGCGGTCGGGATCGCGGAAGGTCGGCGTCGCGTCGGTCGTGTCGAGCTTCTTCTCGGTGACGGCGTATTGATGTTCGACAGCGCCGGCCGCAATCGCGACGCCCGCCATCGCGCCGATGCGCTTCGCCCAGATGCCGGCGGCGTTGATGACGATCTCGCAGTGTATCGTGCCGTGGTCGGTGACCACGGCCTTCACGCGGCGCCTCTCGATCTCAAAACCTGTGACGAGGACACCCTCGCGGATGGCGAGGCCGGCCGTCCGTGCCGCTTTTGCATAGGCCATGGTCAGCGAATAAGGGTCGATATAGCCGTCGGAGGGAATCCAGGCGGCGCCAACGACGCCCTCGGTCGTCATCCACGGAAAGCGCTCTTTTGCCTCCGCAGCGCTCACCTCATGCGCCTCGAACCCAAAGCCCTTCGCCTGCGTCAGCGAGCGGCGGATTTCCGCCAACCGCTCCTTGCTTGACGCGACCCTGAGCGAACCGGCCTTCCGCCAATCGACCGCTTGCCCGGTCTCCGCTTCGAGCCGGTCGAAGACGGCGACAGAGTTCTGCATGAGGCGCGTAAGATTCTTCTTCGAGCGGAGCTGTCCGACGAGGCCGGCCGCGTGCCAGGTCGAGCCGTGGGTGAGCTGCGCTTTTTCGAGGAGCAGCACATCGCGCTCACCGGCGCGGGCGAGATGATAGGCGATCGACGTCCCGATCGCGCCGCCGCCGATGATAACGATGCGGGAGAATGAGTCAGGCATGGCGCGCGCCGCTCACGCCTTCACCGTCTTCATCTCCGGATCGTAGAGCGGCTTCAGGAACGGCTCGGCGGGGACGCGCTCGGTCGCGACCTCGAGCTCGTAGTCGCCGCTCATGACATAATCAGCGTCGACGCCATCGGGATGGCGCACATAGCCGAGCCCGATGTTGCGCTGAACCGTGTAGCCCCACCCGGCCGACGACAGCCAGCCAACTCGCTTGCCGCTCCTGAAGATTGTTTCGCGGCCGAGGAGCACGACGTCAGGATCGTCGACCGTGAAGCCGGCGAAGAGCCGCGGCATCGGCTTCGCGCGCTGCTCCTCGAGCGCCTCGCGGCCGAGGAAGGGGATGGTCTTGCGCAGCTTCACCGCCCAGCCGAGCCCCGCCATCAGCGGCGAATGATCGGGTCCGATGTCAGACCCCCAGGCGCGGTACATCTTCTCCAAGCGCAGCGACTCGATAGCCCGGTAGCCGGCATTGGCGATGCCGTGTGGCTTCCCGGCCTCCATCAGCTTCTCGTAAAGCGTCGCAGCGAATTCAGTCGGCACATGCAGCTCCCAGCCGAGCTCCCCGACATAGGTGACACGAAGCGCAAGAACCGGTGCACCGCCGACGCTGATCTTTCGGCAGGTCCCAAAGCGGAAGCCCTCATTCGATACGTCGTCGCGCGTGAGCGCCGAGAGCACGAAGCGGGCACTCGGGCCGAAGAGCGAGAACACTGCGTTGGCAGAGGTGACGTCGATCAGCCTGGCGTCGAGCCCGTCCGGAATGTTGCGGCTGATCCAGTCGAAATCGTGCGTGGCGAAGCCCGTGCCGGTGACAATATAGAACCTGTCCTCGGCGAGCCGCGCGACCGTCAGGTCGCACTCGATGCCACCGCGTGCATTCAGCATCTGCGTGTAGACGAGGGCGCCCGGCGCCTTGGCGACGTCGTTGGCGCAAATCCAGGAGAGCGCGGCTTCCGCGTCGCGTCCGACCATCAGGAACTTGGCGAAGGACGTCTGGTCGAAGAGCGCGACGCGCTCGCGCGTCGCCTGGTGCTCGCGCCCGACGGCGGCAAACCAGTTCTGCCGTCCAAAGGAGTAGATGTCCTCGGCCGCTTCGCCGGCGGCAAGATCGGCGAACCAGTTCGGCCGCTCCCAGCCGAGCTTCTCGCCGAAGACGGCGCCCTCGTCCTTGAGCCGCTCGTAGAGCGGCGAGCGGCGGAGCGGCCGGCCGGACAAGAACTCCTCGAACGGCCAAGCCATGGTGTAGTGCTTCGAATAGGCTTCGAGCGTGCGCGTCCTGACCCAGTCGATGTCCAGGTGGTTCCTGCCGAAGCGGCGGATATCGACCGGCCAGAGGTCGTAGGGCGGCGCGCCTTTCACGATCCATTCGGCGAGCGCCATGCCGGCGCCGCCGCCCGACGCGATACCGAAGGCGTTGAAGCCCGCCGCAACGAAGACGCCGCCGACTTCCGGTGCCTCGCCGAGAATGAAATTCCCGTCCGGCGTAAAGCTCTCCGGCCCGTTGACAAGCTGCTTGATACCTGTGTGCTCAAGCGCCGGAACGCGAGGCAGCGCCAGCTCTATCACGGGAGCGAAATGATCCCAGTCGGGATCGAGCAGCGTGAAATGGAAGCCGTCGGGGATGCCGTTCTCGGCCCAGGGGATAGGGTTCCGCTCGTAGCCCCCCATGATCAGTCCGCCGACCTCCTCCTTGTAGTAGGTGAGGCGGTCGGGATCGCGCAGCGTCGGCAGGTTCGGCGTAACGCCGTCGATCTTCTCGGTGACCGCGTAGTGGTGCTGCACCGAGACGAGCGGGATGTTGACACCCGCCATCCGCCCCACCGCACGCGACCACTGCCCGCAGGCGATGACCAGCGTCTCGCATTGGATGAACCCCTCCGCCGTCTCGACACCCCGGACCCTGCCGTTCTCGACGCGAATGCCCGAAATCGGCGTCTCCTCGCGGATCGTTACGCCGGCGGAACGGGCGCCGCGGGCGAGCGCCTGCACGATGTCGCTGGGATTTGCCTGGCCGTCGGTCGGCAGGAACGCCGCGCCGACCACGTCCTCGACCGTCATCAACGGCCAGAGGTCCTGCGCCTCCTTTGGCGAGAGCAGGTGCATCTCAAGCCCAAAACTCCGCGCGGCCGTCGCCTGCCGCTTGACCTCCGTCCAGCGCTCCGAATTGCAGGCAAGACGCAGGCCGCCGTTCATCTTCCAGCCGGTGGCGAGGCCCGTCTCCGCTTCGAGCCGGTCGTAGAGTGAGACCGAATAGCCGAGGAGCTGGGTGATGTTGGCATTGGTGCGGAGCTGCCCGACCAGCCCCGCCGCGTGCCAGGTGGAGCCGGATGAGAGCTTGGCGCGCTCAAGCAGGAGCACGTCGGAGACGCCCATCTTGCCCAGATGGTAGGCGACCGAGCAGCCGACGATGCCGCCGCCGACGATCACTACTTTCGCCGAAGAGGGAAGGCTCACGCGCGCCCCATCGCCTTGAACGCGGCAAACGCCTTCTCGTAGCGGGCGAGGTTCTCCGCCGTATATTTCGCGAAGTCGAAATCGATATGCGAGTGGATCTCGGAGATCATGCTCCACATCGTTTCGCGCAACAGCGAGGCGGCGGTCATCGCGGCGTAGCGATGGCGCAGCTGGTCGGTGACGGGCTTGTCGAAATAGGCCTCCAAAACGCGCTCGCGCAGCGCCACCGGCATCTCGCTGTTTGAGGTGAGCCCGCCGAGATCGAAGAGCGGCGAATTGAAGCCGGCATATTCCCAATCGACCAGCCAGAGCTTCTTCCCGTCGTCGATGATGTTGGCGGCGAGGAGGTCGTTATGCCCGAACACGAGGTCGATCGGCCCGACGGCGCGCTGCAACTCCTCCGACTGCGCCACGAAGCGGCGGATCTGTGCGAGGTCGGCGCTCGCCGCCTCCGACAGCGAATGCGCATAATCGCGCACCACGTGGAAGACCCAGAAGAGCACGCCGGGACCCCTCAGATGCTTCGGGATCTCGCGGTGCGTGCGGCGCACGAGGTCGATGATGCGATCGAGGTTCTTCGGGTTCCTGACATCCTCGGGCGAGAAGGTGCGGCCCTCGATATAGTCGATCACCAGCACGCCCGGCTCGGCATAGGCGACGCGCGGCGCGACGCCCGCCACCGAGGCCGCACGGCTTGCGGCGAGCTCGTTCTTGCGCACGACGCCGTGCACCTCGTTGTCGCCGCCGATCCTTACGACGAATTTCCGGCCCGCATCCTCGACCACGAAATTGACGTTGGAGAGCCCGCCCTGCAGGTCGTCCGGCTCCACCGGATCGCTCCACAGAGGCAGCGCCGCCGCCTGCCGCCAGGCGGCGCCGATCTGGCGGTCGAGAATTTGCCGCTTCGCGTCAGCCAAGGCCGAGCCTCCGCTTCATTCTCGCGGCGGATGCCGTCATCATGCGGTCGGCGATCATGGCGATCATGGCGACGCCGAGACCCGCCACCAGCCCGCGCCCGATATCGGCCTTGGCGAGCGCGATATAGACCTCCTGGCCGAGGTCTCGGGTGCCGACCAGCGCGGTGATGACCAGCATGGAGATCGCGAGCATGATCGTCTGGTTGATGCCAAGCATGATTTCCGGAAGCGCCAGAGGCAGTCTGACCTTGACGAGGCGCTGCCGCTTCGTCGTTCCCATGGCGCGCGCCGCTTCGATCAGCGCTGGGTTGACCTCGCGGATGCCGAGCGCCGTATAGCGCACCGCCGGCGCCAGCGCATAGAGGATGATGGCGATCATGGCGGTGAAATCGCCGACGCGGAAAAGCATAACGACGGGAATGAGATAGACGAAACTCGGCAGCGTCTGCAGCGTGTCGATCACCGCCTGCACCACGGCCCAGAGCCGGCCGTTCAGGCCGGAAGCGATGCCGACGGGGATGCCGATCAGCGCCGCGATCGCCACCGAGACGCCGACCAGATAGAGCGTCACCATCGCCGGCTCCCAATTGCCGGTGAAGGCGATGAAGAGCGCGAAGACGCAGGCAATGACCGCGCGCCTCGGGCCGGCGACGGCCCAGCAGCCGGCGGTGACCACGAAGATTCCCCACGGCCAGGGCTGCGCCAAGAGGAAGCGTTTCGCCGGCACGAGCAGATTCAGGAGGATGGTGTCCTTGATCGCCTCGAACGTGTCGAAATAGTTGACGTTGAGCCAGCCGACGAATGACGCCAGGTACTTGCCCGTCGAAAGCGTGTAGTCGGCAGGATAGGTCTGAAGCGCCGGCACGAAGATCGCGATCAGCCAGAGCAGGAAGGTCGCGCCGAGCGCAATCAGCGGCAGGGCCGAATGCCTGAGCCCGGCCCCGCCGGCGGCGTTGCGGATCATGTTGGCGCGGATCGCATAGGCTTGGCTCACCCGGTCGAGCGCGACGGCGAGGACGACGATCGCAATTCCGGCTTCCAGCCCGGCGCCGATATTGAGGCTCCTGAGCGAGGAGAGCACGTCGAAGCCGAGCCCGCCGGCGCCGATCATCGAGGCGATGATCACCATGTTGAGCGACAGCATGATCACCTGATTGACGCCGACCATGAGCGGCGCGCGGGCGACCGGCATCATCACCCGCTGCACGAGTTGCCGCTTGGTGCAGCCTGCCATCTGCCCGAACTCGACGATCTCCGGCGGCACATTGTCGAGCGCCAGCATGGTGACGCGCACCATCGGCGGCAGCGCATAGATGATGGTGGCGATCAGCGCCGAGACCGGGCTGAAGCCGAAGAGGATCAGGATCGGCACCAGATAGGCGAAGATAGGAACCGTCTGCATGCCGTCGAGGATCGGCAAGAGCACCTTGCGGAAACGCGGCGCGCGGAAGCCGGCGATGCCGATCAGCACACCGCCGATGACCCCGAGCGGCACCGCGATCACGATCGAGGAGAGCGTCACCATGGCGCTCGCCCACTGGCCGAAGACGGCGAGATAGAGGAACGCTCCGCCGGCGATGATCGCGAGGCGCCTGCCGCCCGCGTCGAAGCCGATGATCGCGGCGCCGACGAGGACTGCGATCCACGGCAGCGGCGGCAGAATCTCGAACGGCATAGGATCCCTGGCCGGAAAGGAGCCCGGTCGAGAGGACGTCGCTCGCAAGATCGAGCGGCACTCCGAGCACCGCCGTCACGGCACGCGTCAGTTGGCGGAAGGTGAAAAGGCCGAACGTCGCGTCATTGACCAGCCAGTTCATCGCGGCGGAGAGCCAGCCCTGCAGCGGGATGCGCCAGGTGCGCGGCAAGGCAAGCGCGACACGCGGCAAGCTGCCGGAGGGGAGGTAGTAGAAGGCGAGCGACACGGCGAAGACGCCGATCCACAGAAGCGCGGCGGGTATGCGCGCCGGGACGCGCGTCGGCTTGATGGCTTCGGCGCTGACCGACATCCTCAGCGCTCGGTCCGCTCGGCCGGCTCGGAGCGTTCGAGAAAGACCTCAATCAGCGCCGCGCGGTCGATGACGCCGATCGGCTCGCCGCTCTCGTCGACAACGCCGTAGTCGCCGGCTGCGGCGTCGATCTCGCGCGCCGCCTCGACCACGCGCCGCGTTGCCGGGACGGTGCCGGCAAAATCGCGCGCGCCGTTCAGGGGCCGCATGACGGAGCGCACGGAGAGGATTTTGGCGCGCGGCGCTTCGCGCGTGAATTCCTCGACATAGGAATCGGCCGGCTTCATGATCAGGTCTTCGGCGGTGCCGACCTGCACCACCTTGCCGTCGCGCATGATGGCGATCCGGTCGGCGATGCGGATCGCTTCGTCGAAGTCGTGTGTGATGAAGACGATGGTCTTCTTCAGGAGGCTCTGCAGGCGCAGGAACTCGTTCTGCATCTCGCGCCGGATCAACGGGTCGAGCGCGGAGAACGGTTCGTCGAGGAACCACACTTCCGGCCCGACCGCGAGCGAGCGCGCGATTCCGACGCGCTGCTGCTGGCCGCCGGAAAGCTGGCTCGGCAGGTTCGCCTCACGCCCGGAAAGGCCGACAAGATCGATCATCTCGCGCGCGCGCTTCTCGCGCTCCGGCCGCGCAATGCCCTGGATGTCGAGCGGAAAGGCGACGTTGCGGAGCACCGAGAGATGCGGGAGCAGCGCGAAGTGCTGGAACACCATGCCCATGCGATGCCGCCTGAGCTCGATCAGCTCGCGCTCCGACACGCCGAGCAGGTCGCGCCCGTCGAAGCTGATGGCACCGGCCGTCGGCTCGATCAGCCGCGAGAGGCAGCGCACAAGCGTCGACTTGCCGGAGCCCGAAAGGCCCATGATCACAAAATTCTCGCCGGCATGGATATCGAGATCGACATCGACGACCGCCGGCACCAGCCCGGCGGCGTGCGCGCCTTCCGTGGTCGGCTTGCCGCCGGCCCGCGCCACGAAACCTTTCGGATCGTGGCCGAAAAGCTTCCACACCCCGCGGCACGCGAGCTTGACGTCCGGCTTAGTCATCCCATTGCCATCGATGGTCCCAATGGCATGCGCTGCCGTCATTGCCGGGCTTGACCCGGCAATCCATTCCGCAACGCCTGCCGTTCCGTCTAGGCCACGGAATGGATGCCCGGATCAAGTCCGGGCATGACGACTGGTGGAAGGCCCGATCCAGATTGCCGGGTGAGCCTCCGCGCTACTTCGCGATCCACGCCTGCCAGCGGTCCTGGTTCTTGTCCATCCATTCGGCGACCACGTCCTCGACCGTCTTCCCGTCAAGGTCGACCTCGGTGATCATGGCGCCCATCTCGTCATTGTCGACCGTGAAGGCCTGAATCGCCTTATAGGCGCCCGGCCACTTGTCCTTGAGGCCGACCCATCCGGCCTTCCAGATCGGACCGTGCGGCTTGCCGCAGTCGTGCGTGTCGTTCGGGTTCACGCCCCAGCTCGGATCGGTGTAGCAGGGCGGCTCGTATTCGGGGAATTGGACCCACTCGCCTTTGTATTTGATCGGCGCCCAGTGCGGCGCGTAGATCCAAAGCATGATCGGGCCCTGCCGCTGATAGGCGGACTCAAGCTCCGCGAAGAGCGCGGCGTCGGTTCCCGCATGCACGACCTCGAAGGGGAGGTTGAGCGCTGCGACCCGCTCCTCGTCAAACCCGCCCCAGGTCACCGGGCCGGAGAGATAGCGGCCCTTCGGCGCGGTCTCCGGCGTTGAGAAGGCCTCGGCGCAGGCCGCGTCGAGCAACGCGTGCCAGTCCGGCAGGCCCGGGCAGCGCTCCTTCATGTATTCGGGGAACCACCATTCCTCCTTCGCCTGCATGCCGGTCTCGCCGATATTCTCGACGTTGCCGGTGGCGACTGCGGCGGTCAGTGCTTCCTGGCCGGTGGTCGCCCAGATCTCCATGGCGAGATCGAGGTCGCCGGTCTCAAGCCCCGCAAACTGCGCGAGATAGTCGGCCTGCACGTATTCGACGTTGTAGCCGGCCTTCTGCAGCACCGAGCCCATGATTTTCGAGGAGATGAACTGGCCGGTCCAGTCGTTGAGCGTGATCTTGATCGGATCGGTCGATTCCTGCGCGGCAGCAGGAAGGGCGGCAAGCGCTGCGACGGCAATCGCTCCGGCCGCATTCAGTAAAACGCGCGCGATCATACAAAGACCCCCCTGTTGGATCGAAACCGGCACGCGGCGCCTGCCGGTCGGAACCTGATGGTCGCGAGGAAAAGCCGCGGCTGTCAACAGAAAACCCACAACTCTGTTGATTTGGTGCGACGATTACCACAGTGTGCCCGCATAAGAGGCAGAACATCCATGTATCCGAGCCGCTGGCAGCCGGCGATTCTCGCAGCTATCCGGGAAGAAGGGCGATTGACCATCGCCGCCCTGGCCGAGCGTCTCAACGTTTCCGACGAGACCATAAGGCGGCATGTGAAGCCGCTTGTCGCCGAGGGCGTGCTTTGGCGCGAACATGGCGCGGTCGTCGCGCGAAACGTGCCGGTAGAGCCGCCTTTCTCGCGCCGCATGAAGGACGTGGGGGATGCAAAGCGCGCCATCGCGCTCGCCGCGGTTGCGCATGTCCAGGACGGCCAGACGGTGATGATCGACACCGGCTCCACCACCGCGCACGTCGCCGCCGCGCTCAGCGCGCGCCGCGGCCTGACCGTCGTCACCAATTCGATCGAGATCGCGCGGCATCTGGTCGGACGCAACGGCCACCGCGTCTACATGGCAGGTGGGGAGCTGCGCGCCGACATCGCCGCCGCGGTCGGGCCGGAGGCTCTCGCCTTTATCGATCAGTTCCACGCCGATCTCGCCATCATCTCCATCGGCGCGATCGATCCGGAGCGCGGCTTCATGGATTTCGACCTCGCCGAGGCCCGCATCGCCCAGGCGATGCTCAGGCGCTCGGCTCAAGCGATGGTCGTCGCCGACACACGCAAGTTCGGCGCGCGCGCCCTTGTTCAGGTCTGCGGCTTCGACAACGTCGCCTATCTGGTGACGGAGGACGAGCCGCCCGCCGACGCGCGTTCCGTGATCGACGCTGCCGGCGTCACTCTGATCGTGGCCCGGCCGCTTCTCGCGGCGGCCGAGTAGGCGCCCCAGCTTTCCGGCCACGCGCCACTCGAAATTCCGGCGGGCTCGGGCCAGAATGGCGACGATGATCAACCATCTTTTCGACGCCCTTCTGCCGGCGAGCCATCAGGCCGACCGCCTCGCCATCTCGACGCCGGACGGGCGCAGCTACTCCTACGGCGACCTGCAGCGCCTCTCCGCCCGCGCCGCCGCCGCTCTTGTCGCCCTTGGCGTCAGACCGGGCGACCGCGTCGCCGTGCAGGTGGAGAAATCGCCGGACGCGCTCTTTCTCTATCTCGGGGCGGTGCGAGCGGGCGCGGTCTTCCTGCCGCTCAACACCGCCTACACGCAGTCGGAGGTCGAGTATTTCGTCTCCGACGCACGGCCGGCGCTTCTGATCGGCGACCCGGCGCGCCACGAGGGGCTCGCCGAGGTCGCCACCGCACATGGCGCGCGGCTTGAGACGCTCGCCGCTGACGGCACCGGCTCGTTCGTCGACTGCACGGCGGCGCAGTCGGGGACGTTCGAAAGCGTCGCGCGCGGACCAACCGACATCGCCGCGATCCTCTACACGTCGGGGACGACTGGGCGCTCGAAGGGCGCCATGCTGACGCACGCAAATCTCCGATCGAACGCCGAGGCGCTGGTTGCGACATGGCGCTTCACGGCCGCCGACGTCCTGATCCACGCGCTGCCGATCTTCCACACCCACGGGCTCTTCGTCGCGACCAACGTGTCGCTGATGGCCGGCGCGGCGATGATCCTGCTCTCGAAGTTCGATCCGGCCCAGGTGCTCGGCCTCTTCCCCCGCGCGACCGTGCTGATGGGCGTTCCGACCTTCTATACGCGGCTCCTCGATCTGCCTGAGCTGAACAGGCAAGCGACCGCCGGCATGCGGCTCTTCATCTCCGGCTCGGCGCCGCTCCTCGCGGAGACGCATCAGGCCTTCCGCGAGCGCACCGGCCACGCCATCCTCGAGCGCTACGGCATGACCGAGACCGGCATGAACGCCTCGAACCCCTATGACGGCGAGCGGCGGCCGGGCTCGGTCGGCTTCCCGCTGCCGGGCGTGGAGATCCGCGTCACCGAGCCGGAGACGGGGCGGCCGCTCGCCGCGGGCGAGCCGGGCGTCTTGGAGGTGAAGGGGCCGAATGTTTTTGCCGGCTACTGGGAGATGCCGGAGAAGACGAAGCAGGAATTCCGCGACGACGGTTTCTTCATCACCGGCGACCTCGGGACGATCGACGAAAACGGCGTCGTCACCATCCTCGGGCGCGGCAAGGACCTCGTCATCACCGGCGGCTACAACGTCTATCCGAAGGAGATTGAGCTCGCGATCGACGCGCTTCCGGGCGTTACGGAAAGTGCCGTCATCGGCGTGCCGCATCCCGACCTCGGCGAGGGCGTGACCGCTGTCGTGGTTGGCGAAGCCGGGAAGGCGCCGGACGAGGCGGCGGTGATCGCAGCACTTCGCCCGCATCTTGCCGGCTACAAGCTTCCGAAGCGCGTCGTCTTTGTCGATCAACTGCCGCGCAATACCATGGCCAAGGTGCAGAAGAACCTTTTGCGCGAGCGCTATCGCGACCTTTACATGGCGCGCGACAAGGGGCGCGGTTCCCTTGAGTCGAGTGGGGGCGTCAAAGCCAGTTGAAATAGACGGCGGCGGCGCCGGCGATCGTCGCCACGACCTGCACGCAGAGTGCCGCCTGCTGCGCGATCAGGAAGCGCCGTGACCCGCCGAAGCGCTTGGCGATCGGCTGCCCTGCCTGGTTCTGCGGGACGATCTTGAGCGCCAGCAGCGCCGCGTCGAACGCACCGACATCGAGCCGTTCCGACGCGGCGTCAGTCGCGAGCCGGCGGAAGAGCGCAGCGTCGAGCCCGACGCGCATGGCAAGGAAGAGCTCGGCGAGGCCGGCAACGACGACGATCGCCGCTGTCGGTTGCGAGGCTTCCGAAACCGGCAGCATCGGCAGAAGCAGCATGCCGAGCGCGATTGCGGTCGCCGCGATCGACAGCCGGTTGACGAGCGTCCCCTGGTCGAGGCGGTCGGCGGCGGCGGCCAGCATCTGCGCGGCCCTTTGATGGGTGCTCGTCATCCGCCCGCCAGAAGCGCGGGATCGGCCGCCGCGTCAAGCCTTGCGGGCCCGGCGTCCCCGATCTCCGCCCGCTTACCGAGCCGGGCGATGTCTGGTAGGGGAGACGGCCTGAAGAAGACCCTGGGGAAACGCATGCGGCTCGCGGACTGGACTTCCGATCCCCTGCCTGAGGACGCGACGCGGGCGACGCTGGTTGGGCGCATCTTCGACCCGAGGGCCGAGGGCCCGTCGGTTGTCGCGCTTCGGAATGGCGAGCTCTTCGACATTTCCGCCGCCGTGCCGACCATGCGCGACCTTTGCGAGGCGGACGATCCCGCAGCGCTTGCGCGCAGCACAGAGGGCAGGCCGGTCGGCGCGCTGGCGAATGTTCTGAAAAACACGCCGCGCGAGGGCCGCGATGCCGGGCGCCCCTGGCTGCTCGCGCCGAACGATCTGCAGGCGATCAAGGCGGCGGGTGTCACCTTCGTGGTCTCGATGCTCGAGCGCGTGATCGAGGAGCAGGCGCGCGGCGAGGCGGAGCGCGCCAACGCGATCCGCACCGAGATCAGCGCCACGATCGGCGATGATCTCCGCCGCCTGAAGCCGGGCTCGGAGCAGGCGATGGCGCTTAAGGCGCTGCTGATTGAGAAGGGCATGTGGTCGCAATATCTGGAAGTCGGCATCGGGCCTGACGCCGAGGTCTTCACGAAGGCGCAACCGATGTCGGCGGTCGGCCATCTCGCGCAAGCGGGTCTCAATCCGATGTCTGCGTGGAACAATCCGGAGCCGGAGGTGGTGGTCGCCGTCGCGTCGAGTGGCCGGATCGTCGGCGCGACGCTCGGTAACGACGTGAACCTCCGCGACGTCGAGGGCCGCTCGGCGCTGCTCCTCGGCAAGGCGAAGGACAACAATGCCAGCGCCGCGATTGGGCCGTTCATCCGGCTGTTCGATAATGATTTCAGCCTCGACGCGGTGCGCTCCGCCGAGCTGACGCTGAGCGTCGAGGGCGACGACGGCTTCAAGCTCAAAGGATCGAGCGACATGGGCAAAATCAGCCGCGATCCAGCGGACCTCGTGCGCCAGACGATCGGCTCAAGCCACCAGTATCCGGATGGCTTCGTGCTCTATCTCGGCACGATGTTCGCGCCGACGAAGGATCGCGGCGCGCCGGGGCAGGGTTTTACGCACAGGATCGGCGACGTGGTGAGCGTGGAATCGCCGCGCCTCGGCCGATTGACCAACGTCATGGCGAAAAGCTCCGACGCCGAGCCCTGGACCTTCGGCGCCGGCGCGCTGATGAAGAACCTCGCCAAGCGCGGGCTGCTCTGAGGGCGGAATGCCGGTGCGCCTTCCCGACGACGACCTGATCCATCTCGCAGCCGAAGTGCGCAACGCGCTCGCCGCCGGCCGCCCCGTCGTGGCGCTCGAATCGACGATCATCACCCACGGCATGCCCTATCCGCAGAATGTCGAGACGGCGCGGGCGGTCGAGGCGGCGATCCGCGAGGAAGACGCGCTGCCCGCGACGATTGCCGTCATCGACGGGCGGATCATGGTGGGGCTCAACGCCGATGCGCTCGACCGTCTCGGACGCGCGAAGGACGTGGTAAAAGCGTCGCGCCGCGACCTCTCGGCCGTGGTCACCGCCAAGGCAAGCGCCGGCACCACCGTCGCCGCGACCATGGCGATTGCCGCCAAGGCCGGCATAGAGGTCTTCGCAACGGGCGGGATCGGCGGTGTCCACCGCGGGGCGGAGACGACATTCGACGTCTCGGCGGATCTGATCGAGCTGTCGCGAACGCCGGTGGCAGTCGTCTCCGCCGGCTGCAAGTCGATCCTCGACATCGGCAAGACGCTGGAGTTCCTCGAGACGCAAGGCGTGCCGGTCGTCGGCTACGGCACCGATGAGTTCCCCGCGTTCTTCGCGCGCGAAAGCGGCTTCAGGCTCGATCATCGCTTCGATACGCCGGCGGATATTGCGGCGCTCATCCGCTCCGAGCGGCGGCTCGGCTCGACAAGCGGCATCCTGGTCGCCAATCCGGTTCCCGAAGCCGATGCGCTCGACCCGAAAGAGATGGAAGCGGAGATCGCGGCTGCCCTGCGCGAGGCGGAGAAGGCCGGCATCAGCGGCAAGGACGTGACGCCGTTCCTGCTTAAACAGCTTCATGAAAAAAGCGGCAGCCGGACGCTTGGCCCCAACATCGCGCTAATCAGGAACAACGCCGCGCTCGGTGCCAGGATCGCTGCGGCGCTGGCGCGGCTTCCGGACTAAGAGGCTATGCCACGCGCTCTGGTGGTCGGCGACGTGATGACGGACATTGTCGTCAGGCCCGAAGGACCGATCGCGACCGGCTCCGACCGCCGCGCGGCGATCCGACTCCTTCCCGGCGGATCGGGCGCCAACCAGGCCTGCTGGCTGGCACGGGAAGGTGTCACAGTGCGCTTCGTGGCGCGCGTCGGGAAGGACGATCGCGCGCGTGAGACACTGCTTCTCGCCGAGCATGGTGTCGATGCGCGGCTCGGCGCCGACGAAACACTTCCGACCGGGACGCTGGTCACGCTCGTTTCGCCCGACGGCGAGCGGAGTTTTCTGACCGACCGCGCGGCGAACCTCAATCTGGGCGCTGCAGACCTGCCTCTGTCGCTCCTCGACGGCGTCGATTTCCTGCACGTTTCCGGCTACGCGCTGTTCGAGCCTGGGCCGAGGGAGGCGGCGCTAACGCTTGTCGCAGAGGCGCGCCGCCGGCTGATCCCGTACAGCGTCGATCCTGTCTCCTACGCGTTTCTCGAAGAGGTCGGTCCCGCGAACTTCCTCGACTGGATCGCCGGCGCAGAGATTGTCTTTCCGAACGCGGTCGAGGCCGAGACGCTGACAGGCGCGGCAGAGGCTTCAGCGCACCTCGACCGCCTGACGCAGCTTTTCCCGATCGTCGCGATCAAGCGCGGACCGGCCGGCGCGATCGCGGGCGATGCAAAGGGCGGCCGCTGGTCGGCGCCCTCGGTCGCAACCGGTGTCGTCGACACGTCAGGCGCGGGCGATGCCTTCTTCGGCGGGTTCCTCGCCGCTTATCTCAAGAGCGAGGGGATCGACGCGGCGCTGGAGCGTGGCGTTGCACGCGGAACTGAGGCCGTCGCCATCCTTGGAGCCCGGCCGCCTCTCGCTCAGGCCTCGGCTGGCTTCACCGACCGCCCGGTCGCGTTCGACAGATAGGCCGCCTCGCAGATCGCGTAGGTCCTGAGGTTGTCGCGGCCGGAGGTCGCCGCCGCGCGCCCGGCCTTGAGGCTTTCCAGGAAATGCGCGCAGGTCTTGAAGACGCTCTCCTCGATCATGTGCCAGGGCGGCTTCGCCCAGTGAAGCAGCGGGATGTCGATCTCCTGCACCTCCATCACGCCGTCGCGCGTCACTTCGATGCGATAGTCGGGCCTAGTGACGAGCGCGCCGCGCGGTCCCTCGATCTCCAGCATCGTCTCGGGGAAGGGGTCGGGGAGCTTCTTCGTCTCATACGTCGCTTCGACGACCGAGACCGCGCCCGAGGTATGGCGCAGGAGCATCGTCGCCGTATCCTCCGCCTTGACCTTCGGATTGCGCCGCTGCGTCTCGCAGGAGACGCGCTCCACCTCGCCCATCAGGTAGCGCGCGACGTCGACCATGTGCACGCCGAGATCGAGGATCACGAAACGCTCCTCGTCGTAGAAATAGGGCTGGCCCTTGTAGATGTCGTAGCCGGTGCGGAAGCTGATCCGCGCCCAGGACGGGTCGCCGATCGTGCCTTTCTCAAGCAGCGCTTTCACCGCGTTGAGAGGCGTCTGGAAGCGGAAATTCTCGTGTACGGCGACGAACAGCCCGGCCTTCTCCGCGCCCTCGACGATCGCCACGCACTCCTTCCACTCCGGCGCGAAGGGTTTTTGCACGATCGCCGGCACCTTGTGGCGGAACGCCATCTCGGCCAGCGCCCGGTGCGTATCCATGCGGGTGATGATGTCCACCAGGCCGAGACTGCGCTCGCGGAACATCGTCTCCGCGTCCGTATACCAGTGCGGGATGCCGAAGGCCTCCGCCGCGGCTCTGGCCTTCTCCGGATCGATGTCGCAGACGGCGAGGAGATCGACGCCTTTCGGCTCAGAGATCCTTCCAGGAATTCAGGTGATTGCGCGAGAAGAAGCCGCAGCCGATCACGCCGATGGAAATTCGCTCAGCCACGCCGTCCTCCCCCTCGTTTTCAGGCGAGTTTCGTTTGCCGCGCGGCCAAGTCAAGGGCAACGGCGGAGTGCGGTGGGTCGGCCGCATGCTTCGCCATGTCGCGGCTTCGTCGGGAGGGGAGGGACGTGTGAAGCGGCCTGGAAGTCGGCTATGAGGGGAGTCGCGGTCCCGCGTTGTGCGCCAGGAGGCGCAGCCCAGTTCATGCCCATCGAACGATCGAAGCCCGGCAACCGCTTTGCGGCTGCGGGAGGCGACGGCCGTACGGCCGGCCGCCGGCTTACGGTCAACCGCGCGCTGACCGGCGGGGGCTGAGGCCACCGATGCAGAAGCCCGTTTCGGCCGACACTGCCGCGGCAACAGCCACCGCGATGGCGGGCGCGTCCGCCGCGCAGCGCGGGACGACCCGCGGCATCCTCTTCGCGTTTTCCTCCTTCGCGCTTTTTTCCTGCGGCGACGCCTGCGTGAAGGCGCTCGGCGGGCGGCTGACGGTGTTCGAGCTCGGCTTCTTCACCACGCTCTTTGCCTTGATCGCCGTTCCCTTCGCGCGTCATCCAAGCGAGCGCTGGCGCGACATGTTCCGCATGCGCCACCCGCGGCTGGTCCTGCTCCGTACGGTTGCCGGCGTGATCGCCGGCATGCTTGGCATCTTCGCGTTCAGGACGATCCCGCTTGCCGAGGTCTATGCGCTGATCTTCCTGGCGCCGCTCTTCGTGACACTTCTGTCGATCCCGTTCCTCGGCGAGACGGTGGGCTGGCGCCGCGGGCTCGCGACGCTGGTCGGATTTGCCGGCGTGCTGCTCGTCGTCCGGCCGGGCTTTCGCGAGCTGTCGCCGGGGCATCTCGCCGCCGCCGTCATCGCGCTTTGCGGCGCAGCGACCGTGCTCGTGCTTCGCGCGATCGGGCCGACCGAGCGGCGCATCACGCTGATGGGTGTGGTGTTTCTCACCTCGCTCGTCGTCAACGGGGCGATCATGCTCAAGGATTTCCGCCTGCCGGCGGCGGGCGACATGCTTCTGATCGCGACGGTTGGGCTCTGCGGCGGCATGGGCCACGTGCTCTTGATGGCGGCGACGCGCGCCGCGCCCGCCAACCGTATCGCGCCGGCGCAATACAGCCAGATCGTCTGGGCGGTGGTGCTCGGCGCGCTCTTCTTCGGCGAGTTCCCCGACGCGACCGGCTTTGCGGGGATCGTGCTGGTGACGCTCGCCGGTCTCTTCACCTTCGTGCGGGAGGAGCGGCGCGGCGGCCGCTGGCCGGCGGTCTGGACGATCGTCTGGAGCCGCGCGCCGCGCAGCGGGGACCCTGTCGGGGATCAGCGCGACAGCCGCTCGCGGCCGTAGAGAAGCAGCATGGCGATGATGACCACGCCGTAGATCACCTGCCGCCCCGCCTCCGGCATCTGCATCACAGAGAGGATCGACTGCAGGAGCGTGATCAGGATCACGCCGGCGACCGTTCCGAGATAGGAACCGCGCCCGCCCAGAATCGAGGTGCCGCCGAGCACGACGGCGGCGATCGAGGGCAGCAGATAGGCGTCGCCCATCGACTGCGCCGCCTTCGACGCGTAGCCGGCGAGGAGCACACCGCCGAAGGCGGCGAGCCCGCCGGAGATCGCGAACGCCGTCATCACGACGCGGCGCGTATTGACGCCGGAGAGATAGGCGGCGCGCTCGCGGTTGCCGATGCCATAGACGGCGCGGCCAAATGTCGTGCGGCTCAGGAGGAAGATCGTCGCCGCGCCGACGACTGCCCACACGATGACGGCATTCGGCAGCGAAGGGATGGCGAAGCCGGTGGCGAGATAGCGCATCGGCGGCGAGGCGAAATCGCGCGGCGAGAAGCCGCCGGAATAGACGACCATCAGGCCCTGCGCGACGGCATTCGTCGCAAGCGTGATGATCATCGACGGAATGCGCATGTAGGCGACGCCGAAGCCGTTCAGGAGACCGAGCGCGATTCCGCAAAGGATGCCGACCGGCACCGACATGATCTCGCCGACCGTTCCCCAGGAGGCGGCGGCGCACGCCATCATCGCGCCCGTCGTGACCACCCACGGCACCGAGAGGTCGATCTGGCCGATCAGGATGACGAGCATCATGCCGGTCGCGATGATGCCGAGGAACGAGGCGACCTTGAGCTGCTGCAGGAGATATTCGGGCGACAGGAAGTTCCGCGAATAGAGGCTGCCGAAGAAAAGCAAGAGCACGATGCAGGCGAAGGCGGTCGCCACCGCCGGATCGCGGCGGACGAACCGCGGCAACCGGTCGACGAAGCGGGTCCCGGCGGTGGCTTCGCTCATGCGAACCAGTCCAGCCGGTTGCGGACGCGGAAGAGGCCGAATGCCGTAAGGCTGACGGCGAGCATCAAGACGACGCCCTGGAAGAGCGGTTGCCACAGCGGGTCGAAATCGAAGACGAAGAGCAGGTCGCCGATGGTGCGGAAAGCGAGGGCCCCGAAGATCGCGCCGATGGCGCTGCCGGTGCCGCCGTAGAGCGACACGCCGCCGAGCACGACGGCGGCGATCGAGAACAGCGTATAGGCGCTCCCCGACGCATAGGCCGCCTCGCCGGTATAGGTGAAGAAGGTCAGGAACAACCCGCCGATCGATGCGAGAATGCCGGAAAGCGTGTAGGCGAGGAACTTCGCCCGCTTGATCGGCACCCCGGACATGTAGGCGGCGACCTCGGAAGAACCGACCGCGTAGGTGGCGCGGCCGCTCACGGATCGGCTGAACGGCACCCACACGACCAGCACTACGACGAGAAGCACGATCAGGCTCGCCGGCACCACGTCAAAGACCTTGCCGGTCAGAAGGTCGGCGAGGTCGCTGTTGACGCTGCCGCCGGGATAGGGGCGGAGCGCCAGCGCGATGCCGAAATAGATGGCGCCCGTTGCGATGGTGGTAACGATCGGCTGCAGCCGCCCGTAGATTACGATCGCGCCGTTCAACGCCCCACAAAGCGCCCCGACCACGAGCACCCCGGCTACGCCGAGAGCCGTCTCGAACGGCGTGCCGACGACGATCCAAGACGCGAGGCAATTGGTGAGAGTGAACGTCATCCCGACCGAAAGGTCGATGCCTGCGGTCAAGACGACCAGCGCCTGCGCCATCGCCACGAAGGCGAGAAGCACGGCCTTGTTCGATGCCGTCTGCACGACGTTGGAGACGGCGGTCGCGGTGAAACCCTGATTGGCGATCGCCGGATGGTTGACCAGGTAGAAGGCGAACATCACCACGAAAATGCCGAGCGCGATCAGCGTGCCGCGCTGCTCAGTCAGCCAGAAGCGCCAGTCCTTCATGCCCGCCCCGCCGCGACGCCGCCATCCCCGGCGTCGATGTTGAGCGCGCTCGCGATCAGTGCGTGCTCGGTGATTTCGGAGCCGACCAGCTCGCGCAGGATGCTGCCGTCGTAGAGCACGAGAACGCGGTCGCAACAGCCGATCAGCTCGTCATAGTCGGTCGAGTAGTAGAGGATCGCGGCGCCGGCATCGGCGAGATTGCGTAGCAGCTGGTACATCTCCTGCTTGGTTCCGACGTCGATGCCGCGGGTCGGGTCGTTCAGGAGAATGATGCGCGGTTTGCGCATCATCCATTTGGCGATCACGACCTTCTGCTGGTTGCCGCCGGAGAGCGCCCCGACTGCGATATCGGTCCCCGCGGTGCGGATCGCGAGGAGCTTTATCATGTCATCGATCAGTTTCGCCTCGGCGCCGCGGTCCACGATGCCGCCGCGCGAGATGCGGTCGAGCGCGGCGAAAGAAAGATTGTCGCGCACCGACATCGGCAGCATCAGCCCCTCGGTCTTGCGGTCCTCGGGGATGAGCGCCATGCCGATCGCCTCCGACTTGGCGCGCCCGGGACTCGATACGCTGACCGGCCTGCCGTCGACGAGAATGCTGCCGGAGCAGCCGCGAAGCACGCCGAAAAGCGCCAGCAGAAGCTCACGCTGTCCCTGGCCGTCTAGCCCGCCAAGCCCGACGATCTCTCCCGCCTTGACGGAGAGCGAGATGTTGCGCAGCCGATTCACCCAGGAGAGATCGCGCACCTCGATCGCCGGCGGCTTGTCGCTCGGCAGCGCCATCGACTTGGGCGGGAAGACGTGGCTGTATTCGCGGCCGATCATCATCTCGACCACTTCGGTATCGGACTTGGTTCCGGCGGCGTAGGTCGCGACGTTGCTGCCGTTGCGGAAGACGGTGCACTCGTCGGCGAGCTCGGCGATCTCCTGCATGCGGTGCGAGATGTAGAGCAGCGCGAGTCCCTCGGAGCGAAGCCGCTTCAGTACTTCGAAGACGCGCGTCACGTCGGCCGACGTCAGCGCCGAGGTCGCCTCGTCGAGAATCAGGATGCGCGGATGGCGCGCGAGCGCCTTGGCGATCTCGACCATCTGCTGGCGCGAGAGCGGCAGGTCCTTGACCAGCGCCTTCGGGTGGATGTCGGGGGCGCCGGCGCGGGCCAGCGCCTTTTCGGCGATCTCGCGCTGCGCGCGCCGGTCGATCATGCCGAGACGCGTCGGCGGATTGGAGATGACGATATTGTCGGCGACCGAGAGGTCGGGGATCAGCGACAATTCCTGGAAGATGCACACGATGCCGGCGTCATTGGCAGCGGAGGGAGAGGAGAAGCTCACCTCCCGCCCTTCGAGCAGCATCCGCCCCTCGTCCGGTGCGACGACGCCCGCCATGATCTTGATCAGCGTGGATTTGCCGGCGCCGTTTTCGCCGAGAATGCCATGGATGCGGCCGGCTGCGACGGTCAGCTCGGCCTGGTCGAGCGCCCGCACGCCGCCATAGCGCTTGGACACGCCCTCCATGCGAAAAAGCGGAAAAGCGCCTTCCACTGAACTCCTCCCGGTCGCGGCTCGTTCGATTCTTATGGAAAGCGCCGCGGGTCAGCCCCGCGGCGCCGAGCAACGACCGAAGCCGATCTTACTGATTTTCCTTCGACTGGCCCATGATTTCCTGCGCCGTGAAGTTGATGCCGCAGGTCGGGAAAGAGTTGCCGACGAAGAAGTTATCAGACTGGTCGGGGAAGTAGTCCGTGCCGGCCTTCATATCCGGGTCGGAGGCAATCGCGAGCGGCAGCCTGACCGACTGCGGAATGACCTGGCCCTCGAGCGCCGCGATGGCGGTCTTGATGGCGACGGCGACCTGGGCCGGCCCGGTGCCGGCTGAGGTACATTTCAGGCCGTCAGCCGAATACTGCGCGCAGAACTTGCGGAAGCCGTTCTCGGTCTCGCCGCCGAACGGCACCATCGGATGGTTGGCGTCGAGCATCGCCTGTACGACACCCGTATCGCCGCCCTGCGCGGTGATGCCGTCGAAGGGGCCGTTGGTGGCGATCGCGTCGGCCGTCACCTTCTGGGCAACGCCGTCGTCCCACTTGCCCATCACCTCGGTCACCTGCCAGTCCTTGCCGGAAGCGTCGAGGGTCTCGTGGATGCCGTCATGACGGTCGGTGTCGACCGACGTGCCGGCGACGCCGCGCACTTCGAGGATCTTGCCGCCGTTCGGGATATGGTCGATCAGCCACTTGGCCCACAACACGCCGAGACCTTTTTGGTCGACGTTGACGTTGATGTCGTCCTCGGTGTCGAGAATGTTGTCGAACGCGATCAGGATGACCCCGGCTTCCTTGGCGCGCTTGATCACGGGACCGAAGGCCGTCGGGTTCTGCGCGTCGGTGATGATCGCGTCATAGCCGGCATCGATGAAGTTGTTGATCGCCGAGATCTGCGCCGGCACGTCCTCGCCGGTCGACACGACCTTGAATTCCTTCAGCTTGGCAGCGACATCGGGCTGTGCCGCGTAGGCCTTGGCGGTCTGGATCATCTGAATGCGCCATGTATTGGCGATGTAGCCGTTCGCGAGCGCGATGCGGTAGGGACCGGTCTTCGCCGGCCATTGCATGTATTTGGTGTCGGCAGTCCACGGCGCGAAGCACTCAGGCTCAGCACCGGGCCCCGAGACGACCTGAGGACCGGCTGCGAGCGCGGCCTGCGATACGCCGCAAGCAAGTGCTGCTGCCGCAACTCCGGTCAAAATCCTACTCAATGACATCATGGAACCCCTCCCTTTGATGGCCGCCCGTTCGGGACGTGCCGCTCCACCGAGCGGTCGTTTCTTCGACCGTCGAAAATAATGGCGACGACACTCTGTCACATCGGCCGCGGTAGCGCAAACAAGCAACCGCCTGTTCTTCGCAGAATTCGCGAAGACGGAAGCCGGCGACCGCCACCGCCGCGTGCCTAGAGGGCCGCGCCGCCGCGGTTCCAGCCGCGGCCGCCGTCGCCGAAGCCTTCGCAGCCGCCGTTGGTGACGGCCACGGTGTCCTCCAGCTTGATGAAGCCGCGGCGCGGATGATGGATCGCGGTCTCGATCGAGATCACCATGCCGGTCTCCAGCCGGTTTTCCGCGCCCTCCGCCGGGTAGGGGACAGGAGCGCGCGCCGAAAGGCGCGGCGCCTCGTGCGGGATCAGGCCCATGCCGTGCGCGGCGAAGTGCACGAGGTCCCTGTGCGGCGCCTTGGCGATGGCCGCCTCCGCCGCCTTGTAGACCTCGCCTCCCATCGCGCCGGCGCGGATCGGCGCGCGCGTCGCCATCTGGATGGCATCGACTTCAGCAAGAAGGTCGACAAGCTCCTGATCCGGCTCGCCCAGAATCGCCATGCGCGCCAGGTCGCCGATATAGCCGCCGTAATTGCCGCCGGAATCGAGCGAGAGCACGTCGCCTTCGCGCCAAGGCTGTTCGGACGGCGCGCGGTTCAGGCTCGCGCCGGCCGCGACCAGGCAATATTCAAAGACCAGGCCGCGCTTCACCTCTTCGAGCCGGAGCGCCTCGGCGAGTTCGCGCTTGGTGGTGCCCGGCCCATGCGACGCGATGACGGCGAGCATGGAATCGATGACGCGCTCCGACGCCTCGCGTACGAGCTTCAGCTCGGCGGCGCTTTTTTGGGCGCGCAGCCGCTCGAGCGGCATCACAGCATTGACGATCGCCGACTGCGGCAGCAACTCGCGTAGCAGGCCCTCCGCGTCTGCCGGCAGGAAGGGACGCTCCACGCCGATCCGTCCCGGCTTCGACATGCGCGCGCGGATGTGGTCGACGGCGCGCCGCATCGCGTCCTCGCTGCTCCAGCTTGACGCGTCGATTTCGGGCGCGTTGATCGTCCCGAGTTCCCGCTCCCACGATTCCATCGAATTTCCGACATAGACGGACGCTTCGGGCCGCCCCTTGAAATAAATGAAGAGCGGGAGGTAGCGGCTCAGGCCCGCCGCGTCCTGGCCGTCGAAGAAGAAGAGCGATATCCGCCCAAGAGATATTGGATGTTGTGCTTGGAGGAGGCGACGAGGACGTCGATCCCCGCCGCGTCGAGCAGCCGGTCGAGCTTCTCCGTGTCGAAAGAGAGCGTCGTGTCGGATTGCTTGGCGGCACCGGCCGCCGGGTGCGACGCCACGGCCTGGACGGGGTTCATCGGTCGATCCTCCCGATCGTCGTTGCTTCGTTGGCCGACACATTGACCAGCTTCGAAGCGCCGTCAATCGCCGGGCTCGCGGCGATCCGGCACGCTATGATAGCGGCAGCATCACATGCTCGCGGTAGCCGGGCCGCGCAGACAGCGCATCATAGAACCGCGCCGCATGCGGGAAGTCGTTGCGCTCGATCCCAAGCGCGAAGCAGCGATGGATGGCGGCGCCGACCGGGATGTCGCCCATGGTGAATTCGTCGCCGGCGACGAAGCGTGTCCGGGCGAGCCGTGCCTCGAGCAAGCCGAGCGCGCGTGCCGTGGCGTTCTGTGCCGGCGTCGATCGCCGCCATGTCGCGCTTTTCCGGCGGCGTGCGGACAAGGCCAAGGAAGACGGCGCGATGCGCGGGTTGGAGCGTAGTCTGCTGCCAGTCCATCCACCTCTCTGCCTCGAAGCGCTGATGCAGCTCGCCCGGGTAGAGCCTGCCCTCGCGCGCGCAGAGATAGCGGACGATGACGTTCGATTCCCACAGCACGAAACCGTTGTCGTCGATGGTCGGGACGAGCCTGTTCGGATTGCGCTCCTTGTATTCGTCGCTTCCGACAATGCCGAAGGCGCCGCCCGCGTCGACCCGCGAGAAGGCGATGCCAAGCTCCGCGGCGCACCAGAGCACCTTCTGCACGTTGACCGAATTTGTTCGCCCCCAGATCTGCAGCATCGCTCCCTCCGGAAAATCCCCAGTTTGGTCGAAACCTCTCGGAGCCGGCACGCACTGGACACGCCTCTCGTGAGATGAACTTACCGATCAAAACTTGATTCCTGGAGTCAATTGAGTCAATTCGAAAATTCTAACCCCGCTGGCATTGTGCAACCCTATCGCGTGTTTCCGGGCATCTCTGCCCTTGGCTTTACAATCGGAGGGGGTTGACGCGATCAAGAACACCACCGTACTGTCCAATCGACGGACAGGGCGACCGCAACAACGCGAGAATCCGTTGTCTTGACGTATTGGAATAACAGAAAACCAGACGATGGCGATCTTTCCGCGGTCAAAACACTGCGAAAGGCGCTCGCAATCCTCGATGCCTTTGCGGTAGCCGAAACACCGCTGAGCGTGGCGGAGGTCGCAGTGCGCGCCGGCGTCACGCGGCCGACAGCCCACCGCCTGGTTCAGACCCTGCTCGCGGAAGGCTATTTGGCGCAGGATCCGGGCGACAGCCGTATCACGCCCGGCTATTCCGTGCTGCAGCTTGCCGCCGGGCTGCTTAATTCCAACCGGCTCCGAATAGAATCGTTTCCCCACCTTGAGGCGCTGGCGCGGGATAGCGGAGAGCGGGTCAACCTCGGCATCCTGCATCGCCGCCGCGTTCTCCATCTAGGCGGCGTGGAGAAACCGTCGCTTCCGACCATCTACGCGCACTTCGGCAAGACAGTCCCGGCCTACTGCTCGGCGATGGGAAAGGCGATCCTGGCGCACCTGACGGAGGCCGAGCTCCAGGACTACCTCGACAGCGAGCCGCTCCTCGACCTGACGCCGACGACGATCACCGACAAGGCCGCGCTCAAGGCGGAGCTGGCGGAGGTCCGGCGCATGGGAATCGCCATCGATCGCGGCGAGAACAATCCCTCCACCTTCTGCATCGGGGCCGCGATCCTCGTCCGCGACAAGCCGCTTGGCGCAATCGCCGTCGCCGGACGCGCATTGGAACCGCTCCGGGCGCACAAGGGGCTCGTCCAGCACACCGCCGAGGTGGTTTCCCACATCCTCGGCCGCGGCGCTTAGCGTCGCTCGGCTTTCTTTGGCGCTGCGGCGCTCGGCTTTGCTTGTCGTCGAGCGCTTGCCGCAGCAGGCTCGGCAGCCGGCATGCCGTAGCTCGAGAAGGCGCGAAGCGTCTCCGCGATGGCTGAGTCCGGCAGGATCACGGGACCGCCCGCAAGCGCCAGCGCGTAGTAATATTGCTTGGCGATGGTCTCAAGCTCGACCGCGCGCCACATCGCCTCGTCGAGGTCGTGCCCCGTCGCGATCATGCCGTGATTGGCAAGCAGGCAGGCGCTCCGGTCCTTGAGCGCCAAAAGTACGTTGTCGGCGAGCGCCTTGGTTCCGTAGGTCGCGTAGTCGGCGACGCGGACGTCGGTGCCGCCGAACGCCGCGATCATGTAGTGGCAGGCTGGGATTGGCTTCCGCGCGATCGCCAGCACCGTCGCGAAGGTCGAGTGCGTGTGGACGATGGCGCCCACCTCCGACCGCTCTTTCATAATGTCGAGGTGGAAGCGCCACTCGGTTGAAGGCAGAAGCGGTCCCTCGTGGGCCCCGTATCGTCCAGTGAGCGAAAGCGACGCGATCATGTTGGGTGTCATAGTCTCGTAGGGCACGGCCGTCGGCGTGATCAGCATGCGCTCGCCGAGGCGAGCGGAGATGTTGCCCGACGTGCCCTGGTTAAGGCCGGCAAGGTTCATCCAGCGGGCTTTGTCCACGATTGCCGTGCGCAGCGCCTTTTCGTTTTTGTCCATCCGCTGTTCCTGCAAAGACGCCGCATGCCCGATGCGAGGCGGCTCGAGCTCAGGCCTTGACGATGCGCTCGCGGTTCTCGCGCACATCGCGTGTTGCGTTCCGTGTGTCGACGACGATCCGCGCGGCGTTGACCAGAGCCTGCCAGTCGATGCCGTCATGGTCGGTCACGATCAGGACGAGGTCATAGCGTCCGACCTGGGAGGCGTCGAGCGCTACCGACTGGCGTCCGGCAAGCGGGGCGTGATGGCGTGAAGGCTTGATCGCCGGGATGAAGGGGTCGTGGTAGTCGGCCTTCACGCCGCGCGCTTCGAGAAGCTCGATGATGCGCAGCGCCGGGCTTTCGCGCATGTCGTCGACGTTCTTCTTGTAGGCGAGACCGACCACCAGCACGCGCGCGCCATTCAGCCCCTTGCCGGCCCGCTGATCGAGCGCTGCCGCCGCCCGCTCGACGACCAGGCCCGGCATGGCGGAGTTGATCTCGCCGGCAAGCTCGACGAAGCGCACCGGCACGTCGAACTCGCGCGCCTTCCAGGTCAGATAGAAGGGATCGATCGGGATGCAGTGCCCGCCGAGTCCGGGCCCGGGATAGAACGGCATGAAGCCGAAAGGCTTGGTGCGTGCCGCCTCGATGACTTCCCAGACGTCGATGCCCATCGCCTCGTAGACCTGTTTCAGCTCGTTCACGAGCGCGATGTTGACGGCGCGAAATATGTTTTCGGTAAGCTTCACCGCTTCGGCCGTCTGCGTGGTCGACACCGGCACGACGCGGTCGACGAACTGCGAATAGAGCGCGGCCACTGCCTGAGCCGCTTTTGGGCCGTCGCCGCCCACGACCTTGGGGATGCGCGCGGTCTGGAAGCTCGAATTGCCGGGATCCTCGCGCTCCGGCGAATAGGCGATAAAGATGTCCTCTTCGGAGCGGAGGCCGCTCCGTTCGAGGATCGGCTTCAGAATATCCGCGGTGGTGCCGGGATAGGTCGTCGAATTCAAGCACCACGAGCTGACCTGGTCGAAGATGCGAGGCGAGCGACCCCGCCGTCGCCGTGACGAAGCTCAGGTCCGGATCGCGGTTGCGGGTGAGGGGGGTCGGGACGCAGATCAGGACCGCGTCGGCGGTCGTGAGCTTGGCGATCTCGGCCGTCGCCTCGAAGCCCTTGTCGCGCATGGCGCGGACCGTCTCGTCGGCGATCGACTGGATGTAGGAGCGGCCGCCGTTAAGGCTTTCGGCCTTTGCCGGGTCGATGTCGAAGCCGATGACCCGTTGACCGGCCTCGATGAGTGCGCGCGAAAGCGGCAGCCCGACATAGCCGAGTCCGACGACGCCGATCACGGCCTCCTGCCCTGAAATGCGCCGCATCAACTCCGCGAAGAGCGCTTCGTGATCACTCGCCTTACCGAGCCCCTGCTCCACAATCGCCATCCTGAGTCTTGCAGCGCTGGCATCAGCCGGAAGTGGCATGATATGTCAAATCGACCGGCGCAGGCGATGGCTCGCCGGCCGCCTTAGCATTCGGGAGGAGCCCAGGCCGTGCGATTTCGGACGCTACTTCGACGCCCGAAATCGCTGTTTCGCAGACCCCGGCCGCGGCCGCCCGGTGAGCCGCCGAGGCTCGCGATCGTCACCTGCATCAAGAACGAAGGCGAGGACCTGGTCGAGTGGCTTTGCTTCCATCGCCACGTCGGGGTCTCCGAGTTCATCATCTACGACAATCTCTCAACCGACGCGACGCGACGGGTTCTCGCGTCGGTGCCGTTTCGCGATGAAATCCGGGTTCGTGAGTTTTCGCGTGAGCCGCCTCAACTCGAGGCGTTCGCGGATGCTTTCCGACGCTATGGATATGTCCTCGATTGGGTCGCCTTCCTGGACGCCGACGAATACATCGTTCCGCTCGGCGAGACATCGCTGCCTGAAAAGCTGCGGGAATGGGAAGCCGCTGGAATTGACGGGATCGGGATTCACTGGCGCATGTTCGGTTCCTCGGGTCACGAGACTCGCCCGGACGGATTGCTCACCGAAAGCTTCACGCACCGCGCCCCGGATGATGAGCCCGCAAACGCGCACGTGAAGTCACTGGCGCGGATAGCGAAAGTGTATCGGGTCGTCACGCCGCACTATTTCCTGCTGAACGGAGTCTACCGGCTCGACGACGGCACGCAGCCGCCCCATGATTTCCGCGGCGTCGCCGCGCGCGCCTCCTTTCATCAGGGGCTCGCGATCCATCACTACGTCACCAAGTCCCGCGCACAATGCATGAAGAAGATCGCGCGCGGCCGCCCGCTCTTCAGAGACGGACAACAAAGGTTCAGGGACTCAAACTATTTTGCAGCGCACGATCGCAACGAGGTCGAAGACGACCGGGCGGCCCGCGTCATAGCCCCAATTCGCGACAGCGTCCTGAACCTGCGCGATGAGATCGGACGCGACTGCGGCCCCGCCTCGCGGTTCCGTGAGCAGGCGGTCGGGACGGCCAACGCCGTCGGTCTCTGCCCGTTTCGGAGAAACTGCCCGCCCGAGCGAGGGGAGGGCCCTTCAGGTGGCTAATGGCTGGCTTCTGTGCCCCTCTGACAACACCCCCCTTGAAACGCACGTGAATTTCCTGGCAGTTGCTGCGCTTTGTCACGCCTTGGCGGCGCTTTCCAGGCTTTACGCCTTTACGGAAAATTGCCGAATGCGATAAACAATCCCAACAACTTAGGGCAGCCTTAGACCCATGGTCGAAGCCACCACGCCGCACAATGCGGGCGTACCTGTTGATCCTTCCAAGACCGACGAGGGCGCAGCTTCCGGCGCCGGCTCAAAGCCGCACGCGCCGAAGGTGACGGCCGCGACGCCGGCGCCTGTCACGACCGACGAGCAGGGCCATAAGGTCGTCCGCATCGTTCGCCAGCTGAGCGAGAACGCCGGCGAGCCCGTTGTCAAGAAGCGTTCCTGGACGCTGATTTCCGCTTTCATCGTAATTGTGCTTCCGACGCTGCTTGCCGCAATCTTCTATCTTTTCATCGCCGCCGACCGTTACACCGCGGAGGTCGCATTCTCGGTCCGCGGCGCTTCCGGTGATGCCGACCATCCCGATTCGTATCTGATCGCCGACTTCATCGACAGCCCGGAGATCGTGCGGCAACTGATGCAGCGGCTTCCGCTGCGCACCATCTATTCCACCCGCAAGGCGGACTATTTTTCGCGGCTTTCGGGCGATGCTCCGTTTGAGGCTCTGTCAAGCTACTGGCATCACCACGTCGATGCCTATTACGACTCGGCAAAGAGCACGATCTCCATCGAGGTCCAGGCCTTCACGCCTGACGATGCCTTGAACGTCGCGACCGAGACGTTGAACATCATCGAAAACCTGGTGAACAACCTCGGCCTTCAGGCGCGACAGGATGCGCTGAGCACGGCGAGCGCAGACGCCGACGCTGCCGCAGACAGATCGCGGCAGACGCGACAGGATCTCCTGGACTTCGAGCAGGCGCATGGCGGCGTGGCCGGGGCCACAGCGGGTACCGCCGCCGTGGCGGGTGTTACCACCGCGGACATTGCTGCGTTCCAGGTTATGCAGGCGAAGCAGACGTTTGCCGACAAGGCCTATGCCGACGCGCTCTCCCGGCTTGAGCAGGCGCGCGCCGATGCAGGCCGGACGACGGCCTACCTCGCCGTTTTCGCGCAGCCGCAGAAGCCTGAGCAGGCGACCTATCCGCGACGAATATTCAATGTCCTGGTCGTCTTCCTGCTCTCGGCCGTTGTCTGGGCCGTTGGTGCGCTGGGCGCATTGACGATCCGCGATCACATTCCCTGACGGACCAGAGCCGGGCGGTCGAGCCGACCCTCTCGGTCCGTCTCAAGATTTCCAACGCTCAGGAATTCCACGGCCGCTTGATGCGCGGGGGCATCGCCAGGCCGCCGCGCGGGGTGCGAAGCGACCGGTTCGGGCTGAAGAACGGGTCGCAGTGCAACAGATGCCCCCACCGCGCTCGCATGTAGTCGGCCTCCGCCTTTCGTTCGGTCGGATTGCTGGCTTCGGGGTCCGTGCGGCGGGAGGCGGATTTGTGATGGATCAGCCTTGCGAATGGCGTCCAGATGATCCTGTAACCGCGCTCGCGCAGCCTGAGGCAGAGGTCGACATCGTTGAAGGCGACCGGGAGGTTGTGCGCGTCGAAGCCGCCGATTTCTTCAAATACGCTGCGCCGGATCGCGAGGCACGCGCCCGTCACCGCTGACACGTCGCGAGCCAGCCGCAGCTCGCCTGCCGGGCCGATATGGTCGCCCGGCGCTTTCGCGAACCAGTGCCCCGCCACCCCGCGCATGCCGAGCACCACGCCGGCATGCTGGATGCTTCCGTCGGGGTAGGAGAGCTTGGCGCCGACTGCGCCGAACTCCGGGCTGCAGCGCGCGCGACACCAGCTCCTGAAGCCACTCGGGGTCGATCACCTCAACGTCGTTGTTGAGGAGCACAAGCACTTCGCCGTCGCATGCCGCCACCGCTTCATTGTTGATGGCGGAGAAGTTGAATTGCCCCGGCATGCGCAGCACGTTGACTCGCGGGTCGCGTGCAAGCTCGGAGAGGAGCGCCAGGGCGTCCGCGTCGTCGCTGTCATTGTCGGCGATGACGAGCTTCATCGCCGGATAGTGCGTCGCCGACAAAACCCCGTTCGCCGCTTGGCGCAGAAGCGTCGCGCGATTACGCGTCGGCATGATGATGGAGACCGTGGGCGCCGGATCGGGCAGGCGATAGCGGATGCGCCGCCAGCTCGTATCGAACGACGGGACGACATCGGCGGTAACGCGCTCGGTTGCGAGATACGCCTCGACCGCACGCCGCGCCGAAGCATTGCGGCGCTCAACGGCGTTGCTTGAAGCGCTCGCGCCGTCGGCCGTCCGCCGGTGACAGAGCACCGCAGGGATGTGGCGGATGCGCGACGGGTTGGAGGCCGCCACGACGCGTAGCGCGAGGTCATAGTCCTCGCTGCCCTCGAAGTCCGGGCGCATGCCGCCAAGCTGTTCCACCAGCGCGCGCCGATAGACGCCGAGATGGCTGATCGTGTTCTGTCCGAGCAGACGCTCAAGACTGAATGCGGTCTTGAAATGCGGCTGCGTCCGCCACCCGTCCGCCTCCACGCGGTCGAAGTCGGAATAGAGGAGGTCCGTGTCGGGATGGGCGACAAGCTCTTCCGCCACCCAGTAAAGCGCATGCGGCGGGATCAGGTCGTCGTAGTTGAGGAGCGCGACGAAAGGCCCTTCGGCAAGTTCGAGCGCGCTGTTCGTGGCGCCCGCAATATCGCCGGTCTCGCTGCGGCTGATCTTGATGCGCTTGTCAGCTGCGGCATGGTCGGCAGGCACCGCGCGCACCTCGGGATCCGTCGAGGCGTCGGCAATGCAGAGTTCCCAATGCGGATAGAGCTGCCGGCGCACCGACCAGATGGCCGCGTCGAGGGCGTGCGGGGAGGGGCCATGGACCGCCATGGCGACCGAAATCAGCGGCCAGCCCGGCCGCGCTTCGATCCTGGCCGCGATCAGCCGCAGGTCCTTCGCCGACAGCGTGTCGAAGCGGTTGGCCCAGGCGTCGTAGAGAAGGTCGTTCTCGAGCTGATAGCGAAGAACGGTGCGCGGGACTCCGAAGCCGGATGCCTCGATCAGATGCCGCGCCCGACGGAGGCTGGCGAGCGCGCGGCGCGGATGCCGCACGAAAATCCCGGTCAGCATCAGGTTCGGAGAAATACGCCGCCACCACCGCGCTCCGGCCTTGCGCAGTCGCGAGAAAGGCGGCGCACGCATCATTCCACCGCCGGCCGGTCGGTCACGGAGAATCGGTCAAGGAGAGATGCACGCCCGGCTCTTCCGCGTCTATTCGAACTGCAGCCGAATGTGCTTCGTCGTTTCGTCGTAGTAGGTGATGGCCTCCTCGACATCGTCGAACAGGGTCAGCTCGCCCTCCGACAGGACCGCCCCGGTATCGCAGAAGCGGCGGATCAGTTCGGGGGAGTGCGAGACCATGATCAGTGACGCGTGCTGGCGCCTGGCTTCGAACAAGGCGTCGGCTCGCGCCTTGAAGATGCCGTCACCAACGGAAAACGCCTCGTCTACGAGGTAGCAGTCGAAGTCGACCGCCATGCTGAGGCCGAACGAGATGCGCGACCGCATGCCGGACGAATAGGTGGCGGAAGGCATGTCGAAATATTTGCCGATCTCGGCGAACTCCTGGACGAAGCGTTCGACCCGTTTTGTTTCAATTCCATAGATGCGCGCGACGAAGCGGCAGTTCTCCCGGCCGGTGAGGTTTCCCTTGAGGTCGGCGAATCCGACTGGAAACGAGATGAAGGCATTGCGCTTGATCAGCCCGCGGTCGGGCGCCTCGGTGCCGGCAATCAGCCTGAGCAGTGTCGATTTTCCCGAGCCGTTCAGGCCAAGCAGGCCGATATTCCGCCCGCCCGGGAAGACGCCCGTGAACTCGCGCAGAATGACCTTCTTCGAGCCATGCGTCTTGTAGGCCTTCGAAACGCCGTGGAACTCAATCACGCTTGCAATGCTCCGCTTGCACCCGCCGTGCCCAGCCGAAAAATGCGATAGCACGAAAGCGGAACGAAAACACGCGGGCTTCCACCTTGCGGGCCGCGGGCGGCACGAAAAGACATGGGAAGCGCCGGCTGCCTACGCCCCTGCCGGCACGGGCGTCTTCGGGGCGCCGAGCCGCCCGCCGTCATAGTGCCGCATCAGTGGCTCCCACCAGGCGCGGTTGTCGAGATACCATTGAACGGTCGCTCTCAGGCCGTCCTCGAAGCTCCGCGACGGCCGCCAGCCGAGCTCGCGCGCCATCTTCGAGATGTCCATGGCATAGCGGAAATCGTGGCCCGGCCGGTCGGCGACGAAGCTGATCAGATCGCGGCGCTTCTTCGCGCCGGGAAGCGGCGCGGCCAGCTCGTCGACAAGATTGGCAATCAGCGTGACGACGTCGAGGTTCTTCCGTTCGGCGCCGCCGCCGATGAAATAGGTTTCGCCCGGGCGCCCTCCTTCGAGGACCGCAACGAGCGCCTCCGCATGATCCTCGACATGCAGCCAGTCGCGCACATTCTCGCCGCGTCCGTAGACGGGGAGGGGCTCGCCGCCGAGCGCCTTGACGATCATCAGCGGGATGAGCTTCTCCGGGAAATGGAACGGCCCGTAATTGTTCGTGCAGTTGGTGACGAGAACCGGCAGGCCATAGGTGTGCCCCCAGGCCCGGACGAGATGATCCGCCGCCGCCTTGCTGGCGGAATAGGGTGAGCGCGGCGCATAGGGCGTCGCCTCGGAGAAGGGTGCATCGTCGAGTCCAAGCGCGCCGAAGACCTCGTCCGTCGAGATATGGTGGAAGCGGAAGCGCTCACGCTCCGGCTCGCCGAGCGTGCCCCAATAGGCGCGCGCCGCCTGTAGCATCCTGAGCGTTCCGACGGCATTGGTCTCGATGAAGGCGTCCGGCCCGTCGATCGAGCGGTCCACATGGCTCTCAGCGGCAAGGTGCATGACGGCGTCCGGCCGAAAGTCGCGGAAGGCCCGGGCCATCGCGACCGCATCGCAAATATCCGCCTGGCGGAAGCGGTAGCGCGGGTCTCCTTCAACTGCCGCAAGCGATTGCGGGGAGGCCGCGTAGGTGAGCTTGTCGATGTTCAGGATATCGTGCGCGGTGTGCTTGATCAGGTGGCGGACAACCGCGCCACCGATGAATCCCGCTCCGCCTGTAACCAGTACGCGCATCAAATCCCCGCGCCGAAGAACCCTGTAAAATTCCGGCTAGAATTCCGGATTTGCCCGACTGAGCGGAGGCAGAGCCCGGTCCTTCTCCGACAGAACGGGATCTCTACCACGCAGCGGCCATTCGATGCCGAGATCGGGATCGTTCCAGAGAATTCCCGTATCGTGCTCCGGTGAGTAGAAGTCGGAGACCTTGTATGCAACCTCCGTATCCGGCTCAAGTGTGCAGAAGCCGTGGGCGAAGCCGGCCGGGACGAAGAGCTGCTCGCCGCCTTCCGCGCTCAGCACCGCCGAGACGTGTCGGCGAAAGGTCGCGGAGCCGCGCCGGAGATCGACCGCGACGTCGAGGACCGAACCCTTGAGCACGCCCACGAGCTTGGCCTGCGCCCTCGGCGGACGCTGGAAATGCAGCCCGCGGATGGTCCCGGTGTGCCTGGAGAAGGAGGCATTGTCCTGCACGAAATCGATGTCGATCCCCGCGTCGGCGAAGGCTCTGCGGTTCCAGGTCTCCACGAAATAGCCGCGCGCATCGCTTCGGCGCCGCGGCCGCACGAGCTTGACCGCCTCAATCGTCAGATTCGTTACGTCCATGACCTCGCTCAAGATGGGGGGCGGCCTTACAGTCCAGATAAGCCACATTGGCAAACGAATATCGCAAAGCCTAGCCCCGGCCCCGATGGCGCGCTCGTGCGCCGCGTTGCGCTCGCCTCCGCGATCCGGGCATGGTAGTGAGGCGGAACAAGGAGACGCGAATGCCGGTCAGGGAGTTGAAGATGGAGTCCGCCGAAAGAGCGGACCCTGGCGCCGTGCTTTCGCCCGAGATCCGCACGCTGAAAGTGGCCGCCGAGGGGCTGCAGGCGCTCGAGGCGGCGCTCTTGAACGGCATGCGCCAGCCCTTCGCGAAGGCGCTTGAGCTGATCCATGCGGCGCCCGGCCGCGTGGTCGTCACCGGCATGGGCAAGAGCGGCCATATCGGCACCAAGATCGCCGCCACCCTTGCCTCGACCGGGACGCCCTCCTTCTTCGTGCACCCCGCCGAGGCGAGCCATGGCGACCTCGGAATGATCACCAGGGATGATGTCGTTCTCGCCCTCTCCTGGTCGGGGGAGACGGCGGAGATGCGCAACATCGTCTTCTATTCCCGCCGCTTTCGGATTCCCTTCATCGCGGTGACGGCCGGCGCGGATTCGACGCTCGCCACCTCCGCCGACGTGGCGCTGATCCTGCCGAAGGTGGAGGAGGCGTGCCCGCACGGCCTTGCGCCGACCACCTCGACCTTGATCCAGCTCGCGCTCGGCGACGCCCTGGCGATCGCGCTGCTCGAAGCGCGCGGCTTCACAGTCGACGATTTCCTCAGGTTCCATCCGGGCGGCTCGCTCGGGGCCAACCTGCAGCATGTGGCCGATGTGATGCATCGCGGCAAGCGGCTGCCACTCGCGCCGCTCGGCACGCCGATGCGCGAGGCGCTGCTTCTGATCTCGCAGAAAGGCTTCGGCTGTCTCGGGATCACCGATCCGAAGGGAAGGCTGATCGGCATCATCACCGACGGCGACCTTCGCCGGCATCTGACCGGCGACATCCTCGAGCGGCCGGTCGAGGAGGTGATGACGCGCAATCCGAAGACGATCGGCCCGGATGCGCTGGTCGCCTCGGCGCTCGATATCCTGAACGACGCTCAGATCACCGCGCTGCTGGTGGTGGAGAACCAGCGCCCGGTCGGCATCATCCACATGCACGACCTGTTGCGGAGCGGCGTTGCCTGAGGGTGTAAGAAGCCGCTAGTCGCCGGCGCGCGGCGCAAGCAGCGCCGCGAGCGTGTCGCGGCTCATTGGCCTGGTCGCCGCGATCTCGGCAAAGCCCGGCCGCGCCGGATCGAGCGGGCGCTGATAGATCACGCCGAGCGCCGTCGGCTCTTCCTCGCCGCTCAGGCTTGCGAGCGCGGTTGCGCGCGGAAGATTGGTCTCGTCGTGGCGCGCGATCTTTTCAAGCGGCACCTCGCCGACGCTGACGACACGGAAGCGGCACGCCGATTCGTCGAAGACGAGGCCCTTATCCTTGGTCTTGCCGAAGAGCATGGGCTCGCCGTGGACGAGCCGGACGCCGGAATCGGCGGCGGTCGCCTTCTCGGTGAGCGGGCCGAAAGCGCCATCGTGATAGATGATGCAGTTCTGCAGGATCTCCACCAGCGCCGCACCCTTGTGCGCATGCGCCCTGACCAGCATCGCAGGCATGTGATCGAGCAGCGTGTCGACGCTGCGCGCAACGAATGACGCGCCGGCACCGAGCGCGAAGAGCGCCGCGTTGACCGGGCGCTCGATCGACCCGCCCGGCGTTGACGGCGAGCGCGTTCCAATCGGCGAGGTCGGCGAATACTGGCCCTTGGTCAGGCCGTAGATGGCGTTGTTCAGGAGCAGCAGGTTCAGGTCGACGTCGCGGCGTAGCGCGTGCATCAGATGGTTGCCGCCGATCGACAGGAAGTCGCCGTCGCCGCCGACCACCCACACGTCGAGCTCGGGATTGGCGAGCTTCACGCCGGTGGCGATCGCCGGCGCGCGGCCGTGGATCGTGTGGAAGCCGTAGCTTGCGACGTAATAGGGAAAGCGTGCCGCGCAGCCGATGCCGGAGATGAAGACCACGTCGTGCGGAGCGCGCCCGATCTCCGCGAGCGCCGCGCGCACGCCCTTCAGGATGGCGTAGTCGCCGCAGCCGGGGCACCAGCGCACCTCCTGGTCGGAGGTGAAATCCTTCGGCGAGAGCGGAATGACGTTCATGAGCGGCCTATTGGGGCGGTCTTCGGGAAAGCCGGGCGGAGAATGCCGCCTCGAGCGTTGAGACGAGGAACGGCCTGCCGTTGATCTGCGTCACAGGCTCGACCGGGAGCAGGTATTGGGAGCGCAGGATCGAAGCGAGCTGGCCTGTATTCATCTCCACCGCGAGGAGCTGCTTGTAACGGCGGAGGATCGATTCGAGATCGGCGGGGAGCGGCCAGAGCTGCCGCAGATGCAGGTGTGCGACACTGGCGCCGGCCGCCGCGAGATTGCGCGTGGCCTGGCGGATTGAGCCGAAGGTCGAGCCCCAGCCGATAACGAGCAGGTCGCCCTCTTCCGGCCCCTCGCGCAGGAAGCAGCTTTCGGCCGGGCGGTCGGCAAGCCGCGCGATCTTCTCCGCGCGCAGCCGCACCATCTCGTCGTGGTTGTCGGGGTCGTAGGAGATGTTGCCGGTGATCGCGTCTTTCTCCAGCCCGCCGATCCGATGGATCCCCCCGGGCGTGCCGGGCGCGATCCACTGCCGGCCGAGCGTCTCCGGATCGCGCGAGAAGGCGGTGACTCGCTCGCCGCCATTCGGCGCGGCGCTCCGTCTGATCGGCTTCAGCGTGTCGATCTCCGGCACCACCCAGTCGCCGATGGCGTTCGCGAGATAGGCGTCGGAGAGGATGATGACCGGCGTCATCGACTGGATCGCGATCTCCGCCGCCTCGATGACGATGTGGAAGCAGTCGGCGGGCGTTGCCGGCGCGAGCACCGGGACCGGCGCCTCGCCGTGCCGGCCGAAGATCGCCATGTCGAGGTCGGACTGCTCCGGCTTTGTAGGCATGCCGGTCGAGGGCCCGGCGCGCTGCACGTCGATCACGACGAGCGGCAGCTCGGCGGTGACCGCCAGGCCGAGCGCCTCCGTCTTGAGCGAAAGGCCGGGGCCTGAAGAGCCGGTGAAGCCGATCCCGCCGGCATAGGACGTGCCGATCGCCGCGCAGATTGCGGCGATCTCGTCCTCGGCCTGGAAGGTGCGCACGCCGGCTTTCATCTTGGCGAGCGCGTGCAGCACGGCCGAGGCCGGCGTGATCGGATAGGAGCAGTAGAAGACCGGCCGCTCGGCGAGCGCGCCGGCCGCGGCAATGCCAAGCGCCATCGCTTCCGTGCCCGACGCCATGCGCAGCTTGGCGTTCCGTCCGCGCGCGGCATCGAGCGTCGCGACTTCGGGGAGCGCAAGCTCCATCGTCTCGCCGTAGGCATAGCCGGCCTTGAGCGCCGCGACGTTGCCGCCGGCGAGCGTCGGCTGCTTGGCGAAGCGCGTCTCGGCCCAGGCGACCGTCTCGTCGATCGACTGGGCGCAGAGCCAGAGCGAGAGCCCGAGTGCCCAAAAGTTCTTCGCCCGCCCGCCGTCCTTCCGCCCGAGGCCGAAGTCGGCGACCGCTTCGAGCGTGCGCTTTTCCATGGCGATCGCGATCAAGCGGTAGGGCGCATGTCCGCTGTGATCGATCGGATCCCTGGCGAGACCCGCTTTGGCATAGGCGCGCTCGTTGAAAGCACCTTCGTCGTAGACAACGGTACCGCCGCGCTTCAAAAATCCGATGTTGGTCACGAAGGCGGCGGGGTTGAAGGCGACGAGCACGTCAGCTTCGTCGCCCGGGGTCAGCACGTCGCCGCGGCCGAACTGCACCTGGTAGGCGGAAACGCCAAACGTCGTGCCGGCCGGCGCGCGGATCTCGGCGGGAAACTCCGGCAGCGTCATCAGGTCGGCGCCGGCGGCTGCCGTTGCCGTCGCAAACTGGTGGCCGGCAAGCTGCACGCCGTCGCCTGAATCGCCTGCAAAGCGCACGACGAGCGACGACCGCGCCCGCTTCTCAGGGCGGCTCGTGCGCATATCGGCCCGTTCGGTGGTCTCACCGATGCTCATTGATGCTACTCACCGCCTCCGGCAGTTTGCGAAATTGTCCAGGCTGGCTGCGTTTGGAAAGCCGGTCGCCCGCGGAACGGGCGGCGGATATCACGAGACGCCGATCTTTGGCCAGATCACGCTATCCTGCGTTAATTCCAGGGCCGGTCGCAAGGCGGCTATTCCTCTGCCCGGCACGGGATTGAGTTTCTTTTTCTCGCCGGAAATGGAGCCGATCTCAAGCCTTTGCGGCGTTGAGTGCTATCCGGGAATATGGGGCAATCGGGCACTGCTGCAGCGGAATGTCGAAGCGCGTGCGTAACAGCTTGAGGTTCGAATTGCCTAGCGGCTGATCCGGCGCTGCTCATGCCGCAGGCTTCCGCGACGCCCACACTCGGCAGTTGCCGGCACAACCGCCTGGTTTCCGGTGTGCGTTGGAAAGATCGGCCGAGGGCTGTAAAATAGATCGCATCACAAGCGCGAACAGCCTCGACGGGCGGCTTTCCTCGTCTCTCGCCGTCCTGGTCGCGCGCCAGCGTCCAAAATGTGCCAAGGCTTGTCCCAACTGCCCTTGGCTCCCATTTTGCATGCAAAACCAAAGGGCGGCAGGAGTCACGATGATGTCAGCTAGCAAGGCTACCGCTCTCGGCATGACCGAGGAAATTCCGGAGAACAAGACTGCCACGCTGACGATCGGCAACGAGAGCTGGGACTTCGACATAAACCCCGGAACCGTCGGTCCCGAAGTGATCGACATCTCGTCGCTCTACGAGAAGACCGGCCGCTTCACCTACGATCCGGGGTTCACCTCGACCGCATCCTGCGCCTCGTCGATCACCTATATCGACGGCGACCAGGGCATCCTTCTTTACCGCGGCTATCCGATCGACGAGCTCGCGGACACCTGCTCATTCCTCGAGGTCGCGTATCTGCTTCTCTATGGCGAACTGCCGACGCCCGAACAGAGCGACGATTTCCGGCTGCGCGTGACCCGCCACACCATGATCCACGAGCAGATGCAGCGCTTCTATCAGGGCTTCCGGCGCGACGCGCATCCGATGGCGATCATGTGCGGCGTGGTCGGTGCGCTCTCGGCCTTCTATCACGACTCGACCGACATCCACGATCCCTACCAGCGCATGGTGGCCTCGATCCGCATGATCGCGAAGACGCCGACGATCGCCGCCACCGCTTTCAAGTATTCGGCCGGCCAGCCCTCCATCTACCCGAAGAACGTGCTCGATTACGCGTCGAACTTCCTGCACATGTGCTTCGCCGTCCCGTGCGAGGACTACGAGGTGAACCCGGTCCTGGCCAAGGCGATGGACAAGATCTTCATCCTCCACGCCGACCATGAGCAGAACGCCTCGACCTCGACGGTCAGGCTTGCAAGCTCGTCGGGCGCCAATCCTTTCGCCTGCATCGCGGCGGGGATTGCGAGCCTCTGGGGCCCGGCGCATGGCGGCGCCAACGAGGCGGCGCTCGACACATTCGCCGAGATCGGCACCAAGGACCGCGTGCCGCTCTATATCGACAAGGCCAAGGACAAGAACGATCCGTTCAGGCTCTCCGGCTTCGGCCACCGCGTCTACAAGAGCTACGATCCGCGCGCCAAGGTGATGCAGAAGACCTGCTACGAGGTCTTGAACGAGCTCGGCGTCAACGACCCGCACCTGGAAGTGGCGATGGAACTCGAGCGCATCGCGCTGCACGACGAATACTTCATCGAGCGCAGGCTCTATCCGAACGTCGACTTCTATTCCGGCATCACGCTCCGCGCGCTCGGCTTCCCGAACAACATGCTGACCGTGCTCTTCGCGGTGGCGCGCACCGTCGGCTGGGTCGCGCAGTGGAACGAGATGGTGGAAGACAAGACGCAGCGGATCGGCCGCCCGCGCCAGCTCTATACCGGCGCGACGCTCAGGCACGTTCCGGGGCAGGGCTAGGCGTTTCCCGGCTGCGCGCGGCGGCGTAAGACATCGGCGATGAGCGAGGTCTTTGTCTGCGATCCGGTGCGCACGCCGATCGGCCGCTACGGCGGCGCTCTGTCGACGCTGCGCGCCGACGATCTCGCCGCCCTGCCGATCCGCGCTCTGGTCGAGCGGCATCCCGCGATCGGCGAGGCGATCGACGAGGTCTATCTCGGCTGCGCCAACCAGGCCGGCGAGGACAACCGCAATGTGGCGCGGATGGCGCTTCTTCTCGCGGGCCTGCCGGACGCGACGCCGGGCATCACCTTGAACCGGCTCTGCGCTTCCGGCCTCGACGCGGTCGGCGCCGCGGCGCGTGCCATCCGCGCCGGCGAGGTCGAGCTTGCGATCGCCGGCGGCGTGGAATCGATGTCGCGCGCGCCCTTCGTCATGGGCAAGGCCACGCAGACCTTTCAGCGAAGCGCGGAGGTCTTCGACACCACGATCGGCTGGCGCTTCGTCAATCCGCTGATGAAGGAGCAGTACGGTACCGAGTCGATGCCGGAGACCGGCGAGAACGTGGCCGAGGAGTTTCAGATCAGCCGCGCCGATCAGGACGCCTTCGCGCTCCGCTCGCAGCAGCGGACGGCGCGGGCCGTGGCGGATGGACGCTTTGCCGATGCGCTGCTGCCGGTCGTCGTTCCTGCGTCGCGGGGCGCGACGACGATCGTCACCGCCGACGAACACCCGCGCCCGGACACGACGCTCGAAGCGCTGACCAGGCTGCGCCCGATCGTCCGCCCCGGCGGCACGGTGACCGCCGGCAATGCCTCAGGCGTGAACGACGGCGCGGCGGCGATGATCGTTGCATCCGAGCGTGCCATTCAAGCGTATGGGCTGAAGCCCCTCGCGCGCGTTCTCGGCATGGGATCGGCCGGTGTTCCGCCGCGCATCATGGGGATCGGACCGGTCGGCGCGGTCGAGAAGCTTCGCGCGCGGCTCGGCATCGAGACGGCGGATTTCGACGTGATCGAACTTAACGAAGCATTCGCCAGCCAGGCGCTTGCGTGTCTCCGCCAGCTCGGCATCCCCGACGACGCCGAGCACGTCAATCCGAACGGTGGGGCGATCGCGCTTGGTCATCCGCTTGGCATGTCGGGGGCGCGGATTGCGGGCGCCGCCGTCAACGAGCTTCACCGCCGCGCCGGCCGCTACGCGCTCGCGACGATGTGCGTCGGCGTCGGGCAGGGCGTGGCGATGGCGTTCGAGAGGGTCGCGTAGGGCGCGCGCGACCGTCAGGCTGCGATCGAGTCGCTTGCGCCGGACTCGTCTGCGGTCATCCTCTGCGCCCGCTCAAGCGTCAGCCGCCACGTATAGGTCGCGTGCAGCCGCCAGTCCTCCGGCGGCGCTTTGCGGACCGGTTCGAGGTGGCCGAGGTAGTGATAGAGGACGATCGCGTCCTCGCGCTTCGCGTCGACCTTGCAGCGCTTGATCAGTCGCGCAAGCTCTTCGCCGCGCTCGCCGACATTGAGCCCGGCGTCTGAGAGAATGCGCTTGTAGGTCCGCTCCTTGAAGAAGAGGGCGCGGGCGCTCGCATCGAGCTTTGCCGCTTCCGCTTCCGTTACGGCGCGAAGCTCGCGGAAGCGCTTGATCGTCGCTTCGACGTTCACCAGCGCTTCGCTGAGCGGCAGATAGCGAAGCTCCGCCGGACCGTGGACCTGCGCGACCGCGGCGTCGTCGGTCAACTCGCCCGAGCGATAGCGCTCGAACACCGCGCCGACGCCGATCATGCCGAACTCCGCGCATTCGGCGGCGCGCAGTGCGCCCATGCTGGCGGCGCCGAAGATCTGCACACCCGCTTCGATCGCGTAGAGGATCTCCTTGTGCCACGGGGCGGCGACATCTTCGTAGCGCCCGTCGACGAGCCCGATCGCCGTCGCGCCTTCGACGACCGCGCGTGCGACGTCGCCCTGCGCGGCAGGGCCGCGCCACTCCACCGCCTCGGCGCCGCCAGGCGCGGCAGGAGGATCGAAGCCGTAGAGGCTGGGGCCGGCAAAGATGACTTTCATGCCTCAGCCCCTTGCGTCATGACGCGCTGCCCGTAGCGCTGGCGCCGACTGCCGGGCGGGTGCTCAAGCTCGGGAACGAGCACCTTGGCGACGGCGTATCCGTCGTCCAGCTCGATCGGAACCACGATCACCGACGTGACGCCGACCTGCTGCAGCTGCGCCAGCATGAAGTGGAGATTGTCCGCCGGCTCCGGCGGTCGCTCCGCGGCGAGGTCGTCGCGGCTCTCCGGCTCGGCCTTCAGATAGATCGTCAGGTCGGCGTTGAGCTGCGTGCTGTAGAGGTTCGGGTCGAAGTCGTCGCGGGCGCCGGTGATCGAGGTCACGCGGCTTTGCGCCGCCTCGGTGATGGCGCGGACGGCGGCGCGCGCCGGCGAGGGATGCGCGCCCGAGCCGGCCGAAAGGTCGAAATGCTTCCAATGCTTCTCATGTCCGTCGGGCTTCGGCGCGACGGCGGCGAAGAACGTCGGAACGCCGACATTGCTGGTGATGTCGAAGAGCCGCAGCTGGAAGCCGGAACGGTCGATCCGTTCGGCGAGTTCGTTGACGCCACCGTCGCGCAGCGACTTCGGGTCGACGCAAGCCTCCAGCACCTGGTCGTCGGTGCGGAAATGCCACAGCACGTCGGCGTCGCGCTCGATGCGCTCGCAGAGCCCGTGCACGACCGCTTCGAGCATGATGTTGCCGGAGGCAAGACCGTCGCTCGATTGCCAGTAGCGGCTGCGGCCGCCGCTCTCTTCGGCGGGCAGGATCGCCGCAGCCTCGGCCGGCACCCAGACAGTCCGCCGCTGCAGAAGGTCATAGCCTTCGACCCAGGCGAGCGCCTCTTTGTCGGTGATCAGTTCCTCGCCCGAAGCGATGAGATTGTTCAAGGACATCGGCAGCTCGCCGGCATCCAGGAGCTCGCGGCCCGTGGTCATCCGCCGCGGGACCGGGAAAAGCTCCGCGCTCGCGATCTCGGCCGCCTCCATGACAGCGGATGCCTGCGCGGCGGCGTCGGTGAAGCCTTTGCCTTGACTGACGGCGAGCGTCTTTGAATTCGGACGGACCGCCATCCACACCGGGATGCCGATCCGGTCGAGGCCGGTCACTTCGGCGAGCCGCGTTATCCCGAAACGGGAAAATCTCGGCCGCATCCGGGCGACCGTTTCGTGTGCGCGGTGCAGCCGATCGGAATGTGTCTCGGCTGCACCGCGCTCTCTAAGCAGCGCGATGTCGGCATTGAGTGCGTCCGGGAGTCGCGCCGCTTGCATGTCAGCCCCTCAGGCGCTCGGGAAGAACCGATGCGACGCGGCTTCGGCACGCGGCGACTCGTTCGGGAAGAACCGATGCGACGCGGCCTCGGCGCGCGGCTCGGGTACTCGGGAAGAACCGAAGCGAGGCTGCCTCGGCGCGCGGCTCGTTGCTCGGGAAGAATCGATGCGAGGCTGCCTCGGCGCGCGGCTCGATGCTCGGAAAGAACCGATGCGACGCGGCCTCGGCGCGCGGCTCGGGTACTCGGGAAGAACCGATGCGACGCGGCCTCCGAACGGCTGCTCACCAATTGGATTTCAGAAACGATATTCTTCATGGTCTTTCTCCTCTTTCTCTCTTCAGAATCGGGCGCAACAAGACACCCTCACGCGCAGGCTCCATCGAGCCCGGAGTGTTACAATTCCTGACTTCTCAAGGGATGGATGCGGCAGAGCGGAACCTGCAGCACCCTGGCTTCCAAACTTTGCCGGCCCGTCTCTTCGGGGCGCGGCGCTACTTCGTTCTCGCGAACTCCTCAGCGGCTCGCAAACGCGTTTGGGACGTCAAACGGTATGGTGCGCGATTGATCGGGGACCGCGCCTGCTGAGAACGAGTTGCTCCGCCTGGTCGTCCCCGCGAGAGGATCGGCGAGCCGTACCGAACCTTCGCCCTGCAAGCGGAACCAAACCTCGCCCTTTATCCGGTGACCTCCTTGCTGCTTGGCGTCAGTCAAAGCCGGCCTCGCGCAGCCCCTGCTCGTAGTGCTGCGCGAATTCCGGGTCTTTGATCGGTAGAATGGAGAGCCAGCTGTGGACGCTGAAATCCGGATGGATGTCCTTCGCCTTGTCGACGTATTCGCTGGCCCTTTCGCGCTCGCCCAGCATGGCCCATGAGGCGGCGACGAGTCGGTAGGCCGGGCTCTGGTCGCGCATATGCGACATGCATTTGATCGCGTCGGCGTAGCGCCTCAGATGGAAGTTGGCGCCGCCCGCCACCCACCAATAATCGTCTGGGCAGAGCGGGTTGAGCTCGATCGCACGGCCGATCTTTTCGAGTGCCGTTGCCGGCTCGCAGGCGTGCTGTAGCGCGTCGGCGAAATCGACGAGAAGGTCGGCATATTGCGGATTGCGCCGCTCGGCTTGGCTGAAGGCCTCCAGGCTTTCGTCGAAGCGCCCGGCGAACAGACGGCAAAGTCCGATGCTGCGGTAGCCGCGCGCGTCGTCGGGATCGATTTCGAGCGACCGAAACGCAAGCTGCTCCGCCATCGAGAGAAGCCCAATGTCGCCGCGCGCCATGAGCAGCCATTCGAGATGAAAGGTGCGCGCCAAGCCGCTCAGCGCCGGGACAAAATCGGGAGCAGTGCCGAGGGCTTCCTTGAAGGCACGCCGCGCCTTGCGGATGCTCGGCAGGTCGAGCCGGCGCAGTAATCTCTGGCCGGTCAGAAACAGGTGATAGGCGGTCGCATCCTGCTCGACATAGCGGCCAAGCTCGATGCGCTCGATCGTGTCGACGAGCAGCGAGACGATCCGCACCGAAAGCTCGCGGTAATGTCGCGCCATGTTCTCGCGCGTGAACGCGTACTTCTCGACCCAGAGGATGTCGCGGGTGACGGCGTTGACGAGCCTCACGGCAAGCAGCAGCTTGCCGTCCAGGTTCTGCAGCTGCGTCTCGACGGCGTAGTCGATCTTGAAGCTGCGCATCAACGCTTTCTTGCCGTTCTGGCTAAGTTCCCAGGCGGTATGCGGCGCGACGACGGAAAGCGATTTGAACCGGCAGAGGCCGATCGTGATGTCCTCGATCAGCGAGGCGGCAAGGTGGTGGGCGTAGTCCTGTCCGGCGATCGGCACGGGGGGAAGGATCGTGATCCGCGGAGTTCCCGATCGGACAGACGCCGTCGGCAGGAGTATCTCCGAGCGATCGCCGAGCTCCGCGTCCTCGGCGGGGGAGGCAGGAAGCGCCGCCGCCTGCGGCAGCTCGTCGGCCTCGCCCTCAGCCGACGGCGCGGTGAGGAGCTTCTCCAGGAGGTCAGTCGTCGTCGGATCGGGCCTGACGCCAAGGTCGGTGCGCAGGCGATCTTCAAGATTGCGGTAGACGTCGCGCACCCGCGCCGGCTCGCGCTCCTCCGCGAAAAGCCGCATCAATGTGCGGTGGCCGGTCTCGTTATAGGGCTCAACGTCGATCAGCCGGCGCGCCGCGACGCGCAGGGACACCTTGTCGGTACCGGGGCCGGCGGCCTCGATCCAGTTGGAGACCGACGTGACGAACGCGTCCCTCAGTCTCGCGCGCTGCACCTCGAGCCACTCGCGCGCTTCCTGCTCCTCCCAGGCGAAGCCTTCGAGCAGCTCGCCGCGATAGAGATCGCAGAGCGCGACCAGGTCGCTCGGGCTTTGCAGTGCGGAGACTTCCAGGAACCGCGCAAGGTCGATGTCGATATCAAGCGTCGGTGCAAGCCTTACATGGTCCCGCTCTTCGCGGATCAACGTGAAGCCGAATTCCTTCTGCCGCTCGCGAATCCGAAGCAGGAACTTGCGGAGATTGGTCGCCGCCGTCTTCGAGTCGGAATCCTCCCAGAGGAACCGCCGAAGCTGCGCGCGCGAAGCAGGGGCGCCGCCATTCGCCAGGAGAATGAAGGCGACAAGCGCGAAGGCCTTCGCAGGAATCGGGATCAGCCTGCCTTGTTCGTCAAACAATTGCGGCAGGCCAAGAAGTGTCAGTCTAGACGCCATGCCGCAACTGGACTCCCGATTTGTCAGTCATCCCTAAGTGAGGACTGCCCCGATTTCTTGTCCTGCAAGCAAATGGCCTGTCAGGCGCCATGCCAAGGTTAACGATAGTGGGCCGTTAACCTTGTGTAAATTCGCACGCACAAGGTGCGGTGTCATTGTGTCACGCTTGTGCCACGCTCTGTCACGTCGAGGACACGCGCTCCGGGATTCACATGCATCCGACCAGATGCGATGAGGCCTATGGAACGCACCTACACAATCCTCCTCGACAAGGGAGGCCGGTATCCGGCGCGGCAATACCGTGCGGATCCGAAATTCGAGCAGCCACTTCAGCTTGCATCCGGGCTGATGGCGAACCCTCCGCGGCCAGCCATCCACCGCGAGAGATTGACAGCCCAGGAGTTGCAAGAGTTCGCGCAAGAACCTGAATTCGTCGCCGCAGCGGAGGTGATGCGGACAAGACTCCTATCTCCAGTGGCGGAATGTGAAACCGCAAATGGTGCGGTTGTCCGCGCGAGCGGCCAGCGGCGGAAGTCGTGGAGCATTGCTGCCGTCGGGGCCGACCGCTCGAAGTTCACCGGCGCCGATGTGAGCGTCGCGGTGCTCGACACCGGCATCGACGCCGGGCACCCGGCGTTCCGCGACGTCGACCTCGTGCGGAGGGATTTCACTGGCCTCGGGCACGGCGATTCCGATGGCCACGGCACGCATTGCGCCGGCATCCTCTTCGGCCGCAATGTCGACGGCATGCGGATCGGTGTTGCGCCCGGCGTGCGCAAGGCATTGATCGGAAAGGTGCTCGGGCCTCAGGGCGGCGATTCCGACATGCTGATCCGCGGTCTTGTCTGGGCGCATGATCAGGCCGCCCATGTCATATCGCTCTCGGTCGGGCTCGATTTTCCAGCGACCGTCGCGATGCGGCTCGAGCAGGGCTGGGCCAGCGAATTGGCGACCACCGTCGCGCTTGAGGCCTATTGCGACAACATCAAGCTCCTCAATCACCTGCTGCGGATGCTGCGCATGCAGGAGCCGTTCACCGGCGGCGCGGTCGTCGTCGCCGCCGCCGGAAACGATTCGCGTCGCCGCATCGGGGACGAGCACATCGTGTCGGCGTGTCCGCCCTGCGGGTCCGACGGCATTGTCTCGGTCGGCTCGCTCGATCCGGACACCCACGGCACCGGCCATCGCGTGTCGGATTTCTCCAATACCGGCGTCGAGATCACAGCGCCCGGGCGCGGAATCGTGTCGGCGGCGGCCGGTGGCGGGCTGCAGACCCTGAGCGGCACCAGCGTCGCCGCGCCGCATGTCGCGGGTGTCGCGGCTCTTTGGTGGCAGGCCGTGCGGCAATCGGGCCTGCCGGCGAACGCCACGCTCGTGCGCGGCAAGCTGATCGGAAGCGCCCAGGCGAGGGGGTTTTCGCCTGCCAGCTATCCTGCCGACCGCGGCGCCGGCTGCGCCTTGGCTCCGCGCGACAGCGTCGCGCTGACCCAGCCGCGCGCGGCTGACCGGGCGCCGCTCGACGACAACGTTTGGCCGGATCGAGAGCTCAACCGGTCCCTCGCGGCCGATTTCGACCCGATTTCGCTCGATCTCGGCTTCAGGCGTTCCGAGCACTTCGGAGGGCGGCGAAACCTGTGCTGAGCGTGTCACGCTCAGGCCACGCCCGGGGGAGTTAGATGCTGCCACGGCCCGTGAAAGGGCTGCGGAGAGAAATCGTTGAGCGAAGCCCAATCTAGCCTCCAGAACCCCATCGACGTCGTGAAGGCGCGGATCTTCTATCTCGCCTGCGATGTCGAGCAGGTCAGTCCGCCGGCCGCCATGCTTCTCAGGGCCGTTGCGGATGCGATTGACGCTGATGGCGCTCTTGAGGCGATTACCGCCGCCCGGATGTCGAACGGCGCGTCTCATGAGGTGAGCTCCGAGTCGCCGACGGGCCCGCAGTCGCTCGACTCTCGCGGGCAAGGTGCTGCACAAGCCGCAGAACGGCAGATCGAAGCCGCGGGTCCGCAAGCTGCGCAAAAACGCTGAGCAGTTGATCGGCGTCTGGCTCTGCGAGCAGCGCCTCGGCCGCTGACTCCGTGGGCTCGAGGGGGGCGGCGAGCTTAAGCCCAAGAAAGAACTGGTGGACGGGTGTTTTGAGCGCTTGGCTTGCGGCGGCGAGCCGCTCCGGGCCGATTCGCTCCGCACCGCATTCAAAACGATCGAGAAGATCGAACGACACGCCGAGCGCCTCGGCAAGTTGCTCGCGGCCGATATCAAGCTGTTTGCGGCGCAGGCGAATTCTCGCTCCAACTGTCTTGTCGCACCGTCCGATGGGCATCGAATCTCCCTCAACATCCGGTTGGAGCGCGCAACAAAATCCGCGCTTGTGGATCGCACCTTGGAACGAGCCGCAAGATCGAGTTGCGCCGACATGAATTACGCCGGAAGTTGCAGACTGTCCACCGTTGCGTGTGCGGAGTTGTGATTGTCGGGGAAAGCCGTGGCTTGCCTCGGCCCGCCGATATGTTAGGCCCCGCCGGCATGCCGGCGTTGGGTGCAATCGGCGAGGGGCGCGAGACGGATGGCAGATGCCTCATCTGCAACGATTCTTCGCAACGCCCGCCTTGTGACTTGCGCGTCCGCGTCCGCCGGGCTTGGGGCGGTCGACGCTGGCGCCGTCGCGGCGCGCGACGGGCGCATTCTCTATGCCGGGGTTGAGGCGGATTGTCCGCGCGAGTTCTCCGCGGGCGCGGACATCGTCGATTGCGGCGGCCGGCTGGTCACGCCGGGCCTGATCGATTGCCATACGCATATCGTCTTCGCCGGTGACCGCGCTTCGGAGTGGGAGATGCGGCTCGCGGGCGAATCCTACGAGGCGATCGCGCGAGCCGGCGGCGGAATTCTCTCAACTGTCAGGGCGACCCGCGCGGCAAGCGAGGACGCGCTCCTCGCAGAATCGCTTCCGCGCCTCGACGCGCTCATCGCTGAGGGCGTGACGACGGTCGAGGTCAAGTCCGGCTACGGGCTCAACCCTGAGAGCGAAGCCAAAATGCTCCGCGTGGCGGGCCGCCTTGGCGAGGCGCGTGCCGTCGACGTGGCGCGCACCTTTCTCGGCGCGCATGCGCTGCCGCCCGAGGCGGAGGGCGACAAGGATGCCTACATCGACGCGGTTTGCACAAAGCAGCTGCCGGGCATTGCCTCGGAAAACCTCGCTGACGCGGTCGACGGCTTCTGCGAGACAATCGCCTTTTCGCCGCAGCAGATCGCGCGCGTCTTCGATGCCGCCCGCGCCCATGGGCTGCCCGTCAAGCTCCATGCGGAACAACTTTCCAATCTCGGTGGGGCGACGCTTGCCGCGCAGCATGGCGCGCTCTCCGCTGACCACCTGGAATATCTCGACCAGGCAGGCGTTGCCGCGATGGCGAAGGTTGGAACCATTGCCGTGCTCCTTCCCGGCGCGTTCTATTTCCTTAAGGAGACGCAGAAGCCGCCCGTGGCGCTGCTGCGCGATGCCGGCGTGCCGATCGCCGTCGCGACTGATTGCAATCCCGGATCTTCGCCGCTCACCTCGCTGCTTCTTGCCATGAACATGGCGGCGACGCTCTTCGGCCTGACCGTCGAGGAGTGCCTGCTCGGCGTGACCCGCAACGCGGCTCGCGCGCTCGGACGTCTCTCCGAGGTCGGCACGCTCGACCCGGGCAAATGGTGTGACCTGGCGATCTGGGACGTGGAGCGCCCGGCCGAACTCGTCTATCGGATGGGCTTCAACCCGCTCCACAAGCGGGTGTGGAGGGGAGGGTGAGCGAGATCCTGCTCAGGCCCGGTTCGGTGCCGCTCGCCGATTGGCGAGCGATCCATTCCGGCGCGGCCGTCACGCTCGACGCCGAGTGCCGCCCGCGGGTCCAGGCGGCGGCCGATCTCGTGGCGGCGATCGTCGCGAAAGGCGAGGCGGTCTACGGCATCAATACCGGCTTCGGAAAGCTTGCTACCGTCCGCATCGATGTCGCGGACCTCGCGGTGCTTCAGCGCAACATCGTGCTGTCGCATGCCGCGGGCGTCGGCGAGGCGACGCCGCCGGAGATCGTGCGGCTGATGATGACGCTAAAGCTTGCGAGCCTTGCGCAAGGGGCATCCGGCGTCAGGCTTCAAACGCTCGACCTGCTTCGATCGATGCTCGCCCGCGACGTGCTCCCGGTCGTGCCGGAGCAGGGGTCGGCCGGCGCCTCCGGTGACCTCGCGCCGCTTGCGCACATGACCGCGGCGATGATCGGCATCGGCGACGCAGTCTTCAAGGGCGAGCGTATGCCCGCGGCGCAAGCGCTCGCTGCCGCCGGCCTGCAGCCGCTCGAACTCGCGCCGAAGGAGGGGCTGGCGCTTCTGAACGGCACGCAGTTCTCCACCGCCTATGCGCTCGCCGGGCTGTTCCGGGCGGAGCGCGCGCTGCGCACGGCGCTTGTTGTCGGGGCGCTCTCGACCGACGCGGCGCGCGGCTCCGACGCGCCGTTCGACCCGCGCATTCACCGCCTGCGCCGTCACCGCGGGCAGATCGAAGCCGCCGACGCGCTGCGCGCCTTGATGCAGGGGAGCGCCATCCGCGAATCGCACCGCGTCAACGACGACCGCGTGCAGGACCCATACTGCGTGCGCTGCCAACCGCAGGTGATGGGCGCCGCCCTCGACATGCTGCGCGCCGCCGCCGCGATGCTCGAGACCGAGGCGAACGGCGTCTCTGACAACCCGCTCGTATTCCCCGACGACAACGAGGCACTGTCGGGCGGAAATTTCCACGCCGAGCCGGTCGCCTTCGCCGCCGATATGATCGCGATCGCGCTCTGCGAGATCGGCTCGCTGTCGGAACGGCGGACGGCAATGCTGGTCGATCCGGCGCTTTCCGGCCTTCCCGCCTTCCTGACGCCGAAGCCGGGGCTGAATTCCGGCTTCATGATCCCGCAGGTGACCGCCGCCGCACTGGTCTCGGAGAACAAGCAAAAAGCCTTTCCGGCGAGCGTCGATTCGATCCCAACTTCGGCCAATCAGGAGGATCATGTCTCGATGGCCGCACATGGAGCGCGCCGGCTCCTGCCGATGGCCGACAACCTCTTTGCCGTCATTGCGATCGAGCTGCTTGCGGCGGCGCAGGCCTGCGAGTTCCACGCGCCGCTCCGCTCAAGTGCATCGCTCGAAGCAGTACGCACCGCGCTCCGAGAGAAGGTGCCGGCGCTTGTGGAGGATCGGCACATGCATCCCGAGATCGCCGCGGCGATCGCGCTGGTGCGCGACGATCGGATCGTAACGGCCGCCGGCGACGGCTCGCTCCCAAGCCTCGCGTGACGGGCTGCCGATGAGCGAACCGGTCGAGGTCACGCGCGGCAGCGAGCCGCTGCTCGTCAGCATCCCGCATACTGGGACGGAAATTCCGCCGGCGATCGAGGCCGACCTCGTCTCGCCCTGGCTGGCGCGCAAGGATAGCGACTGGTGGGTCGAGCGACTCTATGGCTTCGCCGCGAGCATGGGCGCAACCGTCATCCGCGCCACCCAGTCGCGCACGGTGATCGACGTCAACCGCGATCCGACCGGCGCGTTGCTCTATCCCGGCCAGGCGACGACCGGCCTTTGTCCGGCGGAGACCTTCGATGGGGAGCCGCTCTACAAGCCCGGCCGCCGGGCACCCGATGCGGCGGAGATCGCGCGCCGCCGCAAGCTCTATTTCGATCCCTATCACGACGCCCTGCAGGAGGAGATCGCGCGCCTCAGGCAGGCGCATGCGCGCATCATTCTCTACGACTGCCATTCCATCCGCTCGGTGATCCCGCGGCTCTTCGAAGGCGAGCTGCCGCACATGAACCTCGGGACGAATTCCGGTGCGAGCTGCGATCGCGGCTTCGGCCATGTGGTGCAGGCCGTCTGCGATGCGTCGGAGTTCTCCTGGGTCGTGAACGGCCGCTTCACCGGGGGCTATATCACCCGCCACTACGGTCGGCCGGAAGCGGGCGTTCACGCAATCCAGATGGAACTTGCCTGCCGCTCCTATCTCGACGAGCCGATCCCCGGTGTCGATGAAACGAACTGGCCGCCGCAATACGATGCGCTCCGCGCCGCGGCGATGCGCGAGACGCTGAAGTCGGTGTTCAAGGTCTGCCTGTCCTTCGCGCGGCGAGGAGTGGTAAAGCGAGTGACATGACCCGCATCGACAACGCCCGAAAAATCCGCGCGCCGCGCGGGGCTGAGATATCCGCCAAATCCTGGCTCACCGAAGCGCCGATGCGCATGCTCATGAACAACCTCGACCCGGAGGTGGCGGAGCGGCCGGGCGAGCTCGTCGTCTATGGCGGCATCGGGCGCGCCGCGCGCGACTGGGAAAGCTTCGACCGCATTGTCGCGGCGCTGAAGCGCCTGGAGGCCGACCAGACGCTGCTCGTCCAGTCCGGCAAGCCGGTCGGCGTCTTCCGCACGCATGCCGACGCGCCGCGCGTGTTGATCGCCAACTCCAACCTCGTGCCGCACTGGGCGACCTGGGACCAGTTCCACGCGCTCGATCGCAAGGGCCTGATGATGTACGGGCAGATGACGGCCGGCTCGTGGATCTATATCGGCAGCCAGGGCATCGTGCAGGGCACCTACGAGACCTTCGTCGAGGTCGGCCGCCGCCACTATCAGGGCGATCTCTCCGGCCGCTGGATACTGACCGCCGGCCTCGGCGGCATGGGCGGAGCGCAGCCGCTCGCCGCCACAATGGCCGGCGCCTCCATGCTCGCCGTCGAATGCCAGCCGAGCCGCATCGAGATGCGGCTCAAGACCGGCTATCTCGACACGCAGGCAAGAGACCTGGACGAGGCGCTCCAAATGATCGAGCGCTCCTGCCGCGAAAGAAAACCGCTCTCGGTCGGCGTGCTTGGCAATGCGGCGGATATCTTTCCGGAACTGGTGCGGCGCGGCGTGAGGCCCGATGTCGTCACCGATCAGACCTCGGCGCACGACCCGCTGAACGGCTATCTGCCGAAGGGCTGGACGCTCGCCGACTGGGAGAAGCGGCGTGAGAGCGATCCGAAGGCGGTGGAGAAGGCGGCGCGCCATTCTATGGCTGAGCACGTGCGCGCCATGCTCGACTTCCATCATGCCGGCGTGCCGACGCTCGACTACGGCAACAACATCCGCCAGATGGCGAAGGAGGAGGGGGTCGCCGACGCCTTCGATTTTCCTGGCTTCGTGCCGGCCTATATCCGCCCGCTCTTCTGCCGCGGTATCGGGCCGTTCCGCTGGGCGGCGCTCTCCGGCGATCCTGAGGACATTTTCCGCACCGACGCGCGGGTGAAAGCGCTGCTGCCCGACAACGCGCACCTGCACCACTGGCTCGACATGGCGAAGAGCCGCATAAAATTCCAGGGCCTGCCGGCGCGCATCTGCTGGGTGGGCCTCGGCGACCGCCATCGCCTCGGCCTCGCCTTCAACGAGATGGTCGCGTCGGGCGAGCTCAAGGCGCCGATCGTCATCGGCCGCGACCATCTCGATTCCGGCTCCGTCGCCTCGCCCAACCGCGAGACGGAGGCGATGCAGGACGGCTCCGACGCCGTCTCCGACTGGCCGCTCCTGAACGCGCTGCTGAACACCGCGTCGGGCGCGACCTGGGTGTCGCTGCATCATGGCGGCGGCGTCGGCATGGGCTTCTCGCAGCATGCCGGCATGGTGATCGTCGCCGACGGCACGCCGGAAGCGGCGCGACGGCTTGAGCGCGTGCTCTGGAACGACCCGGCCACCGGCGTCATGCGCCATGCCGATGCCGGCTACGACATCGCGATCGACAGCGCCCGCGAGCACGGCCTCGACCTGCCGGGGATCCTCGGCTGACGACGCGCCTGCATTTCGGGACGGCGCTCTCGCCGGACGGCTGGCGCGACGATGTTCGTGTGGTCGTCGACGACGACGGCCTGATCGAAAGCATCACGCCCGGCGCCGCGCCGCTGCCCGGCGACGAGCGCCATGCGATCGGCATTCCCGGCATGCCGAACCTCCACGGCCACGCCTTCCAGCGTGCCATGGCCGGGCTCGCGGAACATGGCGGTGCGGGGCCGGACGATTTTTGGACCTGGCGCGAGGCGATGTACCGCGTCGCACTTTCCGTCACGCCCGACGACGTCGAGGCGATCGCAGCAGAGCTCTATGTCGAAATGCTGGAAGCGGGCTTCACGCGCGTCGGCGAATTCCACTACCTGCATCACGGCGTCGACGGCGCGCCCTATGCCGACATTGCCGAGATGGCGAAGCGCGTGCTGGCGGCTGCCTCGACGTCCGGCATCGGAATGACGCTCCTCCCGGTGTTCTATGCGCATGGCGATTTCGGCGGTGCGGCCGCCACCGACGGTCAGCGGCGGTTCCTCTGCGATCTCGACGGCTTCGAGAAACTCTTCGCGGCAAGCCGCGACGCGGTTGCTGAAATACCCGGTGCGGCGATCGGCATCGCTCCGCACAGCCTCCGCGCCGTCACCCCCGATGAGGTGAGCGCCGTTGTCGCGATGGCCGGAAGCGCCCCCATCCACATCCATGTCGCCGAGCAGGTGAAGGAGGTCGAGGTCTGCCTCGCCTGGTCGGGTCGGCGCCCGGTGGAATGGCTGCTCGAAAACGCCACCGTCGATCGCCGCTGGTGCCTGATTCACGCGACGCATATGACGGCGGAGGAGACGGCCGCCGTCGCGAGCAGCGGCGCCGTCGCCGGGCTCTGCCCGATCACCGAGGCCAATCTCGGCGACGGCATCTTCAACGGCCGGGCCTTCCTCGATGCAGGCGGCGCGTTCGGGATCGGCACCGACTTCGAACGTGCTGATCGACGCCGCAGCCGAGCTGCGCCAGCTCGAATATGCGCAGCGGCTGAAGGACCGAGCGCGCAACCGCATGAGCCGGGAAGGATGCTCGACCGGCCGCGTGCTCTTCGAGGCGGCGGTCGCCGGCGGGACGCAGGCGCTCGACGCAGGTCCTGCCGGGCTCAAGCCCGGCGCCGTGGCCGACATCGTCGCGCTCGCCCCGGGTCACGTCGCGCTAGACGGACGCAAAGGCGACCGCATCCTCGACAACTGGATTTTTTCCGCGCGCACGCCTGCAATCGACGCGGTCTATGTGCGCGGGGTGAAGCGGGTCGAAGGCGGCCGCCATTATCGCCGCGACGAAATCCGCGCGCGCTTCCAAAAGACGATGCAGCGGCTGCTCGTCTGATTCTTTTGGCTAGCGCGAGGTTACGCGCACCGTCGAAACGCCGGCGGGGCCGAGCTCTCCGCCGTCGAGCCCGAAGGGACGCTTGAAGCCCATCGCTTCCAGCGAATGGCGCTGCAGCCCGTAGTTGAAGACAAAGGTGGTGTCGCCGGCGCGGCGCGTCCTGACGCCCTCCGGCAGCGACATCGTCTTCAGGCCGGCAAGCTGCGTCAGCCGCTTCATGATGAAGCGGTGCGCGTCGTCGTCGGGAATGCCGGCGAGATAGAAGAAGCGCTGCTGGCGGACGAGCACCGGCCAGCCGTCATGGCTATCGATCAGGATCGCGGCCTTCGTCTCGATCTTGTCGCGCCATGTGACGAGATGGCCGCCGCCCTTGATCGCGACCGGAAGCGCGTCGGAGAGCGAATCGACGCGTACGACCTTCACGTCGAGAAGCTCCGGCGGGAGATCGGGCGGAAGCGCTGAAGGAATGTGGAAGTCCTTGGTCTTGGCGCCGGAGCGCGGGCCGACCACGACCAGAGCCTCCGTCTTGGTAAGCGCTTCGCGTAGCGCGTCGGTCCAGGCGAAGAGCGCCGGCACCAAGACCAGCTTGTAGGCGGAAAGGTCATGCGTTTCGGGCGAGACGATGTCGACGTCGAGGCCGAGCTTTCTAAGCTGCCGATATTGTGCGGCAGCGACCTGGAAATGGCTGAAGCCCGCCGACTGCGGCTCGATCGCCCAGGCCCAGGCGCTCTCATAGTCGAAGACGAGCGCGCACTCCGCCGGAGCGGAGGAAAGCTCGCCTTCGAGCCGTTCGATCTCGTCGGCGACGCGCCGCGCTTCGGCCAGCGCCGGCGCCGGCTGGTCGTCGGGCCGGAGCAGCCCGGCATGCATCTGCTCCTGTGCGAACGGTGCCTGCCGCCAGCGGAAATAGGAGACCGTCTCCGCACCGTGCGCGAAGGCTTCCCATGCCCAAAGCCGCACCATGCCGGGGAGGGGGTCGGCGTTGTGCAGCGCCCAGTTCACCGGCCCGGGCTGCTGCTCCATCACCCAGAAGCGGCCCTTGCCGACCGCGCGGTAGAGATCGTGGTGGAACGCCTGAAGGTCGGGGTCGCCCTGCCGGCCATAGGCGGCCTTCCGCTCCTCACTTCCGGCGCGACCGCCGATCTGGCCGACGGGATAGGAATCCCAGCTCGCGAAATCGAGGTCGGCGCCGACCCCGTAGTGATCGAACGCCGTCACCCCGGCCATGTAGTTGGTGCAGAGCGGGACGTTTGGCGTGATCGCCTTCAGCACATCCACCTGCACCTTGTTGAAGGCGACGACCTGGTCGGACGAGTAGCGCCGAAAATCCATGCGATGCGACGGGTTCGCCTCGGCCGGCGTCAGGTTGGGCAGCTCGACCTCGTCGAAGGCGCGATACTCCATCGACCAGAACGCGTTGCCCCACGATATGTTGAGCGCGTCGATCTCTCCGTATTTCGCTTGCAGCCACTCGTGGAAGCCGAGCCGCGCGGCCTCCGAATACGAGAGCGTCGTGTCATGGCATCCGTATTCGTTATCGATCTGCCAGGCGGCGAGCCCCGGATGATCTTTCAACGCCTCCGCGTAGAGCCGGGCGATCCGCGCGCATTCCTCGCGATAGCCCCTGTGCGAGAAGCAATAGTGGCGGCGCGAGCCGAATTTCCGCACGCGGCCCTCGTCATCCACCTGCAGCATGTCGGGCAGCTTCGCGACCAGCCAGCGCGGTGGTGTGGCCGTTGGCGTGCCGACGACCACCTTCAACCCTGCTTCGTGCAGCAGGTCCATGGCGCGAAGCATCCAGGCGAAGTCGAGCTTGCCCGGCTCCTTCTCGATGCGGCTCCAGGCGAACTCGCCGATGCGGACGAAGCTGATGCCGGCTTCCGCCATGCGGCTCGCGTCGGAGGCCCAGAGCGCCTCCGGCCACTGCTCGGGATAGTAGCAGACACCCAATGCGGGCTTCATCCAGCGCCCCCTCGCGGGACCATGCGGCACTTCGCCGGCTCACCGCCGCCACCGCACAAGATGCCGCGGTTCTGTCGATCCCGCCCTGGCAGAAGCACGGCTGGGAAATTCGCGCAAGCCGCAGCCCGCCGGGCCGCACGAAACCGAATCTGCGGCAGAGCGTAACATGCACGAAACGCTTTCCGCCTAAGAGCGTTTTCCAAGGAGAGCGCCGAGAGGCGGCGCTTTCGACCAACGCCCGAAGGCGAGGTACTCACGATGCGTGCGGTTGCGGGAACATCACTTGCAGGAACACCCCTGGGCGAATTCGAGCAGCGCGGTGCCGAATATGGCGCCGAGCTCGCCGCAGCGCTGGCCCTTGCCGGCACGCGCGCCGACGGCGACCGCGCGATCGTCAACGAGATGGCGAAGGTCGCCGTCCACGAGATCAACGCGGCTGTCGAGTGGCTGCGGCAAGGCGACCTGCCGGAGAGCCTTGTCTCCAACTACGAACGCGCCTGCCGAACGGGCTTCCGCGACGAGCTGCTGCGTCTGACCGGACGCGTGCACGCCGACACCACTCAGCCCGGCCAGATCGCCGCCTGACGATTCACCCTGCATACTTGCATGGGACGCCGGGGCGCCAGCGCCGGCGTTGACTCCGCACGCGAAATCCCTCACCGACCAATAGCGTAACCGGCGCGAAGACCGACGGGTTCCTCGGCCCCTACAGGGCGGCGAGGAATCGCGATCTCAGTTGACCGAAGCGGAACAGCGTCACGGCATGGGGCCGGCTCCCCGTGGCCGCGTGGGGGAAGGCATGGCCGACCAGCAGGAAGCACGGGATCGGCTGCTCGGGATTCTCCTCGTCGTTGTCTCCTCCTGCTTTTTCGGTTCGGTTGACGCCTTCAGCAAACTTCTCGCCGATACGCAGTCGGTCGGGCAGATCGTCTGGGGCCGCTATGCGCTCGGCCTTCTCGTCCTGTTGGTGACGAGGCGGCCTTCCGAGCTTGCGACGCTCTTCCAGACAAGGCGGCTCAAGCTGCAGATTCTCCGCGGCCTGACGCCGCTGACGGTCAGCGTGACGATGGTGCTTGCCGTCCGCTACCTGCCGCTCGCGGAAGCGACGGTCGTCCTCTACACCGGGCCGTTTCTGGTCGTCGCCCTCTCCGTGCCGGTGCTTCGCGAGCGTGTCGGGGCGGCAAGCTGGCTCGGCGTTATCGTCGGGTTCATCGCCGTCCTGATCGTAGCGCGGCCGGGCCTGAGCGCGCTCTCGAAATTCACCACCTTCCCGCTGATCGCCGCGATCTTCTTCGCCATCCTGCAACTGATCACGCGCACGCTCTCGGCGGCCGGCGAACGGCCTTATACGACGCTCGCCTGGACGCTCCTCGTCGGCTGCATCGTGTCGACGCCGCTTGCTGTCCTGACCTGGGAACCGCTGAGTGCCAGGGCATGGGCCTACATGGGCGGCCTCGGCATCGTCTTCAGCATCTCGCAGCTCATGATGATCCGCGCCTTCGTCCATGCGCCGGCCGGTCTCCTTGCGCCGTTCACCTATATCCAGATCATCTCCGCAACGGTCCTCGGCATCCTTGTCTTCGGCGACATCCCCGATTTGTGGAACTCTCGTCGGGATCGTCATGATCATCAGTGCCGGCGTCTACGTCATGCGCAGGCGCACGGGCTGATCGCGTCGAGGCGGGAGAGGAAAGGATGCGGGTTGTCATTTGCGGGGGCGGTGTGATCGGCGCAACGCTCGCTTATTTCCTCGCGCGGCGCGGCGCCGAGGCGCTCGTGGTCGAGCGCGAATCGGTCGCCTGCGCGGCCTCCGGCAAGGCCGGCGGATTCCTGGCGCTCGACTGGTGCGACGGGACTCCGCTTCAGGCGCTGGCGCGCAGAAGCTTCGCCCTGCATGCGGAGCTTGCCGACACGATTGGCCTCGAATGGGGCTACCGGCAGATGACGACCTACGGCGGCCTCGCCGACGGCGGATCGGCGCCTGGCGGTGCCGCCCGCGGCTGGCTTTCCGATGCCGTGACGCTTAATCGCCAACTCGGCACGCCGGAGACGACCGCCCAGGTCCGCCCCGCCGCCTTCACCATCGCGATGATGCGCGCGGCCGAGGATCACGGGGCGGAACTGGTGAAGGGCACCGTCACCGAGCTGATCGGCGCGGACGGCGGCGACCGGGTCGCGGGCGTCACCGTCGACGGCGAGATGCTTGCGGCCGACGCCGTGGTGATCGCCATGGGACCGTGGTCGGTGCTCGCCTCCGACTGGCTGCCGCTCCCGCGCATCTTCGCATTGAAGGGGCACAGCCTGGTCTTCAGGACCGACACGATGCTCCCGGCCGACGCGCTCTTCCTCGACTACCGCGAATCGAGCGGCAGCGTCCTTGCCCCGGAAATCTTTCCACGCCCCGACGGCACGGTGTGGGCCTGCGCGATCTCAAGCGAGGAACCGCTGCCGGTCGATCCTGCCAACGTCGGCCCCGATCCCGGCGCCTTCGAGCGGCTGAAGACGATGTGCGCGCGCCTGTCGCCGGTCCTGGCGGAGGCGGAGATCGTGGCGCGGCAGGCCTGCTACCGCCCCGTCGCGCGCGACGGACTGCCGCTGATCGGTGTGATCCCCGGCATGGCCGGCGCCTTCGCCGCCACCGGCCATAGCGTCTGGGGAATCCTGAATGCGCCGGCGACCGCCGAGGCGCTGGCGGAGCTTATCCTCGACGGCGCGTCAAGCACCGTCGACCTCTCGCCGTTCGATCCCGCGCGCCTTCGCCCGCATCGACGTGTCGCAAGCTGAGTGCTCGGCCTTCGCCGGCGGCTAAACCGCCGCGCTGTGGCGGGCGCGGCCGTTGGTGAAATAGGGATCGAGCTTGGCGCAGATCGCCCGCACATAGGGACGCCCGCGCTCCGTCACCCACAAGCTACCGCCCTGCTCGGCGAGCATGCCGTCGGCGTCCGCAGCGACAAGTGCGTCGGCCTCCGCCAGCACGCTCTCGCTGCCGGCGCCGAAGCGCGTTCTGATTTCGCTCAGGTTCAGACGGAAGTCGCACATCAGCCGCTCGATCGCATAGGCGCGCACCCGGTCGTCGTCAGTGAGCGCGATGCCGCGCGCGACGGGCAGCTCGCCCGCACCGACGCGGTGCGCATAGTCCTCAACCGGCACCGCATTCTGCACATAGCCCTCCGGCAGCCGGCCGATCGAGGACGCCCCGAGCCCGAGCAGCACCTCGCACTGGTCGTCGGTGTAGCCCTGGAAATTCCGCCGCAGGCGTCCGGCGCGGGCCGCTACGGCCAGCCGGTCGTCGGGCAGCGCGAAATGGTCCATGCCGATCCGCTCATAGCCCCAGGTCGCGATCAGCTCCGCCGCGAGCTCCGAGCCGCGAAAGCGCTCCGCCGCATCGGGAAGCGCGGCCGCGTCGATCAGCGTCTGGTGCTTCTTCAGCCACGGCACATGCGCATAGCCGAAGAGCGCGATGCGGTCGGGCTTGAGGCTCAGCGCCTTGACGATGGTCGACATCAGAAGCGTCGTCGTCTGGTGCGGCAGGCCATAGAGCACGTCGACATTGACGGAAGCGACGCCGGCGAGGCGGAAGGCGTCGACCACCGCCTTGGTCAGCGCGAAGGTCTGGTCGCGGTTGATGGCTTCCTGCACTTTCGGATTGAAGTCCTGGACGCCGAAACTCGCCCGCGTCAGCCCGGCGCCGACGAGTGCCATGATCTGGGCGCGCGACAGGTTGCGGGGATCGATCTCGGCAGAGAATTCCGCGTCGGCTGCGACGTCGAAGGCGCTCCGGATCGCTTGCGCCAGCGCCGAAATATCCTCCGCCGAAAGAATCGTCGGCGAGCCGCCGCCCCAATGGATCTGCCTGACCGAGCAGCCTTCGGGCAGCGCGGCGCCGAGCAGCGCGACCTCATCCATGAGGACGCGGAGATAAGCGGCGACCGGCGCATAATGTCGCGTCGCCTTTGTGTGGCAGCCGCAGAACCAGCAGAGCGAGCTGCAGAACGGGACGTGGAGGTAGAGCGAGAGCGCTGTGCCGGAGGGAAGCTTGCCGAGCCATGCGCGATAGGCCCTGGCGTCAATGGCCGCCGTGAAGTGGGGCGAGGTCGGAAAGCTCGTATAGCGCGGCGCCGGGCCGGCGTGTTCCGGAATAAGCTCAGCCTGCATTGAGAACCGCCCCAGGGGTGCCCTGACCGTCGCCAGCAACGCCGACTTGCGGATCGGCCTCATTGATTTGAATCAAGGGCGATTTTCCCCTGCAGCCCTACCAGCGAAAAGGGAGCGTCGCCTGAGGCGCGAACGCTGGGGGTTATCGCATGCAAATGATGCAGGCCTGGGTCTTCGCGGCGATCGGACTGATTGCCGTGCTCGCTTCCGCCAAGGCCCACGATCCGCAATTTGCTCTGCAGATGGGGCTGGTCGCCATCATCGCGCTCGGCTTCATGACCTGGCGGCTGAAGACCATGGACGTCTCGCCGCGGACCATTCCGCTGCACGAGCGGCCGACCGGCTACATGGACGACGTGATCCGCGCCGGCGTGATCGCCACGGTGTTCTGGGGGATCGCCGGCTTCCTCGTCGGCCTCTATATCGCGCTCGAACTTGCTTATCCGGTCCTAAATCTCAACCTTCCCTGGACCACCTTCGGCAGGCTGCGCCCGGTTCATACTTCGGCGGTGATCTTCGCCTTCGGCGGCAACGCGCTGATCGCGACCAGCTTCTATGTCGTGCAGCGCACCTGCGGTGCGCGGCTCTTCGGCGGCAAGCTCGCCTGGTTCGTGTTCTGGGGCTACCAGATCTTCATCGTGCTCGCCGCGACCGGCTACCTCCTCGGCATCACCGAAAGCCGCGAATACGCCGAGCCGGAATGGTACGTGGATATCTGGCTGACTATCGTCTGGGTCGCCTACCTGCTGGTTTTCCTTGGCACCATCTTCAAGCGCAAGGAACCGCACATCTACGTCGCCAACTGGTTCTATCTATCCTTCATCGTCACCATCGCGATGTTGCACATCGTGAACAACATATCGATGCCGGCGTCGTTTCTCGGCTCGAAGAGCTACTCGGCCTATGCCGGCGTGCAGGACGCGCTGATCCAGTGGTGGTACGGCCACAACGCCGTCGGCTTCTTTCTGACCGCCGGCTTCCTCGGCATGATGTATTATTTCGTGCCGAAGCAGGCGAACCGGCCGATCTATTCCTACCGGCTGTCGATCGTGCATTTCTGGTCGCTGATCTTCCTCTATATCTGGGCCGGTCCGCACCACCTGCACTACACGGCGCTGCCCGACTGGGCGCAGACGCTCGGCATGGTCTTCTCCGTCATGCTGTGGATGCCCTCCTGGGGCGGCATGATCAACGGCCTGATGACGCTGTCGGGCGCCTGGGACAAGCTCCGCACCGACCCGATCCTCCGCATGATGGTGATCGCCGTCGCCTTCTACGGCATGTCGACCTTCGAAGGTCCGGTGATGTCGATCCGCGAGGTCAACTCGCTCTCCCACTACACCGACTGGACCATCGGCCATGTGCATTCCGGCGCGCTTGGCTGGGTCGGCATGATCTCGCTTCGGCGCCGTCTACTTCCTGACGCCGCGCCTGTGGAATCGCGAGCGGCTCTACAGCCTGCGCCTGGTCAACTGGCACTTCTGGCTCGCGACGATCGGCATCGTCCTCTACGCCTCGGCGATGTGGGTGTCCGGCATCATGCAGGGCCTGATGTGGCGCGAATACGATAGCCTCGGCTTCCTGGTCTATTCCTTCGTCGAGACCGTCGCCGCCATGCATCCCTACTACCTGATCCGCGCGCTCGGGCGGCGGCCTCTACCTGACCGGCGCGCTGCTCATGGCCTTCAACGTGTGGAAGACGATCCGTGGCGACCTCCGCCAGGAGATTCCCATGGGCGCCGATCCAGCCGGCGGAGTGAACGGACGATGACCAACGCAGAAGCCAACGCCGAACGGCCGCAACGTTTCTGGCTGTTTTTCCGCAATCACGAGATGATCGAAAAGAACGCGACGCTGCTTCTCGTCCTGTCGCTGCTCGTCGTCACGATCGGCGGCATCGTCGAGATCGTGCCGCTCTTCTACCTGCAGAACACGATCGAGCACGTGGAGGGGATGCGCCCCTATACGCCGCTCGAGCTCGCCGGCCGCAACATCTACGTGCGCGAGGGCTGCTACCTCTGCCACAGCCAGATGATCCGCCCGATGCGCGACGAGGTGGAGCGCTACGGCCACTATTCGCTCGCCGCTGAAGTCGATGTACGACCATCCCTTCCAGTGGGGGTCGAAGCGGACCGGCCCGGACCTGGCGCGCGTCGGCGGGCGCTATTCCGATGAATGGCACGTCCAGCACCTGATCGACCCGCGCTCGGTGGTGCCCGCCTCGATCATGCCCGGCTATCCGCATCTCGCGGCGACCGATCTCGACCTCGAGAATATCGCCGACGATCTCCGCGCCAACGCCGATGTCGGCGTTCCCTACACCGACGACATGATCGCCAACGCGCGTGCCGATCTGCGCGCCCAGGCCGATCCGAACGCCGATTCCAGCGGCCTGATCGAGCGCTACGGCAACAAGGTGCAGGTGCGCGACTTCGACGGCGATCCCGACGCGCTGACCGAGATGGATGCGCTGGTCGCCTATCTGCAGATGCTCGGCACCCTGGTCGACTTCACCAGCTACGAGCCGCGCTCGGAAGCGAATCCGCTGAGGTGACGAGCGATGGATCTACGAACAGCTTCGCCACTTCGCCGACAGCTGGGCGCTGCTCGTCCTGACGCTGTCTTTGTCGGGCGTCATCCTCTGGGTGTTCCGGCCAGGCGCGCGGCGGACTACGACAAGCAGGCCGACGATCCCGTTCAAGCACGACGACAGAGGGAAATGAGCGATGGCTGATGCGGCAACAACGTCGAGCAGTCGACGCTGTCGACGGGGCAGGACGACGACCGGCCACGAATGGGACGGCATCAGGGAGCTGAACACGCCGCTGCCGCGCTGGTGGCTGTGGACGTTCTACGCCTGCATCGCCTTCGCCCTCGTCTACATGGTGCTCTACCCGGCGATCCCGCTCGTCCATTCGGCGACACGCGGCTTGCTCGGCTATTCGACGCGCGAGCGGGTGGAAGAGGCGATGGCCGCCGCCAAGGCCGCGCAGGCCGGGAATCTGGAGAAGGTCGCCTCCACTTTCGGTCGACGACATCGCCGCCGATCCGGAGCTGAAGCGCTTCGCCATTGCCGGCGGCCACTCCGCCTTCTCGGTGAACTGCGTGCAGTGCCACGGCTCCGGCGCCGCCGGCTCGCCCGGCTATCCGAACCTCAACGACGACGACTGGCTGTGGGGCGGCACGCTCGACGCCATCCTCACGACGATCACGCACGGCATCCGCTACACGCAGGATGCCGATACGCGCACCTCCGAGATGCCCGCCTTCGGCGCCGACGGCATTCTGACCGGCGAGCAGATCAGACAGGTCGCGCGAATTCGTGCTGTCGCTCTCCGGCCAGGAGCATGACGCGGCCCTTGCCGGACAGGGCAAGACCGATCTTCGCCGACAACTGCGCCGCCTGCCATGGCGACAACGGCAGGGGAACCACGACGTCGGCGCACCATCGCTCAACGACGCGATCTGGCTCTATGGCGGCGACCGCAGACGCGATCATCGCCCAGGTCACCAAGCCGCGTCACGGCGTGATGCCGGCCTGGGCGCGGACGCCTCGATCCGGCGACGATCAAGGAGCTTGCGCTTTTCGTCTATTCGCTTGGCGGCGGCGAAGCGCCGGCCGCGGCAATCAATTCCACAACGGAGTTCGCGGCAAAATAGAGGGTGCTGTCAGCCGGGGCGATTCCAGAGCGTCAGCGTCACCTCGGCTTGCGGATCGAGCAGCGTCTCCTGGCTCGCGACGAGGCCGCCCGCTGCAAGGATCAATTCCGCCGGCACCCCGCGCTCGCAGGCTTGAAAGAGCCCGCGGCCGCCGGGCAGCCGGACACGGCGGGACCGCGCCAGGTGGAAGGCCGAAAATCCCACCTCCGTGACAAGCTCGAAGACGGCCTGCCCGCCCACTTCTTCCTCCAGTCCGACGTTGACGGCAGGCATTTTGCCTTGCCCTCGCATCGGCAATCCGGTCGACGGGGATCAACGCGCCAACAGGCGGGGCAGCCTAGCAGATCAAAGGGAGCATGAACGCGCCGGGCGCAGGCTCCGGCGCGGGCCTTGAACGAGAAAGCAATTATGGACGTGGCATGACGAACAGACTACGTCAGGGGTCGTACGCTTCGATGTCGAGCCGGTCAACACGCGCGCGCGCCAGAAATCTCTATCAGCCGCGCATCAAGATCTTCCCGAAGCGCACCTGGGGCACGTTCCGCAAGCTCAAATGGTGGATCATGGCCGTGACCCTCGGCATCTACTGGGTCACGCCGTGGCTGCGCTGGGATCGCGGGCCGAACGCGCCGGATCAGGCGGTGCTCATCGATCTCGCCAACCGCCGCTTCTACTTCTTCTTCATCGAGATATGGCCGCAGGAATTCTATTACGTCGCCGGCCTCTTGATCATGGCGGGGCTCGGGCTCTTCCTGTTCACCTCGGTCGCCGGCCGGGTCTGGTGCGGCTACACCTGCCCGCAGACGGTGTGGACCGATCTCTTCATCTGGGTCGAGCGCTTCATCGAGGGCGACCGCAACGCCCGCATGCGGCTCGACAAGGCGCCATGGGGCTTTGAGAAGATCGCCAAGCGCGCAGTCGGTCTATCTCGTCTGGCTGGTCATCGCGGTCTGCAACCGGCGGCGCCTGGGTCTTCTATTTCGCCGACGCGCCGACGCTCTTCCACGATCTTTTCACGCTGCAGGCGGCACCCGTCGCCTACATCACCGTCGGTGTTCTGACCGCCACGACCTTCACCTTTGCCGGCTTCATGCGCGAGCAGGTCTGCACCTATATGTGCCCCTGGCCGCGCATCCAGGGCGCCATGCTCGACGAGGATTCGCTGCTCGTCACCTACAATGCCTGGCGCGGCGAGCCGCGCTCGCACGGCAAGAAGCGGGCGCTTGCCGAAGGTGCCGATGTTGGCGATTGCATCGACTGCAACGCCTGCGTCGTCGTCTGCCCGATGGGTATCGACATCCGCGACGGCAATCAGCTCGAATGCATCACCTGCGCGCTGTGCATCGATGCCTGCAACGACATCATGAAGAAGGTCGACAAGCCGCAGGGGCTGATCTCCTATACGACGCTGCGCGACTACAACGCGCATTCCGCCGAGGCCGGCGAGCGCCGGCCGCGCCGGCCGCCACCGCGCATCAGCGCACCGTCGGCGTCTCCCACATCGTGCGCCCGCGCACGATGATCTATTTCGGCCTGTGGTCGCTGATCGGCCTCTTCATGCTCTTCTCGCTCCTCACCCGCGAGCGGCTCGACATCAACGTGCTTCCCGACCGCAATCCGCTCTTCGTCACGCTTTCCGACGGCTCTATCCGCAACGGCTACACGCTCAAGATCTTAACATGCTGGCGGAGCCGCGCCCTTCACCGTCTCGATGGACGGGCTCCCCGACGCCAAGATGTGGCTTGCGGGAACCGACGAGACGGACGCCGGAAAGACGCTCAGCGTCGAGGTCGAGCCCGACCGGCTGAAGGAGATCAAGGTCTTCGTCAGCCAGCCGCGCGACGCGGTGCATGACGGATCGACCCACTTCGCCTTCGATCTCGCCGACCAGGACGGCTCCGAGACGGCGCACAAGGCGAGCGAGTTCTTCGCGCCGCATGTCGAACACCACAATGGGAATGAGGACTGACATGGCGACCATGCGCACGACATCGGCTGCCGTTCGGGCCGAACGGCCGGTTCACCGGCTGGCATATGCTGGTGATCGTGTGCGCGTTCTTCGGCGTGGTCATCGCCGTCAACATCGTGCTGGCGGTTGCCGCGACCGGCACCTTCCCGGGTCTGGTCGTCGAGAACAGCTACGTCGCGAGCCAGCACTATCGACGAGATGCTCGCCAAGGCGCATGCGCAGGACGCCGCGGGTTTCAAGCCCGAGCTTGCGGCAGAGGCGGGGCATCTCCGCTTCGTTCTCTCCGGAGCGGACGGCAACCGCGTGTCGTTCCTGACCGTCTCCGCGCATGTCGGCCGGCCGTCGACGACGCGCGAGGATCGCGAGCCTCGACTTCGCGGCGCTTGTCGACGGTTCCTATCGGGCCGACCGATCCGCTGCCGTCCGGATTGTGGGATGTCGATCTCGAAGCGCGGCGCGGCGACGGAGCTCGTCTTCCGCCGCACGCAGGAGATTTTCGTCGAGCGGCCCGGGGAGGCGAGCCAATGAGCTGCTGCGGCGGTGGGGCGACGGCGCTCGGGGCCCTGAGGGCGACGGCGGTGCCGGCGAAACCGCCACGCCGGACGTCGACCGGAGCTTCGTGCGCGAGATCGCGCCCGGCCGCGCGCATCTCGATCTTCCTCGTCCCGGACATGCACTGCGCCGCCTGCCTGTCGCGCATCGAGGGCGCGCTCATGGAGGCAGACGGGCGTCACCGTCGCGCGCGCCAACCTGACGTCGCGCCGCGTCGGCGTCGATTTCGATCCGGCATCGGCCGAGCCCGACCGGCTGCTCGCCGCGGTCGAGTCCGCTCGGCTACGCCGCGCGGCCGTTCGATGCCGCCGCCTTCGACGCCGCCGATGGCGACGCGGGTGCGGCGCGGAGCTGATCCGCGCCATGGCGGTCGCCGGCTTTGCCGCCGGCAACATCATGCTGCTCTCCGTCTCGGTCTGGTCGGGGGCGGAGGACGCGACGCGCGATCTCTTCCACTGGATCTCGGCGCTGATCGCGCTGCCGACGATCGTCTATGCCGGGCAGCCCTTCTTCCGCTCCGCCTTCAGCGGCGCTTCGCGCGCGCTCCGCTCAACATGGACGTGCCGATCTCGCTTGCCGTCACGCTCGCCGCCGCCATGAGCCTCTACGAGACGGCGACGCATGGCGAGCACGCCTGGTTCGATGCCGCGGTCGGGCTGCTCTTCTTCCTGCTGGTCGGCCGCTTCCTCGACCATCGCATGCGCGGCGTGGCGCGCTCGGCGGCGACGCGGCTCTTGTCGCTGTCCGCCAGGCAGCGCCGTGCGGGTCGAGTCCCGACGGCGCGACTGCGCACGTCCCGATCGCCGACGATCGCGGCCGGGCGATCGCGTGCAGGTCGCGGCCGGCGAGCGCGTCCCCGTCGACGGCGACGGTCGTCGACGGCCTCTAGCGACATCGACCGCTCGATGCTGACCGGCGAGGCGGAACCGGAGGCCGTCGGCAGCGGCGCGCGCGTCTTTGCCGGAACGCTCAACCTCACCGGACCGCTGACGGTCGAGGTCGACGGCGAAGCCGGCGAGACGCTGCTCGCCGAGATCGCCCGCCTGATGGAAGCGGCCGAGCGCGCTCGGCGGCCGCTTCGTCCGCATCGCCGACCGCGCCGCGCGCATCTACGCGCCGGCGGTCCATGTGCTTCGCGCGCGGCGACGCTCTTCGCCTGGCTCGCTCGCGGGCGCCGGATGGCACCAGGCGCTGACCACTGCGATCGCCGTCCTGATCATCACCTGCCCCTGCGCGCTCGGCCTTGCCGTCCCGGCGGTGCAGGTTGTGGCGAGCGGGCTCCTGATGCGACGCGGCGTCATGCTGAAGGACGGCGCGCGCGCTGGAGCGGCTTGCCGGCATAAACGCGATCGTTTTCGACAAGACCGGCACGCTGACCGAGGGCACGCCGCAGCTGGTGGAGAGCCCGCTGGCCGATGTCGGCGTCTGGGGGGTTGCCGCGGCGCTGGGCGAGGCGAGCCGCCATCCTTTGGCGCGCGCGCTCGCCGAGGCGGCGAGGGCGCGCGGCATTCAGCCCGCGACGCTGACGCATGTCGCGGAGCGGCCCGGCTCCGGCATGGAAGGCGCGTGGGAGGGCCGCACCGTCCGCCTTGGCCGGCGCGAATTCGCCGGGGCGAGCAGCCCCGAGGAAGGTCGCACAGGGCGCTCGGAGATCTGGCTCAAGATCGGCGATTCGGCGCCGCTTTGCTTCGGCTTTCGCGACAAGCTCCGGGCGGACGCGGCGGAAACCGTCGCATCGCTGAAGGCGGCGGGGCTGCAGACGATGCTCCTGTCCGGCGACCATGCGGGCGCCGTCAAGAGTGCCGCCGCGCGGGCCGGCATCGATGTCTGGCGCGCCGGCGTGCTCCCGACCGACAAGGCCGGCACGCTGCAGGCCATGCGCACCGCCGGGCGGCGCGTGCTGATGGTCGGCGACGGCATCAACGACGCGCCGGCGCTCGCCGCGGCGGACGTCTCGATGTCGCCGGCGGGCGCGTCCGACATTGCCAAGACCGCCGCCGGGCTCGTCTTCACCGGCGCGCGCCTCGAACCGGTCTTGACGGCATGGCGGATCGCGCGCGCCGCGCGCCGCAAGGTGATCGAAAATTTCGCGCTGGCGGTCGTCTATAATCTCTGTGCCGTGCCGATCGCCATGAGCGGCCACGCGACCCCGCTGATCGCGGCGGTCGCGATGTCGAGTTCGTCGCTTCTGGTGACCGGCAATGCGCTGAGCCTCGCGCTGAGGTTCCGGCTGCGCCGGGCGCGGCGGCGGGCGGCGCCCTCAGGGCTCGAAGAGGCGATGGCGTGACCGCGCTCCTGATCCTCATTCCGGCCGCGCTCTTTCTCGGCCTGATCGGCCTTGGCGCGTTCCTCTGGTCGCTCCGCTCCGGTCAGTTCGACGATCTCGACGGCGCCGCGGTGCGCATTCTCGACGATGACGCATTGCCGACGCCCGATGCGGCGCAGCCGAAAAAGCGTCGTGCGGTCCGCGGCCGGAGGCAGGACTAGAATCAAGAAGCCCGAGCGGAGAGTCGCCCGGGCGTCTTGGCCTTTGCACTCCGTCCGTCAGAAGTGGAAATAGAACTCCACACCGGAGCGCGGGCGACGATGCCACCGCCCGTCGTACCACCAGCTGTGGCCGTCGTACCAGCTGTCGTAGCGCCGATCCCAGCGGGGAGGGCCGTAGTACCAATAGATCGTCGGCGGGGGCGGCGGAGCGTAGACCGGCGGCCCCATCCGACGGCTGGTGCTGATGTAGCGCGCCGACGCCCAGCCGTGCCGGCCGGCGAAGTAGAGCTCGCACCAACTTGTGCAGCGGACGATATCGACCCGCGCACCGGCCGGCATGGTGGTGATGACCCGGTGCTGGGCGCTCGGCCCGGTGCGTAGATGAAGCGGGCTGACGACCCACCCGGTCGCGGCTTCTGCCAAGGATGTGGCCGCAAGGAAGAGGAGACTCCCGAGGACCAACGTGCGGATTCGCATCATGCAACCTCCGTTGATCGCCCCCTATGGGACGCTGCCCGGCCACGCGAATCCTCGCCTTGACCGAGATCAACGGATGGGGAGCGGCTATCCAAGCAGGCGCTTCAACTCACCCGCCACCGCCTTGCCGATCGCGGCCTGGCCGGCCGCCTCGAAATGCACGCCGTCGACGGGCGAGACTTCGGCAACTGTCCCGGCGTCGAAGAAGGCGGCGCCGTACATCTCCGCCTGCGCGCGATAGAGCGGGGCGAGACGACGCGACTTCTCGGCGCCGCCACCGAACATCTCGGAGAGCCAGCCCGCTTCGACGACCGGCACCGGACAGAGGAGAAAGAGCTTCGGCGCCGAGGTCCAATCCGGCACGGCGCGCACGATCGCATCGAGCAGCTTGCCGACCCCCGACGCGATGTCGAAAGGCGGCAGCCCGAAGCGGGCCTTGAGATCGTTCGTTCCGAGCATCAGCACGATCGCGTCGAGCGGCCAGTGGCTCTCGAGGCAGGGCGTCAGGTAGGTGAGCCCGTTTTTGTGCGCGCCCTCGATCGGGTCGTCGTGCACGGTGGTGCGGCCGGGGAGGCCCTCCTCGACCATCTGCCAGCCGGCGCCGAGCGCCTTGCCGGCGACGCACGGCCAGCGTTCGCTCTGGTCGAAGCGGCGAGAGTCGTTCTGGTCGCGCATCGGCTTCGTGCCGAACGTGTTGGAATCCCCGTAGCAAAGCACGCGTTTCATGGCTTCCTCCCCCTTCTTTCCTTGCGGCAGACGGTCCTAACCCCGAGCCGGCGTCGCGTCGATCATGGTTATCGGTCGGGTCGGGCGAAGCCGATATCGTCCCCACGCCAGATGAGGCAGGACGCCGCAGGGCGCCGCTCAGGAATCCAGTTGCGCTGCGGCCGTGGCATGTTCTAGGCGCAAGTTATCAGGACTGAGCCTCAAGAAGTGATGTCTGAAACATGATAACTGCCGCCCAACTCCGCGCGGCGCGGGCGCTCGCAGGCCTCGATCAGCGCAACATCGCTGAGCTCGCGGGGCTGTCGGTGCCGACCATCCAGCGCATGGAGGCGAGCGACGGCGTCATTCGCGGCAACGTCGATTCGCTGATGCGGTTGATCGGCGCGCTCGACGCCGCAGGAATCGAGCTGATCGGCGAGGGTGCGGCAAGCCAGGGCGGCGGGCGCGGCGTCCGTCTTAAGCCATGATCGCGGCCGCCGGGCCTTTCCGCGGCCGTCCCATGGCTGAGGCGCTTCCGCTCGTCTGCGTGGCGCTACGTCTGGCGCGCTGCCGTCTTCGCCGTCGCGGCGCTTCGCCGCGCGTGGCGCTTCGCGCTCGCCGCAACCGTAGTCACGTCAGATCGTCTACGGCGTGTCGCTCGCGTCTCGGCGCTGCTTGCTTCTTGCGCGCTTGCGCATCTCGTCTCGGCGGCGCCGCCGGCCACGATGACGCTGCCGCTCGGCCTGCCGTGGATCGGCGCGCATTTCCGCGTCGATGCGCTTTCCGCCGTTCTTCCTCGTCGTGGTCAATCTCGGCGCGGTCGGCGCCAGCATCTATGCGCTCGGCTATGGCCGCCACGAGCACGCGCCGCATCGCGTGCTGCCGTTCTATCCGGTCTTCCTTGCCGGCATGAACCTCGTCGTGCTCGCCGACGACGCCTTCACCTTCCTGCTCTCCTGGGAGGTGATGTCGCTCGCCTCATGGGCGCTGGTCATGGCGCATCACCGCGAGGGCGAGAATGTCCGCGCCGGCTACATCTATCTCGTCATGGCGAGCTTCGGCACGTTCTGCCTGCTGCTCGCCTTCGGGCTCCTCGCCGGGCCGGACGGCAACTACACCTTCGACGCGATCCGCGCCGGCCGCCCATTCGCCGTTGCTCGACGCGCTGGTCCTGGCGCTGGTCCTGATCGGCGCCGGGTCGAAGGCCGGCCTGGTGCCGCTGCATGTCTGGCTGCCGCTCGCGCATCCGGCTGCACCGAGCCACGTCTCGGCGCTGATGAGCGGCGTCATGACCAAGGTCGCGATCTATGGCTTCGTCCGCATCGTGTTCGATCTTCTCGGCGGCGCGAGCTGGTGGCCGGGCCTGATCGTGCTCGTGCTCGGCGGCATCACCGCGGCGCTCGGCGTGCTCTACGCGCTGATGCAGCACGATCTGAAACGGCTTCTCGCCTATCACACGGTGGAGAATATCGGCATCATCTTCATCGGCCTCGGCCTGGCGCTTGCCTTCTCGGCGAACGGCATGGCGGCCGCCGCCGCGCTGGCGCTGACCGCCGCGCTCTTCCACGTCTTCAACCACATGCTCTTCAAGAGCCTGCTCTTCTTCGGCGCCGGCGCAGTGCTGACGGCGACCGGCACGCGCGACATGGAGCATCTCGGCGGCCTGATCCACCGCATGAAGCTGACGAGCTTCGCCTTCCTCGTCGGCTGCGCCGCGATCTCCGCGCTGCCGCCCTTGAACGGCTTCGCCTCCGAATGGCTGACCTTCCAGGCGATCCTGATCAGCCCGGCGCTGCCTGAGTGGGCGCTGAAATTCGCGATTCCGACGGTCGGCGCGCTGCTCGCGCTTTCCGCAGCGCTCGCGGCAGCGTGCTTCGTCAAGGCCTTCGGCGTCACCTTCCTCGGTCGCCCGCGCACGCCGGCTGCGGCGCAAGCGAAGGAAGTCGATCGCTTCTCGCTTGCCGCGATGTTCGGCTTCGCCGCGCTTTGCATTGTCTTCGGCGTGCTCCCTGGCCTGATGATCGACACGCTCGCGCCGACCGTGCGGAGCCTCGTCGGTGAGGCGATGCCGCGGCAATTGACGGTGCCATGGCTTTCGATCGTCCCGATTGCCGAGAGCCGCAGCTCTTATAACGGCCTCCTGATCCTT
>CAVQJW010000027.1:0-112360 GCA_963712925.1 uncultured Alphaproteobacteria bacterium | reverse complement strand
AGGATGTCCCTCCGCGCTTGAAAAAGCGTCGCTTTCCCGCGTCGAGCAGGCTGACGCCTAAGCGTTTCGGGCGGATGTCGTGCGCCGTTAAAAGGTGTTTCGCGGCGCGGATGTCAGCTGGCGCCGGTGGACCTGCGAGGTTCGTGGCTCTTCGGCGATCTCGCCACGCCTACGCCCAAGTTTGAGGCCTGGAGAGCAGCGTGCCGTCGGCCAGCAAGATGGGGTCGGAGAACTGGGAAGCGGCTATGTCGCCGATGTGAATCCGGCGGATGAAAGTCGCGGCATTGCGCAGGTGGGGATTTGGATTGCCGACCGGCGACAGCAGCCCAACGGGCTTTCCGAGCTCTTGCGTTACGATCCGAATTGGTTCCACGAGGTCACTGTCGTTCGACAAGACGACCGCAACGTCATAATTGCCTCTGAAGCCATCGAGGAGGAGATGGCAGGCCAAGTTCACGTCGCTTCCCTTCTCTTCTGTCTTGATGACTTTGACGACGTCGGGCCAAGGCTGAGCTAGATTGAGACGTGGGCGGAATTCGGGTGGATGGACAAGACCCGCAAATTTCTCGGAAACCAGGAAGGCTCCCAGATGGATGCTGAGTTCAGGGATTGATGCCAATGCCTCCAGGTATCGTTGCCTGAGACGCGAGCGGTATAGTATCGGATGCCCGTGATCTGATTTGCCGGGCTCAGCGAGCGCTGCGCCAGGGCCTTGAGGTCGAGCCACTTGAACTGCGGCCGCTTCTCGAGGAGGCGGAAGTAAAGATTGAACCCGTCGACGTAGACGACTGTGCGCATCGATACGAAGTAGCACAAAAAGCAAAGGTCGCACCGAATTGCTCCGGGCGACCTTTGGGCCGACAGCACGCTGCCGACGGGTAATAGTCAACAAGAAATATAAGCTGCCTGCCCAGAGGCTTCAAGCAAATTACTCCGCCGGCACCATCACCTCGTCGGCCGTCTCGCGCTGGCGCTTCCGGTAGGGCCCGTCGATCCGCGCCCAGGCGGGCCGCTCGAACAGGAAGAGCCCGATGCCGTGATTTCTTGACGGCCATGTAGAGGACGACCGGGCCGATGATGCCGGCCAGCGTCACCAGCACCGACATCGTGCCGACGTCGGTGATGATCCCGAGCTTCAGGAGGATCGTGCGGCTCGCCGCCATCGGCAGGAAGAAGGCCAGGTAGACGACGATCGAGTGCTCGCCGAGCCAGCGGAAGACGGGCGCCGCGACAGTCTTCGCGACCAGCGTCGCGGTCGTGCACGACCGCGAGCGCGCCGACCAGCCCGAGCACTAGGCTCACGAAGGGCAGCGTCGCCGTAGCCGTGGAAGACGATCAGCGCGTGCGAGCATGCCCCAAAGCGCGAGGCCCGGTCAGTGCCATCCGCGGTCGGCGGTCGCCTCCTCGGCGATCCGGAAGACCTGCGTCGCGAAAATGTAGCCGGTGTAGAAATAGACGAAGCGCGCGGCGAATTCGTCGATCAGCACCGAGCCGGTGTTGATATGCGCGATCTCAAGTCGCTGCGGCGACGAGCCACACGATCGATCCACGGCACGGCCTTCAGAAGCCGCGTGACGAGCAGGAAGAGCGCCAGGTGGTAGATGAACCACAGCGTGCCCCACGGATCGATGTAGGCGATGAGATATTCGCGCAGCGACCCGTTCCAGCCGACTGTCGGCAGCATGCCCGGCGCCTTGAAGGCGAACTGGATGGTCAGCCACAGCACGTAGAAATAGGCGAAGTGCAGCACCTTGCGGTCGAGATAGAGCCGCCACGGCGCGTCGATGCGGCGCGCCAGGAACAGCCCGGCGATCAGGAAGAAGTCCGGCATGCGCCAGGGCCGGGCGAACTCCACGACATAGCCCATCCAGCCGGGCGCGTCGGCCGCCTTCTCCACGCCGAGCGTCGAGTGCATCATGACCACCATGCAGATGCAGATGCCCTTGGCGACGTCGACCCAATCGACGCGTTTGACATGGCGGGACTCCTCGAAACTGCCGCTATCGCGCATCTGTGGGCATTTTCACGCCGCTGTCGCCTCAATCCTTAAGAAAGGGTAAACGGCGACAACACGCTTGAACCGCCCGTCAAATCGCCAAATTTGGCGTCGACACGGCCTCTCTTGAGGGACATTGGGTAGAGATGGCAGGTCGCAAGAAGCCGAAACGCATCGAGCCAGCTTCGGAGAGGCCGGGTCGCCGGCGCCGGCGTGCCCCGCCGGCGACAGGCCGGCGCGCACCGGAGGGAGCGGGCGCCCGCCCAAGAAGCGCAAGGGCGCCGGCGGCCGCGGCGGCGGTTCGCGGCGCGCCGGCCGCAGGCGCCGCTCGATCCCGGTCCGCCTGGTCCGTGGCCTCTTTCGCTGGTGCCTCATCTTCTGCGTCTGGGGCGCGATCGCCGCGGGCGGGCTCGTCGCCTATTACGCCGCCGAGCTGAAGAGCGCCTCAGAGTGGCGCGTACCGGACCGCCCGCCCAACATCCAGATCCTGGCGGTCGACGGCCGGCTGATCGGCAATCGCGGCGACACCGGCGGCGAGGCGGTAACGTCGAGCGATCTGCCGGCCTATGTGCCGAACGCCGTCATCGCCATTGAGGACCGCCGCTTCCGCTCGCATTTCGGCGTCGACCCGATCGGCCTGCTTCGCGCCGTTGCCAAGAACGCTCTGCACGGCGGCGTGGTGGAGGGCGGCTCGACGCTCACCCAGCAGCTCGCCAAGAACATGTTCCTGACGCCCGAGCGCTCGCTGAAGCGCAAGGTGCAGGAGGTGATCCTCGCGCTGTGGCTGGAGACGAAATACTCCAAGGACCAGATCCTGGAGATGTATCTGAACCGCGTCTATTTCGGCTCCGGCGCCTACGGCATCGACTGCCGCGGCGCGTCATTATTTCAACACCGACCCGCGCAGCCTGACGCTGGCGCAGGCGGCGGTGCTTGCCGGCGTGCTGCCGGCGCCGAGCCGCTATGCGCCGAACAAGCAATCCCGAGGCGGCACAGAGCGCGCCTCGATCGTCCTCGCCGACATGGTCGAGGGCGGCTACATCACCCAGGCGCAGGCTGACGACGCGCTCGCGCATCCGGCCGTTGCCGGCGAACTATCAGCGCAAGGGCAGCGGCAACTACATCGCCGACTGGGTGATGGACGTCCTTCCCTATCATCTCGGCAACGTCGAGCAGGACGTGGTGGTGGAGACCACCGTCGACATGACGTTGCAGTATTTCGCCGAGCACGCGGTCTCCGAGACGCTTGACGCCGACGGCGAGAAATTCGGCGTCGGTCAAGGCGCGATGGTGGTGGTCGACGGCACCGGCGCGGTGCGCGCCATGGTCGGCGGCCGCGATTATGCGCAATCGCAGTACAACCGCGCCGTCGACGCGCGGCGGCAGCCGGGATCGGCATTCAAGCCCTTTGTCTATCTGACCGCGATCGAGAAGCTCGGCTACCGACCCGACACGGTCATGATCGACCAGCCGATCACCATCGGCAAATGGTCGCCGCAGAACGACGACGGGCAGTTTCGCGGGCCGGTAACGCTTGCGCGATGCGCTGGCGCATTCGATCAACACCGTCGCCGCGCAGCTTGCCGACCAGGTGACGCCGGATGCGGTGGTGCAGACGGCGCGGCGGATGGGCATCAACTCGCCGCTCGAGGCCGTGCCCTCGATCGCGCTCGGCACGTCCGGCGTTTCGCTGCTTGAGCTGACCGGCGCCTACGCGCCGTTCGCGAATGGCGGCTATTCGGTGCTGCCCTTCGTCATCCAGCGCATCCGCACGCCCGACGGCGACGGTGCTCTTCGACCGCACCGGCTCCGGCCTCGGCCGCGTGGTGAGCATCGATAGCGTCGCGCTGATGAACTACATGCTGCAGGCGACGGTGGAGATGCGGCACCGGCACGCGTGCCTCGCTCCCCGGCTGGCAGGTCGCGCGGCAAGACCGGCACCAGCCAGAATTTCCGCGACGCCTGGTTCATCGGCTACACCGCCAACCTGACCGCCGGCGTATGGGTCGGCAACGATTCCGACGCGCCGATGAAGCGCGCCTTCGGCGGCACGCTGCCGGCGACTATCTGGTCGAAGTTCATGACCAAGGCGCATCAGGGCGTGCCGCTCGAGCCGCTTCCGGGGACCGACCTCATCGCCTCTCTGATGGCTGCAGCCGGCGCCGCAGCCGGGGGCCCCCGGCTGGCGCGGCTTCGGCGCGGCGGTCAGTCCCGACGAGCAGGCGGCAAACGAAGCGCGGAGCCGCGCCTGGATTCTGCGCGACAACCCGAACGGCCAGCCGCCGCCGCAGCAGCCTCAACAGCAGCACCGCCGCGGCTTCTTCAGCAGGCTTTTGGGGGCTGAGCACGATCCCGAAAAGTGGATACCGCTTTTCGGATAAGATCATGCTCCACGAAAGAAGCGGATTGCGATCGTGAGTCCCGCTGAGCCGGAACCGCTCTGGCCGATCGGGAGGCTGGCTCGGCTGCTCAGCGCGCCCGGCCGATCGCCGCGAGCCCCACGCCGGACTTGCCGAGCCATGCCCGCGCCACCTCGAAGTCCGGGTCGAGACTATTCGACGATCGCCCAGAACCGCCGCCCGTGGTTCATTTCCCGAAGGTGCGCGACCTCGTGGGCGACCAGATATTGCAGCACCCGCGGCGGGGCGAGCACCAGCCGCCAGGAGAACGTGACGCACGCCCTTCGACGAGCACGAGCCCCAGCGGCTTTTCGGGTCGCCGACGCGGATCGCCTTCGGGGACTTTCCGACCAGCGCGGAATAGCGCGCCACGGCCTTCTCGAAATCGCGGCGCGCCTCGCGTTTCAGCCAGTCGGTGACGCGCCGCGCCAGGAACTCCGGCTCGCCCGGCACGAGGAGCACAGTGCTCTCGCCGCGTCGTTCAAGCTCCACCACGCCGCGCCCGCGCTTCAAGCGGATTCGGCAGGGGACGCCGCGCAGCGGGAATACGCTGCCGTCGGCGAAGGGGGCGGAGGGCGCGAGCCGCCGCAGCTGCTCCTCCACCCAGGCAACGTGCTCGCGGAAGAAGGCGGCGCCCCGGTCGAGCGAGGTTCTGGACGGGAGCGTCAGGATCGGCAGGCCGAGCGCCTCGTCGACCCTGAGGATGATGCGGCGGGCGCGGGAATTGCGGCGGATGACGACCCGGATCCGGCGTCCCGCAGCCGCGATCAGAAGCTTGTTTGAAGCCGTTCCCGAGCCCACCCGCATGGGAGCAATTCTTGCCGGGAGTTGATCGATTGCGGAAGAGGGAAAAAGCAGGCAGATGCGCAAAAAAGAAGCGGGGCCCTGCGGTCCCGCTTTCTGCAACCCCTAGGGTGTCGGCGCCAGCCGGTTGAGGGTCAGGCGGAAGCTTCGCCGCTCGATCCGGTGCGGTTGCGAAATTCGCGCATGAAGCGGTCGAATTCGTCCTGGTCCTTCACCCGGCGGAGCTCGGCGAGGAAGCTCTCGAACTCGGCTCGCATTGCCTCGAGCCGGCGGCGCTCCTCGTCGAGGCGCTTAAGCTCCTCGTCGCGATAGGCGTCGAAGGCGGCGTTGCCCGTGCGGCTGGAAAAGCCCGCCACTCCCTCGCGGAAGCGCGGCGCGCGCTCGAACAGGGACCGCAAGCTCTCCTTCAGCGCCTCCACATTTTCGGCGATCTCGTCGCCCCAGATGATCCAGGCCAGCATGGCAAGACCGAGCGGCCAGAACACGGCAAAGCCGATGATCATCAGCACGATGTTGAGCGCCGTCCAGCGGCCGCGCGCCCTGTGATGCGGGCGGGGACCGGTCGCGGTAGCGGAATGGTTCATTGGGGGTCTCCCTGGCTGCGATAGGGAGGACATGGGGAGGGAAAAAGTGCGGTTCAAGCAAAATCGGAACGCGCCGTAGCGCTTTCGCAGGGCGCCCTCACGATGCCGTCGGCCCCGCGTCGGGCGCCGGCCTCAACCGCTGCCGTTTCCGCGCTTCGACTTGCCGTTCGGCCGCGTCTCCTCGCCCTCGGCGGCCTTGACGATATCGTCGAATTCGTCGGCCACCGCTTCGCCGATCTTCGGCAGGCTCTTCGCCGAGAGCGCGGTGATCCCGAAGGCGTCGGCGAGCCGCGCCTCGATGCCGCGCCGCTTCGCGATCGGCTTTGACGCACGCTCCAGCCCGTCAGGCGAGGTGCCGCCATGCTTGCGGATGAAGTCGGCGATCCGCGGCTGGATGTCGGAGCGGTAGCGCGAGCCGTTGAAGACTCCGTAGTGGCCGACGCCGATGGCGAGATAGTGCTGGCGCATCTCGTAGGGGAGGTTTGAGCAAAGCGTGTGCGCCGCCTTGGTCTGGCCAACGCCGGAAATGTCATCGCGCTCGCCTTCGACCGTCAGAAGCGCGGTATGGCGGATCGTCTCGGTTCGGACCAGGCGTCCGCGATGCGTCATCAGCCCGTTCGGCAGAAGGTGCTTCACGAACACCGTGTCGACCGTCTGCAGATAGAACTCCGCCGTCAGGTCCATCACCGCCAGATATTCGTCGTAGAAGTCGCGGTGCTTGTCGGCCGAGTCGCCGTCCCCGTCGCCGTCGACGAGGTGCTGATAGAATTCCTGGTGCGCCGTGGCGTGCCGCTCGTAGTTCATGGCCATGAAGCCGGAAAGCTGCAGGAACCCCGGATAGACCTTGCGCATGAAGCCCGGATGCGGAAACGGCACCGACATGATGGTGTTGTGGCGGAACCAGTCGATGCCGCGCGCCTCGGCGAGCTGGTTGACGGCGGTCGGCGCGAGCCGCGTGTCGATCGGCCCGCCCATCAGCGTCATCGTGTTCGGCACGCACGGATCGCCGTCCTCGGAGAGGAGCGCCACCGAGGCAAGCACCGGAACGGACGGCTGGCAGACCGCCATCACGTGCGTCGCGGTGCCGAGATGGTGGTAGATGTCGATCAGGTAGTCGATGTAGTCGTCGAGGTCGAAGCTTCCGTCCGACACCGGCACCATGCGCGCGTCGGCCCAGTCGGTGATGAAGACCTCGTGGTGAGGCAGCATCGCTTCGACGGTGCCGCGGAGCAAAGTCGCATAGTGGCCGGAGAGCGGCGCGACGATCAGAAGCTTCGGGTCGCAGGGCCGGTCCTTCGGCAGGTCGCGGCGGAAGTGGATGAGCGAACAGAACGGCCGTTCCCAGACCACGTCCTCCGTGACCGCGACCTTTTTGCCGTCGACCTCGGTCTCGCTCAGCCGGAACTCCGGCTTGCCGTAGCGCCGCGTGGTGCGCTCGAAGAGCTCCGCCGTTGCCGCGACAGAGCGGCCGAACAGCGTGTCGGAGAAGGGATTGAGAGGGTTCTGGAAGGTCAGCCGCGTGGCGTCCGCCATCGCCCGCCAGGGCGCGAGCGCGGCGTGGTTCAACTCGTAAAGTTGATAGATCGACACGGGCGGCCAGCCTTCCGCGGGATTTGTGCAGTGCAGAAAATTTTCCTGCACTGCAAATGTAGCCTGCGAAGCTTCGATGACAACCTTCGAATTCGGAGAATTGCACCGGTTTCAGTAAGAAACCGTTAACTGGGTTTTTCTGGCCCAGGTTGCGTGGCAGGAAGAAATTCCTGCTACTTCAACAAGATAACACCGCGTGCAGCGCTATTCGCCCGTCTGCATCAGCGATCCGGTGCGCCGCGCGGAACGGAGGAGCAGGCCGAAGGTCGCAGCCGCCGCGGAGAAGTAGACGAGGTTCAGGAGGAAGGCGGAGAATCGCCTCGCGGACGCTGAAATGCTGGTCGAGCAGCAACATCCGCATGCCCTCGAAGACATGCGTCGGCGGCAGCGCCAGCGCGATCCATTGCAGCCAGACGGGCAGCGTCGCGACCGGATAATAGACGCAGCAAAGCGGCAGCAGGATGAAGGTCATCGACCAGGCGAGTCCCTCCGCACCGGCGCCTTTTCGCAGGATCAGTCCGGAGGCGATGAGCCCGATCGACCAGCTCGTCAGGATCAGGTTGATGAAGAACACCGGGACGGCGAGCCCGAGCGCCCACAAATTGAAGCCGAAGAACGTGATCGCAAGGATCGTCACCGGCACCAGGCCGATCAGCACCCTGACGATGCTCATCACCATCAGCGCCGCCAGAAACTCCGGGAGCCTCAGCGGCGTCATCATCAGGTTGCCGAGGTTGCGCGACCACATCTCCTCCAGGAACGAGATGGAGAAGCCGATCTGGCCGCGGAAGAGGATGTCCCACAGAAGCACCGCGCCGATGAAGGCGCCGCCGGCCTGCACTGCGATGTTGGCCTTGTGGACCAGGTAGAGCTGCAGGAACCCCCACATCACCACCTGCACCGCCGGCCAGTAGATCATGTCGACGATGCGCGGCCAGGACGAGCGCAGCAGATAGAAGTTCCGCAGCACCATCGCCCCGACGCGCCGAAGCGACACGGCATGATATTCGGCGTGCGCGGCGACGGTCGTCATCGCCACCGGGCCTCGGCCTGTGTTCCTCCCCCGTCGCCTGCGACGGGGGAGGGGGACCATGCGCAGCATGGTGGAGGGAGCAGACGACGGCGCGAGGCGGGACACACGCCCCCTCCACCGCATTCGGCGGTCTCCCTCCCCCGCTGCGCGGAGGAGGAGCCGGCATCAACGCAGCTCACTCCGTCACCTCGCTCTCCTTGCGCCGGTCGCGGGCGACGTCGAGGAACACCTCCTCCATCGTCTGCCGCCCGTAGCGCGCGATCAGCTCTGCCGGGCCGCCGCGGTCGACGATTTTCCCCGCCTTCATCATCAACACGTCGTCACAGAGCCGTTCGACTTCCGGCATATTGTGCGAGGCCAAAAGGATCGCCGCGTTGCGCTCGCGCCGGTAGCGCTCAAGGTGCGTGCGCACCCAGTCGGCCGTGTCGGGGTCGAGCGAGGCGGTCGGCTCGTCGAGCAGCAGCACGTCGGGCGAGTTGACGAGCGACTTTGCCAGGGCTACGCGGGTCTTCTGCCCCGACGAAAGCTCGCCACACAGGCGGTCGAGGAAATCCTTCAAATCGAGCTCGGCGGCGAGCTGATCGATGCGGTCGCGGAGACCGGTCACGCCGTAGAGCGCGCCGAACACCTTGAGATTCTGCCGCACCGTCAGGCGCTTCGGCAATTCCACGTAGGGGCTCTCGAAATTGATGCGATGCAACACCTTGTGCCGGTCGCGGGCCATGTCGACGCCGAGCACGCGCGCCGTGCCGCCGGTGGGGAGCACGAGGCCCATGAGCATGGCGATGGTCGTGGTCTTGCCGGCGCCGTTGCCGCCGAGCAGACCGACGATCGCCCCGCGCGTCACGGAGAAGTCGATCCCCGCGACGGCGATCACGTCGCGATAGGACTTGACGAGGCCGATGACGGAAATGGCAGGAACATCCGCGCGCATGAGGATCAAATAGGCCCTTCGTGGGCGCGCGGCCAGTGGCAAGAGGGTGACGCGGCTTGGCTTCTGTCGACGGGGCTGTAAGCTTGGCGGATTGGGAGGAATTCTGCGGATGTCGGACGTGAGTGGCCGCAAGGGCGGGGTGTATGTGACGGATCAGGAGGCGCTGCATTTCCATTCGCGCGGCCGCCCCGGAAAACTCGAAATCGTTCCCACCAAGCCGATGGCGACGCAGCGCGATTTGTCGCTCGCCTATTCGCCCGGCGTCGCGGTGCCGGTGAAGAAGATCGCCGAGGACCCGAACACCGCCTTCGACTACACGACGCGCGGCAATCTCGTCGCCGTCATCTCCAACGGCACCGCCATTCTCGGCCTCGGCAATCTCGGCGCGCTCGCCTCGAAGCCGGTGATGGAAGGCAAGGCGGTGCTCTTCAAGCGCTTCGCCGATGTGGATGCCATCGACCTTGAGGTCGGAACCGAAGACGTTGACGAATTCGTCAACGCCGTGCGCTTCCTCGGCCCCTCCTTCGGCGGCATCAACCTCGAGGACATCCGCGCGCCCGACTGCTTCGTCATCGAAAGCCGGCTGCGCGAGATGATGGATATCCCCGTCTTCCACGACGACCAGCACGGCACCGCCATCATCTCGCTCGCCGGGCTGATCAACGCGCTGCAGCTCACCGGCCGCGACATCAGGACCACGCGGCTTGTCTGCAACGGAGCGGGCGCCGCGGCGATCGCCTGCGTTGAGCTCGCCAAGGCCTACGGCATGCCGCATGCGAACGTCATTGTCTGCGACACCAAGGGCGTCGTCTACAAGGGCCGCACCGAAGGCATGAACCAGTGGAAGTCGGCGCATGCGGTCGAGACCGAGCTGCGCACGCTCGACGAGGCGATGAGCGGCGCCGACGTGGCGCTCGGCCTGTCGGTGAAAGGCGCCTATAGCCGCGACATGATCGCCTCGATGGCGAAGAATCCTATCATCTTCGCGATGGCCAATCCCGATCCGGAGATTACGCCGGAGGAGGTGGCGGAGGTGCGCGACGACGCGATCGTCGCGACCGGCCGCTCCGACTATCCGAACCAGGTGAACAACGTCCTCGGCTTCCCCTATATCTTCCGCGGCGCGCTCGACGTGCGCGCCACCACCATCAACGATCAGATGAAGCTCGCGGCGGCGGAAGCGCTTGCCGCACTGGCGCGCGAGGACGTGCCCGACGAGGTGGTCGCCGCCTATCAGGGCAACCGCCCGCGCTTCGGGCCGCACTACATCATCCCGGTTCCTTTCGATCCGCGGCTGATTGCGGCGGTTCCGCCAGCTGTCGCCAAGGCGGCGATGGAGTCGGGCGTCGCGCGCCGGCCGATCGACGACATGGAGGTCTACTGCGAGCAGCTTAACGCGCGCCGTGACCCGATCGCCGGGACGCTGCAGCGGGTGACGGCGCGCGTCAGGCAGAATCCGCAGCGTATCGTCTTCGCCGAAGGCGAGGAGGAGCCGGTCATCCGCGCCGCCGTCAGCTTCGCCAACCAGCATCTTGGCAAGGCTATCCTCGTCGGGCGCGAGGACCTCGTCCACTCCAAGGCCGAGGAGGCGGGAATTGAGCTGCGCGGCGATATCGAGATCATGAACGCGCGCCTGTCGACCCGGCGCGACGAATATGCCGACTATCTCTATTCCCGGCTGCAGCGGCAGGGCTACCTCTTCCGCGACTCCGTCCGCCTCATCAACACCGACCGCAACCACTTCGCCGCCTGCATGGTGGCGCTCGGCGACGCCGACGGATTGGTGACCGGCATCACCCGCTCCTATTCGACGGTCATGCAGGATATTCGCCGCTGCATCGACCCGAAGCCCGGCCATTGCGTGATCGGCGTCACCATCGCGCTCTGCCGTGGCCGCACCGTGGTCGTCGCCGACACGGCCGTTCACGATATGCCGACCTCCAACGAGCTTGCCGACATCGCCGAGGAGGCGGCAGGCGTCGCGCGCCGCCTCGGCTTCGATCCGCGCGTTGCGATGCTTGCCTATTCGACCTTCGGCAATCCCGCCGGCGAGCGCGCCGAGAAGGTGCGCGAGGCGGTGCGCATCCTCGACCAGCGCCGCGTCGATTTCGAATATGACGGCGAGATGGGCGCCGACGTGGCGCTCAATCCCGACGTGATGGCGTCGTATCCGTTCTGCCGTCTGACCGGGCCGGCAAACGTTCTGATCATGCCGGCGCGCCATTCCGCCGCGATCTCCACCAACATGTTGAAGGAGCTCGGCGGCTCGACGGTGCTCGGCCCGCTGCTCGTCGGCTTCGACTGCCCTGTGCAGATCCTGCCGATCTCCGCTCGCGATTCCGACATCGTCAACATGGCGGCGCTCACCGCCTACAACATCAGCGGATGAGCGCAGGCGCGGCGCCGATGGGCGCCGCGCTGGATCGACGCTCCGAACGCAGCTCAGCTCCAGCTCGCGCCGGCCGGCTGTCGCGTCGTCACGTTCAGCCGGTTGTAGAGATTGGTGGTCGCGACCCACAGCACCAGTGCCGCGAGCCCCTTTTCGTCATAGTGCCTGGCGGCATCGTCCCAGATTGCGTCGGGCACCGGGTCGGCGCGGTCGCTGAGCCGCGTCATTGCTTCGGCGAGCGCCAGCGCCGCGCGCTCCGCGTCGGTGAAATAGGGCGCCTCGCGCCAGGCAGACACCGCGAAAAGCCGCTCGTCGGTCTCGCCCGCCTGCTTGGCGTGCTTGATCCCGCCGTCGACGCAAGAGCTGCAGCCGTTGATCTGGCTTGCGCGCAGGTGCACGAGGCCGAGCGTGTGCGACGGAACGCCGCCTTTGGTCGCGGGGAGGGCGAGCGCCTGGAGGGTCTTCATGGCGTCCGGAAGGATTTCTGCGGGGTTTTTCATCCGTGCTTGCATCTTCGGTCTCCGTCGGATCGTGGTTGCTGGAACCGCGATGCCGGGGATCGCGGTTTTCTGACGCCGATTTCGAGCCGGTCTGTCACATCGGCCGGGCTCCGTTCGTCATGGTCATGACGGATGACCGCGAAGGAATGTGACGGATGGACGAGGAAAAATTCCTGACCGAACGCTTCGAGGCGAGCCGCGCCCATTTGCGGAGCGTCGCCTACCGCATGCTCGGCACGGCCGCGGAGGCGGACGACGCCGTGCAGGAGGCCTGGCTGCGGCTTGCCCGCTCCGACGCGCAGGAGATCGACAATCTCCGCGCCTGGTTGACGACGGTCGTCGCGCGCATCTGTCTCGACATGCTGCGCGCGCGCAAAGCCCGGCGCGAGGAGCCGATGAGCGCCGACGTGCCTGAGCCGGTCGCAAGCCGCGCGGACGATCCCGACAATGAGGCGCTGATCGCCGATTCCGTCGGCCTCGCGCTGCTCGTCGTCTTGAACACGCTGGCGCCTGCCGAGCGCGTGGCGTTCGTGCTGCACGACATGTTCGATCTGCCCTTCGACACGATCGCCCCGATCGTCGGGCGCTCGCCGGCCGCGGCGCGGCAGCTCGCAAGTCGCGCTCGCCGTCGCGTGCAGGGTGCGCCGACGGTCTCCGACGCCGATCTTGCCCGTCAGCGCGAAGTCGTAGACGCCTTCCTCGCCGCGGCGCGGCGCGGTGACTTCGAGGCGCTCGTGGCGCTGCTCGCGCCCGATGTCGTGTTCCGCTCAGATGCCGCCGCCGCGCGGATGGGCGGCGCGGCGGAGCTTCGCGGTGCCGCGGCCGTTGCCGAGACCTTCAAGGGACGTGCGCAGGGCGCGAAACCGGCGCTTGTCGACGGAGCGCTCGGGCTTGTCGTGGTGTTCGGCGGGCGGCTGCGCATCGCGGTCCGCCTGACCTTTGCGGAGGAGAAGATCGCGGCGATCGAGGCCGTCGCCGATCCCGAGCGGCTCTCTCGGTTCGCTCTCATGATCCTCGACAACAACGACAAGGCAAACGGGCAAGCCTGAGTGCCGGCCATTGTGCGGCAGGTCGGATTTCCGCTAGCCTCGGTGCATGTCTGACCGGCCACTCCGCAAGCTTGGCTACCACAACTGCGACGCCGACGCCTGCAGTGGTTCTATCTGCTTGGCCTCCGCGCGCTCCGGGCGAGCGTCGCCGGCGGCTTCCTCACCCTGATCCCGGTCTTTGCGATTGGCGCGGCCACGCTTGCGCTTGGCGAGCGACTGTCACCGGGCCAGTGGCTCGGTGCTGCGATCGTTCTGATATCGATGCTCGCTCTGTTTGCCTTGAGCGGACGTCCGCGGGCGGAGGCCGGATAACGTTGTCGCCTCAGTCCTCTTCCCCGAAGCCGTCGGCGATGAGCGCCGTGAGCGCGTCGAGCGCGGCCTCCGCCTCGGTTCCTTCCGCCTGAAGCTCGATCGTCGCGCCGGGGGCCGCGGCGAGCGTCATCAGTCCCATGATCGAGGTTCCGCCGACGCTTTGCCCGTCCTTGATCACCGTTACTTCGCAGTCGAAGCCTTCGGCGCATTTCACGAAGCGGGCCGAGGCGCGCGCATGCAGGCCGCGGCGGTTGACGATGGTCACTTGGCGCCCAAGGACAGGGGAGGCCGGCGCGCTCATCGCGAAGAACTCATCCCTGCGCGAGCAGCTTGCTGGCGACGTTGATGTATTTGCGGCCCGCCTCCTGCGCGCAGCAGGCGACATCGGCGAGATTGGTATCGCCGCGCACGCTCGCGAGCTTGATCAGCATCGGCAGGTTCACCCCCGCCACCACCTCCACGCGCCCCGGATCCATCACCGAGATCGCGAGGTTCGAGGGCGTGCCGCCGAACATGTCCGTCAGAAGGATGACGCCGCTGCCGTCATTCACCCGCTCGACCGCCGCCACGATGTCGCTGCGGCGCGCTTCCATGTCGTCCTCAGGGCCGATCGACACCGCCTCGAACGCATCCTGGTGTCCCACCACGTGCTCGAGCGCCGCGCGGAATTCTTTCGCCAGTTGTCCGTGTGTGACAAGCACGAGACCGATCATGGATGAGCCATTGGTGGGAGGGGCCGCCATCTTCCCCAAACTCACGCGCTTCGCAAGTCCCCAGACCGCGGCCCCGACGATCCGCCGAGCGCCGCTTCAATGAGCCGGATCGCCCAGTCGGCTGCAGCGGGGACGGGCTGCCGGGGAAGCGCTATTCCAAGTAGCGTGGTTGTCAGATGGTGTTCCTCCGGCATCCTTTCCAGTCCCTCGCCGTCGACGATATCGGCGACAAGCCGCAGCACGCAGCTTGTCTCGCAAGCGACCTCGATCAAGCCGCGGCCGCGCAGCTCGAGCATGCCGCGCGTAGCGCGTGGCGCGGTTGCGACAATGCGTCCGTTGCAGGCCGAAAGCGTCAGCCGGTCGTCGGCGACGAGCCGCGCTCCTCGCTCGATCAGCGCCAGCGCCAGCGCCGACTTGCCGGTGCCGGACGCACCGCGGATGAGGATGCCCTCAGCGCCGACCAGCACCGCGGTTCCATGCACGGTTTCCGACATGGCGCCGCTCACTCCGGAATGGGCAGCGTCACGGTGAAGCGCGCGCCCTCGATGCGATCTTTGTCGCCGACGCGGTTCTCGGCTTTGATCGTGCCGCGATGCGCTTCCACGATCTGCCGCGTGATGGCGAGGCCGAGCCCTGAGTTCTGTCCGAACTCGTCGCCGTCGGGGCGGTCGGTATAGAAGCGCTCGAAGATGTTCTCGATGTTCTCGGCGCGAATGCCCGGGCCGTCGTCGTCGACGGTGACGGTCACCCCCGACGCCTCGCGCACGGCGTGGATGCGCACCGTCCCGTCGGGCGGCGAGAAGGAGAGCGCGTTGTCGATCAGGTTGTTGAACACCTGTCCGAGCCGGATGTCGCGGCCGAGCACGTAGAAGGCGTCCTTGCCGAAGCGCCGCGGATCGAGCGTGAGCGCGATGCTGCGTTTGTCCGCGACGCGAGTCTCGCGCGCGATCGAGACCACCGTCTCCAGAAGCTTCGCCATGTTCACCGGGTCGGAGACTTCGCGCGCCAGCTCCGCGTCGAGGCGCGATGCGTCGGAGATGTCGGTGATCAGGCGGTCGAGCCGCTTCACGTCGTGCTTGATGATGCCGAGGAGCCGCGCGCGCTGCTCGTCGGTCTTGGCGATCGGCAGCGTCTCGACCGCGCTTCTGAGCGAGGTCAGCGGGTTCTTCAGTTCATGCGCGACGTCGGCAGCGAACGTCTCGATCGCCTCCATGCGCTTGTAGAGCGCGCTGGTCATGTCGGAGAGCACGCGCGCGAGATGGCCGATCTCGTCCTTGCGGCTGCCGAGATCGGGGATCTCCGCACGCCGGTGGCGGACGCCGCGTCTGACGCGCTCCGCCGCGGCGGCAAGCCGCCGGACCGGCCCGGCGATGGTGCTCGCCAGCAGGACGGAGAGCAGCACGGTCACGGTCGAGGCGACCAGGAAGACGCGCACGATCGCCATGCGCTCGGCCTGCACGATGGCGTCGATGTCGCCGGATTCCGTCGACAGCAGCAGGCTGCCGAGGATCGCGCGGTAGCGCTGCACCGGCACCGCCACGGAGACGATCAGCCCGCCGTCCTCGCCGACGCGCACGACGCTGGCCGCCTGGCCGTTCAGCGCCGAGGCGACCTCGGCATATTCGCGTCCGTTGTCCGATCCGATCTCCTTGTAGACCGGCAGCTCGCCGCGCCGGTACCAGAGCTTGATCGCGTCCCACCAGCGCTCGATGAAGGTTTTTTCCTCGCCCGGCGGCGGCAGGTCGAAGCTTTGGATCAGCCCGCGCATGTAAAGGCCGCGCGAATCGAGGATCAGCGTGCCGTCGGTGTCGTAGATGCGCGCCCGCGTGCGCGTCGGCGAGATGAGCCGGCGCAAGAGCGGTGCGACGCGCTCCGGGTTGATCGGGAAATCCGTCGCCCCCTCGCTGCTTCGATAGGGCGAGCCGCTCTGCCCGGCCTGCAGCTCCAGGAGCTTGTCGGGGTCGATGGTGATGGCGTTGGTTTCGACCGTCGCCTGCGCGGCGATCGCGGCGGCGATGATCTGACCCTGCACGAGCAGGCTCTGCACGCGCGTGTCGATCAGGCCGGCGCGGAACTGATTCAGGTAGAGGATACCGGCGACGAGCGCCATCAGCCCGGCGAGGTTCAGGATGACGATACGCCGGGTCAGGCTGGAGGTGGCTGGCCGGCCGATCGTCGCCAGCGCCCGGCGGAGCGGCCGCAAGGCACGCGTGCCGAGACCGACCCGCACCGGACCGACCGGCCTCTTCTGAGCCTCCTGAACGGAACTCATCTCGGCCATGGCGCGATATTAGCGCATCGGACCCAAAAGTGGGCGCCACTTTTGGGAAAAATCCGATGCCCGACAAAAGGCTAGAGCGGCGAGGCGATTTGGCTCGATCATCGGCGCTCTAGCTCTCCCGGAAGCGGTAGCCCACCCCGTAGAGGGTCTCGATCATGTTGAAGTCGTCGTCGACCGCCTTGAACTTCTTCCTGAGCCGCTTGATGTGGCTGTCGATGGTGCGGTCGTCGACATAGACTTGGTCGTCATAGGCGGCGTCCATCAGGGCATTGCGGCTTTTGACCACGCCCGGCCGCTGCGCCAGCGCAAAGAGGATCAGGAATTCCGTCACCGTCAGCGTGACGTTCTGGCCGTTCCAGGTGCAGGTGTGGCGCTCCTGGTCCATGGTGAGCGCGCCGCGATCGAGGATGCGGCTCTGCTCGGTGGTGCGCGCGGTGGCGCCGTCGCGCGGCGAGGCGCGCCTCAGCACCGCCTTCACGCGCTCCACCAGGAGGCGCTGCGAGAACGGCTTCTTGATGAAGTCGTCGGCCCCCATCTTCAGGCCGAAGAGCTCGTCGATTTCGTCGTCCTTTGAGGTCAGAAAGATCACCGGCATGTCGCTCGACTGGCGCAGCTTGCGCAAAAGCTCCATCCCGTCCATCCGCGGCATCTTGATGTCGAGGATGGCAAGGTCGGGCGGATTCGTGGCGAGCCCGTCGAGCGCCGAACTCCCGTCATTGTAGGTCTGGACGCGATACCCCTCCGATTCCAGCGTCATTGAAACCGAAGTGAGAATGTTGCGGTCGTCGTCGACGAGCGCGATAGTCGGCATGCTGGCTCCTCTCGAATCGGACCACCCGGTTCGGCGACCCCATGCCCCCATCCTCTTGTAACAGAATGCGAACAGAATGTGGCAAGGAATTCTGGGGGCGCCGGAGGGCGAAGTGGGATGAGCGAGGAAGAGCCGTCAAATCAAGAGCTTGCGCGGGATTTGCTCGCGGCGGGTGGTGTCGCCTCGCTGGCGACGCTCGATCCCGCCGGCGCGCCTTTCGCCTCTTATGTGGTGACCGCGCCGTCGTTGAACGGCGAGCCGCTGATGCTCCTCTCCGATCTTGCCGAGCACACGAAGAATTTTGCGCGCGATCCGCGCGCCTCGCTTCTCCTGGTGCGCGAGCCGGAGACCGATGCCGAAGAGATGACGGCGCTTCGCCTGACCTTGAAGGGGCGCTGCCTGAAGGACCCCAATCCCGACGAGCGCCGCCGCTATGTCGAGCGCCATCCCGACGCGCGTCGCTATGAGGCGTTCTCCGATTTCGCGCTCTACCGCTTCGAGATATCCGGCGCGCATCTGGTCGCCGGCTTCGGCCGCATCGTCGATCTGACGCGCGAGGACCTGCTCGACAAGTAGCCTCTGCCTCCCTTCACCAACGGATGAGCGTGTGTCCCCTCTCCCTATCGGAGAGGGCTCTTTCGAAACTCCAGATACGTCGCGCCGCGCCCGGCTTTCTCTGCTTTCGCCTCGTAGCGCGTGCCCGGCCAGTCGGCCCACGGCTCGCGGCTGTCGAACGCCGCCTTGAGCTTGCCGTGCTTGGCGACTTCCTCGCGCGTCCATTCCGCGTAGTCGTCGATGTCCGTCGCGAAGCGGAAGACGCCGCCGGCTATAAGCACGCGCGCGATGCGATTGAGATTGTCGACGCTCACGAAGCGACGCTTCCAGTGCCGCTTCTTCGGCCACGGATCGGGGAAGAGCAGGTCGAGGCGCGCGATCGAATCCGGCGGCAGCCAGTCGAGGATCAGCGCTGCGTCCTGGTCGTAGAGCCGGATGGTGCGGATCGCCTCGCGCTTGATCGCCGTCAGCGCCTTGGCAAGCCCGCTCTCGAACGGCTCGACGCCGATGAAGCCGGTCTCAGGATTTGTCCGCGCCGCGTGAACCAGATGTTCGCCGCCGCCGAACCCGATCTCAAGCCGCACTGAGTCGACCGAAACGGGAAAGAGCGTCGTCAGATCACTCGGTGCCGGCTCCGACAGATCGACGAGAAGCGAAGGAAGCAGCGTCTCCACCGCCTCGCGCTGTCCGGGCCGAAGCGCTTTCCCTTTGCGTCGGCCGTAGAACGATCCGCCGCGGCGTTGCTCAGTTGTCATGTCAACGGGTGATGCAAGGCGCGACCCTCGCGATTGTCGTCATCCCATGGCTCGACCATGGAATCCATTCCGTAACGGGCGCCACGAGGCTCGACCGTCACGGAATGGATGGCAGGGTCAAGCCCTGCCATGACGACGGCGGTAGGAACGCCCTCAGTCTGGCCGCGGCTGGCGTCTTCTAAAGCGCGGCTTCGATCGCGTCGATCAGATCGATCTTCTCCCATGAGAAGCCGCCATCCTCTTCCGGCTCGCGGCCGAAATGGCCATAAGCCGCGGTCCGCGCATAGATCGGCTTGTTCAGGCGAAGATGCTGGCGGATGCCGCGCGGCGAAAGGTCCATTGCCTCGCCGAGTGCCACTTCGAGCTGGCTCGGGTCGACGCGGCCGGTGTCGTGCAGATCGACATAGATCGACAGAGGCTTCGACACGCCGATCGCATAGGAGAGCTGAATGGTGCAGCGATCGGCATAGCCGCCGGCGACCACGTTCTTGGCGAGATAGCGTGCCGCATAGGCGGCCGAGCGGTCGACCTTGGTCGGGTCTTTGCCGGAGAAGGCGCCACCACCATGCGGCGCCGCGCCGCCATAGGTGTCGACGATGATTTTTCGCCCGGTCAGCCCGCAATCTCCGTCCGGCCCGCCGATGACGAATTTTCCCGTCGGATTGACGTGCCAGGCGGTGTCGCTGCTGATCCAGCCCTCCGGCAGCGACTGGTGCACATAGGGCGCGACGATCTCACGCACCTCTTCGGATTCAAGCTTCGGATCGACATGCTGGGTGGAGACGACGATCGAGGTGACGTGGGTCGGGACGCCGTCGGTATAGGCGATGCTCACCTGCGACTTGGCGTCGGGGCCGAGCGCCGGCTCACGGCCTGAGTGGCGTGCTTCCGCCATCAGCCGCAGGATCTTGTGGGCGTAGAGAATCGGCGCCGGCATCAGCTCCGGCGTCTCGCGGCAGGCATAGCCGAACATGATGCCCTGGTCGCCCGCGCCCTCGTCCTTGTTGTCGCGGCTGTCGACGCCCTGCGCGATGTCGGCCGACTGCTCGTGCAGAAGCACCTCCACCGATGCGTTCTGCCAGTGGAAGCCTTGCTGCTCGTAGCCGATGTCGCGGATCGCTTCGCGCGCGACCTCCTCCACCACCTCCGCATTGACGCTCGACGAGCCGCGCACCTCGCCGGCGATCACCACGCGGTTCGTTGTCGCGAGCGTCTCGCAGGCGACGCGCGCTTCCGGCAGGGCGTCGAGATGCGCATCGACGACCGCGTCGGAGATGCGGTCGCAGAGCTTGTCGGGATGGCCCTCCGAGACAGACTCGCTGGTGAAGACATAGCTGCGACGAGACATGAGAAATGGCCCTTGGAATGAATGGAGGAAGCAGGCCGCCCGCTTATCTGCGGGGAGCGCCCGGGGCAAGGCGGGACTCTTCCCAGGCGCCGCTCCGCCCGTCAAGCGCACGCTGCCGGAAAGCGCCGCAAACATGGCGCCGGTGACTATTCCGGGCAAGCCGCGCGATCTCCCGCCGCCACACCGGCTTTTCCCGCCGAGGCACGCAGCAGGGAGAACGGGAAACGCTGATCAGGCCTGGTTGTCGTCGGCGAGCGCGCGCACGAGCTCGACCACCTTTCGCCGCACCTTGGGGCTCCGGATCCGCGTGAAAGCACGGCTCAGGTCGAGGCCTTCCGAAGTTGACATGAAGTCCATCATCATGGCCGTGCCATCTTCCTTCATGCCACGCTCGGGTCCAGGAGTCGTATCCGGAAAGAAATACGCGACCGGCACCTCCAGCGCGTCCGACATCGCCTGCAGGCGACTGGCGCCGACGCGATTGGTGCCCTTTTCGTATTTCTGAATCTGCTGAAACGTGATGCCGAGCTTCTCGCCAAGCTTCTCCTGACTGAGACCGAGCATCTTGCGGCGCATACGTATGCGACTGCCCACGTAGATATCCGTTGGATTCGGGCGCTTGCCCGTCTTCTGTGGACTGTCGATCACAGCGCCCCTCGTAAATCCGCTACTTCTGTCATGGAGCCCCCGCCCTTCGTACCAAGTACCAGGGGCACAAGGTAGAAATTCAGCGCGCGGTGCCCTCGGCGAGGGCTCCGCGGATCGCTGAACATGAACAAGTCAATCATAGCTCGGACGGATGGTAAAGATTCTTTATGATCGCAGCCAACATGCAGACAGCCAGAGATAGAACGAAAAGCAGGTGCCGCCACTGAGCGTAGAAGGGGCGCGCGATTGAAGCCGGCAGGCGGGCTTCGAGCGTAGTGGCGTCGCCAAGCCGGCTGATCGCGACGCTACGGCCGTAGGGATCGATCACGGCCGATATGCCGGTGTTCGCCGCGCGCACCAGCGGCAGCCCTTCCTCGACGCTTCTGACGCGCGCTTCGTGGAAGTGCTGATAGGGACCGGTCGTGCGGCCGAACCATCCGTCGTTGGTGACGTTGAGGAGGAAGGCCGGCCGCGGACCCTCGTTGAGCACGGCGCCCGGAAAGATCGCCTCATAGCAGATGAGCGGCGCGAATGCCGGCCCGAAGGGCAGCGTCAGCGCGCGCCTGACCGCGCCGGGGGAAAATCCGTTGGGCACAAGCTGTTCAACGCCGATGCGCTTCAGGAGCTCGGCTGCCGGCACGTATTCGCCGAATGGGACGAGATGCACCTTGTCATAGGCGTCGAGGATCGTGCCGTCGTCGCCGATCAGGTAGATGGAGTTGTAGAAGCGCTTGCTGCCGTCCGCCTCGATGTCCTCCCGGTAGGCGCCGGTGACGAGCGCCGTTCCCGGCGGCAGCAGCGCGGCGATCGCCGCGAGCGTGCCGGGATCCTGCGTGAGCGGGTAGGGGAAGGCCGATTCCGGCCACACGAGAAGCGTGCCGCTCTTCAAGGGGTCGTTGTCCGGCGCGCTCAGCCGAACATAGGTGCTGAGCACGTCGTCCTTCTCCGACGGGTCCCATTTCTCAAGCTGCGACAGCGCCGGCTGCACGATGCGAAGCGTCAGTTCCGGAACCGAAGCGTTCGATGCCTGCGACAGGCGGAGCACGCCGAAGAGCCCGAGCGCGGCGAGCGCCACCAGCGCCAGCGACGGCAGCACATAGTTGCGTCGCCTCTCGCCGATGAGCGGTGCGAGCGCCGCCGGCGCGGCGAAGATCAGGACCGCGAGCACGTTCAGCGCATAGAGTCCGAAGAGCGACGCCGATTGCATCAGGATCTCGCCTGACGTCAGCGCGTAGCCGATCTCGTTCCACGGGAACCCAGTGAAGAGATGTCCGCGCAGCCACTCCGCCCCGCCGAGCCCGGCGGCGAGCGCGAAGATGCGCCGCCAGCTCTCGCTCCAAAGAAGCTGCGCGAAGGCGACGCCCAGTCCCCAGAGGATGGCGAGCCCGGCGGGAAGCAGCAGCACGGCGAAGGGCAGCAGCCAGCCGAATTTGCCGGCGTCGACCAGGAAGGCGCTTCCGATCCACCAAAGCCCCGCGAGGAAATAGCCGAAGCCGAACCACCATCCGACCGCGAATGCCGGCGCGACACGACGCACGCGCCCGCTTCTCGCACCGCTCACGCCGCCGTCGATCAGCCACACCAGGACCGGAAACGTGATCCACAGGATTGGGAAGACGAAGAACGGCGGCATGGCGAGCGCCGAGAGCGCGCCGGCGCCGAAGGCTATTCCCCGCCGGCGCCAGCCCCAGGAGAGGATGATCGCATGTGCAAGGCGATCCATGGGCCCCCGCGCCGAATCATTGCCGCGGGTCGCTAGCTGAACGGTGATATGGCCGAAATCAAGGTCGCTGCCCGGCTCGCAGGCGATGCATCACAGGCGATGCGTCACAAGTGATGCATCAGGGGCCGCTGGGCGCGCCGTTTTGATTCGATGCCGCGCTTCCCTCAGACGACGATGTCCGCGCAGCCCAGCGCGATCTTCTGCTTCCACTCGGCGTGGTTCTCCATCACCACCTGGCCGAATCGATGCTCGAGCTCGTCGTAGTTCGTGGCCTGGATGACGAAGCGCTTCTTGCCATTCGGCAGCCCCGACAGCACGTCGTTCACGCAGGCGACGAGGGCATGCTTCTTGGTGGCGCTGAGGCGGCTGACCAGCCCCGTCTCCTGGTGGAGAAGGATTGTTTCAACGGCGGAGGAAAAGCTCCAGCCCGCGGCCGCAGGCGTGCCGATGCCGGTTGCTGCAACGAGAACGCCAAGCGCCGCAAGCGTGCGAACTGGGGCGAGGATTGGCCTCTGCATTGGAAGGCTCCCTTGATCGAGACGATCGGGTCTGGCCGTATGGGGTAAACGCGCTTCATTTCCGCCCGGTTGCCGCCTTCACGCCGATTTGGATTCTCGTAAATCCGCGGTTAATCGCCGTGCCCGGCACCGCCGGCGTGAGCTGCCGCCGCCGTTTTCAGCGTTGAGAGCGCTTTGTTGTTGCGTCGGGGGCTTCCGCCGATCAAAAGGCGATAGTGTCTGTGGCGCTCAGGCGGGCTTGCCATGCGGAACCGATTTGTCATCAACCTCGCGGCGGCAGTGGCTGCCCTTTTGGCGATACTTGCCGCCGCCTCGCCCGCTCGCGCGGACGATGCGCTTCGCAACGAGTTCTATCGCTCGCTCGCTGCGCGCTCCGCGCACGCCGCCCGAGCGGCCGAAGAGGGCCCGACTGCACTGCTCGTCACCGGCGTGATCGGCCGCGGCTCCTATGACGAGTTTCGCGCCGCCGTTGCGCGGTCGTCGCCGACGCTTGTCGTGCTTGACGGGCCGGGCGGCATTCTCGGCGAAGCGCTGCAGATCGGCGAGGAGGTGCGGCGGCTCAATCTCGACACGATGATCGGGCCGCACCATAGATGCGCCTCCGCCTGCGCGGTCGTGTTCCTCTCCGGCCACACCAAATATCTCGGACGCGGGGCCGCCGTCGGCCTGCATTCCGCCGCCTATGCCGACGGCCGCGCCGATCCCGAGGCGACCGCGATCATGGCCGACTATCTGCGCGAGGTCGGCGTCCCGAACGCGACGCTCACGCGCATGGCGCATACCGCGCCGAGCGACATCCGCTGGCTGACACGCGCCGAGCTGCGCACGATGGGGATCAGGCTTCTGAACGGGAACAGGTAGGGCCAGCTCGTTCCAAGCTTCGCACCGGGTGCTGCGCCCGACGACCACAATCTCGTTCTCTGGAATTGGAGCAATCGCCTGCCGCATCGGGTCGAGGTCTTCGATCCGAGCGGGCGCCTGCCGAAGAACCAATTGTCCTGGGATTAGCTATACCGCCGCGGCGCGCTTCGCCCTGACCGGTGCTGTCGCCTTGGCGCGGTCGCGGATTCTGACCTTCTTGATGCGCCGCGGGTCGGCGTCGAGCACCTCGAAGTCGTAGCCCGGCACCGCCTCCACCACTTCGCCCTTCGGCGGGATGCGCCCGGTTATGGCGAAGACCAGTCCGCCGATCGTCTCCACGTCGTCGCCCTTGTCGCCCACCTTGAAGTCGGGCCCGATCACTTCCGCCGCGTCGTCGAGCTCGGCGCGCGCATCGGCGACGTAGATGCCCTCGGCCACCTGCTTCACGACCGGATCCTCGTCGAGGTCGTGTTCGTCCTCGATCTCTCCGACGATGATCTCGACCAGGTCCTCGATCGAGACCAGCCCGTCGGTACCGCCATACTCGTCGATGACCAGCGCCATCTGCGTGCGGCTCGACTGCATGCGCTTCAGAAGCACGCGCGCCGGCATCGACGGCGGCACGAAGAGCAGCGGCCGGACGAGCTTCGAATCCTCGAGCGTCGCGGAGAGGTCGACGGAATGGAAATCGAATGAGGGCTTCGTCTCCGCCGCGCCGCGCTTCAGCGCCCGGTCGGCGATCCACGACATCAGGTCGCGGATGTGGACCATGCCGACCGGATCGTCGAGCGTCTCGCGATAGGCCGGCATGCGCGAATGGCCGGAGCCGCGGAAGGTGGCGATCACCTCGGCGAGCGTCGATTCGATGTCGAGCGCCTCGATGTCTGCGCGCGGGACCATCACATCTTCCACGCGCATGTCGCCGAGCTTCAGGATGGCGCGCAGCATCGCCCGCTCGTCGTCGGAAAGCGTGGCGCCGGCAGCCTCGTCGGCGGCGATTGCGTCCTCGATTTCAGCGCGGGCGGAGCCGTTCGGTTTCAGTCCGAACGCGCTCAAAAGCGCGGCTCTGATACGCCCAACGATGTCGGATTGCTGGCTCGCGGGGTCGCCCTGCGGGCCTTCGGGACTTCGACCGGGGTCGTCGCTCATCGTACGTCGGCGGCTGCGTAGGGATCGGAAATCCCCATCTTCGTCAGCGCAAGCCGCTCCAGTTGCTCCATTTTTTCAGCATCGCCCTCCGCCTCGTGGTCACACCCCAGGAGGTGGAGGAATCCGTGGATTATCAGGTGAGCCATGTGGTCTTCAAGCGGCTTGTCCGCAAGCGCCGCTTCCTTTCTGACAGTCTCCGCCGCCAGGATGACATCTCCAAGAAGCATGCCGGATGGCCCAGGAGCCGCCCGCGGGCCTTCCCCGTGCCCCGCGGCCGGGCCTTGCGCGGCGGCGGATTGCGGAAAGGAGAGCACGTTGGTCGGCTTGTCCATGCCGCGAAATGCGGCGTTGAGCTTGCCGATCGCCGCGTCGTCGGTGAAGACGATGGAGAGTTCTGGCGCTCCTCCCCCTTGCGTGCCCGGTGCAGCCTTGGCGAAGCCGGGTGGGAAGGGATCGGCGGAGAGGTCGCTCACGCCTGCCGCTTCGTTGAGCACCGCGACCGCCGCTTTGACGGCGCGCGCCGCGAGCCTCTTGAGCGCCGCTTTCGGCGGCCAGGTGCCGCCTTCCACTCTGATTGCGATATCCGGACGATCCACGCCGTTTCGATAGCACGGAATAGGCGGGCTGGGTGTTCACGCATTCATGCGCAAGCGGCAGACGCGAGCGAGGCCCGGGATCGGAGATCCCGAGCCTCGCATGAGAGGACCTTCGTAGTGTGAGATCACACTTCCCAATAATTGCCGGTGTACTTGTTGATCTTCACGATCTCGGAGCTGTCGCCGTCATCCTTCACCTTGAAGGTATAGACGGAGCCGCTGCACTCGATCTTCCAGACGTGATCGAACTCGTCTTCCAAAGCGTGCCGGGCTTCCCAGCAGCTCATGCCGTGCGACGCGCCCCAGTCGCCGGCGCCGAGATCGATGACAATATCGAAGCCGTGGGCATTCGCGGTGGCGAGGGGGGTTGCAACAAGCGCGGTGGCGAGGGCGGCTGCGGCGAGGGTGCTCTTGATCATCTGTTTCACTCCTTAGGAAGGGCTGCGTCAGCAGGGGGTTTGTGACGGGTCTCTCAAACTTGGTGCGCGACAACCATTGCTCGATCTCCGTTGCAGGCCGATTGCGCGATCCACCGAAACTGGTTTCGCCCGCATTGCGCCACGCGAGGGCGCGCGACTTCAAACGCAACGGGGCCCGGGATTCGAATCCCGGGCCCCGCTTGGGAGAACTTCAGGTGCGTCAGATCAAGCGAACCAGTAGTTGCCGGTGTACTTGTTGATCTTGACGGTCTTGACCGGGCCGAAGTTCTTCACGTGGAAGGTATACACCGAGCCGTTGCACTCGACCTTCCAGACGTGGTTGAACTGCGCCTTCAGGTACTGCTTGGCGTCCCAGCAGCTCATCGCCTGCGGCTGCGGATTGTAGTAGCCGGGGCCGTTACCGAAGGAGAAAGAGCCATTCGGCGTCTGGATGCTGAAGGAGAAGCTCGGCGTGTAGGCGTTCGCCGAAGAGACGGGGATGGCGACGACCGCGGTGGCGAGGGCGGCTGCGGTGAGGGTGGCTTTGATCATCTGTCTCGCTCCAAATGTTTTGTGTGGCTGGTTTTCGACCGCCTGTGGGAGCGATACTGCCTCTGACCCGTTGCAAGCGTATTGCGCAGTCTGCTGAAACGGGTTTCGCCCGTATTGCGCGGAGCGCTTTTTTCCACCTGTGCGCGCAGATTTGCTGCACTTGGGCCCGGAATCGGGTAGACTACCCAAAGTGGAAAGGAGGGCGAAGGCGAGCTCCGTCCGCTCGCTTGAGGAAAGCCGGCCCCGGCCGCTTTCGCCCCCGCACCAGGGGAGCGCTCAATGTCTCAGATTGTCAGGCTGATCTTCACGGTGGTCTTCGGCCTTTTGTGGTGGTGGGTCTTCCGTCACGTCGGGCCCGACCTTCTCTATCTGATGATCCTCGGTTCGGTGCTTGCTGTCTGCGTCTGCTGCTGCAGCGGCCGCGGCGAGGCCGAGGGCGAGTGGAATTTCGATCGCTACATGGCCTGCATCCGGCGTTGCTGGCTGCCGACCGTCGTTTTGATGGTCGGCCTTTTCCTGATCGGCGTTATCGCCGTGTGGATCGGGACACACGCATTCCCGTCCGGCGCGGCGCTCACCAATATCCTGATCGCCGCGATCGGCGCGCCGCTCTTCGTGCGCCTGATCTGCTGCGCCTACGACTGAGCGACGCCGCACGGCCGAAGCCGGACATGTCCGGCTTCGGCGCCTGCCGCACTGGGGAACGACCGCTCCGCTCCGTTCCGGCTTGTCCGCTGCGGTTCGGTGGGTGACACTTGGCGCCGCCATGCGAAGCTTCGAACAGACGGTCGCGGCGCTGCGCTCTGACCTGCCGCATCTTCTGCGCGTCACGCTCGCGATCCTCGCCGCTTCGGCCGGCTGGGCGCTGCTCCTTGCTTATCTGATCGAGGTGCTTCCCTCCGCCGAGGGTCCGCATCCGGTGAACGTCGCGCGGCTTATCGCGAACAGCGTCGTCTTCACCCTCATGATCGCGATGTTCTACGCGTTTTCGATCGGCTACTGGCGTTACTGGGACAAGCGCACGACCGCCTGGGAGGTGGTGGTCGCGATGACCGCCACCCTCGTGGCCGGCGCGCTCGGCCTTTCGCTCGTCCGCGCGTTCGCCACGAGCGACGAGCAAATCCTGGTCGCCGCCTATCTGCTGCCGGCCTTCGCCGTCTACTTCGTCGCGCGCTGGCTCTGGCGCCGCGCTCGCCCGCCCGAAAGACCGCGCTGACGGCCGGGCGCGCTACGCCTCCTGCGCAGGCGGGTCCCCGCCGAGCGCGACGCCCGACGGATCGTAAGGTCTCGGTCCGCGCCGCCCCTTCAGCATCAGGAGCCCGGTGACGCCGAAGAGCACGAACGGCGCGGCGTAGAGGATCGCGTCGTATTCCTCGCTCACCACCGCCGCCACGACGCCGAAGATCCCGGCGGCGACCAGCATCACCAGCGCGATCCGCCACGCGACGTAGATGCCGCGCCGCGTACCGTAGAGGTAGCGGACGCCGTCGCGCCCGGCGAGGTTCTGGTGGATCGCCTCGAACACCGCGACGAACTCCTGCGTCTTGTGCTCGAAGTCGTCGGCGCCCTTCACATTGACGCTGTCGATCAGAAGCCGCCCGCCGTCGCGCGTCTTGAGCTTGATCAGCCAGCGCCGGCGATTGTCGTCGCCGATCACGCTCGGCTCGACATGCACCTCGACGATGTCGCCCCACAGAATGCGCCGCTCGGCGCCGCCCGGCCGCGGCGCCGTCCGCTCGACGATGCCGTCCCTGTCGATGGCGAGCGTCCGCTCGGGCTGAAAGAGGCTCGGCCGGAAGCTTTAGAGGATCGCCATCGGCGCGATCCGACCACGCCCCCGCCCACCCCGCAAGCACCCTCTCCCCTTGCGGGAGAGGGTTGGGGAGAGGGGAAAGATGAAGTCCGCGCTCGACTTCTCCCGCTCGTTGGGCAAGCTTGTCGATCGTCCTGCCGCGGCCGATCCACCCGATCCGCATCGCCCATTTCCCGGGCCCGAACGCCGCGGCGAAGAAGAGCCCGGCGATGAAGGTGAAATGGTCGACGAAGAAGCCGAACTCGAACTGCCCCAGGTCGCCCTGCCAGTGCGCCGGCCCGTGGAACGAAAAGCCGAGGAAGAGCACGTAGGCTGCCGCAGCGAGCGCCGTCTCGCGGAAGAACGCGCCGGAGAGGAAGCCCGCGATCAAAAGCACCTCGAAGATCGCCGCGCACCAGGCGAGGAAGAGCGGGAACGGGAACCCCGCCGCTGCGATATAGCCGGCGGTCGCGCCCATGCCGGCGAACTTGAAGAACGCCGCAATCGCGAACACCGCCGCGAAGATCAGCTCGCCCGGCGAGCGCCGCAGCGGACGTCCAGGTTGGCTCTCCTCCCGCCCCCGCAGCGACGCCGGGCGAGGAATTCGTGGCTGTATGGCTCATCGTCATGGTCGTCTCTCCTTGTCGCGGCAACGCGCCGCTTCATCTCCACGACGAGCGAGGCTGAGGAGAATCGACATGCGCCGCGAACGGACGTCCGGCCGAAGCGGGATTCCGGGAGGGGCCGCGGGAGAGACGCGGCTCTGCGGCGCGCCGCGCGGCGCGGAGCGGGGCCTACCCGCGCCCCATCGCGTAGAACTCGTCGTTCGGCCGCATCGACAAAAAGTTCGCCATGCGGTTGGAGAGCGCGAAGAGCGCCGCGATCGCCGCGATGTCCCACACGTCCTCCGCGCTGAAGCCGTGCGGCCGGAGCGCCTTGATGTCGGCGTCGCCGATCTCGTGCGAGCGCTCCGCCACCTTCAGCGCGAAGTCGAGCATCGCCCGCTCGCGCTCGGAGATGTCGGCCTTGCGATAATTGACCGCCACCTGCTCGGCGATGAGCGGATTTTTCGCGCGGATGCGCAGGATCGCCCCGTGCGCGATCACGCAATACTGGCACTGGTTGGCGGCCGAGGTCGCGACCACGATCATCTCGCGCTCCGCCTTGGTAAGCCCGCCCGTCTTCTCCATCAGCGCGTCGTGATAGGCGAAGAAGGCGCGGAACTCCTCCGGCCGGTGCGCGAGCACCAGGAACACGTTGGGCACGAAGCCGGCCCTCGCCTCCACCGCCTCGATCCGCGCGCGGATGTCGGCCGGCAGGCTCTTCAGCGCCGGCACGGGATAGCGGCTGATCCTCGGCTGCGCGGTCTGGGGCTTCGCGGTCTTGGGCGCGGCGGCCCTGGGTTTTGTCTTCGGCTTCGCCATGTCGCCTCCGCGCCTACGTCGCCTTGTAGCGCTCCGCCAGAATCCGCCTTCAGCCCCAGCGCGAAGACGGCGTGGCGCGCCTCGCGCTCTTTGTCGAACGGCGCGCGGTCGGCGACCGCCGGCGAGACGACGACGTCGCCGAGCGCCAGGCCGGCGAGCGACGCCTGCACCACGTCCTCCGGCTCCATGATCGGCACGTTCGGCCGAAGCTTCGGCTCGCCGTCGACATGGTGGAACTCGGTCCGCACGACGCCCGGGCAAAGCGCCTGCACCTTGACGCCGGTGTCGTCGAGCTCGCTCGCGAGCGTCTCGGTGAAGGCGTTCACGAACGCCTTGGTCGCCGCGTAGGTGGCGCGCTTCGGCAGGAACGGCAGGTCGACGCCGGCGGAGAAGGAGAGCATCGATGAGACGTTGACGATGGCGCCATCGCCGCGCTCGAGCATCGCCGGCAGCGCCGCGCGGCTGAGCCTCACGACCGCCGTCACGTGCACCTCGATCTGCGCCTCGGCGCGGTCCGGGTCGATCGCGGCGAACGGCATGTAGTTCTGGAAGCCGGCATTGTTGACGAGCATCTGAACGTCGCCCGCCGCCGCGCGCTTCTCGACCGCCGCCACGCCCGCGCGCGTCGAAAGGTCGGCGACGATGATCTCCGCTGCGGCCCCCGCCTCTTTCAGTTCGCCCGCAAGCTCCTTCAGCCGCGCCTCGCGCCGCGCCACGACGACCAGGTCATACCCCTCGCGCGCCAGCCGCTCCGCAAAGGCGCGGCCGATGCCGGACGACGCTCCGGTGACGAGCGCGATCGGTCTTGGCATTTTCATCCTCCCTCGGATCAGCTCACGTGATCAGCTTACGGGCAATCCTTGTCGTCATGCCATGGCTTGACCATGGCAGCCATTCCGTAACGGTCAAACGGCGGCAAGCTCAACGATTGCCGGGTCAAGCCCGGCAACGACGACAAAGAGGGACAGAGCCGCCACAACGCCAACCTTCTCCCAAGCTTGGGAGAAGGTATCGCCGAAGGCGACGGATGAGGGTTGAGGTCTAATCCGGTTGAGACGGCGATCTTGATAGCAGCGACGGCCATGATCCGACGTTTGCGACTAGCCTCGCACCTGAACCCTCATCCTGCTGCTCCGCAGCCACCTTCTCCCGGTCTCGGGAGAAGGTTGGAGGTTGGCTGCCCTCGTCCGTAACCTCCTCTTAGCCGCCCGCGGCGAAACTCGCCGCCATGAAGGCGCACGGCTGGCACGTCCATCAGGAGAAGCCCGACCGCAATCCCGAGGAGGAGGCGCGCAAGCTGAAGGTCCGCTTCCGCTCGATCTCGCGCCGCTTCGAGCGCGCGGTCGCCTTCCGCCGATGGCGGCGAAAGTCGACGCGGACCGCCCTCGCAACCCTGCTGGTCGCCGTAGCGCTCGGCGCCTCGTATGCGTCTGTCAAAGCCTTCAGCCCCTGGCCGGTGACGACAACGCTCCTGCACCTCGCCGCCGCCCCGAACTGCGCCGCCGCCCGCACCGTCGGCCTGGCGCCGGCGCGCCGCGGAGAACCCGGCTACTGGCCAAGCCACGACGCGGACCACGACGGCTGGGCCTGCGAACCCTGGCCTTGAGCGACATCCCAAGCGCGCCCCTCCCCCTTGCGGGGGAGGGTCGGGGAGAGGGGAAGGATGAAGCCCGCGACGCCACCCTCTCCCCCGGGACGGAGAGGGTGCCCCTTTCGCTGCGAAAAGGGGAGGAGAGGGGTTGGCGTGCCACGACGCATTTCCTCTCCCCCGGCGGGACGCAGCTTGTGAACCGGGCTGCACACGCTACGATGGCTTCGCGACGAATAGCAGGCGTCCCTTCTGGGCGAGAGGAACAACATAAGACGGGTTTGAGCTGAGATGAGTAAGCGAAGTCCGACAACGAAGGACGTAGGCCTCTTGCACCAGCTCTTCGGGAGCGGCCAGCTGACCCTTGCAGCGGAGTTCCAGCGGAACTCCGTATGGCCACACAAAGCAAAGGCTTATCTGATAGATACGATCTTGAATGACCGCCCAATCCCACTTCTCTTCTTCCAGAGGGCCACTTCGCCACAGACTGGTCAGCCAGCATACGTCGTTATTGATGGTCAACAACGCCTGAGGGCGATATTTGACTTCATCGACGGCCGTTTCAAACTCACTCAAAGCTCAAGACGAGAGGAGTATTTTAACAAGCGGTTTGTGGATCTAGATGAGAATCTAAAAGAAAGGATACGAAACTACGATTTAGTTGTAGAAGAACTTTCTGGGTATTCGAATGATGACATAAAGGATATGTTTGTAAGAATAAATAAATACGTGGTACAGCTTTCTGCACAAGAACTACGCCACGCCAAGGGGTCGGGTAGATTTCATGACTTTGTTGAGGATTTGGGAAGATTGGATTTCTGGCACAGGCACCGTGTTTTTAGCCCTGCGCAACTGAGACGCATGCGTTCCGTTGAATTCTCTGCTGAGTTGACTATTCTCCTTATAGAAGGACCGCAAGATAAGAAATCATCAGTTGATCTTTACTACGGACAATACCAAAGATCATTCGAGGAAGCTGTAAAGATACATAAGAGACTCAATGACTACTTGATGTGGATTGAAACTGCGCTGCCAAAACTTAGGGAAACTCGATATCGAAAGCCGGTCGATCTCTATTCGTTGGTAGGTGCTCTCGACGAGTTGTCGCAGGGGGGCAGATATCTCTCGCGAGTATCCGCGCGTGGCGCATCTGCGCGACTGATCGAATTTGAAAAGAAAACGAAGGCGAGGCAGCCAACGGGCGATGCGGCACGATACGTTGCGGCGGCCAGCCGGCAGACAGATAATCTGACGCCGCGCACGACGCGGATTGATGTGCTTCGGAAGCTGCTACAGTCGTGAGCGGCCATGCGTGGTCTGAATCGAGAGGGCAGGCGATTTCTAGGCGACTATCACGCCCGATTCTCGGATGCCGAGCACGCTGCGAAAATCGCGTGTGGTCTCGTCAAGCAGATTGCCGGTGATACCGGTCTGCTGCTTCATGTAGTGAGCGCAAGAGCCAAGACGCTAAATTCGCTTCGCGAAAAGCTAATCGAGAAGCAGTATAGGCGACCAGACGACGATCTGACGGATCTCATTGGCGTCAGAGTGATAACTTACTATCGCGATGCCGTTGATCCGATCGCAGACAGGTTGCGGCAGTCGTTCGATATCAATGCTGCAAAGAGTGTGGACAAACGTCTTTCGCTCGACCTCCGTGAATTTGGCTATCGCTCCGTTCATCTGATAGCGCGTCTAAGGCCAGATCAAATGAGGATGCCTGGTGATGGGTTTCTTCGTGATAGGTGGTTCGAGATTCAGGTCCGTAGCCTCCTCGAGCACGCCTGGGCCGAAATCGAGCACGAGGTCATCTACAAGTCCGGAATAGAATTCCCGAACGTGGTTCTCCGCCGATTCGGCGCATTGGCGGGCGGCATGGAGCTGTTTGACAATGAGTTTGTGACGCTCCGGGAGGAGCGGAGCACCCTAGTGGGGAGCTACCGATCAGTCTACGAGCGAGGCGGCGATCAACGGGTGACGTTTGATGTAGCTCGCCTGCAGGCATTTCTCGAGGCGACTCGAACTGGCCTGAGCTGGCGGCAAGCGCGGGAGAGTGGGCGCCCTTTGCGCTCGAGTTGGAGAAGAGCTGCGTGAATGCGTTGAAGGCGGCGGGTATTGGCACGCCGACGTCATTGGCCAAAGTGATCCGCTCGTCTCGGTTTCGATACGCGCTATCGACATTTGCCGCAGCGAAAGGAATAGCGCCGGCTGACGTATCTCACCTAGCGACCGTCGTGCTTGCTGTCATTGTGAAGAAAGCCGACATTCTGAAGCACCATTTTCCAAATCTCCTTTATGATCCGTCGTTGGCTGACATGGTAGACAGGCGCATCCGCTGAAAGGCGGGCCGACGCGGAGCCTTCCGCCGGTCAGTCAAGACGACCCGAGGTCGCTCTCCTCTTTCTCATCCCGCTCATACGCATCCACAATCCGCTGCACCAGCGGGTGCCGCACCACATCCGCGCCCGTAAACCGCACGATCGAAACTCCGTCGACCCCATCAAGAATCCGCGTCGCCTCGTTCAGCCCCGACAGCATCCCGTGCGGCAGGTCGATCTGCGTCGGGTCGCCGGTCACCACCATTTTTGCCCCCTCGCCGAGCCGGGTCAGAAACATCTTCATCTGCATGGTGGTCGCATTCTGCGCCTCGTCCAGAATGATCGCGGCGCGGAGCAGCGTCCGGCCGCGCATGAAGGCGAGCGGCGCCACCTCGATGATGCCGGAGGAAAGCCCGCGCTCGACCCGCTCCGCCGGCATCATGTCGTAGAGCGCGTCGTAGAGCGGGCGGAGATAGGGATCGACCTTCTCCTTCAGGTCGCCGGGAAGGAAGCCGAGCCGCTCGCCCGCCTCGACGGCCGGGCGCGACAGGATGATGCGCTCCACGTCGCCGCGCTCCAGCATCGCTGAGGCGAGCGCCACCGCGAGATAGGTTTTTCCGGTGCCGGCCGGGCCGATGCCGAAGACCAGCTCGTTGCGGTCCATGGCGCGGATATAGGCGTCCTGCATCGGCGTGCGCGCCACGACCGATTTCTTGCGCGTCGCGATTCTGGCGAGCTGCACGCGGCCCGATTCGGCGAGCGCCGGGAAGGGGAGCTGCGCCTCCTCCGCCTCCGCCATGCGGATCGCGCCTTCGACGTCGCCCTGCACGATGTCGTGGCCCTCGAGCAGCCGCTCGTAGAGCGATTCAAGCACGCGGCGCGAAAGCATCAGCGCCTGCGCCGGGCCGGTGAGCGTCACCATGTTGCCGCGCGCCCGCGCGTCGACGCTGAGCCGCCGCTCAAGCAGCGCCAGGTTCTGGTCGAACTCGCCATAAAGTGCTGAGGCGAGGCGGTTGTTGTCGAAGACGAGGTCCACCGTTTCCGCCGCCGGGTCGGCGCTTCGCGGCGCGTCCCCCTTCGCATTCGGCCGCACCACGCTCGGCACGCGCGCCATCAGGCGAGGGCTTTGGCGCGCGTGGCGCAACCCTCTCCCAGAGGGAGAGGGTGGCCGCGGAGCGGCCGGGTGAGGGGATGCTGCGCTTGGCGGTTGGCGATGCCCGCAGTCCCCCCCTCACCCGTCGCCTTCGGCGACACCCTCTCCCCGATGGGGAGAGGGAGGGCGCGCCTCGCGGCCGTGCCTCTCAAGCGATCGCCCTTTCGCGCGGTGCGTCCGTGAGCCGATGGGGCAGCGTGCCGAAGAGACTGTTCGCGCCGACCCGGTCGATCGTGACCCGCACGATCTCCCCGATCATCGTCTCCGGCGCATCGACCTGCACCGCCTGCAGCCACGGCGAGCGGCCGACGAGCTGGCCCGCATGCCGCCCGCGGCTCTCAAGCAGCACCTCGATCTCCAGCCCGCGCATGCGCGAATTGAATTCCGTCTGCTGCGCGTGAAGCAGCGCCTGCAGGCGCTTAAGCCGCTCCGCCTTCACGTCCTCCGGCACCTGCTCCATCTCCGCGGCGGGCGTGCCGGGGCGCGGCGAATATTTGAACGAATAGGCGCTCGCATAGCGCACCTCTTCGACAATCCGCATCGTGTCCTCGAAGTCTTCGTCGCTCTCGCCGGGAAAGCCGACGATGAAGTCGCCGGAGAGCGCGAGGTCGGGCCGGGCCGCGCGCAGCCGCGCGATGAGTTTCAGATAGAATGCGCGGTCGTGGCGGCGGTTCATTCTTTCGAGCACGCGGTCGGAGCCCGACTGCACGGGAAGATGCAGATAGGGCATCAGCTTCGGCAGACTCGCGTGCACCTCGATCAGGTCGTCGCTCATGTCGCGCGGATGGCTTGTCGTGTATCTGAGCCGCGCGATGCCTTCGAGTTCCGCCAGCCGCTCAAGAAGTCCTGCGAGCGATGTCGGCCGTCCGTCCTGTCCCTTGCCGCAATAGGCATTGACGTTCTGCCCAAGCAGCATGATCTCGCGCGCGCCCGATTCCACGAGCGCTTCCGCCTCGCTCGCGATCGCTTCGACCGGGCGCGACGCCTCGGCGCCGCGCGTGTACGGAACGACGCAGAAGGTGCAGAACTTGTCGCAGCCTTCCTGCACGGTGAGGAACGCGCTGACCGGCGATTTCGTCTGGCGCTGCTGGCCCGGACGATCGCCAGTCCGAGCCGCCGGAAGATCGCTGGTGCGTAGATTCCGATTTCGGCAGGGAATCGAACTTCGAATCCGCCGGAAAGTCGGTCTCGACCACCCGTGCGCCGGCTTCGAGCAGCTTCGGCAGATGATGATAGCTCTGCGGCCCGACGACCACGTCAACTGCCTGAGCCCGCTTGAGAATTTCCTCGCCCTCGGCCTGCGCGACGCAGCCGGCGACGGCGATCTTGACGCTGCGGCCCCGGGCGCGCGCGCGCTCCTTCAGAAGCCGCAGCTTGCCCACCTCGGAGAAGACCTTCTCGGCGGCTTTTTCCCTGATATGACAGGTATTTAGAAGGATCAGGTCGGCGTCTTCCGGGCGCTCCGCGCTGCCCCACCCCGCCGCCGCCAGCATTTCCGCCATGCGCTCGGAATCATAGGCGTTCATCTGGCAGCCGTAAGTCTTGATGAAGACTTGCTTTTCTCTCAAGGGCAGCCCATTCCCGGTTCCGATCCTAAAGGGCATTTTCCGGCCGATCTTTTAGCGGAAACGGCGCAACCGGGCTAGGGCCGCCCGCATCGCTTCCGGCCCGGCAATCGGCCGTCTGGCCCAGCAGATCGGCGTTCTGGCCCAGCAGCGCGCCGGCCGGGCGGCCGGCATTCAGCCCCGCCACCGCGCGCCGCACGAACTCGCCCGCCTCCTGGGTGACGACCTTGCGGTTATCCCCGGCGCCGAGCTGCCGCGCCGGGCCGAACACCACCTCCACGTCGATCCCGCCCTCCGACAGCACCCGCTTCAGGTGCGGGATCAGGCTCGTCCCGCCGTACCATGCGACGAGCGGCCGGTGCTGCCGGCCGAGCGGCAGGCCGAGCATCTTCTGGTAGGCGATGGCGACCGGCTGGACCGTCGCGGTCCCGCCGTCCGCGATCGCGCGCTGCGCCGAGCCGACGAGTGCCGAGCGAAACGGCAGCACCTTGTTGCCGTCGCTCGACGTGCCTTCCGCGAAGAGCACCATGATGTCGCCCTTCGAAAGCCGCCCCGCCACCTCGTCGGCCTTCTCGCCGGTCGCGTGTCGCCGCTCGCGGTCGACGAAGACCGAGCGCTGCGCCTTGGCGAGGAGCCCGACCAGCGGCCAGCCTTCGACCTCCTTCTTGGCGATGAAGGAGACCGGCGCAACGCCGGCGAGGATCGGGATGTCGAGCCACGAATTGTGGTTGGAGAGGAGAAGCAGCGGCCTGTCCCCGGCGGGCTTGCCGGTGACGGTGACGCGGATGCCGATCAGGAAGCAGGCGATGCGCTGCCAGAGCTGCGCGACCTTCATCGTCGAGCGCCCGCCGATCGCGACCGCGACCAGATGAAACGGCAAGAGCAGGAGCAGCGCGAGCGCGGAGAGCGTCATGGTGCCGATGAAGCGGATCCGGCCTAGCATCGCATGCGCTTCTTCAGCCGTCCTTGTCGAGCGGCACGACGTAGAGCTCCAGCCGGTGGTCCACCAGCTTGTAGCCGAGCTTCTTCGCGATACGCTCCTGGATCTTCTCGATCTCCTCGTCGCGGAACTCGATCACCGTACCGGAGCGAAGGTCGATCAGGTGGTCGTGATGTTCCTCCGGCAGCGTCTCGTAGCGCGCCCGCCCCTCGCGGAAATCGTGGCGCTCGATGATTCCGGCATCCTCGAACAGCCTGACCGTCCGGTAGACCGTGGAGATCGAGATGTTCGGGTCGATGGCGGAGGCGCGGCGATAGAGCTCCTCAACGTCGGGATGGTCGTCCGCCGCCTCAAGCACGCGCGCGATGACGCGCCGCTGCTCGGTCATCCGCATGCCCTTCTCGGCGCATGCGGCTTCAAGGCTCAAGGGCGGTTGCTCGCTCAAATGAACTCTCCCGCTCATCGCGGCCTAGCGGAGCTGCCGAAGCATAACAAGCGCGCCTGCCGGTGTCTCGCGGCCTTCCCGATAATACCCCGCCCGGCGGCCGCTTTCGTGAAATTCGACACGCCGATAGAGCGCGATCGCCGCAGCATTCGTATCTTCCACCTCAAGATGGATCGAGCGCGCGCCATCGCGATAAAGGTTGCGCAGCGCTTCGTCGATAAGCGCCCTGCCGATGCCGCGCCGCCGGCACTCCGACGTGACCGCGACCGAGAGCACTTCTGCATCGGTGACGACCAGGCGGTAGAGGATGAAGCCGGCCGCAAGCCTGCGCCCGAGTGCATTGCGGTAGTGCGCGATCAGCGCCTGCGTCCCCGGCTGGACCAGGAGCGCCTCGAACTCCGCGTCGCTCCAGCCGCGGCGAAAGGCGCTGGCATGGATCTCCGCCAGCGTGTCGCAATCTGTCATCTCGACCAGCCGCACCGAAATTCGCGGACGTCTCCAGTCCTTCATTGGCGCACGAGCATCTTGTCGGTTTGCGGCTTCGCGTCCGGCCCGCGCACGTAAAGGGGCACCGGAGGTTTACCCGCCTCGGCGCTGAGACCTAGCGCGGCAACATCGCCGATGTCAGGCGATTCGGAGGTCGCGGCAATCGTGAAATGCGATCTTCCAAGCGCCGCGCCGACGATCGGCGCGCCGGCGCCTATCACGAAGAGCGGGCGGCGCATGGGGCTGAGCCGAGCTACGAGGTCCTCCGCCGGAAGGGCGGTCGCATCGATCAAGGTCGCCCCCGACTGAAGGTCCTGGGCAAGCGCATAGACTTCGCCGCGCCTGGCATCGAGCACGGCGGCCACCGTTCCTGAGCGCTCCGTCCTGGCGACGGCGAAGGCGAGTGCTGAGAGGCTGCCGATCCCGACTGCGGGAACATCGAGCGCCAGCGCCAGCCCGCGCGCCGCGGCAATACCGACGCGCACGCCGGTGAACGAGCCCGGCCCAATCGTGACTGCGATTCGCTCAAGATCGGAAAAAGCAATATCCGCACGCGCCAGCGACGCCTCGACCATCGGCATCAGCCGTTCGGCGTGGCCGCGGCCGATCCGCTCGCTCGAGCGTGCGAGGATCTCGATCTCACCCGATTGCCCGCGGACCACCGCGACGGCGCAGTCTGGTCCTGCCGTGTCGAGTGCAAGAAGAAGCATCGGAAGCGCTTAGCCAAGCGATCCGATGCTGTCGAGCCGAAGAAACCGCCGCCCGGAGATCCCGCTCAGACCGGGCGAACCTCGTTCACCTCGGGCACGAAGTGGCGGAGCAGGTTCTCGATCCCCTGCTTCAACGTCGCCGTCGAAGACGGGCAACCCGAGCATGCGCCGCGCATATGGAGAAAGACAACGCCGTCGCGGAAGCCCTGGAAGGTGATATCGCCGCCGTCATTGGCGACCGCCGGCCGCACCCGCGTCTCGATCAGTTCCTTGATGACGGCGACCGTCTCCGAATCCGTTTCGTCGAAATTGCCGTCGTCGGCTGTTTCGGTCGCGCCTTCGTCGAGCGCCGGCGCGCCGGAGAGGTAGTGCTCCATGATGGCGCCGAGCACCGCCGGCTTGATCTGCGGCCATTCGGCGCCGTCCCGCGTCACGGTGACGAAGTCGTGGCCGAGGAACACGCCGGAAATGCCGTTGACCGCGAAAATGCGCGTCGCAAGCGGCGAGACCTCCGCGTCCTCGGGGCTGCGGAAGTCGCGCGTCCCGTCGGAAAGCACGACGCGGCCGGGAAGAAATTTGAGCGTCGCCGGGTTGGGCGTCTCTTCGGTCTGGATGAACATTATCGGTCCCTTCCGAGCGCCTGGGAGGATGGCGCCGCCTGGAATGGTTCTAATAACCGAAAATGGTCCCCCGCATGCCCTGCGTCAAGCCGTGGCCGCGATCCCCGCTTCCCAGCCGAGAATTGCGCGCTTGCGGGTCAGCCCCCAATGATAGCCGGTGAGCTGCCCGGAGCGGCCGAGCACGCGATGACAGGGGACGACGAAGGAGATCGGGTTCTTGCCGACCGCCGCCCCGACGGCGCGCGCCGCCTTCGGGTGCTCGACGCGCCGTGCCACGTCGGAATAGGTGGTAGCGCAGGCGAAGGGCACGTCGAGCAGCGCCTCCCACACCCGGATCTCGAAATCCGTGCCGATCAGGACGATGCGGAGCGGGCGGTCCGGCCGCCACTCCGCCGGATCGAAAATGCGCCGGGCAAACGCCGCCGTCGCGGCCTGGTCGTCGACATAGTCCGCCTTCGGCCAGCGCCGCATCATGTCGGCGAGCGCCGACGCCTCCTGACCGGGATCGGCGAAGGCGAGGCCGGCAAGGCCGTATCCGGTCGCCATGACCAGCGCCTTGCCGAATGGCGAGGCGTGGAACCCGTAGCGGATCACGAGGCCCTCGCCGCGCGCGCGGTAGCTGCCGGGCGTCACCGCCTCATGCGTGACGAAAAGGTCGTGCAGCCGTCCTGGACCGGAAAGCCCGACCTCGTAGGTGGTGTCGAGCACGGTCGCCGATTGCTCCAGGAGCTTACGCGCATGGCTGAGCGTCAGCGCCTGCAGAAAGGCCTTGGGCGACAGTCCGGCCCAGCGGGTGAAGAGCTTCTGCAGTCTGGTCGGCTCCATGCCGACCCGGCCGGCGATCGATTCGAGCGACGGCTGATCACGCCAGTTCTCCGCGACGATCTCGATCACGTCCCGGACCACCTGGTAGTCGTCGCGCGGAACGGGGCGCGAGGCACCCGGCTCCGCCGTAGTCATCTGAGCTTCGAAGGCCATGGTCGCATCCTTTCGCCTCCGCTCTATACCAGGGCCTGCGCGAGGCCACCCGTTTCTTGCACCCCACCCCTAACCTACGCGGCCGCCCGCGGACCGGCTGCCGCTCGTGCCTTGCGGCGACCGAGAAACGTCAGCACCGCGATGACGACCGTCAGGATGACGGAACCGAAGACAAGGCCGATGATGCCGAAGATCGTGCCGAACAGCTTGCCCATGAATCCGCTGCTGAGGGAGAGGATGGTGCGCGGCTCGGCGCGGCCGTCGTCGTAGGCCGCGCGCAGCCGGTACTGCTCCGGGGGTCTCGATCGCGAACGTGAACACGCTGACGCCGGAACTCCCGCCGAAGCTGTAGGTGCTGTTGGCGCTGGGCCGGAGCAGCTGAACGGCATCGCCCGAGTCAGCCGATTGAAGCGATATCCGCAGGCCGGAAATATCGGAGGCGCTATAGACCACACCATCGAGCGTGCCGGTGGTCTCGTGGAAGATCGTGTAGGTGCCCTTGTCCAGGGCGACGACGCTCTCGCCCGGCACCACCACACGCTGCAGCGCATCCTGCAGTCCGCCGAGGCTCGACACGGCGAAGAAGATCGCGCCGCCAATGCCGAGCACCAACACCAGGAACGCGACGAGATACCAGAGCCGGCTGGTCATGATTTTTGCCCTGAACTAGGTCCGCGCCGCCGCAAGCGCCGCGCCAAAGGCGCGCGCGAAGCTTTCGCGGTCGTCGGGGTTCAGGAAGGTGCCGACGGCGAGCCGCTTGTCGCGTGCCCGAAGCGTGATCCTGACCACGCCTTCATCCTCGACCCGTTCGATCTCAAGCCGCACCCATTGCGGATTGAAGCGGAATTCCTGCGCGCGGCCGTTCGCCATCACCTTGCGGACGATGATCGCCGCGCGGCTGACCTCAACCTCCTCGCGGGCGCGGGCGGCGCGATAATTGAGCCGGAACGCCACGTAGATCGCCAGGACATCGAGACCGCCGAAGCCGATGACCGGGTAGGCACCGTGCTGCCAGAAGAAGATGCTCAGCATGATCCAAGGGATCGCGATCGATGCCATCAGAAGCACAAAGCCGCGCCGCCCGAGCGAGCGGTAGGGTCTGAGCGTTGCGGAAAAGATCGCGTCGTCGAAGTTGGCGATATGCATCGCCCCACATATACAATCATTTGGTCCGGTCGCGAGATCATGCTGGAGGAAAAAGATGGATCTGCCCCTTGCGGGCGGCTGCTCATGCGGGGCGGTGCGCTATCGGCTCGCCGCGCCACCGATGTTCGTGCATTGCTGCCATTGCAGGGACTGCCAGCGACAGACCGGCAGCGCCTTCGTGCTGAATGCGCTGATCGAAGCCGCCAATGTCGAGCTGGTCTCCGGACAGCCCGTGCCCGTCTCAATGCCGACCGACAGTGGCCGGCCGCATGAGATTTTCCGTTGTCCCGAGTGCAAGGTGGCGCTTTGGAGCGACTATGGCGGCCGCAAGGTGATGTTCTTCGTCCGCACCGGAACGCTCGACGATCCAAGCGCCGTCACGCCGGACGTCCATATCTACACGCGCTCCAAGCTTCCCTGGGTGGTGCTGCCGGAGGGCGTGCCCGCCTTCGAGATTTACTATGACATGAAGGCGCTCTGGCCGGCGGAGAGCCTGAAGCGCCGCGAAGCGCTCAGGATGGCACGCTAGATGACTAAAGCGGTGAAGGCGGTGAAGCCACGCAAGCCTGCAGTGAAGCGGAAGCCTGCGACGCGGGCCCGCTCGCGGCTGACGCCGAAGGAGATCGTTGAGCTCTTTTCGCGGCTTCAGGCGAAGGACCCCGACCCGAAAACGGAGCTCGCCTACACCAATCCCTATACGCTGCTCGTTGCCGTCGTGCTTTCCGCGCAGGCGACCGACGCGGGCGTCAACCGCGCCACCGAGCCGCTCTTCGCCAAGGTCGACACGCCGCAGAAGATGGTCGCCTTCGGCGAGAAGCGGCTTATCGAGGCGATCCGCTCGCTGGGCTTCTTCAACATGAAGGCGAAGAACGTGATGCGGCTTTCGGAGATGCTGGTCGAGAAGCACGGCGGCGTGGTCCCGCGCGACCGCCCCGCCTTGGAGGCGCTTCCAGGCGTCGGCCGCAAGACCGCGAATGTCGTATTGAACGTTGCCTTCGGCGAGCCGACGATCGCCGTCGACACCCACATCTTCCGCGTCTCGAACCGCACCGGGCTGGCGCCCGGCGAGACCGCCGACGACGTTGCCGATCTTCTCGAAAGGGTCGTGCCCGACCGCTTCAAGCTCAACGCGCATCACTGGCTGATCCTGCATGGCCGCTACGTCTGCGTGGCGCGTAAACCGAAGTGTCCCGAATGCGTGATCGCGGATATCTGCAGATACAAGGCGAAGACGAAGTAGGCAGGCGAGCGCATGCGGGGCGCGCGTCAGCCATGATACGCCTATCCGATCTCGTCGATCAGCGCCGGCAGCGCGCCTAGGTCGGGAAGCTCGCGATAGCGCGGCGCGTCGGAGGGAGCCTCGACTTGTTCGAGCGCCCAGGTCAGATCGTGTGGCACGTAGACGCCCCAGCTCCCCGCCTCGATCGCCGGGACAACGTCGGAGCGAAGCGAATTCCCCACCATCATGGCGCGCGCCGGGCCGTCGGCGTGGCGGGTGAAGATGCGCTCATAGGTCGCCGCATCCTTGCCGCTCACGATCTCGACCGCGTCAAAAAGCTCGCCCAGGCCCGACTGCGCGAGCTTCCGCTCCTGGTCGAAGAGGTCGCCCTTGGTGATCAGGATGATGCGATATGCACCGGCAAGCGCTTCGAGCGTCTCGCGCGCATGCGGCAGCGTCTCGACCGGATGGGCGAGCATGTCGCGGCCCGCCTTCAGGATGTCGCCGATCACCGCCGCCGGCACGCGGCCTTCCGTCACCTCGATCGCGGTCTCGATCATCGACAGCGTGAAGCCTTTGATGCCGAAGCCGTAGAGGAGGACGTTCTGCCGTTCCGCTTGAAGCAGCCGCTCCGAGAGGTGATTGCCGTCGGCATGTTCGGCGAGAAGCGCCTTGAAACGCTCCTCGGTGAAACGGAAGACCTGCTCGTTCTGCCACAGCGTGTCGTCGGCGTCGAAGCCGATGGCTGTGAGTGCGCTCAACGGCGAGGCGTCACGTGTCGAGGCCCTCGAAGAGCGCGGTTGAAAGATAGCGCTCCGCGAAGGAGGGGATGATGATGACAAAGGTCTTCCCCGCCCACTCAGGCTTTCGCGCGACCTTGAGCGCCGCGGCGATGGCGCCGCCCGACGATATGCCGACGGGGATGCCCTCAAGCCGCGCGGCGAGCCGCGCATAGGTGAAGGCCTCCTCGCTCGTCACCGTCACCACCTCGTCGTAGATCTTGGTGTCGAGCACGCCGGGCACGAAGCCCGCGCCGATCCCCTGGATCTTGTGCGGGCCGGGCTGGCCGCCGGAAAGGACGGGGCTCTCCGCCGGCTCGACCGCGACGATATGAAGGCCGGGCTTGCGCTTCTTGAGTACTTGCCCGACGCCGGTGATCGTGCCGCCCGTGCCGATGCCGGAGACGAATACGTCGATGTCGCCGCCGGTGTCGTTCCAGATCTCCTCCGCCGTCGTGCGGCGATGGATCTCCGGGTTGGCGGGATTTTCGAATTGCTGCGGGATGACCGCGCCGGGCGTCTGAGCTTGGATCTCCTCGGCCTTGGCGATCGCGCCCTTCATGCCCTTGGCGCCCTCGGTCAGCACCAGCTCGGAGCCCATCAGCCGGAGCATCTTCCGCCGCTCGATGCTCATCGTCTCCGGCATGACCAGGATCAGCCGATAGCCCTTCGCCGCCGCCGCGAAGGCAAGCGCGATACCGGTGTTGCCGGAGGTCGGTTCGACCAGTGTCGTCTCGCCTGGCTTTATGCGGCCATCGGCCTCCATCGCCTCGATCATCGCAACACCGATGCGGTCCTTGACGCTCGCGATCGGGTTGAAGAACTCAAGCTTGGCGAGAAGCTTGGCGTTGATCCCCTCGGCCTTGGCGATCTTGTCGAGCCTGACCAGCGGCGTGTCGCCGATCGTCTCGGTGATCGAATCGTAGATGCGGCCGCGACCGGGTGTATGGGCCGTCGCCGACTTTTTCGGCGCGTCATTCATGTTCGCCTCCCTTTACCGCTTGCTAACGACGGTTATCCGCGGCTGGGCGCTGCATGGCAAGCATCACAGATTGAAGCTGACGATTCAGGGTTTGTTGGCAAGAGCGTCCTTAGACTGGGGGGCAATGACCTCATTTCAAGGTGTGGTTGCGCTGTGGCCCTTCCAGTAACGCGCATTACCAGTTTCATCATGCGTCATCGCTTCACGATCTGGGATATGTGCGTGCTTCTCGCGGCGGCAGCCCTGCTTCTTTTTCTGAGCGGAGAATACGACCTTCTGAGGGTCGTCGGCCTGAGCCAGGGCCGCGCCCAGGAGGTCGAGCTCGGCGAGGTATTCTTGATCGCCGCGATCCTTGGCGTGTTCCTCTTTGTCGCGCTGCGGCGCATGCGTGCCCAGCAGCGCGAAGTGACACGGCGGCGGGCAGCCGAAGCGAAGGCGAGGGAGCTCGCCTTCCAGGATTCCCTCACCGGCCTTCCGAACCGGCGCCAGTTCGACAAGGCGGTGGCGGAGGCCATCGCCGCGCCGCCCGGCGCCGGCCACGCGCATGCGGTTCTGATGCTCGACCTGAACGGCTTCAAGGCGGTCAATGACCTCTATGGCCACCCGACGGGCGACGTCGTGCTGATCGCGGTCGCAGCGCGCCTCGCGACCGTCGTGCGCGGCACGGGCGACCAGATCTCACGGCTCGGCGGAGACGAGTTCGGCATCATAGCCAGCCACCTTCGCGGTCCGGAAGACGCTTCCAGCATCGCGCTTCGCCTGATTGCCGCCATGCGCGACCCCATTCAGGCCGGCGATACGTTGCACCATATCGGCACCGGCATCGGGATTGCGCTTTTCCCGCGCGACGGCAGCACCGCCGAGGAGATCATTCGCCGGGCCGACGTTGCACTTTACCGCGCCAAGGCCGAGCCCGGATCGAGCCTGCATTTCTTCGAGGAGGAAATGGACGCCCAGCTCCGCGAACGGGCCATGCTCGAGGGCGAGCTGCGGCGCGCCGTGGCCGCCGGCGACGTGGTGCCGCACTACCAGCCGATCATGGATCTTACGAACGGTGAAGTGGTCGGCTTCGAGCTGCTCCCCTATTGGCGTCACGATCTCTTCGGCGACGTGCCGCGCGAGCGCTTCATTCCGCTCGCCGAGGAGACCGGCCTGATCCGTGGGCTGAGTGACACTTTGCTACGTGCCGCCTGCCGCGACGCGAGCCGCTGGCCGGGCCATACCATTCTGTCGTTCAACGTCTCGATCGGTACAGCTAAGGGAACCGGGCTTCGGCCTTCGCGTCCTGGCGATCCTCGGCGAAGCCGGCCTTCCTCCGGGCCGATTGGAGATCGAGATCAGCGAAGCAGCCCTGGTGCGCGACCTGAAGAGCGCCGCGGAGGCGCTCGGTCCGCTCCGCGACGCCGGCGTGAAGATCGCGCTTGAAGATTTCGGAACCGGCTATTCGAGCCTCTACCACCTCAGAAACTTCAAGGTCGACCGCATCAAGATCGATCGCACCTTCGTCGACAGCATGGCGGAGAAGGGGGAGAGCCCTGCCATCCTGCGCGCGCTGCTCGGCCTTGGGCGCGGCCTGGGCGTCAAGGTCACAGCGGAAGGAATCGAGAGCGCGACGCAAAGGGAGACGCTGATCAGCGAAGGCTGCGACGAGGGGCAGGGACATCTCTTCGGCCGGACCTTGCTTGCCGACGAAGCGGAGGCGCTCTTCACAATTCGCACGGACGCGCGGGCGAGCGCCGCGCAGCTCTAGCTGGGCCACTCAGCCGGTCGAGCCGAAGCCGCCGGCGCCGCGCGCGGTCGCCACCGAGAAGTCCTCGACCACACGGAAGGTTGGACGGATCAGCGGCAGGAACACGGCCTGCGCGATCCTGTCGCCGGGATTGATCGCCACCGGCGGCGTGCCGATGGCGCTGCGGTTGACGAGCGGGATGGTCCAAGGGCCCGCATAATCCGGGTCGATGGTGCCGACCGCCTGGCCGAGGATGATGCCGTGCCTGGCACCAAGCCCGCTTCTGGGCAGCACCAGCGCGACGACATCCGGGCGGTTGATCAGGATGGCGACGCCGGAGGAGACCATCGTCGCCGGCGCCTGCGGCTCAAGCTGAAGCGGAGCATCGATGCAGGCCCTGAGATCGATCCCCGCTGCCATCTCCGAATGGAAGGTCGGAAGCCCCCATTCATGGAGCCGCGGATCGAGCACCTTCAGCTCGAATTCGAATGGCTTGGACATTCTAGGAGTGAGCGGTGCTCTTGAGACGAGCAGCGATCCGCTTGACGAGGCGCTCCGCGACCTCGGTCTTAGAAAGCTCCGGCCAATCCTCGACGCCGTCCTTGCTCACGAGGTGCACGCGATTGTGCGTGCCGCCCATGATGCCGGTCGCGGGCGACACGTCGTTCGCGACGATCCAGTCGGCGCCCTTCGTCTTGAGCTTGACCTTGGCATTCTCGACGACGTCATTCGTCTCCGCCGCGAAGCCGATCAGCAGCTTCGGCCGCTCAGGACTCTTGGCAAGTCCCGCCAGGATGTCGGGATTCTCCAAAAGTTTCAGCGCCGGGGGGCCACTGGTGCCCTTCTTGATCTTCTCAGCGCTCGGCGCGACGTGCCAGTCGGCAACCGCCGCCGCCATGACCGCGATGTCGGCGGGAAGCGCGGCCTCGACCGCGGCCTGCATCTCGCGCGCCGTTGTGACCGGGACGGTGCGAACGCCCGCCGGCGGCCGCACCGCGACGGGTCCGGACACCAGCGTCACCTCGGCGCCGGCGCGCGCCAGAGCCTCTGCGATGGCGTGGCCCTGACGGCCGGAAGAGCGGTTGGAGATAAAGCGCACGGGGTCGATCGGCTCTTCGGTCGGGCCCGACGCGACGATCGCACGCTTGCCTGCGAGCGGTCCCGCACCCGCTCCGAAATGTTGCTCGACCGCGGCAAGGATCTGCGCTGGCTCGGCCATGCGCCCGGTCCCCGCTTCGCCGGGCTCCGCCATCTCGCCTGCTTCCGGTCCGACGAAGTGGACGCCGTCCGCCTTGAGCTGCGCAACGTTGCGCTGTGTCGCGGCGTGCGCCCACATGGTCGGGTTCATCGCCGGTGCGACGAGGATCGGGGCGTCGGTCGCAACGAGCACCGCCGAGGCGAGGTCGTCGGCAAGCCCGTGCGCCATCCTGGCAAGAAGATCGGCGGTCGCCGGCGCGACCACGGCGAGGTCCGCCTCGCGCGCGAGCCTGATATGGCCGACCTGGTGCTCGTCCTCCAGGTCGAAGAGGTCGGAAAGCACCTTCTCGCCGGTGATCGCCGAGACCGAGAGCGGCGTCACGAAATGCCCGGCGGAGCGGCTCATCACTGCGCGCACCGACGCGTCGCGCTCCTTCAGGCGGCGGATCAGCTCCAGCACCTTGTAGGCGGCGATGCCGCCGCCGATGACGATGAGGATGCGCCGGCCGGCGAGTGCGTGGTCTTGGGCCATGGCTCTATCGTAGCACCGAAAGGATGAGGGCCGCGACCGCTGCCCCGGCGACGACCAGCGCGACCCACAGCGCGATCCGCCCGGAACGGCCGCGCCGCGCGACCTCCTGGCCGATTCCCGCGAGGCTCGCCTCGTCGAGCCGGATGCCGTGCTCGGCATAGCGGTCGAAGTCGATGCTCAACCGCTCGGCGCGCTGCGCGATCTCCGGGATGCGCCCGGCGAGCTTGGTCAACGCGCTGATCGCGTCGCCCGCCTGCTCGAGCCGGCCGGCGACCCCGAGGTTCTTCTCGATCCATTCGCGCACCACCGGTTCCGCGGTCGTCCACATGTCGAACTCCGGATCGAGCCGCCGCGCCACACCCTCCACCACCACCATGGTCTTCTGCAGCAGCACCAGCTCCGGCCGCGTCTGCATGTCGAAGATTTCCGTGACCTCGAAGAGCAGCCCAAGCAGCTTCGCCATCGAGATCTCGCTCGCCCGGTGGCCGTGGATCGGCTCGCCGATGGCGCGCAGCGCCTGTGCAAAATCCTCCGCCGAATGGATGCGCGGCACATAACCCGCCTCGATATGCACCTCGGCGATCCGCTGATAGTCGCGGCGGATGAAGCCGTAGAGGATCTCGGCGAGGAAGCGCTGCTCCTTCGGCCCGATACGCCCCATGATGCCGAGATCGACGGCGACGAGCCGTCCCTCGCTGTCGACGAAGAGGTTCCCCTCGTGCATGTCGGCGTGGAAGAAGCCGTCGCGGAGCGCGTGGCGGAGGAACGATCTGCACGACCGCCGCGGCGATCCGCACAGGATCGTGCCCGGCAGCGACCAGCGCCTGCGCGGTCGCGGAGCCGCGTCCCCTCCACCCATTCGGTGACGAGCACGTCGCGACCGGTCAGCTCCCAGTTGACCGCCGGCAGCAGGAAGTCGGTCTCGTCGGTCACGTTCTCCGACATCTCGGAATAGGCGGCCGCCTCGAGCCGCAGATCCATCTCCAGCGCCACGCTTCGCTGCAGGATCTCCACGACCGCGAGCGGCCGGAGCCGCCGCGTCTCCGGCGCGTTCTGCTCGGTGAAGCGCGCACCGACGTAGAAGGTTCTGAGGTCGCGCGCGAAGCGTCCCCTGATCCCGGGCCGGAGCACTTTGACCGCCACCACCTGCCGCCCCTCGGGACGCTCCAGCACCGCCTTGTGCACCTGTGCGATCGAGGCGGCGGCGACCGGATCGGAAAAGCTTTCGAACACGCTCTCGATCGGTCGGCCGATCGAGGCCTCGACGATCGCCGCGCGCCGCTTCCGTGGGGAACGGCGGCAGCTCGTCCTTCAAGGCGGAAAGCGTGTCGGCCATCTCCTGGCCGACGATATCGGGCCGCGTCGCGAGGAACTGGCCGAGCTTGATGTAGGAGGGCCCGAGCCGGTTCAGCGCGTCGGAGACGCTGCGGCCGCGCTCGGCCGCGCTCAGGCCGCGCCGCTCGAGAAGCCGTGCAAGCCGGAACGCGCCCTGCGCCCGCGGCGGCAGGTCTTCGATCGGCACGAAGCCGAAGAACCCGGCGCGGGCGAGCACGAAGCCGACGTGGACAAGCCGAACGAGGTCGCGCACCGCGCCCCCTAAAGCTTCCAGCCGGAATGAAGCGCGGCGATGCCGCCGGAGAAATTCCGGTAGCTGACGCGCCCAAAGCCCGCTTCGCGCATCATGTCGGCGAAGCGCTCCTGGTTCGGGAAAGTGCGGATCGACTCGACCAGATAGCGGTAGGCTTCCGCGATCGCCGGCGACCGTGCGCCCGATGACGCGGGATCACCCGGAACGAATAAGCCTCGTAGACGCGGTCGAGCATCGGCGTGTCGACCTCGGAGAATTCCAGGCACAGGAAGCGTCCGCCGGTCTTCAGGACGCGAAACGCTTCCGACAGCGCCGCCTCGATGCGCGGCACGTTTCTGATCCCGAAGGCGATCGTATAGGCGTCGAAGCTCCCGTCGCCAAAGGGCAGGCTTTCGGCGTTGGCCTCGTGGAAGGCGATCTCGGCATGCGCCTTTTCCGCGCGCGCGCGCCCGACATCGAGCATTGGAGCGCTGATATCGGCGACCACGATCTCCGCGTGGCCGCGCGAGCGCTCCGCCGACGCGGAACGCGATATCGCCGGTTCCGCCGGCGACGTCGATGAGCCGGAACGGCTTGCCGCGCCGCGGCGGATTGAGCGCGCTTACCATCGCGTCCTTCCAGACGCGGTGCATGCCGCCGGACATCAGGTCGTTCATCAGGTCGTAGCGGCGCGGCGACGCTGGAAAAGACATCGTCGACCATCGCCTGCTTGTCTTGCAACGGCACGGTCTGATAGCCGAAAGGTGCGCTCTCGCTCATGGTCGGCGGCGGTTCCATGGCTGTTCTCCGCATGAGCATAAAGGAACGCCTCTTGCCGCGCCATTAAGGCGGGAAAGTTCGAGAAAGACAGCGGAAATGCCCGAGCTTCCGGAAGTGGAGACGGTCAGGCGCGGGCTTGCGCCGGTGCTTGAAGGTGCGGTGATGGAGCGCGTCGAACAGCGGCGGCCGGATCTGCGCTTTCCCTTGCCGAAGCGCTTCGCGGCGCGGCTCAAAGGCCGGCGGGTGACGGCGCTTCGCCGCCGCGCCAAATATCTGCTGGCCGAGCTCGACGACCGCAGCGTCCTCCTCATGCATCTCGGCATGTCCGGGTCGTTCCGCATCGAGAGCGGGAAGACGAAGCGGCAGGCGGGTCTCGACCCGCGCTACTACCCGGCCGGCAAGGACGAGGCGCACGACCACGTCGTCTTCCACCTGGAGCGGGGCCCGCGCATCGTCTACAACGACCCGCGCCGCTTCGGCTTCATGCTGCTGATTGCGGAGCGCGAGCTTGAGGATCATCCGCTCCTGAAAGGGCTCGGCTTCGAGCCGACCGGCAATGCGTTGTCGGCTGAGGCGCTGGCGCCCCGCTTTGCCGGACGCGCGGCACCGCTGAAGGCCATCCTGACGCGATCAGCGGGTCATCGCCGGCCTCGGCAATATCTATGTCTGCGAGGCGCTGTGGCGCGCGCGCCTCTCGCCGCGCCGCGCCGCGCAGGACCCTGGTCAGGGCCGACGGCAAACCGACCGAGCGCCTGACGCGGCTGGTCGAGGCGGTGCGCGCCGTCATCGCCGATGCCATCGAGGCGGGCGGCTCGTCGCTTGCGCGACTATGTCCAGGCGAATGGCGAGCTCGGCCTTTTCCAGCACCGTTTCGCCGTCTACGACCGCGAGGGGAAACGCTGCCCGCGCAAGGACGGCACGATCCGCCGCATCGTTCAATCCGGACGCTCGACCTTCTATTGTCCGGTGTGCCAGCGCTGAGCGCGTCAATTCGAACGGAGAACGAGATGGCCTATGAGAACATCCTGGTCGAGCGCCGCGACAAGGTCGGCCTGATCCGTCTTAACCGGCCGCAGGCGCTGAACGCGCTGTCGCGCGGCCTGATCGCCGACCTGAACGCCGCGCTCTTCGAGTTCGAGCAGGATCAAGGCATCGGCGCCGTCGTGATCACCGGCTCGGAGAAGGCGTTCTGCGCCGGCGCCGATCTGCGCGAGGTGGCGGGCGCCGATCTCGTCACCGCCTACCAAAGCGATCCGGTCGCGCGAATGGGACCGCGTGGCGGCGTGCCGCAAGCCGCTGATCGCCGCGGTCGCGGGCTATGCGATTGGCGGCGGCTGCGAGATCGCCATGATGTGCGACATCATCCTTGCCGCCGATACCGCCAGGTTCGGCCAGCCGGAGATCACCCTCGGCATCATTCCGGGCGCCGGCGGCACGCAGCGGCTGACCCGCATGATCGGCAAGGCCAAGGCGATGGAGCTCTGCCTGACCGGCCGGCTGATCGGGGCGGAGGAGGCGGAGCGCGCCGGGCTCGTCTCCCGCATCGTGCCCGCGGCGGAGCTTATCGAGGAAGCGGTGGGGATGGCGGCGAAGATCGCGGCGTTGCCGCCGACTGCGGTAATGATGGCAAAGGAAGCCGTGAACCGTGCCGAGGAGACGACGCTTGCGGAAGGGCTGCGCTTTGAGCGCCGCCTCTTCCAGGCGCTCTTTGCGACCGAGGACCAGAAGGAGGGGATGCGCGCCTTCCTCGAAAAGCGTCCGCCGCGCTTCAGCGGCCGTTGACTGCGCCACCACCACCTGCTTGACGCAATTCCGGGTCGCACTTATAGAACCGCTCGACTTCACCGCGGCCTGACGGCTGCGGTTCGCGTCTGTCGCGAAGCCGGTGTGCTGTGTCCGGATCGCGCACGCCAAGGATTAGGATCAAAAATGGCAAACACGACTTCGGCCAAGAAGGCCACGCGCAAGGCTGTGCGCCGCACGGCCATCAACAAGGTTCCGCGCACGCGCATGCGGAGCGTCATCCGCAATGTCGAAGAGGCGATCACCGCCGGTGATAAGAATGCCGCACGCGCGGCGTTGCAGGAGGCGCAGCCGCACATCATGAAGGCGGCTGCGAAGGGCCTCATTCACAGCAACACCGCTTCGCGCAAAGTGTCGCGCCTCAACCATCGCGTCGAAGCGCTGGCCTGATTTCGCTTTGTGTTGCTGACCGAGGCCCGGCCGCTCTGCCGGGCCTTTTTCGTTGAGGTGCGAGGTTTGACAATGCGTTACCGGGAGTGGGCGGGTCGCCCCGCTACGGGAGTCCGCGGGTTTCGTTTGTGCGGGAAGCACGCGTGAGTCAGTTCGCCGATTGGCGACTCTAAATTCCCGAAGCAATGCATGGAGTTATGAGGCGGCTTAAAACGGGACCTCGAATTCGAACGGCGCGGGCCTGAGTCAATACGCGACGGGAAAAAAAAATTCATGTGACATTGGCGCCGTGAACGAAGAGCGCACTCAGTGCAATTGAGTTGGAGTCACTTGCACTTGCCTTAATTCCTCCGCAACGCCTTCCTTCACCTGCTCACCGCAAGCGCCCTTCGCCACCACTTGACTGGTTTACTGGCCACCGTCGTTTGTTATGGTTCGAGCAACGGGGCGAGGCCTGCAGCGTAGCGCGTTTCGGCAGGGCTTCCTATTTGGAAGCGTGAGTGTCTGCTTCTTCGTTCCTCGGCGTATTGCGTTGCGTGGAACGCATGTCGTTCCTGTTTAGGAGCGCACGGCATCTTCTCTGTCCGGGGAGCTGCCAATCACAATTAATCTGCGTGAGGCGCGGCTGAACAGGGTTCAGCTGAGAGCGGGAGCGTTTTGTGAATGGCGCAGGGCTATCTTGCCGACGTCGACGCACGCGAGACGTGGAACGCGTTGTCGCGCGAGCAAGGCGCCGCGCTGATCGACGTGCGCACGGCGGCGGAGTGGAGTTACGTCGGACTACCCGACCCGTCTTCGACGGGCGCGCCTCTTTATCGTATCGAGTGGCAGAGCTTTCCCTCCGGCGCGGTCAATCCCGATTTCGTCGCGACACTGAAGGCGGCCTTGCAGGAACGCGACGTCGGGAACGATGCGCCGCTCTACTTCATCTGCCGCTCCGGTGCGCGCAGCGCATCGGCCGCGGCCGCGATCACGGCGGCCGGCTACACGCGCTGCTACAACGTCGCCGGCGGCTTCGAGGGGCCGCGCGACAAATCCGGACACAGAGGAACAGTAGACGGCTGGAAGGCGGCAGGCCTGCCGTGGGTCCAGTCGTGATGCGTTTGTTGGGTGAGAATGAACTCAACGCTAATTCATTTGGAGGCATTGAATGTCTGCGGGTGCGGCACGAGAACCAAACCGAAAAGACCCGAAACTTGACGAAGCGCCCGGCCTGCGGGAGGCGGCCGGAATCTGGGACCGTGTCCGGCGCCGGCTGCGCGCCGAATTGGGTGAGGATGTCTTTAGTTCGTGGTTTGCGAGGGTGGATTTAGAAGGCGTCGCGGGCGGCGTCGTCCGGCTGTCGGTGCCGACGGTCTTCCTTAAGGGCTGGATCAAATCGCACTACGGCGACCGTATGCTTGCGCTCTGGCGCGAGGAGGATGAAGGAGTCCGCCGCATTGACGTCCTGCGCCGCACGGTGCTTCGGGCGGTCGCCGAGGAAGCGGTGGCGAGCGCTCAAAGCAAGCCCGTGCCGACACCCGCAGTCGAGCACGGCGGCGATCGTTTCGCCGGCTCGCCGCTCGATCCGCGGCTCACCTTCGCGACCTTCTGCGAGGGCCGCTCTAACGACGTTGCCTGCCGCGCCGCACGCGCCGTGGCGGGTGCTCCGGAAGGCAGCGCCCCGGCCTACAACCCCCTCTACATCCATGCCGGCGTCGGCCTCGGCAAGACGCATCTCCTGCATGCGATCGCGCATCAGGCGCGTGCCCTCGATCCGAGGCGCCGCGTGCGCTACCTGACGATCGAGCGCTTCACCGTGCAGTTCGTCGGAGCGCTCCGCGATCGCTCGGCGATCGACTTCAAGGAGCAGCTTCTTCAAACAGATGTCCTGCTCATGGACGACATGCAGTTCCTGACCGGGCGTGCGGTGCAGCAGGAATTCTGCCACATCCTGAACCAGCTGCTCGACAGTGGGAAGCAGGTGGTCGTGGCGGCGGACCGCCCGCCGGCCGAGCTTGACGGCGTCGACGAGCGCGTGCGCTCGCGCATGAAGGGTGGCGTCGTGGTCGGCATGGCACAGCCCGATCTTGTGATGCGCCGCAAGATTTTGGAGAGCCGCGTCACCGCCGCCTGCGAACGCAATCCGAGCCTCAATATCCCGGATTTCGTGCTCGACTACGTGGCGCAGGTCGTCGCCAGCAACGGCCGCGACCTCGACGGCGCGTTGAACCGGCTTGTCTGCCGGGCCGAGTTCTCCGACTCGCCGATGACGATGGAGATCGCCGAGATGGCGATCGCCGACCTCGTCGGCGTGCGCGAGCCGCGCCGCATCCGGATCGAGGACATCCAGAAGGTTGTCGCCAGCCACTTTAACGTGTCGAAGCACGACCTTTTGTCGGCGCGACGCACGCGCGCCATCGTGCGGCCGCGGCAGATCGCAATGTACCTGGCCAAGACCATGACGCCGCGCTCCTTCCCGGAAATCGGCAAGCGGTTCGGCGGGCGTGACCATACAACGGTTCTGCATGCGGTCAGGAAAGTGGAGGAGCTTGCCGCCGCCGACGAGGCATTGGCGCAGGAAATCGAGCTTCTGAGGCGCCTGATCCAGGACTGAGAGGGCCAACTTGGTGCCGCCGCCATCGCCGCGCCAGACGGGCCGTCGGCGGCGCCACAAGCGCCGGAAGGAGCCTGTGGCCCGCCTCCCTGGCTAGCGCGTATGGCTCCTTCCGGTCTTGTCTTTCGGCCTGTGTCGGGTGAAGTTCGCGAATGCCGGTATCGGCCCAGGCGGCCGGATTCGGCCAATTCCCACGGATAAGAAATCATGCGCGTCACAATCGAACGGGCGAACCTCCTAAAGGCGCTGAACCACGTCCATCGCGTCGTCGAACGGCGCAACACCATCCCCATTCTTGCCAACGTGCTGATCCGCGCCGACGGCAACGAACTGTCGCTGAAGGCGACCGACCTCGACATGGAGATCGTCGACCGCGTGCCGGCCTCCGTCGAGCAGGCGGGCGCGAGCACTGTCCCAGCGCACATGCTCTATGACATCGTGCGCAAGCTTCCCGACGGTGCGGAGATCGCGCTCGACACGGAATCCGGGCAGACCATGGCGCTCAAGGCCGGCCGTGCCCGCTTCGCGCTGCAGATGCTGCCCGATTCCGACTTCCCGGATTTGAATGCCGGCGAGCTTCCAGTCTCCTTCACGCTTCCCGGCGAGATGCTGAAGCGGCTGATCGACCGCACACAGTTCGCGATCTCGACCGAGGAGACGCGCTATTATCTGAACGGCATCTATTTCCACGTGGTCGGCGAAGGCGCCAAGGCGAAGCTGCGCGCGGTCGCGACCGACGGTCACCGTCTCGCCAAGGCCGAGGTGGATGCGCCGAAGGGGAGCGCCGGCATGCCCGGCGTGATCGTGCCGCGAAAGACGGTCGGCGAGATCCAGAAGCTCCTCGAAGACGCGTCTGGCGAAGTCTCGGTCGGCCTCTCCGACACCAAGATCCGCCTTGAGATCGGCGACCTGGTCCTGACCTCGAAGCTGATCGACGGCACCTTCCCCGACTACGAGCGGGTGATCCCGAAGGCGAACGACAAGGTGCTGACCCTCGACAAGGCGGCCTTCAAGGGCGCCGTCGACCGCGTCTCCACCATCTCCGCCGATCGCGGCCGCGCCGTGAAGCTGTCGCTTTCAGACGACAAGATGGTGCTTGCCGTGAACAATCCGGATTCCGGCAGCGCCACCGACGAGCTCGCCGTCGCCTATGAGGCGGACCCGCTCGATATCGGCTTCAATTCCAAATACCTGCTCGACATTGCCGACCAGCTGACCAGCGACGAGGCGGTCTTCCACCTGGCCGATCCCGGCTCGCCGACCCTGATCCAGGACAAGGGCGACGCCGACGCACTCTACGTGCTGATGCCGATGCGGGTTTAGCCGCACGCTTGCGCGCGGTCGCGACCTCGCCTCTAAAGGCGGCGTGCCGGAATCGACGACCAGACCCACAGGCGCGCCCTTGCCGGCGTCCGAGCGCGTGACGCTTGCCGCGCTGGCGCTGACCGATTTCCGCAACTATGCGGCGCTTTCGGTCGCCTTCGATGCGCAGCTTGTGGCGCTGACGGGAGAAAACGGCGTCGGCAAGACCAACCTGCTTGAGGCGATTTCGCTGCTGACGCCCGGGCGCGGCCTTCGCCGCGCGCCCTTCGACGAGATCACCCGCTCGGGCGCGCCCGGGCCGGGCGGCTGGGCGGTCGCCGCGACCTTGCGGCGGAACGGCGAGGAGACGCGCCTCGGCACCGGCCTTGTCGAGGCTGCGTCGCGCGAAAGTCGCAGCCGGGTTGTCAGGATCAACGGCGCGCCGGCATCGGGCGCCGATGCTCTCCTCGATTATTGCCGCGTGCTCTGGCTGACGCCGGCGATGGACGGGCTCTTCACCGGCTCGGCCGGGGAGCGCCGCCGCTTCCTCGATCGGCTGGTGCTGACGATCGATGCAACGCATGGGCGGCGCACGCGCGATCTCGACCGCCTGCTGACGCAGCGGAACCGCCTGCTTGAAGAGAATGCGTCGACCACCTGGCTCGATGCGGTCGAGGCCGAGCTTGCCGAACGCGCGGTCGCGGTGGCGCTGGCGCGTGCCGAGACCGCGGCGCTTCTTTCCGCCCGCACCGAAGCGCGCGAGGCGGACGCGTCGCAGTTTCCGGCCGGGCGCATCCGGCTTGCCGGCGATTTCGATCGCGCGATCGCCGACAAAAGCGCGACGGAGGCGGAGCTTTGGTATCGCGGCACGCTCGCCGCAAGCCGCAGTGCCGATCGCGCCGCCGGCCGCACGCTCGAAGGGCCGCATCGAAGCGACCTCGACGTCGTCTTCGCGGAAAAAGAGATGCCGGCGGCGCTCTCTTCAACCGGCGAGCAGAAGGCGCTTCTGATCGGCCTGATCCTTGCCCACGCAGCGCTGGTCGGCGAGACGACCGGCATGCCGCCGCTGCTCCTGCTCGACGAGGTCACCGCGCATCTCGACCAGGGCAGACGTGCGGCGCTCTTCGAGAAGCTCTGCGGGCTCGGCTGCCAGAGCTTTCTGACCGGCACCGATCCCGCGCTCTTTGAGGGCCTGCCCGAAAATGCCGCTCGCTTTCGGGTGGCGGACGCAAGCCTCCTGCCGCTAGGGTGAGCGGAGAAAGAACGCCGAAATGGATCCGACTGCCCTCATCGTCTTCGCGTTGGCGCTTCTGGTTGCGGCGGCCTCGCCCGGGCCGGCGATCGCGGCGCTCGTCGCACGCGTGCTTGCGCGCGGAACCGCCGGCGCGCTTGCCTATATGCTCGGCCTTGCGCTCGGCGATATCTTCTGGCTGACCTGCGCGGTGCTCGGCCTTGCCGTCATCGTCAGCACCTTCGCCTGGCTGTTCGTGGCGCTGAAATATCTGGGCGCAGCCTATCTCCTCTACCTCGCCGTCCGCCACTGGCGGGCTCCAGCCGCGCCAACGGAAATCGAGACGCCGAAGGCGGAGCGGCCGTTCCGGCTCTTTCTTGCCGCGCTTTCCGTCATGCTCGGCAATCCTAAGGTCATGGTCTTCTACCTCGCGCTGCTCCCCAATCTAATCAGTCTCAAGAGCGTTTCAGCCGCCGGCTATCTGGAGCTCGTCGCGGTCACTTTCCTGGTCGTGACGGCGGTTGACGGCAGCTACGTCCTGATGGCGTCGCGCGCCCGCAGGCTGCTCCGCAGCCCGCGCGCCATGCGGCTTATCAACCGCGGTTCGGGAGTGCTCCTGGCTGGAGCGGCAGTCGCCATCGCAAGTCGCTGAAAAGCCTTAATTTTTTGGCATGAAAAAATGCCGCTGCGGAAAGCGCCGCGGCTTCATTTCCAGCCTCTCCATCACCATCTATAAGCGGCCCCAGCAGCACGGAAATTCTCTGATTCGCCATGATGGAATCGACCCCCGAAGGCGCCCTCGCCGGCGCCCTGCCCGAGCCCGAATACGGTGCGGAATCGATCAAGGTCCTGAAAGGCCTCGATGCGGTTCGCAAGCGTCCGGGCATGTATATCGGCGACACCGACGACGGTTCCGGCCTCCACCACATGGTCTACGAGGTGGTGGACAACGCCATCGACGAGGTGCTCGCCGGCCATGCGAGCGTAGTCGAGGTGACGCTGAACGCCGACGGCTCGGTCACCGTCTTCGACAACGGTCGCGGCATCCCGACTGGCATTCACAAAGGCGAGGGCGTCTCCGCGGCCGAGGTCATCATGACCCAGCTCCACGCCGGCGGAAAATTCGACCAGAACTCCTACAAGGTCTCCGGCGGCCTGCACGGCGTCGGCGTCTCCGTCGTCAACGCGCTCTCCTCGTGGCTGAAGCTCAGGATCTGGAGCGCCGGCAAGGTACATGAGATGTCGTTCACCGGCGGCGAACCCGATGCGCCGCTTGCGGTCACCGGCACGTCTGACGGGATGACGGGCACCGAGGTGACGTTCCTCGCCTCGCCCAAGACTTTCACCATGACCGACTTCGACTACGCGACGCTTGAGCACCGGCTGCGCGAGCTGGCGTTCCTGAACTCCGGCGTGCGCATCAAGCTCGTCGACCGGCGAGGGACTGACGAGAAAAGCGAAGAGCTTCATTATGAGGGTGGGCTCGAGGCCTTTGTGCGCTTTCTCGACCGCGCCAAGAAGCCGCTGATCGGCGTGCCGATCACGCTTCGCGCCGAGCGCGATTCGATCATGGTCGAGGTGGCGCTCTGGTGGAACGATTCCTACCACGAGAACATGCTGCTCTTCACCAACAACATCCCGCAGCGCGATGGCGGCACGCACCTCGCCGGCTTTCGTGCCGCGCTGACGCGCCAGGTCGCCGGCTACGCCGAAAGGTCCGGCATCGCCAAGCGCGAGAAGATCGACGTGACCGGCGAGGACTGCCGCGAGGGCATGACCTGCGTCCTCTCCGTCAAGCTTCCCGATCCGAAATTCTCCTCGCAGACCAAGGACAAGCTTGTCTCCTCGGAAGTCAGGCCGGTAATCGAAAGCGTCGTCAACGAAGAGCTCGGCGCATGGTTCGAGGAGCATCCGGCCGAGGCGAGGCAGATCGTCGGCAAGGTGGTCGAGGCGGCCGCCGCGCGCGAGGCGGCGCGCAAGGCGCGCGAACTGACGCGCCGCAAAGGCGCGCTCGACATGGCGTCGCTGCCGGGCAAGCTCGCCGACTGCCAGGAGCGCGACCCGGCGCTCTCGGAGATATTCATCGTCGAGGGCGATTCGGCTGGTGGCTCCGCCAAGCAGGGGCGTAACCGCGCCTACCAGGCTGTGCTGCCGCTGCGCGGCAAGATCCTGAACGTCGAGCGCGCGCGCTTCGACAAGATGCTCTCGTCGGAACAGATCGGCACGCTGATCCTGGCGCTCGGCACCAGTATCGGTCCCGATGAGTTCGATCTCTCGAAGCTCCGCTATCACAAGATCATCATCATGACCGACGCCGACGTCGACGGCGCGCATATCCGCACGCTGCTCCTGACGTTCTTCTATCGGCAGATGCGCGAGCTTGTGGAGCAGGGGCATCTCTTCATCGCCCGGCCGCCGCTCTACAAGGTCGTGCGCGGCAAGTCCGAACAATACCTGAAGGACGAACGGGCGCTCGAAGACTATCTGATCGCCGGCGGGCAGGAGGAATCCGTGCTGACGCTCGCCTCCGGTGAAGAGCGCGCCGGGTCCGATCTCCGCGCCATCATCGAGGAGGCGCAGCAGGTCCGCCAGCTCCTCGACAGCCTGCATTCGCGCTACGACCGCGGTGTCGTCGAACAGGCGGCGATCGCCGGCGCGCTGAATCCCGAGCTCCTGACGAATGACGGGCGCGGGGAGGAAGCCGCCGCCTATATCGCCCGCCGCCTCGACATCCTCTCGGACGCGACGGAACGCGGCTGGGTGGGGAAATTCGACGAGCAGACGGGGTTGACCTTCGAGCGCACAGTGCGCGGCGTGGCGGAGGTGCAGTCGATCGATGCAGCACTTCTCCATTCGGCGGACGCGCGGCGGCTGGATCAGCATGCGGCGAAGCTGCAGGAGGTCTATCTCCGCACAGCGATGCTTCGCCGCAAGGATGCCGAGACGCCGGTGCACGGTCCGCGCGATCTGCTCGAGGCGATCTTCGCCGCCGGCAGGAAGGGCCTCACCATGCAGCGCTACAAGGGCCTGGGCGAAATGAACCCCGAGCAGCTCTGGACAACGACGCTCGACCCGAACGTCCGCTCGCTGATGCAGGTCAAGATCCGCGAAGCCGACGAGGCCAACGACATCTTCACCCGGCTGATGGGCGACGAGGTGGAGCCGCGCCGCGAGTTCATCCAGGCGAACGCGCTGTCGGTGGCAAATCTCGACGTGTAGGCTGCGGCCGCTGTTGGGAAGAAAGATCGCTTACCAACGACCGGCGGGGATCACGATTTCCCGAAATCCCACGTCAATGATTCCTTTTTCACCGGCCCTTCGCTAAGAGCGGGCCATCTGGAACGAGATCGGGTATTTGGCATGGACCGCACGTTGTCGGCCTGGGCGCCCTATGGGCTGGCGCTCCTCAGAATCATCGCGGCGCTGCTTTTTATCGAGCACGGCACGATGAAGCTCTTCGGCTTTCCGGCGGGCGAGCATCCGATGTCGATCGCGCTCTTTTCGCTGATGGGCCTCGCCGGCGTGCTGGAGACCTTCGGCGGCGTTCTTATTCTGATCGGGCTTTTTGCGCGGCCGGTTGCATTCCTGCTCTCCGGGGAGATGGCGGTTGCGTATTTCACCGCGCATGCGCCGCAGAGTTTCTTCCCGGTGCTGAACTATGGCGAGGCGGCGATCCTCTTTTGCTTCGTCTTTCTCTATCTGGTCCTTGCCGGACCGGGCGCCTTGAGCGTGGACGGCTTGCGTGGGCGGGCTGCTGCCTAGCCCTCGTCGAATGTCGGCCGGCCGCGCATCTTCTTCATCTCGCTCCGCTCGCTCTTCGCCTGCCGCCGCCGCGCCCTGGAAGCGGTGGTGGGCCGGGTCGGCCGGCGTGTCTTCGGCACCTCCGCGGCACGCCGGATGAGCGCGAACAACCGATCGAGCGCATCGGCGCGGTTTCGCTCCTGCGTGCGGAAGCGGTCGGCGAAAATCACGACGACGCCGTCTTTGGTGAGCCGCGCGCCGGCGGCTTTCTGAAGCCGCGCCTTCACCGGCTCCGGCAGCGACGGCGAGCGGCGCGCGTCGAAACGGAGCTGCACCGCGGTTGCTACCTTGTTGACGTTCTGTCCGCCCGGGCCCGAGGCGCGCACGAAGCTCTCCGAGATCTCGCTCTCGTCGATCGCGATCGTGTCGGTCACCTGGATCATCGGCCTCGCTCTCGGTTGGGCCCGGTCGCCCTATTCCGCAGCGCGCACGGCACTGGCGAGCGTGCGGTAGGATCGCGGGTGGATGCCGTCGTGTCCGGTGCGGAAGCGCACCAGCGCGTCACCATGCAGCGAGGCGACCCGCACGACGACCGCCGCCGCCGCGGCGTTCGCCGGCACGATCCAGACGACGCGGCGCGCCGCATCGAAACGGTGCCGCAGGCGCGTAAGCACTTTCGCGCGCGCCGGACCGTCATTCGATCCAGTGGAGATCACCACCAGCGAGGCGCTTTCGTGGACGACAAAACGCGCGATTGCCGCCGAGCCGGCGCCGATGCGGGCATGCAACCGGCATTCGGGCATCTGCTGGGCGAGGCCGATGGCGAGGCTGTCGCCGACGATGACGCAGGCGCTCATTCAGACGCCATCCGACCTGATACCTTTGCAAGCATGCATCGTGTCCACCTCTGGCTCCCTATTTGCCCTGCCACGATCAGCTCGCGACGGTCTATTGCCGGAATAGGTGAGGGTTACGTGGCAGTCGACGCGGGCGTCAAGCTTCGCCGCAGCCCGGGAAATCTTCGGCCGCCGGACGGGTGGAGTTCAGCGTCCAGGGTGAAGTGGATGCGCTTGTGGCGGCCAATTCCGGCACCTCCGCCAACTGGCGCGCGCGCCCTCGTCTGTTCTCGCCTGAGGGCTGTCCGCGACCCCGGAGCGGGGGCGGCCCGATTGCGGCGCGCCACCTTATGGGTTAAGAGCCGAAAGCTCCAAAGAGCCGACAAGGCAGGCGAAGCACCCGTAGCTCAGCTGGATAGAGTGCTGCCCTCCGAAGGCAGAGGTCACAGGTTCGAATCCTGTCGGGTGCGCCAATTTTCTCTTTGAAAATAATATGTTTATAGCCCGGCGGGTCACTGTCCCGCATTCGCATTTTACACAATGGGACAAATATGGGACAGTGCCATTTCGATCTCGGACCGGACCGATGGCCACTATTCACAAGCGCTCTGGCGGACAATGGCAGGTGAAGATTCGCCGCAAGGGCTGGCCGCCGCAATCGGCGACCTTCCCGACGCGGAAGAAGGCGCAGGACTGGGCGCACCGCATCGAAAGCGACATGACGGCCGGTCATTTTGTGGACCGCTCGGCTGGGCAGCGCACCACCCTTAAAGAGCTGATCGAGCTGTATCTGAATGAGGTGACCGACAAGCGGCCAGGCGAGGCTTCGCGCATCGCCGAGCGCTCGCGGCTTGAGCGTTTCCTGCGCGACGAGGCTGAGCTCTGCGCCCATGCGGTGGCCAACCTCACGCCCGATCATTTCGAGCATTACCGTGACCGCCGCCTGTCGCAGCCGCTTGGCAACGGCAAGACGATTGCGCCGGGAACGGTGCGGCGCGAGCTGACGCTGCTCAAACGCGTGATCGATTTCCGCAAGCGGCGGCTCGGCCTTGTGGTGAACCCCGTCAACACCGAGGACGTGGCCCGCCCCACCGTCAATGACGAGCGCGACGTGCGGCTGTCAAAAGAAGAGATTGCGCGGCTGCTGGACGCCTGCACGTCCGCTCGCAATGCGTGGCTGCGGCCATTCGTCGAGCTTGGTTTTGAGACCGGTGCGCGAAGGGGCAGCCTGCTTAGTCTCAAATGGGAGGATGTCGATCTGCCCGGCAGGACGATCCTGTTGCGCGGCGTCAAGAACAGCCGCAACCCGGATAAGATCATCGATCACACCGTCGCGCTGTCGCCGCGGGCGATCGCGATCTTGAAGGCCCTGCCCCGCGACGGCGACGGCGCGGTGTTCCCGATCTCGCCGAACGCCTTTCGGCTCGCGTTCAACCGCGCACGCACGAAGGCCGGCCTTGAGCATTTCCGCTTCCACGACACAAGGCACGAACGCGTCTCGACGCTGATCGAGGCCGGCTGGTCCGACACGGCGGTCATGGCCCTTTCCGGCCACAAGGACCCGAAGTCGCTCAAGCGCTATGCCAATCTGCGCAGCGACCACCTCGCCGACGAACTCGCCAAACTTTCGAAGGGCCGCGGCAGCAAGTCCCAGAACACGCAGCGGGCTTGATCCCGGCCGCTGCTACAGTCCTTGCCGGTGGGCATCGACAAAGGCTTCCAGATCCTTGACGGCGAAGAAAGTGCGCCTGCCGATCTTCGTCACTACCGGCCCCCTTCCCTTATAGACCAGGTCCTGCAGCGCGCCGACGGACACGACCCGCTCAGCCGGCTCCCTCGCCGGCCCGGACTTCTGTCTCATCTTCGCTCCCTCCAAGGGCTACGATGAGCCAGAAATCCTCCCTTCCTCAATCCGCTGAATTCTGTCTCATGGGTGCTGACGGCGGACACCCCGCCAGTGGGTCACGAACCTGATGAACTGGTTCCCGGCCTACGCGGACGGGGCGATTCTCTACGCTGAAAGAAGGTTGCGGGAGCAGCCGGGCTCTGAGCAGGAGGCTGTCCGGGCGATCGGACAAGCCGCCGACGCGCTGCTCCTCGTGCGCGAACGTGGCCTGCCGCGGACCAGCGAGGCCTTCGACTATGCGTTGGGCCTTATCGAGCGGCTGAAGGATCGCAAGGAGCTGCCCGCGCAAACGCGCCGGCACCTTTCCAGCCTCGAGAAGTCGTTCCAGAGCGTATTGGCGGCTTATTGCCCCGGCGGCCTGTTCACGAGCTTCTCGCGACTGCCGCTCGATATCACGCCTGAGAGGCTCTGGACGAATGGGGCGGGCACGAGCGCAAGGAGCGCAAGGCGGCGGCCGGCGGTCGCCTGAACGGAGCGCGCGTCTGCCCGTGTCGCTCGCGGCATTCTGTCCGAACCAGACCAAAGGACGGCGCGGCGACTCTCTGAATTTGTCATCGGGCAGGTTCTCCTGTGCCTCGCGAATGCCCGAGCATTGACGCGATCGCAGCTTCGGAGGCTCGGCGAGGCGCGGATCATCGGTCGCCGGCCCGGTAAGCGCGTCCGATGCGCCTTTCAACCGCCCGAAACGCCGCCTCGATCACCAGGGTCGCGAGAAGATAGCCGATCGCGGCGATCAACAGCGGCTCGTAGGTGCGGAAGGTCTGCGCCGCCACCAGCTGCGCGGCACCGAGGAGGTCGAGGACGGTGACCGTCGAAGCAAGAGCTGTCGCCTTCAGGAGGAGGACGGTCTCGCCGGCGAGCGTCGGGAGCATCGATTGCAGAGCGCGCGGCAGCCAGATGCGCAGCAGCAGCCCCAGCCCGCGAAAGCCGAAAGCGCGCGCCGCCTCGATTTCGCCGCGCGGCACCGCGAGCAGGGCGCCGCGCACGACCTCGCCGACATAGGCTCCGGTCGAGAGCGTCAGCGCGAGGACGACGTACCAGAAGGCGTCGATCGAACGGATGAAAGGCCAAAGGGCGCTGTGGCGGATTGCCGGAGTTGCAGCGAATACGCCGCCGAGGCCGTAGTAAAGGAGGAAGATCTGGACCAGCAGTGGGGTCCCGCGGATCACCGAGGAGAAGGCGCGGCAGAGCCGGCGCGGCAGAGCGCTTCGCGCGACCGACCCGAGGCCGACCAGGACGGCAAGCGTGAAGCCGAATGTCCAGGAGAGGACCAGGAGCCAGAAGGTGGTGACGACACCTTCGACGAAGTAGTGACCATAGGTGTCGAGCCAGGCGAAGGTCATGCGACGTTCGGCATCCAGCGCCGCACGCGTGCCTCGATCAGTCTGAGGCCGGCATTCGATACGAGCGTGATCCCGTAGAAGATTGCCGCCGCGGCGAGGTAGAACGTGAAATAGTCCTTCGTCGATCCACCGGCCTGCATCGCCGTGAAGAGCAACTCGTTCGTTCCAACGACGCTGACCAGAACGGAATCCTTGAGGATCGCCATCCACAAATTGGAGAGGCCGCCGAGCGCCAGGGGGACGATCAGCGGCAGGGTGATCCGGCGAAAAAGCGCGAAGCCCTGAATGCCGAAAGCATGCGCGGCTTCGATCTGGCCCTTCGGAATCGCCAGGATCGCTCCGCGCAGAATCTCCGAGGCATAGGCGCCCTGTACTAGGCCGAGCACGACGATCGCGGCGGCAAAGCCCGAGACGCTGATGTCGCTGACGCCGACCAGCGCGAGCAGCGAGTTCAGCGCCGACTGTCCGGCATAAAAGAGGAGCAGGATCAGGAGGAGGTCGGGAACCGCACGGCAGATCGTCGAATAGCCAAAGGCGAGTGCTCTCGCCCAAGGGGCCCCGTGAATCTTGGTCCACGCCACCAGCCCGCCTATGACGAGCCCCGTGGCAAATGCGCCGGCCGAAATTTGCAGCGTGACAGCGACACCGCGCGCGAGATCGTCTCCCCACCCGGTATCGCCCCAGCTCAGAAGACCGGCCAGATCGCTGATCCCCTACCTCCTGACTGTGACAAGCTGATGCGCCGCCGCCGCGCATCCGGGCGGCGGCGCCGGTAAGCGCCGATGCGCTCAATCCTTGGGCGGCGTGCCAATGTCGTAAGGGAAGTACTTCTTCTCCAACGTGGCGTAGGTCCCGTCTTTATAGACGGCGCGAATGCCGGCGTCGATCTTGGCCTTAAGGTCGGTGTCCTCCTTGCGAACGCCCGCGCCGATGCCTTCGCCGAAGATCGGATCGCTTTTGTCGGCGAAGCCCTTGGTCTCGCAGCACCGGCCGGCGTCGGACGCCAGGAACCCGTCCTCGGCCGCTGAGTCCGCCAGCGTCAAGTCGATCCGCCCGGCGGCGACGTCGGAGTTCGCCTCGTCCTGGGTCTGATAGGTCTTCACCGTCGCGCCGACCGGCACGTAGTATTTATTGACGTAGTCGAGGTGGATTGTCCCGACCTGCACGCCGATCGTCTTGTCCTTCAGGCCCTCCGGCGTAAGCGTGAAGTCCACGCCCTTCTCACCGACCCAGGCGGGCGGCGTGTTGTAGTAGGGTATGGAGAAGGCGATCGTCTTCGCGCGCTCCTCCGTGATGACCATCGAGGCGAAGATCACGTCGATCTTCTTGGCGAGGAGGGCGGGAATGATGCCGTCCCAGGGCACGTCGGTGATCACGCAGTCGAGCTTGGCGGCGGCGCACACCGCCTTGGCGAGATCGATCTCGAAGCCTTCCCATTCGCCCGATGCATTCTTGGAGAAGAAGGGCGGATAGGGTTCCGAGGAGACGCTGAATTTCAGCGGCGCTGCCCCGGCCGTTGCGAAGGAGGCGACAATCACGATCGCTGCCGCCGAGAGTTCCTGATGAATGCCATGGTGAAGTCCCCTTCAAGCTTGCTTCCACTCTTGCCTGCTCGCCCCCGGATCTTCGTTCGGACCCCGTTGGTCGGACGTCTTCTCCCGCCGCATTCAATGCCGGCCGCGCGCGTTGACGAATTGACGGCACCGCGCGCTGTCCGGCGCATCGAAGACCTTTGTCGGCGATCCCTCCTCCTCCACGAGGCCGTCATGGAGGAAGACGACGCGATCGGCGACGTCGCGGGCAAAGGCCATTTCGTGGGTGACGACGATCATGCTGCGCCCCTCCGCGGCAAGGTCGCGCACGACACGCAGGACCTCGCCGACAAGCTCCGGGTCGAGCGCCGATGTCGGCTCGTCGAACAGCATCACGCGCGGCTGGATCGCGAGCGCGCGGGCGATCGCCGCACGCTGCTGCTGGCCGCCCGAGAGAAAGGCCGGATAGCTGTCGCGCTTGTCGTAGAGCCCGACCTTGTTGAGCAAAGCGTGCGCCCGCTCGATCGCTTCCGCCGTCGGCTCCTTCAGCACATGCACCGGCGCTTCGATGACGTTCTCAAGCACGGTCTTGTGGGCCCAGAGATTGAAGGTCTGGAACACCATGCCGAGCTGGGCGCGCAGGCGCTGCGCTTGCCTCTGGTCGGCAAGCGCGAGCCGGCCGGCGGACGACGCCTTGAAGCGCACGTCCTCGCCGCTGATCGAGACCTTGCCGCGGTCTGGAACCTCGAGAAAGTTTATGCAGCGCAGAAGCGTACTCTTGCCGGCGCCGCTCGCTCCGATCAACGCAATCACATCCCCCTCATGCGCGACGAGCGAGACCCCCTTCAGAACCTCGGCCTTGCCATAGCTCTTGTGGATGTCGGTGAGCCGCACGACTTCGCCGGGTCGGTCTGTCACCGCATCGGCGGGCCGTTGTGTGGGGGGCGCGACTGACAGGTGCATCGATCGTGCTCCTTCCCTTCGACGCTCAATTCAGGCGTTCGAGGGTCTTCGCGATGGCACTAATCGTCCGCTCCTCGTCGTCTTCGGAGTGGGCGATGGAGGCAACGCTGTGCAGGGTACTGCTTGGGCTGATGTAGATTCCCTCGCTGCGCAGGAGGTTGGCGAAGCGCGTGAACTTGGCGCCGTCCACATGCGCGCAGAACTCGCGAAACGACGAGATGGCCGGCGCCTCCGTGAAGAAGATCTGGAGGATCGAGCCGACGTTCTGGCAAACCGCAGCATGCTTGTGCTGTTCGCCGAGCACGATGCGGATCCGGTCGGCAAGCGAGCTGCCGCGCCGATCGATCTGCCGAAAGCCTTCGTTGTTGTTCTCGCTCAGATAGCGCAGCGCTGCGAGAGCCACGATCGCCAGTGACCGGCAGGCATTCGACGTCCCGAAATGCATCACTCGTCCCCATGTCAGGCCGTCGAGGATTTCCGCGCGACCGCAGAGAGCTGCGAAGGGGAAGCCCTGCCCAAGCGCCTTACCGAAGCTGACCAGATCCGGCGCCAGGCCGTAGAGCTCTGCGCAGCCCCCCGGCGCGAGGCGGAAGCCGGTCACCGTCTCATCGAGGAAGAACAGCGCGTCATGCTCGCGGCAGAGGCGCTCGACCGCTTGTAGATAGCCTTCAGTCGGCGGAATCACGCCGACATTGGCCATGACGCCCTCGGTGATGACGCAGGCGATCTCGCGCCCACGGTCGCGCATCATCCGCGTCAAGAGGTCGATGTCGTTCCATGGCACGACAATCGTGTCTTCGACCGCACCCCGGGGGATCCCGGAACTATCGACGATCGCGACGGCGTCGTTCGGATGCCCGAGGGCGGTCGGCTTCTGCGGGTTGGTGGAGACCAGCATCGCATCCGACCAGCCGTGATAGTGCCCCTCGAACTTCAACACCTTGCGACGGCCGGTCACGCCGCGTGCCAGGCGGATGCCGGCCATCACGACTTCCGTTCCGCTGTTGCAGAAGCGGACCTTTTCCGCTGTTGGAACGAGGCTGCAGATCAGCTCGGCAAGCTCGACCTCGACCGGCGTGGCGGCGGCGAAATGGACGCCGGTGGCGATGGCCTGCTGTGCCGCGGCGACAACCACGGGATGCGCATGTCCGAGCGACAACGCGCCGAAGGACATCATCCAGTCGATATAGGCGCGCCCGTCGACATCGAAGAGGCGGGCGCCGTCGCCGCGCGCCATGCAGGGCGGATAGGGTTCGAAGACGAGCGGCCCGCGCGAAGCGGAGCTGCCGCCATCGACCAGGACGCGCGACGCGCGCTCCGACCACGCGCGCGAACTGAGAGTCTCGGCGACGTGGCTGTTCATGCGCCGATCGTCCGTCGGTGCTGCAACGCCTCGGCGAGGATGCAAAGCAGCTCGAACATCATCGTTGCGCCGATAAGGCCGGTACTGCCGATCGGATCGAAGGCCGGGGCAATCTCCACGATGTCAGCGCCAACAACGTCCAGTCCGCGCAGCGCGCGCACGAGCTGCAGCGCCTGCAGGCTGGTGATGCCGCCGATCTCTGGCGTGCCGGTACCCGGCGCGAAAGCCGGGTCGACGACGTCGATATCGAAGGTCACATAGGCCGGCCCGTCGCCGACGACCTCGCGCGCTTCCGTCATGATCTTCTCGACGCCGACGCGGTCGAGTTCGTCCATCATGACGACACGCATGCCGTGGTCGAAGCTGAATTTCCACAGATCGCGAACCACCGTGCCGCCGCGGATGCCGATCTGAACCGAGCGCTCAGGATCGATCAGCCCTTCCTCGACGGCGGCGCTGAACGACGATCCGTGGTGATATTTCGAACCGAGATAGTCGCCGCCGGTATCGGCATGCGCGTCGAATTGGATGAGGGCGAGCGGGCGGGATTTCGCAACCGCCCGCAGGATCGGCAACGACACCGAATGATCGCCGCCGACCGAAAGTGGAACAACACCCGCCTCGACGATTGTGCGGAAGAAATCCGTGATCTCGGCATGCGCCGCCGTCAGTTCGAACGGATTGACCGGCCAGGCGTCGCCGACGTCTCCAACTCGCGCCAGCTCAAACGGCGCGACGCCGGTGCTCTGATTGTAGAGCCGCATCATGGTCGACTGGATGCGCACTTCGCGCGGCCCAAGGCGCGCACCGGAACGGTGCGTGACACCGCCATCGAAAGGAATGCCCACGAGGGCGATGTCGATAGCGGAGAAATCGTCGACCAGAGGCGTCCGCATGAAAGTGGGGATGCCGGTGAAGCGGGGCTGCGCCTTGGGATCGGCGAGCTCTGGATAACGTGCGAGAAGCTCGGCCCGCGACGTCATCGGGGTTTTGGGATGACGTGGAGCCGCGACCAAGGTATCTTCATCACAAACGGCCCGTTTGGTATATCAAAATGACTCATATGGAATATCAAAAGAAACGCAAGTCCGTCAACGAGGCGCTGTCGCCGCAGCCCGTCAGTGCCTCGGAGGAGGTCGCGGATCAGTTGCGCCAGATGATCCTGACGGGCCACCTCGAGCCGGGAGCGACGGCTTGTCCAGCGCGAGCTCGCGACGGAGTTCGGCTTGAGCTCCATGCCTGTGCGGGACGCCATCAAGCGGCTCTTGGGCGAGGGGCTTGCGGTTCATGAGGGGCTGAAGACGATCGTCGTTGCGCGGCTACGCGCCGACGATTTCATCGACATCATGGAGCTTCGGGCCCTGCTCGAGCCCGCCGCGCTGAAGTTGTCCGCGACGCGGCTGACCGCAGACGACATTGCCGAGACCCGGGCGATTCTCGACGTGGCGCGCACCGACGACGAGCCGACGGCGTTCATGGCCAAGCATTGGGCCTTCCACCGGTCGCTCTACAAGCGCGCGGGCAGGCCGCGGCTTCTCGCCGCCATCGAAGCCCAGCATCGCCATCTCGACCGCTATCTGATGCCGAACTGGGCGCAGATCGGCGTCGGTGTCCATTGGGCCGCCGAAGAGCGCGAGCTGCTCGATTACGTCGTCGAAAAGCGGTGGGACGCCGCGATCGAGTTTCTTCGCATGGATCTTGAACGGACGACCCTCAGGGTCTTGAAGGCACTGCCAAGCTCATACGGTTGAGGGTAGAACGGCCGCTTGCCGCCAACCCTGTGCCTCCAAGGCAGAGGTCAAAGGTTTGATTCCTGCGGTGCGCCATAAGCCGCGCCTTGCGCCGCGCGGCCGGGGGCGCGCCAAATCAGCTCTGCATGCTCTGTGCGAGCTCCTTGAAGGCGTCGTCGCACGCCGCGTCGGGGCGTTGCGCCATTGCCTGATAGATCTTGGGGACGAAGGTGATCGCCTTGTCGAGTTCGGGGTCCTGTCCCGCCTGGTATCCGCCCATCAGCCGCAGGTCACGCGTATCCTCGAAGCGGGCGATCATGGCGCGGAGCTTCAAGACCAGCGCGCGCTCCTCGGGCGTCCAGGCATGTTCGGCCAGGCGCGAAACGGAGGAGAGCACGTTGACGGCCGGGTAGCGGCCCTGGTCGGCGATCGCGCGGTCGAGCACGATGTGGCCGTCGAGGATGCCGCGGATTGAGTCGGCGACCGGATCGTTGTGGTCGTCGCCATCGACGAGCACCGCGAAGATGCCGGTGATCGAGCCGCGCGCCCGCACCGGGCCCCGCGCGCTCGAGCAGTCGCGGCAGGTCGCTGAAGACGCTCGGCGCATAGCCGCGGGCGACGGCCGGCTCGCCGGCCGCGAGCGCCACGTCGCGCGCGGCATGCGCGAAGCGGGTGACGAAATCCACGATGAGGAGCACCGACTCGCCGCGGTCGCGGAAATACTCGGCGATCGCTCATCGCGGTCTTCGGCGCGAGCCGCCGCATCGGCGGCGCTCTCGTCGCCGGTCGAGACCACGGCGACGGCATGCTTCGTGACGCTCGCCGAGCGTCTCCTCCAGGAACTCGCGCACCTCGCGGCCGCGCTCGCCGACAAGCGCGAAGACGACGGTGTCGAAGCCTTTGGCGCGCGGCGAGCATGGCAAGCAGCGTCGATTTGCCGACGCCGGAGCCGGCGAAGACGCCGATGCGCTGGCCAGCGCAGATCGGCGTGAAGACGTCGATCACGCGCACGCCGGTCTTGATCGGCTCGCTTGACGCGCTGGCGCTGCATCGCCGTCGGCGGCTGCGCGATCGACCGACACGCTCCGTCGGGCCGCAGGCAAGCGGCCCGGCGCCGTCGAGCGGGCGGCCGAGCGCGTCGATGACGCGCCCCTTCCAGCTCGCGTCGGGAGAGAGCGTGAGCGGGCCCTGACGGTAGGCGAGCATGCCGATCCCGCCGGCGATCGCCGACATCGAAGCGGCTTCACGGTCACCGCCGCGTCGTCGATGCGCACGACCTCGCCCAGATGCGATTGCGGCGCCGGCCGAAAGCGCCACCATGTCGCCGAGATTGACGAACCGCGACAGCCCCGCGACGCGATAGAGCGACGGCGCTACCTCGGTCACGACGCCGCCGACGCGCACCGTCGCGACGTTCCGGCGGGCCAGGGCAACGTTGCGTCGCATGGTGTCGAGAGCGGTCATCCGGAGCGGCTCTGCGCGAGGTTCACGGGCGGGGCGGCGCTTCGAAAGCGTGCGCCGGGGATTGGCCTATGCGGTTCCGCCCAGGGTCTTGATCGCGTCGTCAGTGGTGGTGTCGGAACTGGTGATCATGGAGCTCGCGCGCGTCGAATGCGCGCGACACCGCGATCAGCCGGTTCATCTCCATGACCGGATTGACGTTCGCTTCCTCGACGAAGCCCTGCACGACGCCGTTATTGCCGAAATCCAGGATCTCGGTGGCCTGGCCGCGCGGGATGACGCCGGAATTCTCGAACCGGTCGAGCTTCGTGTTCGGGTCGATGCTGAAGAGACCGACCGCGCCGACCTGCTGGCCGTTCTGGGTGATCATGCCGTCGCGGGCGATGAGCGGCGGCCCGGCGTTCGGGTCGATACTGATCGGCGCGCGGCCGACGTCGAGGATCGGGTAGCCGTCAACCGTCGTCAGGTCGCCGGCCTGACGTCATCTGCAGGCGGCCGTCGCGCGTATAGGCGACGCCGGCCGGCGTCTGCATGGCGAACCAGCCGTCGCCCTGGATGGCGATGTCGAGCTTGTTGTCGGTCGCCGTAAGAGCACCGGCGCGGCGCGAGATATAGGTGTCGCCGGCGGAAGCGAAGGCCGTCGAGCCGTCGCTGGTGTTCGACAGAACCGTCTGAAACGCGATCTCGTCGGCGCGGTAGCCGACGGTTCCGAGATTGGCGACGTTTTGCGCGATCGTATCGAGACGGCGCTCAAGCGCCATCTGGGCGGAAAGAGCCACATAGGTCGCGGATTGAAGCATCTACAATCCGCCGAGCTTCAGGTTCTGCAGGCTCGCCAGGAGGTCTGCATTGATGCCGGCAGCGAGCGGCCGCGCCGTGATGAGCAGCGCGGCGTTGGAGGTGCTCGTCGCGGGTGGGTTGTCGACGTCCCAGAGCGCGGTGAATCGCTTCACGAAGGCGTCGAGCTTCTGCGGGTCCTTCAGGTCGTCGAGGTCGAGACGCTTGGTGATGAGCGCAGCCTGGCGGTCGATATCCTGCGTGCCGGTCGCGGCCGGAATGCCGGAGCGCCGTCTGCGCCACCTTGAGCAGCGCCGGGTCGGCCAGGATGTCGTAGGCGCTGCCGATCCCCGGCGCCTTGCGCTGGAAATAGAGCGCCAGCCGCACGACCATCGTTGTCGGCGCCGGCGTTCTCCTCAAGCGTTTGCTGCACATAGCGGTCGACCGTGCCCTGCTGAGCGTCGGTCGTAGCTCGGTCGCCGCGCTGCCCCTGCCGGCGAAATCGAAGACTTGGCGCGAAGGCGCGATAGCGCTTGTCGGAAAGCTTGTTGGCGAAGCTGTCTGAGTCGTCGACACCACCCTCCAGCACTTTGCGCATGAATGCCTTGGCGTAGGTCATATCCTCCAGGCCGAACGCCTGCATGGCGTAGCTGTAGAGTCGATCGTCGGCCAGGAAGTCGTCGATCGATTTCACGTCGCCGATATGGGCCAGATAGTAGTCGGAGGACGCGCTGCACGCTTGGCATCTTGGCAGTGTTGTCAAGCGAGCGCGTCAGGTTGCTCGCCAGGAGCTGGTACGACGCGGTCGTGGTGAGCACGCGGGGTCTCCGACGGATCGAGGACCGCATTTTCGCAGCAGCGAACTTGTCCGAGGCTGACCGCGTGCCTGTTCCAGTTTGGCACAAGCCTCGTGCCCTACGCCCGGCCTCCGGGAATATGCGCGAGAGCGGTCTGTGAACTTCGTCATCGGCATGGCCATCGCCCTTGCCTCCCTGTTCGGAGGCTTCGCGGCGCTCGGCGGTCATCTCAGCGTGATCTGGCAGCCGTGGGAGTTCGTGATCATCGGCGGCGCGGCGCTCGGCACCTTCGTCATCGCCAATCCGCTCGTCGATCGTGACCGATACCGGGCGAGCCTCCGTGCAGGCGATCATCGGCAGCGCGCCGAAGCAGAAAGACTACATGCAGATTCTGGGGCTGCTCTACGCGCTGATGCGGGAGCTTCGCGGCAAACCGCGCAACGAGGCGGAAGCGCATGTCGACAAGCCGGCGGAATTGGAGATCTTCAAGCGCTTTCCGACGGTGCTCGCCGATCAAGGAGCTGACCGACTTCGTCTGTGACTATTTCCGCCTGATCATCATCGGCAACGCGCGTCCGCACGAGATCGAAGCGCTGATGGACGAGGAGATCCAGACCTATCTGCGCGAGAAGCTGAAGCCGTATTACGCCATGAATTCCGTGGCGGAATGTCTTCCGGCGCTCGGCATCTGTGCCGCCGTGCTCGGCGTCATCAAGGCGATGGGCGCGCTCGACCAGTCGCCCGATCTGCTCGGCCACCTGATCGGCGCCGCGCTCGTCGGCACCTTCGCCGGCATCTTCCTCTCCTACGGCGTGGCTGCTCCGATCGCCAACAAGATCAAGATCGTGCGCGAGAAGCGCTGCCGGGTCCTGGTGGTCGTCAAGCAAAGCCTGCTTGCGTTCATGAACGGGGCAATGCCGCAGATCGCGCTTGAACATGGCCGCAAGACGATCTCCGCGCACGACCGTCCCTCGATCGACGACGTGGAGCAGGCAACGCTTTCGGGGGGTGCGGCAAAGAGCGTCGCGCCGCAAGCGGAGGCATTGGCGGCATGAACGCGCAGTCGGCCGAATGGATCACCGATCCCACCATGGAGACGCGTCTCTTCAACAAGGCCGCTTTCTCGCCGACCACCTATCCGAGGCTCCATACCGTCTTCGAGCGGATGGTCGTCGGCGAGCATGGAAACGCTGCGCGAAGTCTGCACGGTCCCGCCGCAATACGTCTTCGAACAGGTGCGTGGCGAGCCGTTCGGCAAGCGTACTCGAGGAATTCGCCGACGGCGGGATCGCTGCCATCTTCAGCGTCCCGGAGTGGAACGCGCGCATTCTCTTCGCGGTGGATAGAGAGTTCGTCTATGCGCTGCCCGACATCTTCTTCGGCGCTGACGGCTCAGAGCCGGTCTACAGTCAGACGCGCGGCATCTCCCCGGTTGAAAAGAACCTTGTCGCGGGCGACGCTCAGTTCCGCGGCGCGCGCTCTGCAAAGCTCGATGGCCCCGGTGGCCGGCCTCACCTTTGCATTCGAGCGCATCGAGACGAGCATGGACCTCGCCGTCATCGATGATCGCACCAGCACCGCCGTCGTCGCCAGCTTCCGCCTCGAGGCGCTCGGCCGCACCGGCAGGCTGAAGGTCGTCATCCCGCGCTCGGCCGTTCAGTCATCGCGCAGCGGCAGTCAGAGGCGTGCGGCGGACTTGCAGGAGACGCACGATCCGAACTGGCGGCGCCAGATGGAGGATGGGGTCAAGAGCGCCGACGTGAAGCTCCGTGCCGTACTCGAAGAAAGGCGCATGACGCTGAAGGAAATCGCCAGCCTGAAGGTTGGCCAGGTCATAGCGCTGAAGGCGGGGATCAACACGAACATCAAGCTCGAATGCAATAACGAGCCGCTCTTTCTCTGCCGGGTCGGACAGTCGGACGGCGCTTACACCGTCCGCGTCGAGAAGGTTCTCAAGCGCCCCGAACCGATGGCTGCCTGATGGTCCTTCGCGCAAGAGTGAAATGTTAAAGGTCGAACACGATACTCGCCGACTTGGGGGACGGCGCCTCGAAAGTGGGGCTCAGCCGAGCCGTTGCCGCGCCTCCACAGTGGCAGCCGGCGGCCTCAAGCCGCCACAGCGAGGAGTGGGCCGGTGTCGTCCGGCCGAGCGTGGTGACCATGAGTGAAAGTGTGCTGAAGGACGTGTCGGCGGCGATGAAGGCGGGGGACCCGCTGCCGATTCTGGAAAAGCTCGACGCCCAGGCGGCGGATGCGGCCGCGGCGGTGCCCGGCGAAGGCATCGGCATCGAAGCGGTCATGAACATCCCCGTAACGGTGCAGATTGTGCTCGGGTCGACGACTATTCCGATCTCCCATCTGATGACGCTCTCGCGCGGCGCCATCCTGCCGCTGGAGAACAAGGTCGGCGAGCCGGTGGACGTGGTCGTGAACGGGCGCGTTATCGCGCGGGGCGAACTCGTCGTCATGGACGACGACAGCTCCCAATTCGGCGTCTCCTTGACCGAGGTGGTCGGGACGCAGCCGGCAGAAGGCGCAGGATAGGAGAGCGATGGCAGCGTCCGCGTCCGCGGCCGCGGCGGCGGCACCGGGTGCCGCTCCGGTAGCCCACCCTCTTGAGGGCGCGAACCGTGTAGCGGCGCTGCTTCTCGCCATGGGGAAGCCCGCGGCGAGCCGTGTACTCAGGCACTTCGATGCTGCGGAGCTGAAAGAAATAGCGCGAGTCGCCTCCGGCCTTGGTGCCGTCGCGGCGAGCGACCTTGAGGTCGCCATCGAGGATTTCGCCCGGCAATTCGCGCATGGCGTGAGCCTGCTTGGCACTGCCCAGGAAGTCGAGAAGCTCCTGGTCGGTGTGTTGCCGGAGGACCAGCTGTCGGAGATCATGTCCGACGTGCTCGGCCACAAGACGACGAACAGCGTCTGGGAGCGCGTATCGCAGGTGCCGGCAGCGACGCTTGCCGACTTCCTTGGCGCCGAGCATTTGCAGACGACGGCGCTTATCCTCTCCAAAGTGCGGTCTGAATGCGCCGCCGAGGTCGTGATGCTGATGCCTGTCGACCTTCGCGCGGGCGTGATGCGCCGCATGGCGACCTTGAAGCCTGTCAACGCACCGGCGCTCCGGGTGCTCGAAAGCACGATGCAGGATGCGCTGACGTCGTTCCTGAACAAGAGCTCGCCGCGCGACGCGAGTGTGAAGATCGCCGATATCCTGAACCGGATGGACCCCGAGCAGATCGATGTCATCCTCGCCAAGATCGCGGAGACCCAGCCGGACATAGCCAAGGCGGTGCGGCGCCTGCTCTTCCGCTTTGAGGATATCGAGAGGCTGACAGCCAAGGCCCGCACGGTCGTCTTCGATCAGGTGTCGGCGGAGCAGGTGGTCCTCGCGCTGCGCGGGACGACGCCGGAATTCCGCGAGCTCGTGCTTGCCTCCATCGCCTCGCGCGCTCGGCGCATGATCGAAAGCGAGCTCGAAAGCGGCGACGAGCCGGACGCGAAGATGGTCAGCGATGCGCGTCGCGCCATCGCGGACCGGATCATGAGCCTTGCGGCAAAGGGCGAGATCGAGCTCAACCTTTCCGACGACGAGCCCAAGTGAGCCCCGTCTAGGCCTGCATGTCGGACGCACCGGACCGGGACAGCAGGACCGAAGAGCCCACCGAGCGGCGAATCCAGGAGGCCATCGAGAAAGGCAACACGCCGGTCTCGCGCGAAGCACCGATCTTTGCTTCCATCGTGGGCATCCTTGTTGTCGCCGCCTTCTTCCTCGCCGACCGAAGCATCCAACTCGCCGAAGCCTTGCGGGGGCTGCTCGATGATCCGGGTGGGTGGGCGCTGGAGAATAGCGCGGACGCAGGCCATTTGCTGGCAGCCGTCGGCACCCAGGTGGAGCGTTTCCTCGTCCCGGTTATCGCCGTCCTGACGCTCGCCGGCCTTGCCACCGCCTTCCTGCAGAACGCACCGAGCTTCGTCCTTGAGCGGATCAAGCCGCAGTTTTCCCGCATATCGCCGCGCCAGGGCGCGCAGCGCCTGTTTGGGCTTCGCGGCCAAGCGGAATTTCTCAAGGCGACGGTCAAGTTCATCGCCGTCGCAATCATTGTTCTGGTTATCCTGAAATCGGACGAGCTGCGCGTGATGAACGCGCTTTACACCGATCCCACCGCCATTCCTGAGGTCGCGCTCTCGCTCGCCATGCGGATACTCGGCGCGATCGGGGTCGCGACGGCGGTGATTGTCGCTGCCGACCTCGTGTGGACGCGTTTCGGTTGGCGGCGCGACCTTCGCATGACGCGTCAGGAAGTGAAGGACGAATACAAGCAGATCGAGGGCGATCCTCTGGTCAAGGCGCGGCTCCGGTCGCTTGCCCGTGAGCGGGCGCGCCGCCGCATGATGACGGCGGTACCGCGCGCCACGCTGGTCGTCGCAAATCCGACCCATTACGCGGTGGCGCTGCGCTACGTGCGGGAGGAGGGTGGGGCGCCCCTCGTTGTCGCCAAGGGGCTCGACCTGATCGCGCTCAAGATCAGGGAGATCGCCGAAGATCACAACATCACGATTGTAGAAGACAAGCCTCTCGCAAGGTCCCTCTACGATGCTGTCGAAGTGAACCAGATGATTCCGCCCGAGTTCTACAAGGCGGTGGCGGAGATCATCCATTACTTCCAGGGACGCGATGGTGAAAGGGCAGTGACGCGATGACAGGGACAATGGAAGAAGAGGCGACGGGGCAGGATGACACGGTAGCGCGAGAGATGCTTCTGGCGGGCGCAGTCAAGGAGCTTGCCGGAGAGCTGCGGCTGACCGATGTCGTCGACCTCATCACCTTCATCAGGACCGACAATCATCCAAATCTGGGCGACCTCGTGAACTCCTCGGCCGAGCTTTACTTCGCGCCGGGCAGTCTCTGCTACGGCTGGGGTGCGTCGGTGGACATGCTGTGGACCGATGTGCCGTCGGTGAAGCTCGACCTTGAGTTCCACCACCGGCAGGTGACGGCCTTTTTCAGGCTGACGCTGCAGCCGTGCCAAGCCGGCGTCGATCTCGTCCACATCGCCTTCGCCAAGCCGGACGGCGACCCTGCCGCCAACACGCGCTGCCTTGTCGACGCGATCCGCGAGGCGCGGCGCGGTTCGGTGCTCGCCCACAGCGCCTGATCCCGATTCGGTCGGGGGGCGTCAGCTTCACACAAGATTATGCCGCTAGAAGTGCGGCATAGCTTGTGGAGTGGTGCACGTGCAGCCGGTCTACCTGTTCAATCTTGCGTCACGCCAGGCAGAGTGGCTTGCAACCCGGCAGACGATCGTTGCCGAAAACATCGTCAACGCCAACACGCCCGGTTATCGCGCGCGCGACGTCGAGCCGTTCGCGGTTACGCTCGACAAGACGGAGCTCGCGATGGCCACCACCGACCCGCGGCACATCTCGTTTGAGAATTCGCCGGAAAGCGCCGCTTTGGTGCGCGACCCGCAACATACCGGCGCCGCTGGCAAGACGAATGACGTGAGCCTCGAGAGCGAGCTCATGAGGTCGAGCGAGGTCTCGCGCGACTATTCCCTGAACGTCAGCGTCGTGAAGGCCTTCCACCGCATGTGGATGGTGGGCGTGAAAGGCTAGCGCCGTGATCGACCCGCTGACTGCGACGCTCCGCATTGCCGCGTCCGGCCTTGACGCCCAGTCCGCCCGCATGCGCGTCACGTCGGAGAATATCGCCAATGCGCAGTCGGCCGGCTCCACGCCGGGTGCCGATCCCTATCAGCGCAAGACCATCTCCTTCGCCTCCGAGCTCGACCGCGTCTCCGGCGCCTCGCTGGTCAAGGTCGACCGCATTGGACGCGACCATTCGCCGTTCCGCGTCGAATACGATCCCGATCATCCTGCCGCCGACCCGAAAGGCTATGTGAAGCTGCCGAACGTCAATGTGCTGATTGAAATGGCTGACATGCGCGAGGCGAACCGCTCCTATGAGGCGGACCTCCAGGTCGTGAAGCAGGGCCGCCAGATGATCTCCATGACAATTGATCTGCTGAGAGATACATGATTCTCGGTCCGCTTTCCGCTGTCGGCTCACTTGGCAGCGCCGCCGCAGTCGCGGGGCCTTCGGCGGCGTCGAGCGCTGCCGCGGGGGTCGCGAAAGACTCAGGCCCCGACTTCGGGACGGTCCTCGCGAATGTCGCGGCGAGCGCCACCGACACGCTGAAGAGCGGCGAGGCCACGGCGATCGCCGGCATCGAAGGCAAGGCGTCGGTGCAGCAGGTTGTTCAGGCGGTGATGTCGGCGCAAGAAACGCTGCAGGCGGCGATTGCCATCCGCGACAAGGTCGTTGGCGCCTACCAGGAAATCACCCGGATGCCGATCTGATGGAGAGAGTTTGATGCGTGCCTTGGCAATAGCGGCAACCGGCATGGATGCCCAGCAAACCAACCTTGAGGTCATCGCCAACAATATCGCCAACATCAACACGACCGCGTTCAAGCGGGCGCGGGCGGAATTCACGGATCTGCTTTACCAGACCGAGCGGATGCCGGGTGTGCCGAACCGCGGAGGCGAGAATCCGATCCCGGAAGGCGTGCAGATCGGGCTCGGCGTGCGCACGGCGGCGGTTCGCAACTTGCACCAGCAGGGCGCGCTCACGCAGACCGGCAACCGGTTCGACCTTGGGCTCGACGGCCGCGGCTGGTTCCAGGTTGTCGGCGCCGACGGCGAGACGCTCTATACGCGCGCCGGCGCATTCAACACCAATGCGACCGGCGAGCTTGTCACCCTCGACGGCTATGCCGTCGACCCGGCGATCACCGTGCCGCCCGACGCGACCGACGTTATCATCAATGAATCCGGCGAAATCTTCGCGCGGATACCCGGGCAGTCTCAGCTGCAGCAGGTCGGCCAGCTGACGCTGGCGAATTTCGCCAACGAGGCCGGGCTGGAGCCGCTTGGCGGCAATCTCTACCGGCAGACGGAGGCCTCGGGCGACCCGGTCATCGGCGTTCCCGCCGATCTCGGTTTCGGGAGGATCCAGCAGGGCTACCTGGAGTCGTCGAATGTCGACCCGGTGAAAGAGATCACGGAGCTCATTTCCGCGCAGCGCGCTTACGAGATGAACTCGAAGGTCATCCAGGCCGCCGACGACATGTCCGCGACCATCTCGAAGGGCGTGCGATAGCGGATGACGCGGTTCGCGCACCATCTCGCGGTCTTCGCCCTCGCAGCCTGCGTCGCGATCGCGGGATCGGGCGTGGCGGCGGCCGAGACGGTTACGCTGCCGGTGCCGAGCCTTACCATCTATCCGGGTGGCGAAATCGACGCGGGACAGCTGAGCACGCGTAGCTTCGACCAGCAACAGGTGGCGAGCGGCTACATCGATTCGAGCAGCGCGCTGATCGGCAAGATCGCGCGGCGCACGCTTCTGCCGGGCTATCCGATCCCCATCAACGCCGTGCACGATCCGGCACTCGTCACCCGCGGCATGCCGGTCGAGCTCGTTTTCGCGCAAGGCCGGCTTGTGATCACTGCCTACGCGTCGCCGCTTCAGGACGGCAGCGAGGGCGATCTGATCCGCGTTCGCAACGAAGACAGCGGAGCGATCGTCGTCGGGATCGTGCAAGCGGACGGCACCGTCCGCGTGGGACCGCGGTGAAGGCAGTACCGACTTCTCTCAGCGCTTGCCGCGCTGCTTTGTCTCGCCGCGGCGCCAGCCACCGCGAGCGTCCGGATCAAGGACATCACCAGCCTGCAGGGCGTGCGCGACAACCAGATCGTCGGCTACGGACTGGTGATCGGCCTCAAGGGCACCGGCGACAGCCTGCGCAACGCGCCCTTCACCGAGCAGGCACTGCAGTCGATGCTCGAGAGCATGGGCATCAACGTGCGCAATGCCTCGCTCAGAACCCGCAACGTAGCGGGCGTCGTGGTCACTGCGGAGCTTCCGCCCTTCATCGGCAAGGGCGCGCGCATCGACGTCACGGTCTCCTCGCTCGGCGACGCGACGTCGCTTCTCGGCGGCACGCTTGTCATGACCTCGCTGATGGGTGCCGACGGCGAGATCTATGCGGTCGGCCAAGGCCCGGTCGCGGTCTCCGGCTTCTCCAGCCAAGGCGACGCGGAGAGCCTGACGGAAGGTGTGCCCACCACGGGTCGCATTCCCAACGGTGCGTTGGTGGAACGCGAGGTTGCCGGTCCTTTCAACGACATCGGCCGACTGGTGCTTGAGCTCAAAAATCCGGATTTCGACACCGCTGTCCGGGTCGCCGACGCGATCAACGCTTATGCCGCGGTCAATTACGGCGGGAAAGTCGCGTTCGAGCGGGACTACAGGACGATTGAGCTTCGGAAACCGGATTCCATATCGGCGCCACGCTTCATAGCCGCCATCGGCGATCTCCTCGTCGTGCCCGACACGCCGGCGCGCGTTGTGATCGACGAGCGGACCGGGACAGTGGTGATCGGAAGCGAGGTGCAGATATCGACGGTCGCTGTGACGCACGGCAACCTGACCGTCCGCGTCACCGAGTTGCCGGATGTCTCGCAGCCGCAACCGCTCTCCCAAGGCGAGACCAAGGTCATGCCGCACACCTTCGTCGACGCGTCGCAGGCGGGCGGCCAACTCGCCATCATCGGCGGCACCGATTTGCAGACGCTGGTCGGCGGTCTGAACCAGATCGGCCTGCGACCCACCGGAATCATTGCCATTTTGCAGGCGATCAAGTCGGCAGGCGCTCTGCAGGCCGACCTGGTCATACAGTAGCCACCACCTGAACCGCGCGCCCGGCCGCGCCTTCCAGCCCGGCGCAAGCTTGCGCGTCCACGCTCTTTCAGACATGCGGCGGAGCGCATTCTTCATGTTACCTGCGGTGCCGGCGAGGTCGGCCGGCTTTGCCCTCGCGGTTCTTCTGCTTGCATGCGGGTCGGCGGTCCGGGCCGCGGACGGGCCGGCGCCGGGCGCTGCCGGAAACCCGGAGCAGAGCGATGCGCAGCGCTTCTGCGCCAATGTCGGAGACGCCGCGCGCGACGCGCGCTTCGCCTGGGAGGTCCGTACGCTCACCGATCTGAAGAGCGAGATCGAAGCGAAGACCGAGGCACTTGAGAAAAAGCGCGCCGAGCTCGAAGAATGGGTCAAGCGTCGCGATGATCTCCTGAAGCTCGCTGAGCAGCGCGTCGTCGACATCTATGCCAAGATGCGTCCGGACGCGGCGGCGTCTGAGCTCTCCTCGACTCGACCCGCGGACCGCCGCAGCCATCGTCGCGAAGCTCAATCCGCGCACCGCAAGCGCCATCCTCGCCGAGATGGACACGCAGCGGGCCGCGACGCTCGCTTCTTTGATCGCCGGCACCGACGAGCCGGCGCCGACTAATGTCGCCAGCCAATGAAGGTCGTTCTCCTGGTCGCTCTCGTCGCGCTTGCAGGATGCACGAGCGTGCGTGACTTCGGGCGTGAACCCGCGATGTCGCCGGTCGGCAGCGGACTCTACGCCGACGCTGCTCCGCTCCCGATCGAGGCTTTTCCGGGGCCGCAGAGAGTCGAGCTATCACTCGCTGTGGAACGATTCGCGCGCGACGCTTTTTCAGGATCCGCGTGCGTCCAAAGTCGGTGACATACTGACAGTCCGCATTCGCATCGACGACAAGGCGTCGCTCGACAACTCGTCCGCCCGCTCGCGCGATTCAAGCGCCGGGATCGGCGGCGACTACGGCTACCACCTGAACGGCCGCTACATCGACCGCGCCGGCAACGGCAAGGGCAATCTCAACGCCGATTCCAACTCCTCGGCAAGCGGCAACGGTACGATTGACCGCTCCGAGAAGATCGACGTTTCGGTCGCAGCGGTCGTTGTCGAGACACTGCCAAACGGCAATCTCCTGATCTCCGGCTCGCAGGAGGTGCGCGTGAATTTCGAGCTTCGACTTCTGAAGATCACCGGCATCGTGCGTCCGCGCGACATCTCGACCGACAATACGATCGACTATCAGAAGATCGCCGAAGCGCGCGTCTCCTACGGAGGGCGCGGGCGCATCACCGAGGTGCAGCAGCCGCGCTGGGGCCAGCAGCTCTACGACGCGATAACGCCTTTCTGAGCGATATTGGCATGGCAGATACGACCGTCGCGGCCGCTTCCCGCACCAGACGCCGAGCCCAAGCCGGGCGCCTGGGCGCGATCCTCAAGTGGGGCGGCATCATGCTCTTGCTGACGCTGATCTCGCGCCGGCATGGGCGGTGGCCTCGGCATCAAGCTGGCGGAGCAGCATCGAGGACGCGCTCAAGGCGCGCGATTCGGCGCAGGAAGCGCAGGCGCCGACGCTGAACTATACGCTGCCATCACATTTGAAGGCGCTTGCACCGATCGTCACCAATCTTGCGGAACCGTCCGACGTGTGGATTCGAATCGAATGCTCGATGGTCTTCGACGACGAGGCGATCGCCACTGACGACGTGCTCGCCGCCGAGATCGGCCAGGACATTCTCGCCTATGTGAAAACCGTCAAGCTCTCGCAGATCGATGGGCCGAGCGGCATGCAGCATCTGCAGAGAGGATTTGGTGGAGCGGGCCAGGATCCGCTCCGGCAATCGCGTTCAGCGACATCGTCTTCCAGACGCTGGTTGTCCAGTGAAGCGGGCGTTCCTCGCGCTTGCACTGCTTCTCCTGACGACCGCGGCCGCCGGTGCCCAGACCCAGCCGCCGGCGACGCCGCTTCCCGATCTGAGCGCTCTGCTTCCGGCCGGCAGCGCCGCGTTCAGCGGCCGCATCGTCCAGCTCGTCCTCCTCCTGACGGTGCTCTCGATCGCGCCGGGCCTGCTCATCATGGTGACGAGCTTCACCCGGTTCGTCGTGGCGCTTTCCTTCCTGCGCTCCGGGCTCGGTCTGCAGAGCACGCCCGCCAATCTGATCCTGATCAGCCTGGCGCTGTTCATGACCTTCTTCGTCATGCAGCCGACCTTCGAGCAGGCCTGGCAGGATGGATTGCAACCACTGCTAGACAATCAGATCGGCGAAGCGGAGGCCTATCAGAAGGTGGTCGCCCCGTTCCGCGCTTTCATGCTGGCCCAGGTCCGTCAGCGCGACCTGGAGCTTTTCCGCGACCTTGCCGCGCGAGGCACGGCGGCCGCCGGGCAGCCCGCCTCCGCCGACCGCCGCCCCGGAGCCGGCTCCCCGGACGCAGCTCCGGTCGAGCTCAGGGTGCTCATCCCGGCCTTCATGATTTCCGAGCTTCGCCGCGGCTTCGAGATGGGTTTTCTGATCGTGCTCCCGTTTCTGGTCATCGACCTGATCGTCGCCACGCTGACCATGTCGATGGGCATGATGATGCTGCCGCCGACCGTCATCTCGCTGCCCTTCAAGATCCTGTTCTTCGTGCTGATCGACGGCTGGAACATGCTCGCCGGCGGGCTGGTTCGGTCCTTTTTTTGAGTTCATTCCCAGCATCAGTCTGAATCGTTAAGAGTCACGAAACACTTACCCGCTAGCCTCCTCACTATGGCAGGTTGAGCTCCTTCGCAGGGGCCGATAGGCATGATGCCGCTCTGTCATACCGGCCGATCCGGTATGTCGTCTTGACGTTGAGCAGTGCAGGAGCACATCATGTCCAGTATTATTACCAACACCGCAGCCATGACTGCGCTGCAGTCGTTGCAGCAAACCAACAAGCAGCTTGATATCGTCCAGTCGCGCATCAGCACTGGCTACAAGGTCGCGACAGCCGCCGACAACGCTGCCTACTGGTCGATCGCAACCACCATGCGGTCCGACAACAAGGCCCTTGGCACCGTCCAAGACGCCCTCGGCCTCGGCAGCGCGACCGTCGACGTCGCCTACACTGCGATGAACAAGGTCAAGGACCTTCTCGACGACATCAAGACGCAGCTCGTCGCCGCCAAGCAGCCCGGCGTCGACAAGGCCAAGATCCAGTCGTCGATCGCACAGGATCAGGAAGAACTGCAGGGCATCGCGTCGGCGGCCTCCTTCTCCGGAGCCAACTGGCTGTCGGTCGATTCCTCGGCCACCAACTACAATGGGACCCCGAAGATCGTTTCGTCCTTCTCGCGCGGCAGCGACGGCTCGATCTCGATCGGCACGATCAGCATTAACCTGTCCACCACCGTGCTGTTCGACTCGAGCGCCACGGCTGGCGGTATGCTCGAGGCCGGCGTGGATCTGGCCGATGTCGGCGGCCTTGACGGCACGTTGACAACGACTGCCGGAGCGGCCGGCCCGCCGGCGACCGCCGGAAGTCAGGCGTTCGCCTTCACCTCCTCACTCACCCTTGATAGCAACGATCAGATCAGTTTCTCGATCGCCGTCGACGGCGCCAGCACGCCGACAACCGTGACGATCAGCAAGTCGACGGTGGACGCGGCGCTCAGCAGCACCGACGGTGTCATTGGGACGGCGGCCGACTTTGCTTCCGTCATCGATCAGGCGCTCACGGATGCCGGCGTGGGGGCGAGCGCCACCGCGAGCGGCAGCAACGTTACCGTCACCAGCGCCACTACGGGAGCGACCTCAGCGGTAGCGATTACTGGGGTGGCCTCGTCCACCAACGGCATCTCGACCGGTGTTACGGACATCGACATCTCGTCGGCGAGCGACACCGACCTCGATGGCTTTATCGCCAATGTCGAGACCATGTCGGCCAACGTCATCCAGGCCGCTGCCGATCTGGGCGCCATCAAGAGCCGCATGTCGACCCAGACCGACTTCATCTCCAGCCTGATGGACGCGATCGACCGCGGCGTCGGCCAGCTTGTCGATGCCGACATGAGCGCGGAATTGACCAGGCTGCAGGCCCTGCAGGTGCAGCAGCAGCTCGGCATCCAGGCGCTGTCGATCGCCAACTCGAACAGCTCCAACATCCTGTCGCTGTTCCGCGGCGGCTAGAAGCCTCCGAGAATTCCCTGAGATCGGCCGCGCCCTTCGGGCGCGGCCCTTTTCGTTGCAACGCTCGCGCAAGCTTGAACCTCGAAACTGCGCCCGACGCAGAAGAGGAATTGGGATGAGCGGTCGGGAGCACGCCGACAGGCTTCTACGGAGCCTGCTTAAGCTCGGCCCGAGGCGACTGGCCGCGCTCGCTTTGACCGGCGCCACAATCTTCGCCGTTGTCATTGTGAGCGGCGCTCTATCTCAGCCGCCCGCAGCTTCAGGTGCTGTATTCGGGGCTTGACCGCGAGGATGTGACGCGGATCGGGGCCGCGCTCAACGAGGCCGGCATCAAGTTCGACGTCAACGCCGAAGGAACCGCGGTTCTCGTTTCCTATGGACAGACGGCGGCGGCGCGGATGCTGCTCGCGGAAAAGGGTCTGCCGCAAAGCGCCAATGCCGGTTACGAGCTCTTCGACCAGATGGGCTCCTTCGGCCTGACGTCCTTCATGCAGGAGATTACGCGCGTCCGCGCGCTCGAAGGCGAGATCGCCCGCACGATACAGACGATCAACGGAGTCAAAGCAGCGCGCGTGCACATCGTCGTCGCCGACGACGGCTCCTTCCGTCGGACCCCGCAGCCTCCTTCCGCGTCGGTCGTGATCCGCACCGAATCGCCTGACGCCGCCAACCTTGCGCAGGCGATCCGACACCTGGTCGCCGCGGCGGTCCCGGGAATGACCCCGAACGAGGTGACCGTCCTCGATACCGACGGGACGCTTCTCGCCTCCGGCGGCGACAGCGACGCCGCGGTGCCGACGCGGCTGATTAGCCTTGAGAAATCGGTCAGCGACGAGATCCAGAACCGGGTGCGCGAGAGCCTGACGCCCTATCTCGGTCTCGACAACTTCCACGTCAGCGTCTCGACCCGCCTGAATACCGACAAGAAGGAGACGACGGAGACGACCTACGACCCGGAATTCGCGCGTCGAGCGGTCTGTCCGCGTAGTGAAGGAGAACGAATCCTCCAACAACACGTCGAGCAGTGTTGCGACGAGCGTGCAGCAGAACCTGCCGCAGGAGGCGCAAGGCTCGAACGGCGGCGACAACGCAAGCGCGTCGAACGACCGCCGCGAGGAAACGACCAACTACGAGCTCTCCTCGAAGACGGTCAACACGGTGAGCAATGGCTTCTCGATCGAGAATCTGTCGGTTGCCGTGGTGGTCAACAAGGCGCGGCTCGACGGTGGTGACAGCTCGGTGCCGCAGGACAAGATCGACGAGAAACTCAAGGATATTCAGCAGCTTGTCGCGACCGCAGCCGATCTGCACCCGGATCGAGGGGACCAGATCAAGGTGCTTGCGGTCGATTTCTCCGAAGCGGCGAACGACCTGCAGCCGGAGCCGTCTGTCGGGATCGTGGAGCTGCTCGTTCGCCAGTCCGGCACCTACGTGAATGCCGCGGCTATTCTGCTCGTCGCGTGCCTGGTGATCTGGTTCGGGTTGAGACCCGCCACTCGGGCGATCCTCGGCCGTTCGACGGCAGAGGAGGGCGAAAGCGCGGCGCGGCTGCCTCGTCCGGACGATCTGCTGGCGGACGAAGACGCGGAACCGGCGGAGCTCACGCAGGCGCCCGAGGCGAGCCTGATTGAGGACCTCACCAGTCAGATCAAGCGCTCGCCGAGAAAGCGGCTCGAGCAGATGGTGCGGTTCTCCGATGAGCATTCGGCCGCCATCCTGAAGCAGTGGATGCATCAGGGGTCGCGACCCTGATGCCACTTCCCGTGGCCGCACGGCTTGTCGATTTCGGGCCGCTCCGGCGTCAGGGGGCGATCGACGCCGATTTGTCGCCTTCCGCGCGGGCCGCCGCGCACGAAGCCGTCGATGCCGCTGCGGCGCGGGTCGCATGCGCGCGCGAGGAAGGGATAGCGATCGGCAAGGCTGACATGGAGCACGCGCTCGCGGCGCAGCAGGCCGTCTTCGAGGGACGACTCGCCGAGGCGCGCGCGCAATGGACCGAGCAGGAGGGCGATGAAATCGCAAGACGCTTTGAAGCCGCGTTCGCGCGACTGCGCGGCGACGTGCGGGACAGCGTCGCGTCAATCCTTGCGCCGTTTCTCGAAGAGGCGGTGCGCGACCGCGTCGTCGGCGATCTCACCCGCGTGCTCGATGGCCTGCTTGCCGGCGAACAGGGAGTGGTCCTCCAAATCAGCGGCCCGGAGGATCTTCTCAATCGCCTTCGCCATCGCATGGGCAAGCCCGGTGAGGCGCTCCGATTCGAATCGACCGATGCAGTTGAGATCAAAGTGGTCGCCGACAAGACGGTCATAGAAACGCAGATCGGCGCCTGGCTCCGGCAAATCGGCATCCGCGGCAAGTAGACCCGATGCTCGAACAGGAAGGGCTGCAGGATCTTATCGTCATCAAGCGTGCGGCGCACGCCGAGATGGAGCATCCGCATGGCGGTGTCTGGAAGATCGCTTTCGCGGACTTCATGACCGCGATGATGTGCTTCTTCCTGGTGATGTGGCTGATCAATGCAGCGAACGAGGATACGCGGCAGGCGGTCGCTGCATACTTCAATCCGGTGCGACTGGCGGAGCTCAACAAGAAGGGACTCGCCGATCCGCATGTTCCCTCGCCGGATCAGCCGCAAGACGGCGTGCGCACGAGCGAGGAAAGCACGCCGGGGGGGCCCCCTCCCGCACAGCCGGAACCGGATCGCTCGCGCGATGCGCTCTTCAGCGATCCCTACAAGGTGCTTGCAGAAATCGCCTCTGAAACGCCGCCAGCTCCCGGGGCAAACGCGTCGAGCGGCGCCGCAAGCGGCGCTGCGAGCGGCGTCGGGACCGGTGGCACCGCTTTTCGCGATCCGTTCGACGTTCTCGGTGCGCCCTCTTCCGGCGGTGCTCCCCCGGCTGCCCCGCAGCCGCCTGCCCAGCAGGATGCGGTTTCCGGGGCGACCGCTGCGCCGACGAGCGCTCCACCTCCGCCGGCGTCGAACGCGACCGGCGGACCCGGACAAGGCACATCGGAAAGCGAGCAGGTCGCATCGGCCAGCGAGCCTGGGGCCTCCAGCGCCGAGCATGGCGCCCTCGACGAAACACCCCCGCCGCAATCCCTTGCGGCCCAGGCGGACGACGCGCCGCCGATCTCGCGGCCTGTCGGGGCCATTGCGACCCCCCCGCTCGAGGCTCCGAACCTGTCGCCTGTGCTGCCGGCCGCAACGCCGCCGACTCCCGCCGAGCCCGATCTCTCGACCGAGGTCGCCGAGGCGGTGCGTCGGGAAGCGGGGTCCCAACCCGCCCCCCATGTCAGCGTCGAAACGACTGGCGAGGGCACGTTGATCAGCCTCACCGACGACGTCGATTTCGGAATGTTCGCCATCGGCTCGGCGGAGCCGCAGCCGGAGATGGTCCGCGTGATGCAGCGGATCGGGGAGATCCTGAAAAATCATCCGGGCACGATCACGATTCGCGGCCATACCGACGCGCGGCCATTCCGCGACGGCAGCTACGACAACTGGCGGCTTTCCACCGACCGCGCCGAGATGGCGCTCTACATGCTTGTCCGCGGCGGACTGGATGAGAAGCGCGTGGCGTCGGTCGAAGGCTTTGCGGACCGGAGGCTGAAGAACAGCGCGGATCCCGACGCGGCCGAGAACCGGCGGATCGAAATCCTGGTGCGCGAGCCGGCGACATGAAGGGCGCGGGACTCGCCATGCTCATTCTTCTCTTCGCGGTCTCCCAGTCGGCGGCGCAAAGCGGGATCGGCGGGCCGGTGCGGATGGTGCGCACGCTTGAGCTCCTGCAGGATCAGATCGCGGAAGGTGCGGAAGCATCCGACGCGGCGCGGCGCGATCTCATCGCCGCGATCGCCCAGCGCTTTCTCGCGATGGACGTTTCGACCTGGCAAGACGCAAACAACGTCAACGCGGCACTTCTTTACGTTCTGAGCGGCGGCAACCCGGCGATCCTCGACAAGCTGCCTGAGCCGGACGACGAGGACCGCGAAAAGCTGCTTGCGGCGGTGCGAGCCTATGCGACGGGCGCCCCCTCGGATGCGAAAGCGCTTTGGGCCGGCATCGACCTCACCAGGCTGCCGGACGAGCTCGTCGGGCCGGCGGCACTCGTGAAGGCCAACCTGCTGCTCGATTCCGATCCGGCAGCGGCAATGCGATTCGTTGACATTGCGCGGCTGGAATCACCGGGAACGCTAATCGAGGAGGCGGCGATCCGGCGCGGCATCGAGATCGCGGCGAAGGTGCGGGATGCGGCGCGGTTCGAGTTCCTTTCGATCCGTTACGCAACCCGCTTTCCTCATTCGATGTACGCGGCCGCGTTTCGCCGGCATTTCGCCGAGTCCTATCTCGCCGTCGCGAGCGACGATTTCGAAAAGCAGCCAGAGCTTGCGACCGTCCTTTCGCCGCTCGCGGCCGACGATCGTCGCGACGTCTATCTCGAAGTCGCCCGGCTTGCCGTGCTTGACACGCGGATGGCGCTTGCGCGCTCGGCGGCCGAGCACGCCGTCGCACTGTCCTCCGCTGACACCGTCCCGATGATGCGGGCGGAGCTCTACCAGGCGGCGGCGGTGGCAATGCTCGGCGATCCGCAGCAGGCGTCGGAGGCTCTCTCGACGATCAAGGCGAAGACGATGCCCACAAGCGACAGGGAGCTGATGCAGGCCGTGAGCTCGGTGGTCGGCGCGATCCAGAAATGGCCGGCCGGCGCCGAAGAGGACAAGCAGACGGCGGACGCTGCGGACGATCCCTTCGCGGGGACGGACGGCGAAGCGTCCGCGGCTTATCTTGGCCATGTCCACGACGCGATCGCGGCCGCCGACCAAGCGCTTTCCGCAATGACACCGGGGAGCGCGCAATGAAGCTGATGCCACCCGTCAATGCCGGTGCGCCGACTGCTCCGTCGCAAAAATCAGGCCGTGAGGACACCGGTCGGCACCATGATGCCGACGCGTCCGTCGAGAAATTTGTCGATGCGCTCCGTCGGCTGGCGAGGCAGTCCTCCGGCGAGGTGAGTGACGCCCTTGCGTCGTTCGCTGCCCGCTCCGGATTGCGCGCCGGGGCTGGGGAGCCGCACGAGGGGCACGGGCCGCCGCACGCCGATACGGAGGAGCACGAGGCATCACCGCATTCGGACCTTGTGGCGGCGACCGAGGTGCTGGGACAGGCGTTTTCGCTGGCGCTACCGCGACATCGGCACCACGCTCTCTCGGAAGAGAACGAAAAGGACGCGCAGTCGGCCGGGGACGCTAAGGCGTCTGATGCCAAGACCTCCGACGCCAAGGTCTCTCATCTCCTATGCGGAAACATCCCGCGGCCGATCGAAGACGCACCCATCGTTGCGACGCAACCGATCGCGGACGCACGAATGGGGATCGAGAAAGACGGTTTGGAAGTGGCCCCGGTCCTCGACGAGCGCGTTGCCGCGAAGCGTGCATCGACCGCCGCATCGCTGCCGGTTGGAGACCAGCCCCGAATGATTCCCGCGGCGCTGAGCGATGGCACCGCCGCAGAGATGGCAATGCGGGCTGAAGAACGGGCATTCGGCATGGCAAAAAGCGGGGGGAACGGACGTATCTCACTCGAAGCTTCGAGCAATAGCGTGACAGGTGCGCTGGTCGTCGGACATGAAACGCATCTCGCCCCTGCCGATCCGCATGTCTCGCTCGCCGATCGCCTGGCGCGATCTACCGACGCAGCTACAGCCGTGCCGGCGCCAGAACATGGCGCGCCACCCCATCAAGACGAGGTATCTCTTCCGCATCCGAGGCCGCCAATCTCCGGCCACTCCGGCGCATCGACGACCGTCGGCGCCCGTGCGGCCGACACCGCCGCCACCAGGCCCCTCCCGAAAGCTGCGCCGGGATCATCCGCGACGGCTCCGGCCGTTCCCCAGCAGCTCGCGACCGCCCTCGTTGAGACGCTCGAAAAGCCAGACCGAACGGCGCCGGTTCCGGCACAGCCGGCGTCAGTGCCCGATCGACCGGTCGTGCGAGTCCTTCAGGTGGCCCTCGAGCCGGCCGAGCTCGGGCGGGTGGAGATTCGGCTGCAGCTTGCCGGGCAGGCGCTCCGCGTGCGTGTCGGAGCTGAGCGGGTCGACACGGCCCGCGTCATTGCGGCCGAAAGCCACGTGATCCGCCGCATTCTTTCCGACCATGGCTATGTGGTCGAGAGCATCACCGCACAAAGCGCGAGCCTGGCCGCGAATGGGACGGCTCAGGCCGTCGGCGGGCATGCGACGCCGCAGGGTGCGCCACTCCTGCAGGGCGACCCGACGGGAAGCGGCCGCCAATCTTCAGGCCGCTCAGACGCATGGAGCGACGAGCGTGCGAGCCGAAAGAGACCAGACGATGAAGAGGAAGCTGGCGGCAGTGGCCGTCGCAGCGGTCTTTACGTTTAGCGCTTCTGCCGCGCTCGCCGAGAACGCCTGCGAACGCGAGATGGCGCAAGCTGCTGCCCGCTACGACATCCCGCTCGGTGTGCTCTACGCAGTCGGGCTCACCGAGACCGGGAAGCGCGGCTCGTTGCAGCCTTTCGCGCTCAATATCGAAGGCCGCGCGGCCTACGCCCGCTCGCTCGCCGAAGGCGTGAAGGATTTCGAAGCTGCGGTGGCGGATGGTGCCGTGCTCATCGACATCGGCTGCATGCAGGTCAACTACCACTACCACGGGGCGGCATTCGCCTCGGTCGCCGATATGTTCAGCCCGGCCAGGAACGTGGACTACGCCGCGCGCTTCCTGAAACAGCTGCGTCGCCGTGAAGGGAGCTGGACGATGGCTGTTGCGCGCTATCACGCCGGTCCCGACAACGACCCGGCGCAGAAGCGCTATGTCTGCGCGGTCATCGCGAACATGGTCGCGACGGGATTCGGCGCTTGGACCGACAATGCGCGCGCCTTCTGTGACTAAATGTCCGCGGCCGCTGATGGCTACCAAAAATAGTAGTGCGCGATGCGCGATGTCGGCTCGGGTTGTCTTGCCGGCATAATAGTCAGCATCGTTGTCGTTCCAAAAGAAATATTGGTTAATTTTGTGTTAACACAGTAATTCTTTTGAAAGAAGCCGGAGAATAAGAAGTGCGTCTAACGGTTTCGAGTTTTATGTGAGAACTGCAATTGTCATACGGGTGGTGTCCTCTGAGTGAAAAACACCATTGATCCAAGATATTCGACAAAATCAGCTCCGTTTCTCCCAAGCCACAGTCGAAGCTGCGAAAATCACAGTAGAAAATTGACCATGACGGCGATCGGTGCGTAAATCCCGGTGGGAAGTGATTTGTGCGTTCGACATTCGCTCTGGGGATTTGGGGGAAGCGGTGTTCGTGATCGTCGATGACCGTGACGTTGTCACGGAGGGCTATTCGTCGTGGTTTCAGCGGGAAGGCATTTCTTCCACAGGCTTCGGTCCGAGCGAGTTTCGGGAGTGGGTCGAGACGGTTGGCGAGGGTGACCTCTCCGCGGTCGAGGCATTCTTGCTGGGGCAATGCCCGGAGCGGTCTGCCTTGACGAGGATCATCCGCGGTCGTTCACGCGCGCCGATGATCGCCATGAACGACAAGCCGGCGCTGGAACAGACGCTTGATCTCTTCGCCGCCGGCATGGACGACGTCGTGCGCAAGCCGATCCATGTCCGGGAGTTGCTGGCGCGGGTCGGTGCAATCCGTCGTCGCGTCGAGAAAGACAGCGGCGTCGCGACGGTCGGGGAGATGCAGATCTTCTCCGACGGCAGGGATCCGATCGTCGCCGGCACGGTGCTGCCGCTTCCGCGCCGCGAACGCCGCATCCTCGAATATCTCGTCGCCAACCGCGGAAAGCGGGTCAGCAAGACGCAGATATTCAATTCGATTTACGGCATCTTCGACGAGGACGTCGAGGAGAACGTCGTTGAGAGCCACATCAGCAAGCTGCGCAAGAAGCTCCGGCACCGGCTTGGCTACGACCCGATCGATTCCAAGCGCTACCTTGGCTACTGCCTCGGCGTGATCTGATAGCGGACCGGCGTGCCGCGTCGGTCCATCGTCGCCGCCCCGGCGCACCGCATCAGCCTCGCACAAGCTAAATAGTGCTTCCTATATGCGATTAGCCGGCTTGGGGAGCGAGTGCGATGAGTCTCTATGGCGTGATGCGGACAGGCGTTTCGGGCATGAACGCGCAGTCGAACAAGCTTTCGACCGTCGCCGACAACATCGCGAACGCCAGCACCAACGGTTACAAGCGCGCGTCGGCTGAATTCTCGTCGATGTTCATCAATTCCGATACCGACGACTATACGTCCGGCGGCGTGACGACAAAGACCCGCTACAACGTCAGTGAGCAGGGTAACCTCACCTATACGACCTCGGTCACCGACCTCGCGATCAGCGGAAACGGCTTCCTGATCGTGAGCGACGCGTCGGGAACGCCATACCTGACGCGCGCCGGCTCATTCGTGGCCGACGGCGACGGAAACCTGGTCAATGCCGCCGGATACTATCTGATGGGCTTCGACTATGCGGAGGGCGATCCGGCGCCGGTTGCCGGCGGTCTCGCCGGCTTGTCCGTGATCAATATCAAGCAGAGCGATCTCAGAGCCGTGGCCACGACCGAGGGTACGTTCGCGGCCAATCTTCCGTCGACCGCGGACATCGTTGCGGCGGCCGACCTTCCCTCCGCCAACGCCGCAACGGCGGACTACACAGCTAAAAGCTCGCTCCTCACCTACGACGATCTTGGCAACGAGGTCATCGTCGACCTCTATCTCACCAAGACCGCGGACAACTCCTGGGAGATGACCGCCTTCAATAGCGCCGACTCCGCCTCGGGCGGCGGATTTCCCTATGCGAGCGGTCCGCTTGCTACGGCCGCGCTCGATTTCGATCCGACGAATGGTGCGCTGACGACCACGAGCCCGACGACGTTCACGCTGCCCGTTCCCGGCGGCGCCAGTGTGGATCTCGACATTTCCGGCATGAAGCAGCTCAGCGCCGACTACCGCGTGCTCGACGCCAAGGTGAACGGCAATGCGCCGAGCCCGGTCGATCACATCGACATTGACAGCGACGGCACGCTCTACGCGGTCTATGAGAGCGGGGCGCGCGTCGCGACCAACAAGATTCCGCTCGCCGACGTTCCAAGCCCCGACAATCTGACCGTCAGGCCGGGCAACGTCTACGTGCCGAGCACCGAATCCGGTGCCATTCAGGTCGGCTTCTCCACGGCGGGCGGGCTTGGGACGATCACCAGCGGCGCGCTTGAATCCTCGACCGTCGATCTCGCGTCCGAGCTGACCGAGATGATCGAGTTGCAGCGCACCTATACCGCCAACTCGAAAGTGTTCCAGACCGGCTCGGAACTGCTCGACGTGCTGGTCAACCTGAAGCGATGAATGCCGCCTGAGGCCTCACGGCAATGAACCTCACGGCAGCGATTCGCACGGCGCAAAACGCGCTGCAGACGACATCGGCGCAGACGGCGATCACGTCCCGCAACGTTGCCGGGGCCAACGACCCGAGCTATTCGCGCAAGATCGCGCTCGTCTCGACCAGCCTGGACGGCGGCGCGCAGGTTCTTTCGGTGACCCGCGCCCAGGACCAGGCGCTTTACGACAACATGATCGACGCGACCTCGCGGGCGGCCGCGAGCCAGGCGCTTGCCGACGGCCTCGCCGCCCTGGAGAACACGGTCGGCGATCCGCAGAGCGATCAGTCGCCTTCCGCGCTGCTGAGCGCGCTCGACGATTCCATCCAGCTCTATGCCGCATCGCCGGGCGACCAGAGCCTCGCAAGCAGCGTGGTGTCGAAGGCGAACAACCTGGCGCTGGCGCTGAACGACGCCACCAGCACCGTTCAGGACGCCCGCGAGCAGGCCGACAAGGACATGGCGTCGGCGGTCGACAGCTTGAACGGGCTCCTCTCGCAGTTCGAATCCGCCAACAAGGCGGTCGTCAACGGCACACGCGAAGGCAAGGACGTTACCGACGCGCTCGACCAGCGCGACAAGCTCCTGTCGCAGATATCGGAGCTGGTCGGCGTCCAGATGGCGACCCGCGGCGACAACGACGCCGTGCTCTATACCGACAGCGGCGTCACGCTGTTCGAGACGTCGGCGCGCACCGTGTCGTTCACGCCAAGCACGGCGCTCGATGCCACCCAGACGGGGAATGCCGTCTATGTCGATGGCGTCCCGGTGACCGGGGATACGGCGAGCATGCCGATCCGCTCGGGCAAGCTGCAGGGGCTCGCCGAGTTCCGCGACAATGTTGCGGTCACCTACCAGAACCAGCTCGACGAAGTGGCCCGTGGGCTCATTACGGCCTTCGCGGAGTCCGATCAGAGCGCCACGCCGACGCTTCCCGACGTGCCCGGGCTCTTCACCTATTCCGGCGCTCCGGCCATGCCGGGCGCGAGCCTGACGCCGGGCCTCGCCGGCGAGATCGCGGTCAATCGGAATGTCGATCCGTCTCAGGGAGGTGTTCCCGCGCGCCTGCGCGATGGCGGCATCGGCGATCCCGGCAATCCGGCCTACCTATACAACACGACGGGAGCCGCCGGCTTCACCGACCGGCTGAGCGACTATCTCACCAAGCTTGCAGGCCCGATGGCCTTCGACCCCGCCGCCGAGCTCGGCACCGCCGCGAGCCTCAGCCAGTATGCGACCAACTCGGTGAGCTGGCTTGAGTTGGCGCGCCAGAGCGCCACGGACGACGCCTCCTATCAGTCGGCGCTTCTTTCGCGCGCGTCCGATGCGCTGTCGAATGCGACCGGCGTCAACCTCGACGACGAGATGAGCCTGATGCTCCAGCTCGAACGCACCTACCAGGCTTCGTCGAAGCTCCTCGGCACTGTCGACGATATGCTGCAGACCTTCATGGCCGAGATCCACTAGCATGAAGACGACCTACGTCTCGACGCAGGGCGTCTCCAACGCATCGCGCCGCGCGATCCTCGACGTCCAGACCGAGCTCGCCAAGCGGCAGCAGGAGCTGTCCAGCGGGCGCGTCGCCGATGTCGGGCTCGCGCTCGGCATCCACACGGGCCAGGACGTCGCGCTGCGCCAGCAACAGGCCAGTCTGCAGACGATCCTCGATGCCAATTCGATTGCCGATTCGCGCCTCGGCACATCGCAATCCGCGCTCGACGCGATGGCGAGTACGGCCAACGGCTTTTTGGGCGATCTCCTGGCGGCGAAAAGCAATCCGTCAAGCGCCGCGATCACCACGGAGAGTGCCAAGAACAGCCTCGCCGACCTCATCAGCACGGCGAACACCACCTACAACGGCGAATATCTCTTCGGCGGCATCAATACCGGAGTCGCACCGCTCACCGACTACTTTGGGTCGCCCCCGTCCGCCGCCAAGCAGGCGGTCGACGACGCCTTTCTGGCGCATTTCGGCTTTTCGCAGGACGATCCATCCGCGTCGACCATCTCCGCCTCCGATATGGCGGATTTCATCGACACCGACTTCGCGGCGCTCTTCGACGACCCCAGTTGGTCCGCGAACTGGTCGTCCGCGTCTGACCAGACGCTGCGCACCCAGATTCTCGTCGGCCGAAGCAGTGACGACCAACGGCTCGGCCAACGATGCGTCGATCAGAAAGCTGGCGATGGCCTACACGATGGTCGCCGACCTCGGGGCCGCTGGGCTGTCGCAGAGCGCCTATTCGACCCTGGTCTCGAAGGCGAGCAGCCTCGTCGGCGCTGCGGTGCAAGGCCTCAACGCCACGCAAGCGCAGCTCGGCTATGCCCAGCAAGCGGTGAAGCGCGCGGACGACCGCATTTCGTCGCAGATGGACGTGATCGCGACCCATATCGGCACGCTGGAAAACGTCGATCCGTATGAGACCGCGACGCGCGTCAACCAACTCACAACGCAGCTCGAGACGGCCTACACGGTGACCGGCCGTCTCCAGCAGCTCAGCCTGCTCGACTATATCTAGCGGGCGATCGGACGGAAGAAAGATGCACGCGTTTTCCTACACTGAAGTCGTCGAGGACTCGGCCGCCAACGCGCGCGAGCGCGAGGGGAGGGCGCTCGACTTTTCCATCGACCTTCTGAGAAAGGCCGAGGAGAAGGGCGCCGGCAGCGTCGAATTGGCCGAGGCCCTCTACTTTGCAACGCGCCTGTGGTCGACCTTCATCGAGGATCTCGGAGGTGACGAGAACGGCCTCTCGAAGCAATTGCGTGCAGCTCTGATCTCAGTCGGGATATCGCTGCTCAAGGAAGCGGAGCGAATCCGCCTGGGAAGCTCGACCAGCTTCCGCCAGATGATCGAGATCAGCAGCATTATCCGCGAGGGACTTAGATGAGCAATCCGATGCGGATTTATCTCCGCGCGGGCGAAAAGATATTCGTGAACGGCGCCGTGCTGCGCGTCGACCGTCGGGTGGCTGTCGACCTTCTGAACGAAGCAAGCTTTCTTCTGGAAGGGCATGTGATTCAGCCGGAAGAAGCCACGACTCCGCTGCGCCAGCTCTATTTCGCCCTGCAAACGATGCTGATGGAACCGGAAAGCGAGACCGCGCGGCCGGCCTATGAGCAGATGCTGGCATCGGCGCGCGAATTGTTCGCGAACTCGGATGTCCTGACGGGCTTGAACTTCGTCGCCAAGCAGGTGGGGAATGAGCGAATCTTTGATGCGTTGAAGACGCTCCGCAGGCTCTTCCCCATCGAGGAATTGATTCTAAGCGGAAAGGCGAAGATGTCGCTTCCGGCGGCATGAAGGAGAACGGAAATGGCGATCGATGTCAGCAACAACGTGTCGGGCGCTGCGACGACGACGCAACAGACGACGACGCAGCCCAAGAACACGCTCGACTACAACGCCTTCCTGCAGCTCCTGATCGCGGAGATGAAGAACCAGGACCCGACGGACCCCATGAAGTCGAGCGACTACATGGCTCAGTTTGCATCGTTCTCCAGCGTCGAGCAGCAGATCCAGACGAACAACAAGCTCGATTCGCTGCTCACCGCCTCGGCGCTCGGCCAGGCGGACGCCGTGCTCGGCCACACGGTCACATCGTCTGACGGCACGGTTTCAGGCAAGGTGGAATCGCTGCGCTTGACCGCGGACGGCCTCGTCGCCACGCTCGACAGCGGCAAGGAGCTGACGCTCGGCGAGGGCATCAGGATCAACTGACGTGAACGAAGCCGACGCACTCGATATCGTCCAATCGGCGATCTGGACCGTCATTCTGGCTTCGGCGCCCGCCGTCGGCGCCGCAATGGTGGTTGGTGTGGCGATCGCGCTTCTCCAGGCCCTCACGCAGATCCAGGAAATCACGCTCACCTTCATTCCGAAAATCCTTGTCATTCTCGTCGTCGTCGCGCTGACCGGCCCGTTCATCGGCGCGGAAATCTATTCGTTCACGAGCCAGGTCTATTCGCGGATCGAAACCGGGTTCTGAATCCGCCGCCGACGCCACTTTCGCGCAAGCTTGATCCTCCACGGTCGCCGCTCGACACGCGGAAAGAGCCATGTCCGACACGCTGCACGCTGGACCTGACCTGATCGGTCGCACCGGCAGCCGCGACGTTGCGTTCGCGATCGGCATCACCGCCCTCTTGACGATCCTCTTCCTGCCGATTCCGGCAGCGGCGATCGACTACGGCCTGGCGCTCTCAATCGCGCTTTCCGTGCTCATCCTGATGGTGGCGCTTTGGATCGAGAAGCCGCTCGACTTCTCGGCATTTCCGACTGTGCTTCTCATCGCGACGATGCTGCGCCTTTCGCTGAACATCGCCTCGACCCGGCTTATCCTGTCGAACGGATCGCAGGGAATAACCGCGGCCGGCCATATCATCGGCGGATTCTCCCGCTTCGTGATGAGCGGCGACTTCGTGATCGGCATCATCGTCTTCACGATCCTGATCACGATCAATTTCCTGGTCATCACCAAGGGCGCGACGCGCATCGCCGAGGTCGGCGCGCGCTTCACCCTCGACGCCATTCCCGGCAAGCAGATGGCGATCGACGCCGACCTCTCCTCCGGGCTGATCAACGAGGCGGAAGCGCATCGCCGCCGCCGAGAGCTTGAGGAGGAGAGCAGCTTCTTCGGCTCGATGGACGGCGCGTCGAAATTCGTCCGCGGCGACGCCGTTGCCGGCCTGATCATCGCCGCGGTCAACGTCTTCGGCGGCATCGTGATCGGGGTCACGCGCCACGGCATGTCGCTGCAGCACTCGGCCGACGTCTTCACCAAGCTGTCGGTCGGCGACGGTCTCGTCTCGCAGATTCCGGCGCTGATCGTGTCGCTTGCCGCCGGTCTGCTCGTCTCGAAGGGCGGCACGCGCGGCACCGCCGACCAGGCAGTTCTCGGACAGCTCGGCAGCTATCCGCGCGCGCTTTTTGTCGCGGCGTCGCTGATGGGCGTGCTGGCGCTCGTGCCGGGGCTTCCGCTGCTTCCCTTCGCACTTCTCGGCGGCATCATGGCGTTCGTCGGCTACGTGATCCCGCGGCGGCTGGCGGCCGCCCGCGTGGAAGAGCAGGCGCTGAAAGATCAGGCGGCCGCAAAGGCGGACAGCGAGGCGCGCGGCTCCATCAAGGAGACGTTGCGCATACCGGAGATCGAGCTGTCGCTCGGCAAGCAGCTTGCGACGCAGCTCCTCGCGTCGCACGGCGAGCTGTCGCATCGCGTCGCCAAGATGCGGCGGAAGTTCGCCAAGCAGTACGGCTTCGTGGTTCCCGACATCAAGCTCGCCGACGACCTGTCGCTCCCGCCGAAGAGCTATCAGATCCAGATCCACGGAACCGTGGTCGCCTCACAGGAGCTGAGATTGGGCGAGCTTCTTGTGGTGATCGGCAACGGCCGCAAGCCGGATGTGCCTGGCGAAGAGGTCAAGGAGCCTGCCTTCGGCATGAAGGCGATGTGGGTTTCCGACGTCTTCGCGAACGAGATCAAGCGCGACGGCCTGACCACCGTCGACTGCATGTCGGTGCTGCTTACGCATTTGAGCGAGGTCATCCGCAACAATCTTGCGCAGCTCCTTTCCTACAAGGACATGCGGGCGCTGCTTGACGGCCTAGACCCCGAATACAAGCGGCTGATTGACGACATCTGCCCCTCGCAGATCTCCTATTCCGGGCTGCAGGCGGTTCTGAAGCTGCTGCTCAGCGAGCGCGTCTCGATCCGCAACCTGCAGCTGATCCTAGAGGCGGTGGCGGAGATCGTGCCGCATGTTCGGCGGTCCGAGCAGGTGGTCGAGCATGTCAGGATGCGGATCGCCCAGCAAATCTGCGGTGATCTATCGGAGGATGGGGCGATCAGGGTCCTGCGACTCGGCAACCGCTGGGACCTGGCGTTCCATCAGGCGCTGAAGCGCGACGCCAAGGGCGACATCGTCGACTTCGAGGTCGATCCCCGCATGGTCGAGGAGTTCGGAAACGAAGCGTCGGCCGCGATCCGCAAGCGCACGGAAGAGGCCCGTAGCTTCGTCCTCGTCACGGCGCCGGATGCGCGGCCCTACGTGCGGATGATCGTGGAGCGCCTGTTCCCGACCTTGCCGGTTCTCTCGCATGCGGAAATCGCGCGCGGCGTTGAAGTTGTGTCGCTCGGAACGATCTCTTGATCCTTTTTGGACCGCATACGGTCCTGACGGTATTCATCCTCTTTTGCCGGATCGGCGCCTGCCTGATGTTGATGCCGGGCTTCTCGAGCGCCAGGCTCCCGGCGCAGATCAGGCTCTTCATTGCGCTTGCAATCACATTGGTCGTTGCGCCGATCGAGTTCGACGCCGTCGCGGCGGCGGTCGGCGATCTTTCGGCGACACGGATCGTCGGCGTGATCGTGTCGGAGCTCCTCGTCGGCATGATGATAGGGCTGATCGCGCGTATTTTCTTTCTGGCGCTTGAGATGCTCGCCCATGCTGCGAGCATGTCGATCGGCCTCGGTCCTGTTCCAGGCACGGCGATCGAAGATAACGAGCCGCTACCGGCGCTCGTTTCGCTGATCACGCTTTCCGCGGTCTTCCTGTTCTTCGTCACCGGGCAGTATTGGGAAATCCTGCGCGGTCTTTTCGCGTCCTACACGGCGCTGCCGGTTGCGCGCCCCTTCGGGCCGCAGCTTGCCCTTTCCGAGCTTACGCGGGCGCTCTCCAGCGCCTTCTTCCTGTCGCTGCGCATTGCCAGTCCGTTTGTCATCTACGCAATCGTGGTCAATTTCTCGATCGGCATCATCAACAAACTGGTGCCGCAGATTCCGGTCTACTTCATCTCCCTGCCCTTTATTCTCATTGGTGGTCTGCTGCTTCTCTACTTCGTCGCGCCGGAGATGCTTCTGATGTTCTCCGCCGCTCTCTCGTCGTTTCTCGCGCGGGGTTAGCTGTGGAAGCCCGATTGAACAAGCTGAAGCGCATCGTCCGCGTGAAGGAGCACCTCAGGCAGGCGGCCGAATGGCGGCTCGGGGAGCTCGTCCGCCAGGAACGTGAGGCGCTCCAGGAGGAGGAGTCGCTTATTGCGGCGCTCAACGCCGAGCATCCCCTGCATGGCCACCTGGTCGAGGCCATGGCGACGCACCTGCGGAAGGTGGCGGAAAGGCTGCGGTCGATTCGCGCCGCCAAGCTGGCGGAAATCGAGAAATTGCGCGAGGACACCGGGCAGCTCAAGCACGCCGAACGCGTGCTCACCGATGTGGACCGCAGCCATCGCCGGATGACCGAGCGCAAGGAGCTGGCTGACTCAGTCGAAGCTGTGCTCGCGCGGGACCACGCAAGCCTCCCGTAAGCTTGCGGCGGCATGATCCCCGGGTTCGAACTCGGGCGCGCGCGTGGCAATCAATCCTCCGACCGACATCGTCCTCGACGTCGCCAGGGCGGCCGATCCGGCGCGATACAAGGCGGCGGCGGAAAAGCTCGCGCTGCTCGGCACAAGCGCGCCGGGCGCCGCCGCGAGCTTCGATTCGCTCTTCGACAGCATGGACACAGCACCTTCGACGGCGGCCGATCCCTTCATCGGCGACCTTCGCAGCCGGTTGCCGCGGGCTGAGTTTGCTGCGAGCGGCAAGCCGCCGAAGGCGTACCAGAAATTCGAGGCCGTGGTCCTGCAAAGCTTCGTGCAGGAGCTGCTGCCGAAGGATGCATCGAGTGTCTACGGGAGTGGGCTCGCCGGCAGCTACTGGAGCTCCATGCTGGCGGAGCAGATCGCCAACCAGATCGCCGAATCGGGCGGTGTCGGAATCGCCCAGGAAATCGAGGCGAAGCATCCGATGGGCTGGCCGGCGCCGCACGCGACCGGGGCGTCCGGCGCGTTCTCGACGCTGCCGGGCGTGGTCGGCGCGCTTGAGCGGCACTTCGTCGACGGTCTGCAGGCCGACGACCAATCGGCTACGGACGCGAGCGCGACATGAAGACCTTCTCACCGGCGCAGTTCGAGGACGGCGAGGGCGCCTCATCCGCATCCTCATCCTCATCGTCGATGGCGGCGGCGGCCTGTCTGCGTGCCCTTGAGCGCGTGGAGAGGATCATCGAACAGGAAACGCTCGCGTTGCGGAGCCGGCAGCCCGTCGATCTCGCCGACCTGAACCGCCGCAAGAGCTACGGCCTGCTTGAGCTCAGCCGATCGATGCGCGGCGTCGATCGTGCGACGGCGGTAACCTGGCTTGCACCGAGCCTCAGGCGGCTGCGCGGAAAGCTCGCCCCATCCGGCTCGGCCTGGATCGCCTCTCTGGGGCTGGACGACCAACTGGCGGCGGTCGGTGACGAAGGCTACGTGTTGGCCGTGACCTCCCAGGCCGGGCTGACCTGTACGGTCATTGCTGCCAATACAGACGTAGGCGTCTTATACGGCGCGTTCCACTTCCTGCGCCTGCTGCAAACCCGGCAGGCCATCCACGTACTGGCGATCAGCTCGAAACCCCGCATTAAGCTGCGCGTGCTCAACCACTGGGACAACCTGGATCGCACCATCGAGCGCGGCTATGCCGGATTCTCCCTGTGGGATTGGCACAAACTGCCCGACTACCTCGATCCCCGCTACCGGGACTACGCCCGCGCCTGCGCTTCGGTCGGCCTCAACGGCACGCTGCTGAACAACACCAACGCCAGCGCCTACCTGCTCATGGAGCAGTATCTCGTCAAGGTCGCGGCGATGGTGGACGTGTTCCGTCCCTATGGGCTGAAGATCTTCATCAGCGTCCGCTTCAGCGCGCCGATCGAGCTGGGCGGCGCTGGACACCGCCGATCCTGCCGATCCGGCCGTGCGGGCCTGGTGGAAGGCCAAAATCGACGAGGTCTACCAGCACGCGCCGGATCTGGGCGGCTTCGTGGTCAAGGCCGAATTCCGAAGGCCAACCCGGCCCGCATGATTACCACCGTACCCACGCCGAAGGGGCCAACATGCTGGCCGACGCCCTGGCCGATCATGGCGGCGTGCTGATGTGGCGGGCCTTCGTTTACGACCATCGCAGCGCCGACGACCGCCACAAGCAGGCCTACCTGGAGTTCACGCCGCTGGACGGCCAGTTCCGCCCCAACGTGATCCTCCAGGTCAAGAACGGCGCGATCGACTTCCAGCCACGCGAGCCCTTCCACCCGCTGTTTGGCGCCATGCCCAAAACGCCCCTGGCGATGGAATTCCAGCTCACCCAGGAATACCTGGGCTGCGCCACCCACCTGGCCTACCTCGCCCCATGTACAAGGAGTGCCTGGACTCGGACACCTACGCCCACGGGCCCGGCTCCCCGGTGGCCGCGTAGTCGACGGCACCCTGGACGGCCACGGCCTCACCGGCATGGCGGCCGTGACCAACATCGGCGACGATCGCAACTGGTGCGGCCATCCCTTCGCCCAGGCCAACTGGTATGCCTTCGGGCGGCTGTGCTGGGATCACACCCTCACGCTCGGAGGCAATCGCCGAGGAATGGCTGCGCATGACGTTCTCCAACGATCCGCGCTTCGTCGAGGCCGCCCGCGACATGATGATCGCCTCGCGTGAGGCCGTGGTTAACTACATGACGCCCCTCGGCCTGCATCACCTGATGGCGCGCGGCCATCACTACGGCCCCGGCCCCTGGGTCGCCAACGCGTGGCGGGCGGACTGGACCTCGGTGTACTACCACCGCGCCGACGCGCAGGGCCTCGGCTTCGACCGCACCGCCAGCGGCAGCAACGCGGTCGCCCAGTATCACCCGCCGCTCGATGAGCGCTTCGGTAGCCTGGAAGACTGCCCGGAGGAGTTCCTGCTGTGGTTCCACCACGTAGCCTGGGATCACCGCATGGCCTCCGGCCGCACGCTGTGGGACGAGCTGTGCCACCGCTACCAGGTCGGCGTCGATGCGGTGCGTGCCATGCAGCGCACCTGGGACACGCTGGAAGCCTTCGTCGACCCGGCGCGTTTCAAACACGTGAGGACCCTGCTGCGATCCAGGAAAAAGAAGCCCGCTGGTGGCGCGATGCATGCGTGCTCTACTTCCAGACCTTCTCGCAGCGGCCGATCCCGGCGGGTTATGAACCGGCCGAAAAGACCCTGGCCGAATACATCGCCATCCAGCACTATTTCGTGCCCGGCATCAAAGAACGCGGTTGACGTCCCCCGAGGTGTGCGTCCGCGCCGGATTGCGAATCTGGCGCGGACGCAGAATTCCAAATACCAGCATGCCATTTCGTAGATAGCTTACGTGGCATTCGAGCCGCATTCCCTGACGGTCCTGGCCTGCCCCATAGTATAATCAGGGACCTGTGCCTGACCTGTCCATCCGAGAGAGAGACCATGATCCCACCCCGTGCTGAATATCCCCGTCCGCAATTCACCCGTGAAGACTGGCTGTGCCTGAACGGCGAGTGGGAGTTCGAGATCGACGCGGGCGACAGCGGCCTGGAGCGCGGGCTGCGCGAGCGGCCCCTGGCGGACAGATCCTGGTTCCGTTCTGCCCGGAATCGCGCCTCTCCGGCGTCGGAACACCGATTTCCTCAACGCCGTCTGGTACCGGCGCGAGGTCACGATCCCGGCGGCGTGGGCCGGGCAGCGCGTCCTGCTGCACTTCCAGGCCGTGGACTACGACGCGACCGTCTGGGTCAACGGCCAGGAAGTCGGCCGCCACCGGGGCGGCTTCACGCCGATCACGTGCGACCTGGGCGCTATCGCACAGCCCGGCGAGACGATCACGATCGTGGTCCGCGCGCGCGACGATCACCGCCAGCCCCAGCCGCGCGGTAAGCAGTCCCGCGCTACGCCACTCCGGCGCGATTACACCCGCACCACGGGCATCTGGCAGACGGTCTGGCTGGAACCGGTCCCGCCAGCGCCCTGCGCCGCCCGCGCATCACCCCGGACGTCGCCGCGCGGCCTGTTCCGGCTGGAGCAGCCGGTCGACGGGCGCGCGCCGGGCTGCGCGTCGGGCCGTCCTGAGCGACGACGCAGGCGAGTCGCCGCCGCCGAGTGCCCGGCCGATGCCGACTTCATGCCCGCACTCGATCTGCCATCCCGGCGAGCGCCGCCGCCTGTGGGCGACCGGGACCCGCACCTGTACGACGTGGAGATCAGCTGCTCGACGCGACGGCCAGGTGATCGATCAGGCCGCGAGCTATGCCGGGCTGCGCGCGGTCAGCTCGACGGCAAGGCGATCAAGATCAACGGCCAGCCGGTCTTCCAGCGCCTGGTGCTCGACCAGGGCTACTATCCCGACGGCATCCTGACCGCGCCCAGCGACGCGGCCCTGATCGCGGACATCGAGCTGAGCATGGAGGCCGGGTTCAACGGCGCGCGCCTGCACCAGAAGGTGTTCGAGGAGCGCTTCCTTTACCACGCCGACCGGCTGGGTTACCTGGTCTGGGGCGAATTCGCCGACTGGGGCTGCGCTGGAAGGCCCGCGGGGCGGCGAGCACCAAAAGCCCAGCGCGACCTACATCACCCAGTGGCTGGAGGAGCTCGAGCGCGACTTCTCGCACCCCGCGATCATCGGCTGGTGCCCCTTGAACGAAACCTGGCAGCCCCTGCCGACCAGATCACCGAGCTCGACGACGTCACCCGGGGCATGTTCCTGGCGACCAAGGCCATGGACCCGACCCGCCCGGTGCTGGACGCCTCCGGCTATTCGCACCGCGTGCCCGGCGCCGACGTCTACGACTGCCACGACTACACGCAGGACCCGGAGAAGTTCGCCGCCAACCATGCCGGGCTGGCCGAGGGCAAGCCCTTCGAATCAGCCTGCGACTGGATCGACGCGCCCGGCTTCATGGCGGGCCTGACTCCTGGTCGATCCCTTACGGCGGGCAGCCCTTCTTCGTCAGCGAGTTCGGCGGCATCTGGTGGAACCCGAACGTGCGCGAAGGCGAGGACTCGTGGGGCTACGGCGACGGCCGCGCAGCATCGAGGAGTTCTACGACCGCTTCGAGGGGCTGTGCGCGGCCCTGCTGGACGACCCATCATGTTCGGCTACTGCTACACCCAGCTGACCGACGTCTTCCAGGAGCAAAACGGGATCTACACTTCGACCGCGGCCAGAAGTTCGACATGGACCGGATCCGGGCGGCCCAGCCCGCCCCGCCGCATCGAAACGGGCTAACCCCGGCACATCACCACACATCACCAAATCCACGCGGAGGGGGCAATCGACCGCCCCTTCCGCGCATACCCGCCCTTATCACAAACAGTTCCTTCTGTAGCCATTGAAGCAATTTTGGCGCGCCACTCCGCCAAGATGCCATCGAAGGTGCGCATTCTCCCCTATCGGCGGAGGGGGGCCGGGGGGTGAGGTTGGCCGCTGACCCAGCGCCCCGTACACAAGAGGCATACGCGCACATTAGCAGATCGGTGTATAGTGATAAACACGACCGTGAAGATAATATTTGGGGCCAATGCCGATGCCGACCGATCCCCACCCGATTTACTCCCAAGACGCGCGTGTGTTCCTCACCTCCGGCCACGACAAGCTGGATGCCCTGCACAACGCCACCCGCCAGGCCGAATTCGTCCCGCACCTGCTGACCCAGTGGCAGGCCAGCGGCAAGCCCAAGGACGACTTCCGGATCGCCATCAAGCCCAACATCATGACCGCCGCCGTCCGCCGCGAGAATTCGCCGGTCTACACCGATCCCGTCCTGGTGGAGGAGTTGATCGATCTGATGCGCGGCGAGGGCTTCAGCCGCTTTTCGGTGGTGGAAGCCCAGAACGTGTACAACTACTCGTTCACCGGGCGGCACGTGCCAGACGTGGCCGCGATGTGCGGCTATACGGGCACCGGCTACGACATCGTGGACCTGACCGAGGACACGCTCCCCTTCGATTACGGCGGCGCGCTGGGCCACCACAAGGTCGGCCGCGTCTGGGCCGAGGCCGATTACCGCATCTCCTTCGCCAAGAACAAAACCCACTGGCAGTGCTTTTACACCGCCTGCCTCAAGAACATCTACGGCTGCCTGCCGGAGTGGGACAAGATGCGCCACTACCACGGCAAGAACATCGAGTTCTACCAGGCCTGCATCCTGATCGTGGATAAGTTCCCGGTCCACTTCGCCTTCCTGGATGCCTGGATCAGCGGCGACGGCTTCACCGGCCACGTGCGTGACGCCCAGCCAAACATCACGCGCACGATCTTCGCCTCGCCAAACCTCTACGCCCTGGACTGGGTGGCGGGCGAAAAGATGCAGATCGACCGCCCCACAACCCGGTCATTCGCGAGGCCATGAACCGCTGGGGCACGATCAAGGTCACCCGCGTGGGCGATATGTCCCCCTGGCATCCCTGGGACAACGTGCGGCCCTTCGTGGTCAAGGCCCTGGACGTGATCGAGGAGCGCTACTGGCTCAGCCGCATGCTGTCCCGTTCCGCCGCCAGCGAGATGGACCCGCGCTTCCCGCACGTCAATCGCTGGCAGTGGCTGTTCAACATCCCCCAGGGACTCGTCCGCCTGTTCGAGGGCCTGCTGGTCCATCAGACCGATCCTGAGGTGGAACTATGGCGCAAGTACTTGTAACCGGGGCCAACGGCTTCATCGGCTCCCACCTGATCCCCGCCCTGCTGGCGCGCGGCCATGCCGTGCGCGCCCTCGTCCGCCCCACCAGTGACCTGGGCGCGCTGCGCGGCCTGCCGATCACGTTCTACCTGGGCGACGTACGCGAGCCGGACACGCTGCGCGCGCCGGTCGAGGGCGTCGAGATCGTCTTTCACCTGGCGGCGGCGCTGCTCGTGCCGGACCAGGAGACCTTCGACGAGGTCAACACCCAGGGCACTCTGAACATGCTCCACGCGGTCGAGGCATGGGCCGGGCCGGGCTTCAAGCGCTTCGTGCTGACCTCCAGCCTGGCGGGGGCCGGGCCGGGCACGGATCAGACGCCCATGACCGAGGCCGCCACGCCCAACCCGGTCTCGTGGTATGGGCACTCCAAGATTGGGGCGGAAACGGCGGTCCACGCCTGCGCCGACCGGATTCCGGCGACCATCGTGCGTCCGGCCGCCGTCTATGGGGAACGCGAGCGCGACATCAGCCAGACCTTCGGGGCTATCGCGGCGGGCCTGCACCCGACGACTGGCTTCCAGCCCAGCTACGCGGTCATGGTCTACGCCGGGGACCTCGTGCAGGGCATGATCGCGGCGGCGGAAAGCCCCAACGCCGTCGGGCAGACCTATTTCCTCAACCATCCGGAAGTGCTGACCACGACCCAGGTGATCAAGACCACGGCCGCCGCGATGGGCAAGCCGCGCGGCCTGACCTTGCCTACCCCGCTGTGGGTGCTGGGCGCGGTCGCGCCGCTGGCGGAGCTGGGCTACCGCTACACGCGCGCGCGCCCGGCCACCACCCGCGACAAGGTCCGCGAGCTGCGCCACCGCTTCTGGGTAGCCGATCCCGGCAAGGCCCAGCGCGACTTCGGTTGGGAGGCCGAGCACAACTTACTGGAAGGCATGCGGATCACCACCCGCTACTTCTTCGACGAGCAGGCGACCGTGCGCGCCATGCCGCTGGAAACCCAGCCCTGGCTGTGGATCAAATACGTCCTGGTCGGATCGTGCTCGGCATCCTGATCGAGATCACCTCGGCCACCGGACATTTTTACACCTTCCATCCCGGATGGCTGGTCATCCCGGTGATCCTGGGCGGCTTCGGGGTCACGCTGTGCACGCTGGCGATGCTGCTCCGCAAGCAGAGCGGCCTGTGCAGCTCCTCATCGGGACGGTCGTCACCGGCGCGGCGGCTGGCCAACGCGCTCGGCCTGACCGGGTCGCTGGGTTGGACCTTCACGCCGGGCTGGCCCTTCGGCATCGACAACCCCTATCTGCGCTCGCTGGTGCTGGGCCTGGCCGGGGGGATCATCGTGCTGCTGGTCAACGCCATCATGCGCGCCTTTTATCGCCACCGTCTGCACGTCGGCTGACGCTCTGGGGCAAATGCTGAGGGGAGGCTGAAATGGGTAGGCCAGACGGGAGTCAGAAATCCGCGTGGCAGCGTTTCGCGGATGGGATCGACGAATCCGAACTCGAACATCCGACGATCCTCACACTGGGCAGGGCGATCTGGTATTCGGTGCGCGCCTTCCGCTTCGAGCGCGCCGCCATGATCTTTGGCTCGGCCTTCATCCTGATCATGCTGTGGGGCTACCATGGCAACCTGGAACTGCTGGGTCGGTCTGGCCGGACTGGCGCGGCCCCGGCATCGAGATTGGCGTCCGCCCGGTGCTGATCCCCGGCGTCCCCTGGGACAACGAGTTGATCTCGTTCTTCGGGGGCGCCCTGCTGCTGGTGGGCATCCCCATCCTGCTGATCCGCTTCGTCTACAAGCAGCCGCTCTCGGCCTACGGGCTGGGTCTGCCCCCGGCCAACCGGCGACGCTTCGCGCTGCTGGCCTTCGCCGTGCTGACCGTGGTCGCGCTGCCGGTGTTCTACATCGGCGCGCGCGATCCGGCGATGCCGGCCGTCTATCCCTTCTACCGGGCCTTCGCCAATTTCGGGGACTTCATCGCCTACGCGCTGATCTACCTGCCCTTCTTCATCGCGATCGAGTTCATCTTCCGGGGCTACCTGCTGTTCGGGCTGGCGGGCGTCAAGGACGACGAGGTCACGCTCAAAACAGAGGAGGGCATCCAGACGGTTCGCATGCGAGACGTGGTCGCGAAAAAGACGGGCGAGGACAAGGGCCTGCCGGCGGGTTCTACTTCGACCGCTACGCCCTGCTGATCCAAATGCTCTCCTACACTGCGTGGCACCTGGGCAAGCCGCTGCCGGAGCTATGGGGCACGTTAATCTGGGGCCTGGGCGTGGGCGCGTGGCCTACACCGCCCGGCTCGATCTGGCCGGTGACGTTCTCCCATTGGCTGCTCAACGTCTTCATGGACGGCCTGATCGCGGGCATGTTC
>CAVQJW010000026.1:0-190797 GCA_963712925.1 uncultured Alphaproteobacteria bacterium | reverse complement strand
CATTCGCGCCGCGCGGTGTGCTCAATCCCGGCCGCATCGCGCGCCACGTCTCCGAAGGGCTCGCCCGATTCTCGCTCGTCTACAGGAAGATCGGCGACCGCGCGGCGACGCTCTCCGGTGGCAATCAGCAGCGGCTGGTGATCGCGCGCGAGTTCGACACCGATCCGAAGGTGCTCGTCGCGGCCGAGCCGACGCGCGGCGTCGACATTCACGGCACCGCCTTCATCCACCGGCAGCTGATCGAGTTCCGCGATCGCGGCGGCGCGGTGCTCCTGATCTCGGAGGATCTTGACGAGCTGCTGGCCCTGTCAGACCGCATCGTCGTGCTCTTCGACGGGGTCGTTTCCGGTGATGTTCCGGCCGAGCATGCCGACGCCGAGACGGTCGGCCGTTTGATGCTGGGGCGGAAGGCGGCATGAGCGACGAGACCGCTCCCGTCCCCGCCGCGACACAGCGCATCGACATCCTTCGATGGATCGAGCCACTCCTGCCTTTCGTCCTTGCGCTGCTGGTCGGCGCAATCGTGCTCGCCATATCCGGCCACAATCCGCTCTCCGTCTATCGGCTGATGCTTGACGAGGCGATGGGTGGCGAGCGGCGGATCGCCGCCGCTTTGTCCTCGGCAACGCCCTTGATCCTGACCGGCCTTGCAACGGCGATTGCGTTTCGCGCCGGCGTCTTCAATGTCGGCGTCGAGGGCGGCTTCTATCTGGGCGGCCTCGTCGCCGCGACCATCGGCTTCGCCGTCACCGGCCTCCCCGCCATCCTGCACGTCACGTTGGCGCTCGCGGCCGCCGCGATCGTCGGCGCCATCTGGATGGGCATTGCCGGCGTGCTCAAGGCGTCGCTCGACGTCGACGAGGTCGTCACCACGCTGATGATGAACTTCATCGCCATCGGGCTCACCTCCTACCTCGTGAACGGACCGCTTCTCGCGCCCGGCTCGGCGAATTCCGCCACGCCGGCGATCGCCGCGTCGGCCGAGCTGATGCGCATTCTGCCGCCCTCGACGCTCAATCTCGGCTTCCCGCTTGCGCTCCTGCTCCTCGCTCTCTACGCGCTTTGGGACCGCTATGCGGCGCTTGGCTTTGAGACCCGGCTCGTCGGCCTGAACCCGGTCTTCTGCCGGGCGGTCGGCATCAACGTGCCGGCGGTTGTCGTCAAGGTCATGCTCATCTCCGGCGCGGTCGCCGCTCTTGCCGGCGCGTTCCACGCGCTTGGCATCGTCCACCGCTTCGTCGCCGGATTCTCGCCGGGCTACGGGTTCACCGGGATCGCCGTCGCGCTGCTCGGCCGCAATTCGGCGATCGGGATTCTCCTCGCCGGTCTTGCCTTCGGCGCCTTGACGTCGGCCGGCACCACCATGCAGCTCTTCAGCAACGTGCCTATCGAGATCGTCCAGGTGCTGCAGGGAACGGTGATGATCTTCGCCGTCGCGCAGCTCGGCATGCTGTGGTTCCGTCGGAGGCGCGTATGATCGACTACGTCATCGCCTCGGCGATATTGATGACCACGCCGGTGCTGCTTGCCGCGCTCGGCGGGCTGGTCAACCGCGTCGGCGGCCTGGTCAATATCGGGCTTGAATTCGATGATGCTGACCGGCGCGCTGGTGGCGGTCATCGCATCCGCCGCGACCGGCAGCTGGCCGGCAGCGCTGCTTGCGGCGATGCTTGCCGGCGCCGTCGTCTCTCTCGCCATGACGCTAGTGGTGACACGGCTTGGCGCCAACGAGATCATCGTCGGGCTCGGCTTCAACGTCGCGGTCGCCGGTCTCGTGCGCTTCTTCCTGAAGACGGTCTACGGCGCGCCGGGAACACTCAATCCGCCTGGCGTCGCGATGCTGCCAAGAATCGACATACCGATGATCAGAGACATCCCGGTCGTCGGGGCGATCCTCTCCGGTCACGATCCCCTGACCTGGCTCGCCTGGCTCATGGTACCGGCGACATCCTTCGTGCTGCTCAGGACGCGCCTCGGCCTGCGACTGCGCACGGCGGGCGTTTCGGAGCAGACCGCCTTCGCGCTCGGCCTGAAGCCGCTCAGGCTGCGCGATGCCTCGACCGTCTTTGCCGGTGCGCTCTCGGGCCTCGCCGGCGCGCATCTTTCGATCGGCATCGTCGGCCTCTTCAACGAAGGCATCACCGCCGGACGCGGCTTCATCGCGCTCGCCGCATTCTATTTCGGCCGCAACCGCCCCGGCCTGACCGCAATCGGTGCTCTAGTCTTCGGCTTCTTTGACGCGCTGCAGATCCGGCTGCAGGGACGTGGCGTCCCGACCGAGCTGATCCAGACCGTGCCTTATCTGGTCGTGATTCTCGTGCTTGTTGCGATGGCTGTCGCCGCGCGCCGCCGCCGTGCAATGGGAGGCGTTGCGTGACGCGCACGGCTCTCATACTCGTCGACGTGATCAATTCCTTCTTCCAGGAGGGAATGCCGAACCACTATCCGGCGGTGGCCGACGTGGTGGCGCCGCTCGCGCAGCTTCTCGCGGCGGCGCGCGACAAGAAAGCGATCGTCGTCCATGCCGTCGAGCGCCACTATCCAGGCTTCGACGACTATGAGTGGCGGAAGCTTCCCCAGCATCATTTCGCCGGCGAAGCCGATGCCGCTTTCTTCCCAGGATTTGAGCCGCGGCCCGGCGAGATCGTCATCGCGAAGCGCCGCTATAGCGCCTTCTTCGCCACCGACCTCGCGCTCTTCCTGCACGAGCAGAAGGTGACGGCGACGGTCATCGCCGGCGTCAAGACCAATGTCTGCATAAGGGCGACCGCGCAGGACGCCTTCGCCAACGGTTTCGACGTCGTCGTGCCGCGCGAGACGACGAACTCCAACCGTCCACATCTTGCCGCTGCCTCGCTTGAGGATATCGACCGCTATATCGGACGGGTGGTCAGCCTCAACGAAGCGGTCGAGCTGCTCACATGACGCGCGTCGCCGTCACCGGATATGCGAGCATGGACTATGCCGTCCGCCTCGACGGACCGCCCCTTGCGGACCGCACGGTGCGCATCGTTCAGCGAAGCAGCGACGGCTGGCCGCGCCTTGGCGGGAGCCCGTCTTATGTGGCGCGCGCGCTGGCTGGCGCCGGCGTTAAGGACGCCGTGCCGATCAGCTGGGTCGGCGGCGATGCCGACGGCGATCATTACATCGCGCTTCTTGCGACGGCGGGCCTCTCGACGACGGGTATCGACCGCGCGCCGGGGCGGACTCCGATCTCAATCCTCGCCTATCAGCCCGACGGCGGCTGCGCATGCCTCTTCGACAAGGGCCTTGATGACGAGCCCGTGCTTTCGCCGCGCCAGAGCGAGCTCGTCGCGTCCGCCGGCTGGGTTTGCCTGACGGTCGGTCCGCCCGCGGTCAGCCGCGCCGTGCTCGACGTGATCGGGCCTGAGGTGCGGCTCGTCTGGGCGGTCAAGGGCGATCCGAAGGCGCTCACGCCCGAGCTTGCGACGGCGATCGCCGGCCGGGCGGACGTCATCACCTACAGCCAGCGCGAACGGTCGTTCCTTGAGCCGATCCTCGCCGCCGCCGGGAAACGCATCGGGCGCATCCTGGTTGAGACGCGGGGTGCGGAAGGCGCGGTGGTGACATCCGGCAAGATGAACGCTGAGATCGCCTGCGAGCCCGTCACAAGCAGCGACACGACCGGCGCCGGCGACACGTTCGTCGGCGGCCTGATCGCGAGCCTCATGCGCGATTCCGCCGATCCCCGCCGTGCGGTTCAGGCCGCGATGACCTCCGTTACACGTCTTCTTGTCTCTCGATGACCTTGGAAATGGCAATGCAAAATCCCGACCAGAAACGCGGAGCTTGGTATATCGGCTGCGCGCGCGACGATGTTGGTGAAGCGGCGATCCTCGTCGGCGACCGCGCCCGCATCGACCGCATCGCCGAGCACCTGGAAGCGCCGGTCATATTGCCGGAGAACCGCGGGCTCAGAACCGTGACCGGTGCTCGCGGCGGGCGGCGCATCACCGCGACCTCGTTCGGCATGGGCGCGCCGATCGCCGCGATCGTGCTTGAGGAGCTCCTCGACCTCGGCATCCAGACGTTCCTCCGCATCGGCACGGCCATGGTCATGCCGCCGGCTTCGCTCGGCGATTTCGTGCTCGCCGACGGTGCCTTTCGCGCCGACGGAACGTCGGCAACCTATGCGCCATCTGGTTATCCGGCGGTCGCCGATTTCGGTCTCGCCCGCTCTTTGCGCGCGCACCTGGTCAAGAGCAGCCGCACCTGGCGCGCCGGTATCTTTGGCACCTTCGACGGCTTCTATACGCAGATGTTCGCGCTTTCCGAGGGTCGCCGGTCGGTGGTGGAGGCGCTGCGCGACGATGCGCGGCGCATGCGCCTGATCGCCTTCGACATGGAGACCGCGGCGCTTCTCACCGCCGGCCGCATTCTCGGCGCGAGCGTCGGCAGCTTCTGCCTCGGCACTGTCGACGGTCTGAGCCAGGAGAAGCTCGACCGCGCCGAGCTGGACGCCGGCGAAAGCGAGATGTTCGAGATCGCGCTTGACGCCCTGGTTTCCTGCTTGGCCGCCGCCGAACGCGCGGAGCAACCATCATGACCTCGATCGTAAAGCGCTATTTCCAGTCGCTCATCGAGCGTCTCGAAACGGTCAGCGCGACGCAGGAGGCCGCCATCGAAAAGGCCGCCGAGGCCTGCGCCACAAGCATCGCCAAGGAGAAGCTGGTCTTCACCTTCGGCACCGGACACGGCGCGCTGCCGGCGCTTGAGACCTTTCCGCGCACCGGAACGATCGTCGGCTTCCGGCCGATCGTGGAAAGCACGATGATCTCGTTCCACCGCGTCTGGGGCGACATGGGCGCGCGCCAATACCGCTTCATCCACGCGGTCGAGGGTTACGGCAAGGCGATCCTGCGCTCGCACCGGCTGGACCCGGCCGACACCATGATCCTTTTTTCGCATTCCGGCATCAACGCGGTGATCCTCGATATCGCGCTCGAATCAAGGCGCTCGGCATGACGGTCGTCGCGGTCACGTCGCTTCCGCATTCCTCATCGACCGCTTCGCGCCACTCCTCCGGCAAGCGCCTCTTCGAGGTCGCCGACGTGGTGATCGATACCGGCGTGCCGAGGCCGACGCGCGCTCAGATCGAGGGCTGGAGCATCCGGTCGGCGCGAACTCGACGAGCATCACCATCGCCATTGCCCACGCCATCGTCGCCGCCACCGCCGAGAAGCTCGTGGCGGCCGGCCACACGCCCATGGTGATGGTCAACCCGAACACGGCCGGGAAAGAGGAAGCAAACCGTTTGAACGACCGGAACTACGAAGAGCTTTGGCGGCTGCTTTCGGCGCGCTAGATGCACCGCGACCTCTTCATCGACGGCGCCTGGATTACGCCGGCCGGCGCACGGCGGGTTACGATCTGCGACCCCGTCGACGGCACACCCGTCGGATCGGCGAGCCTCGCCGATTTGGGCGATCTCGACCGCGCCGTCGCGGCGGCAGCGCGGGCGTTTCCGGGCTGGGCCGCGACCCATCCCGACGAACGCTGCCGTATTCTTCGCGCCGCCGCCGACCTGATCGAACAGAGCCAGGGCGCGATCGCCGAAACGCTGACCCGCGAGCAGGGCAAGCCCATCCCCGACGCCGCCAAGGAGATCGCCTTCGCGGTCGAGGTGATCCGCTACTACGCCGAGGAAGGCCGCCGCGTCGGCGGCACGCTGCGCCCCTCCGCCCGCGCCGACATCCGCAGCATCGTCACCTACGCGCCGGTGGGCGTCGTCGGCGCCATCGTGCCATGGAATTACCCGGTCGATCTCTATGCCTGGAAGGTCGCCCCGGCGCTCGCCGCCGGCTGCACTGTCGTTGCCAAGCCGCCGCCGGAGACGCCGCTCGCGATCGGAATGGTGGTCGCGTGCTTCGCCGAAGCCGGGCTCCCGGCGGGCGTCCTGAACGATCTCCCCGGCGACGCCTCGATCGGCGCCGCGATGGCGGCGCATTCCGGCATTCAGGCGATCACCGCGACGGCCTCGACCGCCGCCGGCAAGGCGATCATGCAGGCCGCCGCCGCAAACTTGAAGCACCTCGTGCTTGAGCTTGGCGGCCACGCGCCCTTCGTCATCCTCGACGACGCCGATATCGAAGAGGCTGCCGCTGCCGCGACCCGGCGGTCCTTCTCCAACATGGGCCAGATCTGCATTGCGGTGAACCGCATCCTCGTCGCGAAGCCGGTGCGCGCCGCCTTCGTGGAGGCGCTCGTTGCGGAGACCAAGAAGATCAAGCTTGGGCATGGCACTGAGCCCGGCGTTCTCTACGGGCCGGTGCTGAACGAGTCGGTCAGGAGCCGCGTCGTTCGGCACATCGGTGACGCAGTGGATAAAGGCGGCCGAGTCGTCGTCGGCGGCAAGGCGCCAGCGGGCGACGAATACCGGAACGGGTTCTTCTTCGAGCCGACCATCGTCGACAACGCCGCTGTCGACGCGCTGGTGATGACGGAGGAAACCTACGGGCCACTTTCCGCAGTGCGCGCCTTCGAAGGCGACGCGGAAGCGCTGGCGCTGGCCAACGCCCTCCCTGTCGGCCTCGCGGCCTATGTCTATTCCGGCGACCTTGAGCGCGCCTGGGCCTTCGCCGAGAAAGTCGAAGCGGGCGCGGTCGGCATCAACGTCAACGACACGACCGAGCTGCAGGCGCCGTTCGGCGGCTGGAAGCTGAGCGGTTTTGGGAGCGATCTCGGGCGCGAGGCGCTCCACAGCTTCCTGCAGCCGAAGCACATCCGCATGCGCCTGCGCCGCTGAGCGCGAACCTCGCCGTCGTCCTCAGGCGAGCAGCGCGGCCGCGTCGTCTTCCGTCAGAGGCTCAGGAGCAACGAAAGTCTCGCCCGGCGCGACGGCGCCGCCGGTTTCTATCGAGGCGGCGATGGCCTCGATGATCGCGACGACATGCAGCGCGATCGCGTCGCTTGCGCGGTGCGGCCGGCCCTGCTCGATCGCCTGCGCCATCTCCGCAAGCCCGAGGCCGCGGTAGTCGGCGACCGGCACGCCACCCTCGTCGTCGCGATTGGGACGGCCGAAGGTGAAGCCGTCTGTGGACATGGTCTCCCAGCGGCCCGCCTGCCGCGAAAGGAGAAGATCGCCGCCGAACCAGTCCGGATTGGGCAGGCTGAGCGAGCCGTCGGTGCCGTGCATCTCGATATGCGGGAGGCTGTGATGACGGACGTCCCAGCTTGCCGTGAAGCCGATCTCCGCGCCGCCCGCAAAACCGAGCAATGCCTCCACCGTCGTCGGAACCTCAACCTCAAGCACGTCGCCCTCACGCGGGTGGCCGGGCACGTCGATTACCCGCCGTGCCGAGGGGCGCGTGGCGCGCGCGACGGCGCGCGCGACCGGCCCGAGCATCAGCGCGAGCGCCGTCAGATAGTACGGCCCGACGTCTGCGAGCGGGCCGCCGCCGCGCCGATAGAAGAAGTCGGGCGCTGGATGGAAACTCTCCGGACCGGCCGCCATGAATGCCGCCGTCCCGAAGAGCGGGCTGCCGATGGCGCCCTCGGCGATCAGGCGGCGCGCTGTCTGCACGGCCGGGCCGAGCACCGTGTCGGGCGCGACGCCGAGGCGGCGGCCGGCGTCCTTCGCGATATCGCGGAGCCTCCGCGCTTCCTTCAGATCGAAGCCGAGCGGCTTTTCCGAATAGACGTGCTTGCCGGCGCGGAGCGCGCGCTCGGTGATCGCGGCATGCGCGAGTGGCGGTGTCAGGTTGAGCACGATGTCCACGTCGCCGCCTTCGATCAGCGCGTCGACACTGAGCGCCGGCACGCCGTGCCGGGCGCCAACCGCCTCCGCTTGTTCAAAGCGCCGGCTCGCGCAGGCGACGATGTCGAAATCGGCGAAGCGCGCGGCATTACGGAAGTAAATCCCCGAAATGTCGCCGCAGCCGACGAGACCGACCCTGAGCGCCATCGCCGGCTCCGCGCGCCGTCAGTCCCGCGCGAAGAGCATGTCGGGCTTGAGCCAGAATGGCGCCAGGCAGAGCGGCGTCGCGGAGAGCGGCAGGACGCTCGGGTCAAGCGCGATCCCGAGCGTGTCCTCGACGAAGACGCGGCGCGCCGCGATGCGCTCGGCGACCGAAGGATGGCGGCGGCGGAGCTCGTCGCGCAGCGCCGCGTCGGCGAAGGCGACGCCGTCCTCGCAGTTCAGCGCCCAGCCGTCGCGCATCGGCGTCGGGATGATGTCGACCTGGATGACCATGCCGGAGGCGATCTGTTCTCGGCTGCCCGGGCGGATCGGGCTGTGCGTCCATTCACGATAGCCGGTCAGGTGCCCGGGATTGAGCGAAGAGCGCAGCCCCGAGGCGGCGAGCGTCTCAGCGACCGCGTCATGGATGTCGCCGCCGGCAGCACCCGGCTTCGCAACGTCGTACCACTTGGCGAGACCCTCGAAATAGCCGCGCGCCGCCGGCAGGAAGGCGTCGTCGGTTTCGCTGAGCAGGCCAGCGCGGCACGAGAGGCCGCCCCGGTAGCCGACGGCGGTCGTGACACCGTCGCCGGCCTTGAGCCGCCGCGCGGTCGGGCTGCGGAGGCCAACGACCGGCGCATCGGACGACGCCGACGCGAACATGATATGCGCCGTCAGCGGCTCGCCGGCATAGCCCATTTGCGATGCGGCTTCATATTCGGTGCCGCCGACCTTGGCGGCGCGAAGCATGCGCCAGACCGCGGTCGAGGCGCGGGTTCCCGCCCATTCGAAGGCGGCGATCTGGTCGGCGTCGGCGAATGAGGCAAGTCCCTCCGCCGGATTGAAAAGCACCGGCGTTGCCTCGACCACCTCCCCACCCGCTCCGACCATCCGACGGAGCACATCGACGATGAAGCCGGGTACGAAGAAGGACGCGCCGCCATCCCATTCCTCCGGCTCGAGATATTTCCAGCCGACCAGCCCGACCCGGTCGCCGGTCCCGATACCCGCTTCGCGGAGCACGGCGTCAAGCCGCGGCGCCTTCGTCCGGTCCTGGCCCATCAGGCTCAGCGTCTGCGCCAGCACGACCTCCAGCCCGGGCTGCGGAAAGATCGGGGCGTAGCTCTGGTTCTCGTTGCCGGTGACGATGCATTTCCGGCCGCCCGGACCGAGGAGCAGCAGCGCCTCCTCGAAGCGAGGCTCGAAGCCGGTCAGGAACGCCATGCCCGCGATATGCTCGCGGTCGGCATAGACGACGAGCCAGTCGCACGCGGCTTTCGTGTAGGCCGCGGCGCAACGCGCGACATAGGTCTCGACGGGAATCCCGGGCGCCTCGGGCTTATCAAAATCCGGGCCGAAATCCGGGATGGCGATGCTGCGCAGGCTGAAGGTCATGTGCGGGCCTTGTTCGATACGTGGAGGGCGCTCAGCCGAGACGGGAGAAGACTTTGGTGTTCGCCCACAGCGCGGCAAGCAGAATCGCGCCCTGGATGATGCGCACGTAGAAGACATCGACGTGGTTCAGGACAAGCCCGTTCTCGATGAAGCCGAGCGTGTAGACGCCGAGCACCGCGCCGATGACCGATCCCTTGCCGCCGAAAAGGCTGGTGCCGCCGAGGACGACGGCGGCGATCGCCTGTAGTTCGAGCCCGGTGCCGGCGGTGGAGTTGCCGGACTGCAGCCGCATGGCGATGACAATGCCGCCGAGCGCCGCCGTGACGCTCGAGAGGACGTAGACGGAGGCGATCAGCAGGCTCACCGGCGCGCCGGAGCGGCGCACCGATTCCTCGTTCGACCCGATGCCGCGGATGCGCAGGCCATAGGCGGTGCGGTTGAGCACCACCCAGCCGACAACGGTCACCGCCAGGGCGATCAGCACCGGCGCCGGAATGACTCCGATGCGGCCCTGGCCGAAATTGATCAACCATCGATCTGTGTCGATTGCGATGGAGAGTCCGCGCGCCAGGAGCTGCGCGAACCCGGTCAGCACCGACAGGCTGCCGAGCGTCACGATGAACGACGGAAGCCGCTGATAGGAGATCAGGAAGCCATTGAAGAGGCCGATCACGACGGCGAGCAGAAAGGCGAAGATGAGCGCGCCATAGGCCGGCACCCCGGCCTTCAGCACAAGCGCGGTGGCGACGCCGGTGATGCTGACCACCAAACCTATCGACAAGTCGATCCCGGCCGCGACGAGCACGAAGGTCGCCCCCACCGCCATGATGACGAGCGGCGCGCCCTGCCGAAGCACGTTGGCGACGTTGAGCGTGGTCAAAAAACGGTCGGTCGTCAGCCCGAAGCCGAAGAAGACCAGGAGGAAGATGGCGATGATCGGGAAGTTCGCGCTGTAGCGCAGCACGAATGTCTTCCAGGTCGTGCGCCGCGCGCTCTCGCCGGCGACCACGCTCATTGCACGCTGGCTCTCAAGGCGCGCCCTGAAAGGACAATCTCGGTGATGTCCTCGGCAGTCAGCTGCGGAACGCTGAAGGTGGTGGTGCTGCGGCCCTCCGCGATCAGCACCGCGCGGTCGCAGACGTCAAGGATATCCTGCATTCGATGCGAGATCAGGATGACCGCGACGCCCTTGGCCCGCACCTGCCGGATGGTTTCGATGACCGTCGCCGCCTCGCGCACGCCGAGCGCCGCGGTCGGCTCGTCCATGATCAGAACGCGCGGGTTGAAGACCAGCGCCCGTCCGATCGCAACAGCCTGCCTCTGGCCGCCGGAGAGCGACTTGATATCGACCTGGGTGGAGGGGATGCGGGCGCCGAGAGCCGCAAGCTCGCGCAGCGTCTCTTGGTGCATGCGGGGCAGGTCGAGCAGACCGAAGCGGCGCGGTTCGCGCCCGAGAAAGAAGTTGCTGGCAACGTCGAGATCGTCGCAGAGCGCCAGGTCCTGATAGATCATCTCGATCCCCTCCGCGCGGGAATCGCGCGGTGAGGAAAAGTTGACCGAGACGCCGTCGACCTGGACCTCGCCGTGGTCGCGCTGTAGCGACCCGGCCAGAATTCTTCATCAGGGTCGACTTGCCGGCACCATTGTCGCCGAGGACGCCGAGCACCTCGCCGGCTTCGACATGCAGGCTGACCGAGCGCAACGCGGTGACGGGGCCGAACGACTTGCCGACATCGTGCACCGCGATGCGCGGGATCTCGCCTGGCTCACTCACTGAACCGTGCCTTGAGGTCGGGAAGGTCGGCGAGGGTGTGGAACGCCACGGGGATCGTCGTGTCGCGCTCGGCCGGTTTCTCGCCCTTTGCCAACATCGTCGCCACGTCGATCGCCTTCTCGCCCATCAACTCAGGGTTGGTCTCCGCCGCCACGACATAGATCCCCTGCTCGAACGCGGTAACGAGCTGCGCCATGAAGTCGAGCCCGGCGAGCTTCACCCGGTCGGCGGCGCCCTGGCTGCGCACCGCGGCGAGCGAGCCGACCAGATAGAGGCCGCCGCTGCAATAGAAGAAGTTGAGGTTGGGATTGGCGGTCATCAGGTTTTCCGATCCGGTGGCGGCGGCGTCGGAGGAGAACTTGGCGTCGACGGTGCCGACGATCTCCATCTTGTCGGGATGCTCCGCGACGAAGCTCGCAAATCCCTTCGAGCGCGTGTTCTCGATCGGGGCGTCGAGCGTGTGGACGTCGCCGATATAGAGCTTACCCATATTGTTCTCTTCGCCGTATTTGAGCATGCGTCCGGCGATGTCGTAGCCAAGCTGGAAGTTGTCGAGGCCGACGCCGGCGGTGACGTTGGGGAAACCGTCGAGCACTTCGTCGACCGCGATCACCGGGATGCCGGCGTCCTGCGCCTGCTTCAGCACCGGCTGCACGCCGTTCGGATCGAGCGCATCGACGATGATCACGTCGACCTTCTGGGTGATGAAGTTCTCGATGGCCGAGACTTGCGCGGTCGGATTGCCGTCCGGGTTGTTGTAGATCATCTCCACGTCATTCTTCTTGGCGCCTTCGTCCATGCCGTTCTGCAAGCGGACGAAGAAGCGGTCGGTGAGCGTGATGGTCGAGAACCCGACGGTGGTCGAGGCGGCTTGTGCCTGCGGTATTCCGGCGGCGAGGCCCAGGGCGAGGCTGAGAACGGTGGCAAAACGGCTTAGTCTGTTCATGACGGGTCTCCTGTCTGATCCGATGTCCGATCCGATCTGGCGTTAGGCATCGCGGAGATGCCGGTTTCCGTTGCCCCGCAACGAAGTCAGGCGTTTCCGAGCAGAAATCGTTCTTCGATAAATCCAAAGAGACTGTGGGCGGCGAGCAGCGTGGTCTGCTGCGTCGGGTCGAGCGGCGGCGCGACCTCCACCACGTCGATCGCGATGATCTCCTCGTAGCGGCCGAAGGCGCGGACCAGGTCGGCGAACTCCTCGCCGCGCAAACCGCCCGGCACCGGCGTCGAGCAACCCGGCGCCGAGGATGGGTCGACGGAGTTGATGTCGCAGGTCAGGTAGATGGCATCACAGTGCTGAAGCGCGGTGCGGACCGCGCGCTCGGCGACGGCGTCGATCCCCGCAGCGCGAAGCTCGGGGATATGGATGATGGTGACGCCTTTCTTGATCTGGTAGTCGCGCTCGACGACGCCGAGATAGCCGCGCAGGCCGATCTGCACCAGCGCCCGCGGGTCGAGCTTGACGGCCTCGATGCAGCGGCGCATCGGCGTGCCGCTCCAGTGCGTCCCATAGACCGGGTCGCTGTCGACAAGGTCGTTATGCGCGTCGATCTGGATGATGCCGATGACCTTTCCGGGATGCGCGTCGCAGACGCCCTGATAGGTCGGGAACATCACGTAGTGGTCGCCGCCGAGCATGATGGTGAAGGCGTGGCTCGCCGCCTCGCGCGCGGCCGCGCGGATTGAGTTGGAGGTGCGCATGACGTCGCCCGGCCAGATGGTGACGTCGCCGCAATCCATCATGCGGATGCGCTCGCGCTTGCGCGGGCGCAAAGGGCCGTAGCTGACGAGCGGCGTCGAGCCGGGGTTCCAGACCTCGTGGAACCAGATGGACTGCTCGCGGATGCCGCGCGGTCCAAGGCGGGCGCCGGGCCGCAAGGTTGCGGTCAGATCCCAGGGAATGCCGAACACCGCGACGTCGGCCTCCTCGAGCGAGATGGCCGGCGCGGTCGGCGCCTTCCCGAAGGTCGCGATGTCCGCGAAGACCATCTCGAAGTAGTTCCCGAAATTCGAATCCTGCATTTTTCGCCTACAAATAGATAACGTTTCAATATCTCCCGCATTGCCTATTGCACGGCAACACGAAAGATTTCTCGTGACTTGAGCGCCTGGCGATCCGATCTGGCATCGCGCAAGCGTCTCATATTGGAAACGTTACAATTCCCACCCGGCGAGTCAATCGTCTCCGGCATGTGCGGGTGCGGAAATGTTCGGCACGGGAAACCACACCGAAGAGCGCGCCGTTCCGGGCCGGCCCGGGAAGCGTGCAAACGCGCTGGGCGGACGCTGACTATGTCTTGGGCGCGGCGACGGAGTCGCGGATGACGAGACGGTGCGGCAGCATCGGCATCGTCCGGTCGGCGGTGGGGTTCTGCAAAAGACGCCAGAGCAGGTGGAAGCTCTGCTCGCCGATCAGGCTCGCGGGGTGGCCGACGGTGGTGAGCCGCGGATTCATGACGTCGGCGTAGCGGATGTCGTCGAAGCCGGCGACGGAGATGTCGCCTGGCACGTCGCGGCCGGACGCGCGCAGCTCGGCCATCGTGCCGATCGCCATTTCGTCATTGGCACAGACGATCGCCGTCGGCGGCTGGTCGAGGTTGACAAGGTCGCGCGTGACGCGCCGCGCGCCTTCGATGACAAGATCGCCATAGACAAGATATTCGGGCCGGACATTAAGTCCCGCCTCCGCCATGACGTGCCGGAAGCCGGCCTCGCGATCCTCCATGAGCAGCGAATCCGCTTCGCCGCTCATGAAAGCGATGCGCTTATGTCCTTGGCCGATAACGAACCGCGTGATGTCGCAGGTGGCGCGGAAGTTGTCGATGTGCACGGCCGGGAACGCTCGCATCGACGGGACCGCCACCTCCCCCGCGACGACCACCGGAGGATGCTCGGGGCGACTTCGAACCCGTCGGCAAGCTCGAAGGGAGAGGGTCCGCCGAGCAGGATCACGCCGTCCGCCTGCCGCGACAAGACGATGTCGTTGAGATCGGCCGGCGTCATGTGGATGGAGTGCGCCTCCTTGATATAGACGGAGAATTTGCGCCGCGCCGCAGCCTGAGTGATGCCCCGTATCGCATCGCCGTAGAAGGGGTCGCCGACCGCCCAGACAATCGCCATGACGAGGTTGGTGCGCCCGCTGCGCAGGCTGCGCGCCAGGGTATTCGGCGAGTAGTTGAGCGACTTCACGGCCCCTTGGATCGCATCGCGCGTCGTGATGCGCACGCGCTCGGGATCATTCAGAAAGCGCGACACCGTGCCGATCGAGACGCCCGCCAGGCGGGCCACGTCCTTCAACGAACTCACGGCGGGTGCACTCCTCTGCAATGCCAGTCCTGATAGGTGATTTGACGGGCCGCGGCAACGAAGCCGTAGACATCGTTTCCAAGAACTGGCGATGAATGGCCCCCTGATCGTCACAGGTCTCGACAAAGTCCACGAAAACCGGCCGTTAGCAATTGATAACGTTTCAATTCCGCCCTAGCGTCCGTCGCCATCACTGGCCTACGGCTCGCCGTTCCGCCGGGGCGCATGCCGGCGCCCGGCACCGGCCGCCGCGACCCTTGGAGAAGCAAGCTTGAAGAGGTTGAAAGTCGGCCTGATCGGCCTGGGCGAAGTCGCGCAGGTGATGCACCTCCGCGTCCTGCATCGGCTCTCCGACCGCTTCGAGATAGCGGCGGCGCACGACATATCGCCCTCCGTCCTGCGGCGGGTCGGTGAGCGCTGGCAGATTCCGGGTCGCTGCCCGAGCGTCGAGAGCCTTCTTTCCGATCAGGCGATCGACGCGGTGATCATACTCAGCCCGGACCAGTTTCATTTTGAGCACGCCTCTTCGGCACTTGCAGCGGGAAAGCACGTCTTTATCGAAAAGCCGGCATGTCTGACGCCGCAACATGTACGCGCGCTTGCCGACCGGGTGGAGGCGGCAGGACGTGTCGCGATGGTCGGCTACATGCGCCGCTATGCTCCGGCGTTCCTCGCCGCGAAGGAGCAGCTCGGCGCGATCGGTCCGCTGACCCATGTGAACGTCCGCGACTTCATGTGCGAGGGCCCGTGGTTCCATCGCCAGACGAGCGATGTCGTCTATCCGGCCGGCGACGTCCCGAGCGAAGACATCGCAGCAGGCCGGGCACTCCGTCAGGCGATGATGCGGTCGGTCTGCGGGGAGGATGCCTCGCCTTCCCAGCTCCTGGCGTACGAATATCTGACCGGCGTCTCGTCGCATTCTATCTCGGCGATCCGCGATCTCTTCGGGATGCCGCGTCGCGTCGCTGCGGCGCATGTCTCCGCCGGCGGCAAGCACCTTGTCGCCGTGCTCGACTACGGCGACTTCAGCGTCACCTACGAATATCTGGTCGACGACATCGCGCGCTTCGACGCCGCTTTCGAGATCTACGCGCCGACGGCGAAGATGACATTCGCGTTCGAGACGCCCTATGTGCGCAATCTGCCGATGCAGTTCGAAGTTCAGCAGAGCACGCCGGACGGCAATTCGATCTCCCGGATCGGCCCCTTCTACAAGGACGCGTTCGTCGCGGAGATGGAAGCGTTCTACGACTGCATTGCCGGAACCGGTGTCAACCGCACACCCGTCGCCGATTCGATCGCGGATTTCGACATCTTCTCAGCCATCGTGGCGATGCTGCGGACGTCGGGCTGACTGCGCACGCGTCGTCGCGCGAGCGCTCCGCGCGCGCCCGAAAGAGAAGCAGCGGACTTTAGCGTAGTCGGCAGGCAAAGGCAGGCGCTCGCTGGCGTCGGCTCGCGCTTGCCTTCGCTTCGGTCCGCCCATGCTTCGCTCGCCGACAAAGAGCCGCCGCATCCGACGAGTTACGAGAGCTGCCGGCGAAGCGTCTGCCGCTTGGCTTGTCGCGCAGCGGAGCGACCCGCGCGATGCCGCTGGCAGGCTGAGTGGATTTGGACCATACATGGCGGCCGCATTGGGGGCTCGGACAGATGCAATGCATTTTGACGATGAGGCCGGCGCGCGACGAGGCGCGGTCGTGCAACGACGCCACATGCGGTCCTGATCGCTTCGGTCGCCGAAGCGCCAGCCGCCGATGAAGCTTCCCGTCTATCAAGTCGACGCATTCGCCGGTCGGGTGTTCGCGGGCAATCCGGCCGTCATCTGCTGCCTCGAGCATTGGCTCGACGACGCGCATCTCGCGGCGATCGCCGCGGAGCAGAACATCTCCACCACGGCGTTTCTGATCGACCGTGGCGAGACCTTCGACATCCGCTTCTTCGCACCAACCGGCGAGCAGCCGCTAGCCGGCCACGCGTCGCTTGCCGCGGCCTATGTCGTGCTTCGGCTGCTTCGTCCCGAGCTTGCATCGACGACGCTCAAGCGGCGTGGCGGCGCGCTTCACGTCTCTCGCCTCGAAGACGACATGGTGGCGATCCGGCTGCCGGCCGTCGCGTCGAAGGTCTGCGCCGAGGCCCCTGGTCTTGGTGACGCGCTCGGCATCGATCTTGGCGAAGTGCTGGAGACCGACGACCGCTACTACGCCGTGATGGAGGACGAGGCCGCGGTTGCGGCGGTCAAGCCCGACATGCACGCGCTGATGCAAATTAACAAGGAATCAGTGGTGGTTACGGCACGCGGCGAAAGCTGCGCGTTCGTCTCGCGCGCCTTCGCACCGAAGGAAGGCCTGCCGGAGGATCCGGTCTGCGGCTCGGCGCACCTGGCGCTCGTTCCGTTCTGGTCGGCGCGGCTCGGACAGACGGAGCATCGCGCGCTGCAGCTCTCGCAGCGCGGCGGCGAGCTCCACTGCGCGCTTGAAGGCGACGTGGTACGGCTCGCCGGACAATGCGCGCTCTACATGGACGGCTCGATCACCGTTTAGCCGCATCCATAGACATCGCGCGAGCTACACGATCGGCACCGACGCCTCGTGATTGGCATGCAGGAGCCGCGCCAGCGTGGTCAGCGCCTGCTCCACGCGCGCTTCGTCCGACTCGAACGCAGAGGCAGAGGCGGACTCCGCCCGGGTCGTGGCCGGGAACCAGTGAGAACGCGTCGCCCGGCGTGACCGCGACCCCTTGTGCAAGGGCGTCGGCAACGAACGCCGCGTTGCCGCGATCGGGAGGCAGCCGCAGCCAGAAATGCATCGAGGTGGGGGCTGAATTCTCCTCGCCGAGGATGCGCGCGGCAAGGGTCTGCCGCTGCCGCGCGATGGTGGTCTGGAGCGTCGTCGTCTCAAGCCCCGCGCCGCTCCGGATCATCTCCTCCGCGAGCTCCAGCAAGATCGGCGAGACCATCGCAGTGGTCGCGCGGATCGCGGCACGGAGCGCCCGGTGGAGACGCGGCGGCACCGCCATGAAGCCAATGCGCAGCGAGGGCGCGATCGATTTCGACAGGCTCGTCAGATAGACGGTGATGTCGCGCGCCATCTGGCAATACGTGCCGACGCGAGGCTCAATCAGGAATCCGTAGGCGTCGTCTTCAACGATCAGCACGTTGTTGGCGCGGGCGATGCGCACGATCTCCTCACGCCGCGCCTGGCTTGCCGTCGCCGTCGTCGGATTGTGCAAGGTGGGCATGGTGTAGACGAAACGCGGCCTCGACATCTGGCAGGCGTTTTCGAACGCTTCCGGCACCATCCCCTCGTCGTCGATCTCCACTGGCATCATGCGGATGCCGGTGAGCCGGCCGACAGAGAGCGCGCCAGGCCAGGTCAGCTCCTCGGTCAAAACGGTGTCACCCGGCCGTGCAAGGCCGAGGAAGATCGTCATCAATGCGGTCTGCCCGCCGGACACGACGTAGATGTTATCCGCGGGAGCTTCCACTCCGAGCTCGCGCAGCCATACCGCGCCTGCTTCGCGATGCTTCAATTTCCCCTGCGGCGGCTGATAGTGCGCGAGGTCGCTCAGATCGCCTTTCGCCGTCACCGCGCGCAACGCCGCACGCAGCCGGTCTTCCGTGCCGTCGGGATGCGGCTCGTTGAGGCTGAGGTTGATCGCGTCGTTGCGCTGCATGATCGGCAGGTAGAGACGTTCCAGCGGACGCAGTCCCTCGCGGTTGGAGCCGACCGGCTTTGCACCGTTGAGGGGCAGCACGAACGTGCCGCGCCCGACCGCGCCGTCGATCAGGCCGCGGTCGGTCGCCTCGGCATAGGCGCGAGAGATGGTGCTGACGGCAACGCCGAGTCGTTTCGCGAGGTCGCGGTGGGTGGGCAGGCGAGAGCCCGCGGGGAGCCTGCCGGTCCGGATCGCCTTCTCAAGGGTATCCGCCAGCGAATTGTAGAATTCGCCGCGCCGCAGCGACCAGTCCGAATACCACTCCTCCATCCGCTTCCTCGTGCTTGTTCCTAGATCAGGACATTTGGTTCAGGACATTTCCTTGCGCAATGATAGCCCAAAGATCAAGCAATTCCGCTATTCCTAACAGATTGATTGACTCGCGCAGTCGTCGAGTCATAATCGATGTCGGCATTGTACCTGCAGAGCCGTACATCCTGCCTTCTCGGGGTTCCGCGGCGCGCGGAGATTGGAGGGGATCGCATGAACACTCGAAAGCTCGATCGTGAAACCGAGGCGCTCGCCAAGGCCTTTGCCGCCGGCAAGATGTCGCGCCGCACCTTTGTCACCGGGCTCCTCGGACTCGGCGTGTCGGCCTCGGCCGTCGCGACGCTCGTCGCCGAGATCGACCCGGCGGCAGCCGCGTCGTCGGACATGAAAGGCAATGTCCGCTTTCTGGTCGGCCCCTGGTCGCCCAACGAGGTCGACAATCAGCAGAAGATCGCGGACGGGTTCACCGCCCTTCACCCCGACGTCACGTTCGAGTTCAAGGTGTATGACTGGGACACCGACCGTCAAGAGATCAACACATCGGCCGCCGCCGGCGCGCACGACATCTACATGACGACCGAGAACGCCTATCCCGACAACGAGGTGAGCGACGCCTTCATCGACCTGAACGACTGGGTCGACGATCCCGCCTTCGCGGAAGAGAAGGCCAAATACCTCTACCTCGATCGCACGCTCGGCTTCGGCCCAAAGCTGAAGGGCATGCCGATCTGCTTCCACGCCGAGAGCGCGCTCTTCGTGAACATGGATATGGTCAAGGCGGCCGGCTACGACGAGAGCTTCGCGGACTCGTGGGACACCTTCAAGGACTGCATCGCCAAGATGAACAAGCCCGGCGAGGTCTACGGCATCGCGCTCGGTGTGCAGCCCTACGGCGAATGGTATCAGGTGCTGAGGGCAGCGGGCGGATCGTTCCTGACGCCCGACCTGAGCGCTCCGAACGTCAACAAGCCGGAGGTGGTCGACGCCACGAAGCGCATGGCGGCTCTCTTCTCCGACAAGGTGGCCGCACCGCTCGGCACCTACAATTACGACGATGCGCCAGCCGCGTTCGCCGGCGGCAAGCTCGCCATCATGTCCATCGATCTCGCCGCGACGACCGTCGTAACGCTGCCGCTGCCGTTCAACTGGAAGCTCATCCCCAACCCGCCGCAGGCTGCGGGGCGCATGAACTTCAACGATATCACCTACTACATGATCAACTCGCAGTCCGAGAACAAGGACCTGATGTGGGAAGTCGTGAAGTGGTGGACGAACTCCCCGAACGACGCCGTATGGGCCGACAATTCCGGCACCTATCCGGCGAAGGTTGACGCGACGGAAAACGGCTACGGCACGAACTGTGCGCCGCAGCTTCCGGAGGCCCTGCCGCTTTATCAGAAGTACAGCGTCGGCCTGGAGCCCTTCGCAGGCTGGGCGAGTGTCGAGACCCTCGCAAGGGCCGAGATCGAGAAGTCGTTCAGCGGCGACCTCTCCGTTGAGGATGCAGTCGCGAACGTCGAGAAGATTGTCGTTCAGGAATCGGGCCTCTAAGGCAGCGAGAAAGCGAGGAGCCGACATCGACTGAGCTGGACCGCGCGGGGGCGAAATGGACGGTCAGCAACATCGCATGCGGCTCTCGCATGAGGAACACCGGCGGCTGCGCCGAAAGGCGCGGCTACGTCGGGAGGCGACCGGGTGGATGTTCCTCGGTCCGATGTTCGCCTTCTTCGTCGTCTTTCTCGTGGTTCCGGTCTTCGGCACGATCTGGTGGAGCACCCGCTTCGGCAGCCTGCTCTCCACGACCCGCTTCGTCGGCCTCAAGAACTTCACCCGCCTGCCCGGCCTGGTCGGCGCCCCACAGGCGATCAAGAACACGCTGGTCTTCGCCGGCTTCTCGGTGCCGCTGATCCTGATCGGCGCGCTAGGGATCGCCCTCCTTCTCGCCCGGCTTAAGCATGGCGGCGCCGTCTACCGATTCCTGGTCTATTTCCCGGTGCTCGTCCCCGGCGTCGTTGCCGCCCTGATCTGGCTGTTCCTGACCAATGCCGACTTCGGCCTGTTCAACGAGGTGCTTCGCCTCTTTGGCTTTCAGCCGGTTGCGTGGCTCGGGGTCAACAACGCCCTCGGCCTGCTTATCGCGCTCGATGTATGGCGCAACGTCGGCTACTGGGCGATGTTCTTCGTCGCCGCGATCATCGGCCTTCCGGAGGAGCTGTTTCAGGCCGCGCGCCTTGACGGCGCGTCGGTGCTGGCGCGCTTCAGGTTTCTGACGCTGCCGCTTCTCCGTCGCATCATTTTCTTCGCGGTGGTGGTCTCGACGATCTGGGCCTTCCAGGTCTTCGACACTGCAATCGTTCTAACGCGCGGCGGCCCGGCCGGCGCCACCACGACCGTCATCTATCGCATCTGGAACTACGTCTTCGCCTCCAGCAACAAGGTCGGCTACGCCTCGGCGATCTCTCTGGTGATGATCGTGGTGATCCTCGCCCTCACGCTCATCCAGATGCGCCTCCTTCGCTCGCGCCGCGGAGCTGACTGATGGCAGTCGCGGCTGACTCGGCACTCGCTGGCGGCGCGCTCAGACGCTCCTCCGCCGATCATGCGCGGATCAGCCGGCGCCGGCGGCGGCGCGCCGAATTCTATCGGCACCTGACGCTCGCGGTCATCACCTTCATCCTGGTCGCGCCGTTCTACTACGTCTTTCTCGCGTCGCTGAAGGACAGCACCGCGATCTTCTCCTATCCCCCGAAACTCATTCCGTGGCCGCCTTACTGGGAGAACTACAAGCACGTCCTGCACGACACCAAGTTCCTGCGCTGGATGTTCAACACCCTATTCGTGGCGACGACGGTGACCGTCCTCAAGGTGTTCCTCGATTCGATGGCCGGCTACGCGCTCGCCAAGATCAACTTCACCGGCAAGCGCGCTGTCTTCCTTCTGATGGTCATGCTGTTGATGGTGCCGCTCGGAGCGCTCCTCGTTCCGCTCTGGTCGCTCGTCTACTCGCTCGGCCTGATCAACACCTATTTCGCCCTGATCCTGCCGCCGCTCGCGAGCCCGCTCGGCGCCATCCTGATGCGTCAGTTCATTCTCGGCCTGCCCAAGGACCTTGAGAATGCCGCGCGCCTCGACGGGCTCAACGAGCTTCAGATCTACTGGCGGATCATCCTGCCGCTCATCAAACCGGGTCTCGTCGTCCTCGCGGTCATCATCTTCACCGACCAGTTCATGAGCTTTGTCTGGCCATTGATCGCGACCACCAGCGATAGCCTCATCGTCCTCACCGTCGGTGTCGCTTCGTTGCGCGCCCATGGCGGCGTCGATTACGGGCTCTGGTCGGCTTCGGCTGTCATGTCGCTCATTCCGATCGCAGTCCTCTTTTTCATCCTCCAGCGTCAGTTCCTGGCGCGCTCACTGGCAGGAGCGCTGAAGCAATGAAAGAGGCAGCAAGAGAGATCCGGGCAGACGCCATGCACGCCATCGAGCTGATCGAGGTGACCAAGCACTACGGGAAGACGGAGGCGCTGAGCGCCGTCGACCTGGCAATCGAGAGCGGCGAGTTCGTAGCCCTGCTCGGTCCTTCGGGGTGCGGCAAAAGCACGCTTCTGAAGCTGATCGCCGGGCTCGAGGACCCGACCGACGGTGAGATCTATATCGGCGGCAAGCTTGCCAACTACCTGAAGCCGAGCGCCCGCAACGTCGCGATGGTTTTTCAGAACTACGCGCTCTATCCGCACATGACGGTGCGCGAGAACATCGGCTTCCCGCTGAAGATGGGCGGCGCGCCGCGCGCCGATGTCAGCGCGCGGGTCGAATCGGCGGCAAGCCTCTTGCAGCTCACTCGCGAGCTTGACCGCTTTCCCGACGAGCTCTCCGGCGGCCAGCGTCAGCGTGTCGCCCTCGGCCGGGCGATCGTACGCGAGCCGCTCGCCTTCCTGATGGACGAACCGCTGTCGAATCTCGACGCGCTGCTCCGTGTGGAGATGCGCACGGAGCTGCTCCGCCTCCACAAACGCGTCGGCCGCACGACGATCTACGTCACGCACGACCAGATCGAAGCGATGACCATGGCGAACCGCATCGTTCTCTTGAACCACGGTAAGATCCAGCAGATCGGAACCCCGACCGATATCTACGTGCGGCCCGCCAACACCTTCGTCGCCCGCTTCGTCGGGAGCCCGGCGATGAACCTGATCGAAGGCCGCGTCGAGGCAGCGGGAGACAGCCTCGCCTTCCGCGGCGTGGTTGAGCTGCCGGCGGGCAAGGCCGCAGGTCTCTCGCCGGGACCCGCGACCCTCGGCCTCCGGCCGGAGCACGTCGAGATCGTCGGCGCGGGCCAGCCTGACGCGGTGGCGGCGAAGGTCGATCTGATCGAGCGCGTCGGCGCCGACTCCAACGTCTTCCTGCTCCTCGGCGGCACGACGTCGCTCGTCGCAAGCGTCGACGCGGCGACCGCAATCAACGAGGGCGAGGAAATCCACGTCCGCTTCCCGCCCGAGCACCTCCAGTTCTTCGATGCAAATGGAAATCGCGTAGCACGCTAGAAAGTCGTCAAATGAACAAGCCGGTGAAGCCGTTTTCCCTCAAGATCAACAATCCCTATCACACGCCGCACCGGCCCGAGCCGATCGTGCCGCCGGTACCCATGCCGACGCCGCCTGCGGCCGCGCGCTATCCGCTCAAGATTTCGGCCGACCGGCGCCGCCTGCTCGACGCCGACGGCAAGCCATTCCTGATTCAGGGCGACGCGGCGTGGTCGATCGTCGCCAACCTCACCTACGAGGACGCGGTCGCCTATCTCGATAATCGCAAGGCCAAGGGCTTCAACACCGTCATCATCAACCTGATCGAGCACGCCTTCTCGCAGAAGCCGCCGGGCGATCTCGAAGGACGCCAGCCGTTCACGACGCCGGGCGATCTGGGCACGCCGAACGACGCCTATTTCGACGCCGCCGAGCGCGTGCTCGACGCCTGCGCGGAGCGCGGCTTCATGGTGCTGCTTGCGTGCTGCTACATCGGTTATTGGCGCGATTTCGGCCGCGGCGAGTCCGTGCGCATGGAAGGCTGGAACGACGAGATCGTCGCCACCGGCCCCGACGGCTGCCGCGTCTACGGCGAGTATCTCGGCCGCCGCTTCGGCCACTACGCCAATATCGTCTGGATGATCGGCGGCGACTGGCATCCGCTCGATGCGCGCCCCGGCCTCGACGCGATCGCCGCGGGCATCCGCGGCACCGGCGTGAAGAACCTTTTCACGGCTCACCCGGCACCTGAAAACTCGCCGATCGAGTCGTTCCGCGGCGCGGACTGGCTCGACGTCAACGTCACCTATACCTACGGCATCCCGCATCGCGCGCTTCTCGCCGACTGGCAGCGCCACGACCCGGTGTGGCCGTTCTTCTTCATCGAATCGACCTACGAGGGCGAGCACAATTGCAGCGATTTGCAGATCCGCCGGCAGGCCTACTGGTCGGTGCTCTGCGGCGCCAACGGCCACTGCATGGGCAACAATCCGATCTGGCTGTTCTGGGGCGGCTGGCGCGAGGCGATGGACAAGCCGGGATCGGTCGCCATGGCGCGCTGGGGCGATTTCTTCCGCGGCCTGCCGTGGGGCGACCTTGTACCGGACCTCGAATTGAAGCTCGCGATCTCGAACCTCGGCGAAGCGCGCGGGCTCGACCGTGTGACGGCCGCGAAGACTGACGACGGGCGGCTTGGCGTCATCTACCTGCCGGTGAGCCGCGCCGTCGGGATCGATCTTTCCGTCCTCGCCGGTCCGCGTGTCACGGTCGAATGGTTCGAGCCGGCGACCGGACAGCGCCGCTCCGGCGGGACGCTCGCCGCCGAGGGCTCCGTGATGCTTGCACCGCCCTTCGAAGAGGACGCGGTGCTCACGCTGAAGTCAGTGGCGTGAGCCGGCCCGCGCTCACGGAGCTAGATCGAGGACTGGCCGCCATCGACGATGAGCGCCGTCCCGATGCAGTAGCTCGCCTCGTCGGAGGCGAGCCAAAGGATCGCCGCGGCGCATTCCTCCGCGGTGCCGGCGCGGCCGATCGGAATCTGGTCGCTCCAATAGGCGAGCTCCTTCTGATCCTTCATCACCGGCGCGTTCATCGGCGTGTCGATAAAGCCGGGGATCACCATGTTCACCCGGATGTTGAGGCGGGCATAGTCGATCGCCATCACCTTCATCATGGCGAAGATGCCGCCCTTGCTGGCGCTGTAGGCCGGCTCCTTCAGGGCCATGCCGAGATAGCCGCAATTCGAGCCGAGGCAGACGATGGCGCCGCCGCCGGCGGCAAGCAGATGCCGCGCGCCATGCTTGCAGGTCAGAAACTGGCCGGTGAGGTTGGTGCTGATCAGCCGGTCCCAGACCGCCTGGTCGAGCCGGTCCACCCGGTCGTCCTGACCGAGAAGCTCGATGCCGGCGTTCGACACGATGATGTCGAGGCCGCCCCAGCGCTGCGCCGCCGCATCGATCGCGCCGGCGATCTCCGCTTCGACGGAACTGTCGGCGGTGAAGCGCCAGCGCCTCGCCGCCGGCCTCAGCAATCTCCGCGGCGACCTCCTCCAACGGCTCGCTGCCGTCGCGCGACAAGCCCGACGCGCGCACCTTCAGCCGCGAGCCTGACCGCGGTCGCGTAGCCGATCCCGGCGCTCGCGCCCGTTACCACCGCACGCTTTCCGGCAAACCGCCCAGGCTCAGTCTTCGTCATGGCCCAACTCCCTCGTCCTCGCCCATTCCGGGGATTAATTCTAGACCAATACTGATCAAATGAAACAGAAAACTGGACAAGCTATCGAAATGGGAATAATCTCCCGCGGAACAGTTTTTAGAAACAGCCAATAGTGCTATTGTTCCACCATGTAATCCTTCGGAGGCGCTGTCGTCATGACAGTCGATCGCTCAATCGCGCTGTTCGGGACCACGGAGCCGCCACCCGAGCAGGTCGAGCTGCATGCCGGCCCGATCTCCGTGACATTCGAGAACGGCGCGCTCCGCTGGGTCCGGCTGAACGGCGTCGAGGTCGTGCGCGGCATCGCCTTCCTCGTGCGCGACCGCATCTGGGACACCGCCCCGACGGAGATGTCGAACCTCAAGATCGACCAGAATGCAGACGGCTTCCGCGTGACCTTCGACGCGATGTGCCGGAACAGCGATGGCGAGCTTCCATGGTCCGCCGAGATCGTCGGAGATGCCGACGGCTCGCTCCGCTTCGCCGGCACGGCCACGCCGCCGCGCGATTTCGTCACCTGCCGCACCGGCTTCGTCCTGCTGCACCCGCTTCGGGGCGTCGTCGGTTGTCCCGTCGAGATCACCGATGCCGCCGGCGCAAAGCGGCCGTCGCGCTTCCCGACCATCGTCGATCCGGAGCCGTGCTTCACCGACATCCGGGCGATGACCTATGACGTTGCGCCGGGCGTCACGGCGACCTTCACGATGGACGGCGACGCCTGGGAGACCGAGGACCATCGCAACTGGCTGGACGCTTCGTTCAAGACCTATGTGCGGCCGATGCGCCTCCCCTATCCCTACACATTGAAGGGCGGCGAGACGATCACCCAGTCGGTGACGATCGCCTTCTCCGGCGCAGCCACGAAGAAGCGCAGCGCACCGGTGGGCGAGCGCCCCGTCGCGATCGCGCTCTCTCGCGACGGCGTCGACGCGAATGCCGACGATCGGGCTTCGCGCGCCGCTGCAATGGATGGAGGAGGCGACGGCCGCGGCCGGGCTCACCCGCGAGGCGGCCGGCCGCAGCTTCTGAACGGCCGGATCGATCCGCGCGCCGGCCACGGCGCGGCCGAGATGACGGCGCTCGCCGATCTCGCGGCGCAGGTCGGCGCCGGGCTGGCGCTCGAACTCATCGTGCCATGCCGGCGCGATCCGGTTGCGGCGAGCTCGCCGAACTTGCAGCAGCGCTGAAGCAGTCAGGCGCACGGCCGGAGTCGGTCATGGTCGCCGCCGCAGAGGACCGCATCCGCCAGGAGCCGGGGCCGCCGCCTCAGCCGATAACACTGCTCGCTGAGATGCATCGCGCCGCCCGCGCGTGCGTTCCCCGATGCGGTGATCGGCGGCGGGACTTTCTGCTTCTTCACCGAGCTGAACCGCAACTGGCCGCCGCTCGGCATGGTCGACTACGTCGCGCACATGACCTGCAGCCTCGTGCACGCCTCGGACGACCGGGGCACGATGGAGAACCTTGAATCGTGGCAGCACATCGCGCGCACGGTGAAGGCCTTCGGCGGCGACAAGCCACATCGCGTGATCGCGGGCGAGCATCGGCCTCGATACACCGGCTGCCGGAGAGCCGGCCGCCAACGCAGACAATCACCGGCATACGCTGAGCGGGTCGGACCCGCGCCATCGCGGCCTCTTCGGCGCCGCCTGGACACTGGCCTCGATCGCCGAGCTCGCGCGCAGCGGCGTCGCGGCGGTGAGCCCGGCGGCGATTGTCGGCGGGGCCGGCATCGTGCACCGCAAGCTGCCGGGCGCGCAGCCCTGGTTCGAAGGGCGCAGCGGGGATGCAGTCTACCCGGTCTTCCATGTGGTCTCGGGCATGGCGAAGGCCGCCGGGCGGGCGCGCGTCGAAGCCGTCTCGTCGGACCGCTCGCGGATCGCCGCCCTCGCCTTCCGCGACGCGGACGGCGGCACATGCCTCTGGCTCGCCAACCTGACCGATGCGGCACAACACATCGCGCTGCCGGAAGCGGCAATCGGAGCACAGCTCGCCCGCCTCGACGAGTCGACCTTCGAGGCCGCGGCGGCCGATCCCGCCTTCCTTCAATCCGAGCGCGCCGCGAGACCGCGAAAGAAATCGAAATCGGCGCGCATGGCGTCGCGCGTATCCGAATGGGGGGTATGACGATGAATTCCCGGGCTAGGCCTCGGACCGAATGAGCGCTTCATTGGCGTGAAGGGTGGGCGATCACAGCTGAATACGCCGGCGCTGCTCCTCGACCTCGACGCGCTCGAGAAGAACATCGCGGCGATGGCGAAGCTCACCAAGGCGGCGGGCGTGAGCCTGCGCCCGCACCAGAAGGGCAGCAAATCGGTCGAGATCGCCCGGCGCGAGATCGCCGCGGGCGCGATCGGCATCTGCTGCGCGACGCTGCAGCGAGGCGGAGGTGATGGCCGGCAGCGGCATCGAGAACATCCTGCTCACCTCGGAGGCCGTGACCGCCGGCGGCGATCGAGCGCGCGGTCGCGCTCAATGCCGGCTCCAAGGGCTTCATCCTGAACGTCGAGGATCCGGCGAACGTCGACTGGCTCGCCGCGGCCGCCGAGAAGGCCGGCAAGCCGTTGTCGTTGCTCGTCGAATTCGACGTCGGGCAGGACCGGACGGGTCGATGAGCATCGACGACGCGGTAGCGCTTGCCAGGAAGGTCGAAGGCGTCGCCGCACCTCGTCTATCGTGGCGTCCACGCCTATTACGGCCATCTCCAGCACATCCCGAAACCGCCAGACCGCAAGGCCGCGGCGGAGGAGCAGATAGCGCGCCTCCGCGATCTGATCGCCGCGCTGCAAGCCGAAGGGCCTCGCGCCGGAGATCGTCACCGGCGGCGGCACCGGCACCTTCGACACCGACATCTCCGGCGGCGTCTTCACCGAGATCCAGCCCGGCTCCTATCCGTTCATGGACCGCGAATATTACGAGATCGACCGCACCGGCGAGCGGCCGTTCGACGCCTCGCTCTTCGTGCTCGCCACCGTCATCGCCTCGCGCGAGGGGCATGCCATCGTCAATTCCGGCTACAAGGCGCTCGCCACGGAGGGCGGGCCGCCGGTCCTCGTCACGCCGACGCTCAAGGACGCGAAGTTCGTGTTCGAGGGCGATGAGCACGGCGACCTTCGCTACGACCCGAAAGGCGGCACTCTGAAGCTTGGGCAGGCGGTGGAGTTCCTGACCCCCCACTGCGATCCGACCATCAATCTCCACAGCCATTATCACTGCGTGCGTGGCGATACGCTGGTTGATATCTGGCCGGTCGACGCGCGCGGATATTGACGTCTCGGGAGGCGCAACATGAAGACGATCGTTCTCGGCGCAGGCGTGGTCGGCACGTCCACCGCCTATTTCCTGGCGAAGCAGGGCCACGAGGTCGAGGTCGTCGATCGCCGCGACGGCGCGGCGCTCGAGACGAGCTTCGGTAATGGCGGAGTGCTCCACGCTTCGGAGGTGGAGCCATGGTCGCAGCCCGGCATGCCGCGCAAGATCCTGAAGTGGCTCGGCCAGGAGGACGCGCCACTACTCGTTCGCTACGGCGCCATCCCGAAGATGTGGCGCTGGGGGCTTGCGTTCATCGCCAACTGCACGCCGGAGCGCTCGAAACGGAACGCGCAGACGAATCTTCGGATCGCGCTGCACAGCATGGAGGTCGTGAAAGAGGTCCGCGCCGAGATCGTGGTCGACTACGACATGCGGACCAACGGTCTCATCAAGATCTATGCGAGCAGTGAATTGTTCGACGGAAGCCGGAAGTCGATGGAGGCCCTTCGCCAGTACGGTCTGCCATCGCAAGCTTTGACGCCGGAAGAATGCGTGGCGATGGAGCCGTCGCTCAAGCCGACGCAGTCCTCGCTTGCCGGCGGCATCTTCTTTCCAGGCGAGGAGGCTGGCGACTGCCACAAGTTCACGACGGCGCTCGCGGCTGCCGCCGCCAAGCTCGGCGTGAAGTTCCACTACGGGACCGAGATCAAGCGGCTTGAGGCGACCGGCGGAAGGGTGACGAAGGCTCATACAAGCCGCGGACCGCTGCAGGCGGACAATTTTGTCGCGGCGCTGGCGAGCTTCACGCCGCTCACGCTGAGAACGGTCGGCATCCGCATTCCGATCTATCCGGTGAAGGGCGTGACCATCACGGTCTCCGGCCTGCCGTGGGATGAACGCCCGAAAATGCCGATCGTCGACGACAGCCGCCTTTTCGGCCTGGTGCCGCTCGGCGACCGGCTGCGCGTTTCCGGCTCGGCCGAGGTCGCCGGCTACGACACGACGCCGAGCCAGGCGCGCTGCCAGGCGATCATCAACAACGTCATCAGCGTCTTCCCGGATTTCGCCAAGAGCTACGACCCCGCGACCGCCAAGTTCTGGGCGGGCGTCCGGCCGGTCACGCCGACCGGCACGCCGATCCTCGGGCGCTCGCCGATCCCGAACCTTTACGTCGCGGCCGGGCACGGCCACCTCGGCTGGACGATGGGCTGCGGCTCGGGGCATGTGATGGCCGACCTCGTTGCCGGCCGCAGACCCGCAATCGACATGAGCGGCTTCGCTCTCGCCGATCACTAGATATTTCGAGGCTGAGGAGACGTGGCGATGAAGCCGGCAAAGTCGAAGCGGAAACCCGTCAAACGCACCGTGCCAGCGCGCGGCACGACGAAGCGCAAGGCGGCGGCAAAGCGCACGCGCGGCAAGGCCAAAAATCCGCTGCGCCAGGGTTATGGCAGCGAGCCGGGGTTTCCGATCTCGTTGGCCATGCGGGCGGGCGATTTCGTCTTCGCTTCGGCGCAGGGCGACCACGAGTTCGATCCGGCCGATGTCGTCTATGACGAGAAGGGCCTCGTCATCAGCGACGGCGCCAACATTCCACCGCGCAGCGTCGCCGACGAGACGCGCACGAGCCTGCGCAGCCTCGAGAAAGCGCTGCAGCAGGCGGGCTGCACGCTCGACGATGTGGTCGACACGTCGGTATGGCTACGCGACCCGCGCGACTTCCCGGAGGTGAACACGGCCTATGCCGAGTTCTTCAAGCGCAGCTGCCCGACCCGCTCGGTGTTTCGCGTGGACTTCATGTTCGACTGCCGCGTCGAGATCAAGGTGACGGCCTATAAGCCGCTCCCCGCGGCAGGGACACGACGGAACAAAGCGCGCCAGCGCTAGCGCTGGCGCCATGACGTCAGCTGCGCCGAACGCGGCATTGCCCCGCGTTTACGATTGCGTCGGCCTTCAAGACCCTGAGGGTCGTCCGCTGAAGCGCGCAACGGCCATCATGTCCTCGATGCGGTCGCCCCTACTGGCGCGCCGCGGCCATCAGGACGTGGCCGCTGACTTCAGTTTTGACAAAGCCCGGATCTTGACGCGCACGCTTGCCGGCTTGGCGGCTCCCGGCGTCATTTCACCCGTGGCGGGATTGCGGACCAGCGTTCCTGCCTTTCGAGCGGGCACCTTCCGGAGCGTCACCTTCAACAGGCCCGGCCAGGTAAATTCGCCGGCGCCGCGCGGGTGAATTGATCCCAACAGGGCATTTTCAAGAGAGGCGAGGACCCCCTTGGCGGTGCCGCGCGGAATGTCGTTCTCGGTTGCCACAAGCTCGATGAGAGCCGACTTCGAGAGAGCGCCTTTGACCGGACGAACGGCTTGGGGTTGGGGCTTTCCAGATGCCTTTTTCTTCGGGGAGGTGGTGCTTCGCGCCTTGGCCAAAAGGAAATCTCCTCTGATTCGAAATTTGCCGCTGGCTGCTCATACCCTTTCAGAACCGAGTTTGCTAACCCCCGGCCGTGCAAAAACGGTCATTGTGACCGCGCGTCATCGGCTATCGGCCCAAAGCTCCACGTCCGCCCGTGATGGCACATGCCGGTCTCGGCGCCGATTTTAGCTCAGGGCCGGCCCGGCCCAGCGGCTGCCACCCATTCCTCATGTGCCAAAGATGACCGCTCGGCGAGGCGCGCTCGGGTGCCTTCAGGCAATCAAGGGCATTGCCGGATGGCCTCCAGTCAGAAGCTCGAAGCCGCCAAGATGTAAAAGCCACTGCCGCGCCGGGAATATGCCTTCCGCGCGGCCGCAATGATGCGCTCGCGATTTCCGTCAAATGCGACGAGAAATCCGCTCTCGGTCTGGGATGTCGTCCGATCGATCTGGCTGAGGGCTTCCTCCTCGACGAGAAACGACACCTCACATGCATCGTCATGCCCCCAGAAGCGGACACCATGCTGGCGAGAATCGTAGCTGCGACTTTGATTGGGGAAATCGATCGCCATGTTCATGGCTCTACACCCATTTGGCGGCCGTGTCTGACTTAGTTTGAGAATTTCGAAGTTCCATTTCCATGTCCGCGGCGCTCCCTATCATCCCATGACCCAGGGCAAGATCGAGCGCTGGCACCAGACGCTGAAGAACCGCATCCTGCTCGAGAACTACTATCTGCCAGGTGACCTCGAGGCCCAGATCGACGCCTTCGTCGGCAACTACAATCACCTTCGTTACCACGAGAGCCTGGGCAACCTGACGCCGGCCGACGTCTACTTCGGGCGCGGCCAGACCATCCTCATCGAACGGGAAAGGATCAAACGACAGACCATCGCAAACCGCCGCTTGCTGCATCACCGGCAGGCCGCATAACATCAACAACCAGACGAGCCAGAGCCTCCCTTAAATGACGCCGCTCGCTGTCTCAAAAACTCTGATGACGGACAATTCGAACGACGAGGCCAAGCGGCGGTTCGAGATTCTGGCGCGGCAGGTGTTCATCCGCTTCAAGGCGCTGCTGATGGAGCCGACCGTTTACGCCTATGCCGAGCGTCACGACAACATCGAGGCGATCTACAAGAAGCTGACCGAACGTCGCGACACCGCGGATGTGACCGAACTGCTCAAGGAACTGCACCGGATCGTGAACGAGGCCATCCGGACGCAGGCACCGGGCGAGGACCAGGCCGAAGGGCTGACGTTCGATCTCAGCAAGATTGACCTGGAGCGGCTACGGGAGGAGTTCGCAAAGAAGGTCGCGCGCAAGGCGACGACGATTCAGGACATCCGCGACATCGTCGAGAAGAAGCTCGCCGAGATGCTTGCGCGCAATCCGACGCGGATGGACTACCAGCGCAAATATGAGGAAATCGTCGCCGACTATAACCGCGAGAAGGACCGGACGACGATCGAGGAAACCTTCCGGCGGCTCATCGAACTCGTGAACAGCCTCGACGAGGAACAGAAGCGCGCGGCCAGGGAGGGGCTTCGCGAGGACGAACTGGCGTTGTTCGACCTGCTGCAAAAGGAGGGCCTCGACAAGACATCTCGCGAACGGGTGAAGCAGGCCAGCCGCGAGCTGCTTGCATCGATCAAAGCCCGGTTGGCTGAGCTCGATCGTTTCTGGGAAAAGGAGCAGACGAAGGCCGATGTCGAGGTCTTCATCCTCGACGAAGTTTTCGCCAAGCTGCCCACGCCACCTTTCACCGCCGAAGAGAAAAAGGCCGTCGCCCGCAACGTCTATTCCCATGTGTGGCAGCAGGCCCTGAACGGGGAACTCCCGAAGGCGGCATGACGACCATTTTTCGCCGTTACATCGGCATCGACTATTCGGGCGCGGAAACACCGACGGCCAGCCTCAAGGGCTTGCGCGTCTATCTGGCCGAAGAAGACGGGCATCCGGTGGAGGTGCCGCCGCCGCCAAGCCCGCGCAAATATTGGACCCGCAAGGGCATCGCCGAATGGCTGGTGGAACGGCTCGCGGAGGACACGCCGACGCTTGTCGGCATCGACCATGGCTTTTCCTTTCCGCTGCGTTATTTCGAAGCGCATGGGCTGTTGCCCGACTGGCCGCGCTTCCTCGACGATTTCCAGCGCCACTGGCCGACCGATGACGATCACGTCTATGTCGAGTTCGTGCGCGACGGCATTGCCGGCAACGGCGCGGCGCGCATGGGCAACGCCCGCTGGCGGCGCCTGACCGAGGAGCGCGCGGGCAGCGCCAAATCGGTGTTTCACTTCGACGTGCAGGGATCGGTTGCGAAATCCACCCATGCCGGGATTCCCTGGCTGCGCTTCATCCGCCAGCGGCTCGGGCCGCGCGTGCATTTCTGGCCGTTCGACGGCTGGGACATTCCGGCCGGGCGTTCGGCCATCGCCGAGGTCTATCCGGCCCTGTGGTCGCGCGGCTTCGCCAACGAGGGCCGCACCGGCGACCAGCATGACGCCTTCAGCATCGCCGCCTGGCTATCGCGCGCCGACCGCGACGGCAGCCTCGCGGCCTTCCTCAACCCCGACCTGTCGCCGCCCGAACGCACGCGTGGCACAGGTGGAGGGCTGGATATTGGGCGTTTCCGGCCACTCTCGTCTGCTTGTTGCGACGGCGTTGCGGTAGGGGCCAGTTTCTTGAATTTGGAGTTGGAGTTCCCCCGGTTTGATGGACACAATCCGACTTGTGAGAGGAGAGTGTCATTATGCCGAGAGCGAGGAACCCGTACCCACCTGAGTTCAGGGAGCAGATCGTTGCGCTGGCGCGTGCCGGCCGCAGCGTGGAGGATCTGGCCCGCGAGTTCGAACCCTGCGCGGCGACGATTCACGGCTGGCTCAAGCAGGCCGATCGTGACGGTGGTCGCCGGGCCGACGGTGTGACCAGCGAGGAGCGCGACGAGTTGCGCCGGCTTCGTCGTGAGAACCGCCAACTGCGTCAGGAGAAGATATCCTGGCAAAGGCAGCAGCCTGGTTCGCTCAGAGCGACGCGATGTCGTCTCGGTCTACGAGCTGATGACGGCGAACCAGGCCATGTTCTCCATTGCCACCATGACAAGAACGCTCGGCGTCTCGCGCAGCGGCTTCTATGCTTGGCGTGAGCGCGCCGTGTCGGCCCGTTCGAAGGCCGACACGGCGCTCAGCGAGCGCATCAAGACGATCCACAAGGCCTCCAGTGAGACCTATGGCGCCCCGCGCATCCATGCCGAGCTTGTCGATGACGGGATCAGAGTGGGGCGCAAGCGGGTGGAGCGGCTGATGAAAGCGGCCGGCATTGCCGGCGTCAGCCGTCGCAAGTCCGCCCGCACCACCGTCCGCGACGAGCGGCTGCGGCCGGCGTCGGACCTGGTCGATCGCAACTTCCATGCCGAGGAGCCCAACCGGCTCTGGGTTGCCGACATCACCTACGTGCCGACTTGGGCCGGCTTCCTCTACCTGGCCGTCGTGCTGGATGCCTTCTCGCGCCGCATCGTCGGTTGGGCGATGGGCCACGACCTGAAGGCACAGCTCGTGCTCGATGCCCTCAACATGGCGCTCGCCCAGAGGCGACCTGTCGCGGTCATCCATCATTCCGACCAGGGATCGCAATATACCTCGATTGCCTTCGGTCTGAGATGCAAGGAGGCCGGCGTGCGGCCATCCATGGGATCGGTCGGCGATGCCTACGACAATGCGATGTGCGAGAGCTTCTTCGCCACGCTCGAATGCGAGCTGCTCGACCGGCGCAAGTTCCGCACCAAGGCGGAGGCCCGCATGGCCATCTTCCGGTTCATCGAAGGTTGGTACAATCCCGGACGCCGCCACTCGGCGCTCGGCTACAAGTCGCCCATCAACTATGAAAGGAGCACCCGTGATCAGCTAGAGTCCGTAAGCCCGTAGCTGTCCACGAAACCTGGGGAACTCCAGCTTTCTCCTCCTCTTCCGACTTGCCGCGCGTCTGGTCGTAAAGGTCGAGGTATTTGCTCTTGAAGTCCTCGAATGTCTGCTGCTCCATGAACAGGTCCGCATTTATTGAGTTCACGGCCTAATCTAATGACGGCCCCGCAGTTACTGGCTTGACTGTTTATTCATGCAACCGGATCTCCCGTTTCGCTAGTCGGAAAGCGCCCTCGATCAGCACAGCCAGGGAAAGCATCGCCACGAGCACCCACAACTTGACTGGGCTGTTCATGGCCGTCTGCCAGACCAGTGCGCCCAAGGCCAGCAGACATGCAACCGCACCAGCAGCCGATATCCAGCCGCGGCTATGTGTGTGCGGCGCGTGGCGCGCGTTGGCGCTATTTACTGCGGCGAAGATCAACAGGAACCCGGCGCTGCCCAGCGTCGCGATGCTCGTCAGGTCAAAGACGTTAGCCACGAAAAGCGTCAGCCCGGCGGTAATAAGAAGCCCTTCCGCCGGTTCGCCGTTAGAAGCGCCACCATGCCCGCCAGCGCAAATGCCACCGGCGTACCACCGTGCGCCAGTTGCACCGCCAGCCCCAGAACCGCAAAGATCCCTCCGCCGACGCCAAGGGCAACCACCGCCCACAAGCCCATCTTGCCGACGGCTGCTCCGTTCATGCGCCAATCCTTTCCTGCTTGCGAAAACAATCCGATCCGGTCAATCCCGATACCGAGCGGAGCTGCATACCCACGCGCGTTTCTCCCGACATAAACGGCGACCGGTGACCGTGGCGCGAACGATCAAATTGCGGACGGCCGGCGTTTGCGATCTGGCACCTTTGCCGTTTATGAGTAGAACCGCCCGTCGTGACTTGGATAGCCCCGCATCAGTTTAGTACCCAGCGTCCGCGGCCGTACCAGCCGCCGCCACTAAGCAGAAGAACCGCAAGTACGATGATGAGAAGAGTGGTGGTGGTCATGTCCGTCTTCCTCCTGATCGGAATGCTGCGTGTTTGTGCGGCAAGGCAGACAGCGCGAGGAAATTGTTAGCCTATCTCTTCCGGACGTTTGCGAGGGGGGCGGAGCGAAAGGGCGGTTCTTAGCCGTCAATCTCCTGTCATGACTTTGTAGAACCAGTGCTGAACGTCGTGTGCCATTCTGGCGTCGTTTAAGAATACATCCCCAAGGATGAGTGTCCCGATCACGATGCCGATCGCAATGGCGGTGCGCATTTGTCAGGCTCCTGTCTGCGCCCCAGCTGAAACAACAACGAACGGCCAATATAGTTGCGGTACCGCGAAAGACTAAAATTCTAACAGGACCGGGCTCGCTACACCGCTGTGATGGCGCGCTTCGCCCGGTCCCAGTTGCGCTATTCAGCTGCTCCTTCCGCGTCGGCGCGCGCGGCGGCCGCCACGCGGGCCTTCTGGCCGGCGCGGCGCTGGCGGAGCTTGTCAAATTGCTGGTCGGCGATGACGCCGATCAGGATGACCGAACCCATCACGGCGAAGTTCAGCGACGAGGGAATGCCGAGCAGGTTGACGAGGTTCTGGAGCACCTGGAGCAGAACGGTGCCGAGAACGACGCCGATGATCGAGCCTTCGCCGCCCCGCAGGGAGAAGCCGCCGAGCACGGCCGCGGCGATCGCATAGAGTTCGTAGAAATTACCGTGCCCGGAGGGCAGGATCGACCGCGTGTACATGGCAAAGAAGATCGCCGACAGCGCCGCCAGGGTCGTGCAGATCACATAGGCGGCTACAACGACTCGGGTTGTGCGGATGCCCGAATAGCGCGCCGCTTCCTCGTTCTTGCCGACGGCATAGAGATAGCGGCCGAAGACCGAGCGATGCAGTACCACCCACATGATCGCCGCGATCACCAGCATGATGAAGAAGGCGTGCGGGATGAGAATGGAGTGAACCGAGCCGCCGGTGAGAAGCGCGACGACATCCGTACGCCCCGTTGTGATCCATTCCAGGTCCGGGAAATTCACCCCGAAGGGAAAGCCGGCGGTTGCGTCCTTGGTGTAGAAGCGCGCCGCGCCGCGGTAGATCAGCAGGCCGCAGAGCGTCACCACGAACGGCTGCAGCTTCAGCTTGGTGATCAGCAGTGGCGTGCGCTCGACGCCGTGATGCACAGCGAAACCGACCTTCTCGTCTTTGCCACGATCATGACGCGTAAGGTCGAAGTCCCGCGTCGGCTCTACGCTGCGAAGCCGCCGGTCGTGCTTCTGAACTGCTATTCCGACGACCATGCGTTCCCGAGTGTCGTTCCCGGCGAGGTGGCGGGAGGCCACCGCGCGACCAACGCACTCATCGAAGCGGGGCATCAGCGCATCGCCATCATCACGGGCGAGATGTGGATGGACGCGGCTCGCGACCGCCTGAAAGGTTACCGTCGGGCGCTGGCAACGGCCGACATCCCGTACGATCCGGCTCTCGTACGCGAGGGTAATTGGCAGCCAAGCGCCGGCTACGATCAAACCAATGCGCTTTTGGATCTGCCGCGTCCTCCGACGGGCATCTTCTGTTCGAACGATCGTATGGCGGTCGGCTGCTACGAAGCGCTGAAGGAGTGGCGGCTCGCGATACCCGAGAACGTCTCGGTGATCGGCTACGACGACGAGGAAGTTGCACGCCACTTGACCCCGCAGCTGACGACACTCGTCCTTCCCCACCGCGAGATGGGACGCTGGGCAGTTGAGCGCGGGCTCACTCTCTTTGCCGAACGGCGCATGAAGTACTCGATCACCAAGCTTGAATGTCCACTGATCGAGCGCGCGTCGATCACACCGCCAAGCGCGGCGCGCAGCACGCGACGCATCGCAAGAATGCAGCGCGGCTGAGCACGCGCGAGATGCTCGGCGCTATCCCGGGTACCAAGACTTTGCGCGGGTCACTCGGGTCTCTGACGTAGGCCCACGCGGACTCGATCAACCGTTCAAGATCGTATTTTGGCCTCCATCCGAGAACGAGTTTTGCCTTGCTATTGTCCATCCATGTGGAATGGAACGGCTCGCAATGTCGACTGACCCAAGCTGTCGAGTCCTCCTCATGTACGCTGCGCCCCCTCCGGGCAGAGGAAGCGGCAGGATAACCTCCGCCAGGCCGCCAAGTTGCTTCTCCAACCGGTTGCGAGCCCAGACAATACGCCTCCCATCGATCGCAGTTGGCGTTCTCAATGAATGCGCCCAGCGAGCAGCTCGACCAGCCGAATGAAGCGGTCGCCCGCGACATGCAACGTGTCGAGCACGCCCTCGTCCAGCTCGTCGGAATCGCCGCCACCGCTTGCCGTGCGAAGCCGGTCGGAGAGGAACACCGCCAGCGCACGGTAGAAGCGAGCGGCAAAGGCCGCGTCGGTGGCGAAGCGTGCAAAGATCCGCTCGCGCGGCACGGCAAGCAATACGCAGTCGGTGTCAGCGACGACGGTTGCCGACGGCAGCCGCTTCTCCACAAAGGACATCTCGCCCACAACGTCGCCAATAGCAAGAATTGAGACGCGCTTGCCGTTGTGCGCGCGGACGGAGAGGTTGCCCTCGATGACGAAGAAAAGGTGATGCACTTCACGTCCTGCCGCGATCAACGCTTCACCGGAGGGAATCGTGCGCAGCTCTCCGCTCTGTCGCAGCCAGATCAGGTCGCGATCTTCGAGGTCGGCGAGAATATAGAGCGCCTTTCGCATGGCCTACCCGCCTATCAGTTGGCGTTCCGCCAGCTCGGCAAAGAAACCGCGCTTGGCGATCAATTCCGAAAAAGACCCGCTCTCCGCAAAACGGCCGTCCTTCAAAACGCAGATGCGGTCCGCCTTGCGCACCGTTGAAAGCCGATGCGCAATCGTCACCCGCGAAACATACATGGCGTCGATGGCATTCGAGACCACCGCCTGCACGCTGTTGTCGAGAGCGCTGGTCGCCTCGTCGAAGAAGAGAATGCGCGGCTTCCGGGCGATCGCCCGCGCGATGAGAATACGCTGCCGCTGGCCGCCGGAGAGCGTGCCGGCGCCTTCGGTAATCGGCGTGTGCACGCCCATCGGAAACAGTGCGAGATCGCCGGCGAGCCCGGCCTGCTCCACCGCCCAGAGGCACTCCTCCAGCGACAGATCGGATGCGCCGCGGATGTTCTCCAGGATCGTGCCGGCGAAGAGCGAGCTCGACTGCAGCACGACGCCGGTCTGTCCGCGCACGCGCGCCGGGTCGAGGCCGGCAAGGTCCTGCCCGTCGTAGAGGATGACGCCGGTGCGCGGACGCTCGAAGCCGAGGAGCAGGCGCAGGATCGTCGACTTGCCGGAGCCGGAGCCGCCGACGATCGCCATGTGCTCGCCGGGCTTCAGCGCAAAGTCGAGCGCATCGATCAGCGGCGGGCCGTCCTCCGTATAGCCGAAGCTCACGCCGTTCGCTTCAATGCGGCCACTGAGCGTACCCGGGTCGGCCTGGCCGCCCGCCATTTCAAGCTCGGCGGTGAGGATGGGCCGCGCCCGCTCCGCCAGCGGTTGCACGAGCAGGATGCGCAGGAGCGCCTCGCAGAACGCGATGAGCGAGGTCTGGAAGACGCCGAAGGCCGTCAGGAACCCGATGAACGTGCCGGTGGAAACATTGCCGCGCGCAAGCAGCGCCGCAGCGGCGAAGAGCGAGGCAAGGGTGACGACCTGCCAGGGGTCGGCGAAGGCGCTGAAGCGGTTGGCGACGCGCGCGCCGCGAGCGACGACCGCCTGCTGGTTGTGGTAAAGCAGACGCCAGCGCGCCATCGCGCGGAGCTCCGCGGCAGCGGTGCGCAGCTTCGCGATGCCCTCCAATATCTCGTAGGTGAGTCCGGCGAGCCGCCCTTCGATCTCTGCCGCCCGGCGGAGCGGCGGCATCTGCAGGAAGCGGCTGATGAAGAGCACGACGATGTAGATCAGCGACGGCACGATCGCCACCAGCGCAAGCCGCGTCCCCTGCGCGAACATCAGCGCGAGATAGACGAGCGAGAACAACGCCGTGACGCCGCTCGACAAGAGAACGTCGATGGTCACGGCACGCATCGCCTCAACGCCCTGGATGCGCTGATTAAGGTCGCCGGCGCCGATCGTCTTGAAGAAGCGCGCCGGGAGCTGCAGCACGCGGTCCGTCAGCCCGATGGCAAGCTTGATCGCCGTCCGTCCTTCGACGCGCGTCACCGCGTAGGCCTGCGAGACGCGGAACAGCATCTGCGTCAGCGCGGCGGCAACGAGAGCAATCCCCACCGCCGCCAGCAAGCGGACCTCACCCGCCGGCACGATGTCGGAGAACACCCAGGACGTGAAGAGCGGCACGGCCAAACCGACAAGCGCCGCCAGTAGCCCCGCCGAGGCAATCATCATGAGATCGTCGCCGATGCCGGAGAAAATCCGCCAGGCAAGCCCGCCGAATCCCTTCAGCGTGTCCGGGAGCGGAGCGTGACCGACATAGGCGACGCGGTCATAGGCAAGCGCTTGCTTCCCACGGATCGGCGTGCCTTCGGCATCCACATAGGCGCCCCGGTGCCGGCACAATGCCTCGACCCGGCCATTATCGCCGCGACGCACGATCAGCGGACCGAGGTGGAGACGCCACCAGTCGTTCGGCAGGACGACGCGCCGCGCGCGGAAGCCCGCGAGCCGGGCGTGGTGGGCGGTGGCGGAAAAGTCGTTGGCCTCCGCCCCCGGGCGCGTACGTCGCGCGCCGATGCCGAGCGCCGCAGCGACGGTCGCGAGCGCCTCCTCAAGCGCTCCCGCGCCTGCCCGGCTCGACAGGCGGCCATCAGGAGACCGGTTGGCAAGGCGCGCGATGTCCTGGTTGTCCCGCTCCGCGTCGAGGCTGGCATGGTGCTCGTCCAAAGCGACGATGAAGGTCTGCACCCGTGCGACAAGCTCGGCCGAGTCGAAACGGGAAAGATGCAAGTCCGCGTCCGCCTCATGTGATGAAGACGCTGGCGGGCCGGTGCCGTTCAGCCAGGCAGCGGCGCTCTCGGCGAGACCGGCATCGTCCCAATCGGCGGGCGTGAGGCGCGTCCCGTCCGGCGCGACGAGGCTCAGGCCAACCCGCGCGTCGCCGTTGACAGGAAAAACGTGACGGCCCGCCGGCACCACGGCGACAAGCCGACGACGGTCGGGCGAGACGAAATAGACCTCGACGACACCCTCCTCCACGAGCCAAGGCGTCTCGCCGCTCGGGAGGAGAAACGGCGCGCCTGCGCTGAGATGCAGTGCCTTCGCCACCGCTCACGCCTCAAGCAGCTGCGCGTAAGGGCCGTGCGAAGCGAGCAGCGAGGCGTGGTTGCCGCGCTCGATCACGGCGCCCTCTTGCATGACGATGATCTCGTCACAGTCGCGGATCGCGGAGAGCCGATGCGCGATGACGACACAAGTCGCGCCGCGCCGGCGTATCGCCTCCATCACCTTGAGCTCGGTCACCGGATCGAGCGCGCTCGTCGCTTCGTCGAGCACGATGACCGAGGGGTTGGTGACGAGCGCCCTGGCAATCTCGATCCGCTGGCGCTCCCCGCCGGAGAAATTGCTGGCGCCTTCCCGCACCAAGGAACTGGTACGCGCCGGGACGCGAGGCGATGAGGTCATGGATCTGCGCGTCGCGCGCCGCCGCGAAGATGTCGGCGTCGGCAACCGTCTCGTCCCAGAGCGTGAGATTGTCGCGCACCGTCCCTTCGAACAGCACGACGTCCTGTCGCACGTAGGCAAGCCGCGCGGCAAGCGCGGCACGCGGCCAATCCGCCAGCGCGCATCCGTCGATCACGACGCGGCCTTCGCGCGGCCGCTCAAGCCCGGCGATTAGCTTGCCGACGGTGGATTTACCCGAGCCGGAGGCGCCAACCAGCGCGACGCGCGCGCCGGGCGCCAGCTCAGCAGAGAGGCCGTCGATCAATGGCGGGTCAAGCGGCGCGTAACCGAAGGACAGCGCCTCGAGCGTGACCCTGCCGCGTGGCAACGTGGTGCCGAAGGGCGGATTCGGCGTGGCGACGCGTGAGTCCGGGTCCTGGTCGAGGATGTCGTCAAGGCGCTCCGTATACGAGCGGACCTGCCCCAGCATCATGCCGAAGCTGGCAAGCTGCGCAACCGGCGCGCTGACACTTGCGGCAAGCGTCTGATAGGCGACCAGCTCGCCGAGCGTCAGGCTCCCCTGCATCACCAGCGCTCCGCCCCAGATCAGCACGAGCGCGATGGTGATCGCGCCCGACAGGCGCGGCATCGCTCCAAGCCAGACAGACGTCCGCGCGATTCTCTGGCGGCCGTTCTCTACGTTGACGGTCAGGCCAAGCCAGCGTGCGAAGATCATGTCCTCCGCGCCGGAGGCTTTGAACGTCTCGATGTCCTTCACCCCGGCTATCCGAGCGCCGGCGAGCTTTCCTTCGTCGATGGACACCTTGCGATGGCGCTCTGCGAGCACGCGTCCGGCAAGCGCGATGAGAGCCAGGCTGCCGGCGACCAGCACCAGCACGGCGAGCGTCAGCGGCACCGAATAGAAAAGCATGACCCCAAACAGGAAGAGCGCAGTGACGAGCCCGGCTCCGACCGTCACCACCTGCCCGGTCAGCATCTGCACCAGGCTTTCGTTCAGGCGCAGCCGGTCGGCGACCTCGCCTGCGAACCGGCTGTCGAAGAAAGCGATCGGCAGCGTCATCATCTTGGCGAAGAGCGCGCCGCCTGTATCGAGGCTCATGCGCACGCGGGCATTGAGCAGGACCTCCTGCTGCATCTCCAGCAGGATGAAACGCACCGCGGCGGTCAGCGCCATCGCGATCAGCAGCGGCAACAGCCAATCGTCGATGCGACGTACCAGGATGTCGTCGACGAAGACGCGGCTGAAGACGGGCAGAACGATTCCGGGAATGACCAGCGCAACGCTCGCCAGGAACACGTAGAAGAGCGCTCCCTTGACGCCCGCGAAGCGGGCCGCGACCGAGGCGGTGATGCTGCGCCGCGTATCCCCGCGCTCGAATTCCGGCCCCGGCACAAAGGTGAGCACGACACCGGTGAAGCCCTTCTCGAATTCGTCAACGGTCTCGCGCCTGCGCCCGAAGGCCGGATCGTTGATCCAGACGAAGCTGTCGGTCACACGCTCGACGACGACGAAATGATTGAAGTTGATGAAGGCAATCAACGGCAGCGGCAGTTCGATCAGGTTGCGGGGCTCCGCCTTCAGCCCGCTTGCCTCAAACCCGAAGCTCCGCGCGGCACGCAGGAGCGTCGACGCCTTGGCGCCGTCTCGCGACACGCCGCATAGCGCGCGCAATTCGTCGAGCGCGACGAAGCGGCCGTGAAAGCCGAGGATCATGGCGAGCGAAGCGGCGCCGCATTCAGCAGCCTCCAGCTGCAACACCGTGGGCGTGCGGCGGCGTCTCCACACGCTCAGTCCTCGCTGCCGGCGACGCGCGGCACCAGAAAGCCCACCACGAGCTGGTGACCGACGACAACCCGTCCGCCGACCAGCGTCCCGGCGCTCACGCCGCCGGAAGGCCCGCGCGACGATGACCACGCAAAGCCGGTGTGCGTCCCCGGATCGCGCCTCAGATCGACGCGCACCTCGATCGGCGCGCCGCCCGCCAGCATCTCGGTGACGAGCTCGTCGTTGCGGAGCACACGGCGCATGCCGGCGGCTGTTGCAGGCAGCGGCGCGACGGAAGCGACCTCGCCAATCATGTGCCCGTAGCGCTCGCGCTCCACGGTCGACGGCACGATCTCTGCCGGCATGCCGGCCCTGATGCGCTTGCCGTCGGCAGCTGGCACATAGAGCAGCGCCTGCATAGCGTCGCTGTGATCGACTGGCGTCAGCGTGGCGATGGGGCTGTCGGAGGCGACGACGTCGCCGACGGAAACTCGCACCTCCACGACTTGCCCGGCACCCGTCGCGCGGATGCTCTGCTCTTCCGCCAGATTGGAGCGTAGCCGCTCCGCCGTGCGGCGTGCGTCATCAACGTTCCTTTGCTCGTCGAGGATGGCAAGGCTGGCGCGGCTTTGCCGCTGCGCGGCCGTAACGCCCATGGTCGTCAGGTCGTCGCCGAGGCTCGACAGCCGCTCGCGCGTATCGGCGATCTCGATCTGCGTCTGGATCAGCGTGTCGCGCGGTGAGAGCCCCTTGTCGACGAGGCTTTGCACGCGGCCCTCTTTCTCCTCAAGCGACTTCAGGCGATCCCTGAGCGCTGCTTGCGTTTGCTGGATCGTTATACGGCGCTCACGCTCGGCAGCGGACTCGCGCTTCTCCTGGTCGTCATAGAACTGCTTGAGACGTGCGAGCCTCTCCTCCGCAGCCGCGAGCTGGCCTTCGGCGTCCGTCAGCTGGCGTGCCATCTCCGAGCGTCCCAGCGTCGCAACGACCTGCCCGGCCTGCACGACATCACCCGGCGCGATTGAGAGTGTCTGCAGCATGCCGCTGTCGCCGGCGACAATCTCCACCAGCCCGGCACGGTGAATCAGGATGCCGTTCGCCGCGACCTTGATCGGCACTTGCGCCACCACCGCCCATACGCCCGCGACGACAATCCCGACAAAGACGGTTGCCAGGATCAGCCATTGCGGGCGGCCGACAAGACGCACCGCCGCATCAAGCCGCTCGGGGCTCGCCATGCGGTCAAGCGCTGCTTGTCGAAATATCGGCTCGGCCATGATGCAGATCGATGTACCGGCGAATTAGCCCGATAATGAAATTAGCAATACTATATTGGCCAGGCTCTGGGCGTGAAACCGCAGAAAAAGGTTATCTGCCGGCCGCTCCCACATCCGGTCAGGATGATTCGCATTCCAAGCAAGCCAGAATCCCGCGCTTGCGAAAACACCTCAACCCGCGGGATTCACGTTTCAAGCGACACCGAGTTGAGATGCGAAGGCCTCGACGGGCGGCGCAGTTTGCGTATCCAGGCCATCCGATCGGCGCTGTCAGGTCGATAGCCCGAGGCACAGCGGTTCCGCGCGATCTCCCGGTAGATCATGCCGACCAAGTCGGCGGGCGATCTCGCCCGAGACAACACCCATTTCCATCAGCCGCGCAACCGGCATCTCCCATCAAGTGTGAGTGATTGTATTTGGCTCCCATGGCGATCCCGGACATAGCCGGTGTCGCACTTGGGTTGGGAATCCAGCCCCATCGCTTCAACGTTGAAATGAGACACTCCTTGACCAGGGGACCGCGCCCGTGACCGAATTCGATGTCTATGCCGACCAGCGAACACTTGGGCCAGGTATCAATTCGAATTGACTGTTTTCACGATTGAGATAACGATGTGTAGTGTTTGGGCCGCACAATGCATGGGCCATCAGGAGGTTACATGCCTCAGAAGAACAAGCCGTCAAACGTGAAAGCTTCGGATGCGAAGCTGAAGAAGAGCAGGTCGGAAACGGTTGCCGAGCTGTCCGACGCGGATCTTGAGAAGGTCTCTGCGGGTCTGGCGGTCACCGGCGGCAAGGGCGGCATAGGTTCGGTCTGCGTCAGCGCGTCCTAAGTCGCCTCGTCCCAGCTGCGTTTCGTCCTCCGGTCTCAGCCGGAGGATGCCGTCGGGCTCAGTGAGCGCGACGCGTGGGGTCTTTATCGCATCAATGGTCGACCCGGGCTTTTCCCAGCGTGGGGACGCCGCGAGCGCGTGGTTTTTTTATCCGAATCGACGCGCATCGGAACCACCGCGGGCCTTTCACTGCCACGGGCAGTCTCGTGCGTGCGATGTTCGACGATGCCCTGCGTCGATCGCACGACGCCGTAAAGCCGCACCTGCCGACCCTGCTTCTGGTGGCGCCCGAGTTGCTGGAACGCGACTGCGTGCCGGACGAGGTGCGGCAGGCGTTCGCTGTTTCGCGCGAGGGAAACCTGCCGGACTGGACTGGGCGCGTAGCCCACGGCGTCATCGATTTTCTGTTAGACTGCTTTGCACGCTGCGGTCGCCCGGGCGCGACGATCCTCTTCGTCAATGTCGACTGTGCCGATCCGACCGACATGGAGTTCCTCGCGATCTTCCTGCGCCGGGCCGAGCCAGCGGTCGTACGGCTTTGCATCGAGGCAACTGGCGGCCACGTCGCAGACGGCCTTGCCGCTGCCCTGAAGTTATATGCAACGCGTGTTCGATCGGCGACCGCATCGCTGTCAGCCGCGCCAGTCCCCGCCGCCTGGGCACGATGGCTCTCCGCGCGCGGACTGGACCGGGCAGGTGCGGCGGCGCTCTGGGCCGCCGCGTCCACCCTCTGTCAGCTCGGTGACCGGCCCCCGCGATCCACGTCTCTCGAGCCGTTTCTCGATTCCGTCCTCGCCCTGCTGCCGGCGGCCCGGCGGAAAGCGCTGGCGAGGACACACGTCAACGCGGACGGCACGCGGCGCGACGTCCTCTCGGCGCGCGCCTACGCTCTCCTGCCAGCGCAGAAACGAAAAGCGATGCATCTCGCCCGCGCGAAGGCGCTGGCGGCACGCGGCGAGCCAACCCTGTCGCTCGGCGCCATCCCATTCCACCGCGAGCAGGCTGGCGATGGCGTGGAAGCCCTCCTGGCGGCCGCGAGCCGGTGCATGCAGTTCGCCTACTACGAGGCTGCTCTCGACTGGTCGATCCGAGGCCAGCGCATGCTGGCGGCAACGCTAAGCAGCTCCGTCCATGCCGAGCTGACCCGCAATATGCTCTTCGCCCTGCTCCTCCTCGGCCGCCACCGCGAGGTCGAGACGCTTTGCACAGAGGTCATCGCGGCGAACGACGATCCCGCGCTCGCGGCGCACGCCACTTATGCGATGGCCATCCTGAACGCGCGTCTCTACGAGCGCTCGCGGCAGGACTATGACGCCGCGCGGACGTGGATCGAAAAGTCACGTCACTTCACCCGAAAGCTGCCGCCGACGCCACGCCGCGCCGTCAACTTGGCATTCCTGACGAACACGCTGGCCCTCGTGGAGTTGCGGGTGGGTAAGCTCGAGCTCGCGAAGAAAAGGCTGCGGACGGCAATCCGCATCGTGCGGCGGGATGCGCCCGAGCTCTACCGGTTGGAGAGCCTGATCCTGTGGCACAACATGGCGCGCCTGCATGTTGCCGCCGGCCGGGCCGAACGCGCTGTTGCCGACCTGACGACGATGATTGCGCAGGAACCCGGCGACTCCGCCGCCTGGCTCGACCGCGGGCTTATCCACCAGCGGGCAGGCCGGTTCGCAGCGGCGCTGGCGGACTACGATGCCGCCATTCGCTGGGGTCCGCCGTCGCTTCCGGCGCACTTCAACCGTGCCCAAGTTCTCGCCGCCCTGGGCCGCATCGGCGAAGCGCTTGCCGAATATGACCGCGTCATGGTTCTCGATCCGGGCTTCGCAGACGCGCGGCTCAACCGCGGTTGCCTGTTCTACGAAAACGGCGACTACGGAGCGGCGTGCCGCGACGTCACGCGCGGGCTGGCGCTGAGGTCGGACGATGCCCGCCTCCTCTGCCTGGCGGGCCTCTTGGCAATGGTGCACGGAGACACCGACACCGCCCTCGACGATTTCACACGCTCCATCCGGTCCGATCCAAAACTTGCCGACGCCTGGGCAAACCGAGCGACGATCCTCGTCCGTCTCGGGCGCTTGCGCGAAGCGGTCGACGACCTCTCGCGTTCCTTGGCGCTGCGCGAACACGCCGCGGCGCTCTACAATCGCGGTTGCGTCTTTGAAGCGCTCCGGCAATGGCGAAAGGCGGAGGCGGACTATGCGCGGGCCCTTGCGCTCGGCGGCAGCGCCGAACGTATCGCCCCACGACAGGCCCGCTGCCTCGCGGCGCTTGCACCGAGCCGCAAGCGTAAACGAAGCGGGCCGACGCCCTAGGGGTTTATCACCGGGAGCCGAATGGTGTGGGCTTCGGGGGCTGAACGATCAGATTCATCAAGCTCCTAATGCATAAATCAGGTGCGAAACGGGGCTGCAATCCATGACCATCTATGGCTATGCGCGGGTCTCCACAGACGGGCGGACCCTTGACGCTCAGGTCAGCGAGCTGAGAGCTGCCGGGGCCCAGCGTGTCTTCCGCGAAAAGGTGAGCGGTGCCGTCAAGGATCGCAAACAGTTGCGCCGCGCGGTCGAGCCGCTTGGCAAAGGCGACGTTTTGCTGGTTACCCGTTTGGACCGCCTTGCCCGATCAACCCTCGATCTGCTGAACACCTTGGCTGTGGTCACAGGCAAGGGCGCGGGCTTCCGTTCACTTCGTGACACCTGGGCTGATACCACGACCCCGCATGGCCGTTTGATGGTGACCGTATTGGCTGGCCTTGCCGAGTTCGAGCGAGAGCTGATCCGTACGAGAACGAGCGAGGGTCGCGAGCGTGCAAAGGCCCGGGGCGTCCGCATGGGCAGGAGGCCGAAGCTAACGCCGCACCAACGAACCGAGGCACTTGCCCGCCGCGATGCGGGGGAGCCGCTGGTCGATATCGCGCGATCCTACGCCGTCTCGCACTCGACGATTTCTCGATTGCGATATTGATCGCGGATGGCCGCGAAGCATGTCCGCTCTTGCTCCGATCTCGGAAGTTCACCACGCCCCCTGTGAGGTCCGCTTTGCGCTAGGAGCGGTCAATAACTCTCCGGCAGGCCGAGCTTGCGAAGACCGGCAACGGCGCGTTCGAAATCCTTCGGGTCCTTGAACGGCATCGTCATCCGGAACCTTTCTACTGAATAGTCGGGACGCAAGCGCAAGAAGCTGTTGAAGGCCGCCTTGGCTTCGTAAGTGCGCCCGGTATATGCCAGCGCAATGGCCAGATTGCGGTGCGCCAGTGGATGCTCCGGCGCGCGCGCCACGGCATTCTCTGCAAACGCGATCGCCTTCTCGTTTTTCCCGGCCACCACATGCGCGATTGCCGCCCCTGACAGCATCTGTGCGAGATAGAAATCGCGCGGGCTAAGCCGCAGCGCTCGCCCGATGCTCTCGATAGCCTGCTCGGGCTGCCCGGCGAACATTTGCGCCATGCTGTAGAGATAATGACCCTGTGCGGAACTTGGGTTGTTCCCGATCCCTCGCTCCATTTCCTGAATGCCGGCGTCGTAGCGGCGGCCGAAGATATGCGCGAAGCCAAGGCCGAAGTGGCCAAGGGCCACCTGATTGGAGATGGCGACCGCCCGCTGAGCGGTATCACGCATTGCGTCGATCGTTCCGTCGACGTCCGTCGTCCAGCCGGCGACGATGTCATAGTAGTAGGCAATCGACAGACCGCCCCAAGCCATCGCGAACTCCGGATCCATCTCGACGGACTTGCGAAACCATTGTTTCGCTAACTCCTGGTCCCGCTGGTTCACGCGGTAGTAGTGCCAGAAGGCGCGTTGGCAGGCTTCCCAGGCGTCGAGATTTTCGGGGCGACCGACACGTGCACGCTGCTGCTCAGCCTCACCGATAACAGGCTCCAGGGCACCGACGATTTGGTCGGTGATCTCGTCCTGGACAGCGAATACGTCCTCAAGATTCCGGTCATAACGTTCTGCCCAGACGTGATGGCCATCGGTCGCGTCGATCAGCAGGGCTGCAACTCGGATGCGGTTGCCCGATTTGCGGACGCTGCCCTGGACCACGTAGCGAGCTCCGAGCTTCCGGCCAATGTCCTGGATGTCCACGGCCTGACCCTTGAAAACAAAAGTCGAGTTTCGTGCGATCACTGGAAACCAACGCCAATAGGACAGTCGCAGGATGAGATCCTCAGTAAGGCCGTCGACAAAGAACCCTTGCTCCGGATCGCCGCTCATATTGTCGAACGGCAGGACGGCGATCGCCGGGCGGCCGCCGAACCCTGCCACCGGCGCGGAGACGTCGACCAGGGGTTCCGCAGCGGAAATCTTCAACCGGTAGACCCGCACCGGTTTGGCGATATTCTTGACCTGCTGCTCACCCAGGTCCTCAAAACCCACGTCGAGCTTGTTGCCGACCTCCTCGAACACCTTTGCCGAAATACAGATGCCGCCCGGCTCAGCCAGCCCTTCTAGGCGCGAGGCGATGTTCACCCCGTCGCCCAGTATGTCATTGCCGTCGATAACGATATCGCCAAGATTGATCCCGATGCGGAACTCGATCCGCCGGTCTGTTGGTAGCTCAATGTCGCGCTCAGCCACGCACTGCTGGATTTCGACCGAACACCGGACGGCGTCAACTGCGCTTGCGAACTCAACCAGGGCACCGTCTCCCATGAGCTTAACCACGCGGCCGCGATGTTTGTCGATGATGGGCTCGATCACTTCTCTACGAAGCTGTTTAAGGCGCTCCAGCGTTCCTTCCTCATCGGTTTCGGTGAGACGGCTGTAACCGACCACGTCGGCAGCGAGGATTGCCGCGAGCTTTCGATGAACGCGCTCTTCGGCCATCTGATTGGCCTTCCCCTTGACCGGATAGTTCGAAGTTTATTGCGCCCCATTCAGCGAGTCTATGAACGCTCGATGTCCGGAATGGGTCCTGGCTGTGTGAAAACGGACGAGTCAGGTAGCGTTCTCTCGTTGGCAGACGGGGGCTCGGATGGGTCGATTTGTCGAAGGGGTCGACCGTTCCCAAGTGACCTTTCTGCCTGAATGCCTGGACGATTGGGTCGAGGACGACAATCCCGTCCACGTGATCGAGGCGTTTGTCGAGGCGCTTGATCTGGGCTGCCTTGGGTTCAACAGGATCGCTCCTAAGGCAACGGGCCGGCCGTCCTATCATCCGTCCATCCTGTTGAAGCTCTACGTTTACGGCTACCTCAACCGGGTTCAGTCGAGCCGTCGACTGGAACGGGAAGCCGGGCGCAACGTCGAGGTGATGTGGCTGCTTGGACGGCTTGCGCCGGACCACAAGACGATCGCCGACTTCCGCAAGGACAACGGTGCCGCGATCCGCAAGGTCTGCGCGCGGTTTGTGGCGCTGTGCCGGGCGATGGGCCTTTTGCAGGGCACGAGCGTCGCGGTGGATGGCAGCAAGTTCAAGGCGGTGAACAACCGCGACCGGAACTTCACCCATGCCAAGATGGCGCGACGGATGGCGCAGATCGAGGAGAGCGTGGATCGCTATCTGCGCCAACTCGACAGCGCCGACCGGCAGGAACCGTCGGATACGATCATCAAGAAGACGGCACGGCTCGAGGAGAAGATCGAGCGGCTAAAGCGGGAGATGGCGCGGCTTCAAAGCCTCGACGCGATGATGCGCGAGACGCCTGATCAACAGATATCGCTGACCGATCCGGACGCGCGCTCTATGGCAACGAGTGGCCGTGGCTCTGGGGTGGTCGGCTACAACATGCAGGCGGCCGTAGACGCCGAGCACCATCTGATCATCGCCCATGACGTGATCAACATCGGCAATGACCGCGCCCAGCTCGCCCGTATGTCGAGGCTGGCGAAGGAGACACTCGGTGCCGACACGCTCGAAGTGGTCGCGGACCGCGGCTACTTCGACGGCGAGGAGATCAAGACCTGCGTTGAGGCCGGCATCACGGTGACGCTGCCCAAGCCGCAGACATCCGGGTCGAAGGCCAAAGGCCGTTTTGTGAAGCAGGACTTCGCCTATCTGCCGGAGAAGGACGCCTATCGCTGCCCGGTTGGCGAGCTCCTGCCGTATCACTTCACCTCCATCGAGCATGGCATGGAGCTGCGCCGCTACTGGTCGACGGCGTCCTGTCTGGCCTGCCAGATCAAGAGCCAATGCACCACGGGAAAGGAGCGCCGCATCACCCGCTGGGAGCACGAGCACCTGGTGGAGGACGTGCAGCGGCGGCTGGATGAGAATCCTGACGCGATGCGCCAGCGCCGCGAGACGGTCGAACATCCGTTCGGCACGATCAAGGCTCGCATGGGCGCCACGCACTTCCTGATGAAGAAGCTGCCGAACGTCGCTTGCGAGATGGCGCTGCATGTGCTCGCCTACAATCTGACACGGGTGATGAATATCCTCGGCAGAAGGCAGCTGATCGCGGCCATTCGAGCAGCATAGGAAGGGGAGAAGCCCGTCGTCCGCGACAAACCGGTCGGAGCGGCACACCTTTGCGGAGATCGGCACCACCCATGCTTTTCCTGACGTCCACTTGGACCGCTACGCCGTCTCAAATTGGTTCATTCGTCCCGCAGCAGAACACCGCCGAAGCGCCTAGCCCTTCCAGAGTAGAGCGGATCGCGCCTGCGTGCGGACTGTTGCGGACAGCCTCGACGCGCTCATAAAGTTCGGGTGCATTTCTGGTGGCCAGATCAAGGCGCTTCTTCCATGACTCATCAAGTTGGCGCGAACTGATGGTCGTCATCGTCCACCCCGCTTGTGCGAATGCACACGGCCCGGACGAATTGGTGTCACCTTGGGATCAACGCTCGTGTGTCCATTGAAGAGATCAAACTGAAGCGACCCGATAAGCGGCTCCAGTGCACAGACAACGATTAGGTCGCCGTCCGGCAACGCCGGGTCACTCACCGCAACGCAGGAACGCTTCGGCAGATCGATAACGAGATGCTTGCCGCGAAGCCCTTCCCATCCGGAGTTATTGCAGACTTGGAAAATTGCCGGGGCAATCTCGGACAGATGACCAATCCGAACGCCCATCGCATCGGTGAGTTTCCTTAAGACAGCAGAGGCAAGCACATCGCCCGGCGAAAAACTCGGCGCGTGCCCTCTTCCGCCTGCAAACGCGGGAACCACACGTTTCCAATGGCGAAATGCTTCCTTGGAGAGACCCACAGTGTCCCGTAGCTGACCCGGCGTATAATACACGTTGCCCGCACCTAGTTTGGGTGTTGCTAACCCCACTATGAATCAGGGGACCAAACAGGTCAATAAAAAGTTCATCTTTTGTTCCGGACGCTTTTTTGGGCGCGATTCGGAATCTCGATGACACCGGAACCGAGCCACTCGCGCTAGACGCGCACCGCGGCGATCTCGACCCTCGGTCACACACACTTTCTCACCTCGCATCAGAACTCACGGCCTCCTCTTTCCCTTTCCTCCATCCGCCCGCGTCCCGCGCGTCCTCCTCATGACCATGCCAGCGCCTTTGCCGGCTCTCATGGCCGCAAGCGCTCACCTGCGGTGAAGCGCTCCTCCTCTGACGTTACGGCATCGGCGCGGGCCGTGGCGTAGCTTCGAAGCCGTCGAGCTCGCCACGCTGGAATGGGTCGATTGGTTCAACAATCGTCGGCTGCTGGAGCCCATCGGCAACATCCCGCCGGCCGAAGCAGAGGAGCGCTACCATGCCATGCTGGAAGAAACCGCTATGGCAGCGTGACTCTAAACGAAATGGCCTCCGAAGAACCCGGTGCGGTTCACGACCATCTCCGGAGGCGCTTGAACAAGATGGCAGTTGAGAGGACGGCCGTCTCACCGCCAAACCATTGGGAAGCCGTCTTGATGCAGACGCTCGCGGCCTCCGACGACTTCACCGATCACATATTTGGTTGATCAAGTGGCCCAAGGTGCGAGCGTCACTTCCTTCGCTCAAATTACACAGAAATCACACGCCCGAAATCATTCAGAACGCATAGTCGCGGCGAAGCCCTTGAAAAATTTGGTAGCGGAGGAGGGACTCGAACCCCCGACACGCGGATTATGATTCCACGTCATCCATTTGATTGACCTACGCTTTTTCCCCAACTGAGGGGATTAGGCACTATGGGAAGTCAAAGGGTTACGCGCGAAAGTCCAACCGATCCCCTCACCGCGGAGCGGGTCCGCGCGCTCCTGGACTACGATCCAGAGACCGGCGTCTTTCGCTGGCGCTTGAAGACTTGCCGCAAGGTCGTGCCCGGAGCGGTCGCCGGCACCTTCAACGGCAAGGGGCTTCTCCTAATCGGCGTGGACGGGCACCGTTACGTCGCCGCGCGGCTCGCGTGGCTCTGGATGACCGGCGAGTGGCCGAAGGGCCAAATCGCTTGCCGCAACCTCGATCCGGGCAACATCCGCTGGGCGAACCTCTGCGATGTCTCCGCCTCGGAGAAGGTAATGACGACTAAGCCTCCCGCAAACAACACGTCAGGCGTTCGCGGGGTTTGCTGGGCGCGCGGGAGAGGTCAGTGGAATGCCTACATCGGCAAAGACGGTCGCCGCATAACGCTCGGCCACTTCGACCGATTTAGCGACGCCGTCGCGGCACGCAGGTGCGGCGAGGCGAAGTATTTCGGAAGCTCAGTTAGAGAAGCCGCCTCGGCTTGACGGAGTCGAGGCGGCTGAAGCTCGGGCAAGGTTTAGGAGAACCCGATGAACAAGACCAATAGGCGCAATGCGCCCGACGATCAACAATCTTCGTCTGCAAACGACAACACTATGCAGTGGCGGCATCGCCAGCAGGTGAGCCTTCTGATGCGCAGCTTTCTCGATGAGAAGAAGTCATTTGAGGAATGCCTGGAGGCCCTCGTTGCGCACCCGGACGTGGGCCGTTGGGCGAAGGCGCGCCCGCATGATGTCAAGGCCCTTTGGGGCGCTACCAGCGCAACCGGGAAGCCGTTGGTGGTGGAGCCGAGCCGAAGAGCGCAGCCGGCTCCCTGGCCTTCGTCTGTGCGGCAGACGTGGACCCCGAGAGCGTCGATTGGGTTTGGCCGGGTCGCCTCGCTCGGGGAAAGCTCACCATCATCGCTGGCGACCCGAGCATGGGGAAGTCGCAGATTTCCATGGCCGTCGCCGCGAGACTTTCGACCGGCACACAGTGGCCGGACGGTGGACGCGCGCGGCGCGGCAGCACCATCGTCCTCTCAGCCGAAGACGCTATGAGCGACACTATTTCTCCTCGCCTCGTTGCGGCGGGCGCGGATCGTAAGCGCGTGCATGTCCTCAAGAGCGTCCGCACAGAGAAGGGCAAGAGACGGAGCTTCAGTCTTCAGGAGGACCTCGCCGCGCTCGGTGAAAAGATCGGGGAATTGGGTGATGTTGCGTTGGTCATCATCGACCCCATCACGAGCTACATGGGCGAGATCGACTTCGCACCGGACGACGGACGTGCGAGCGGTGCTTGAGCCCCTTGCGGAATGGGCTGAGCGTCTTGACGTAGCGGTGCTGGCGATTTCTCATCCGCCTAAGGCGGCGCAAGCCAAGGCCATCCACGCCGTCACGGGGTCGCTTGCCTTCGTCGCTGCGGCTCGGATGGTCTTCCTTGCCATCGCAGAGCCTGAGGCGGATCGCTCGCTTCTCCTGCCCGTCAAGAACAACCTCGGGCCGAAAGTGAAGGGCCTCGGCTACAGAATCGTGTCGCGCGAGATCGGCGACGGGATCAGCATTCCTTTCGTCACGTCGTCGTCGGTGGAATGGGACAGCGAGCCCGTCAACGTCACTGCGGATGAAGTCGTCAGAGCACGCGAAGGAGGCACAAAGGCGAACGCACTTTCAGATGCGGAGACCTTCCTTCGAAACGAGCTAGGTTTCGGCGGGCGACCTGCTAGCGAGATCAGGGCAAAGGCCGAGGCAGAGGGCATATCGACTCGGACGCTCGCGAGAGCGAAGGCCAGCCTCGGCATTTCGGCGAGGAAGGAAGGGTTCGGCGGGGAGGGCGTGTGGGTGTGGAGCCTCCCGCAGGACGAAGAAGAAGCACTGATTTGAGCTAAGGGTGCCAGCTAAGAGTGCCAACTCTTCTAGACTTGGCATCCTTAGCAATCTCTAGTTCAATTTTGTGTTATTCTTCAGTATCTTAGCCTAAGGGTGCCAACCCTTTCCGAGTTGGCATCCTTAAGAGTGCCAAGTGCCAGAGAGTTGGCAGCCTTAGGCTGCCGACGCGGCGAGTGGAGAGCGACGATGACGGGCGAGGCAGACAATGCAGCGAGGCGCGAGCGGGTCCTTCCGGGCGGCGTGCCGTTTGCGGGGAGCGCTGAGCCCGACATGAAGCGCTCTTCAGAAAAATTGGAATTTGGCCCGACGCGAGATTTGTGAGGAAGTCATGGACGCGATCTACAGAGAGCTAATCGGGGAGGACGCCTCGCCGCCGCGGAAGAACGGTCGCGCGCCGAAGCCTGCCGAGCACAAGCCGCGCAATCGAGCCGCCACAACGGACCCGGTCTACTTGGACGCCAAAATCCGTCGCGAGAACGCCGCCGCTTTGAAGATCGAGTTGCAGAACGCCGCAGGCTCGGAAAGAGCTTCTGCCGGCGAAGTCGGTCGAGGCGGGATGGTCCGCCGTTCTTCGCGACGTGCGAGCCGGCGTGCTCGCCGTCCCCAGCCGTGTGCCGCGCGCGCCTGCCGCACCTGTCTGCTCACGACCTGTCGGTGATCGATGACGAGTTGCGCGCGGTGCTGACCGAGCTTGCGAACTGAAAGCGCTTGTCGGCGAGTTGCGTCCGCCTCATGATTTCGTCAGCTACCCGGGGCGGCATCGCGGGGTTATCCGCGCATCCGGCGCACGGTTCGCGGGCTTTGACCGCACCGCCGCCCCCGGCAGCGCTCAGAAACCGCCTAGGAGACTCGCTGGCGCGTTTTCGACCTTGGGGAGTCCTCCGATGCCGGCAACTGCCAAAACCGCTTCCTACGGCTTTCCCTGACTCCGCCAGCGCCATATCCGACGTGCGGCGTCGGGCGATGCTGTCGCTCGCTGCCGCCGCCGCGCCTGTCGCTCTCCGAATGGATCGAAGCCGAGATGCGCTTGCCGGAAGGCGTGTCGGCGCTCCCGGGCCGCGTCCGACTGTGGCCGTATCAACGCGAGATTGCCGACGCCATCTCCGATCCGGACGATTGAGCGCGTCACGCTGGTCAAGCCGGTCCGCGTCGGCTTCACGACTCTCCTGTCCGGCGCGCTCGCGAGCTACGTCGCCAATGAGCCGTCGCCGATCCTTGCGTTGCTCCCGACCGAGGCGGACGCCCGCGACTATGTGGTGTCGCGACCTTGAGCCGATCTTTGCGGCGACGCCGGCCTTGCGCGGCTTGCTCTCCGCCGAAGCTGACGAGACGGGCCGCAACACGCTCCTGAGTCGCCGCTTCCCCGGCGGGTCGCTGAAGATCGTCGCTGCGAAGTCGCCTCGCAATCTCCGCCGGCACAATGTTCGCGTCCTGCTTATCGACGAAGCCGACGCCATGGAGCCGCGGCGCGGAAGGCTCGCCGATCACGCTCGCCGAGCGCCGCACGCTCAGCTTCGGCAACCGCAAGATCATCCTCGGAAGCACGCCGATCTTCGAAGAGACGAGCAACGTGCTCCGCTCCTATGCGCAGTCCGACATGCGCGTCTTCGAAGTGCCGTGCCCCGAGTGCGGCGCGCTTCCACGAGATCCACATGGGCGGATATCCAATGGGACGAAGGGCAGCCCGAGACGGCCGCACTACGTTGCCCGCGACTGCGGTTCGCGTGATCGAAGAGCGGCACAAGCCGGCGATGGTCGAGTCGGGCCGCTGGCGCGCGACCGCGCCGCACGTCGAAGGGCATGCCGGCTTCCGCCTCAATGCGCTCGTGTCGCGTCCTGCCGAACGCGTCATGGGCGAAGCTTGCGGCGGAGTTCCTTGACGGCGAAGAAGAGCCCCGATACGCTTCAGGTGTTCGTCAACACGATCCTTGCGCAGGGCTGGCGCGAGGCCGCCGAAGAGCTTGACGAGACCGAGCTTGCGGCGCGGGCGGAGCCGTTCGGCCTGGACGCCATCCCCGCCGACGTGCTGGTGATCACGGCGGGCGTGGACGTGCAACGCGACCGCCTGGAAATCGTCTTCCTCGGGCACGGGCGCACGGAAGTCTTCGTGCTCGGCAACAGCGTCATTTGGGGCAGCCCGGACGACGACGACGTCATGGGCGGAGCTAGACGACCTTCTGCGCACGACGTGGAAGCATCCGCTGGCGGGCACCATCCGTATTGACGCCGCGGCCGTTGACGCTGGCGACGGCGAGACGATGGACACGGTCATCGCCTTCTGCCGCCCGCGCTTCGGTCGGCGCGTGGTGGCCGTGAAGGGCGTCGCCGGCAACCGGCCCGCCATCGTCGCGAGTCATACGAAGGGCAGCAAGCTCTTCATCGTCGGCGTGGACGGCGTGAAGGGGCAGATCGCGACGCGGATCACGCGCGGGCGGACGATGCGCTTCAGTGCGAACCTGGAGCCGCGCTTCTATGAGGAGCTTGCATCCGAGCGGCTTGTGGTCCGCTACGTGCGCGGCGCGCCGTCACGGCAATGGGAGCGCATCCCGGGCCGTCGGGCGGAGTGTCTTGACGCGTCGGTCTATGCGCTCGCGGTCCGCGGGCTCGTGGGCCTGGACTTGGACCGGCGAGAGGCGGAACTTGCCACCGCAAAGCTTCCGTCAGCGACGCCTTCCGTGGTCAGGTCTGCATGGTTGGATGGGAATCGAGTGGGCGGGATTTGAACCCGCGTCCTCTCGATTAGCAGTCGAGCGCTCTATCCGACTGAGCTACCACTATATAACTTCGCGAACGAAGTTACCCGGTTCGCCGGGCTCGGCAAATATAGGGAACGTTACTAGCTGCGCAAGGGACGATGAAAAGACTAGCCTCAGAAATTGCCGCTGCGGTCGCGTCGGGTCGGCTTGCCGAGCCTTTTAGCGCCGCCACGGTCGAGCAAGCGTGTCCTGGGTGGTCGAGCCGGACCTACCGCACCTTTCTCGCCAAACACAGAGTGGGGAATCCCGGACGCAACACGGAGCACTTTGTGCAAGTTGGGCGCGGACTCTACCGCCTTGTCGCCGACGCCGACGCGATCTTCCCGAGAGTCAAGAGAACAACTGTCAACGCGGACAAAATCGCTTCCTTTGCGTCCGACCAAGACTTCACCGGACTTGCGGTTTCTTTGACCATTGAGGTTGGGTCCTTCGTCTCTATCGGAGCATGCGTGCTTGGACCGAATGGAAATTGGGACCGCGACAAAGCAGCAGTCGGGGGGAACGCCGTCCGACTATACAAGCTGATTCGGCGCTGCTCGACCAAACCTGTCAACACCGAAGGGAGACGAGCTTCATACTTGCGAGACTGGCGTTCGAGACAGTGATTGTAATCCGATATCTGATCCAGAAGTTTTCAGCCGACCTCATACGCTCCTACCGCGAATACTCCTTTCGACATGAGAAGAAGCTGCGTGACACCATCCTTCGAAACATCGACGCTCGGGGAGGAGAACAATGGGCAATAGAAGAACGGATGCTCCGGTCTATAGAGCGTGCAGCTAAAATCAGCGGCGTCCGCCTGGACGAAATCGATCTTAACGATAAGAGATCCGTGGGGTGGGGAGAACATCTCTCAAAAAGGCGAAGGCGGTTGGGCTTGAGAGAAGCGTATCTTGACCGCAATACATGTGGCCCGTCGCATTCCATACACGTAAACTGGCATGACCTCTACGAATATCATCTCGAAGAAAGTCGGGATGGATTTGCGTCCAGCGCTATTTGACTGGGCCTTGCCAAGGCCACAGGTCCTTTTGGCTGTGGACCATGCTGTGGTTGATACACTCCCGGAATATTTCCTTTTCATGGGAGGCGACTACGCCTTGAACCAAGTGAGTGAAGCGCTCTCTGACCTCAGCGCCAGGATCGATACCGTGAACGGCTTACACGACGAATTTCTTGCAGGCAGGACAGCAATCGAGGCCCTTGGGGGTAGTTAGCTGCACAAAAGGATCGGCCCGCGGTCCGCTAGCGCAGACGGCGGGCCGATACCTCCCCGCCCCGAGGCCCTGGGGTCAAGTTCTGAAAGAGAGGGGCCGGACCGCGGCTCAAGGAGGAGAGACGGTCCGGCCCGAGTGGCCGGCGGGGAGTCCTCCGCCGGCTCTCGCGACAAGCGGCCCAGGAGAGATCGGAAAACCCGGAACCGCGGCAAATCTCTGCTCTTGACTTCGTGAGTTGTCAATGACAAACGTCAGGAGACAAGAGATGGAGAGCCCGATGGCTGAAACGAGTTACACCGTGGGGGAAGCCGCTGAGCTTCTGGCCGCGCCCGGCTTCAGCGCGAAGAAGGCGCATGACCGCCTTCAGGCGCTCTTGCGGCGCGACCGCAATACGCCGGAGCTTCTTCACAGCTACGGCAAGCGCAATGACGCCGGGGCGCGTGTCTACCCGTTCTCCGAAGTCGCCAAAGCGAAGATTCTCTTCGCGCTCATTGATAGCGGCCTCGCCGACAGATCGGTTCTTTGGTCCGCGGATCAAGCGCTCTTCGGGAAGCAACTCGATAAGAGCATGTCTGAGGTGGAGCGCACGCGCGTCCTTGCGCAGAAGACTCCGATTAAGCGCGCCATCGCCGCCATCGAATCCGGCGATTGGCCGACATTCATCCTGACGACTTTCGTGCATGACCAGACTGGCGAGCGCGTCCGTCGCGGACAGGTCATGTGCGAGGGCGATGCGCCTCTGCCGCCTCCCGGCGGTGACGACGCCTTCATCCCGCTCTCGGGCATCGTCATCCAACTTCGGCCCTTGCTTTTCCCGCTGATCGCCGACGCGGGCCGGAAGGCCAACTGAGAGCACTCCGATGGCCGGGCTCGTCACACGTATTCGGCAGGCAGCCGCCGACTTGATCCGTCCCGCTCCCGCGGGGCGCTTGCGGCGCTTTGACTTTCCGCGCGCCGACCGCGACGGACGCCGACCCGGTATGGGGAGTTGGAATCCCGAAGTGCTTGATGCCGCCGCTCCGATGCGAAGAATCGCGCGGCACTTCTACGGAACGAATGCCTGGGCGTCGGCGGGCGTCAACGCGCTTGTCACGGCGACAGTCGGTGCGGGAATCACGCCATCCGCTCAACACCCGAGCCGCGAGACTCCGCCGCGCGCTCGCAACCGTCTTCACTCGCTGGGCAAAGCGGGCTGACGCCGATGGCGTCACTGATTTCTTTGGTCTCATGGCCTTCGCTTGGCGCGCCGCCATCGTAGACGGGGAAGCCTTCCTTCTCTTGCTGACGACTCCGGACGGCTTCCGCGTCCGGCTCCTGCCGGCGGAGATGGTGGACGAGAGCCTGACGACAGAGTTGGGCGATGGCCAGCGGATCATCGCCGGCAAGGAATTCGACGCCGTCGGGCCGCTGCATCGCCTTCCACATTCTGCGGCAGCGCCCGACCGACTTGTTCGGGCACCTACCTGCCGCCCGTGCGCGTGCCTGCCGAAGACGTGGTGCATCTCTTCGCGCCGCTCGCCGCGGGACAGGTGCGCGGCCTCTCGTGGCTCGCCCCGGTCCTTTTGCGGCTCTCCGAACTTGACCAGCTTGAAGACGCGCTTCTCGTGAACGCGAAAGTCCAGGCGATGCTCATGGGCTTCCTCACGGATCAGAACGCGACCGGCCCGAACCCCTTTGACGGGCAGCCGAACGGCAGCGTGCTCGAAAGCGGATTGGAGCCAGGCACTCTGAAGTTCCTACCGCAAGGCTGGGATATGAAGTTCTCGACTCCGCAACAGGCGCTCTCGGCAATCGAGTTCGCTCAGCTTGAGCTTCGCGCGGTCGCCGCCGGCCTTGGCGTGCCTGAGCACCTGCTTACGGGCGATCTCCGCAACGCCAACTATTCGAGCCTGCGGGCGGCACTCGTCAGCTTCCGGCAGCGCATCGAAGCGCTTCAGTATCACGTGGTCATCCCGCAGCTTTGCCAGCCGATTTATGAGCGCGCGATCACCGCCGCGATCTTCTCCGGCGAGTTCGAAGCTGCCGATTTCGAGCGCAACGCGAGCGCCTACCTGGATGCCGAATGGTATCCGCCGGCCCAGCCGTGGGTTGACCCGCTGAAGGATCAACAGGCCGAAGCGCTCGCCGTCGCGAAGGGCTTCAAGAGCCGCCGGCAAGTCGTGGCCGCGCAAGGCTACGATATCGAATCCCTGGACGATGAAATCGCCGCGGACCGCGAGCGCGAATCCGCGCTGGGCCTCCGCTTCACCGGCATCCCCCGACAGCACCGCAGCGACAACCACTGACAAGGAGCCTGCCGATGCTGCATGAAAATCCCGAGACGCTGTTCCGTCACGGTGTCGAAAGCGACGACGATGACGACGCATCGTTCACCCGTTCCGCTGCCGTCAGCCTTCGCCCGGCGTCGATTCGACGAAGAGAACCGCACCGTCGAGGCCGTTGTCTCGACTGGCGCGGGCTATCCCCGGCGCGGCGGCACGCGCAACGGACACAGCTACATCGAAATGCTCGACCTGAGCGCCATCGATCCGGCGTCGCTCATCGGCATTCCGCTGTTGGACGCTCACAACCAATCCACGGTTCGGGCGGTCATCGGCAAGGTCATCGCCGCGCGTCACAGCGCGCTCGGCATCCTTGCCACGCTGCAATTCTCGCGGTCGCCCGATGTTGATCCGATCTTCGATCGGGTCCGCGACGGGACCCTTGGCGGCGTCACCATCGGATACACGGTCCAGAAATGGAACGAGCGCGTGTCCGCGGGCGACAATGTCGTGCGGACGGCAGCGAATGGCAAATCCATGAAGTCAGCCTTGTTCCTATTCCAGCGGACCACGGCGCAAGAGTGAGGAGTAACGACATGGAACCCGAAGTCATCACCGAAGAGCCTGCGGCGACTCCGCCGGCTCGCCCGAATACGCCTGAGACGCGTCACCGCGCGCTTCAGGTGGGCATCATCGCCCGCGCTGCGGGCCTCAGCCCCGAGTGGGTTGCCGAACAGGTCGAAAGCGATTTGGACCTGACGGCGATCCGCGCCGCGGCATTCGACGAAATGCAGGCGCGGAGCGTTCCGACGATCCGGGTGCAACAGGTCGGCCCGTCGAATGACGATCCGGCTGTCATCCTTGAGCGTCGGGCCGAAGCGCTCGCCTGCCGCGTCATGGGCACGGCACCTTCCGAAGCGGCGCGTCCCTACGTGTCCGACCGCCTCGCGGACCATGCCGGCGCAATCCTCACCCTTCGCGGGGAGTCCGTCCGCGGCATGAACGCCGAAGCGATCCTCACCCGTGCCGCCCAGCACACGCTCAGCGACTTCCCGAACCTTCTGACGGGCGTCGGCAACCGGATTCTCATGCCGGCCTATCAGGCGGCTCAGAGCCCGGTGAAGGGCTTGCGCGGCAGACGACGCTTCCGGACTTCCGTCCGGGCAGCAAGCTCCGCCTGACTGAAGTCGGACAGCTCACGAAGGTCAGCGAGTCCGGCGAAATCAAGCAGCACGACGCGCGGCGAGTCCGTCGAGAGCTACGCGCTCGAGACCTACGCCAGCATGTTCGCTCTCAGCCGGAAGGCCATTGTCAATGACGACCTTGGCGGGTTCCGCGACTGGGGCATTGCGGCCGGTCGCGCGGCTGCCGAGACGGAGGCGAACCTTCTGGTCGGGCTCCTCACCAGGCGAATGCGGCGCGGGTCCGGTCATGGGCGACGGCGTCGCGCTCTTCCACGCCGACCACGGCAACCTCGCCGGCGTCCGGCGACTCGCCTTCCGGGACCAGCTATGACCTTGCTCCGCTCGCCGCGGCTCGCAAGGCGATGCGTGATCAGAAGGGCGCGGACGGCGAAACGCCGATCAACGCCGTTCCGAAGTTCATGCTGGTCGGCACCGACCTGGAGACCGAGGCGGAGCGCGTGCTTGCCGCCATCTATGCGGCGACCGCGGGCGATGCGAACCCGTTCTCCGGCAAGCTTACGCTCCTCGTGGAGCCGCGGCTGCCGGCGACGGCTTGGTATCTCTTCGCCGATCCGGCGAGCGCTCCCGGTGCTCGAATACGCCTATCTCAGTTCCGCTCAGGGACCGCAGATGGCCTCGCGCGAGGGCTGGGACGTGCTCGGGCAGGAGTTCCGCGTTGTGCTCGACTTCGGAGCCGGCGCGGTCGATTGGCGCGGCGCGTATCGCAACGCCGGAGCCTAACCGATGGCGACTCTGACTGAGCTTCAGGACTGGCGGGACGCGCTCTTCAAGGCGCGCCTCGCTGGCGTCCGCAGCGTCCGCGATTCCAACGGGCAGGAAATCTCCTATTCGTCGGACCGCGAGATGGCGGCAGCGATTGCCGCCGCGGACCGTGCCCTTGCCGAAGCTCAGTCGGGCAAGCCGCCTTCCACCATCATCTTCCGCACGTCGAAGGGCGTGTGACCAGAGTAGGAGTATCGACCATGAAGAACTACGTGCAAGCCGGGGTGAACCTCACCCTGAATGCGCCCTACGGCGTTTCGAGCGGCGACGGGGCACTCATTGGCAGCATCTTCGGCGTGGCTGCCAGCGACGCCGACAACGGCGCTGAATGCGACTTCGTCACCGAAGGCGTCTTCACGCTGCCCAAGGAATCGACTGACGATATCGCCATCGGCGCGCCGGTCTATTGGGATGACACCGCAAAGGTCATCACCGTCGATAGCGCTGCCGGCGTGAACTACTTCGTCGGCGTCGCCGTGACCGCGGCAGGCAATCCGTCCGCTTCGGTCAACGTGCGACTCGCCGGCATGGCTGGCGGCGTCATCGCGGCGAACGAAGCAGCGATTGCAGCACTCTGAGCCGTGACCGATGGCGCGAACGCCCGCTACGTTCAAGCAAGCCGACTTCGTGCGAGCGGTGAAAGCCGCTCGCGCAGCCGGCCTTAACGTATGCCGGACCGAAATCGGACCGGACGGGCGCATCGTGCTAGTTCATCAAAACGACAATGCGTCGTCGCCAGTGACCGCGTTTGACCAGTGGAAGGCGAAGAGAGATGCGCGTTCGGTTGAAGGGGCTGAATAAGGTCCGCAAGCGCCTCGCGGACGGCACGTCCCGAACTTACTACTATGCCTGGAAAGGCGGCCCTGCCCTCTCCGGCGAGCCGGGCTCGCCCGAATTCGTCGCGAGCTACAATGAAGCCGCGGCGCGGAAGGCGGCGCAGCCGAAGGGCGTGCTGCAATTCATCCTCACCGCCTATCAGGACTTGGCGAACTTTGCCGAACTGGCACCGCGGACGCGTCGCGACTACGTCCAACAGATCAAGCGCATCGAAGCGGAGTTCTCTGACTTCCCCCTGTCGGCACTGTCCGACCGCCGGACCCGTGGCGAGTTCATGGCGTGGCGTGACAAGCTCGCGGTGAAGTCGCGCCGGCAGGCGGACTACGCCTTCGCTGTCCTGGCGCTCATTCTCGCGTGGGCATTCGACCGCGGCCTTGTGCTCGCGAATCCATGCGAGCGCTCCGGCAAGGTCTATCGCTCGAAACGTGTCGATAACGTCTGGACCACCGATGACGAGAAGGCATTCCTCGCAAAGGCTCCGGGGCATCTTCGGCTTGCGCTCATGCTCGCGCTCTGGACCGGGCAGCGGCAAGGCGACCTGTTGCGCCTGCCGTGGTCCGCCTATGACGGCACGGTGATCAGGCTCCGCCAAAGCAAGACCGGCGCGCGTGTCACCATCCCTGTCGGTGAGCCGCTGAAGGCGCTCCTGGACACGACAAAGAAGCGGGCGGTGACGATCCTCGCGACTGCGGACGGCAACTCCTGGACGGAGTCCGGTTTCCGCGCATCATGGCGCACGGCATGCAAGCGCGCGGGCGTGAGCGGCGTCACCTTCCATGATCTTCGCGGCACGGCAGTCACGCGCCTAGCGCTCGCCGACTGTAGCGAGGCTGAGATTGCAACGATCACTGGTCACAGCCTTCGCGATGTCGGCGCGATCTTGGATGCGCACTACCTCAAGCGTGATTCCGGGCTTGGGGTGACCGCCATCCGCAAGCGCGAAGCGCACGAAGCGGCAACAAAAATTCCCAACTGAGCGCCCAACTGACGTTCGGGAGTAAGAGGCAAGAACGGGAAAAGCGTAGCAAAATCAAATGGTAGCGGAGGAGGGACTCGAACCCCCGACACGCGGATTATGATTCCGCTGCTCTAACCAACTGAGCTACTCCGCCAGGCCTTTGTCCAAACTGCCCGGCCCCGCGCCGCCCACGAAAGAGCGAACCGCCTTCGGCGGTCGAGGATCCGCGCTGGTCTCGGTGCCGGCCGGGCATGCCCGAAAACGGCGCGCCGCTTATAGTTAGCCCGCGCGGCGATGTCCACAAGTGGGGGCCGGAGCAGCTTGCCCCGGCAGCCGGCTCGCTCGCAGCACCCTGCCCTCGCCCGCTCCACCGTCCACGTCCGCACTCACCGGGCTTTCCCGCCGACGCCGTTTGTCGTTCCGAAGCGGCTCCGTTAGGATTGCGCCGGCCGGCGGCCTTGCGCCGCGGCCGCCATGGGGCGGCGGGGAAATCAATGACCGAACCAGCACTTCGGACGATCGCAGTCCATCTCCCGGCAACCGGCCTTGCCGATCGGATGCTCGATGTCGCAGTTCCGCTCGCTGAGGCGCACCAGGCGACACTCGTCGGCGTGCATGTACTCCCGGCGGTGGTCGTCTACGCCGACGCGACCGTCTCGATGTCGACGGAGTTCATCGTCGCACAGCAGGAGGCCTTCAAGGAGGATGCGCGCAATATCGAGGCGGCGTTCAAGGCGCGCGTCGAGACCGCCGGCATTCCGCATGAATGGTCGATGTCCGACACCGGCGACGAGCCGGCGATGCGTGCCGCCGCAACGCTCTGCAACGCCTCCGATCTCATCGTCGCGACGCAATATCACGACAGCATTCCGGCCGCCGCCGGCTATAGCCCCGATGAGCTGGTCCTCGGCGTTGGCCGCCCGGTGCTGATCGTCCCGACGGCGGGCGTGAGTGCCGCGATCGGAAAGCGCGTGGCGATCGCCTGGAACGGATCGCGCGAAGCGTCGCGCGCCGCCTTCGACTGCCTGATGCTGTTGTCGCCGGGAACGGAAGTGCGCATCGTTGTCGTCGACAGCCCGCGCGGCGACCAGACGCTTGCCGCGATCACGCGCGCCTTCTCGCGCCACGGCGTCGAGCCGAAGCCGATCACTGTCTCGAAGGGCGACGGCCGTTCGACGGCCGAGGAGATCATGAAGGCAACGAGCGACTTCGACGCCGACCTCCTGGTCCTCGGCTGCTATGGCCATTCGCGCCTGAGGGAGACGATCTTCGGCGGCGCCACCACGCACATCCTGCGCGAGATGACGCTGCCGATCCTGATGGCGCACTAGCTAAAGGAGCCAGCGCTTCAGACGTGTCCGGTGAGCAAAAGGACGACAACGACGATCAGAAGCACGCCAACGATCCCGGACGGCCCGTAGCCCCAGCCGCGGCTGTAACCCCAATTCGGGACAGCGCCGATCAGAAGCAGGATGAGGATGACGATCAGTATGGTTCCAAGCATTGTGCGTTCTCCGGAACCGGCCCCAATCGGTTCGTGAATTCTCCCCCCATCTGCCATGTATCTGAAAACGCGGCTTCCTTGCTGCCGGTTCCCGCGCCGGGTTTCGAAGCACACCGACGCCGCGACCCCCGGAGCGCAATATCAGAGGAGCGTCATGAAGCCTGACGTGCTCGCCACAGGATCGCACATGCCGCACGTGATGGACGCGCTCGAGGCGCGCTACACGCTGCACAAGCTCACCGAGGCGAAGGACGAGGCGACGTTCCTCGCCGAAATCGGGCCGCGCATACGGGCGATCGCCAACGGCGGCGGGCATGGCGCGGTCAGGGCCGAGTTGATCGACGCGCTGCCCAACCTGGAGATCATCAGCTCCTTCGGCGTCGGTACCGACTCAATCGACGTCGAACACGCGAAGGCATGCCGCGTCATCGTCTGCAACACGCCCGACGTCCTGAACGACGAGGTCGCCAACACCGCGATCGCATTGCTCTTCGCGACCACCCGCAAGCTCGTCGCCTATGACCGCCTCGTCCGCGACGGCCGCTGGGTGAAGGAGGGCGATCCGCCGCTGACCCACGGCATCGCCGGCAAGCTGATCGGCATCGTCGGCATGGGCCGCATCGGACGCGTGATCGCCGAGAAACTGAAAGTCTTCCACTGCGCGATCGCCTATCATGCGCGGCACAGGCGCGACGACCTCCCCTATCGCTATTTTCCGGACCTCGTCGCGCTCGCCAGGGAATGCTTCGCGCTGATCGTCATCGTGCCCGGCGGCAAGGCGACCGAGAAGCTGATCGACCGCCCGGTCATCGACGCACTCGGTCCTGAGGGCACCTTGATCAACATTGCGCGCGGCTCCGTCGTCGACGATGACGCCCTGATCGCAGCGCTTCAGGAGGGGCGCCTCGGCGCTGCCGGCCTCGATGTCTTCGTCAATGAGCCGCAGGTCCCGGCGCCGTTTCTCAAAATGGAAAACGTCGTGCTCGAGCCGCACCAGGGAAGCGCGACGGTCGAGACGCGCCGCGCCATGGGCGACCTGATGCTCGCCAACCTCGCCGCGCATTTCGCCGGCGAAACGCTGTTGAGCCCGCTCTTCTAGTCCTTCTTGGGACTCGACTTGCGGCCGAGCAGGAAGCCAACGACGATCGCAAGCCCCACCGCCTGAAGCAGCGGATTGTTGAGCGGCGACTGGCTTGAGGACGCTGCCGCGCTCAAACGATCCATGCCGCCGCGAAGCGCATTGCCGAGCTCGGCGCCGATGCTTTTCGGCGGTTCCGCGCGCGCCGGGCCTTTGAACATGCTGGCCGCGACGGCGAAAAGAATGAGCGCGATCAGAAGCAGCCCACCCCCGATGATGGCGGCGGACGCGATCGGGTTCAGCACCCCGGCAAGCCATAGATAAAGGGCCACCAGAAAGAAGCAGACTGCGATGATGAAGAGGACAGCAGCGATCACGCCGAGCATCCCGCCCCTGACGCCGCGGCGGATGCGCTGCCTCAGCTCGGCAAGCGCGTAGGCGAGTCCGACCGAGCCTGCCAGCTTGAACATCAAGTGTCCGGGCCGGTTCAGCGGCGCGACAACAGACCGACCAGGAAGCCCAGTCCGAGAGCCACAAGCACCGCTGCCAGCGGGTTCTTGGTGATCTTCTCCTCAAGCGCCTCGCCATAGGCATAAGCGCTGTCGACCGCGGCCTCCGCCTGTTCCCGTCCTTGGCGCACATAGTCACCGGCGCCGGATTTGACCATGTCGGCAATCGTGGTGCTGAGTGCCGCCAGATCAGCCTTCAATGTCGCGATCTGGGCCTCAAGCGATTCCTCGCGGCTACCCGTCTTGGATTCCGTCGCCATACGCCTCTCCGTGCTTGACCCTTTGCCGGATAATGACCGAACGGCAGTCAAGTTCCGCGACACGCGCCTTGAGGCAAGTCAAACCTGCCGAAATAGGTAATGTCCGGCCTCAGGCCGCCTCGGCCCGCTCCACATCTTCGAACCGGGCCGCGATCGTGCCGCCGCCGAGAACGCGTCCCTCCGACCCGTCCTGGTCATAGAGGACGCAAGCCTGTCCCGGCGCAACCCCCATCTCGTCGCTCGCCAGCGCCACGACGACGCGGCCGCCTCCAAGCGCGAGCGACGCGGCAACCGGCGGCCGCGTCGAGCGCACGCGCGCGAAGACCGGAAGCGCATCCGCCGCCGCGTCCGCAAGATCGCCCTCGCCGAGCCAGTTGAAGTCGCGGAGCGCGATCGAGCGGGAGGCGAGCGCCTCGCGCGGCCCGACCACGACGCGGGCATTGTCAGCGTCAAGTCGGACGACGAAAAGCGGCTCGCCGGCTGCAATGCCAAGCCCCCGCCGCTGGCCGACCGTATAGCGGACGACGCCTGCGTGCTGCCCGAGCACCCGCCCGTCGAGATGCACGATCTCGCCGGGGCGCACGGCGTTCGGCTTCAGCTTCTCCACGATGTCGGAGTAGCGGCCTTGCGGCACGAAGCAGATGTCCTGGCTGTCGTGTTTGTCGGCAACGGTGAGCCCAAGCTCGCGCGCAATGCCGCGCACCTCTTCCTTGGTCATGTCGCCCAGCGGGAAGCGCAGGAAATCGAGCTGCGCCTGCGTGGTGGCGAAGAGGAAGTAGCTCTGGTCGCGGTCGAGATCGACCGGCCGATAAAGCGCCCGGCGTCCGCCAACGTCGCGCGAGCGCACATAGTGCCCTGTCGCCATCGCCTCGGCGTCAAGCGTCCGCGCGGTCTCAAGCAGATCGGCGAACTTGACCGTCTGGTTGCAGGAAACGCAGGGAATCGGCGTCTCGCCCCTGGCGTAGCTCTCCGCGAAGGGCTCGATCACCGCCTCGCGGAAACGCGCCTCATAATCGAGCACGTAGTGCGGAATACCGAGCTTCGCGGCGACCGCGCGCGCGTCACGGATATCGCGGCCCGCACAGCAGGACCCGGCGCGATGCGTCGCCGCGCCGTGGTCGTAAAGCTGCAGCGTCACCCCGACGACGTCGTAGCCGGCGGCCTTGACCAGCGCCGCGACAACGGAGGAATCGACCCCGCCCGACATGGCGACGAGGACGCGGGTCTTCGCCCGCGGGCCATCAAGGCCGAGATCGATGTCCATCATGGGCATGCTCCGGAAGTCCCCGGAATATAGCGGCAAAAGCCCCGCCGGCAAGGTCGGCTCCTTGCCAAATCTTAAAGGAATTCAAGGAGGTGACTTAGCCGATTTTTAAGGGGAAGCCCGTAGAAGCTTGTGCCAGACTTGTCATGCGTAAGAGTTCGAGATGGCTGAACACATCCGTCCGCGGGTGAAATACGTGATCGGGCCCGACGGAAGTCCGCTCACGATTGCCGATCTACCATCGACGGACACCAAGCGCTGGGTGATCCGGCGAAAGGCCGAGGTCGTGGCTGCGGTCCGCGGCGGGCTCCTGAGCCTCGAGGAGGCCTGCGCGCGATATACCCTGACGGTCGAAGAATTCCTCTCCTGGCAGATGTCGATCGACCAGCACGGCCTCGCCGGGCTGCGTACGACCAAGATCCAGAAATACCGCGCCTGAGTGCGGGGCCGGCGCCTGCCGGCCCGCAAATTTCCGCTTTCGTCCTTCGCTGTCGTCATGCCATGGCTTGATTATGGCATCCATTCCGTGGCGGCCGCGGCGGGCCGCGGGAGCGCGAATTGACGACCGGCACCCATGAATTCGAGGACGATCCCCGCAATGCCGGGATTCTGATCTCCGTCAATGGCGCACTCGTTCCGCGCAACGAAGCCGTCGTCTCCGTGTTCGATTCCGGCTTCGTGCTCGGCGACGGCGTTTGGGAGGGGCTCCGGCTGGTCGACGGCGGCATCGCCTTCTTGGACGAGCATCTCGACCGCCTCACCGAAGGCGCCAAGGCAATCGACATGGAGATCGGCCTCTCCCGCGAGGCGCTTGGCCAGCGGCTCTTCGATTGCCTGAATGCCAACGGGATGCGCGACGGCGTGCATGTCCGGCTGATGGTGACGCGCGGCGTCAAGCGCACGCCCTACCAGGACCCGCGCCTGACCATCGGGCCGGCGACCATCGTCATCATCCCGGAATACAAGCTGCCGCGGCCGGAAATCCTTGAGAACGGCATCACCCTCTTCACTGTGCATGTCCGCCGCACCGGCCCGGCCGAACAGGACCAGAAACTCAACTCGCATTCCAAGCTGAACTGCGTGCTCGCCTGCATCCAGGCCGCGAAGGCCGGCGCCGACGAGGCGCTGATGCTCGACCCGGCCGGCTTTGTCGCCACCTGCAACTCGACGCACTTCTTCATCGTAAGAAAGGGCGAGGTCTGGACCTCGCCGCCTGATTACTGCCTGGCCGGCATCACGCGCGGCAACATCCTGAAGGCAACGCGCGGCGCCGGCATCCCGGCGCTCGAGAAGCGCTTCTCGCTGACCGACGTCTACGGCGCGGACGAGGCCTTCGTGACCGGCACCTTTGCCGGGCTCGTTCCGGTCAGAAGCGTTGACGGGCGGACGATCGGCACGCCGGGCGTCGAGAAGCGCCCGCTGACCGCGGAGCTCCGCCGGCTCTATCTCGCGCTGATGCACTCCTCGCTGACACCGATCGGAAGCGGCCAGCAATGACGCCCAACCCGCGGGGGATCCGGCACGAGGGCGGTACGGAGCGCGGCCGTTATGTCCATCCCTTTGCCGACGGCAGCGAGGCGGAGCTCGTCTATTTCGAACGTCCCCCAGGCGTCGTCACGCTCATCCATACCGAGACGCCGCCTCAGCATCGCGGCGAGGGCGCGGCCTCAGCCCTCGTCGCCCGCGCTGTGCGAGACTTCCGCGCCGCCGGCAAAAAGATCATCCCCGCCTGCCCGTTCGCGGCCGCCGAATTCCGCCGCCATCCGGAATACCGGGACGTTCTCTCCGCATGACGGAAGCCGTATGACGGAAAATCATGGAGAAGCCGGCGATTGCGTGCGGATCGCCATGTGGTCGGGACCGCGAAACCTCTCAACCGCGCTGATGCGCGCCTTCGGCAACCGCCCGGACTGTACGGTCTGGGACGAGCCCTTCTATGCCGCCTATCTCTCGCTCTCCGGGGTCGATCATCCGATGCGCAAGGCGGTGCTTCGCCACCACGAGACGGACTGGCGGAAGGTGTCGGCGGCCATCCTCGGACCGGCGCCCGGAAACGCGCCGCTTTGGTATCAAAAGCACATGACGCACCACATGCTGCCGGGGATCGGGCGCGATTTCATGCGCGCCGAAAGGCACGCCTTCCTGATCCGGCACCCGGCGCGCGTGCTCGCTTCCTATGCAGCAAAGCGCGAGGCGGTCTCGTTTGAAGACATCGGCTTTCTGGCGCAGGAGCAGCTTTTCGATCAGGCGGCTGACCTTGCCGGGGCCGCACCCCCGGTGATCGACGCCGAGGCGCTGCTCGCCGATCCGCCGCGCATGCTTCGCGCGCTTTGCGACGCGCTCAAAATTCCCTTTAGCACCGCGATGCTGTCGTGGCCGGCAGGCCCGCGCGAGACAGACGGCGTTTGGGCGGCGCATTGGTATGACGCGGTGAACCGCTCGACCGGCTTCGCCCCGCCACGGCCGATGCCAACGCTCGACGATCCGCACTTGTTGCGCCTTCAGGACGCAGCGCTACCGATCTACGAACGCCTTGCGGCATATGCGCTGAAGTAGCGGGCGCCTCAGCTTGCCGCGCGGTCGGCGTGGCGGCCCGCGTCGCCGGCGCCGTCGCGCTCGAGCTTCTCTTCCTCGCGCTCAAGCTCGGCAAGCGCCAGATCGAGCGCCGCCTTTGCGGTATCGAGCTGGCCGCCGAGCTCTTCGACGGACGCCTGCAGGTTGGCGCGGCGCTGCTTTGCCGCCCGCGCGAACGTCGAATAGGCGAAATGCTTTTCGTCCTCGATGCCCGTGCGGCGGTGCTCGGCGGCGATTTCAATGTCGAGGTCGGAGATCATGCGCCCGAACTCCTCGATCATTGTCTCGATCTGGCCGACCTGACGCCGCCGCTCTTCGACCTGGAACCGCATCATGCGGACAGAAGCGTCTCGTGACTTCATTACGCAATACTCCCCCAAGTCCCGAGCTTCGTTCGTCTGCTTGGGCGGTCCTCAACCACCCGCGCCAAGCCGCAGACGGTAACGTTTCGTTTACGGGTCGCATTAATCATGGAGGACATGGTTTAAAGCCGGGTAAACCGCGTCGCCGTCGCTCTCGCCCACTCCGGGACGGGCGACAACCCGCGGTCAACCGGCCTTAGAGCAAGACGTTAAACGAGCTCCAAGTGGCTGACCGGGCAAGATTCGAGAGTGGATTCAAGAGGCTATGGTGGAATGTTGAGACTGTGCGCTTGCCGCTGCAAAACAAAATCTGTTAACCATTCCAAGATAGCGTGTGCTTCGGATTTTGATCTGGTTCTGTGGCGGGGCCCGCCGATGACGATGTCTGCAAGAACGGGCTGACAAGGGGATTGGGATGCGGGTCCTTCTGATCGAAGACGACAGCGCTACCGCGCAATCGATCGAGCTGATGCTGAAGTCCGAGAACTTCAACGTCTACATCACGGATCTCGGCGAAGAAGGCGTAGATCTTCGGAAAGCTCTATGACTACGACATCATTCTGCTCGATCTGAACCTGCCCGACATGTCGGGCTACGACGTCTTGAAGACGCTCCGCGTCGCCAAGGTGAAGACGCCGATCCTCATTCTGTCGGGACTCGGCGGCATCGAGGACAAGGTGCGCGGCCTCGGCTTCGGCGCCGACGACTACATGACCAAGCCCTTCCACAAGGACGAGCTTGTTGCCCGGATCAACGCCATCGTGCGCCGCTCCAAGGGCCATGCCCAATCGGTGATCCAGACCGGCGACCTGCGCGTCAATCTCGACACCAAGACGGTGGAAGTGAACGGCAGCCGCGTGCATCTGACCGGCAAGGAATACCAGATGCTGGAGCTGCTCTCGCTCAGGAAAGGCACGACGCTGACCAAGGAAATGTTCCTGAACCACCTCTATGGCGGCATGGACGAACCGGAGCTGAAGATCATCGACGTCTTCATCTGCAAGCTCAGGAAGAAGCTCGCGGCCGCCACCGACGGCAAGAACTACATCGAGACGGTCTGGGGCCGCGGCTATGTGCTGCGCGAACCCGACGAAGAGGAATTGCGCGAAAGCGCCTGAGCAACCCGGATAGCGTAGCGAAGGACCCGGCTCAGGCCGGGTCTTTGCGTTTCCAGGGCCCGGTTGCAGTCAGGGTCAGGCGCCGGCGATACCGCCGGCTCAGGCCTTCTTGCGGTCACATGCCGCCTTTGCTGCGGCTTGGCGCGCCGCCTCGGCCTGCCCGCCCACGGCGTGGTCGCGCTCGGCGTTCAGCACATCGTCCATCATGAACTCCGCCGGACGCTCGGTTCCGCTTCGGTAGGTTCCCGCCTTCGCGCCGACGCGCAGGATGCCAAGCTTGGCAAGCGCAACGCGAGGAGTGAGCCCCGCTGGACGGCCAGCTTGTCGGCTGTTTGTCGGAATGCAAGATTGGACAGACGATCGTCGAGACGCGCCGGGTGGCATCGTGACAGAACCCACCACCGTGTTTATCAGCTATGGCCGCCGCGATGCGAGCGCGTTCGTGGACAAGCTCGCGCAGGATTTGAAGAGCGCCGGTTTCAACGTTTGGCGCGATACTGCCGAATTGCAGTCGCACCGCCCTTGGGACGACCAGGTCCAATCTGCGCTGAAGAGCTCTGACGCCGTCGTCGCAGTGTTGACGCCGCACGCCGTGCGCACCGGCCGCGACGCCGGCGCAGGCGGCGACGAATCGGTATGCCTGGATGAACTGGCGTTCGCGCGGTTCAGCCCGCCGCCCACCCCGATCGTGCCGATCCTTCTGATGCAATGCGAGCCGCCGTTCGTCATCTATCGGCATCAATACCTCGACTTCCTTGGCGCTGCCTCCGATGACGCGCAGTACAAGCGCGCGTTGGATAAGCTGGTGCGCACGATCAAGGAAGTCGCGGCCGGGACACCGCCCTCATACCGCACGTCGTCATTGGAGCCGCTGGACTTCGACCTCTATCTGAAAGCGAAGACCCGCGATTTCGTCGGCAGAGAGTGGCTCATCGACGACTTGTTCGCGCGACTGCCGGAAGCGGACGGACCGCCGGCAATCATTCTGGCGGCGGAGCCTGGCTGGGGGAAGACGGCCTTTGCCGCTCACCTGTTCGGCGCCAATCCCGGCGGACAGCTTCTTGCGGCGCACTTCTGCAGGGCGGACCGGGCCGACAGCATCGACGCCTCCCGGTTCGTCGAAAACATCATCGCGATGACGGCGCTGAGAGTGCCGTCTTATCAATCGTTCGTCGCCAGCAGGGCCACGAGCGTGCAGGACCTTCTGCGCGCTGGCCGCGAGAAGGAGGCGTTCGAGCGTCTGTTTCTTGAGCCGCTGGCCGGGCTCGACCAGGCCACACTCGGCAAGCTTCCACGATACCTGTTGGTGGATGGCCTTGACGAAGCGACGGCCACGTCCACCCGTGCGAGGATCAATGAGCTTCTGGCACAGACGATCGGGCTCTTTCCCGAGCGGCTCAGGCTGGTGGCCACAAGCCGCGACACGGCTACGGTCCTCGACGCATTCGGCGAGGCCGAGATCATCCGCCTCGATCATGACGATCCGCGAAACCGCAACGACGTGCAGATCATGATCGCCAATCTCCTCGCCCCCACGCCAGACGACAGTGACGCCCCCGGCTCGCAAGGCGTGTCGCCCGAGCTCGGAGAGGCCATCGCTGCAAAGGCCGACGGCAATGCGCTCTGCGCCGCTCAATTGTCCCTCGCGGCTCGCAGAAGCGGCATGGATGCGAACGCAGTTGCGGTGTTGCCGCGCGGGCTCGCGGCGCTCTATCGCGCGATCTTCCAGCGGCGCTTCGACGCGAACAAAGCCAAATGGCAGGTTCTGCGCGAAATACTCGAAATGGTCGTTGCCACGCGCGCGGCATTGCCGATCGCGCTTGTCGCGCGAGCACGCGGGGAGGCCGCTCAGTATTCCACGCGTGAAGCGATCGAAGGCATATCCGATTTGCTGAGCATCGACGATGACACGATTCGTCTGTTTCATCAGACCTTGAATGAGTTCCTGGTCCAGCCCGGAACGCCATATTTCGTCAATCCGGCGCAAGGCGCTGCGCGGCTGCTCGATCTTCTCACCGATACGGCTGCTTTGCAGGCGCTCTCCAAGCCCCTCGAAGCGTTCTGCCTGCAGAACTTCGACGATTGGCTGCTGCAATGCCAGGAACTGGCAAGATACGCCGCGGCGCTGCCGCAGCTTTACGACGCGCTCTATTTCTCCAAGGCCGCCGAGCCGTTGCCCTACTACGTTTGCGGGGTGGTCGTCAGCGAACGAGAGCGCGTGCTGGTCAGTCACCTTGCGGGTGCCGGGTTCGGGGAAACCGTGGCGTCGATTGTCTCTTTGGCGTTCACGCGCGCGAGGGAACAATTCCGCGCCTCCGGTGCGTTGCCGTGGCTTTCCGAATCAGGCAGGCCGCCGCCGGACGAAGATTTGCGACGCACAATCAGCCGCGAGATAAACCTGTCATTTCAAATCGCGCGCTTTGCCTTGGCCTGGGTCAAGGTCTTGGGGGCCGTGGCGCCCAAAATGCGACCGCAGCTTCTTGAGATAGTGAAAAGCGACGACGCGGCGGCTCTGAGAGGGCTATTCGGGTGGCTCGATATAGCGGTCGGTTATCGGGCGCTTGGCATTTCGGGCTACTTCGAAGATCAGGCTTTCGCAATTCGAGGCGATTGGACGGAAATTGCAAAGCAGCTCGAGTGACCAGAACGCGGCAGCACCACTGCACGGTCGATCGAGCCGATGCTCAAATCCGAGCGCTCCAGCATCTGCACCACGAATTCCGCAAGAGCGTCTGACGGCGGTTCGGTCCGTTCTTTCAACGAAAAGGCCGGCGCACGTGCCGGCCTTTGGGTTTTGTCCGCCGCGCTTTGGCGTCAGATGAGGCCGGCCTCGGCGAAGGGCTTCATGAAGCTCTCGCTGTCGAACGGCTTCATCATGTGGATGTCGGCACCGCTCCGCATGGCGCGGGCGACGTCGTCCGGCTCCTCCTCGGAGGTCAGATACATGATGGTCGGCTGCGCCCCGCCCGGAAGCGCGCGGAGCTTGGTCAGGAACTTCATCACGTCGCCGTCAGGCATCTGCCAATCGACGACGATGCAGTCCGGCATCTCCTCGCGGCACATGTCGACCGCGTCGGCGCGCGTCTCGGCCTCGCTTGCCCGGATATTCGCCGCCTCGAGAATCTTCCGCGCGACTTTTCGAATCGAGTTTGAAATCGTCGACGATGAGACAATGCTTCATGGAACTAGACCCCGCTTGTCGCCTTCGCTGCCGCTTGGTCCACGGCTATCTTGCGGGAAAACCTACGGGAGGGGCGTTACTTCGCGGTCAAGGAGCGTCGTTAAGAGTCCTTGTCCGCCAATGGGTAAGCTTGAAGCGAGCGCGTTAGGGCCTGCGCAAGATTTCGCTTGAGGAAGGGCGGCCGCCGGCGCCGGCTCAGGTGACAGGCCTCGCCCCGAGGATCACCTTGTTCTCCTCCTGCGTGGCGGTGACGCCCATCTTCGCCTCCTCTGCGAGCAGCGCGGCATAGAGCGGCTGCACGGCATGGGCGTCGAGCGGATTTGGGATAGCGCCCTCCGAGATCACCTCCTTGACGCCGGCCGGGAGCTTGGCGCGGTCGCCCGCCGCCACGACGCGCATGAGGGTTTCGCCATTCTCGCGCTCGGCGGTGACGGTGATAGTGCCGCCGCGGGCGACCGAGTTCATCGCTATGATAAGCAGGTTCAGGAGAAGCTTGGCTTCCGCCTTCGGAAGCATCCCGGCCCGAACCTGCCAGTCGAGCTCGGCCTTTTCCCGCTCCATGAGCCCCGCCGCGCAGCGCCCGGCATCGGCCATGTCGAGCTCCGCCCCCGCGCCGCCCGAGGCGCCGAAGGCAAGTCGCGCGAATTGCAGCTTGGCGCTTGCCTGTCGGGCGCTCTTGCGGACGAGATCCTGCGCGAAATCGCGCATCGATTCGTCCTTTTCCTCGTCAAGTACCTCAAGTCCGTTCACGATCGCGCCGACCGGCGAGATGATGTCATGGCAGACGCGGCTTGCCACCAGCGCGGCAAGCTCCAAGGGATCGATCTTGCTGTAGGTCATCGGCTAGAGAGGCCTTGGGCTTAGCTCAAATGGCGCGAATCCGATCGAAGCGCCCGGAGATGGCTTACAGGCCCCCCTCGCCACTGCCAAGCGGCTCTTCGACAACCCCCAGCTTAACGATACATTTACCGTCAGGGGCGAACTGTATGGGTCGCGGAAGTCGCGCTGCTTCCGGCCCGCGTATTCAGTTGAGGCGAAGACGTCCCATGCCCGTTTCCCGTGCCTATTTCTTGCGCATTGCCACGCTCGTGCTGGCGACGACAATGCTCGGCTCTCCGGCCCTCGCGGCGCAGGTCGCGCCGGCCCCGGTCAGGCTGCCGGCCGCCCAGGGCCAGGAAAAGCCTACACTGCCGACGAGATCGTCGCCGCCGGACATCGCTTCTTCGGCGAGGTCTCAGGCAGCCTCGCCACCCTGGTCGAGAAGGCCGTATCCCATTACGGGCTCCCGAACGGCTACATCGTCGGACAGGAAGGATCGGGCGCCTTGATCGGGGGGCTCCGCTATGGCGACGGAATCCTCTACACCAAGCTCGACGGCCAACGGCAGGTCTACTGGCAGGGCCCGTCGATCGGCTGGGACATCGGCGGCGACGGCAACCGCACGATGATGCTGGTCTACGACCTGCCCAACGCGCTCGCCATCTACCGCCGCTATGCCGGGGTGAACGGCTCCGCCTATCTCGTGGGCGGCCTCGGCATGACGGTGCTCGCCAACTCCGAGCCCTCGCAGCATACGATCTACGTGGTGCCGATTCGCAGCGGCGTCGGCGCCCGGCTGGGAATCAACATGGGTTACCTGAAATTCACCCCGCGGCCGACCTGGAACCCGTTCTGATGCGCGATCGGGCAGCCTCAGCGTGCCCGATTCGTCACACTTTGCAGGGATTTGACGTTACTGGCCGGGAATCGCGCGGCCACCCGCGCCAGCTTCTGTTGCTGAGAAAATTTCCCGCCTATAGTGCACGGTGTGAGGGTGGCGTAGCGGGCACGTCATGATTTAGTCGGCTATGATCTTCGCCCTCGGCACTTTCGTAAGTGGGCTGGTCTGGCTCGCCTTCTCGGTCGCCCTCGTCCGTCGTGCGCGGCGGCTTACCGAGCGGCGACTGCTTGCCGGTATCGCGACACGACGTGCCGAGTTCGAAAGCGAACGTGATGAGCTGCGCGCGCGCCACGCCGTGCAGATGCATCGCCTTGAGCGCGAGGTCAGCCGCGTGCTTGACATGGCCACCGCCCACCGCCTCGAAGCCGACCTGAAGGAGCGCGACCTGATGGCCGCGCGCGCCGAGCTCGTCGCCGACGACGAGGATTACCAGGACCTCGAGCGGCGGCTCACGGGCGAGCGCGAGACGATCCAGGACCTCGAGCGGCGCCACGCCGAGGCGGGTGCGGCACTGCGTGCCGCGCAGCATGCGTTGAAGCTCGAGGTCAAGCGGCGGGCGAAGGCGGAGGAGGCGCTCGACGAGGCGTCGATCCTCGCCGACCAGCGTCGCCTGGCGGTGACGGCGCTCCGAGCGGAGAACGACCAGCTGCGCGCACGGCTCGGCGAAGAGCCGAGCGGCCCCGTGCCTTTCGAGTATGATGAGGCGAAGCTTCCCCGTGCCGTCAGCGCCTATGACGTGGAGGAGGACGAAGAAGCGGCAGAAGAGGCGATGGAACCGCAGCTCGGCGGCAGCGTCGTGCCCCTTCCGACTCGCGCCCGGCAGGCCGCGGCGGAGTCCCCCGACCAGTCGGCCGCCGTCGTCGCGGCCGCCACGCGGGACCTGCAGCGCATCGCGGACGAGACTGATTCCGACGAAGAGGCGGCGCGACCACGCATGCCCGCGGCCGCGCCCCCCGCCTCCAATATCGGCGAGCTTGTGGCACTTCGAATTGCGCCGAACGATGGCGGACAGAAGCCAAAGCCCGGCGCCGCCGACCAGAGCGGCAGCGCCGAGAACCGCTTCTTCGAGGCGCTGGCGGAAATCCGGGCGCTGAAGCGAGCCGCAAACCAGGCCGGCGAATAGTTCTGATATTCGCAGAGCCTGTTCTAAGGGTCCATCCACCGCCGCCAGAGCTTCTCGCCGATCAGGCAATCGACATGCTGTGACGGCGCGATGCGAGTCCGCCGCCGGCATCACCCTGGGCCGCGCACCCGCGATCTCCTGCACGAGCTTGCGGCGGATCGCCTCCGCGACGCGCTCGATCGATTCGACCGTCACCAGAAAGGCGCCGGGTCCCCCGATTACGCAATTCTCGTAATAAGCGTCGAGGTTCGAAATGGAGAAGCCGCTCAGATAATCAGTGTGGATCATGATCGGCAGTCCGTTGATGGTGATGCCGCGCTCAAGAACGCTCGCGCGCGCATCGAGCACCGGCGCGCCCATGTTGTTCGGGCCATCGCCGGAAACGTCGATGACCTGCCGGTTGCTGCGGAAGCCGTTGTTTTCAAAGAGCCTGCGAAGAGAAGAACAGCGCGCCCGAAATCGAAGTGCCATGCAGATAGCTGATCGGATGGGCTGCGACCTCGTCGGTGAACGCTTTCGCGGCTTCCGCGCTGTCGATCACGGTCCACGGCGCGATGATCCGCTGTGAGCCGGGGCCTGCCCATTCGACGTAGGTCACCGCAATGCGGCCGAGGAAGCCTTCGCGGATCGCCTGAATCACATTGGAATGCTGGAGGGCCAGGATGTAGCCCTGCTTCTGCAGCTCCTGCTCGGTCGCATCCATCGAGCGCGACACGTCGACCGCGAGCACCAGCTCAAGGTCGACATCGGTATCCTCGGCGCGCGCGCCGCTCGCCAGCAAAAGGCAGGCCGCGCCCGCAAGAAGCATTCGGGCAAGCCGCATCCGATCCGCTCTCGCTGCCCCTGGTCGCAAGCATTGTGGACCCGCCCGCGACAATTGCCGAGACGCTTCGATGCCGCGCCCCCACAAACTGGTGTGAAGGGCGCCGGCGTGAAGGGAAACGTGCGTCTAGGCCGGAAGCCTGACCGGATTGCTCCAGGCCCGACGGCCGGCGATATCGATCACCACGAAGCGGAACCAGTCCCCGGTAAAGCTCTCAAGCGGCAACTCGGCGCGCGTCAACTGGCGCCCGTGACGATAGACGCTGCGCGAGCCGCGCCCGACCGCGGCAATGGTCAATGCCGGTGAGCACTCGACGATGAGCGTGCCGCCGGCGATCTCTGCGGCATGGATTTCCGGGCCCGGAGCTCGAATAGAAGTGCCCGGCCTTGAGCGCCGCGAGCAGCGCCTCCGGCTCGTTCGCCTCTGCCTTCACCATGACCCAGCCACCGCAGGCATCGTCGAAGCGGAAATGCGCGTCGTCCGTGGCGATCGCCAAGAGGTCGCGCCCCTCGTTCAGAAGCTGGTCGAGAAACGCCGCGCCGTCGCCCCGGTCGCTCTCCATGCTGCAGCCGTTGTTATAGACCTCGACGGCATGCGCCGTGCTGAGCGCGCGCCCGTCCTCGATGGTGAGGCTCGACCACTGCGGATGCGCGATCGCCACGAAGCCGCCGGCGGCAGCCGCGCGCGCGGCGAGCGCAACACCGGTCTCGTCCTCCCCCGTCGCCGAGAAATCCTCCGGCAGCCCGACGGAAAGGATATGCCAGATCTCGCCCTGCGAGTTCTCCGGAGCGTGCAGTTCCGCGCCGAGCAGCGTGGTGAAGCTGTTGGTGCGGAACGGCCGCGTATCGGTGATCGGAAACTCGTAGCGCGGCAGGAAGTGGTCGGTGAGCGCCAGGAAATCGTAGCCGGCCCCCCGATAGTGCTCGGCGACCGCCTCCGGCGGCAGCACGCCGTCGGAGCGATCGGAGTGCGTATGCAGATTGCCGCGGAAGAACCGGCCCGGCTCTTTGAAGGCGTCGAGACTCATCGCTATCCCGTATGACAGGAAGCGGCCTTGGCAGGCAAGCATGACGACAACATGCCGCCGTGCCGACTTTAGCAACTTCGCGTCCGTCGGCCGCGCTTGGGCAGATATTGGAAGGCGGGCGACGCGCGGCCGAACTCAGGAAGCGACGGGGGGTGCTATTTCCCGGCGAGCGTGGCGTTCATCGGCTCCCAGTACATCTGGTGCCAGCCGCTTTCGAGCATTGACTCTGCGGCTTCGGGATGGCCGGCCTGGTCGAAGCTCAGCTTCGTTCCCTTGCCGTCGGCCGAGAACTCGAACTTGACGATCGAATAGACGCCCTCCGGCCAGGCTTTTGAGCGCCAAGCCTGCACCACGCGCTTTTCCGGAACGAGCTCGACGTTCCTCCCGCTGATCTCGCCACCGAAGAGGCTGATCGCGCCACCCGCCTCAGCCGCGATCTCCGCCGCGCGCCCGCCGGTCATCTTGGCGAATGCGTCGGAGCTGGTGAGGACGCCGTAGACGGCGGAGGGAGTGGCCTTGATCGTTACGTCTTGATGGATGCTCACGGATGCCTCCCGTTTGACAGCGGTGTTACGGGCCGCTAGGTCTTCAACCGATCGGTTGATGGATTGTCTTAGTCATCGCGGCCGATACTGTCAACCATTCGGTTGAATGATAATGAGCCAATTGCTGAAGGACGATCGCCTCGACGAGGTCTTCCATGCGCTCGCCAACCGCACGCGCCGCGCGCTTCTGACGAGCCTGGCGAGCGGCCCGGCGCGCGTCACCGAGCTTGCCGAGCCGCATGGCATGTCGATCGCCGGGATATCCAAGCACCTCTTCGTCCTGGAGCGGGCCGGCCTGGTGAAGCGGACGCGAAGCGGCCACGTCCAGTCGCTGATGCTCGACGCCGGGGCGATGGCGACGGCCGACGAATGGCTTTCCGCCTATCGCCGCTTCTGGGGCGACAAGCTCGATCGCCTGGCCGATTTTCTCGATACGCCGGAGGAGTGACGCGATGCGCCCGACCGAGCTCAGGATCACCCGCATCATCCGCGCGCCGCGCGAAAAGGTTTTTGCGGCGTGGACCGAGCCGGAGACCTTGCAGCGCTGGTGGGGACCCGGCCCCGTCACCTGCCCAGAGGCGCATGTCGATCTCAGGGTCGGCGGCGAATACCGCCTCGCCAACCTTGAGGCCGACGGATCGATCACCTGGATCTCCGGCCGCTTCGAGCGCGTGCGCGCGCCCGAGGAGCTTGTCTATACGTGGCGGGTCAGCATCGTGCCGGGCGACCCGACGCTGGTCAGCGTGCGCTTCCTTGAGCACCCGGAAGGCACGGAGCTTGAATTGAAGCACGAACGCTTCGCCGAAGCGGCGCTCCGCGACATGCACCTTCAAGGCTGGGGCGGCTGCTTCGACAAGCTCGAAGCATTGTTCACGTGAGCGCTACCGTCCGCCACGTCTGCGACAGGCGGCGGGCTCACCGCATCGGATAGCCGCGCCACTGCCCGCTTTCTGGATCGCGGACATGCGAGCTCCTTTTTCGCAAGTTGGCGGCGCTTAGGCGGTGCGCATATCGCCCTCCTGAGCGGCGAACTGCCGCCAGTGGCGCTCGATGCCGGCTTGTCGCGGCCGCGTATGTTCGAACTCCGACGTTCACGGGACTTAAGTAGAACCGCTCCCCGACTTCGCGGATTGACCGGACGCGCGTCAGTCGGACAACTCGGTGAGCGCGATTGCCCTGACGGCCGAGGCGTATCCCTCCGCCCCGAGGCCTGCGATCACCGCCGTCGCAACCTTCGACACGAAGGAATGGTGGTAGTGCGCCTCGCGCTTGTGGATGTTGGAAATGTGCACCTCGATGATCGGCCCTGGGAACATCTTGAGCGCATCAAGGAGCGCGATCGAGGTGAAGGAATAGGCGGCCGGGTTGATGACGATCCCGCGGGCGGCATCGATCGCCTCGTGCACCCATTCGACCAGTTTGCCCTCGAAATTCGTCTGGCGGAAATCAATCGGCTGATCAGGCACCGCCGCCCGGCACAGCGCGTCGATGTCGGCCAGCGTTGCCGTCCCGTAGATCTGCGGCTCGCGGGTGCCGAGCCGGTTCAGGTTCGGGCCGTTCAGGACAAAGATCGGTTTTGGCATATCTTTCTCCTATCCGGAATAACCGAGGAGCCTCGGCAACCAAAGCACGAGATCCGGCACAAAGGTGATAAGCGCGAGCGCTGCGAGCATCGCGACCAGAAACGGCAGAATGTCGCGCATCAGCGAGAGGAGCCCGACCTTGGCGATGTTGGCGACGATGAACAGCAGCAGCCCGTACGGCGGGGTTATCAGGCCGATCATAAGGTTGACGACAACCACCACGCCGAAATGCACCATGTCGATGCCGAGTGCCCTCGCCGTCGGAATGAAGATCGGGACGATGACGAGCAGGATCGTCGTCCCCTCGAGCAGACATCCAAGCACCAGGAGCATCAGGTTGACGATGATGAGGAAGACGGTCGGCGAGAGTGCCCTGTCGCCCAGCATGGCCGCCAGGCTGTTCGGTATGTTCTCGATGGTGACGACATAGTTGAAGACAAGCGCGCCGCCAATCAGGAGGCCGATCGAGGCGCTTGAACGCGCGCTGTTCAGGACCGCATCGTAGAGCTGGCGGAGTGATACGTCGCGGTAGAGTGCGATCGAGACAAGCAGCGCGTAGGCCGCGGCGACGGCTGCTGCTTCCGTCGGCGTGGTGACGCCGCCATAGATGCCGCCGAGTAGGATCACGGGCAGAAGCAGCGCCGGCAACGCGCGCAGCGTCGTCATCGGCAGCTTCCTGAGCGCTACCGGCGGCTCGACGGGAAATCCGCGCCGCCGCGCGATCACGGCGTTCATGCCCATCAGTGCAACCGCCATGAGGATGCCGGGCACAGCGCCGCCGAGGAAAAGGTAGCCGATCGATGCATCGGACACGAGCGCGAAGAGCACCATCGGGATCGACGGCGGGATGATCGGGCCGATTACGGCGCCCGCAGCGGTGATCGCCGCCGCATAGCTCGGCGTATAGCGGCCGTCGCGAACCATCATCCCGATGATTAACCGCCCGATACCGACGGCATCGGCGATCGCCGATCCCGACATCCCGGCAAAGATGACGCTCTGCACGACGTTCACGTGGCCGAGTCCGCCGCGGAAGCGGCCGACGAGCGCGTTGCAGAAGTCGAGGAGCCGATTCGACAGGCTGCCGACATTCATCAGCTCGGCGGAGAGGATGAAGAGCGGAATCGCGAGGAGCACGAAGCTGCCGCGCAGGCCCTGCAGCAGCTGCTCGGCGGCGATGCTCGAGATCCTGTCCGGCGGCGATCAGATAGAGAATCGAACCGCCGATCATCGCGTAGCCGATCGGCAGGCCGAGGACAGCGAGGACGACGATCGCCGAGAGGCAAAGCGAAAACGGCCCGACGAGGCTCATTCATCCCTCAGCCGCGCGGGGTCGGTCAGTTGCGGCGCCTCGCCTTTCACTGCCGCGAATCCGAGCCACAGGTGGCGGACGATCGCGGCGATCGCGAACACCAGATAGACCGAGAAGAGATAATCGAGGCGCACTCCGATATAAGACGCCCGCTCGACATGCATGAACGTCACGTAGTCGTAGACGGCGGGAAGCGACCATAGGAAGAGGCCGGCCACGGCCAGGCTGGTGACCAGCGCGAAGCCCCTCCGCCAGCGCTCGGAGACGGCACCGTAGAGAATGTCGAAGCGGATCTCGTCGCGCTCCGTGACGATGAAGGCGCTGCCCCAGAGAACCAGCCACATCCAGCCAAGCGTGCTGACCTCAAGCGTCCAGCCGACCGGCCAGCCGAGCACATAGCGGAAGACAATCTGCAAGATGAACGAGCCGAAGACGATCGTGAGCAGGATGACCGCGACGTTCTCAGCCCTGCGTCGAAGCCAGCGGGCGATTGCGTGAGAAGAAGGCTTCATGCGCCGGGCCAGCTTTTTGGAAAGCCGCCGGGGAGCAGAGGTCGGGCGACGCCTGCTTCCAGCGGCGGGAGCACAGACTACATGGCGTTGATCTTTTCGAGGAGACCTTCCGGCCACGCCTTGGCGAAGTCGGACTCCAGGTATTTCTGCTGCGCGTAGCTGCGGAAGGCGTCGAGGTCAGGCGTGTAGACCTTCAGGCCGTGATCCTTGAAGAACTGTACCAACTCACCTTCTCGGTCGAGGTGCTTTTGGGTGCTCCAGGCGACGGCCTTCTTCACCTCGGTCTCAAGTTTGGTTTGCTGATCCGGCGTCAACGAATCCCAGGTCTTCTTGGAGACAACGAAGAGATCGAAGCCAATCAGATGGCTGGTCAGCACGATCTGCGTCGTCACCTCGTAGAACTTCATGTTGTAGTCGTTCGGCAAAGGGTTGTCCTGCCCGTCGATGGCTCCGGTCTGCAGCCCGGTATAAACCTCAGAATAGGCCATCGGCGTCGGGTTCGCGCCGAGCGCAGTGCCGAGGAACTGCCAGGCGTCGCCGCCCGGCATGCGCAGCTTGATCCCAGCCATGTCGGCCGGTGTCTTGATCTCCTTTTCCGGCTTCAGGTTCACCTGCCGGCTGCCGAAATAGACCGGCGTGATGATGTGGACGCCGAGTTCATCGTCAGCCTTCGCCACCATGTCCTTGCCGACGTCGCTGTCGAAGAACTTGTTCAGATGGTCGACGTCGCGGAAGAGATAGGCGGCGGTCAGGATCGACCACGCCGGGAGCTGGTTGGCGATGTCCTGCGGCGCGACGATGCCAGTCTCGAGATTGCCGCGCTGGAGTGCGACGAGCTCGGTCCCCTGCTTGAAGAGAGTCGCCCCGAAATGCGGCTCGAAATTGAAATCGTCCTTGAGCGCGTCCTGCAGCATGCGCATCGCATCGGCGCGGATGTCGGTATCGCTGAAGACGGCCGAGAACTTCAGCGTCGGCTTGTCCTGCGCATTCGCGGCGCCGCCGAGCACGACGGCTGCAAGCATTGCACCGCCAATGATCGCGGCACGACGACTGATCGAGATCTGCATGATCGTCCTCCCTTTGCGCGGCGGGCATCCGGCGGCCCACCTGTTGCTTTGATCTCAATATGGACGAAATAGTTCGTTTATGTCAACGCAAGCAGCCTGCCCCCTCCGCCGCTCACGGCAGCGCAAAGTGGCTGGCCATGTGATCCTTGTCTGGCGACTGACCGGTGATGAGCTCGAAGGCCCTTACCGCCTGGAACACCGCCATCCCCGCGCCGGGAAGCGTCTGGCACCCGGCTTCTCGCGCCTTCCGAAGGAGTGGCGTCTCCGCCGGGAAATAGACGATGTCCGCCACCCATTGACCCGGGTCGAGCCATCGCGCCTCGACCGGCATGCCGGGATATTTGGCCATGCCCACTGGGGTCGCGTTGACAAGCCCGTCGGCGCGGCGAACACAGTCCTCCAGGTCGCTCGCCTTGATGGCGCGCCCTTCGCCGAACCGCGTCTCCAAGGTCGTCGCAAGCCTTGCCGCCTTGGCGGCATCCGTATCGAAGATCGCAAGGCGGCGAACGCCAATGTCGAGAAGCGCTTTCCCGACCGCTCGCCCAGCGCCGCCCGCACCGATCAGCACGACATCGCTCGTCTTTGGCTCCGTCAATCCCGTCCGAAAACTCTCCGCGAAGCCCCAGCAATCCGTGTTGTGGCCAACACTGCCGTCCTCGCCGAGGACAACGGTGTTGACGGCGCCCACTGCGTCGGCATCGGGGGACAGGCGATCGAGACAGGCAAGCACGCGCTCCTTGAACGGATGCGTAACGTTGAAGCCTGCATAGCCCGCGAGACCGAGCTTCGCGACCAGACCGGGAAGCGCCGAATCCTCAAGGCCGAGCTGATCGAAATCAAAGAGTTTGTATTCATAACGCAGGCCGAGCCGCGCACCCTCCGCCTCGTGCATCTGCGGCGAACGCGATTCCTGAATGCTCCGACCGAGCAGTCCGGCTCTCAGAACGGGCCGCCCCGGCCGTTGGTGTTCATGTACCAAGTTCGCGGCGGCTTCCCGCCGCATTCCGTTGCCGGCGACCCCAAGACCCCGCAGCGGTGCTTCGCCGGCCACCTGTTGCTCCTCGATCGTTCGCTGTAAGGAACCCCGCAGCGCGTATCGGGACAGTGGACGAACCAGTTCGTATAGTCAATTATGCCGCAATCCGGCGAAGGAGGAGCATGCCGAGGATGGACGTCCAGGTTGCCAAAGCGGCGCCCGGCCGGGTGAACGACCCGGAGGGCACGAAACGCAACATCATCGAGGTCGCGACGAAGGAGTTCGCCGACAACGGCCTCTCCGGCGCCCGCATCGATGAGATCGCCGCCAAGACGAAGTCCTCGAAGCGGATGATCTACTACTATTTCGGCGACAAGGATGGGCTCTATCTGAAGGTCCTTGAGCACGCCTATAGCAAGGTTCGCACGACGGAGACGACGCTCGACCTGCAGGAGCTGCCGCCGCTGCAGGCGCTGCAGAAGCTCGCCCGCTTCACGTTCGATCATCACAACGACAACGAGGACTTCATCCGTCTGGTGATGATCGAGAACATCCACCACGGAGAGTTCCTGGCGAAGTCTCAGATGATCCAGAAGCTCAATGTGACAGCGATCGACGCCGTGCGGGATATCTATCGGCGCGGCGTCGACGATGGCGTTTTCCGCGAAGGCCTCGATCCGATCGAGCTGCACTGGCAGATCAGCGCGCTCTGCTTCTTCAATGTTTCCAACCGCGCGACCTTCTCCAAGATCTTCAAGCGCGATCTCGGATCGAGGAAGTCGCTCGCCTCGCTGCGCGAGGCAGTGGTCGAGATGATCGTCCGCCACGTCCGCAAAGACCGCTGATGAAGACGTCGATCGCCACGGTTTCGATCAGCGGCGATCTGCGTGAAAAGCTCGCGGCGATCGCGGCGGCCGGCTTCGACGGCGTGGAGATCTTCGAGAACGACTTTCTCGCCTTCGACGGCTCGCCGGCCGAGGTCGGCCGACTGGTGCGCGACCACGGACTCGAGATCACGGTCTTCCAGCCCTTTCGCGATTTCGAGGGCATGCCGGAGCCGCAGCGCGCCCGCACTTTCGACCGCGCCGAGCGCAAATTCGACGTGATGCAAGAGCTCGGGACCGACCTGATGCTCGTCTGCTCGAACGTCTCCCCGGCCTCGCTCGGCGGCATCGACCGGGCGGCCGACGATTTTCGCGAGCTCGGCGAGCGCGCCGCAAAGCGGCGCCTGCGCGTCGGCTACGAGGCGCTCGCTTGGGGCCGGCACATCAGCGACCACCGCGACGCTTGGGAGATCGTCCGCCGCGCCGGCCATCCGAATATCGGCCTGATCCTCGATTCGTTCCACACCCTGGCGCGCCGGATCGATGTCAACTCGATCCGCGCCATCCCCGGCGACCGCATCTTCCTGGTGCAGCTCGCCGACGCGCCGCTGATCGACATGGACCTCCTTTATTGGAGCCGGCACTTCCGCAACATGCCCGGCGAAGGCGACCTGCCGGTCGTCGACTTCACGCGCGCGGTCGCGGCGACCGGCTATGACGGCCCACTGTCGCTGGAGATCTTCAACGACCAGTTCCGCGGCGGCTCGCCGAAGTCTATCTCCGTCGACGGCCGCCGCTCGCTCCTCTATCTGATGGACCAAGTGATGCGCGCCGAACCGGCGATCGCGATCGACATGCCGGGGATGCCGGAGCGAGTCGGCGTGACCGGCGTGGAGTTCGTCGAATTTGCAGCCGACGAGAGCGAGGCGGAGGAACTCGCCCAGCTCCTGATGACCCTCGGCTTCGCGCGCTCCGCGCGCCACAAGTACAAGGACGTAACGCTCTACCGCCAGGGCAGCATCAATATCGTCATCAATACCGAGAAGGAGGGCCTCGCACATTCCGCCTGCCTGATGCACGGCACTTCGGCCTATGCGATCGGCCTCAAGGTGGAGAACGCCGCAGCGACGATCGCGCGCGCCAAGGTGCTCGGCGCCGACCCGTTCGAACAGCCGCGCGGTCCCGGCGAGCTGACCATTCCTGCGATCCGCGGCGTCGGCGGCGGCGTCATCTACTTCCTCGACGCCGGGAGCGAACTCGCCCATGTGTGGGAGATCGAGTTCGATCCGGTCGAGCATGCGCCATCCGGAGCGGGCCTGGTCGCCATCGACCATGTCGCGCAGACGATGAGCTACGAGGAGATGCTCACCTGGCTGCTCTTCTATCTGTCGATCTTCCGTACGACGAAAACACCGATGGTCGACGTGGTCGACCCGAGCGGCGTGGTGCGCAGCCAGGTGATCGAGAGCGACGGCAAGGCGCTGCGCCTCACGTTGAACGGCGCGGAGAACGACAGGACGCTCGCCGGGCGCTTTTTCACCGATAGCTTCGGCTCGAGTGTGCAGCACCTCGCATTCCGCACCGACGATATCTTCGCCACCGCAGAGGCCTTGAGAGTGAACGGCTTCGCGGCGCTCGCCATACCGCAGAACTATTACGATGATCTCGAAGCGCGCTTCGCCCTCGAGCCCAAGCTGGCCGACCGGCTGCGCGGCGCGAACATCCTCTATGATCGCGACGAGCACGGTGCGTATTTCCAGCTTTACAGCCGCGTCTCCGGCGATGGCTTCTTCTTCGAGGTCGTCGAGCGCAGAGATGGCTACGAGGGCTACGGCGCCTCGAACGCTCCGTTCCGTATCGCTGCCCAGAAGCGGGCAATTAATGCTCCAAACGTGGCCCTCTAACGATCGCAGACAAGGCCCGCTGCCGGAGCTTCTCGGATGTGGTTGAGCGCGCCGCCGGTCTTCGCCGAGGATTGCCTTAGGTTCGCGAGATTGCTCTTTCGCTTGAGTCGCTCGGTATCACGGTGCCGTCCGAGGAGAAGAGATGGTGAGCTCGCGGCTCGAGCGCGATTCCCACGCGTTCGCCCGCCTGCGGAGCAAGCTGTCCTTGGATCTCGACGACCAATGTCTCCGCATTGGGAAGCGCGACATGAAGAAACGCCTCGCCGCCAAGATGCTCGGCAATTTGCACCTCGCCGACAAGCGTCCCGGCGCTCGGTTCGACGATGCTCAGATGTTCAGGCCGTACGCCGATGGTGATCCCGGGTCCAGTGTGCCGTGCGGCGGTCTCCAGCGTGAACTCGAGTCCGCCCTTGCCGCGGAACTGCATCGCGCCGTCGGCGGATGTTGTGAGGTCTCCGGCGATGAAATTCATGCGCGGTGAACCGATGAAGCCGGCGACAAAGAGATTGGCGGGATGATTGTAGAGCTCAAGCGGTGTTCCCACCTGTTCGATCGTGCCGGATCGCAGCACCACAATGCGGTCAGCCAGAGTCATTGCCTCGGTCTGGTCGTGGGTGACGAAAATCATGGTTACGCCCAGCCGGCGATGCAGTTTCTTTATTTCCACCCGCATCTGCACGCGCAGCTCCGCATCTAGGTTCGAAAGCGGTTCGTCGAAGAGGAAGATGCGCGGCTCGCGCACGATCGCCCGCCCGATCGCGACGCGCTGACGCTGACCGCCGGAGAGCTGGCCGGGCCGTCGATCGAGCAGCTCGCCGATCTGCAGGATGTCGGCGGCATCGGCAACTCGGCGCTTGATCTCAGGCTTCGGCGTTCGCAGCGTTTCGAGACCAAAGGAGAGATTCTTGCGCACCGACATGTGGGGATAAAGGGCATACGACTGGAATACCATGGCGAGCCCGCGCTTCGCGGCGGGCACCTCGTTGACGGGCGCGCCGTCGAGTCTGATCTCTCCGCCCGTGATCGGCTCAAGCCCGGCGATCATGCGAAGCAGCGTCGACTTTCCGCAGCCCGACGGACCGACGAAGACCACGAACTCGCCGTCGCCGATGCCGAGGTCGAGACCGTGGATGACCTCCAGGTTTCCGAACCGCTTGACGACGCCGTGAAGGTCAAGGCTCGCCATCAGACCGCCTCCTCAGGCGGCAGCCATCCACCGTAGAGCGGGTGCTCGCGTCCGAGCGGCAGGCGGACGGCGAGGCCGGTGCGTGCCGAATGATAGGCCGCGGTCAGGAGTTCGAGCGAGCGCCGCGCATCCGCTATCTCGACCGGGAGCGGCCCGCCGTCCGTCAACGCCTTGTGCAACCTCAGAAATTGCCCCGCAGTCCGTTCCGGCCCGGATACCACCCCGGTGATCGCCGCGGCGATCGCCTTCTGCCGCTCGGGGTCGGCGGCAATGAAGCGCCATGGCACCGTCCCGGGATTATAGGCGCTGTGATTGCTCTCCACGGTCAGGCCCTCGAAGACGAAGCGCAGCCGCGACACCTCCTCCTCTGCACCAAGCGTCACAGAGAGCGTGACAAGCGCCCCATCCGCCATCTCGAGCACGAGCGCGGCGCAATCCTCGGTCTCGATCGGATTCACGCGCGTCGTCGTGCGCGCATAGACGCTCGCCGTTGGGCCAAGCAGGTAGTTGACGAGGTCGTGGGCGTGGATGGCGTGCGTCGTTAGGCACCCGCCGAGCTCGCTCGCCCAGCGCCCGCGCCACGGATTGTCGTAATAGGCCGGCAGCCTGCGCCAATGCGTCTCGACGGTCGCGGCATAGGTCTTGCCGACGAAGCCGCGCTCCTTGAGATGCCGGAATTGGGCGATGCCGTCGGAGAAGCGATACTGAAAGATCGGCGAGACGCGCTTGCTCGATTTCTTCTCAAGCTCAGCGAGGGTATCGGCCTCCGCGAGTGAGCCCGCCAGGGGCTTCTCGACGACGACGTGGAAGCCGGCGAGAAGCGCCCGCCGTGTCTGCTCAAAGTGGAGCGCCGAGGGCGTGCAGATATCGACGATATCGAGGTCGAGCCGCAGCAGCTCTTCGAAATCGCCGACCACCCTTCCCACGCCGTGCTCGGCGGCGATCTTCTTCGCCCGCTCCGCGTCGATGTCGCAAAGCGCCTCGACCGAAAAGCGCTCGCCGAGGCTCCGGTAAGCGTCGATATGGGTGGCGCCGATACCGGCGCCGACGACGCCGACCTTGAGCGGCGCGGTCACGCCACGCGCTCCTTTGGCCGCTTGCCGGCGATCCGCGTCGCCTGGACCTGAGCCTTGAGTGCAAGCTCGGTCGCATAGAAGCAATGGCTCTGCTTCATGGCCGTCTCGGTGCGGTTCAAGACGTCGTCGCGAAGCTGCTCTCCATAGGTGATCTTCGTGCCGGAGCAATCAATATGGCGCACGCGCTTGCGATCCACGAGGAAAAGGTGGTCGCCGCCCCGCCGTCCTTCGATATCGACATATTTCCTGAGTTCGATCGTGCCCTCGGTCCCCAGGATGAAGAGGCGGCCGTCGCCCCAGGCGGGCAGGCCGTCCTGCGTGAACCAGTCGACTCTGATGAACCCGGTGGCGCCCGTCCGCGACGAGCAGGATCTGTCCGAAATCCTGGAACTCAGGCTTCTCCGGGTGATCGAAATTGGCAACCTGACTTGCCGTGATCTCGGCCTTCTCCGCGCCGGTGAAGAAGAGGAACTGCTCAACCTGGTGCGAGCCGATGTCGCAGAGAATGCCGCCGCTCTCTCTCGAGACTCCAGAACCAGTCGGGGCGCTGATAGTTGCCGATCCTGTGCGGGCCGAGGCCGATCGTCTGCAGCACGCGGCCGACGGCGCCTGCCTTGACGAGTCGCCGGCGGCGACAGTCGCGGGTTGCGTGTAGTGCTCGGAGTAAAGGATGGAGAAGATGCGCCCGGTCTCCGCCTGCGCGCTACGAAGCTCAGCGAGCTGGTCGAGGGTCGTCGCGCCGGGCTTGTCGAGCATCACGTCCTTGCCGTGGCGCATGGCGCGAACCGCCATCGGCGCGCGTTCCGCCGAGGATGCCGGCGCCGACGACCAGCCTGACCTCCGGCATCTTCGAGGATGGCGCGCTCGTCGCGACGCCCGGACGGCGTTCGGATATTTCGCTGGCGAACTCGGCGGCGAGATCGTCCTCGACCGCATGAAAGGATTTCAGCCGGCAGCCGGCACTCGACCATCACGTCGACCTGGCCATAGATGTGGCCGTGATTGATGCCGATGACGGCGAACGCGAAACCTGGAGAAGCGGTCATTTACGATCCTTTGAGCATTGCGCGGGACGAACGGCTAGTGCTTCAGGGCGCCAAGGGTGATGCCTCGAATGATCAGACGCTGGAAGCTCAGGAACATGATGAAGACCGGGATCAGCGACAGCGTCGACATTGCGAAGAGCTGGCCGAAGCGCGATTCGCCGGTGGCGTCGACGAATGAACGCAGCGCCAGCGGCACGGTGTAGTCGCGCATGTCGTTCAGATAGATGAGCGGCCCGAGGAAGTCGTCATAGGTGAAGATGAAGGAGAAGATCGCCGCGGTCGCCAGCACCGGCTTCGACAGCGGCAGCATGATCCGCCAGTAGATGCGCCAAGGCCCGCAGCCGTCCATCATCGCCGCCTCGTCGATCTCGCGCGGCAAGCCGCGGAAGAACTGCACCATCAGGAAGATGAAGAAGGCATCGACGGCGAGGAACTTCGGCACGATCAGCGGCAGGAAGGTGTTCACCCAGCCGAGATGCAGGAAGAGGATGTATTGCGGCACCAGCGTCACGTGATAAGGCAGCATCAGCGTGCCGAGCATCAGCGCGAACCACAGCTTCTTCAGCCGGAACTCCAGCCGCGCGAAGGCGAAGGCGGTGAGCGAGCAGGCGAGAACGTTGCCGAGCACGCAGAAGCCGGCGATGATGAGCGAGTTCTCGAAGAACGTCGTGAAGGTCACGCCGAGCGCCGACCAGCCGTTGATGAAGTTGTCGAAGCTCCATTCGGTCGGGATCAGACGGACGTCGGTGAAGATATCGTGCTCCGGCTTGAGCGCGCTCGAGATCATCCACAGCAGCGGATAGATCATCACGATCGCCGCGGCGAACATCAACGCGTAGCGCAAGATCGCGGGCGGCGGCGCGGCTTGCGGGCCTGCGACATGCTAGCGCGCCTCGTCCTGGTAGTAGACCCAGCGGCGCGAGGTCAGGAACGACGACCGCCGTGAAGACGGCGATGATGACGAGGAGCAGCCAGGCGAGCGCCGAGGCGTAGCCCATGCGGAAATAGCCGAAGGCCTGCTGATAGAGATAGAGCGTATAGAACAGCGTCGAATTGATCGGGCCGCCGTTGCCGCTGGAAATGATGAAGGCGGGAGTGAAGGCCTTGAAGGCGTCGATCGCCTGCAGGATCAGGTTGAAGAAGATCACGGGCGTCAGAAGCGGCAGCGTGATCTTGTAGAACTGGCGAAACTGACCGGCGCCGTCCATCGCCGCCGCCTCGTAGAGATCGGTCGGGATCTGCCGGAGACCGGCGAGGAAGATGATCATCGGCGAGCCGAACTGCCAGACCGCCAGCGCGACGAGCGTCCACAGCGCATAGCTCGGATGGGTGATCCAGGACGGACCCGAGATGCCGAACAGCGCCAGCACGTGATTGACGAGGCCCTGGTCGCCAAAGATCTGCCGCCAGAGGACGGCGATCGCGACCGACGAGCCGAGCAGCGAAGGCAGATAGAACACGGCCCGGAAGAACGCGGCGGCCGCGGATGCCGCGATCGAGCAGCATCGCCAAGCCGAGCGCAATGGCAAGCTTGAGCGGCACCGACCACAAGACATAGGAGAACGTCACGCCGACCGCGTCGCGGAGCTGGTCGTCCTCGAAGAAGGCGTAGCGGTAGTTTTCAAGACCCGCCCAGGCGGGAGGCTCGAGCAGGTCATAGTTGGTGAACGATAAGACCAGCGAGGCGATCGTCGGGCCGAGCGTCAGCCCGAAGAAGCCGATCAGCCAAGGCGCGAGGAAAAAGTAGCCGGCGCCGTTGCGCCGGAACGCGCGCGCCGATGCGCGCCGCCAGGCCGCGCGACGCCGCCCCGCCCGGCGTCACCGCGATCCGCGACGGTCGATACGCACCATGTCCAGTTCTCCGCGGTCGGAGGCGCGCGGCTTACTCGCCCGCGCGTCCACACCGCGCTGGTCACTTGATCAAGCTCGCTTGAGGATTCCGACCGCCTTGTTGACGAAGTCGTCGGCAGCTTCCTTCACGCCAACCTTGCCGAACGACACCGCCTGGAAAGCGGGAATGATCTGCTTGTCGACCTCGCCGGCGCCTTTCGGCGGGGCCGGCGGCAGCGGGCTGACATGCGTCGCGACGAGCTGCAGATATTTCAGGATCTGCTGCTCGGTCGCGGTCAGACTCGGTGCGATGTGCTCGATCACCATCGAGTCGCTCGGCACGCCGCGCTCGATCTGCAGGATGTCGGCAGCGTCGAGGTCGGTGATGGCGAAGTTGATGAACTTTGCCGCCTCGTGCGGCACGTTGCTGTTCGCCTTTTGCGACATCAGCATCGACGGCTTCAGATACTGGCCGGCCGTTTCGCCCGGCTGGTTGGGAACCATCGCCAGGTCAAGCATGTCCTTGTTGAGCTTCTGGTGGGCCACGAGCTGGTTGGAGTTGGTGAAATCGAAGACGGCCCTGCCGGTCGCGATCATGGTCGTCTCAAGCGGGCCGTTCTTGTCCTGCGCCTGCACGTCGGGCGGCGGCGTCAGCCCGTCGTTTTGCATCAGCATCCAGTAGTCCCAGAAGTCGCCGAGGTCGGTGGCGTCAAAGCCGAGCTGGCCGTCCTCGGTGTATAGAGCGCCTTGCCGCGCTGGCGGACGAAGCATTCGCAGGATCGGCTCCTGCATGCCCATGTTGGAGCTGAAATAGACGCCGTCGGCAGCTTGGACTTTGCATCCATGCCGATCTTGCGGAAGTCGTCCCAGCTCCACTTGCTGGTGTCGGGCACCGCCGCGCCTGCGGCCTTCATCTTGTCGACGCTGTAGATAACGCAGATCGAGTTGGCGCCCATCGAGATGCCGTAGAGCTTGCCGTCGACCATGCCTGCGTTGAGAACGTTCTTGTCGAAGTTCTCCATGTGCAGGTCGACATCGAGGAACGGCGTCAGATCCTCAAGCTGGTCGCGTCGCGCATATTCGAAAATGTAACGATAGTCCATCTGGATGACGTCGGGCAGGTTGCCGCCGGCCGCCTGGGTCGCGAGCTTCGTCCAATAGTCGTTCCAGCCGTAGGTCTCCGCGTCGACCGTAACGCCAGCATCCTTCTTCTGGTAAAGGTCGACCATCGCGCGCGTGCGCTTGTCGCGGTCGGGATTGCCCCACCAGATGTAGCGAAGCCGCGTCTCGGCGAAGCTGCGGCCCGGAAATGACGCGAACGTGCCCGCGGCAACGCCCGCGCCCATGAGGCGGTTGAATTCACGCCGCGAAATCCGATTTGGCATCCGTTCCTCCCTAATTTGCCGGGACGTTCTGTCCACTTTTGTCTGCCGACCGACGGAGCAAGCCGGCATCTCCCGGGAAAAGTAACTCATTGGTTATTTGGCGGCAACGCCGAGTTTCGCGCCTGGCGGCGCGGGCGTCATTCTCGCCGAGAATTGTATCGTCGCTATGCGCGCAGATACCCGAGGATGACCTCCTCGACATGCGAGCGGCGCGCCGCCATCTCGCTCTCCGATTCGAGCGGCACGTCGAAGATCACCGACAGCGTGTGGATGTTGGAGAAGATAGAAATAGCTGACGCCGGCGATCGAGATGTAGAGGTGGATCGGATCGACGCCGCGGCGGAAGAGCCGCGCCCTCTGCCCCGCGGCAAGCACTGTGCGGAGCTGCCCGACGATCGGCGAGTGAAGCTGCTTGATGTCGGCGATGCGCTTCACGAATTCGGCCCGCTGCATGTTCTCCGTCGCAAGCAGGCGGATGAACCATGGGTGCTTGCGGAAGTGATCGAAGGTGAAGCCGACGAGCTTGCGCATCGCCTCCACGGGCGTCAGCTCGCTCCAGGTGAAGCTCGTGCTCGCCGTCGCGGATCTCGCGATAGGCATCGAGGAGCACCGCCGAGTAGAGCGCCTCCTTGTTGCCGAAATAATGGTAAAGTAGTCGCTTGTTGGCTGCCGCCCGCTCGGCGATCCGGTCGACCCGCGCCCCGTCAAGGCCGAACTCGCAGAACTCCGTCTCGCGCGGCGACGAGAATGTCCTGCTTGGTACGCTCGGGATTGCGCTGTCGCGGAACCGGTTTCGACGCGGTCGTCCGGCGCGCAGGCTTGAGGCTCACATATTCACGATCGGCCAAAACCATCTCCTGGACCCGCTGATGCACCGCATCGGTACCGGCCCTCGCGGATAATTGACTTGCATCCGGTCTGCCACTAGTAACCGCCCTGTTACTTAGCTGGCAGCAGAGCCGCAAGAGCTCGCCAAGCGGGGAGAACGACGCCGGTGGCCACGCGCAAGATCGGTGTCATCATGCATGGCGTGACGGGCCGCATGGGCACCAATCAGCATCTCATCCGGTCGATCTGCGCCATTCGCGACGACGGCGGCATCGCGCTCGGCGACGGCGATCGTATCGTGCCCGACCCGATCCTCGTCGGCCGCAACGCCGAGAAGCTCGAGGCGCTCGCAAAGCGCCACAACGTCGCGCGCTTCACCACCGACCTTGCGGCGGCGATCGCAGATCCGAACGACGAGATCTTCTTCGATGCCGGAACGACGCAGATGCGGCCGGCGGTGATCAGGCAGGCAATCGCCGCCGGCAAGCACGTCTATTGCGAAAAGCCGAGTTCCACATCGCTCGCCGACGCGCTTGCGATTGCGCGGCTTGCCGAAGAGTGCGGTGTGAAGAACGGCGTCGTCCAGGACAAGCTCTTCCTGCCGGGCGTCATGAAGCTCCGCATGCTGCGCGACTCCGGCTTCTTCGGGCGGATGCTCTCGGTCCGCTGCGAGTTCGGCTACTGGGTGTTCGAGGGCAACCTGCAGCCGACGCAGCGCCCGTCCTGGAACTATCGGGCGGAGGAAGGCGGCGGCATCATCCTCGATATGCTCTGCCACTGGCGCTACGTTCTCGACCACGTCTTCGCGCCGGTCGAAAGCGTCTCCTGCCTCGGCGCGACGCACGTCACCGAGCGCTGGGACGAGAACCGCCGGCCCTACATCGGAACGGCGGAGGACGCCGCCTACGCGACCTTCACGCTTGAAGGCGGCATCGTGGCGCAGATCAATTCCTCCTGGCAGACCCGCGTCTACCGCGACGACCTCGTCACCTTCCAGGTTGACGGCACGCACGGCTCCGCGATCGCGGGGCTGCAAAGCTGCAAGATCCAGCCGCGCATGGCGACGCCGCGGCCGGTGTGGAACCCCGACGAGAAGCGCGCCGGCGATTTCCGCGCCGGCTGGCAGGAGGTGCCCGACACGGAGCCCTATCCGAACGGCTTCCGCCGGCAGTGGGAGATGTTTCTCCGCCATGTCGTCGCCGATACACCATGGGAGCACACGCTGCTCGAAGGCGCGAAGGGCGTGCAGCTCGCGGAACTGGCGTTACGGAGCTGGAAGGATCGCGCCTGGGTCGACGTTCCACCGCTCTCGCTCAGGAGCGCGAATCCGCGCGCCAGGAAGGCGGCCCGTGCCATCTGACACCGCTCTCCTCAGGAAGACGCGCGCGCTCGAAGTCCGCCTGCCGACGGCAGACCGAAAGATCGCGGCCTATCGCATGGGCTTGCCGAGCCCCTACCCCGCCGTCGCCAGCGGACATTTCAATCGCGCCGCATTCGCCGCCGCGCATGTCGTCGCCGATCCGCTCGCGGCTAGCGACCCCTTCTTGACCGCGTCGATCGATTGGGACGCGACGATTGCCTTCCGGAGCAGCCTCTGGGCGCTCGGGCTCTCCGTCGCCGAGGCGATGGACACGGCGCAGCGCGGCGTGGGGCTCGACTGGCCGAACGCGCTCGAATTGATCCGCCGCTCTACGGAGGCGGCGCGCGCCGAAGGCCATCGCATGCTCGCCAGCGGCGCCGGCACCGATCACCTCGATCCGGCAGCGGCCAAATCCGTCGAGGACGTCATCAAGCGCCTACGAGGAGCAGTTCGAAGCAGTGGAAGCGGCGGGTTCGCCGATCATCCTGATGGCGAGCCGCGCGCTCGTCCGCGTCGCACGCTCCGCCGACGATTACCTCCGCGTCTATGACCGTCTCCTGACCCAGTCGCGCGAGCCGGTGATCATACATTGGCTCGGTGCGATGTTCGATCCGCAGCTCGCCGGTTACTGGGGCTCGACCGACATCCCGACGGCGATGGCGACCGCGCTCGAGGCGATCCGCGCGCATCCGCAGAAGGTCGCCGGAATCAAGATCTCGCTTCTCGACGCGAAGTGGGAGATCGAGATGCGCCGACGGCTTCCCGATGGCGTGAAGATGCTGACCGGCGACGACTTCAATTTCGCCGAACTGATCGCCGGCGACGAGAGGGGCATTCCGACGCGCTTCTCGGCATCTTCGATGCGATCGCGCCGGCCGCCTCGGCGGCGCTGTCCGCAGCTCGCGACCGGCGACACGGACGCCTTCCACCAGACGCTCGCGCCGACGGTGCCGCTTTCGCGGCTGATCTTCGCGGCGCCGACGCGCTTCTACAAGACCGGCATCGTGCTCCTCGCCTGGCTGAACGGCCACCAGGATCATTTCACCATGGTTGGCGGACAGGAGAGCGCGCGCTCCATCCTGCATCTTTCCGAGGTGTTTCGGCTGGCCGACCGGGCCCGGCTCTTCCGCGACCCGGAACTTGCCGCAGCGCGCATGTGCCACCTTCTCGCCACACACGGAATCGCGTGACGCTCCGTGATCTCTCCACCGATGCGGCGCTGCAGCACCTCTCGCTCAATACCGCGACCGTCAGGAAGCAGGGCGATTTCCTGACGATCGTCGAGGCGGCGAAGCGGAACGGAATCTCCTGCCTCTCGCCGTGGCGCGACCAGATCGAAGCGGTCGGATTGGAGCGCGCCGTTCGCGCCGTGCGCGACGGCGGCTTCCGCCTCTCCGGCTATTGCCGTGGCGGCATGTTCCCGACGGATCGGGTGCATTGGAACGAGATGATCGACGACAACCGCCACGCCATCGACGAAGCGGCGGCGCTCAGTTCGCCCTGCCTGGTGCTCGTCGTCGGCGGGCTGCCGCAATTCTCGCGGCCGGGCTCTCAAGCCTCAAAGGACATGGCGGACGCGCGGTCTCAGGTGGAGGACGCGATCGCTGCGCTGCTCGACCATTCAAACGCGTCCGGCGTGCCGCTTGCCATCGAGCCGCTTCACCCGATGTATGCGGCCGACCGCGCCTGTGTGAACACGCTCCGCCACGCGCTCGATATCTGCGAAAAGCTCGACCCGGATCGATCGCGGCGGCTCGGCGTCGCCATCGATTGCTATCACATCTGGTGGGAGCCGAACGTGCTCGGCGAGATCAGACGCGCCGGCAAGGCACGCATCCATGCGTTCCATGTCTGCGACTGGCTGGTGCCGACGCGCGATCTGCTGCTCGATCGCGGGATGATGGGCGACGGCGTGATCGACATCCGCCAGCTCCGTGCCGCCGTCGAGGCCGAGGGCTTCGACGGGCCGTGCGAGGTCGAAATCTTCTCCGAGGTCTGGTGGGCGCGGCCGATTGACGAAGTACTCGCAATAATGATCGAGCGCTACCGAACCGTCTGCTGAGGCTGGCTCAAGCGTCGCGCCAGCTGTGCTCCGGCTCGTAGCCAAGCATCCTTCGCGCCTTCTCGATGGAAAGCAGCGTCTCGTTGGGCCCGGTCCCGGGCTTCAGCGTCACGCCGGGGAAGACCTCCGCCATCAGCTCCGCGTTCGGCCGCGACATCACCCCATCGGCATTGGCGATGATGAACACTTCGGCACCGGTAATCTGCGCCTCCAGCGCCTTGCGGATCGCCTGCGCGGCGTCGCGCGCGTCGATATAGGCCCAAAGATTCCACTTTCTTATCCGCGCGTCGGCGTCGAAACCCGGGAAGCGCACGTAGTCCTCGGGCTCCATCACGTTGGAGAAGCGCAGTCCGATGATCTTCAGTTCCGGGTCCCAGCGCACGAATTGCTTTGCCATCTCCTCGCCGAGGAACTTTGAAAGCGAATACGCGCTCTCAGGGCGCCCCACGTAGTCCTCGTCGACGGGCGCATAGGGCGGCGGCGTGTCGAAAGGCAGACCGAGCACCGTCTCGCTCGACGCCCAGATGACGTCCTTGATGCCCAGTCGGCGCGCCGCCTCGAAGACGTTATAGGTGCTGAGCATATTGTTCTTAAAGATCACCGCGTTCGTGTGGCGGCCGGGTGCAGGGATCGCCGCGAGATGAACGACTGCGTCGACGCCGGAAAAACGGTCGTCGACTTCGGAGAGCACTTCGAGGGCCTGCCCGAAATCGGCGAGGTCGGCTGCGACGAAGGGGCAGAGTTCGCGCGCCGGCGCTACGGCGTCAATATTGGCGACGTCGTAGCCGTGCTCGAGAAGATCGGCGATGCAGGCCCGGCCAACCTTGCCGCTACCGCCCGTTACGATCACGCGCGCCATCGGGTTCGTCCTTTCGTTCGATCGAGTTAACCGTTCAGCGCGGCTCGAGCAGCGGCTTGACGGCGACGGGCTTGCCCGAGCGCACACTGTTCATGGCCGCAACGCCCGTCAGTACAGACATCGCCCCCGCCCGCGCGCCGGCGCGTTGACCGAGCGGATCGGGCGTGCCCGGCACGAAAAGCATCGTCTGCAGCTTCGGATCGCCGCCAAAATGGCCTCCTGGCTCGTGCGGGACGCGTATGCGCTCGTAGGATCCGAAGTTTCTGACGAGCAGGACTTCGTCCGACTCAGGCGTTTCCCACGGCTGTTTCTCGTATTGGCGAATCTCAAGGCGCCCGCGTGTGCCGTTAAAGGCCAGGTGATAACCTTCAATCGGCATGAAGGTGTTGAGCGAATAGGAGACTTGCACACCGCTTTCGTAGAGGATCGCCGCGGTCATCGTGTCTGGGATATCGATATCCTCGCGGAACACGCAGCCATCACGGAAATAGCCGTCTTCCTTCGACGGCGCCTCGTAGAGCATGTCGAGCCAAGGATCGGCGCCCATGTCGAAGTAGAAGTCGCACGCGCTCGCATGCTCGCAGACCTTGCAGCGCGGCCCGCGGAAGGGCCCGCGCTCGCCGTAGTGCCGCAGTGCGCCGCGGGCGAAAACCTCCTGCGGATCAGAGTCGATGTACCAGTTGAGAAGATCGAAATGGTGCGTCGCCTTGTGCACGAAGAGGCTGCCGGAATGCTCGACATAAGCGTGCCAGCGGCGGAAATAGTCAGCGCCGTGCTGGACGTTGAGATACCAGTGAAAATCCACCGAAGCGACCTCGCCGATACTGCCGGCGAGGAGGAGCTCCTTGATGCGGCTCGCGGTTGGCGAGTAGCGGTAGTTGAAGGTGACGTCCACCCGGCGACCGGTGCGCCGCTCAGCATCGAGGATGCGCCTGCACATTTCCGGCGTTGTCGCCATCGGCTTCTCCGTAATGACGTCGGCGCCGGCCTCGAGCCCCGCAACGATAAAATCCGCGTGCGTGTCGTCGCGCGTGCAGACGATCAGCGTCTCCGGCCGCGTGGCGCGAAGCATCGCATGAAGGTCGGCGAAGACCGGCGCGTTCGTGCCGATCGCAACGCGCGCGGCCTCGGCGCGCATTGAATTCTTGTCGGCGAGACCGACGAGGTCGACCTGGCTGCGGAAGCCTGCGAGAAGCTCCTTCCCCCAGAGGCTCGCGCCGCGGTGGCCCGTCCCGATAAGCGCGACGCGTCGCTTGTCTTCGCTCGTCATTGCCCTTCGACCTCAATCACGCGGCAGGCCGTGACGAAAGGCGAAATCGCCGCCGCTGACAAGTCGCCAAGCGTCGCGCCGCTCGACCGAACCGTTTCCTGGCATGCCCCGAAAAGGCATCGTCTCGGCCGCTGCCGCAAGAGGCGGCGAATGCCCGGTGCGCCGGCGTGGCGACTGTCATCGGCCGCCGCTCACGCCACAAGAAAGACCTCGTCGACGGGCAACTGCATTGCCGTCACCAGATGGTTCGTCTGCGCCGCAAGCCCGATGATCGCCAGCAATTCAGCGTGCTCAGCATCGGTCATGCCCTTGGCCCGCGCCGCGGCGGTATGGGAATGCACACAATAGGCGCAGCTGTTGGCGGTCGAGACGGCGATGTAGATCATCTCCTGGACCACCGGAGAGAGGGCGGTCTCGCCGGTCATCACCGCCTTGAGGCTTTCCCAGACCCGCTTCAGCGCAACCGGGTCATTCGCCAGTCCGCGCCAGAAGTTGTTGACGAAATCCGTTTTGCGCGTAGCGCGGATGTCGTCGAACACAGCCTTCACTGCGGGGATCGCATCAGCCTCGGCATCGCTCAGGAGCTTCACGGTCGCCACGTCGTCCTCCCTCGAATTGTTGCGGGATCGGTCCCCACCTGCGCGCGATCCACGCTAGTGCACTGCGGCATACATGATCTTTTCTTCGGTCGCCTCGACCGGTGACATTTCTTCGACGATCCGCCCCTGACGGCACACCAGAATGCGGTCGGACAGGTTCATCACCTCCGGCAGATAGGAGGAGACCATGACAACGGCGAGGCCCTGGTCGGCCAGATCGTTGATGATCTGATGAATCTCGGCGATCGAGGCCACGTCCACGCCACGCGTCGGCTCGTCGAAGATGACGATGCGCGGCTTTTGAATGAGCCCCTTGCCGATCACCACGCGCTGCTGATTGCCGCCCGACAGCTCCACAACGCGGGCATCGGTGTTGATCGCCTTGATGTTCAGTCGACCCGTCCATTCTTCCGCGAGCTCACGGACGGCGCGAGCGCGAATGACAAAGCCCGGTTCGCGGCCCGCCGCGAGAAGCCCGCCGAACAGGTTCTCGCCGATCGACATCGTTTCGAAGATGCCTTCCGACTTCCGGTCCTCGGTGACGTAGACGATGCCGTCTCTTACCGCCTCGGTCGGCGTGTTGTAGCGCACCGGCTTTTCGTCGAGCACGACGCTGCCGCCGCGCAGGAAATCGCGCTTATAGATGCCGGCGATGATCTTGAACGTCTCGGTGCGGCCCGAGCCGATCAGTCCGAACACCCCGGTCACCTGCCCCTCGAACACCGAGAAGGACGTATTCCGCACGGCCCTGCCCATCGAAATGTCTTGCACCGAGAGGACTTTACGGCCCGGCCTGCGAAGTTGTCCCGCGTCGCGTTTGCGGTAGAGCTCGCCTGACAGCGTGCGGCCAACCATCGCTGCGATGATCTTCTCCCGGTCGAACTGCGACGTGTCGCCGGTCGCCACCAATTGGCCGTCGCGCATGACGGTGATGCGGTCGGCGATCAGGAGCGCCTCTTCGAGCGCATGGCTGATGAACACGATCGACACGCCCTGCGCCTTGAGGCGGCGGAGAAGTGCGAAGAAATGGCGCTTCTCCTCCGGCGTGAGCGTGGCGGTGGGCTCGTCGAAGATGATCACATGGGCGTTGTGATGAACGGCGCGAGCGATCTCGACCATCTGGCGCTTCGCCGCCCCGAGCGTCTCCACCGTGGCTGTCGGGTCGACCGGAAAGTTCAGAGATTGGAGAAACTGCTGGGCTGAAATGTAGGTGCCGCTTAGGCGGTTCAGAAAATTCTCCGAGCCGAGATAGAGGTTCTGCGCGACTGTCATGGAGGGAACGAGGCTGGTCTCCTGGAACACCATGGCGATGCCGGCCCGCAACGCCTCGTTAGGGGTGGCGAACCGCACGTCGCGACCCTGATAGATCATCCGGCCGGAGGTCGGCTCGACGGCGCCCGCCATGATCTTGGTGAGAGTCGATTTGCCCGCGCCGTTTTCTCCGACGAGTGCATGTATTTCGCCCTCGCGCAGGTCGAAATCCACGTCCTTCACAGCAGGCACGCTGCGATAGGTCTTGGTGATCTTCTCCATGCGGAGGATCGTGTCTGTCATGAACAATCCAGCGCGAGGACGCAGTTTCCGCCCTTCGAGGTGACCAAAAGCTGCCCGTCAGCCTCGACCGCAGATGTCGTGCCGTGCCGACGGCCGTCGGCACGGCTATGCATGCTGGAAAGCGGCGAGAGATCGGCACCGAGGCGAACGACAAGACCGTATGACCTGCTCGGTGCCCAGGCTTTGTGCACGCCCATCGTGTGGATGCCGCCGCATTGCAGCGGCTCGAGGAAGCTCCGGCCGGAAGATAGGGCCGGCGCGATCCAGAATTCGCGCGGCACTTCCGCCATCATGTCATGGCGGTAGCGGATCTCCTGCAGCACCAGCTCGATCAGCCGGTTGCAGGGCGCGAAGATTGCAAGCCACGCTCCTCCGTCGGCGGCGGGCGACAGGCGGGCGGGATAGCCCGGAAGGTGCCCGAGGACGGGCTCAACGCGGCTTCCGTTGACCCGCACAAGGCGGCGGCGCCAGCTCTCGCTGATGATCACCCCACCAGCCGCAGGCAAGAGCCCGTAGGGCCATCGCAGGCCCGAGGCTATCCGCGTGAAGGCGCCGCCTGGCTCGCGTCGCCAGACCGAGCCCGCCGCGTTCTTCTCCATGAAGTCGACCACCCAGTCCGAGGCGGAATGCCGGTCGGAGCCGTTGGCAAGTAACAGTGCGCCGTCGGAAACGTAGGCGAGCGCCGTGATGCAGGCGATACCCTTCGGCAGCTCGACCGGTTTGCCGCCCTCGACAAGGGATCCGTCTTCAAGCGCCACCGCCAGCTTTCCATCGGATGAAGCTGCAAGCGCCGTGACCTCCGTCGGGAAGGTCTCCACCAGCTTCGGCGCCTCGCCCTCGGCGAGAGCGTAAACGCCGGCTCCGCCCGACGCGAACAACTGGTCGCCCGCGAGGCATAGATTATCGGCATGCGGGAGTTCGGCGACGACGCTGGCGTCGTCGAGCGACGTATCGGCGCGAAACGCGCCATCGAGCGGCGGAATGGTGATCGCCTGTCCACGGAAGATGTCGAGGATCGGATCGAAGATCATGACCGCGGACCCCAATAAGCGTCATTCGCGGTCCAGGTTGGATCGGCCCCCTCGATCCGGTAGCGACCGATGCGGTTGTTCAGGATGCCGCCGATAAAGAGGAACCCCTTGTGCTCGCGCATCGAGGTCACCATCGGATGCGCGGCGCCCGAGAGATCGCCGAGCGTCGCGACGATATTGCCGCCGTCGTCGAACTTGACCACACCGCCGGTGTTGATGTTCGGGAAGAGCCATTCGTCCTGCGGCAGCCGTCGCGCCATGCGCTTGCGCATAGCGGGATGGCGAAGCGAGAGATCGAAGGAGGGTGTGCGCATGCCGAGCCATGCCATCCAGTATGTGCCGTCGGAGGCGCGGTTCACGTTGTCCGGATAACCAGGCATATCGCGAATCACGCATTCAGCGGTGCCCGCCTTCGGCCCTTCCAGCCAGTAGCGATGGATGCGGCAGGCCCAGCTTTCGCAGAAGAACAGCGACTTGTTATCGTGCGCCATGCAGACGCCGTTGGTGTAGCGGTAGCCGTCAAGCAGCGTGCGAGTACTGCCGTCTTTCGGGTCATAGACCAGCAGCCGCCCGGTCGGGCGGTTTTCGATACTGTCAACCGCCCAGTCGTGCGCATCATAGCGTTTGGTGGAGTTGGTGAAGAACACCTTGCCGTCGGGCGCGATGTCGAGATCGTTCGGATCGCGGAGACGGGCGTCGTCGACGATGGACGTGAGCGACCGCCGCGTCTCAGCCGAGAGCTTCTTCACCTCGCGATCGGGCGAGATCGAATAGAGCCCCATAGCACCCACGCAGGACAGAAGATTGCCGTCGCGGTCGAATGCAAGACCAAGCGGGAACCCGCCAACATGGGCGAAGACTTCGGAACGGACATAGTCAGGCGCGAAGAACCGCACGATCTCGCCGTGCCGCGTGCCGCAATAGAGGTGATCGTCGCGGTCGAGGATGACGTCCTCTGGACCTTCCACCTCGCCAAGCCCGATCGGGTCGGCTTCCGACAAGCGGTTGTTGAGCTCAAAGGGCGTACCGGAGCCAGGCGACGCCGACTGGGTCTCACCCATGCGCAGATAGACCGGCGCGACATAGACTTCGTGAAGCACCTTGTGGCGATTCTTGAGCCAGCGAATGTCAACGGTGACGGCAACGGCCAGCAGGATGCCAAGCACCATCTGGTTGGTTCCGGTGCCGTAACCGAGGCGGATCAGACCGTTGGTCATGACCAGCACGATGACCGCGCCCATCACGCCCTTGACGACCGACCCGCGCCCGCCACCGAGACTGTTGCCTCCCACCACCGCGGCGGTGAGCGCGAGGATTTCCAGTCCTTGCCCGGTGCCGGGCCCCACGCCGGAGAGCCGCGTGGCGATCAGGAAACCGGCTGCGGAAGAACAAAGGCCCGAAAAGACATAGGTCAGGAACACGGTCAGGCGGACGCGAATTCCAGCGTTGTGGGCGGAGCGGCGTGAGCCGCCGACCGCCAGCACATGCCAGCCTGGGCGCGACCGCGTAAGCGCGATATGTGTCACGATCGCCAGAGCGATCGCCGCCAGCACGGGAACGGAGATACCGAGGAGCGTGCCGTCGCCGATAAAGTCCCAGGCATCGGAGGATACCATCGAAAGCTGCACCCGCGACCCGAAGGTGACCACCAGGATGTCGTACGCGGCGCGGCCGATGATGAAGGTCACTAGCGTCGTAATGAATGCCCTGAGCCGCAGGAAGCCGATCAGGTAGCCGTTGATGGCGCCGAATATGAGCCCCGTTGCGAGCGAAGCGGCAAAGGCGAGCCACACGGGCTCTCCAAGAATAAAGAAGGTCGAGACTGCGGCGAATGCCGACATCGCGAAGATCGACCCGACGGACAAGTCTATCCCGCCGCCGAGCATCACGACTGTGAGGCCGGTCACCACCAGGCTGAACTCACCGAGCTGGCGGGTCGATTCCTGCAATGAGTAGAGCTTGAAGAAGCCCGGAATGATGCTGCCGAACGCGGCGACGGTGACGACGAGAGCTATGAACGGGATAGCGTTGTCGGCCCAGCGCTTGGTGAGGACCTCGCCGATGATGTGATCGGGGATGAGATTGTAGCGGGAGGCCTGCAGCCGCTCGCGGAAGGTCATCGTGCAACCTTCAGGTCAAGAACGAGGGGACGGCCGGAGATCCCCGGCCGTCCGCTTGAAGTGTGAGTCGGCAGGGTTCAGTTGGTCCCGGCCATCGCCTGCAGCGCCTTCAGGTCCCAGCAGCTGTCGGGGCGCATGTTGTCCTTGGTCGTCGCGTGGAGCAGCGTATAGATATACGCCGACGACGTGCCCGCCGGCTGACCGCTCTGCAGCAGGTACTTGATCATGGTCGTCATGTTGGTGCTTTCCGTCACCAGCTCTGTGGTGACCACCGCCCCGTAGGTACCGTCCTTGATCGCGTCGCAGTCGGCTGTCACCTCGCCGCCGCCGGTGGTGACCAGGAAGACCTTGTCCTGCAAGCCCGCATCGCGGATCGCCGCCGAGGCACCTGTCGCGTCACCATCCCAGAAATCGATGATGCCGCAGACGTCGGGATGCTGCTGAAGCATGGTGGTCGTCACGTCGCGCGAGGTCGTCGCATCCCAGTTGGAGTCGGGCTTCGCCACCACCTCGAAATCCGGATGCTTCGAGAGCACGTCCATGATCCCGTCATACTGGAAGAGGCTGGTGGCGTTGGTCTCGTCGCCCTGCACGAGGCCGATCTTCTTGGAGGAATTGTCGCCGCAGCCTTGGATGACGGCCTCCGCCTCGAGCCGGCCGAGCTGCGTCCAGTCGCCGCCCATATAGGCGTCGGCCTTGAAGTTGGCCGGGTTGTCGATCAAGAGCACGTAGATGCCCGCCTCCTGCGCCTTCTTCATGATCTTGGAGTAGGAGTTGAGGTCAGGCGACATCACCACCAGCACGTCGGGCTTCGGGTCGGAGGCAATGGCTTCTGTCAGCGCCTGCGCACCCGCCTCGACGCTCCAGTTCGGGTCGCGCGTCTCGAAGGTGCCGCCGAAGGCGGTGACCTCGCGCTGCAGGATGGCGGCCCAGCCCTGCGCCAGGTCGAAGCCCATCGCCATCGGCACCATCACGACGCGTTTGCCGGAGAGCGCCTTGGAATATTCCGCCGGCGCCGGGTCCATCATGTCGGCGAAGGCGGGCAGCGTGGTCAGGATCGCCCCCGACGCCACCACGGCCGCCGCCAGGAAGGTTCTCATCAGCGTCATTTTCCCTGTCCTTTCCCCTTGAGCCATTTGTATCGGCTGCCACTCTTGCCGATTTGAAAGTGCGGAGCTCAGATGTCTCCTTGCTGCGCGGTCTGCTCATCGCGTGGGTTGAGCAGACCGTCAACGATGATCGCAAACAGCAGGATAGTGGACTTGATAAGGTTCTGATAGAGCACCGAAATGTCAATGATCGTCATCACGTTCAGCAATATTCCGATCAACGCCGCCCCCACCAGGACATTGCGGACACCTCCCTTGCCCCCCGAAAGGCCGATGCCGCCGATCACAGCCACCAGCACGATGTCGTAAAGCAGAGTGGAGTTCACCACGCGCGTATTGATCGAATGCAGGCTCGCCGCCGTCAGCAGCCCGGCGACGAACGCGGTCAGTGCTGAGAGCACGTAGCGCAGCACCAGCATCGGCCGAACCGGGATGCCGATGTTGCGCGCCGCGACCGGATTGTCGCCGGCGTAGTAGACATAGCGGCCCCACTTGGTGAAGCGCAGGAACAAGGCCACGGCAGCCGCCAGCGCCGCGAATATGAACACTTCGACCGGTACACTCAGGAAGCGCACGCCTCCCATGATCTCCACCCAATGGCCCGTCGGCACCGGCACCGCATCCGAGGGGATTAGTTGCGAGCGGACATAACCGAAGACGAAGGAGCCGGAGGCAAGTGTGACGAAGATCGCTGGCACGTCGGCATAGGCGACGAGGAAGCCGTTTATCACGCCTATGGCGAGCACGCCGCCGAGCGCCAGAGCCAGCGCCGCGTGGTCGGGCATCCCCCCGCCGAGGAGTTGCAGGTACCAGGCGACGGACATGGCCATGACCGCCACCATCGACAGATCGATTCCGCGCCCGATGATGACCACCCCCATCCCGAGTGCGAGGATGCCGAGAACGGCGATGGAGCGAACGATCGCGATCAGGTTCCCGGCGGTCAGGAAACCCGGAAGCAGGAACGCCGCAGCGACGAAGACAAAGACGCCGATGGCGAGGACGATGCGTTCCTGGTTGAGAGTTCTGAAGAGGGTCCAAACGTCCTTGCCCATCGCCTCTTCCCAGTTGGCGACCGCGCGTCAGCTCGAACTAGCACTCGTCGAGCTCACTGCCAAACAGGTTCATCTCAGCCCCCGGTTGCGTCAGCGCTTTTGTCTCGCAGTCGGCCCTCCGCTCAGGCCACAGATCGGCAGTTGCGCGATGCGCGCGCACATCACGAAACGCCGAACTTGGTGAGGCGCGACAGCGGTTCGACGAGTGCCGGCGTCGCCACAAGAACTTCGTTGCCGCGTGTGAGGCCATCTTCAACGAAGAAATCGTTGGTCCAGCCTCCCGCTTCCCGCACCAGCACGAGGCCCGCCGCGACGTCCCAAGCATTGATGTGCCGCTCCCAGTAGCCGTCGAAGCGGCCCGCGGCCGAATAGGCGAGGCCGAGCGCGCCCGAACCGAGACGAAGATATTCGCAGCCGGCAGTAAGCAGGGCCTCGATGGCACGCACATGTTCGGCGATGGGACGTCGATAGCTGAAGCCGATACCGATGCGGGCGCGCGTGACATCCGTCTCGCCGCTCACACGTATCGGGGAGTCGTTCAGGAAGGCGCCACGGCCCCGGCGCGCCGAGAAAAGCTCGTCGGCGGCCGGATGGTAGATGACGCCGATCACGGCCGCGCCATTCACCACAAGCGCAATTGAAAGGCACCAGAAGGGTATGCCGGTCAGGAAATTGTGCGTGCCGTCGATCGGGTCGATGACCCAGACCGCTTGCGCGCCAAAATTGCGCGCGCCTCCTTCTTCGCCGAGAAACCCATCCTGCGGAAACGCCGCCATCAGACGTGAGATGATCAGCTCCTCGCAAGACCTGTCAGCCTCGCTGACGAGATCCTGCGCACCCTTGCGGGTGACCGCGAGGCTGTCGCGGCGGTTGAAATAGTCAACCGCCATCTGCCCCGCTTCGCGAACGACAGCCCGCGCCGTATCGACGCGGCGTTCGAGATCGTCCTCCAGGATCGCATAAGTCACGATTTCGACTTTCCTGCTTTTTCCACGAGCATCGAGAGGAAGGGCACGTCGTCGCCGGAGAGGGTGTCGATCGCGCCTTCGGCAATCCACTCGACGACGCGCGGGACAATATCCCGACCGCCCCGCCACAACGGAACCAGCCGTTCCGGCAGCGGCAAATGCACGCGATTGGAGAGGCCGGCGGCGTGCAATGCATGTCCGTCATCCGGATGGAACATGTCGAGCTCGATGGAGACCGAGCTCGCGCCGCATGACTTCAGCACTCCGACGATGTCAGCATGCCGGGCATGGGTGATAGCCTCAGGTACGGATGCCGGGGTGAGACGCGACGATCCGTTTCAGCGCCATGTGGTCGAAGCTGAGCACAAGCACACGATCGGCGGTGCCCGTGGCCTCCAGCAGTGCAACGATCCGCTCCGCCGCGAGATCGGGTCGCTCGTATTCCTTTATCTCGAGCACGACGCCCATTCCTTCGTGCTTCGCCCAATTCAGCGCTTCCTCGAGGAGAGGCACCCGGGTCCCGGCAAAGCGCGCATCAAATGCCGCGCCGGCGTCGAGTTCGCAAATCTGCGCCAGCGTCAGGTCTCCCGCAAATCCATGCCCGTCGGTGGTGCGGTCGACCCGGTGATCGTGGAGGACGATCGCCTCGCCGTCCTTCGAGAGCACAACGTCGATCTCGAGCGTCGTTGCGCCCCAGTGCCTGGCGGCCTGGAATGCGACAACCGTGTTCTCCGGATAGTGAAGACAGTAGCCGCGGTGGCCACAGACGTGCGCGTGGCCGGCTTCGCGCGCAAGAAAGCTGAAGGGCATGACGTTTGCCTCGACTCTTCTTCCGAGTGGATCTGCTAATTGGTGGTGGGGGGCGGATCAATGGGCCCGGCGACGGTGCTGATCGCCCGGCCGTGTGTCCGTCAACGGAGCCCCCTTACGGTTTCGCGGATGACGAGATCGACAGGAAAGCGAACGGATGTGGGTGGCGACTCAGGGTCTGAAGCGCGACGATCGAGAAGAGCGATGACCTCCTTGGCGATGCGCACGGGATCCTGCCGGATGGTGGTGAGCCGGTAGGGTGCCCACGCGGCCATCGGCAGGTCGTCAAAGCCGATCACCGAAACGTCCTCGGGCACCTTGAGGCCCGTGCCGCGAAGGCAGTCGAGCGCTCCGATCGCCATCGCGTCGTTGACACAGAAGACGGCCTGCGGGGGATTGCCGCCCGCGAGCAACTTGGAGGCCGCCTCCCGACCGCCCCAATAGTCGGAGTGGCCGGCGCGGACGACCTCGAGCGCGGCGCCTTCCGCCGCCGCAAGCTCACCGAAGGCCAGCTCACGTGTGAGCAGACTCGGGCTTGGGCTCCCCGCGTTGACGACGCCGAAGCACGAGGCACCGGTGGCGCGCAACGCCTCGAAGGCCTGCCGCACGCCGTCGCGGTCGTCGCAACGTACGCTGTCGATGTCGGTCTCGGCGCGGTTGATGAGGATCAGCGCCTGTCCGTTCCGGCGGGTCAGTTCCACAAGCCCATCAGGCGGCGAACCAGAAAGAAAGACGGTCGCCTCCGCCCGGTAGCCAAGCAGCTGACGGCTTGCGTTCGCGATGTCTTCGGCCCCGGGGCCGATGGTGATGAGCGCCGGCACGTTGCCGCGCTCGATCAGCGCAGTCGAAATTGCGGCGATCATCTGTGCGCGAAACGGTGCGTTCGGATCGGAGGTCACCAGGCCGACGAGCTGGCTGCGATGGGCAAGCAGCCCGCGCGCCAGAGCATTGACCTGGTATCCGAGAGCGTCAGCCGCCGCGTGCACTCTCGCGAGGGTCTCCGGTGCGATACTGGCGCCAGGCGTGAAAGCCCGCGAAACGGCGGATCGGGATACTCCGGCGCGCCGCGCGACATCCTGCGCGCTGACGAACCGCCGCCGCACGTTTTCTGCGCTGTCGGACATTCCCCAAACGCTCTGGACCGTCGCTCCAAACGCATTCATAATCGTGTTGCACAGCTTTGCAAATAGATACGACGGTGCGGTTGAAACGCGTCGCGGCAAGGAGGGAGAGCATCATGAAACACTGGACAATCGGTACTGCAGCGCTGCTCGCGGCAGCATTCCTGAGTGCATCCGCTCTGGCGGATACTGTGACGCTCACGCTTTGGTCGCGGCAGGACCCATCAGGCCCACTGCGCGCGGGAAACGTCGTCAAGGCGGCCGAACGGCTTAACGCGGCGCTCAAGGCCGAAGGGTCCGATACGCAGGTCACGCTCGAGGTGCACGACAGCCCCGCCAAGGGCTTTGACGAAGACGCCTTGCAGCTCCTGAAGGTGTTCGGAATTGGCGAGGGGCCCGACATGTTCATTGCGGCGCACGAATGGGTTTGCGCCTTTCAGCAGGACGGGTTTGCCCTGAAGCTTGACGACTATATCGCCAAGTATCCAGACAAGTTCGGCACGATCTTCCCGTCCTTGTGGAACGCCGTCAAATGTCCGGACGGCATCTATGGCATCCCCCAGGACGCCGAAGCGCGCATGTTCTTCTACAACAAGAAGCTCATGCGGCAGGCCGGATACGACGACGCCTTTATCGACGGGCTGCCTGATGCCGTCCTGAAGGGCGACGTGACGATGGATGACATCATCGACATCGCCAAGAAGGTGCAGGACAAGACCGGCGTCAAATACGGAATCCTGCATCGCCCGAGCAAGGGGCCTGACTACCTGATGGTGTTCCAGACCTACGGCAACACCTTCACCGATCCGGCGACCGGCAACATCCTGCTCGATCGCGGCAAGCTTGCGGCCGCCTTCGGGTGGTTCGAGCGCGGGGTCAAGGAAGGCGTTATTGCCGCCAACAACACGTCCATGGAATGGGACGATATTCGCGCGCAGTTCTATAAGGACAACAACGACGTGTTCTGGATGTACGGAATCTGGGACCTGGGCAGCGCGGCTTTCCCGACCTACGGGCTACCACAGGACGAGGCGAGCTTTTTCAAGGACTGGGGATGGGTGGCGTGTCCGCCCGCGGAGAAGGGTGGCAGCCCGAGCAGCTTGACCCATCCGGTGATCTACGCGGTGTCGGCGAGCACGAAGTATCCGGACCTCGCCGTGCGGCTTCTTGGCTTTGCCTCGGACCCCGATCTCAACGTCGACCATGCGGTCACGACCACTCATCTCGGCATCAAACCAGAGGAGTTGAACGACAAGCGCTATGCTGACGCATGGCCCCTCGCGAAGGCGACCGAGTTGCTGAAATACACGAAGTTCCTGCCCAACAACCCGGAGTTCGGCGATCTGAACGGCATCATCTATAACGCAATACAAGGCGTGGAGACCGGGCGGCTCAGCGCGCAGGATGCGGCCGACTACGTGATCGACGAGGCGACGTCGACGCTCCAAGACGTCATGGTGCAGTAGGAGGAATAGAAGCGCGTGAGGGCCGGAAAGCACCCGGCCTTCACGCGTTCCGCGGCGCCATAGACGAGGTCGCCTGACAGGCGGGAACCGATGGCGACAACGGCAGAAGAGATGATGATCGAACGCCGCGCCGCAGGCCGGTCGGCGGCGCGACAGCGTGCGAACTTCGTGATCTTTCTCGGCCCTGCCGTCGTTCTAACCGTCCTATTCTTCGTCATTCCGGTCATCATCGACGTGGTCGTGTCGTTCACCGATCTCGGCCGCTCGCTGCGTGTCAGCGGCTTCACGCTCGAGCAATACCGGAAGATCTTTACCGGCGACCGGCAGCTGCCGCACGTCATCGTCACGACTCTGGTCTACGTCGTCGGCACGCTCGCCATCTTCAACGTAACGTTCGGGCTGATCCTGGCGCTTGTCACCACCTCGATAAGTCGCATCTCGGGCAACTTCTTCAGAGGCGTTTGGCTATTGCCGCGGATGAGCCCTTCCGTCCTCTACATCCTGCTTTGGCTGTGGGTCGTCGATCCGTCGTCCACCGGGCTGCTCAATCAGATTCTGATGCACGCCTTTGGCCTGTCGGAACCGCTTGACGTCAAGCTCCAGGCGCCGGTTGTGCTCATCATCATTGCCAACGGCTTCATCGGTGCGTCGCTCGGAATGGTCATCTTCACTTCGGCCATCCGCGGCATACCGGAGCACCTCTACCACGCCGCAAGGGTGGATGGCGCAGGTGTTCTGGCGCAGGCATGGTTCATCACGCTGCCGGCGCTGCGTTGGCCGATCAGCTTTGTGACGATCTACCAGACGCTGTCGCTTCTGGTGAGCTTCGAGTACATCCTTCTGCTCACCAAGGGTGGACCCTTCTACGACACCACCGTCTACGCTCTCTATATCTATCGCCGCGCCTTCACGAGCGGCCAGTACCGGCTATGGCGCCGCGCTGGCTCTGTTCCTGATCGTAATCGGCGCAGTCCTAGCGCTGCTCGGCTGGCGCTTCTTCGATATGCAGCGGCTGCTGCAGCGCCCGCGCATCGAGGTGCAATGACATGGCGACGGCGCTGGAGGGACTCGGCACGGCGTCATCTCAGGCGGTGGATTGGCCGCTGCTGGCGGCCCGCGCTAAGACGGCGCGGAGAACGCGCGCGGTCAGCGTCTATGCGTTTCTGATCGCGGTGTCGCTGCCGATCATCCTCCCGTATTTCTGGCTGATCAGCATCGCCTTCTCGGCAAGGCTGGGTGTTGCCGAGACCAAAGTCCTCTGGCGCTCGATGGCGATCCTCGTACCGGCGGTGATCGCATTCTGGCTGGTCGTCGCGCTTGCACGGAACCGCCGCCAGATGTGGATCGGCGTCGCGACGGTCGCGGCCGCTTCGATCGCAGTGTTTGCCTGGCTGGTCGGGCCGGACCTTTATCTCGGCAACTTCCTGTTTCTTTGGGTGCCGGACTTCGACTCCGTCGTACGTTCGCACGTGGGCGAGGTGAAGGGGGCCGTGCAATTCCCGAACGTGTGGCATGCTTTCGCCAACTCCGTGCTGCTTGCCGGATCGCAGACTGTGATCGTCGTCACCGTTGCCTCGCTCGCCGGCTACTACCTTTCACGCTTCCAGTTCCCCGGGCGGGCTTCGGTGCTCCGCTCGCTGCTCGTGCTGCACGCATTCCCCGTGCTGACGCTGATCGTTCCGCTTTTCCTGATGCTCTACTACATCGGGCTGCTCGACAGCCTTCTCGGCGTCATTCTCGTGCTGGTCGCGTTCGAGCTTCCGTTCGCGATCTTCATCATGAAGGGTTTCTTCGACGCTGTGCCGTGGGACATCGAGATGAGCGCGCTCACCGACGGCGCCTCGCGCCGTCAGGCTTTCTTGAGCGTCGTGCTGCCGCAGGTGACAAACGGAATGCTCGCTGTTTCCGTTTTCACCTTCATCCGCGGTTGGGAGGAGTACATCTTCGTTCTCACTTTCCTGATCAGGAACACGAACTGGACGATGAGCCTCTACATGTTCTACGTGCGCGAGGACATCATGGGCGTGGACTACGGCGTCGTTTCGGCCGTCGGTGTCTTCTATCTTGTGCCGAGCCTCGTCCTTTATCTCGCCGCGCAGCGCTACCTGATGCAGATGTCGATCGGCGGCGTGAAGGGTTGACGGGCGATGGCGCGCATCGAGTTCCGCAACATTAAGAAGCACTTCGGCGACGTTGTCGTTCTCCCGGGCATGGATCTCGCGATCGAGGACGGCGAGTTCGTCGCCCTGCTTGGTCCGTCAGGATGCGGGAAGTCGACGAGTCTGCTCATTCTCGCCGGCATCTATCAGCCGAGCGGCGGCACGCTGCTCTTCGACGGTCATCCGGTAAACGATGTCGAGGCGAAGGACCGCAATGTCGGCATCGTCTTTCAGTCCTACGCGCTCTATCCGAACATGACGGTGCACGAGAATATCCGCTTTCCTCTGCGCTTCAAAAAGGTGCCCCGCTCCCAGGCAGACGGCCGCGTCCGCGATGTCGCGGAGCTGGTGCAGGTCGGTCGGCTTCTCGACCGCAAGCCGAGCGAACTGTCCGGCGGGCAGCAGCAGCGGGTGGCGCTTGCCCGGGCGCTCATCAAGGAACCGCAGCTCCTGCTCCTCGACGAGCCGCTGTCCAATCTCGACGCGACCCTCAGACTGACGATGCGCACCGAGATCAAGTCGCTGCAGCAGAAGCTTGGTGTGACCACGATCCTCGTTACCCACGACCAGATCGAAGCGACGACGATGGCCGATCGCATCATCTGCATGCGCGCGGGCCAAATCGAACAGGTCGGAACCCCTGATGACCTTTACCGCCGGCCGTCGAGCCTGTTCGTTGCCGGCTTCATCGGATCGCCGCCGATCAACCTGATTGAGGGCGAGGCGCGAAACGGGTCCGTCTCCGTCAATGCTGCATCGCTCCCGATCACGGGGGCGGACGGAGCGGTGACGATCGGGCTCCGGCCGGAACACCTTGCGTTCCGCGACGCGGGCCTGCCCGGGCGCATCACCCATCTCGAGCCGATGGGCAGGGAAATCCTCTACGTCGTGGAGTCCGACCTCGGTAGCATCCGGGTCCTCGAGCAGGGGCACGGGAGCGCCCATCCTGCGGGTGACGCTGTGCGGGTCACGTTCCGACCGGCCAACTCGCTGGTGTTCGAGACAGCGACGGGACGGCTCGTCCCGAACGCCTATGTCGGCGGCGCCGCGAGTGCCAACGCTTGACGGGCGGCGAAGCGGTTCCGGTCGCGGCCGACGGCCCGCGCGGGCCGGTGCGCCTCAAATGGCACAAGCTCAGGACGCGCTTTGCCGAGGCGCCGTTCAAGCCGGCCAATCTGGCGCTCGGCTGGCGGCTCGGCGCGAGCCTGGAGGTCGATATTCTGGCCACAGCCGACGGTCGGCTCGCAGTGCTCCACGATTCGACCCTCGGGCCGTCGACGACCGGCAGCGGACGCGTGGCAGAGACGCGGCTTGCCGCGATGGCGGGGCTTCTGCATCGCGACCGTGCCGGAGCGGCAGAAGCCGACGCCCCGGTCCATTCCCTTGTCGATCTGCTCGCGCCGCTTGCCTCGCTGCCGCGCGCTTCGACGACCTCTCTGCAGCTCGATCTCAAGGTTCCTGAGGGGGCGCCATTGCCGGAAAGTGCGATTGCCGATGCCGCTGCAGCTGTCGCAGGAATTGAGGACGCTATCGTGGTCGGATCGAGGGATTTCAATCAGGCCCGGCGTCTCGCCGCGGAAATGCCGGGCGCCAGACACGGTTACGATCCGCAACGGGCAGTCGAGCGCTCGTCAGACCTTGCGCGCTCTCCGGAGAGGCTGCTCCGGCATCTCGAGCACCGCCTGCCAAGCTTGGCGATTGCATATTTGCGCTTTGACCTCGTGTTGCGAGCGGCCGAGCAATGCTTCCCGCTTGTCGACCGACTGCTCGCCCTTGGCATTGAGACGGACGCCTGGACTGTCAATGCAGGGCCTGACCTTTCGGATGCTGTATTGCGCGGTCTTCTCCACGCAGGGGTCCGTCAGATCACCACTGACGACCCCGAGGAGCTTGCACGCTGCATCGCGAAGCTGGATTGAGCAAGGCTGGGCGTACAGAGGTCGCGGAGGTCTGAGGCCCGACGGAAGGTCCGCGTATGGCGCTGAGCTGCCGCTTGGAGGGTGTGGGGCGCCGCCGCTCGCTAGTCGGACATCGAATGGGGGAAGCGACGGCTTGACCGTGGCACCTTCCCGAGAATGGCCTCTTGCAGAAGACGTTTTCAGTCTGCGGTCAGGTCGATCAGGGCGGCGAGCATCAGATTCGCTCCCTTTTCGATATCGGACCAGTCAGTCCATTCTTCCGGAGCATGGCTCACGCCGTTGCGACTTGGCACGAAGATCAGCGCCGACGGACAGAGCGACTGCATCGTCTGCGCGTCATGGCCTGCGCCGGACTGCATCGTGGTCGCGTGTATCCCGAGATGCGCGGCCTTTTGGACGAGCAAGGCGACAAGCCCGGCATCGAGCGCCACCGGCGGCAACCAGCTCTTCGTCTCGATTAGGTGGCTCAGGCCGTGCGCCTTCGCGGCGGTCTCGATCTCCCAAGTCATTCGCTTGGCAAGGGCGTGCATGACCTCTTCGTCGGTATCGCGGAGAACGATCGTGAACTCGACCTTTCCGGGGATGGTGTGCGGGAAGTTGGGACGGAGGTCGACCTTGCCAATTGTAATGCGTGTCTGCTCGGTGCCTGCTTCGCTGATCAAAGCGGGGATCGCCGTTGCGACCTGCGCCAAGCCGGCAAGAGCATCGGCTCGAAGGTTCATGGGTGTTGTGCCGGAATGATTGGCCGTGCCGCGAAGCCTGACCAGGAGGAGGCACACACCTGACACCGAATCCGCGATCCCGACCGAGATGCCTGCCGTCTCCAGTGTCGGCCCCTGCTCTATGTGAAGCTCCAGAAAGGCCCGTATGGATTCAGCCGGCCGCGCCGCTTCCAAGGCTCGATAAGGATCGAGACCCCGCTCCCGCATGGCATCGACCAACCGGACCCCGTCAGCGTCCACAGCCGCTTCGAGCCAGCGGCGGGAGACCTGGCCGGTGATCGCCTGCGACCCCATCATCCCGCCAAAGCGGCCCTCCTCTTCAGCGGTCGCCACCACCTCGACTGCAATGCGTGGCACAATGCCCGCGTCGCGCATCGACCGCACGCATTCGAGCGCGACCGCGACACCAAGTGCACCGTCGAACGCGCCGCCTTCCGGCACGGTGTCGAGGTGCGAGCCGACCATGACGCAGGGCCCGGTCTCCGCGCCGTAGCGACCGAAGACGTTCGCCGCCCCGTCGCTGGTGGCCTTGAGATTGTCGCCGGCCATCACGTCGCGGAACCAGTGGCGGACATCCATGTCCGCCTCCGAAAATCCCGTCCTGTTGAACCCACCGGTCTCCGGGTTGCGCCCGAACGCGTTAACGCCGTCGAGCAACGCCCTGAGCCGCGCAAGGTCGATGGCGAATCTTTGTGCAGCCATAAAACCTCGATGAATATCAGATACTTGCAGGCATTCATGCAGCAAGATCACGGCGTCAGTGTTAACAATTATGAAGATAGCTTGCAAAGATGCAATTGTTGATGATTAATTGGACCGCAGCCAGATAATGGGAGCAAGCCATGAGACGCTTATTGTCCCTGGCCGTCGCCGCGGTTTGGATGGCCCTCGGGTCCGCGGCGCTCGCCCAGACCCCGCCGAACGTGCTGGTCGTCGGACAGATTGCGGAGCCGAAATCGCTCGATCCGCACGCCGTCACGGCGGTGAACGACTTCCGGATTCTGGTGAACCTTTACGACGGGCTGGTCCGCTACAAGGACGGCACGCTTGAGGTCGAACCGTCACTCGCGACGAGCTGGAACATCTCAGACGACGGCAAGACCTACACCTTCAAGCTTCGCGACGGCGTCAAGTTCCATGATGGCTCGCCGTTCAATGCCGCGGCGGTGAAGTTCAACTTCGACCGCATGCTGAAGGAGGACAACCCGTATCACGACACCGGGCCGTTCCCGCTGGCCTTCTTCTTCTCCAGCGTCGATTCGGTGAACGTGATCGACGACTTGACGGTGGAGTTCAAGCTGAAGGAACCCTACGCGCCGTTTCTTTCGAACCTCGCCTATCCGACCGGGCTGATCGTGTCGCCGGCGGCGGTGATGAAATGGGGCAAGGACTTCGGCCGGCATCCTTCCGGCACCGGCGCCTACAAGTTCGATTCGTGGGAAGCGAACTCCAAGGTGGTCATCACCCGCAACGACGATTACTGGGACGGCGCGCCGTCGCTTGACGCGATCGTCTACCGGCCGATCACCGACGCCAACACGCGGGTCGCCGAGATGCTCTCAGGCGGGCTCGACGTGATGGTCGAGGTGCCGCCCGACAGCGTGGCGCAGTTCAGCGACAACCCCGCCTTCAAGGTCTACGAGCAAGCCGGCCCGCACGTCTGGTTCTTGATCCTCAACGTCAAGGACGGCCCGTTCTCCAACAAGCTAGTGCGCCAGGCGGCGAATTACGCCATCAACAAGAAGGCGATCGTCGACAACATCCTTCAGGGCACGGCGGAAGTCGCCGCCGGGCCTACGCCGCCGGCCTTCGCCTGGGCCTACGACGACGCGCTGCAGCCTTATCCCTACGACCCGGACAAGGCAAAGGCGCTTCTGAAAGAGGCCGGCTATGACGGCAAGGAGGTCACCTTCTACGTGACCGAGGGCGGCTCGGGCATGCTCGATCCCGTCGCCATGGGGACGGCCATCCAGGCCGATCTCGAGGCGGTCGGCATGAAGGTCAAGATCGAGACCTACGAGTGGAACACCTTCCTTGGCAAGGTGAACCCGGGTCTCGAAGGGAAGGCCGACATGGCGGAGATGGCGTGGATGACCAACGATCCGGACACGCTTCCCTTCCTGACGCTCCGCACGGCCGCCTTCCCCGACAGCGGCGGCTTCAATTCGGGCTATTATTCCAACCCGAAGGTCGACGAGCTTCTCGACAAGGCGCGCAGCTCAACCGACCAGGCCGAGCGCGCCAAGCTCTATAAGGAGATGCAGGAAATCGTCCACGACGACGCGCCGTGGGTCTTCATCGCGAACTGGAAGCAGAACGCGGTTACGGCGGCAAGCGTCAAGAACTTCAAGCTGCAGCCTTCCTTCTTCCTGATGTTGCAGAAGGTCTCGAAGGAATAGTGACAGAGAGGCATCCGTCGGGCGAGAGAAGCCTGCCGGATGCCGCATCGGCGTCGAACCGAGGGCAGCTGCCTTGGGTGCCTACATCGCCAAACGTCTTCTCGCTGCTATCCCCGTCCTGCTCGGCCTGACGGTCATCGTCTTTCTCATCATTGCCATGATCCCGGGCGACCCGGCGACGGCTATTCTCGGCTCTTACGCCACGCCGGAAAATGTCGCGCGGCTCAACCGCGAGCTGGGGCTCGACAAGCCGCTGCCGCAGCAATACGTCATCTGGCTCGGCAACCTGCTGCACGGTGATTTTGGCCGCTCCTATTCGCTCAACCGGCCGGTGCTCGACGAGGTCCTTGAGCGCTTCTCCGCGACGCTGATCCTCGCCGGAACATCGCTGCTGCTGTGCTCCGTCTTCGGTCTGCTCGCCGGCGTCGTTTCCGCAGCGCGGCAGTTCGGCTGGACCGACAAGATCGTGACACTTCTGGTGCTGGTGGGCATTTCGATGCCGTCGTTTTGGCTCGGCCTGCTCCTGATACTGCTGTTTGCCGTCGATCTCCGGCTGTTTCCCGCAAGCGGCATGTATGCCTTCTATGGCGGCGGCGGTCTCGGCGATCTCATCCACCATCTGACCCTGCCGGCGATCACGCTTGCCGTCGTGGCGACGGGGGTGATCGCCAGGCTGACACGCACGGCCATGCTTGAGGTGCTGCGCCAGGATTACATCCGCACCGCACGCGCAAAGGGCCTGACCGAACGTCGCGTCATCTTCCGGCATGCCTTCAAAGCTGCGCTGGTCAGCGTCGTGCCGGTCATAGGCATTCAGGCCGGCTTCGTGCTTGGTGGCGCCGTCTACATCGAAACCGTGTTCCAGTGGCCCGGCATCGGTTCGATGCTGGTCACGGCGATCTCGACCCGCGACATCCTGCTTGTGCAGGGCGGGGTCCTGGTGGTGGCGGCGGCCTATGTGCTGTTCAATCTCGCCGCCGACGTGGTGCAGACGATCCTCGACCCGAGGCTGCGCTGATGGCGGAGGCCGCCATTGCATCCGCGCCGAAGGCGCAGCGGCCCGCCGGCCGCCCGGACAGCGTTCGGCTCCTGCTCAACAATGCGCTGGCGACCGGCGGACTCGTCGTGCTCACGGTGATCATTCTCGTTGCTCTCGCCGCACCCCTCCTTCCGCTCGCCAATCCCGACGCCACGGAGCCGGCCAATCGGCTGATGCGTCCGCTGGTCGAAGGCCATCTCCTCGGCACCGACGCTTTGGGCCGCGACATTCTTTCCCGCCTGATCTGGGGTCTTCGCGTCAGCCTTGTGGTCGGGGTGTCGGCCACCCTTATCGCCGCTTTCTTCGGTTCAATGATCGGGCTTGTGGCCGGCTATGCGGGCGGACGGCTCGACAGTCTGCTGATGCGCGGCATCGACATGATCATGGCCTTTCCCTACATCCTGCTGGCGCTCGCCATCGTCGCCGCTCTCGGGCCGGGTCTCTTGAACGCGCTTTATGCGATCGCGGTGGTCAACGTGCCGTTCTTCGCCCGCAACATTCGCGGCATCACGCTCGGCCTTTCGCGACGCGAGTTCGTCGATGCCGCCCGGCTCTCCGGCAAATCAAATGTGCAGATCCTCTTTGCGGAAATTCTGCCGAACGTTCTGCCTGTGATCGTTGTCACGATCTCCACGACGATCGGCTGGATGATCCTCGAGACTGCCGGCCTTTCGTTCCTCGGTCTCGGCGCCCAGCCGCCGCAGGCGGACCTCGGCTCGATGCTTGGCGAGGGGCGCAAGATCCTGTTCACCGCGCCGCACGTCTCGGTGATTCCGGGCGTCATGATCTTCGTCCTCGTCATGAGCATCAACTTGCTTGGCGACGGCATACGCGATGTGCTCGATCCGCGCCTGAAATCCGGGGCGCTGACCCGTCCGGTGGCCCGCACTGCGGTTGAGCGCGGGCACTCTGCCATCGATCTCCGCGCGCACCCCGATGTCATCCTCGATGTCCAGGGGCTGCGCACCTACTTCCGTATCGGTGCCAGCGTCTACAAGGCCGTAGGCGGCGTCGACTTGAACCTGCGGCAGGGCGAATGCCTGGGCATTGTCGGGGAGTCGGGCTCAGGCAAGTCGGTTTCCGCCATGTCGATCATGGGGCTGGTGCCGACGCCACCCGGGTGCATCGTTGGCGGCGTCGCCTTCCTCGACGGCGAGGACCTGTTCGCTGCCAGCGACGCGCGCATCCGGCAACTGCGCGGCGCCGCTGTTTCTCACGTCTTCCAGGATCCGCTATCGACGCTGCATCCCCTGCTCACGGTCGGCGACCAGATCGCCGAAGCCGTCCGCGCTCATCAGCCGCTTTCTCGGCGGGAAGCGTACAAGCGGGCGGAAGCGCTGCTCGACGTGGTACGCATTCCGGGTCCGGCGGAGCGCCTCAAGGCCTATCCGCACGAGCTCTCCGGCGGCATGCGCCAACGCGTCTGCATCGCGATGGCGCTCGCCAACGATGCCAGGGTGCTGATTGCCGACGAGCCGACGACGGCGCTCGACGTGACTGTCCAGGCGCAGATCCTGTCGTTGATGGACGCTCTGCGCCGGGAGCGAGACGCCGCGATTCTGTTCATCACCCACGACTTCGGCGTCGTGTCGGCGATCTGCGATCGCGTGGCGGTGATGTATGCCGGCCAGATCGTCGAAACCGGCACGACCGAGGCTATCCTGACCGCGCCGCGTCATCCCTACACGGCCAAGCTCATCGACTGTGTCCCGGTGCTCGGCCGGCCCGAGCGGCGCCTCGATGCGATCGAGGGCCGGCCGCCAATGGTGAATGCACTGCCGGAAGGTTGCGCCTTTGCCGATCGCTGCCCGCGCGCGGAGGTGGATTGCCGCGTTGCGCCGGTTTCGCTGACCTGGCTCGGCGACGAGCGGGCGTTTCGCTGTCTCCATCCTCTGCCGCCGGAGGCCGCCGATGGCTGACGGCGCGCTGCTTTCGATCGAACACGCAGGTCGGATATTCGGCGGCGGCCGTACGCTGTTCGGATCGACGCACCCGGCTGTGCACGCGGTTCAAGACGTTTCACTCGACGTCAAGAGAGGCGAAACGCTCGGCGTCGTCGGCGAGTCCGGATGCGGCAAGTCCACGCTTGCTCGGCTGATTGTCGGGCTCGACAGGCCGACCGCGGGTCGCATCACGCTCGATGGCAGCGACCTCGTTGCGGAAGCGAGAAGCGATCCGCGCGCAGTCGCGCAAAAGGTTCAGTACGTCTTCCAGGACCCGGTCGCCTCGCTCAATCCGCGCAAGACCATCCGGGCGATCCTCAATGCGCCGCTGATCCATCTCCTTGGCCTCGACAGCGCCGCTCGACAGGCACGGCTTGAGGAGCTGATGGCAGCGGTCGAACCTTGCGCCGGAATTTCTCGATCGCTATCCGCACGAATTCTCCGGCGGACAAGCGCCAGCGCATTGGGATAGCGCGGGCGCTTGCCGCAGCCCCGAGCTGATCGTTCTCGACGAGCCCGTTTCGGCCCTCGATGTCTCCGTCCAGGCGCAAGTCCTCAACCTCCTCGATGATCTCAAGGATCGCTTCCGGCTCACCTATCTTTTCATCAGCCACGATCTTGCCAGTGGTCGAAAGCGTCTGCGACCGGGTGGCGGTGATGTACTTCGGCAGGATCGCCGAGCTCGGCACGGCACGCGGAGTCTTCACGCATCCGCGCCATCCCTACACGCATCTCCTCCTGCGCTCGGCTCCGGCACCTGGACGGCGGTCGCTCATTCCTGAAGATGCACAGACCGAATTGCCCGACCCCTATAACCCGCCGCCGGGCTGCGCCTTCTTTGCCCGCTGCCCGCGCCGAACCGCACGCTGCCAGGAGAAGCACCCGCCCCTCGAATCGTCCTTAGGAGAGGTCGACCATCTGGCCGCCTGCTATCATCCGCACGGCGAATCTGAGGCAGCATGACCGAGAACACGCAACCCGTCAGCGAGGCGTCGCTTTCGATCCTCACCAAGAGGCGGCGCAAGCGACCCGACATCATCGCCGAGCATATCCGCAGCCTGATCGCCGAACGCGGCCTGATGCCAGGCGATCGCCTGCCGCAGGAATGGCTCACGCCGAACAGGTTCAAAGCGTCGCGAGGCACGCTGCGCGAGGCAATGAAGATCCTCGAAATTCAGGGGCTGATCACCAGCAAGACAGGTCCCGGCGGCGGTGCCTTCATCTCCGCTTTGACGCCGGCTGAGGCGATCCAGCTTCTCGACAACCTGTTCCTGTTCAATCAACCGTCCATTGCCGACATCTACGCAATGCGGAAGCTGCTCGAGCCGGAACTGGCCGCCGGCCTCGCCGGCAAACTCACGCCGCGGGCCTTTTCGGCGCTGCAGGCGACGATCCGGCTCTACGAAGAGCAGCCCGCCACCGCAGAGGAAGAGTATCAGCAGCGCCTCGCTGAGCTCGATTTCCACGCCGAGCTGGCGCGGCAAAGCGGCAATGAGATACTCGGATTCGTCTGCGTGTTCCTGCTCAGCCTGCTGCGGGAGATGACGGTCTGCCGCGAGATTCTACAGCCGGCCCAATCCGGAACTGCGCGAACGCGGGTTGCACTACCAGGTGCAGCTCCTGCGCGCCATAAAGTCGGGAGAAGCGGAACGCGCCCGCACGATCATGCGCGAGCACATGGAAGAAGCGGAGCGCTACATGCTGGCGCGCGCCGCGATGCGCGGCCGGCCCGGGCGAGAGCTGATAGCGGCGAGCGCTGATCCGGAGTAAGTCATGTCGAAGCTCGCGATCAACACGGACTACCTCATCGCTCGCTTGGCTCGGCTTCTCGAGATCCCGAGTTCCGCCGGCTGCACCGATGCAATCGTCGAGGAGTGTTGCATCGAGCTGCAGCGCCTCGGAGTGCGATTTCGATCTGACCCGACGCGGCGCCATCCGCGCCTTGGTGCCCGGCGCAAAGGACAAACCAGCGCGCGCTATCGTCTCGCACCTCGATACGCTCGGCGCTCAGGTCAAACTGATCAAGGACAATGGCCGTCTAGAGCTGGTGCCAATCGGCACATGGTCAGCGCGTTTCGCCGAAGGCGCACGCGTTACCGTCTTTTCCGAGCGCGGGGCCTTTCGCGGCTCAATTCTGCCGCTGAGAGCGTCCGGTCATACCTTCGACGCCGAGGTGGACACGCTGCCGGTCGGATGGCCCCACGTCGAGGTCAGGATCGACGCCGTTGTCCGCTCCGCTGCCGACGTGCGGCAACTCGGGATCGACGTCGGCGACATCGTCGCGATCGATCCGACACCGGAATTCCTCGCCAATGGCTTCATCATCTCTCGCCACCTCGATGACAAGGCCGGCGCGGCCGCGATGTTCGCCGTTCTCGACGCCATCACATCCGCTGCGGCGGAAGCAGCGACGGATACCTACTTCATATTCACGGTCACGGAAGAGATCGGCACCGGTGCCGCTGCGGTTCTGACACCGGGGGTCGAATCGATGATCGCCGTCGACAACGGCACATGCGCCCCGGGTCAGAATTCCGGTGAGTTCGGCGCGACCATCTCAATGGCGGACAAGACGGGGCCGTTCGACCATCACCTGACACAGGCGCTGGTCGCGCTCTGCCGCGACAACGATATCAGTTTCCAGAAGGACGTCTTCCGCCACTATCGCTCCGATTCGGCTGCGGCGATCGAGGCTGGGGCTGACGTCCGCACCGCGCTCGTCACCTTCGGCGTCGACGCCTCGCACGGCTACGAGCGGACGCATCTCGACGCGCTGCGTTCGGTTGCCGAGCTGCTCACCGCTTACGTTACCAGCCCGGTCGCGCCTAAAGGCGATCCAACGGAGCTTTCCGGCAACGGAGATTTTCCACAACAGCCGATGGACGAGGCTGCGGAGCAACGCAGCAAGGACAGCTAAGAGGCCACCGACTCAAGCCGCCCGGGGGAGACGCCGGTCAAGCGCGCCTAGGTACGGGACGTCGTCAGCCGCCGCTGGCGGCCCCGCGTGGGGTATCCGTTGGGCAAAGAGTAAGTGCCGGTGGGCCAACTTGTTGAAACCGTTGGCGCTCCCTAGGGGTCAATGCTCTTCGCGTCGGATCAGGGGCTTCGGTCGTCAAACCCGACTGGAATGACTCACTGATTTCCGTAGCTTTCTGCCCGAGCTGTCTAACCTTCTCCGGATCAAAAGTAAGCTCCGGCTCCTCCCCCCGCGCCCCCCTCGCGGGGGGCGACTCACTTGGAGGGGTGACGCCGGGCCGGAGTTCAGAGCCGCGCCACTGGTGGTGGGCGCGGCGGCGTCGCGGTTATCCACAGGCCTTGATGCAGGTTGCACCGTGTCCCCGACAGAGAGCGCCGGCAACCGGCGGAAGATCGCCGCACCGACCTTCGCGCAAACAGCGACGCACGCCAGAGGCCGTGTGCGAGCCCTCCTCGCGCGCTTCCGAGACAGCGGCCCACCCACTCGCTACGCTCACCTCGCAGCCGTCCGGTGAAACAAGCCGCGGACAAATTTCGCGGCCCATTTGGTGGCGTGCCTCGGAGGATCATGGAATCAGTTCCGAGAGCAGTGAACCGATAGATTCGATCCCCCAAGCGACAAGGTGCCAGTTCGCAGAGAAACTCCGAACTTGGAGAAATACCCAAAACAAAGGGCCGCTCGCCTAGCGTGGCCCGCGGCGACGTAGAGAGGCTGCCGCTCGGTTGCATAGACCTCGGACAGCTCCATCTCGTCGGAAATCTTGGCTAGCCGATCGGTGGATGGAATGACCCGCGTCGCAAGCCATGATGCGGCAACCCGCATCGAACTTAAGCCCTTGGCGAAATTCCACAGCGGCTTGGCTCGCGGCCTCATCACGGCAGAATGAACTTCCGCACTGCTTTGGCGAACCCCTCATTTTTGCTGTCGGTCACCGCGCTAGCCTGAGCCTTCACCTCGTCGCTGGCGTTGCCCATGGCGATCGAGAAGCCGCTTTGCTGAACATGAGAACGTCTGTCGGCATGTCCCCAATCGTGGCGATCTGCCCGGGCGCAATTTTCGTGCGCCGAGAAAGGGACCGTCACGACCGTGCCTTTGTTGGCCAGCGAATCGGTGATGTCGAGATAGAAGGTCTGACGCCTCCCTTAGGTATCACGCGCTCAGCGGTCGCCATCTGGTCAGAATTTTCGGACATCCCGACGATCTTGATCGCATGGGCCAGATGCTCGTCCGTGAAGGAAGCGACAACCTTGGCGTCAAACTGCAACACACCTTCCTCGCGCGAGACCTGCGGCGTGCCTCGGTCGAGGACCAACCAGTCCTCTTCCGTCGTAAACCCACACGTCCAGCCCTTACTCGAGAAGAACGCTCACCGCCTGCTGGGCTGTCGCCGGGTCGAGCGAGCGGCTCTCGATGATCGACAGGTCGGGATTGACATAGATGCCGCCGTTGAGGACGGCGATGGCGCCTTCAAGTGCGAGAGGCTCGAACAGCATCCGCATGCCGCGTGGCGGCCGGCTGCTGGTGATGGCGAACGCGATGCCGGCGGCCTGCAGATCGCGGACAACGTCCTTTGCCGCCTCGGTCAGCACCTTATCGTCGGTGACCAGCGTGCCGTCCACGTCCGCCAGAAGCAGGCGTATGTCTCGCCCCGCGCTCACGCGCTTCTGCTCCGGTGAAGCAACAACTACCGGTCGCCAGCCGCGTTCCCCGTCGCGGGCCAGCAGCTCGTCGGCCGCTTTCGGGCCGTCGCTGCCGGACTCATAGAGGGGAACATCGGGCTTCTCTTCCGCCCAGCCGTCGAGCACGGGCTGCACGATGCGCCAAGCCTGCTCCACCATGTCGGCACGCATGAACAGCGTCTGGTCGCCGATCATGACGTCATGGATCAGCGTCTCGTATCCGACGTTCGGCTCGCGCGGGAACCAGTCGTCGTAGTGGAAGTCCATCTTCACGGCGGCGAGATCCACCGCCGGACCACGACGCTTGACCTCAAACTGCAACGAGATCCCTTCGTCGGGCGCGATGCTCAGCACCAGCCAGTTCGGTCTCAGGGTGTCGACAGGCGTGCTCTGGAACGCAGCGTAGGGCGCCTGCTTGAAACGAATGGCAATCTCGGTGCTGCGTGCCGACATGTTCTTGCCTGTCCGCGCATAGAAGGGCACGCCGACCCAGCGCCAGTTGTCGATCTCGAATTGAATTGCGACATAGGTTTCGACGTCGGATTCCGCCGCTACGTTCGGCTCGTCCCGATAGGCCTCTGCCTTTTTGCCTAGCACCCTTCCGGTGCCATACTGGCCACGCACCGCCTGTGCCGGCTTGACTGCGGGCATGGCTGCGAAGACCTCGGCCTTCTTTGTCTGGATCGAGGCGGCGTCGAAGCCGACCGGCGGCTCCATGGCCACCATTGAAAGCAGCGTGAGGAGGTGGTTTGGAACCATGTCGCGCAGTGCGCCGGTTGCCTCGTAGAAACTGCCGCGTTCTTCTACCCCCACGGTCTCCGCTACGGTGATCTGCACATGATCGATCCGATCGCGGTTCCAGATCGGTTCGAACAGACCATTGGCGAACCGGAACGCCATGATGTTCTGGACGGTGTCCTTTCCCAGGAAGTGATCGATCCGAAAAATCTGGTCCTCATGCAGCGTCCGAAGGATTTGGGCATTCAATTCGCGCGCTGAGTCCAGGCTGTGGCCGAAACGGCTTCTCGATCACGACGCGACGCCAGAACCGCCGCTTGCCGTCCGCTTCGTTCTGATCGGTGAGCTTCGCCTTGCCGAGCTGCTCAACGACCGTGCCGAAGAGGCGATCGGCAAGCGCGAGATAGAAGATGACGTTTCCCTCGGTGCCGTGGACCTTCGCCGCTTCGTCGAGGGCGCTGCGAAGCCTCCCATGCAGCTCGGGCTTCGCCAGGTCACCGCGAACGTACGACATCTTCTCCGCAAGCCGCTTCCACGCCGCCTCGTCGATGTGATCGATATCGAACCCCGTGGCGGCGTTGCCGACGAAGCTTTTCAGCATGTCGTAAAGTTCGTCGCGCCAGCTCTCCGCAGTTCTTTCCGCGCGGGCAACGCCGATCAGAGCGAATTTTTCCGGCAGCATCTTCGTGAGCGCAAGGTTGTAGAGTGCCGGCACGACCAGGCGCTTGGTCAGGTCACCGGTGGCTCCGAAGATCACCATGGCGCAGGGATCGGCGGGACGAGGCGCCTGCGGCGATTGGGATTCGGCCGCGGGCGCTTCGGGGGGTCGCCGGATCGGCTTGTTGTCGACCATGGGCGTTACTCCGCGGCCTCCTGCACTGTATGGCCTTGCGACTCGTCCCGGGCTGGCTCCGGGTCGATGGATTCCTGGCCCTCGATATGCCCGCCAAAACCGAAGCGCATGGCCGAAAGCATCTTCTCCCCGAAGGTATGCTCACGCCGTGAGCGGAAGCGGGCGTAGAGTGCTGTGGAAAGCACGTCCGCCGGGACGGCCTCCTCGATGGCCGCCTCCACGGTCCAGCGACCCTCGCCGGAATCCTGAACGAAGCCGGAAAATCCCTTTAGCTGCAGGTCTTTCGCGAGCGCCGCCGCACCAAGGTCGAGCAGCCATGACGAGATGACGCTGCCGCGCCGCCAGACTTCCGCGATATCCGGCATGTTCAGCGTGAAGCGCTCCTCCTCCGAGAGGTCCTTGGAGTCCTTGTTGCGCAGGATGTCGAAGCCTTCGGCGTAGGCTTGCATCAACCCGTACTCGATGCCGTTGTGGACCATCTTGACGAAGTGGCCCGCGCCGGACGGGCCGGCGTGGATGTAGCCGCGCTCGGCGCGGGAAATGCCTTCCTTGCGGCCTGGCGTGCGCGGAATCTCGCCGAGCCCGGGCGCAAGCGCCGCGAAGATCGGGTCGAGGTGATCGACGGCCTCTTTCGGACCGCCGATCATCATGCAGTAACCGCGTTCGATGCCCCAGACACCGCCGGACGTGCCGCAGTCGACATAGCCAATGCCCTTCCCGGCCAGCGTTTTAGCGCGGCGGATGTCGTCCTTATAGAAGGAATTGCCGCCGTCGATGATGATGTCGCCCCGCTCCAGCAAGCCGCCGAGTTGCTCGACCGTCGCTTCGGTAACCTTGCCCGCAGGCAACATCAGCAAGATCGCGCGCGGCTTTTCCTTGATCGTCTTCACCAGGTCCGCAATCGACGCGGCCGCCGTGGCACCATCCTTGGCAAGCGCTTCGCGGGTCTTGGCAGTGCGCGCGTAGACAACGCAGTGATGTCCTGCCTTCGTGAGGCGACGAGACATGTTGCCGCCCATCTTGCCGAGTCCGATCATGCCGATCTGCATCTGCTTCACTCCTTGCAAAAGTGGCGCTGCGATTGCCTTCTCGAAGATCGAAGAAGTCGAGGTGAGGCCCTTCAGCCCGTGGCGCTCGATAAGTTCGCGCAGCTTGCCCTTCTCGATCAGGGTGCGCTTCGGATAGTCGAGGCAGGGCGATTGCCGCACGCTTCGAGCTGCTTGAGCGGGTTCATGCCGTCAGCCTCGCGGACATCGCAATCTGTTCCTTGGCGGCGGCGAGCACGTTCTCCAGCGTAAAGCCGAATTTCGCCATCAGGTCCTTGATCGGGGCCGATGCGCCGAAGCTGTGCATGCCGATCTTGGCGCCGCTTACGCCCGCATAACGATCCCAGCCGATCACCGAGCCCGCTTCCACCGACACGCGTGCCGTGACATCGGGGGGCAGCACGCTGTCGCGGTAGGCTTGGTCCTGCTGCTCGAACAGCTCCCACGACGGCATGCTGACGACGCGTGCCGCAGTCCCATCCCGCTTGAGAGTCTCGTAGACCTCGACGCAGAGCGCAACTTCGCTGCCGGTGCCGATCAGGATAACGGCCGGCGGACCGCTTTCGGCATCGGCCATGACGTAGGCGCCGCGCGCGACGCCTGCGGCTGACCCGTATCGCTTGCGGTCGAAGGTGGGGAGCGGCTGGCGACTCAGCACGAGGCAGGCAGGCTGATGCTTCAGCCCGACGATGAGACGCCAAGCCTCGACGACCTCATTGGCGTCGGCGGGCCGCAGGGTGATGAGGCCGGGGATCGCGCGCAGCGCGATGAGCTGCTCGATCGGCTGATGCGTCGGGCCGTCCTGCCCGAGACCGATCGAATCATGCGTGAAGATGAACACGACCGGTAGCTCCATCAATGCGCTCAAGCGGATGGGCGGCTTCATGTAATCGGAGAAAATCAGGAAGCTCGAGCCGTAGGCGCGGATCTTGGACAATGCGAGCCCGTTCAGGATCGCGCCCATTGCGTGTTCGCGAATTCCGAAGTGCAGGTTCCTGCCGCCGTATTTGTCCGCCTCGAAATCGCCGGCCGCCTCAAACGTGAGACGCGTCTTGGTGGACGGCGCGAGATCGGCCGAGCCTCCGATCAGCCACGGGTAGTGGGGCGCGATGGCATTCAGTACTTGGGCGGATGAATCGCGGCTGGCCAGTCCCTTGGAATCAGCGGGAAAGCTGGGTAGATCGGCTCCCCAATCGTCAGGAAGGTCGCGCTTCTGCATCCGCGCCAGCCGGTCGGCGAGATCTGGGTATGCGGCACAATAGGCCTCGACCCTTGCAAGCCACGCCGTCCGCAGCCGCGCTCCACGCTTGCCGATGCCCGCACCGAAGTGCTCACGAACGCCATCAGGGACAAGAAACTCGGAATCTTCTGGCCATCCATAGCTGCGTTTCGCCAGCCGGATCTCCTCCACGCCGAGCGGCTCGCCATGGGCCGCGCTGGTGTCGTGCTTGTGCGGAGCGCCGTAACCGATATGACTGTCGACGATGATCAGCGTCGGTACGTCGTGCGTGCGTCCGAATGTCTCGATCGCCTGAGCCATTCGCTCCGTATCGTTCGCATCGCCGACACGCAGCACATTCCAGCCATAGGCAAGGAAGCGTGCCGTGATGTCGGCGCTGAGGGCGAGGTCCGTATGGCCTTCAATTGTTATCCGGTTGCTATCGTAGATCCAGCAGAGGTTCCCGAGCATCAGGTGACCCGCGAGCGAAGCGGCTTCGCCGGTGACGCCCTCCATCATGTCGCCGTCGCCGCACATCGCATAGACGTCGTAGTCGAAGATCGCGAAATCGGGCGATTGAAGTGTTGCGCCAGCCAGCGCTCGGCGATCGCCATGCCTACGCTCGTCGCACAGCCCTGACCCAGCGGTCCGGTCGTCGTTTCGACGCCTGATGTCAGATGATACTCGGGATGCCCCGGACACCGACTGTCGAGCTGGCGGAAACGCTTGATGTCATCGAGCGTGACGGCAGGCTGGTCCAGGCGTCCGCAGGCGGCGTCGATCGCCTTCACGCCGGTGAGATGCAGCAGCGCATAAAGGAGCATCGAGGCGTGCCCGTTGGACAGCACGAAACGATCGCGATTGGGCCAGAGCGGATCGTCCGGATCGAACCGCAGGAAGCGCTGCCACAGCGTGTAAGCCACCGGCGCCAACGCCATCGGCGTGCCGGGATGGCCGGAATCGGCCCGCTGCACGGCGTCCATGGACAAGGTGCGGATCGTGTTGATGCAAAGCTCGTCGATGGAACCTTCGCTCGACAACGGCCATGCTCCGCCGTCTGCAACATGACGTATCGGCGAGCCCGGTTTCATATGCACCCCCGCGGTCCCGCCCCCACGCTGGCTGGATCGCGGCCTTTCCAGAATTGTCGGCGATGGCGCCCTCCTCGGCACGATCTAAATCCGTCATTGCATCCTCAGGCGTTGGGGGAACCGTATGAAGCGCCCGCCCTAGCCGGCGCGCGCCCGAGCGAGAGACGGCTTCGGCACGCGCGCGACACGCCGAGCGCTCGGTTGTTCCATCGTGTGCGTAGCGGATGGCGTCGCTCCGTCTCGAAGGTTTCACCACCTTGGCCTAGGCGATCCGGTCGCAGCGGTGGAAGCCTCGGAAACTACTCAGACCCATGGCGTGGCAAATCTTCTTTGTCGTTCGACCCGACCGCGAAGCGCCACCTCCGACCTAACGTCTGCGGTATCTTAGAGAAACTGCACGGGCGCGCCGCCGGACCGCTCACGCGCCAATCCATCCGCGCGCCTTCGACGAATGGTAGTTTCCGAGTTCTGCCGGCGCGGTGCAGCGCCAACTATCTTGGACAGTCGGCCCTCTTCGTCCATCGGCCGTACGACAGCGATCCAGTTGGCGCTCGGGTCAAAATCCAACAGGGAATTGGAATTCTCGTCACCTTCAACGCCCAGATTTAGAAGGACATGCACCAGCGTTGGCGGAACCTGCGGCCCTGGCAAAGACAGAAAGCAGACACGCATGGACCGCATGCCCACCAGCCCAAGGCCGCCGGATCGAAGCCGGGATCGAAGTCCGCTCGCAAGCGGCAGATCTTCAAGTCGTCCTTTGCATGCCGGACGTATCGACCAGAAGGGCCCGCGCGTGCGCGTCAAAAAGATCGTCGGATGTCCGGCCACCGACAGCTTCAGATACATCGTGATCGCCAACCTGGCCTTCAGGGCCTCGATGGCGTTGCCCCGGCGACGACCCAGTTTATCTCTACCTCCGCGCCCGTGGTCGAAATCCAACAGGGAATTGGAATCTCGTCACCTTTAACGCCCAATTCAGAAGGACGGCGCCAGCGTTGGCCGACCTGCGGCCCTGGCAAAGACAGAAAGCAGACACGCATGGACCGTGTTCGGGACGCAGGCGATCGCCACCCTGATCGCGGTCTATGGGCTGTTCATGACGCCGCTCGGCTGGGGTTGGGCCGGGTTCGTCTGGGGCTATGCGCTCATCTGGTTCCTGGTGACCGACCGCGTGAAGCTGCTCGCCTATCGCGTTCTCGATCCCGTCACCGCCAGGCGTCAACCAGGCGCGAAGACCAGTCCGAAACCGAGTGCCAAAGCCGAGGCGCCAACGGCTTCGGCGCCGCAGGCCGCCGAGTGAGGCAAGGATGAAAATACATGCAAAGGACTTTCGCGTGCCGCAGGGCAACGAGGTCAAACTTCGCGATTGGCCGACGAAAGTCGAGCCTGTGTACAAATCGAACGACCGATACAAGGAGCTTCTGGACGAGCACGTCGCGAAACTGAGCGCCCAGCAGCAGTTCCTCTACGCGTCCGACCGCCATGCCGTGCTGCTGATCTTCAGGCGATGGATGCCGCGGGAAAGGACGGCGCCATCAAGCACGTGATGTCCGGGGTCAATCCCCAAGGCTGCCAAGTCTTCAGCTTCAAGCATCCGAGCGCCACCGAATTGGAGCACGACTTTCTCTGGCGCACCACGCGCGACCTGCCGGGACGCGGCAAGATCGGCATCTTCAACCGATCCTATTATGAGGAAGTGCTGATCGTGCGCGTGCATCCGGAGATCCTGCGCACCGAGGGAGTTGCCGACGCGCCTCACAATAACAAGGCGGTCTGGCACGACCGCTATCGCTCGATCGTGGACCTCGAGAGGCACCTCAACGCAAACGGTACCCGCATGAAGGAGGAGCAGCGCAAGCGCTTTCTGGCGCGCATCGACGAACCGGAAAAGAATTGGAAGTTCAGTGTTGCGGATGTCGAAGAACGGAAATTCTGGAAGCGTTACATGACGGCCTATGAGGCGTGCCTCGGCGCGACAAGCACCGCGGATGCGCCCTGGTATGTCGTTCCCGCCGACGACAAGGAAAACGCCCGGCTGATCGTATCCCAGATCATCCTCGACACCTTGGAGGCGCTCAAAATGGCCTACCCAAGACCACCGCAGAGCGCCGCAAGGAACTGCTAGCGATTCGCAAGCGCCTGGAGAAATAGGCTGGCGGTGGTCGGCGCGAAGCGAACAGCGCACCAGCCGGAGGTGGCGGCACACCGACACGCGCTGCGCTGCGTGCATTTTCCGCAAGAGGTCGGGGACAAGGGATCAGGGGCTCCGGGATTGGCTGATCGACGACGGCGGTTGCGGGTCGATGCTCGGCGGCTCGTGGTCACGCAGCGGCCGACAGCCCCAGCCCTCGCACCGCCCCGATCATCTTCACTAAGACCGCCTGGGCGTCGCCGTAGACCATCTCGCAATTGTCGGCGTAAAACAGCGCGTTGACGATGCCGGCATAGCCTTTGCCGTCGCCGCGCTTGACGACGTAGACCTTCTTGGCCTTGTCGGCGTTGAGGATCGGCATGCCGAAGATCGGCGAGGATTTGTCGGTGCGCGCCGCCGGGTTCACCACATCATTGGCGCCGATGACAAGAGCGACGTCGGTATTGGCGAAATCGTCGTTGATGTCTTCGAGCTGAAAAATGAGATCGTAGGGCACGCCCGCCCCCGCCAGCAGGACGTCCATCTGGCCGGGCATGCGTCCGGCCACCGGATGGACGGCGAACTTGACGCCGACTCCTGCCGCCTGCAGCAGTTTCACGAACTCATAGAGCTTCTGCTGTCCCTGAGCGACGGCGAGACCATAGCCCGGCACGATGATCACGCTGCTAGCGTAGCGCATGAATATGCCGGCGTCGCCGGCCTCGGTCGGCTTCAGGCTGCCCTTGATCTCGCCCTGCTTGTGCTTCGGTGCCGTCCCGAAGTTGGTGAAGAGAATATTGCTGACCGAGCGATTCATCGCCTTCGCCATCAACAACGTCAGCAGCATGCCAGCGGCGCCGACCACCATGCCGGCGATCATCAGCGCCGGATTCTGCAGCACGAACCCCTCAAGGCCAACCGCGAGGCCGGTAAAGGCATTGTAGATCGAGATCACGACCGGCATATCGGCGCCGCCGATCGGCAACGTCATCAGGATGCCGAAGACGAGCGCGCAGCCGAAGAACAGAGTGATCAGCGTAGGCATGGCGATCAGCGGGCCCGCGCCGCTCAGTACCACGAAAACGATGTAGCCGCCGACGGCGAGAGTCGCGAGCATGACGACCGCGTTGAAGGCCTGCTGGCCCGGCACCCGCAACGGCTTCTTGAGAATTCCTTCGAGCTTCGCCCAGGCAATCAGCGAGCCTGAAAGCGACACCGCGCCGATCAAGGCGCCGATTATCGTCACGACGAGCTGAGTCGCTCCCTGGGCCTTGTCGCCGAACAGCTCCACCGCGGCGATTGCGCCGGCAGCTCCGCCGCCCATGCCGTTATAGAGCGCCACCATCTGCGGCATGGAGGTCATCGCGACCTTTCTGCCGCTCCACCACGCGGCGCCTCCGCCGACGACGAGTGCCACGACGGCAAGCTCGACGTTGACCGCCAGAAACGGCTTGGCCGCCGCGCTGACACTGAAGACGTAGAGGAAGCTCGCGACCACGGCCACGAGCATGCCGATGCCGGCGACGAAGATTCCCGACGGCGCCGTCACCGGCGACGACATGCGCTTCAGGCCGTACATGAAGAGGAAGGCCGCGGCGAGGTCGGTCGCGCCAATAATCAATTGCGGGATCATCGTCAGCATGTGGATTGCTCAGCCTTTCTTTCGCCGGTGCGTCTTAGCGTGGGCGTGCGCGGCGGGGGCCGGCTTGTGGCCGCTCGTCTGGAACATGGCGAGCATGCGATCGGTGACGGCATAGCCGCCGGCGGCATTGCCAGCGCCGAGCAGCACGGCGAAGAACCCGATCGCCTGCTCGAGCACCGTGCTCGCATTAAGGAGGGCGAATATCCCGCCGACGACGACGATGCCGTGCACGAAGTTGGAGCCTGACATCAGGGGCGTGTGCAGGATTGCCGGCACGTGTCCGATGATCACCCACCCGGCAAACGCGGCAAGCATGAAGATGTACACGGCAACGAAGCCGGTCATTGTGATATCGAAATTCATCGCGATCTCACTCCCGATCCACCGGTTCAGGCTGATCGTGGCCAGCGTTATGAGTTTTCTGATCGTGTAGCCGTCCGAGCGTGCTTTCGATCAGTCTGGACATTTTGCTGGCCGCGCCGTCGACGGCCTGGTCCAACGCTGCCGCGTGGTAGGTCACGACCAACGGCTGACGCCCCTCGAGGCGCGCTTCGATCATGCACCGTTTGTCGTCCACGCCATGCTTCTGGCCGTTTTCATCGCTGAGATGAACTTCCACACGCGTGATCTGATCGTTGAACCGCTCAAAGGCGCTGGCCACCACGCCGCTGAACCGCGCCACCAGCGCCTCGCGCCCTTCGATGTTGTGGCCGGTGTTGATCTGAACTTGCATGTCTTCCTCTCATTTGATTGCGGCTAACCGGGCTCAAGCCACCTTGGCGGCTATCCTCGGGGCCGTATTCTTACTGCGGCTACTCGGCTTGGCTTCTTCGTTGGCCGCCTCGGTCTTGAGTTCACCCGCGTGGGTCAGCGCAGTTTTGGCGAGAATCTCGTCATCCCAATCGATCGTGATGATGTTGTCCTTCATCATCAGGGCGAGCAGGTTGTACTGGTTCTTGGCGTAGAGCTCACTGGCGTCCTCGCCGAGCAACGACGGCACGTTCAGCGGCGCCACAATCGTCACCTGGCCGATCTCGACCGTTTCGCCGGGTTTGGTGTCTTCGCAATTGCCGCCGCCCTCGGCGGACAGATCGACGATCACGGCGCCGGCCTTCATCCCCGCGACCTGCCTCTTGCTGATGAGCTTCGGCGACGGCCGGCCGGGGATGGCAGCGGTGGTAATGATGAGATCGGCTGCTTGGATGTGCTCGGTCAGCACGTCGGCGACCTTGCCCTTTTCTTCCGCGGTCAGTTCGCGAGCGTAGCCGCCCTTGCCGCGTGCATCGACACCAGTTTGGACGAACTTTGCGCCCAAGGAGAGTGCCTGCTCTTCTGTTTCCGGGCGCACGTCGTATCCCTCGACGACGGCGCCGAGACGATGGGCGGTAGCGACCGCCTCGAGACCCGCGACGCCGAGACCCATCACCAGTACCTTGGCAGGGCCGATCGCGCCGGCGGCCGTGGTTATCTTCGGCAGAATGCGGGTGAGATGGGTGGCGCCAAGCTGCACCGCGTAATACCCAGCGAGAGCCGACTGACTCGACAGCGCGTCCATGGCCTGCGCCCGCGTGATGCGCGGGACGCGTTCCATGGCGAAGCAGGTGATCTTCCTGTCGAGCAGGCGCTGCACCAGCGCCGGCTCCTTGTTGGCGTAGATGAAGCAAACGAGGATCGCCCCCTCCTTCATCGCGCCGATGACGTCCAGCGCGGGCGGCTGCACGGCAAGAACAACATCGGCATCACTGACCAGCGCCTTGCGATCATCCAAAAACGCGACATTTTCGAACGCCGCGTCGCTCAGCCTGATGGCGTCGGCCGCTCCCGACTGCATGTGCAGCTTCGCGCCCAGTTTGATCAGCTTGGCGGCGACGGACGGCACCATGGCTACCCGCCGTTCATGAGGCTGTGTTTCCTTCAAGACGGCGACGTTGACGTACATGGACAAATCCATCTCCTGGCAGTCGTTCTGCGAATAGGACGGGCCGGCGATCACGCCGGCCCGAAGATGCGCGCCTTACTGCGGCGCTTCGATCGCCGCGTAGCGGACCAGCTTCTTGTTCACGAACTCCTGGATGCCCATGTCCCCGAGCTCGCGCCCGTAGCCGGAGTTCTTGATGCCGCCGAATGGCAGTTCGGCGTCGGACCAGGAGATGTTGTTGATGAACATCATTCCGGTTTCGACTCGGCTCGCCACGCGCTTGCCGCGCGAGATGTCCTTGGTGAAGACGGAGCCGCCCAGCCCGAAGTCGGAATTGTTGGCGAGTGCGATCGCCGCGTCCTCATCTTTGACCCGGAAGAACATCGCGACCGGTCCGAAGAACTCGTCGCGGAAGGCCGGGTTGTCTGGCTTGACGTCGGTCAGGATCGTCGGCTGCATGAACGATCCCTCACGATCGACGCGCTTGCCGCCCATGACCACCTTCGCACCATGGGAGACCGCGACGTCGACCTGTTTCAGAAGGTCGACCAGGGCCGATTCCGTCGACAGGGGACCGAGCGTCGTCTTCTCGTCCAGAGGGTCGCCTGCCTTAAGTGCCCCCAGCGCAGCCTTGAACTGCTCGAGGAATTTGTCGGCGACCTTGTCGACGACGATGAAGCGCTTCGCCGCGCAGCAGGTCTGTCCGGTATTGTACATCCGTCCCCAGACAGCCCACTTCATGGTGTGTTCGAGATCGGCGTCCTCGAGCACGATGAACGCGTCGCTGCCGCCAAGTTCCATCGACGACGGCTTGAGATTCTGCCCGGCGCGGGCGGCGATGCTGCGGCCGGCCGCAACGCTTCCCGTGAGGGCAACCCCCTTGATCCGCGGGTCGGCAACGACGTGGTCGGACTGTTCGTGTGAGATCAGAAGGTTGGTGTAGAGGCCGATGGGCGCGCCTGCGTCGATCAGCAATTTCTCGAAGGCGATGGCGCATTGCGGCACGATGCCTGCGTGCTTCACTAGCAGCGTGTTGCCCGCCATCAGATGCGGACCGGCAACCCGGGCGAGCTGGTAATAGGGAAAGTTCCACGGCTCCACGCAGAAGATCACGCCGATCGGGCTGCTCTCCATGTGGCCTTCGCCGAGCGACGGATGGAGTTCCTCGTTGGCCAGGAAACGCTCGGCGTTCTTGGCGTAATAGGCGAGGATCTTGGAGCTGAACTCGACCTCTCCGCGCGCCTCGTCGATACGCTTGCCCATCTCCAGCGTCATGGTGTGGGCCAAGTCCTCCACGCGGTCGTGCATCAGGGCGGATGCCTTGGCGATGATGACGGCGCGCTCGGCGTAGGTCTTGTGCCGCCAGGTCTCAAAACACTTCTCGGCCGTGGCGATCTTGGTCTCAAGCTCCTTGCCGGTGAGCGTCTCAAACGTCTTCAGGAGTTTTCCGGAAGCGGGGTTGATGCTTCGGTATTGGGCAGTCTGGACGTTGTGGATGTTCATGGTGTTCCTGATTTCTTCTGTTGGCCTGCAAAGTCGCAGACAGTCGTCTTGGTTGCGCCGGTCCTCGATGGCGCTCAGGCCTCGATGATGACCTTGAGCGCCTTGGTCTTGGCGGCGTTTCGCAAACGCCTCGTAGGCATCGAGAATCTTGTCGAGCGTGAAGTGATGCGTGATGAGGAGTTTCGGGTCGATCTTGTGGGATGCGACGGTCTTGAACAGCATCGGTATGGTGGCGGTGTCGACCAGCCGCGTGGTGATCGCGATGTTGCGGTCCCACAGGCTCTCCAGGTGGAGATCGACCTTCTTGCCGTGCACCCCGATATTGGCGATGATGCCGCCTGGCGCGACAAGCTTCTCGCAAAGCTCGAAAGTCGCCGGAATGCCCACCGCCTCGATGGCGGTGTCGACGCCGCGCTTGCCGGTCATCTTCATGACGGTCTCGACGGCCTTGCTATCAGAACTGTTGATTGTCGTGGTGGCACCAAACTTCTTGGCCATCGCCAACCGATTGTCATCGAGATCGATCGCGATGATTTCAGCCGGCGAGTAGAACTGGGCGGTGAGAAGCGCGGCGAGCCCGACGGGCCCGACCCCGACGATCGCCACGACGCTGCCTGGCTCAACCTTGCCGTTGAGCACGCCGCACTCGAAGCCGGTCGGCAGGATGTCGCTGAGCATCACCAGCGCCTCCTCATCGGCGTCGGCGGGAATTGGGTAAAGACTCGTGTCGGCGAACGGCGTACGGACGAACTCGGCCTGAGTGCCGTCGATCCTGTTGCCGAGAATCCAGCCGCCGACAACGCAATGCGAGTACATCTGCTTGCGGCAATATTCGCATTTGCCGCAGGCGCTGACGCAGGAAATCAGGACGTGGTCGCCAGCCCTGAACGCGGTCACCGCGGATCCGACTTCCTCGACGATGCCGACGCCTTCATGGCCAAGGATGCGACCCGGCTCACAGGTCGGAACGTCGCCCTTGAGGATATGCAGATCCGTCCCGCAAATCGTCGTCTTGGTAACTTTGACGATCGCGTCCGTCGACTCGATGATCCGCGGTTTCGGATGATCCTCCAGCGCCTTCTTGCCGGGACCCCGATAAACCAGTGCGCGCATCGTTGCGGTCGTTGGAGCCGCCGCGGGGAGATGAACCGCCGGTTTCGGCATCGTTGCAACGGTCATGGGCTGTCACCTTTCAAGTGCACTGGTCGTTTCGTGGAGCGAGTTGATCTTCCCACCGTATCAACAGGCCGGACCCGAGCGGCAGCCTCGGAAACTACTCAGCGGCGCTGTCGATGACAGCTGGCCGCACGCAATTGGCGGAGACCGAAGGCCTGGCGCCAAAGCAGACGCCCGAGACACTGCCGGGATTGCCAGCGGCTGAAGGCGAAGCGCCCGTTCGATGTGCCTGCTAGAGAGGCCGAGATAAGCGAGAGCTACTCCGCCGGCTGTAGCGCCGGCGCGCTCTTCTTGGCCCAGTCTGGCCGACGCATCGCATCCGGCACCGTCAGCGCACTCGTTCAGCTGCGGAAGAGCGGCCTCCGCGCCGGCGCCGCGCGGCCTGTCCGCTGAGGTGCGGCACTCGTCTGGTTCTGTTGGTCTTGCTGACTCGTCTGCGCCACCCCTGCCGGTGTAGCCGGGTTATTCATGTCCGGCTGCATCTTTTCGTCTGCCATTGGTCTCTCTCCTGTTTCCCCGGCCTTGTCAGTCGGGTTTCGATGGAGGCACTTGTGGGGAGGCCGTGCTCGATGTCGGCGTATGATCGACGGCGACAGGCGTCGATGGTTGGCGGCTTGCGAGGATGGTCTGCGCGCCGAGCATGATCATCATCGCGATCACGAGAGTGATGATCGTGCGCGGGTTGGTCGCAGCTCCGGGTCCGGTCGAGGGCGTCTGCGAGGCGACATTCGGACGAGCTCGGCGCGGCAACAGTCGTATCAGGCGAGCGGCAATTGTCCCAGGGCTCGGGCGTTCCGATGGCGCGTCGGGGAGCGCCGCGATCAATGACGTTAGTCTCTCGGTCGCAGTTTCGACCGGCAACGCGTCCAATTTGGCAGCTTCCTGCCAGGGGTCGAGGTCCAGCCGCGCCAGCGCCGAAAGGACGCTGAGCAGCATCCCGTTCTTTTCCGCGCCGATCGGCGCGAACAGAAAGTCGTCAAACTGGGGCGCAAGGCGAAAAGTCGAGTCAGAAGATGTCATTTCGTTCACCGAATTCCGGCGCCTCTCGTGAATATTGAGGGCTGACATGAGATGCGAACACCCGCCTCGTAACGGGTTGCACGAACCTATCGCGGGGCGGCAAGCCGCGTCAGGCTCGGAAAATACCTAGATCGTTGCCCCCATCACCGGCCCAGCACATTGCGATGGCGAAGAGGCCCAGACGATGCGCAAGAAGGTGACTCCTTTGTAAAATCACCGTCGGAATTGCCTCACACCTCGGCCAAGGCAGCGGAGTCGCGGATCATCTGCTGAACTCTCGGCGGCCGAAATCCAACTGCATCAGGCTGGTTGGAGCCGCCCTCCCGAGCCGCTACAGGTTCTTCACCGCTTTGCGCGACGCTCATTCATGATAACAGCCGGCGCCCGCGTTCGGCGGGACGCGGCCTTCGCCTTGAGCTTCCGAGCTCTTTGGCGCTGAAGGCAAGGGAGAGCAGTGAGCCGATGGAATCGGTTACGATCGTTCTCGTTCTTTTGCTTGCTGTCGTCGTGAGCGGCTTTGCTTCGCAGATGCTGCCCGTGCCGATACCGCGACCGCTGGTCCAGATCGCTTTTGGTGGGGCAATCGGACTCGCCACCAACTTGCATGTAGACCTCAATCCGGAAATCTTCTTCCTGCTCCTTGTTCCGCCGCTGCTGTTTCTAGACGGCTGGCGCATTCCGAAGGAGGAGTTGCTCAAGGATCGCTGGGCGGTCCTGCAATTGGCCCTTGGCTTGGTCTTCCTTACGATCGTGGGCATCGGATTCTCCGTCCGGTGGATGGTCCCGGCAATGTCCCTGCCCGTCGCGTTCGCGCTGGCGGCAGTAGTATCGCCAACCGATCCGATCGCCGTGTCAGCTATTGCGACGCGGGTGCACATCCCGAAACGGATGATGCACATCCTCGAGGGAGAGGCGCTTCTCAACGACGCCTCCGGCCTTATCTGCCTGCGCTTTGCAATTGCCTCCGCGCTAACCGGCACCTTTTCGTTCCAAGCGGCCGCGCTGGATTTTCTTTGGCTGGCGCTGGGCGGTATCGCCGTCGGTGTGTCCATAACCTTGGTGACAGACTCGGACCAAGCAATGGATCACGCGGCGCATCGGCGAGGAGAGCGGGTCGCAGATCATCATAAGCCTGCTCATTCCGTTTGCGTCCTACATCGCCGCCGAGCATCTCCATTGCTCCGGCATCCTTGCGGCGGTAGCTGCCGGCGTGACGATGAGCTTCGCCGAAGCGTCGGGGCAAGCGATGGCCACGACCCGCATGCGTCGGAATACGGTCTGGGATGCCGTCCAGTTCACGGCGAACGGGATCATCTTTGTGCTGCTTGGGGAACAATTGCCCGCCATCCTTGCCGGAGCGAACGAAACGGTGCGGGAGGCCGGACACCACCAGCCTTGGTGGTTGCTGGTTTACGTGCTGGTGATCAACATCGCTTTGATCGCGATGCGCTTCCTTTGGGTGTGGGTATCCCTAAGCCTCACAGTTCTTAGAGCCAACCGCCGAGGTGCGCCGACGCGCCGGCCGAATTTTCGGATCGTCGCGGCGACTTCGCTGGCAGGCGTTCGCGGCGCGATCACGTTGGCCGGTGTGTTGACGCTTCCGTTCGTGATCGGCGGAGCGACACCGTTGCCGGCTCGCGATCTCGCCATCTTCCTGGCGATGGGTGTGATTATCGTATCGCTCATCTCCGCGAGCTTCGGTCTGCCGCTGCTGCTGCGGGGATTGGAGATGCCGCCTGGGCCTGAGCAAGACGACGAAGAGAACCGCGCGAGGATTGCCGCTGCGCAGGCCGCCATCGCCGAGATCGAGCGCATCCAGCGCGATCTTTCCAAGGATCACAAGGAAGCGGACGTCTACGTCGTAGCAGCCGGCCTGATCATGGATCTCTACCACGACCGCATCGAAGCGCGCTCACAGGAAGGGGAAGCGGCCACGGCTGCGCGGCGGAGCGAGACGATCGAAAGAACGATGCGGCTCGCTGCCGTCAAGGCCGAGCGGGCCACCATCTTCCGTATGCTTCGAGCACAAGAGATCGGCAGCGAGACGGCCAAGAAGCTCGTGCGGGAGCTGGATATGTTGGAGGCCCGATACGAGACATGATGGGTCCGGGTCTCGGCTTGTCATAGGGGCGATCCGCGACGGCCAGCGTTCCGACGCGGCAGAGATAGGTAGATTCCGAAGACTGATGATCATGCCGCCCGCGGTCTAGTCTTGGCCGCGAGCGTCAAGAGCAATCGAAACGCATCCGAGCCGTTTCTTGAACACCCACACGAAGCGGCGCCGGGGCGAGCAGACCGAAGGACGGAGGTCGACGTGAAAATCCTGCTGACAATCCTTGCTTGCGTGATCGTCGGCGTTGCTGGCGCCGTAGGCTTCATCTATTCCGGGATTTATGACGTGTCGGCGACGACGCCCGACAATGCGCTCGTGGAATGGGCGGTTCACAAGACCTCCAATATCTCGGTCAACGCGCGGCTCGGCGGAATTGTTGTCCCCGCAAACCTCGACGACCCGCAGACGATACAGGCGGGCGGCCACTTGTTCGCGCAGCATTGTGCGGTTTGCCACGGAGGACCGGGCCTTACGCCGACAGACATCGCGCAAGGCTTGAATCCGCAGCCGCCCGATCTGTTCCGCGCAACGCGCAAGCCCGAGATGGACGAAACGTTCCGGTTCATCAAGTACGGCGTCAAGATGACTGGCATGCCGGGATTCGCTAAGACCAAGACGGACGATCAGATATGGCAGTTAGCGGCCTTCCTGGCCAAAGCCCCCGGCATGTCCCCTGAGGATTTCGCTAAGCTGACGGGCATCGGAACGCTGCCGCCGACTGACGCGAAGCCCGCTGGCGGCTGATTATCTTAATGTTGGCGAGGAAGACGGGTGCCGTATCGGGGGCATGGAAACGTCGGGCCATATCCAGTTGCGTTGGGACGGGCTTGATGCGCGGAAGTTTAGTCAAGCGCCCTCCGCCGCAACGAGTGCGCGATCTATCGCCCGTGCGAGGTCCGGCTCACAGAACGGCTTCTGCATCACAACAGCACGTGGGCTGAGCGCCTGGCCTCTCAGCATGTCGCCGCTGACGAATATGTGCGGGATGAATCCGGAGCGAAGAATATTCTCCACGGCCGATATACCGCTCCCATCGCGCAGATGCACGTCGACAATCATCAGATCAGGTCTGCACTTGAGAGCGGTAGCGACCCCACCGCTCTCGGTCGAACTCGGTTCCACAGACTTCGTGCCCCATTTCGCCGAGCACCTCGCTCAACAGCATGGCGATTATCGGTTCGTCTTCCATGATCAGCACACGGAGCGGCTTCATTTAGTTCTCTTCGCCTCCGGCGCCGCCTTCGTTCACCCAGACCTCGATTTCATCGCGCAACTCCGACGCGGCGCGAGCGCCGGCCAAAGTGGAAGTGTGAAGCGCATCGAACTCGGTCGCTCGGACGCATTGGGAGCTATCGGCCGGTGTAAGCGGTTGATCTCCACCGCGCAGTGCACTCATTTCTTGCCCCCTATCCGCTCACGTCACCGCCGCCTCACGCGCGCGTCCGCTCGCTTCACCTGAACATGCGGATCGATCTCCGGACCCGACCTATGGAGGTCCGATCACCGAGTTTGGAACTTCGACCATATTTGGTGAGGACGGCCGCGAGCAGCGTCGGAAACTACCTAGGCTGATCGCGCTGGAGCTACGCCCGCGGGGGAATGCCACACAAAAGGTTACGCCGAATTAATGAATTCAACATCTCTGCTGTCGAGAAACCGTGATAGCGTCGTGACGCCTCTCGCATTGACCTTGCTGGATCGCCTCGCCGTCTCTGCCGGGGGGATTCGATGGTCAAATCTGATGCAATGCTAGATAGGCGTCCACAACCGGCCAAAGCGGCCCGAGCGCGATTGCGTCGGCGTCCCGCGCCAACGCGCGAGACTCCTCGATCTTCTCGGGATTTCTCTATCGTCGGAATAGGTGCCTCGGCAGGTGGTCTCGAAGCCTGCACGAAGCTTGTCGACGCACTGCCGGCCGGCAATGGGATGGCCTTCATCCTCGTCCAGCATCTCGATCCGACCCACGAGAGCATGATGGTGGACCTGCTCGTTGGCCACACGGCAATGACAGTGCGGCAGGCAACGGACGGCATGCTCGTCGAGCGCGAGCACCTCTATGTGATCCCGCCTGGAACCTATCTTTCCGTCGGCAACGCCGCTCTCCACCTTTCGCAACCCCAGGCGCGTCACGGCGCCCGCCTGCCCTTCAACTTCCTGCTGGAGTCGCTCGCGGCGGAGTGCGGCCCCCGCGCCATCGCCGTGATCCTTTCGGGAACCGGAGCCGATGGCAGCCTCGGCCTCAAATCCGTGAAGGAAAAAGGCGGGCTGGTCATTGCGCAAGACCCCGATGAGGCCGGTTATGACGGCATGCCACGAAGCGCCATCGACGACCGGCGCCGTAGACCTTGTGCTTCCGGTAGCGGAAATCCCGCAGGCTCTCTTGAGGTACCGCGCGGGAATAGGTGGCAGGCGGCGCTCAGAATATGCCGTCGCCACAGAAACGAGCACAGGATTGGCTGCCTGAAATCATCGATATTCTGCGCACCAAGACCCCTCACGATTTCTCGCTTTACAAGGAGGGCACGCTGCGGCGGCGCGTCGAGCGGCGCATGGCACTTGCGGCGATCGCGATCGATGACGTGAACCGGTATCTTGAGATTCTGCGCAGCGACACAAGCGAGCTCGACCTTCTTGCGAAGGACCTGCTCATCAATGTGACTGGATTTTTCCGAGATCCGAAGGCGTTCGAGGTCCTGGCGGAGACGATCGTGCCCGATCTGGTTCGCGGCCGGACGCACGATCACCCGATCCGCATCTGGGTGGCCGGGTGCAGCACGGGCGAGGAGACCTATTCCCTCGCCATGCTTTTCCAGGAGCAGATCACGGCCGCGAAAAGCCACGTGAAGCTGCAGATCTTTGCCTCCGATGTCGACCCGGATGCCGTGGCGAGCGCCCGAGAAGGGCTCTACCCGGAGGCGATCGAGGCGGATGTTTCGCCGGCGCGGCTGGCGCGCTTCTTTTCGAAGGAGGATCAAGGCTACCGGGTTTCGTCCGAGCTGCGCGCGGCTGTCGTCTTCACGGTGCAGGATGTCCTGGCCGATCCGCCATTCTCGCGTCTCGACCTCGTTTCGTGTCGGAACCTTCTGATCTATCTGCGCCCCGAGGCACAGGCGAAGGTCATCTCGCTTTTCCATTTCGCATTGCGCGAGGGGGGCCTCCTGCTTCTTGGCGGCTCGGAGTTGATAGCCAAGTCCGACGGGCAGTTCGAGATGATTTCTAAGGCGGCGCGACTCTATCGGCACATTGGTCATAGGCGGCTGGGAGAGTTCGGCTTTTCGAGGAGCGCCTCCGACGGCGCGCGTATTCCGGCAAATCCGACGCAAGGCTCGGTTCACTCTCGCCAAGCGGCGCTCGCCGCCCTTTGCCGGCGGCTCGTGTTGGAGGCCTATGCGCCGGCCGCGGTGCTGATCAACGACAAGCACGAGTGCCTTTATTCCCTCGGACCGATAGATCGCTTTCTGCAGCGTCGCGCCGGGGTACCCGACGCATGATTTGCTCGCCATCGCGCACCCGGACATGCGCAGCAAGCTCCGCGTCGCAATCAAACGGGCCAGTCAAGAGCACGCGCGCACGGTCGTCGCCGTGGCCGGACAAACCACGATGGCGGGCGAAGTCCGTTCAGCATCGTCATACAGCCCGTCCTCAGTGAGGGCGAGGAGCTCATGTTGATCTGCTTCCTCGATGAGCCGGATCGCAAGCAGAACCGAGACCCCTCGATCGAGCCGCAGAATGTTCCGCGGGTCGCGGAGCTTGAGCAGGAACTCGAAGCCACGCGGATCGAGCTGCATGCCGCCATCCGCGACCTCGAGATTTCCGGCGAAGAGCAGAAGGCGATCAACGAAGAGGCCTTGTCCGTCAACGAGGAATACCAGTCGACGAATGAGGAGCTGCTGACCGCCAAGGAGGAGCTGCAGTCGCTCAACGAGGAGCTGACCGCTCTCAACAGCCAGCTGCAGGAGACGCTTGACCGCCAGCGGACGACCTCGAACGATCTGCAGAACGTGCTCTACAGCACCGATGTTGCGACGCTCTTCCTCGACACCGATCTCAATATTCGCTTCTTCACTCCGGCCACCAAGGCGCTCTTCAGTGTCATTCCCAGCGACATTGGACGACCTCTCGCCGACCTCAGCTCGCTTGCTGCCGATGCCGCGCTTCTGATCGATGCCAAAAGGTGCTGCATACTTTCACGCCGGTCGAGAAGGAGATCGAAGCTCGGAGCGGCGCCTGGTACACCCGTCGCGTCCTGCCTTACCATAGCCAAGACAACGGGGTGGAAGGCGTCGTCATCACCTTCGTCGACGTCACCGACCGGCGGCATGCGTCGGATGCGCTGGAGGCGGCCAAGCGCCAGGCGGAGCTGGCCACGCTCGCGAAATCGCGCTTTCTCGCCGCGGCGAGCCATGACCTCCGTCAACCGCTGCAGACGCTCGCCTTGCTTCAGTCGCTGCTGGCGAGATCCGTGGAGGGAGACAGGGCGAAAAAGCTGGTCGCGCGACTCGACGAGACGTTGGGGGCGATGTCGGGCATGCTGAACACGCTGCTCGACATAAACCAGATCGAGGCAGGCACCGTCCGCGCCGAAGTGGTCAGCTTCCCGATCAACGATCTGCTCGACCGACTGCGGGACGAGTTCAGCTATCAGGCGCATGCACAGCAGCTCGTCCTGCACGTAGTCCCATGCAGCCTGACGATCGAGACCGATCCGCGTCTGCTTGAGCAGATGATCCGCAACCTGCTTTCGAACGCATTGAAATATACCAGGCGGGGCAAGATGCTGCTGGGTTGCCGCCGGCGCGGAGGAAAGCTGAGCATCGAGATCTGGGATACCGGCGTTGGCATCCCCGCCGAGGACCTTCAGGCGATCTTCGACGAGTACCATCAGCTCGACAATGCCGCGCGGGAAAGGAGCCGGGGCCTCGGCCTCGGTCTCTCGATCGTGCAAAGCCTGGGGAGATTGCTCGACCATCGGGTCACGGTTCGCTCGCAGCCGGGCAAGGGCTCGGCCTTCGCCGTTGAGGTACAAGCTCACGCCGCAAGAGGCATGGCCGCCGCATTCACGCCAGCGCCACGGCGGAGTTGACGCAACTGTCGAAGAAGTTCGCCGCACTGGCGCGATCCTGGTGGTCGAGGACGATCCCGAGCTGCGCGGCCTGCTCGAACACCTCCTCGGCGAAGAGGGGCATCACGCAGCGGCGGTGCCGGATGGCATCGCGGCACTGGATTGGGCGGCGAGAGGAGCGATCCGACCTGACCTCATCCTCGCCGACTACAATCTGCCAAATGGCATGGATGGGCTGCAAGTGACCGATAAGCTGCGTGAAAAGCTCGGTGCGCGCGATCCCGGCGGTGATCCTGACCGGCGACATTTCGACCGGCACGCTGCGCGCTATCGCGCTGCATGACTGCGTCCAGTTGAACAAGCCGGTCAAATTCGAAGAGCTGACGGAAACCATCCAGCGTCTCCTGCCACCGTCACGACCCGCCGTGCATCCTCCTCTTGCCCCAAACGCTCCCGGCGCGGCTGACAAGGGGGCGCCCGTCATCTTCGTCGTCGACGATGACAGCCATGTGCGCGAGGGGATTCGCAGCGTGCTTGAGGAAGACGGCCGCAACGTCGCGGACTACGCTTCTTGCGAGGATTTTCTCGAAGCCTATCGTCCGGGCCGCGAAGCCTGTCTGCTGATCGACGCCTATCTGCCGGGGATGAACGGGATTGAATTGCTGCAGCAACTGCATGATGCCGGCCATCAGCTGCCGTCGATCATGATCACCGGCAACAGTGACGTGTCGACGGCGGTACAGGCGATGAAGGCGGGCGCTTCTGATTTCATCGAGAAGCCGATCGGACGCGACGAACTGATCACCAGCGTCGAGCGGGCGCTTGAACAGTCGAAGGATACGGCCAAGCAGTCCGCATGGCACGAGGATGCGGCGAAACGCATCGCCAGCCTAACGGCGCGACAGAGCCAGATCATGGAAATGGTGCTGGCCGGCCACCCGAGCAAGAACATCGCCGCGGACCTCGGTATCAGCCAGCGCACCGTGGAGAACCATCGCGCCTCGATCATGCAGAAAACCGGGACGAAGTCTCTTCCAGCGCTGGCTCGATTGGCACTTGCCGCTGCTCGGCAATGATCGACGCGTTGGGAGCTAGCATGCGCGGCGGAAGAAGCAGCGACCGACCAAATAGCAGTGGGATAGTATTTCATGAGACCTCCCGACACTGGCAATTTGGCGGGATAATGCGGCTCATGGCGTGCGGCGGCGAAACGCCATCACAGCAATACCCAGAACGACCAGAGCGATCACAAGCACGCCGATCCCTCCGTAGCCGCCCATTCCGTAACCTCCGTTACCCATGCCCCATCCCCAGCTTCCCCCATCATGCCACCGCCCTGACCAGGCTCCTGACCTTGGCCGGACATCTGTGCCTGGGCCACGGTCGCAAGGTTCAAAGCCGTGAGCGTGGATATCGCGAGCAGCCGCGCCCCTGCGTTGCGGAATAAAGACATGACAAATCTCCTGAAGATACCGAATGAAGCCATCAATGCCCCAACTTCACGATGAGAGCGAGGCCGGCATTCCGTTCTCCGCTATCCGCGCCGGCGGAATCCGTAGTAACCGCCGCCGCTGAGGAGTAAGAAAAGCACGACGATAATCAGGATAGTGGTCATAATGTCCTCCAAAATCTAAGTGGAGAAGCTTGCCTCCTGCATATAAGTCCGGATGGGTGGATCACAAGCGTCGGAATCTACTTAGTAGATCACTCGCCGGGATAGAGCCGCAAAACTTCACGCGGAAGCCCGATGTCGATGCATGACTATACTGATACCAATATGCCCGAGATCAAGCGGTGGGAGCAAGGCTACCAGGAGGCACACTCCTCGGTGCTCATGTCGGTAGCCGGAGCCGATGGCGGGCGCGCCGATCGGCACTCCGGCTTCGCATGCCTGCGGCCTTGATCCCACGTGACCCAATCATCGCCTTCTCGACAGAGACTGCGGGAGAACATGACGTGAGCCCGGGGCTCATCCAGCGATGGATAGAAGCCCGGCTTCATTTGAGCCGTAATGGCTCGGCGTTGCAATGCAGCGTTTCGCATATTCGACGGGCGACAGGTTGCCGAGGCGGCTATGTGGTCAGACCGTGTTGTAGTCGAGCCGCCAGATGGCCAGAGCTTCGCGAACATGGCCGAGCGAGGTGAACAGTGTCTCGTTCATGAGTTCGTCGCGCAGGCGGCCGAAGCTCTCCACGAAGGCAGTTTGCGGCGGCCTGCCCGGTGCCCTTCGCGCCCGCCTCTGGTGGAGTGCGTGCCTCCAGCTTACTGTACCTCCCAAGTGCCCGATTGGAGTGAATCGGACAGTCGCGCCGCAGGCTATTTCTCAAAAGCCCCTAGCTAGGTAGTTTCCGAGCCTGCCGCGCTGCCATCGATCAGTGTAATCGTACACTGACATCAGGCTTCCGAGCGAAGCTTTTCAGCAGAACATGCTCGCTGTCACCAGATGAAGCAATAGCCGCGTAGACGTCACGGCAACAAGGCCCCGTACGGGCCTACGGAGCGTCAAATGATCACCGAGACGAGGAAGATGTTCGCGCTCGCGGCGTCGATCGTCGCAGGCAGCGCAGAGGCGGCCATGGGGTTTCCGACCGACGCGGCTAGCTACGCCCGCTGGCGCATCGACACGGCCTTCGATGTCGCGGCGCGTATGCCGACCACCGCGCCGGTCAGCGTCCCGATGGCGGCAAAAGGCGATCTTCTCGTGCCGCCCGGCTGCGCGAGCCTCTCTGGCGACGAGCAGGCGGAGTGTATGGACGTCGCCTATGAACCCACGACAACGCTGCCGAGCGTCGTCATTGAGACGCGCGTCGGAACGACGTCAACGCTGTCGCGCATGGATGCGATGACGGTTGCCGGTGTCGCGGTGCATCCGTAGCAGCGGAGCGAATAGCTGGCCGAACGAATTCTGCGGACCCAAGCGGCCCGCGCATAGAGATCCGGCTCACCCGGATAGCCGTCGCAGCAGCCTCGGAGACGATCACCGCCCCCCATCGTCCCGAGCCGCTGCGACGGCTTATTTCTGCCCGCGCGCCCCTCGGCGCGATCGACGGCCGTCCGATCGGCGCATAAAGGACGGCGAATTCAACTGCCGGAGCCGCAAGCGCCTCGTTTGCAATCGGTATCGCCCGAAGCGGTCCGCCCGAACGCGCGCCTCAAGACCCACGTAGCTAAACAGTTCCCCCGAACGCTCGTCTCCGCCCCGTCCACCCGAACCCGACGATCGGAGTGAATCAGACAGTCGCGCCGCGCGCTACTCGCCCTCTTCAACAGCCTGGTAGGTAGTTTCCGAGCCTGCCGCGGCACCGTCGATTAGCGTAATCATGCATCGACATCGGGCTTCCGCGCGAAGTTTTGCGGCAGAATAGCTCGGCTGATACCCAGCACATACCTTCCGCAGTCTGCGGCGACGCCGCGTTCGGGCTGAGGGTGACAGCAAGCACGCATGCGATGCACGGAGATGCCCGATCGCCTTTGAGGCGATGAGCGAGGCCTTCCCGTCATCAACTAAGGAGCGAAAGAGATCATGGACAAGGACCGGACTCGCCGGATCGGCGAAGGTGATCAAAGGCAAGTTCAAGGTGGCGGTCGGCAGGGCGGTCGGCGACGGCAAGCTTCAGTCGGATGGCAATGCCGACAAGGTGACGGGAAAGTTCAGAACGCTGTCGGCGGCATCAAAGACGCGCTCAAAGGCAAATAGGCGAATGCCCGTCAGTCGGAACGTTCTTTACCTTGTCATCGGCGCCTTGGTCGTCGCTACTGCGGTCATCGGCTCCCTCCTCTATCAGGAGCGGCAGCAGACCGCCGGCATCGATATCAGCGTCGGTAAGGGCGGCATTTCCATCGAGACGAAATAGCTCAGCCAATTTCCGCGCCGCTCCTCGTCGGCGCACAGACAAAGGCGCCATCGTTCGGTGCGTCGCCGTAGGAGATAAATCATGTCTCTCGGACTCATCCTCGTCATTATCCTCGTCATCTTCCTGCTTGGTGGCTTCAGCGGCCGCTTTGGCGGCTACGGCTACGGCTTCGGTCACGGCGGCGTCGGCGTCATCGGCATCATCCTGATCATCGTCGTCGTCCTGCTTCTCACCGGGCGGCTTTGAGCTGCCGCCCAGAAGCGGCTGAAAGCGAAGGCTGGGTCGCAATGAATCAAGCGCCTTCGCCGACCCTTCGTGCCATGCCCGACCCCCGGGAGCTGGCCCAGATGCTTGCTCCCTATCGCAAACCGAACGGCGCGCGCGGCGTCTTCGAACTCGCTGTCACGGCGGTTCCGTTTGCCGTCCTCTGGACTTTGATGTGGTTGAGCCTCGGCGTCGGCTACTGGCTGACCCTGCTGCTCGCCGTGCCGGCCGCAGGCCTCCTCGTGCGCCTCTTCATGATCCAGCACGATTGCGGCCACGGGTCGTTCTTTCGCCGGCGCCGCACGAACGACTGGGTAGGGCGCGTCGATCGGTGTCCTGACGCTGACGCCCTACGACTACTGGCAGTACTCGCACGCGCTCCACCACGCGGGCTCGGGCAATCTCGACCGTCGGGGAATCGGCGACATCGACACGCTGACGGTGGGCGAGTATCTGGCGCTATCCCGATGGCGCCGGCTCCGCTATCGCCTCTACCGGCATCCGATCGTGATGTTCGGGGCCGGTCCGGCGTATCTCTTCATCCTGCGGCATCGGCTGCCGATAGGAATGCTGCGCGGTGGCTGGCGGCCCTGGCTCAGCACAATGGCGACGAACGCCGCCATCGCGGCTCTTGTCGCGGCGATGATCTGGCTGGTTGGGCTCGGGCCGTTCCTGCTGGTGCACCTGCCGATCACGATTCTCGCAGCTTCGATCGGCGTTTGGCTATTCTACGTCCAGCACCAGTTCGAGGACACCTTCTGGGACCGCGACCCGCGCTGGAATTTTCATGAAGCGGCATTCTACGGCAGCTCGCATTACGATCTGCCACCCCGTGCTGCGCTGGTTCACCGCCAATATTGGCGTGCATCACGTCCATCATCTCTGCAGCCGGATCCCGTACTACCGGCTGCCGCGCGTGATGCGGGATCACCCACGCTTGGCAGCCGCCAAGCGGCTTACGCTGCTCCAGAGCCTCCGCTGCGTACGTAAAACGCTGTGGGACGAAGAGAGCCGCCGGCTCGTCTCTTTTCGCGATATGGCGAGGACCGCGCCGATTGACGGACGATAATTTCGGCCGGCCGGACGGAATCGGGCGGCGCTACTGCTTAACGCCCGCGCGCCCTCGCGGCAGTTGTACTTTGTCTTCGGCAGCGCCCCTCGAGACAAGCTTCTCGGACCGCTTCTCCACGCCGAAGTGCACGATTGCTCACAAACGGCAGTCAAAGCCTGACCTAAGCGATCCCTATTACGCCGATAAACGTTGCGCCCAGGATGACGAAAGCCATTCCGCCAGCGAAATTGAGCGAGAATTTCAATTTGATCATGATTACACCAAACGTTATTCACGATGAACAGGTATACATTTCAACCACCGTCTCCCCAAATAGTTCCAATCTGACGTAAATATTTACAAAATAGGACGTCGCTATTCCTCTTTACAATGTCTACACACGTACCCATATGCGTGATTCATGATAATCGCGGGTGGTGTGCTTCGGCGGGAGGACGTTATGGTCAAAACTCTTGACATTTTGATTTTCGCTGTCGCGATTTCCTTTCCGCTCGCTCCAGGCGCTTCACGTGCCGTGCCATCCAATTCGATTGCAAGCGCCGCCACGGACACGGGCGGAGTCGATATTGCCACCGGCCGGATCGACAACGCGTTCGCTTTGCTGATGACCAATATCGATCCGGTGGGCGCTGCTACCGCGGCACGTCCCGTCAAGGGGGATCTTCCTCATACGCGCGACTGCGCCAGCGCGACCTGGCCGAACATCGACGCGTCGTGCCTGTCGACGGCCGACGGTTCGCCCGCGCCGCATGTCCGCACGATTCACCATCGGCCGGCAAATCGGCGTCAACACGACGGTTCTTTTGCGCCTTCCCGCCGCGGAGGTGGCTTGGCGCTAGAGACGAAATGTCTTTGACCTTGCCCGAAAAGAGGCCGGTCGGATGCATTCCCGAAAATGAGCCCCAACCGCAACTACGGCTCGACCACAATTCCGTGGGCGCGCCGCTTCAGAATGAAAACAAGGAGTCAACCATGAACAAGACCTTCAGCACCGCCGTCGCCGCCATCGTTCTCGCGACGAGCGCAATCACCACCAGCGCAATGGCCGGCCCACGGGACCATTCGCGTTTCAGTCAGCAGGATCGCTACGTCCAGAACTATTGCAGCAATCACCGCGACAACAGCTGCAGCGATTGGAGCCGCAATCACAACAGCTGGGACCGAGACGCACTATCAGGGATGGTACCGCGACCACTATCGCCATCATGACTTCGGGGCCGACAACGCAGTCGCGGGGCTTTTCGGCTTCGCCGCTGGATGATTACCGGTTCAATCGCTCAACGGCAGCGCCGGGAGCACGCACGTCGCAGCCTGCGAGGACCGCTACCGGTCCTATAATCGTCGGTCAGATACCTATCTCGGCTATGATGGGATGCGACACGACTGCATGCTCTAACATCGTTAACGGGGCTTTCCGAATGGAGCCGCGGCCGGGACCGTATGCCGGCCCCTGCTCCATTCTTTATGGGCAGCGAGGTCAATTCATTGCGCCACCGAAAGGCGCTATTGAACGCGCCGGCGCGACGACAAGCCGGAGGATGTCTGGACGGGCAGCACATCTTCGCTCGCGGATACTTTGGCATCCGGTCGAGCTGTCGGCTGCCGCTGGCCCATCGTCTCTAGGTAATTTCCGAGCCTACCGATGTGGCAACGGGAGCGCCTATTTCTAGGCTCAGAAGTCAGCAAACAAGCCGGAGCGATCTGGCCCCGTCTCTGACATCGAATCCTAACTCTGACAGAGCCGCTTTCGGCGGCTTTGCCGCCGCATCCAGGATGAGTGTCCGGGAGCCCTCGTTCCGAAAGGAGCAACACCATGCCCTTCTCGCTTCTTTATGTCATCCCGATCGTCTTGATCGTGGCCCTATTCCTGCTCACGGCGAGCGTGAAAATCCTGCGTCAGTACGAGCGGGCGGTGGTCTTCACTCTGGGGCGCTTTCAGGCGGTCAAAGGGCCGGGCCTTGTCCTGTTAGATTCCGTTCATCCAGGAAATGGTGCGGGTGGATCTGCGCATCCAGGTCATCGAAGTGCCGAGCCAGGATGTGATCTCGCGTGACAACGTCTCGATGAAAGTCGATGCGGTCCTCTACTTCCGCGTGGTCGATCCCGAGCGCGCGATCATTCAGGTTCAGTCCTATCTTCCCGCCACGAACATGCTTGCCCAGACGACCCTGCGCGCAGTGCTCGGCCAGCACGAGCTCGATGAGATGCTTTCCGAACGAAAGAAGCTCAGCGCCGACGTCCAGAGCATCCTCGACGCTCAGACCGAAACCTGGGGGATCAAGGTGAGCAACGTCGAGATCAGAACCGTCGAGCTCACGGAAAACATGGTACGCGCCATCGCCAAGCAGGCTGAAGCGGAGCGCGACCGGCGCGCCAAAATCATTCATGCGGAGGCAGAATTCCAGGCGTCGCAAACCCTCGTCAATGCCGCCAAGATCCTTTCCAGCATTCCGGCTGCCATGCAGTTACGCTATCTGCAAACGTTGACTGAGATCGGCGCCGAACAGAATTCCACCGTCATCTTTCCGATGCCGATCGACATCATCAAGCCGTTTCTCGAGCTTCTCGACGAGACCGGCAAGCCGCGCAGCGCGAATGGCGCCCGCCCTCCTCTGCTCCCCCCGGAGAGAGCACTCCGTTGGTGGCCTCGTGAGGAAGACACGCAGATGATCGCAGCTGCGCGTAATTACGCGCGGGAGGGCCACGACGCGCGGCTGCCATCACGCAGGCGGTCGTCGCCCTCCGCCTCGCTTGACGCCGTCGTTGCTCACCGCTCTCACATCGACACTTGTCTCCATCCGGCAGACGCTCCGTCCGCGCGCAGCTGGAGACTCAGCCGCTCGTGGCCTTCACAACGTGGCGGATATTCACTTTTGAACTTCGCTACGCGCTCGCTCCTTCTTGGACGCCGCTGCCGCACCGCTCGAGCCCCCCATTCGCGCCGAGCTTTTCAGTGTCGAGCGCCTCGAACAGCACGCGCAGAGCCTTGCCACGGCGCAGCGTGTTCGCTCCAAAGACTACGGCGGGACATCCGCTCGAGCCGCGGCTTCTACGACAACACGAAAGTCCTGACCGAGACCTATCGCGCAATCGCCCGGACGACCTTTGCTCATCGGCCGATTACGCCTGCGGCGGAATGGCTGCTTGGATAATTTCCATGTCGTCGACGAGCAGATTCGCGAGATCAAGAACGATCTTCCGCCGGGCTTCTATCGCCTGCTTCCGAAACTGGCGGACGGACCGTTGCAAGGCTATCCGCGTGTGTTTGGCATCGCCTGGGCCCTTGTCGCCCATACCGACAGCGCCTTCGACGTTCAAAAACTGACCCGCTTCTGTGGAGGCCTATCAGCGCGTGCAGCCGCTGACCATCGGCGAGCTTTGGGCGATTTCTATCACCCTGCGCATTACGTTGGTCGAGAATCTGCGTCGTCTTTCCGAAGCGATCAGGGCGCGACTGTCTGTGGGCCAAATTGCCGACGAACTTGCGGATCGAATTCTCGGAACGGCCGATCGCGATCCCGAGTCGGTCGCCAGGATCCTGTCCAGCCTCGAAAAGATGCCGTGGTCGACGGCGTTCGCCGCGCAATTGTCGCAACGTCTACGCGACCGCGATCCGAACGCCACGCCGGCTCTGCGCTGGCTGAACGCCAGGCTGGGCGCGGAAGGAACGACAACGGACCAAGTCGTCCGCTGACGAGGTCCAGCACCAAAGCGCAATGAACGTGACCGTGCGCAACGTGATCACAAGCATGCGCTTCGTATCCATGGTCAATTGGGCGGAGTTCTTCGAAAGCGTCAGTTCGGTCGACGCAGTCCTGCGCAATGGCAGCGGCTTCGCGGCGATGGATTTCCCCACCCGTGATCTTTACCGCCGCGCGGTCGAGGATCTTGCGCGCCGCTCCGGCCTCGATGAGACCGATGTCGCCAAGCGTACGATCGTGGCTGCCAAAGAGCGCGCCTCGCCCTGGCACGGATGTGACTTCGCCGCGCGCCCCGAAAGCGACCCTGGATACTATCTGATCGCCGACGGCCGCCCTGCCTTCGAGAAGGAACTCCGCTGCCGCGTGCCGCTCGGCACCCGGCTTTTCCGTCTCAATTCCAGTCTTGGGGTCGCAAGCTATGTGGGCATGCTCGGCCTCGCCACCGCGATTGTTCTCGCTCTCGCGCTGCTCGCAGCCGCGCATGCCGGAGCCGGCGGCTGGACGCTTCTTGTCCTTGCGATCATCGGCCTGGTGCCTGCCTCCGACGTCGCCGTCGCGGTCGTGAACCGCACCCTTACCCAGAGCGTAGGCGCCACGCGCCTGCCGGGCTTGGAACTTCGTGAGGGCATCCCTGCCGATTTGCGCACGATCGTTGTCGTGCCGACGCTGCTCACGAATGTTCCCGCGATACGAGAACAGGTCGAAAGGCTCGAGGTTCATCACCTTTCGAACCCGGACGACAACTTCATCTTCGCGCTGCTGTCGGACTGGGGCGACTCTGCCACCGAGCATGCTGCGAGACGACCGGGGTCCTTCTCGATGCCGCGATCAGCGGAATCGCCCAGCTGAACGCGCGTTATGGCCCCGCGGCGACGGGCGGCGCGCGTTTCTTCTTCCTTCATCGGCGACGTGTCTGGAATGAAGGCGAGGCAAGTTGGATCGGATGGGAACGCAAGCGCGGCAAGCTACACGAGCTCAATCGCCTGCTGCGCGGAGCGATTGACACGACGTTCATGCCAATCGACGGCCATGCGCCCTTGCTTCCGCCCGGCATCCGCTACGTCATTACGCTGGATGCCGACACGCGCCTGCCGATCGGGACCGCCAAACGGCTGGTCGGTAAGATCGCGCATCCCCTTAACCGGCCGCGCTTCGATCCGCACGCCGGTCTGGTCGTGCAAGGCCACGCAATTCTCCAGCCGCGCGTGACCCCGTCGCTGCCGATTGGCAGCGAGGGATCGCTTTTCCAGCGCGTCTTTTCCGGGCCCAACGGGCTCGATCCCTATGCGCTCGCGGTTTCCGACGTCTATCAGGACCTCTACGAGGAAGGTTCCTATTGCGGCAAGGGTATCTACGAGGTCGACCCCCTCGAGGCGGCGCTGGAGGGACGAATTCCAGAAAATGCCGTCCTCAGCCACGATCTGCTGGAGGGGATATTCGCGCGCGCCGGCCTGGCCTCCGATATCGAGGTGGTCGAGGAATTCCCCTCGCGCTACGACGTGGCCGCGGCGCGCCAGCATCGCTGGGTGCGAGGCGATTGGCAGTTGCTGCCGTGGATTTTCGGGTTCGGCGGCAAGAACCGTAGCGGATCCGGAAAGACCGCGATCCCGTTGATGGGACGCTGGAAGCTGCTGGACAATCTGCGTCGTTCCTTGTCCGCGCCGGCCGCCCTCCTCGCCATGCTCATCGCTTGGCTGCAGCCGATCGCGGTCGCCGAGCTATGGACCGTCTACATTCTCCTCACCATCGCGCTGCCGCCTCTGCTCGGAGCTATTGCGGGGATCGTGCCGAGCCGAACGGGCGTTTCGCTGCGGTCCCACTGCACACGCTGCGCGGCGACTTCGAACTTGGCCTTTTGCAGAGCGCGTTCCTCATCACCTTCCTCTCGCATCAGGCCTGGGTGATGGTCGATGCGATGGGGCGCACGCTGTTCCGCCTGTTCATCCGTCGCCGCCATCTGCTCGAATGGGTCACCTCGAGCCAGAGCAATGACGATAGTGAGTTCGACCGGCGCACTCTCGCTGCGCAGATCGCGGCGAGCGCCGCATTTGTGGGGCTTGCAGCGGTCGGCTCTCTACTTCTCGGGCCAAGGGACATGGCCGATCGCGGCACCGTTTGCGGCCCTGTGGGTGCTGTCCCCGCTTGCCGCGCGATGGGCGAGTTCACCGCCGCCCGCGGCCGGCCATCTGTCGGTCACGCCTGAGCGACGCGCTGGCGTTGCGGCTCATTGCGCGGCGCACCTGGCGCTTCTTCGAGAAATTCGTCACCGCGGAAGACAACATGCTTCCGCCCGACAATTTTCAGGAAGACCCGAAGCCGGTAATCGCCCACCGCACCTCGCCCACGAATATCGGCCTCTATCTTCTGTCCGATCGTCGCGGCGCGTGATTTCGGCTGGCTGGGAACGCTCGGTGCGTTGGAGCGGCTGGAGTCCACGTTCGCGACGATTGGACAAGCTGGAGCGTTTTCGTGGCCATTTCTACAATTGGTACGACACCGAGCGACCTGCGTGCGCTGGAGCCGAAATACATCTCCTCGGTGGATAGCGGCAATCTTGCCGGTCATCTTATCGCGCTCGGCAACGCCTGCCGCGAGATCAACGCAGCGCCGATCGGCAATCCGAATTGGATCTTGGGGCTTGAAGACAGCCTGGCACTGCTACGCGAAGCGACGCGTCGACATGCCGACAGGCACCGGCGACCGGCGCCGCACATACGGCACTGAGCTCCGCCATCGATGCCTTTGCAGCATCGCTTCAACACGTGCCGTCCGATCCATCGGGCATCGCCGCGGCACCTGGCGGCGCTGGTCCAGGAGGCCGATACGCTCGCCGAGCGCACGCGCGCGTGCTCGCACGAACGCGGCGAACCGGCTGACGCGCAACTTGTCGTTTGGGCGGAGGCTTTGCACGCGACCGCCGCGGCACATCGGCGGGACTTCGAGTTGCTGGCGCCCTGGGCGACTCTTCCGGCCGGCTGCGCTTCGCCCAGCGGCGAGATCGCACAGATGCTCAACACCGTTCCGACGCTCGCCATGTTGCCCGCACATTGCGAAGCCGTGCTGCAAATGTTGGCGGGCCACCTGGAACACGGCGGATCGCATGAAAGCGTCGACTCCCTGACGGACGCCTTGGAACACTCCATGCGTGCCGGGCAATCGGTGGTGCATCGTCTCGAAACGATTGCTGATCTCGCCACGTCGATGGCGATGTCGATGGACTTTGCCTTTCTGTTCGATCCAGGTCGACAGCTTCTCTCCATCGGCTATCGCAGCGCCGACAGTGCCCTCGACTCCAATTTCTACGACCTTCTCGCTTCGGAGGCGCGGCTCACGAGCTTCGTCGCCATCGCCAAAGGCGACCTGCCCGCCAAGCACTGGTTCCGTCTGGGACGCACTCTGACGCCGATCGATAGCGGATCAGCATTGATTTCCTGGTCCGGATCGATGTTCGAATATCTCATGCCGTCGCTCGTGATGCGTGCTCCGGCCAGCAGCCTATTGGCGCAGACGAACCGCCTGGTCGTTCACCGGCAGGAAGAGTACGGCAATAAGCTTGGCGTGCCCTGGGGCATGTCCGAGTCCGGATACAACGCACGCGACATCGAGCAGACCTATCAATATTCGAGCTTCGGCGTTCCCGATCTCGGGTACAAGCGCGGTCTAAGCGAGAGCATCGTCATCGCGCCCTATGCGAGCGGTCTCGCCTCGATGATCGATCCCGCCGCCGCGGCACGCAATTATGAACGGATGGCCGGCATCGGCGCCTGCGGCGACTATGGCTGGTATGAGGCGCTCGACTACACGCCCGCGCGCCTACCCGAAGGCGCGAAGTTTGCGATCGTCCGCTCCTACATGGCGCATCACCAGGGTATGACCTTGGTGGCCATCGCGAACGCGCTCCAGGATGGTGCGATGCGCGCTCGCTTCCATGCCGAACCCATCGTGCGGGCGACGGAGCTTCTTCTGCAGGAGCGCATGCCGCGCGATATCGCGGTTGCGCGGCCGCCGCCGGAACAGACCACGCAGGCGGCGGAGATTGCGAGCCTGATTCCCGAGATCCAGCGCCACTACACCTCCGCCCATTCGCGCATCCCACGCACGCATATCCTGTCGAACGGGCGCTATTCGGCAATGGTAACCGCGTCAGGGTCGGGCTACAGCCGCTGGCGCGACATTGCGATTACCCGATGGCGTGAGGACGTCACCCGCGACGATTGGGGCTCCTATATCTTCCTGCGCGACGTGCATGGCGGTGAGGCCTGGTCGGCCGGATATCAGCCGAGCGTGGTCGAGCCCGACAGCTACGAGGTAACGTTTTCCGAAGACCGGGCCGAGATCATCCGGCACGACGCCACCCTCACGACGACCCTGGAAGTCATGGTGTCGTCCGAGGATGACGCCGAGGTCCGCCGGGTTTCAATCACCAACCACGGAGCCCGCACGCGCGAAATCGAACTGACATCCTACGCGGAGCTCGTCCTGGCGCGGCAAGCCGACGATGTGGCACATCCGGTCTTTGCCAAGCTATTCGTAGAGACAGAGTTCGCGCCCGAGCTCGGCGCAATTCTCGCGACGCGCCGGCAGCGATCGACCGGCGATCCGCTGGTCTGGGCAGCGCATCTCGCCGTCGTCGAAGGCGAAAGCACGGGCGACGTCCAGTTCGAGACCGATCGCGCGCGTTTTCTCGGGCGCGGGCAGACGGTTCGCACGCCGACGGCCATCGCCGACGGTTGGCCGCTGTCGAACACCGCCGGTGCAGTACTCGACCCGATCTTCAGTCTGCGCCGCCATGTACGCATCCCGCCCGGCGCGACCGCGCGCGTCGGGTTTTGGACCATGGTCGCTTCGTCTCGCGAAGACGTGCTCGATCTCGCCGACAAGCACCACGATTCCATGGCGTTCGAACGGGCCGCCACGCTCGTCTGGACGCAGGCGCAGATGCAATTGCGCCATCACGGTATCAGCACCGAAGAGGCGCATCTATTTCAGCGTCTTGCCAATCATACCATCTATTCCGATCCCACCCTGCGCCCGCCCCCCGATGTCCTCAAGCGCGGCGCATGCAAGGCGTCCACTCTATGGGCGCATGGGATCTCCGGAGACTTGCCCATCGTTCTGCTTCGCATTGATGACGACGAAGGTTTGGAACTCGTCCGACAGCTTCTCCGCGCGCACGAATATTGGCGGCTGAAGCAGCTCGCCGTCGATCTGGTAATCCTCAATGAGCACACCGCATCCTATGCCGAGGACTTCCAGACCGAGCTCGACGGGCTGGTGCGGATGAACCAATCGATGCCCCGGATCGCGAGCGACGATGCGCGTGGCGTCGTGTTCGTTCTGCGCGCCGACCTGATGTCGCCGGAGGCGCTAGCCCTGCTTCCGGCAACTGCCCGTGCCGTGCTGCATGGCAATCGCGGCCCGCTGAGCGAACAGATAAACCGCGCACATAAACGCAAGATCGACCACACGTCGCTGCCGCGCCGGCGACTACCTTCGACCGCGATGGCGGAATCGCCCCTGGCTCTCCCGGATTTGGAATTCTTCAATGGGACCGGCGGCTTCGCAAACAACGGCCGTGAATATCTGACGATCTTGAGCGGCAATGAGCACACACCCGCGCCCTGGATCAACGTCATCGCCAACCCATCGTTCGGCTTCCAGGTTTCGACCGACGGCAGCGGGTTCACCTGGGCAATCAACAGCCAGCAGAACCAGCTCACGCCGTGGTCGAACGATCCCGTCAGCGACGCACCCGGCGAAGCGATTTATGTGCGCGACGAGGAGACGGGCGAGGTGTGGGGGCCGACCGCGCTTCCCATACGGGAGAAGGCCTCGTCTTATTCAGCGCGACATGGACAGGGCTACAGTCGCTTCGAACACACCGCGCACGGGATATCGCTCAAGCTTCTCCAATTCGTGCCGGTCGACGATCCGATCAAGATTTCACGCCTGGTCGTTGCCAATCAATCGGGTCGCAAAAGACGCCTTTCGGTCACCGCCTATGTCGAATGGGTGCTTGGCGCGAACCGCGCCGCGGCCGCGCCCTTCGTGATAACCGAGGTCAATGCGAAGACCGGCGCGATCTTCGCGCAGAATCCGTGGAGCGAACAGTTCGGTGAACGTGTCGCCTTCGTGGATCTGAACGGGCGGCAAACGACGTGGACATGTGACCGAACGGAATTCCTGGGTCGTGACGGTGGCCTCGAGCAGCCGCTGGGTCTCGCTAACGGGACACTTTCCAATAAGGCGGGCGCGGGACTCGATCCATGCGCCGCATTGCAAACGCACGTGATCCTGGGCGACACCGATACGATCGAGATCGTCTTCTTCCTCGGTCAGGCGGCGACGCGGCCGGAGGCCGAGGCGCTGCTAACGAAGTACCGCGACGCTGATCTCGATGCTGTGCTCGGCGAAGTCACGAAGCAATGGGACGAGATCCTCGGCGCCGTACAGGTGAAGACCCCCGACCGTTCGCTCGACATTCTGCTGAACCGGTGGCTTCCCTATCAGACGCTCGCCTGTCGCATCTGGGCGCGCACCGGCTTCTATCAGGCCAGCGGCGCCTATGGCTTCCGCGACCAGTTGCAGGACGTGATGGCGCTCTGTGTGTCGCGTCCCGATATTGCGCGCGAGCATCTGCTGCGGGCCGCGGCACGGCAATTCGTCGAGGGCGACGTCCAGCACTGGTGGCTGGCGGAATCGGATCGTGGCATCCGCACGCGCGTTACCGACGATCGGGTCTGGCTGGCCTATGCGGTCGCGCACTATGTGCAGGTTTCGGGCGATCTTGCGGTGCTGGACGAGATGGTTGCCTTCCTCGAAGGACCGGTGCTTCGCGACGGGGAGCGCGACGCATTCTTCCAACCAACGGTTTCCGACGAAAAGGCAAGTCTGTTCGAGCATTGCGCGTTGGCGCTCGACAAGAGTCTGGCGACCGGCACGCATGGCCTGCCGCTGATGGGAACCGGCGACTGGAACGACGGCATGGACCGGGTCGGCGAAGGCGGAAAGCGGCGAGAGCATTTGGCTCGGCTGGTTTCTCTATTCAGCGCTGATTTCCTTCGCGAACCTCGCCGAGCTCCACGGCAGCTCCGGAGCGCGCGACGGAATGGCGCCGGCACGCGGCGAGCTTGAAGGAATCCCTCGAAGCTGAGGCATGGGACGGCGACTGGTACCGCCGCGCCTATTTCGACGATGGTTCGCCGCTCGGCTCCGTCTCGCAACACCATGTGCCGCATCGATTCGATCGCGCAATCCTGGGCCGTCATTTCGCGCGCCGCGGAGCCGACACGCGCCGCGCGCGCCATGTCGGCGGTGGACAAATACCTCGTGCGGCGCGACGAGAAGCTTTCACTGCTCTTCACCCCCCCTTTCGACCATCCCGCACCGCGATCCCGGCTATATCAAAGGATACCCGCCCGGCATCCGCGAGAACGGCGGGCAGTACACGCATGGCGCAATTTGGACCGCGCTGGCATTCGCCATGCTGGGCGACGGCGACAAAGCGGGCGAATTGCTGTCGATGCTCAATCCCATTCGTCACGCCGACAGCCCCTCCGGAATGGCGCGCTACAAGGTCGAGCCCTATGTCGTTTGCGCGGACCTGTATTCCATGCCGCCGCATGTCGGGCGCGGCGGATGGACGTGGTATACGGGCTCGGCTGGGTGGCTCTACCGTCTGGCGCTGGAATGGGTTCTCGGATTCCGCGTCCAGGGCACGAATCTTGTGCTCGATCCCTGCATACCGCACGGATGGCCGAGCTTCGAAATCACCTTCCGCTATCGCTCCTCGCTCTATGAGATCACGGTGGAGAACCCGCTTGGCGTCTGCCGCGGCATCCTGGCAATCAAGCTCGACGGCGAAATGCTGACGAGCGCAGGAGACCTTCTCATTCCACTCGTAGACGACGGCGCGACGCACGGCGTGCGGGTCGTTCTCGGATGAGTTCGCGAGGACTGACGTGGCGGAAAACATAAGCCCACTTGCCGGCAAGCCGGTTCCGGCATCGTTGCTGGCCAATGTCCCGCGACTCGTGACCGCCTATTTCGCGCTTGCGCCAGACCCGGCGATCCCCGCGCAGCGCGTCGCCTTCGGCACATCGGGGCACCGCGGCTCGGCGCTTCGACGCCGCCTTCAACGAAGAGCATGTCCTCGCGATCACCCAGGCGGTCTGCCTGTATCGCCGCCACGCCGGCACCGAGGGACCGCTCTTCCTCGGCATGGACACGCATGCGCTGTCTGAGCCCGCTTTTGCCAGCGCTCTCGAGGTGCTCGCGGCGAACGGCGTTGAGACGATGATCGACGAGCATGGTGGATACACGCCGACGCCGGTGATCTCGCATGCGATCCTCACCCACAATCGCGGCCGCAAGAGCGGGCTGGCGGACGGGATCGTCATCAGCCCGTCGCACAATCCACCCGACGAAGGCGGCTTCAAATACAACCCTGCCAATGGCGGGCCGGCCGACACCGACATCACCGGATGGATTCAAGAAGGCCGCGAACCAATTTCTCGACGACAAGCTCGATAGCGTCGTCCGCATTCCCTACGAACGCGCGCGCAAGGCGGCCTGCGTCCACGCCCACGATTACATCAGCCACTATGTCGCCGACCTTGCCAATATGGTCGATCTCGAAGCGATCCGTTCGGCAGACGTGCGCATCGGCATCGATCCTCTGGGGGGTGCGGCCGTCCAGTATTGGCAGCCGATCATCGAGCGATACGGCATCGCCGCAACGGTCGTGAACGACGCCGTCGATCCGACCTTTCGTTTCATGACCGTCGATTGGGACGGGATGATCCGAATGGATTGCTCATCGCCCTATGCGATGACGGGGCTGATCGCGATGCGTGACAAATTCGACATCGCCTTCGCCAACGATACCGACGCGGATCGCCACGGCATCGTCTGCCCGTCGAGCGGCCTGATGAATCCGAATTGCTTTCTCACCGCGCCGATCGCCTATCTCTATGCCAATCGTCCGGATTGGCGCGGTGACAGCGCCGTCGGGAAGACCGTCGTCTCCAGCGACATGATCGACCGCGCAACCGCGAAGCTCGGGCGCAAGCTCATTGAGGTGCCGGTGGGCTTCAAATGGTTCAGTGCCGGCCTGATCGATGGATCGCTCGGCTTCGGCGGCGAGGAAAGCGCCGGCGCAAGACCGGCTACAAGATCCACGAGCGCTACCGCGACTGCGGCGTTGAGGGGCTGACCGACCGCTCGCGCCGACCCTACCGGCACGCCAACCAGCTGCCCTTCCAGATCGAGACGCTGATCGTGCGGCTGAAGCGGGAGAGGCCGGCCTGGGGCGCGCCGAAGATCAGGGAGCGGCTGGCGCGGCTCTATCCGGAGGTGCAGCGGCCGGCGATCTCCACGGTGCACGCGGTGCTCGATCGCCATGGCCTGGTGAAGCGCCGCAAGCGGCGGCGCAACCGAGCGACAGGCACGCCGCTGTCATCCTCCAGGGAGCCGAACGCGCTGTGGTGCGCCGACTATCAAAGGCGAGTTCATGCTCGCCGACCGGCGCTACTGCTACCCGCTCACCATCACCGACTATGCCAGCCGCTACCTGATCGCCTGCGAGGCGCTCGCCAGCACCAAGGAGGCCACCGCCTTCCCGGTTTTTGAGAGCGCCTTCAAACAGTTCGGCCTGCCGCGCGCCATCCGCACCGACAACGGCGTGCCGTTCGCCAGCCCCAATGCGCTGTTCAACCTCTCCAAGCTCTCCGTCTGGTGGCTGAGGCTCGGCATCGAGATCGAGCGCATCAAGCCCGGCAACCCGCAGCAGAACGGGCGCCACGAGCGCATGCACCTCACCCTGAAGCTGGAGACCACCAGGCCGGCGGCGGAGACCATGCTCAGGCAGCAGGCCAGGTTCGACGACTTCATCGCCTGCTACAACACCGAGCGGCCGCACCAGGCGCTCGCCATGGCCTGCCCGGCCGAGCACTACGCGCCCTCAACCCGCCCCTATCGCGGCCTGCCGGAGCTCGACTATCCCTTCCACGACAAGGAAGCCACCGTCACCACGTGCGGCCGCATCTGCCTCAAGCGGCGAAAGATCAATCTCAGCCAGGTCTTCGCCGGCCAGAAAGTCGGCATCCGCCAGGTCGACGACCGCCTATGGCTCGTCAGCTTCATGCACTACGATCTCGGCTACTTCGACGACGAGACCTGCAGGCTGGAGCCGCATCGCCAACCCCTTCGGAGCAAAGGTGTTACCCATGTCTCCGGAATAAACCGTCACCTATGTGTCCGGAATGGACCATCGCGGCATGGCGCTCCCTAGGGGAATCGAACCCCTGTTTCAGCCTTGAGAGGGCCGCGTCCTAACCGCTAGACGAAGGGAGCGGCGCGCGGGGGCATATAAGCGCCCGGCCGCGCGCCGCGCAAGTCAGACTGAAGTGACAGGGGCCCGCGCGGCCCCGCCGTCAGTTCGACGGCTCGTCCATCTTGGTTTCGCTCGACAGCGCCTCGCTGAGCTTCACGCCCACGCGCGCCTCGCGCCATACGGCAAAGATCGCGCCGGCGCACATGGCAGCGGCAACCACAATCGCCAGGCCGGGCCAGTATTCCGACAGGAGATAGGCCAGGAACAGGCCGGCGATCAGAAAGCCCAGCTCACTGATCGACTGCCTGACGCCCACCTGTCCGGCGAGCATCTGGCCACGCCAGGAGGCCTCGTTGGTAAAATCCGGTGTACTCATTGTCAGCCCCTCATCTCCTCGACAGCTACCGATATTGCTGAACGTCAGCGGCGTCGGTGACGCGCGAAAAGCCCGCGGATCACACGAAATCGAGCGACAATAGACATAAACTCGTAAACGCAACGCAACCGAGCGGAGCGGATTTGCATATCCAGCGAAAACGCCCCGGTAAGCCGCGATTTCGCCGAGGCAACGCGGGCTCGCCGCGAATTGCGGTTTCCGCGCAAGGCCTTAGTCGAGGCGCGCGCCAGCTATTGCGGCTTGGCCGTGTAGCGGCCGAGGACGGCTCCGCTCTTCAGGTCAACGAGAAGAAGCGAGGTCGTCCCATCCTGGGCCCGAAGCGTCAGGAGCGCCCGTCCGCCATAAAGCGCCGTTCCGACGATCTCCGTGCCGGGCGGAACTGCGATCTCGGCTGAGACCGGCGCGCCCGGGGCGTGGCCGCGCGTCGCGTTCCCGCCGTCGTTCAGCTTGTAGACAATGGCGGCGAAGACCGCGATAAGCCCGAGCACCATGATGCCGCCGGAGACGAAGAGCAGGCGCACGAGCTTGCGCCTGAGCCGTGCCGCTGCGGGATCGAGCGGCGCCTCGTCCTGCGATCTGATCGGGTGCGGTCATGGCCGATCCCATAGAGAAACGGCGCTTGCGGGTCGAGCCCGCGGCGGCCGGCGAGCGGCTCGACAGCTACCTGGCGCGCAACGCCGAAGGCCTCTCGCGCATGCAAGCCGAAGCGCGCTGATCAAGGCGCGGCGCATGTCGCGAGCGGCGGCATGACGCTCGCCGATCCGAGCGCGCACGGTCCGCGCGGGCGAGGAACTCGCTGCTTGCCTGCCCGCGCCGGTGGCCGGCCGAGCCCGGCCCGGAGGCGATCCCGCTCCACATCCTCTATGAGGATTCCGACATCCTCGTCCTCGACAAGCCGGCCGGGCTGGTCGTGCATCCGGGCGCCGGCAACGAGACCGGCACGCTGGTCAACGCGCTGATCGCCCATTGCGGCGACAGCCTTTCCGGCATCGGCGGCGTCAAGCGGCCGGGCATCGTCCATCGGCTCGACAAGGACACGTCCGGGGTCCTGGTGGCCGCCAAGAACGACCTCGCGCATCGCGGCCTCTCCGCCCAATTCGCCGATCACGGCAGGAAAGGTCCGCTTTCCCGCGAATACGACGCCCTTGTATGGGGCGTCCCGCATCCCCATATGGGCGTCGTCAATGCCCCCCTCATTCGAGATGACCAAGGAACCGACGGAAACAGGCTGTTGCCCGGACCGGCGGCCGCGCGGCGGTTACCCGCTACGCGGTCAAGGAACGCTTCGGGCGTGCAGCCGCCCTCCTGACCTGCCGGCTGGAGACCGGCCGCACACACCAGATTCGCGTCCATATGGCGCATATCGGCCATCCGCTGATCGGGGACCCCGTTTACGGGGGCGGGTTCCTCACCAAGGCGGAAGCGCTTCCGGCGGAAGTGAAGGCCGGTGTGAAGGCATTTCGCCGCCAGGCGCTGCATGCGCGGCTCCTTGGCTTCGACCACCCCCGGACGGGCCAACACCTCCAATTTGAGGCGGATTGGCCAGCAGATTTGATCAATTTGGTAGAACTGTTCCGAAAACACGTCGTTTAGCGGAAGAGCCGTTCTTTTCGCAGTCGCAAAATCGGCGTGATAATGTGGAGACTCAAGAAGGGCAGGCTGGCACGCGTTCGGCGCCGGTCCAGCCCGGAAGGATGGACGAATGGCCAAAGGCAACATACCGGTCTTCCAGTCCGGCGACGGCAGGGCTGACCCGCTACCTGGAGGAGATCCGGCGATTTCCGATGCTGGAGCCCCAGCAAGAGTACATGCTTGCCAAGCGCTATCACGAGCACGGCGACCGCGACGCGGCGCACCAGCTTGTGACCAGCCATCTCCGGCTCGTCGCCAAGATCGCCATGGGCTATCGCGGCTACGGGCTGCCGATCGGTGAAGTGATCTCGGAAGGCAACGTCGGCCTGATGCAGGCGGTGAAGCGCTTCGATCCGGAGCGGGGCTTCCGGCTCGCGACCTATGCGATGTGGTGGATCAAGGCAGCGATCCAGGAATATATCCTCAGATCCTGGAGCCTGGTGAAGATGGGCACGACCGCCAACCAGAAGCGGCTGTTCTTCAATCTCCGCAAGGCGAAGAGCCAGATCCAGGCGCTCGACGAGGGCGATTTGCGCCCCGACCAGGTGAAGCAGATCGCGAAGAAACTCAGTGTCAGCGAGGAAGAAGTCGTCTCCATGAACCGGCGGCTCGCCGGCGACGCATCGCTCAACGCCCCGATCCGCGCGACGGAGGGCGAGTCCGGCGAGTGGCAGGACTGGCTTGCTGATGACAGCGAGTCGCCGGAGGAAGTGGTCGCCGAGCAGGAAGAGCTCGGCCAGCGCCGCGCCATGCTGAGCGACGCGCTCGGCGTGCTCGACGACCGCGAGCGGCGCATCTTCGAGGCGCGGCGGCTCGCCGAAGATCCGCTGACGCTCGAGCAGCTGTCGGAGGAGTTCGACGTGTCGCGCGAGCGCGTGCGCCAGCTTGAGGTGCGCGCCTTCGAGAAGGTGCAGAAGGCGATGCTGAAGGCGACGAAGGACCGTGACCGCGGCCGCGCCGCGCTGATGGCGCCTAGCCCGGCTTAGAGGTCGGGCCCGGCCCTCCGCAAGGCCCCTGCCGCTTACGCTTTGATTGCCGGCGGCGCGCGTCGGAAGACGCGCGCCGCGCGGCCGTCGATGACCAGGAGCCCCGCTCCGATCAGCGCCATTCCCGCCGCTTCGCTGAGCGTGAAGACTTCGCCGAGCAGAAGCCAGGCGAACACCACGGCGCCGACCGGAATGATCAGCGTGACGAGCGTCATGTTGGTGCCGCCGGCGCGCCGGATCAGTGCGTAGAAAAGCACGTAAGCGAGCGCCGTCGAGACGAGCGCCAGTCCGACCGCCGCAGCGAGCGCCGCGTTGCTCGGCATCGCAAGCGCCCACGGCCGGTCGACAATGAGCGCGATCGGCAAAAGCAGGAGCGTCGACGCCGTCAGCTGGAATGTCGCCGAGATGGTCGAGTCGATGCCGCGGAAGGCGCGACCGAGCACTGCCGAGAGCCCATAGAAGAAGCACGCGACGAGCATCGCCGCGACCGCGGCGAGATTGCCGGTCAGCCCGGCAACAGCCTGAGGCCCCGCCATCGCGGCGACACCTGCGACGCCCAGCAATATCCCCCAGAGCTTTGCCGCCGTGATCTTCTCGTCGGCGGTCGCGAGGTGCGCGATGACAAGCGCGAAGATCGGCGTCGTGGCGTTCAGGATCGAAGCGCCGCCGGCGCCGAGCCGGCGCGTCGCGAAAACGATGAGGATGAACGGGAGGACGTTGTTGGTCAGCCCCATCGCGACGAAGCGGGCAAGGATGGCGGGGTCGCTCGGATAACGCTTGCCCGTCAGCAGCACGTAGGCATGCAGCGCAAGCGCGGCGAGGCCAACGCGCACGAGCACCAGCGTTAAGGCCGGCAGCTCCGCCGCGCCGACTTTGATGAAGATGAAGGATGCGCTCCATAGGCCCCCCAGCGCGAGGAGCAGTGCCCAGCTTCGGCCGTCGAGTCTCGGAGCGATGATGGTGGTCATGCGGCCATCTAGGGGCGCCGCGCGACAGGCGCCACCCGATTCCTGCGATTGGCGGAACGTCCGCGGCCGGCGACGGCAACGCCATCGCTCCCCGCCCAGAGCAGCGAATCGGCAACAGAGGGCAGATAGGGCTGGTCGCGAAGCCGCGACGTGGCGGGGCTGGCTGGCGCTTAGTTGGATCGGATTACGAAGGGGCGAGCGCGCCGACGGCTGAACGATCGATAGCGCCTCAAGCCGGGGTCCAGCTCGCCATCACCGTCTCGAACACCTTGTCGCCGGGAACGCCCTTCTCGAAGGTGATCAGCGCCCGCGTCTGGTCGGTGAAGAGGATCGGGATGTCGAACCACGATCCCTCTCGCAGGAGCTGCATGTTGCGCGCGGTGTCATCCGGCGCGTTCGACAAGGCGATCCAGAAGAGCTCGTTGGTGACCGGCACCGCCGCGCCGGCAAGCGGCTGGCCGCGCGCCTGCTCGGTCTGCTTCAAGACCAGCGCCGGAACGCGCAGGATCGGGCTGTCAGCCAGCGAGCCGGAGAACTGCACCTCCACCAGATGACTCGCCGGAAGCGACGCGTCGTAGTTCTTGTAGATGGTGACGGTCGCCGTCACGTCCCGCTCGGCGATATGGACCGTCGCCTGGATCGCCGGATGGCCGTCCTTCGTGACCTCCGCCCAGGTCGCGGTGCCGTCGCTCGCCTGCCCGGCCTGCCCCTCGGCACCCTGGAAGTAGTAGATCGCGCGCTGCTGGACGAGCGTCGTTTCCGGCTCGTCCATGCCGCTCGTCGGCTGGTTCTGCAGGCTCGCGAGGTTCTCAACCTGCGATTCGTCGCTGGGGCTCGGCGTCGGCGCCGGAGCCGGACCTGTGGTGGACGTCGTCGACGACACGGTGGAATTGTCGGTCGAAGCCGGCGGCGGCTCGGTTCCGTTGGTGAGGCGGTCGCCGCTCTTGTCGGGAGTCGCTTCAGCGTCGGGCGCGAGCACGCGCACCGGCCCGGCATCGGCGACCTGATCCGGCGTCGTGCTCGAGCCGAGGAAACTGAAGAGCGTTCCGCGCTCAGCGTAGAGATAGGCTCCGCCGCCGATCACCACGAGCATGACGAGTGCGAGCGCGACCAGCATCGGTACGCGCGAGGTGTGGTATTCCTCCTCCTCGTAATCCTCGTCGTCGTCTTCGTAGGCTGCGCCGGCCGGCGCCTCCGCGGCAAAGCTATTGGTCGGCGGCGGCGGTGGTGGGTGCCGCTCGGGCGCCGGCTTCTGCGGCGCGGAATAGAAGAAGTCGTCCTTCTTGGACGGCGCGGGGTAATCCTCAGCCGGCGCTTCCTGCGGCGCGTACTCGGCCTCGAGCCGCACCACCGCGTCCTCGAGCTCCTGGTGCTGGCTTTCGATCTCGCGCGCGGAGAGCGGCGGATCGACGGCCGTCAGCTGGCGTGCAAGCGCAGCACGGGCCCGCTGATAGACCGCCTCCCGCATCTCCGTTGTCGGGTCTGGGAGAGCGGCAACCGACCGCCTGAGGATCGACGCATAATCCGGCATGGTTTGGACTTTACTAACCCTCAAGCCCCGGAAAAAGGGTTAATCTTGAAATGGATCGCGGACAAGGATCGTATCCTCACGCTCTGGACTGGTCGAAAGTAAGGCAACCGGTGCACCGACCAGCTCCTCGATATAGCGGACATATTTGACGGCCTGCGCTGGAAGCTGCGCCCAGGAGCGCGCCCCGGCCGTCGATTCCTCCCACCCCTCCAGCGTCTCGTAAACCGGGACCACCGCGCGCTGCGCTGCGGCGAGTGCTGGAAACCGGTCGAGCCGCGCGCCGCCCTGCTCATATCCGACGCACACCTTGATTTCCGGGAGCCCATCCAGAACGTCGAGCTTCGTCAAGGCCAGCCCCTGGATTCCTGAGACTTTCACGGTCTGCCTGACGAGCGCGGCGTCGAACCAGCCGCAGCGCCGCTTGCGGCCCGTCACCGTCCCGAATTCGCGCCCCCGCTCGCCGAGGAACCGGCCGACCTCGTTATCCTGTTCGGTCGGGAAAGGCCCCTCCCCGACCCGCGTCGTATAGGCCTTGGTGATGCCGAGCACGTAGCCGATCGCGTCCGGCCCGAGCCCCGATCCGGTCGCCGCCTGCCCGGCTACGGTGTTCGACGAGGTCACGTAGGGATAGGTGCCGTGGTCGATGTCGAGGAGCGCGCCCTGCGCGCCCTCGAAGAGGATGCGGGCGCCGGCGCGCCGGTGCTTGTCGAGCAGCGCCCAGACCGTATCCATGAACGGAAGGAGCCGCTCCGCCACGGCGGCAAGCTCCGCGAAGATCGCGGCCGGATCGATCTCGGGTTCCGACAGTCCGCGCCGAATGGCGTTGTGGTGGACGAGCAGCCGCTCGATCTTCTGCGGCAGGGTGCCGAGATCGGCGAGATCCATAAATCGGATGGCGCGCCGCCCGACCTTGTCCTCGTAGGCCGGCCCGATGCCTCGGCCCGTCGTGCCGATCTTTCCGCCCGGAACCACGGCAGCCTCCCGCAGGAGGTCCAGATCGCGGTGCAGCGACAGGATCAGGGGCGCATTGTCAGCAACGCGCAGGCTCTCCGGCGTCACCTCCACGCCCTGCCCCTGCAGCTTGTCGATCTCGGCGATCAGGGCATGCGGGTCGAGCACGACGCCGTTGCCGATGACGGCGAGCTTGCCGGAGCGCACGACGCCGGATGGGAGCAGGCTGAGCTTGAAGGTGACGCCGTCGACGACGAGCGTGTGGCCGGCATTGTGGCCGCCCTGGAAACGCACCACGACATCGGCGCGCTCCGACAGCCAGTCGACGATCTTGCCCTTTCCCTCGTCGCCCCATTGCGAGCCGACGACCACCACATTCGCCATTAAGAGCCCTGGTGTATCCGGACACGAGAACGCCCCGGCATTCTCGCCGGGGCGTGGCGCTCTATAACCTCTTTTGGCTCAGGACTTGACCCTCAAAAGACGAGATGCCGCGCCTGCACGACCCCCTCAAGTTCCACGATCGCGGCAAGCGTCTGCTGCGGCACATCGCCGTCGATCTCCACCAGCGCGATGGCGTCGCCGCCCGCGTCCTTCCTGCCGAGGTGAAAGGTCGCGATATTGTGGCCCTTGGTGCCGAGCAGCGTGCCGAGCCGCCCGATAAAGCCCGGCCTGTCGCGGTTGGTGATATAGAGCATGTGCGGGCCGAGCTCCGCCTCCATGTTGATGCCCTTGATCTGGATGATGCGCGGCTTGCCATTGGAAAAGACGGTGCCCGCCACCGAGCGCTCCTGCCGGTCGGTGACGACGGTCAGGCGGATATAGCTCTCATAAGCGCCGGCCTGCTCGCGGCGCGTCTCCTCGACGCGGATGCCGCGTTCCTTCGCATAGGCCGGGGCGGAGACCATGTTCACCGTCTGCAGCACCGGCTGCAGGAAGCCGGCGAGCGCAGCCGCCGTCAGCGCCCGGACATTCATGTCGGCGACGGCACCCTCATATTCGAGCCGGATCGTCTTGACGCCGCTCTCCGTAAGCTGGCCGGCGAACGAGCCGAGCTGCTCGGCGAGCTTGACGAAGGGCGTCAACCGCGGCGCCTCCTCGGCACTGATCGAGGGCATGTTGAGCGCGTTCCTGACCGCCCCGGTGGTCAGATAGTCCGCCATCTGCTCGGCGACCTGGATCGCGACGTTCTCCTGCGCTTCCGTCGTCGCCGCTCCGAGGTGCGGCGTGCAGACGATATTCGGCGCGCCGAAGAGCACGTTCTGCTTCGCCGGCTCCTCGGCGAAGACATCGACCGCAGCACCCGCCACCTTGCCGCTGTCGAGCGACGCGCGCAGCGCCTCTTCCACGACCAGTCCACCGCGCGCGCAGTTGATGATCCGAACGCCGTCCTTCATCGTAGCGATCGCCGCGGCATCAATGATGTCCCGGGTCTTGTCGGTGAGCGGCGTGTGCAGGGTGATGAAGTCGGCGCGGTGGAAGAGCGCGCCGAGCTCCACCTTTTCCACGCCAAGCTCCGCCGCCCGTTCCTCCGACAGGAACGGATCGAAGGCGATCACGTGCATCTGAAGCCCGATCGCGCGACGCGCGACGACCGAGCCGATATTGCCGCAGCCGATGATGCCGAGCACCTTGCCGGTAATCTCGACGCCCATGAACTTCGACTTCTCCCATTTGCCGGCCTGCGTCGACCGGTCGGCCGCGGGTATCTGCCGGGCACAGGCCATCAGCATCGCGATCGCATGCTCCGCCGTGGTAATGGAGTTGCCGAACGGCGTGTTCATGACGATGATGCCGGCGGCGGTCGCGGCGGCGATATCGACATTGTCGACGCCGATCCCGGCACGGCCGATGACACGCAGCCGCCCGTTCGCGGCGCTGATTATTTTCGGCGTCACCTTCGTCACCGAGCGAAGCGCCAGTCCGTCGAATTCGCCGATAAGGGCAGCGAGCTTCTCCTTGTCGGGACCGAGCTCCGGCTGGAAATCGACCTCGATCCCACGGTCGCGGAAGACATTGACGGCGGTCTCCGACAGCGCATCGGAAATGAGCACACGAGGAGCCATGGTGTTTACCTTTAGAGGCATCGCCGCACGGCGCGGCAGTTGTTCGGAAAAGAAGGCGGCCGCCGCCCGGCCGGGATTTCTCAGGCCGCCTTGCGGAGCCCCGCCTTCGCCTCGGCGAATGCCCAGTCGAGCCAGGGAAGCAGCGCTTTCAAATTCGCCTCTTCCACGGTTCCGCCACACCAGATGCGAAGACCCGGCGGCGCATCGCGATAGGAGCCTATATCGTAGGCAGCGCTCTCCGCATCGAGCATCTCGACGATCGACCTGGCGAACGCCGCCTGCGCCTTCGCATCGAGCGTCGTCACCGCCGGATCGACGATGCTCAGGCAGACCGAGGTGTTGGAACGCGTCGCCGGATCGCGGGCGAGAAAATCCACCCAGTCAGTGAGCTCGACCCATGCGGAAAGCGTGGCGGTATTGGCGTCCGCGCGCGCGATCAGCGCTAAAAGCCCGCCGATCGAATCAGCCCAGCTCAGCGCGTCGAGATAGTCTTCTACGCAGAGCATCGAAGGCGTGTTGATCGTCTCGCCGGCAAAAATGCCCTCCGTCAACTTGCCGCCGCCAGTGAGCCGGAAGAGTTTTGGGAGCGGCCAGGCCGGCTTGTAGGTCAGGAGCCGCTCGACGGCGCGCGGGGAGACGATGAGCATGCCGTGCTGCGCCTCGCCGCCGAGCACCTTCTGCCAGGAGAAGGTCACGACATCGAGCTTGTCGAAGGGAAGCGGCTGCGCAAAGGCGGCGCTGGTCGCGTCGCAGATGGTGAGGCCCTTTCGGTCGCCCGGAATCCAGTTGCCGTCCGGAACGCGCACGCCGGAGGTCGTCCCGTTCCAGGTGAAGACGACGTCGCGCTCAAAATCGACGGCGCGAAGGTCGGGCAGCGCGCCGTAGGGCGCTTCGAGCACGCGCGAATCGGCAAGCTTCAACTGTTTGACGACATCGCTCACCCAGCCGAGACCAAAGCTCTCCCAGGCGAGCACGTCGACGCCGCGCGCGCCGAGAAGCGACCAGAGCGCCATCTCCATCGCGCCGGTATCGGATGCCGGAACGATCCCGATTCGATAGTCGGCGGGGACTTGAAGCAGGCGCCGCGTTTCGTCGATCGCACGTTTCAGCCGCGCTTTCGCGGGCTTCGCGCGGTGCGAGCGGCCGACGATTGCCGTCTTCAGATTTTCGGGGGACCAGCCCGGACGCTTGGCGGTGGGGCCGGTGGAAAAGCGCGGATTCGCCGGCCGCACGGCCGGCTTCTCGATCGTCATCATGTCTCTCTACCCTTCCAGATAGGTGCCCCTCGTTGGGGAGGGGTGTCCCACTGGCCGGGCTAAGCGAGCCTTACGCGGAAGTCAATCGAGAGCAATTGTCGCGCTTCAAACGAAAGAGCGCGGCGCTTTTGGCGCCGCGCTCTCGAACGCAACTGGTCCTGGAGCCTTACCAGAAGGCGTAGCGCATACCGAGCCTGAGGTCGTGCGAGGTGATGTCCTTGAAGATCATCGGATTGTTGATCGTGTTGGTGCCGTCATAGGCAACGAGGTCCCCCGAACGGCCATTGCCCATATCGATGTAGCGATAGCCAAGCTCAAGCGTCAGAGCGTCCGTGACCTCGAAACCGAGACCGGCATAGAGCGCCCAGGCGAAGTTCCACTCGTTGTGGTCGGCGCCGAAGGCGATCGACGGATCGCCCGTCGTGCCGACGCCGATATCCGTGAAGTCGGCGATCCTGACATTCGCAGCGCCGACGCCGCCGCCGACATAAGGCGTGATGCCGTGCCAGGTGCCGAGATCGAAGTAGGCGTTCAAGAGTGCCACCCATTCGGACTTCTTGGCAGTATAGGTGTCGGGATAGGTGATGCCGCCGGAAACCGCGATGTCGGCACCGTTGAATTCGGACTTGGAGCGGTACTCACCCGTAACGTCAGTGCGGAACCAGCTGTTCCAGCGATAGCCGAAACCGGCATCGAGGAACGGCGCCCCGGTGAAGTCGCGGTGCACCGCGTCAAGCGAATCAAGCGTGTCGTAAAGCGCGTTGTCGAGGCTGTCGACCTGCTGGTTGGCATAGCCGATGTCGCCGCGCAGATACCAGCCATGGAAAACGACTGGCGGAGGCGGGGGGGTCATGTCCGCCGCCCAGGCGGCCGGCACAGCGGTCGCAGCCGCCGCTGAAACGACCAGCGCGATTGTGCTCTTTCTGAACATTCCACGTCCTCTCGCATTAAGCGGCGCACCGATTGCGGAGCGTGACCGCCGTGACGATGAACGTGGTAAACAAAAATGCTTAATGAGCGCTTAATCGGAAAGCTAAAGCAACGTCTCGGTTAAGCTTACCAAATTGCTAGTGGCGGAAATGACCACGACTTGCGGGTTTGCCGACGAGGTGCATTTAGAGCACGGATCAATTGTCGGCGACCATGTTAATAGTTCGGTAAGATTCGTTGCAAGGGCGCCGCAGCGGGAAATGACGGCTGCAGAAGGGAATCAGGCCGCGCGTCCGAGCACATCGACGATGTCGTTGACGACCGCTTCGACCAGCTCGGCATTGTCGCCCTCGCCCATTACGCGGATGACCGGCTCCGTGCCGGAGGGGCGGATGACAAGCCTGCCGCTGCCGTTCAGCCTGCTTTGCGCTTCGGCAATCGCGCGCTTCACGCGATCATCCTCTAGCGGCCTCCCGCCCTCGTAGCGGAAGTTCTTCATCACCTGCGGCACCGGATCGAAGCGGCGGCAGACCTCGCTCGCCGGCCGGCCGTCGCGCTGGATGACGGCGAGCACCTGCAAGGCGGCTATCAGCCCGTCGCCGGTCGTGCTGAAGTCCGACAGGATGATGTGGCCCGACTGCTCGCCGCCAACATTGCAGCCGTGCGCGCGCATCGCCTCGCTCACATAGCGATCCCCGACCGGAGTCCTGAGGAGGTTAAGACGGCGCGCGGCGAGGAAGCGCTCAAGCCCGAGATTGGACATCACCGTGGCGACGATACCGCCGCCGCTGAGCTTCCCCTCGCTGCTCCAGAACTCCGCCACCACAGCCATCAGCTGATCGCCGTCGATCGTCTGTCCCTTCTCGTCGATGAGCACGACCCGGTCGGCGTCGCCGTCGAGCGCGATGCCGAGATCGGCGCGCATCTCGCGCACCTTCGCCGCCACTGCCTTCGGCGCCGTCGATCCGACGTCGCGGTTGATGTTGAGGCCGTCGGGGGTGACGCCGAGCGAAAAGACCTCCGCGCCAAGCTCCCAGAGCGCTTCCGGCGCCACTCGGTAGGCGGCACCGTTGGCGCAGTCGATGACGATACGGAGCCCCTGCAGCGAGAGCGCCCGCGGCAGTGTGAGCTTGGCGAATTCGATATAGCGGTCCTGCACGCCGTCGATGCGATGGGCGCGGCCGATCTTCTCCGAATCGGCGAGCCGCTTGGTGAGGTCGGCGTCGATCAGCGCCTCGATCTCGGCTTCGAGCGCGTCGGAGAGCTTCAGGCCGCTCGCCCCAAACAGCTTGATGCCGTTATCGTCATAGGGATTGTGCGAGGCGGAGATCATGACGCCGAGATCGCAGCGCATGGAATGCGTGAGCATGGCGATGGCAGGCGTCGGGATCGGGCCGGTGACGAGCACGTCCATGCCGACCGAGGTGAAGCCGGAGACGAGTGCGTTCTCGATCATGTAGCCGGAAAGCCGCGTGTCCTTGCCGATGATCACGCGGTGCCGATGATCGCCGTTGCGAAACACGATGCCGGCGGCCATGCCGACCCGCATGGCAAGGTCCGGCGTGATCAGCCCGTTCGCCCGGCCGCGAATCCCATCGGTCCCGAAATAGCGCTTAGCCAAATTCGCTTCCCCCACACGGCCTACCGGATAGCTTGCGCGGCGGCGGCTCAGCAAAGCCCGATCTTGCACCTGCGACTCTTAACGGCGGGCAACCGGGCGAGAATAGTCGCCCAGTGAGTGAACCGCCCTCACATTTTGTGACTCATGGTTTCAGCGGCGGCCTGGGCCGCCGCTGCAAAGAGGGTCCGCGCGGAGGTCAGGCCTGCGGCTGCGGCTCAAGCCCGGTATCGCCGCCCTTTTCCGGGCGCTGCTTGCCGGAGCCGGTCGCCGGCACGGTCGAGCCGCGCGGCGGCGTCGTATCCTCGCTCGGGTCCTCGCGCACCGGCCGCTTGCCGTTCAGGAGATCCTTGATCTCATCGCCGGAGAGCGTCTCGAACTCAAGCAAGCCCTGCGCCAGCTTTTCAAGCTCATCGGCATGTTCGGTCAGGAGGCGCCGCGCATCGTCATAGCCCTCGTCGACCAGCCGGCGCACCTCGTGGTCGATCTTGCGCGCCGTCTCCTCCGAGACGTTCTGCTGGCGCGCGACCGAATGGCCGAGGAAGACCTCCTCCTGGTTCTCGCCGAGCGCCACGCGGCCGACCGCGTCGGAGAAGCCCCAGCGGGTCACCATGGCACGCGCGAGCTTCGTCGCCTGCTCGATGTCGGAGGCCGCACCCGAGGTCACCTTCTTGCCGCCGAAGATCATCTCCTCGGCGACGCGGCCGCCCATCAGGATCGCCAGCCGCGACGTCATCTGCTCAAGCGACATGGAAAGCTGGTCGCGCTCCGGAAGCTGCATCACCATGCCGAGCGCACGGCCGCGCGGAATGATCGTCGCCTTGTGCACGGGATCGGTCGAGGGAACATGCAGCGCGACGATGGCGTGCCCTCCCTCGTGATAGGCGGTGAGGCGCTTCTCGTCCTCGGTCATGACGAGCGTGCGGCGCTCCGCACCCATCATCACCTTGTCCTTGGCGTCCTCGAATTCGTGCATCGTGACGAGGCGCTTGCCGCGCCGCGCCGCAAGCAGCGCCGCCTCGTTGACGAGGTTCATGAGATCGGCGCCGGAAAAGCCGGGCGTGCCACGCGCCACCGTCTTCAAATTGACGCCGGGCGCCAGCGGCACTTTCCTGCACATGCACCTTCAGAATCTTCTCGCGCCCGATCACGTCGGGATTGGGCACGACGATCTGCCGGTCGAAGCGGCCGGGGCGCAGCAGCGCCGGGTCGAGCACGTCGGGGCGGTTGGTCGCGGCGATCAGGATGATGCCTTCGTTCGCCTCGAAGCCGTCCATCTCGACCAAGCAGCTGGTTCAGCGTCTGCTCGCGCTCGTCGTTGCCGCCGCCGAGGCCGGCGCCGCGATGCCGGCCGACGGCGTCGATCTCGTCGATGAAGATGATGCAGGGCGCGTTCTTCTTCGCCTGCTCGAACATGTCGCGCACGCGCGAAGCGCCGACGCCGACGAACATCTCGACGAAATCGGAGCCGGAGATGGTGAAGAAGGGAACGTTCGCCTCGCCGGCGATGGCGCGCGCAAGCAGCGTCTTGCCGGTGCCCGGAGGGCCGACCAGAAGCACGCCGCGCGGAATGCGCCCGCCGAGGCGCTGGAATTTTTGCGGATCGCGCAGGAACTCGACGATCTCCTCGAGGTCTTCCTTCGCCTCGTCGACGCCGGCGACGTCGTCGAAGGTGACGCGGCCGTGCGCCTCCGTCAGGAGCTTCGCCTTCGACTTGCCGAAGCCCATGGCGCGTCCACCTGCCCCTTGCATCTGCCGCATGAAGAAGATCCAGACGGCGATCAGCAGGAACATCGGGAACCAGGAAATGAGCACCGAGAGGAACGACATCTTCTGGTCGTCGGCGCGCGCCTGGATGGTCACGCCGCGCTGCTCAAGCAGCGTCACGTAGTCGGCGTTCTGCGGCGCGATGGTGCGGAAGCGCGAGCCGTCGTCGTATTTGCCGGTGATCTCCTGCCCGGAGATAACGACGCTCTTGATCCGCCCGTCATTGGTGTCGGTGCGGAACTGCGAATAGGTGATTTCCTGTGAGCCGGGCTGTCCGCTCGGATTCTGGAACAGGTTGAAGAGGGCCACCAGCAGAAGCAGGATCACGGCCCAGAGCGCGAAATTCCGGAAGTTCTGATTCATTCAGTTTCGATCCCCGGCGCGGCGATGAGCGGGCAGCCGCGAAAATTCTATACGCCTAAATAGGTTCTTGCACCGTTGATGCCAAGATGAACCGCACTTTCACCATCCCGCAACCAGAAGCCGCCGAAATGGTGATCATATTAGGGAAATCCGCGGCGGAGAGGCGATTCCGAACGCCTTGCCGACCACGCACTCAACAGCCAAGCTGCCGAGCGGAAGGCCGTCGTCGCTGACCCGGACAGCCTCCGGAACGGCGACCAGCGTCCCATCCTGGTATAGCCCTGGAAGCGCCCGGATCGCGGCCTTTTCCGCTGATTGGGCGCCCGATTGCACGCCAAGCCGGCGCCCGGAGTGGGCGAGCGCCCCGACCTTGAGCGCACCCCCGAGCCGCGGGATCTCAACGCGGAAGCGCCGGTCCCAGAGCAGGCTGGCACCGGCCGGAGCCGCCGCGTCGGCAACGCCACTCCGCCCCCATTCGCGATGCGCCAAAAGCCTCCCGCCGCTGACGGCGACGACGACCCCGCCAAGCGTCCGCTTGAGCCTGTCGTCCTCGCCGACCGCCAGGATCGCTGCATGAAGCGGCGCGATCGCCTGAAGCCGGGGCGTGTATTCGGCACCGCCCACGCCCTTCAGGAGCAACGCCAGCGCGCGCAGGCCGACCTCCTCGGGAACCGCACCCAGCGCCGCTGCCGGGCCGCTCGCGACGCCGAAGGGATCGACTGCGAAGCGGTCGCTTCAGAAGTGTCCCTGCATATTGGTCGAGCGCCGCCGCGGCGCGCCCAAGCCGCCGGCCGTCTCGGCCAGCCGCGCCGGCGTCAATCCGTGCTCCGCCAAGAGCGGCATCAGCTTACGCAGCCGCACGCGGTCGAAGCGCAGGTCGGTGTTGCTCGGATCGGCGACGAGCGGCAGGCCGGACTGTTCTGCGACCGCCGCAAGCTCGTCGCGAGAGCACGACCGAGGAGCGGGCGCGCAAGTGAAATGCCGTCCGCCGATCCTTCCTCGGCCATCGCCGCGAGACCGTATGACGCCGGAGCCGCGCGCCAGCCTCAGAAGAAACGTCTCCGCCTGGTCGTCCTGGTGATGCGCGGTCACGATGGTGTCGAAGCCGGCGACGCGCGCGGCCTCGGCGAGCAGGCGATAGCGCGCGCGGCGCGCCCAGTCCTGCAGGTTGCCGGCCTGTCGTTGCTCGGAAACGTTCAATGATCCGCCAGGGAAGGCCGAGCCGGTCGGCGTTCTCCGCGACCAGACGGGCCTCGTCCGCGGCTTCCTCGCGCAACCCGTGGTCGACGGTGGCGACAAGCGACCGGCGGCCGTTCCCGCCCAGCTCGCCATCAGCACCATGAGCGCGGTCGAATCGGGCCCCCGGAAACGGCGAGGATCAGTCCGCGCCGTCCGGCAGCCGCGCGAACAGGCTCGCGATCGAGCCCGGCCCCTCAGCAGCCGGCTTTTCGGGTCCTCGTCATGCACGCGGCTCTTGATCGATTGCGCGAGCGTCGGGATAGCGGCGCCCGAGCTCGGTGAAGGTCGCGCAGGCGGTCGTCCTTCTCGCCCAGCGCGGACAGCGACATGCCGAGCTTCAGGAGCGCGTCCGGCCCCTTGGGCTGTCCGGCGCGGTCTTGTAGACGTCGAGGAATGCGTTGGCGGCGTCGCGGAATTTGCCCTGCTGCAGCTCAGCTCTCGCCGAGCCAGAATTCGCGCGTCGGGCACCTGCGGGTCGCTCGGGAACGACGCAAGCCATCTCGAAAACTCTGCTCCGCGAGATTGTAATCGCCGGTCAGGATATAGCCGTAGGCTAGGTCGTATTCGTCGCGCGGCGAGCCGGTGAGCGCCGTGGTCGGCGGAGGCACGACGGGCGGCCCGCGGCGGTCTCGACCTCGCCGTCCGGCGTCGCTCGAGGGCGGTTCGGACCCCGAACTCGGCGCTGAGCACCCCGCGGCCATCCCGCCGGCGAGCGTGGAAAGGTCGACCGGCCCCCCGCCCCGTCGGGCGGTATCGCCGGTCGTCGGGCGCCGGCAACCGTGTCGCCGGTCTGCGATGCTCGCTCCCGGTCTGGCGTTGTTCGCGGTCTCAGACCCACCCGGGATTGCCCTGCACGGCTCCGGTCTCCGTCGGCCGCTCCCGTTGCCGAGACCAGCGGCGGCAGGCCGAGCTGGCCCGCAGCTGGTTGACCTCATGGCCAAGCGCTCGTTCTCGCCGGTCAGCTGGCGCACGCGCTCCTCAAGGCCCTGGATGTAAAGGCCCATCTGGCCTTCCGCCTCGCTGCGTCTGCGCCGCCGCCGGGCGGCAACCACAGGCACACAAGGAAAGCGGCCAGCTCGCTCGTGTCATGGAAGCTCCGGGAGTCTCCCACGCGTCCTACACCCGTCACATCAATTCGGCCAAACTTCGGCTGCATATGAAAATGACAAGGCCCGCCGGAGCGGCGGGCCTTGGCTATTCGCGAAGTGTGGCGCGGAGCCGCTCACCCGCCGTTGAGCACGGTGACGGCGCGGCGGTTCTGCGACCAGCAGGAGATGTTGTCGCACACCGCCACCGGGCGCTCCTTGCCGTAGGAGATGGTGCGCATGCGGTTCGCCGGATGCCGTGCGCGATCATGTAGTCGCGCACCGCCGTGGCGCGTCGCGCGCCGAGCGCGAGATTGTATTCGCGCGTGCCGCGCTCGTCGGCATGGCCCTCGATCGTGAAGGCTGTATTGCGAATACTGGGTCAGCCACTGGATTCTGCTGGTCGAGCGTCGCGTCGCCTGGGCCGAGATCGCCGAGGAATTGGTGTCGAAGAAGACCGGTCGCCGACGGAGACCTGGAACTCCTGCGCGCTTCCCGGCGTCGCGGTGCGCCGAGCCCGGTGTTCAGCATCTTCTCCTGATTGGCGCAGCCGCCGACGAGAACCGCGCCAACGAGCATCGCCGCGGCGAGGACCCTACCAACGGACAAGCTGACTGGCATGGCCGAGACTCCCTTAACCGGAACTGGTTGTTGCCGAATGGCTAACCCTTTGATGGTTAAGCCGCCGTCAAGCTTTAGGGTTAACCGATCGTATCCGGAAGATATACCGCCGACGCCGGTACGGCGTGCCCACGATCGGTAGGTCGTGTCAACCCGGGCCCATGAAGGCCGGCGGATTCCGGTGTTTTCCGCGCGACCTTGCAGCCGGCGGCGGAGCCGGCGGTGCCGCACGGCGACGGCTCCCGACGCCATGGGACCATTTGTGCGCGGCGCGGCGCCGCCCTCAGGCTCCCCCCGCTATCTTCCGCGAGCGCGCCGACACGTTGAGCGCCACGGCGGCGCGAACAAGCGCCTTCAGCGCCTTCGCGTGATCCGGTCGCCCTCGAAAAAATCGACGGCGCGGCGCACGTTGCCGTCGAGGCTGGAATTGAAGAAGCCCGAAAAATCGTCGAGCACCGCCCCCCTGGCGAAAGTCAGCTTCACCTTGTCCTTGTAGGTCTCGCCGGTGCAGATGATGCCGTCGTGCTCCCACACGGGAACCCCCAGCGGGCTCGACGGCTTTCGCCACTTCACCGCCTCGACGATTTTTGGATCGGCCTCCCGGATGAGCGCCCGGGCCCGCGCAAGCGTCTCGCCCCGCCAATCCCCCAGTGCAGCGATGCGGGCATCGATGAGTTGAGTGGGAGAGGCTTCTGCTTCTTCCTCCTTCGAAGAGGTTTGCGTCTTCATTGCTGTCGCTTTCTTCACGTCTGTTGTCGCTGGCCAAGAACACTTGTTGTTCTTCGTCCGTTCTTTTAATAGATTATCCGATAATCTCCCATGAGGGTGCGTTTGCGCCCCCGGGGAGGGTGGGATGCATGGGTAGCCGATCGAAGATTGAGTGGACCGATTCGACATTCAACCCATGGGTTGGCTGCACGAAAGTTGCTCGAGCGAAGGGGGCCCCGTCTGCGTGCGACTTTTGCTACGCGGAAAAGTGGGCGAAGCGGAGTGGCCAAGTCGAGTGGGGCAATCACCCGCGCCGACGCACGACCGAATTTATTGGCGCAGCCCCTTGTTGAGGAACAGCCGAGCAAGGTTGTTTCAAGCCGAGAACGGAGCGCAGCGCGTGTTCTGCGCATCCCTAGCCGACGTGTTCGACAATCAAGTCGATCCCGCGTGGCGCGCTGATCTGTTCAATCTCATTCGTGAATGCGACCAATTGGATTGGCAGCTCTTGACCAAACGACCACAAAAATCCGCAAGATGCTGCCCGCTGACTGGAGGCAGGGATATTCGAACGTCTGGCTGGGCGACGACAACGGAAGACGCAGGTGCTTACAAGCAGCGCGCGTCGTCCCTTCTCAACGTGCCTGCGGCAATTCATTTCGTGAGTTACGAGCCCGCGCATCGGGCCGCTCGGTATCTAGCCGTTGATGGCTGTGCTCCTGACTGGCTTATTATTGGCGGGGAGAGTGGTGTGCGCTCTGACTGATTCGTCCTGACCGAACCGCAATGGGCGCGGGATGCAATCGCCGAGTGCCGTCGCGTCGGGGCGCACCGTTCCTCAAGCAGTGGGGTACATACAAGAACAATCCGTTCGTGGTGGAGAGCCGGGTTCACCGAACAGCAGGCAATGAAGGTCGACCCACCCGACAACGGCAAGGGTGGCGGTAAATTAGACGGCAGTTTGTGGCGTGAGTTTCCCAGTAACACATCGCGAACGAAAATCACAATTGACTTCGCGAGTGAGGGGTGACGAGAGTGGCTCAGAGGGACCCAGAGCAGTATTCGCAGGGTGATGACGGGCTAATTGTCGAAAAGGTTGGTTCCTGGGCTTCGAAAAGCTCAAGATCGTTACTGATTACGTCTACGCATCCGGCGGAGTCGCAAGAATTTTTTGGGAACTGGCGCCGCCTACATCGACCCGTTTTGTGGGCCAGGTCGTTCCCTGATCCGTGACACAACTAAGTTCATTGATGGTAGTCCCTGTCGCTGCTTTTAAGAGAGCATTCAGTCGCCGGGTCCGTTTACCTCTATCAATATCTCCGATGGCGACGAAGAACTTCTCGTCGCCGCGACGAAACGCTTAACCGAATTAAATGCGCCTGTTGTCCCTGCGGGGCCTGCAAGCGAAGCCGATACCAAATATAGTTCAGAGCTTGAACCGATATGGATTACACTCGCTTTTCTGGATCCGTACAATTTGGGGCGGTTGTCATTCGATCTATTCGATGAGCTCGCGAAGCTCAGGAACATTGACGTCATTGCGCATGTTAGCGTGTCTGATCTCCAACGCAATGCAGCTCGCTATGCCGACGACGACTATCAGCAATTTGACACGTTCGCGCCCGGTTGGCGGGAGAAGGTGAGCTCCGACATGAACAAAGCGGCGTTTCGCGCCGCGATCCTTAAATATTGGTCCGACAAGGTGGCGGCGCTTGGGCTTCCGCAAGCAAAACACTGGGAATTGATCCGGGGTGATCAGGGCCAGCGCTTGTATTGGCTGATCCTGCTAGCGCGGCACGATCTCGCCCATGGTCTTTGGGCAAAGATCAGTTCGGCATCCCAATCGCCGATGTTTGATTTCTAACCCATGGCTTTTTGAGTTTTCATTCCAGGCCGGTTGAATAGCCGAAAGCGTAATCCGCCACCGGCGCGGTCGACAAAATGGCGTATGACG
>CAVQJW010000025.1:0-245896 GCA_963712925.1 uncultured Alphaproteobacteria bacterium | reverse complement strand
ATGACGACAGGTTTGAAGCCTTCCCGACTCTCACGCCGGGATCATCAGCACGGCGCGGAAGCCGCCGAGCGGGCTGTCGGCGAGGATGATGTCGCCGCCATGGCTCATGGCGATGTCGCGGGAGATGGCGAGGCCCAGCCCGCTGCCGCCGCTGTCGACGTTGCGGTCCGGCATCGAGCCGATAGAACGGCCGGAAACCGCCTCGCGCTCTTCCGGGGGATGCCGGGCCCGTCGTCATCGACAGTCACGGTCAGCCAGCCGTCGGCATGGCGCGCTTTGAGTTCGACGCGGTCGCCATGCTTGCCGGCATTGCCGACGAGGTTGGCGACGCAGCGGCGGAAGCCGAGCGCGCGCGAGCAGCGCCCGCGGCTCGCCTTCGAACGTGCCTCGACAGCGTCGCCGTCGCGCCGCGCTGTCTCCGCGATGTCCTCGAGAACGGCCGCGACGTCGATCGTCTCCGTCGTCTCGCCGGCGTCGCCCTGCGCGAAGGCGAGATAGTCCTCGAGCATGCGGCTCATCTCGTCGACGTCGGCGCGCAGCGCCTCCGTCTCCGGCGTCTCGCCGAGCATCGCAAGCTCGAGCTTGAAGCGCGTGAGCACGGTGCGAAGATCGTGGCTGACGCCGGAAAGCATCGTCGTGCGCTGCTCGACCTGGCGCTCGATGCGCTCGCGCATGTCCATGAAGGCCTGCGCCGCCTGCCGCACCTCGCGCGCGCCGCGCGGCCGGAAGGTCGCGACCGGCCGCCCCTTGCCGAACTGCTCGGCGGCATGGGCGAGCTGCAGGATCGGATTGATCTGGTTGCGCAGAAAGAGCAGGGCGATCGCGATCAGCACGAACGACGTGCCGACCATCCATAAGAGGAAGATCTGCGAGTTCGAGGCGTAGGCGCGGCTGCGCGGCGCGAAGACCCGCAAGACGTGGTCGTCGAGCTTGATGCGGATTTCCACCATGTCGGAATTGCCGACGGTGTCGATCCAGAAGGGCCGATTGATCTGCCGGCGAATTTCTCGCGACAGCGTAGAATCGAGCAGCGAGAAGAACGGACGCGGGCCTGCCTCCGGCAACGGATCGGGCGGAAGGACGGAGATCGTCAGCCCATAGGTCTCCGCGGCGATGCGGGTGATGTCGGAGAAGCGCGCATCCTGCGGATAGGTCTCGACCGTATCGATGACGGCGGCAATGTCGCTCACCACCGCGTGCGACAGGCGCCGCGTCACGAGCTGCCAATGGCGTTCCATGAAGACATAGGCGATGACCGCCTGCAGGATCAGGATCGGCAGCACGACGATCAGGATGGAGCGCGGGTAAAGCCCCTTCGGCATGCGCTCGCGCATTGCCGCGCCCCAGTGCGGGATGCCGGCCCGCCGCGCCCAATCCACGGCGGAATGCCACCATCGCCTGGCGCGCTCGCCGGCGCCGCGGAGCCGCCCGGGGAGGCGGAGACGCGTCCCGATATCGCCGATCAGGGCCATCCGTGAATGATGTCCTTGCCGAAGCTCCAAAAGCCTAGTCCACCAGGAGCCGATAGCCAATTCCGCGTGTCGTCTGAAGATGAACGGGGTTCGACGGATCGGTCTCGATCTTGCGGCGCAGCCTGTTGATCTGCACGTCGACGGCACGCTCGCCGCCGCCGTTCGAGACCTTCAGGAACTCGTGACGCTTGACCGTCTCGCCGGGCCGCGCAGCAAAGATGCGCAGGAGATCGCGCTCGCGGTCTGTGATGCGGACCGTATCGGAGCCGCGCTTCAGCTCGCCGCGTTCGACATGGAAGGTGAAATCGCCGAAGCGGATCGTTTCCAGCGCCGGCTTCTTGGACTGGTTGCCGCGTCGGAGGATGCTGGTGATGCGCAGCAGCAGCTCGCGCGGCTCGAACGGCTTCGCCAGATAGTCGTCGGCTCCGACCTCGAGCCCGCGAATGCGATGCGGCACCTCCGTGCGTGCCGTCAGGATCAGGATCGGCACGCTCGACGTCTGTCCGCAGCCACTCGGTGAATTCGAGCCCGGTCTCGCCCGGCATCATCACGTCAACGACGAGAAGGTCGAACGCGATGCTGGCAATCTGACGGCGCGCCTCGGCGGCGGAGGCCGCGGCGGTCACGCGAAAATTGTTGGCGCTCAGAAAGCGGGTGAGGAGGGTCCTGATCCGCATGTCGTCGTCGACGACGAGGAGATGCGGCGCCTCGTCCGGCGGCGGCTCGGCGCCCGTCGCAACCGCGTCCGCTATCAAGCTTTCGTCTCCTCATTGACCAGCCGCGCCGCCTTGTCGCGGTCGGGCGGATTGATCATGCCGAAGAGGAACGTCGTCAATGTGGCGCGGGCATCCGGCCCCAGCGGCGCGAGCGCCGCCTTGATGCGCAGTTCCTGCGGCGCCGACAGCCCGGCGGAGAGCGCGCGGCCGGCGGCCGTCGCGTAGAGCAGGCGCTGACGCCGGTCCTCGCGTCCGGTGCGCTGCTCGATGAAGCCGGAATCGATCAGCTGCTTCAGCACGCGGGCGAGGCTTTGCTTGGTGATCTTCAAAATGTCGAGCAGGTCGGCGACCGTCAGGCCGGGATTGCGGTCGACAAAGTGCAGCACTCGGTGATGGGCACGGCCGAAGTTGGACTTCGCCAGGATCGCGTCGGGATCGGAGATGAAGTCGCGATAGGCGAAGAACAGAAGCTCGATCAGATCCACCACCGAGTCTCTGCGGCGGCGGCACGTGCACGCCGCGCGGCAAACGAATGATTTATGTCAGCCATATTGACATATTTTGCCAGTTTGCTAGCCTTGCTCAAGCTCGGCCAACGATATTTGCGCCGCCCGGCGCGACTTGTGCAAGAATTGTGCGACCGGCGCAATCGTGGCCGTCAGGTTCGAAACGCTGAACGGCGCGGCAAGCGCCGGTTGGAGGAATTGACGATGGCCGGCGTTCCCTTCGATCGGATGAACGGAAAAATCTGGTTCAACGGCACCTTTGTCGACTGGGCCGACGCGCAGATTCACGTGCTGACGCACGGGCTCCACTATGCGAGCTGCGTATTCGAAGGCGAGCGCGCCTACGGCGGCGAGATTTTTCGGCTGCGCGAGCACACCGAGCGGCTCTTCAACAGCGCGCGGCTGCTCGATTTCGCCATCCCCTATTCGATGGACGAGATCGACGCGGTCTGCCGCGAGCTGCTCGTCCTGAACGACCTCTCCGACGCCTATGTGCGCCCGGTCGCCTGGCGCGGCAGCGAGATGATGGGCGTCTCGGCGCAGAAGAACCGCATCAACGTGGCCGTCGCGGTCTGGGACTGGCCGTCCTATTTCAGCCCCGAGGAGCGGCTGAAGGGCATCCGCCTCGACATCTCCGAATGGCGCCGCCCCGATCCGAAGACTGCGCCGGCCAAAGCCAAGGCCGCCGGCCTCTACATGATCTGCACGCTCTCCAAGCACGCGGCGGAGCGGAAGGGCTATGCCGATGCGCTGATGTTCGACTGGCGCGGACGCGTGGCCGAAGCGACCGGCGCCAACATCTTCTTCGTCAAGGACGGCAAGATCCACACGCCGGACCCCGACGCCTTCCTTGACGGCATTACCCGGCAGACGGTGGTCGCGCTGGCGAAGAAGCGCGGCACCGAGGTGATCGAGCGCGCCATCATGCCGGAGGAGTTGGCGGGCTTCGAGGAGTGCTTCCTGACCGGGACGGCGGCGGAAGTGACGCCGGTCTCCGAGATCGGACCGTACAAGTTCACCGTCGGCCAGATCACCAAGGCGCTGATGGATGACTACATGGCCGCCGTGCACCCGGCCGCCGCGGCGCCTGCGAAGAAGGTTGCGGCGCGTTAGGCTGCGGCGCTCGGCCCGCCGCGAACCGTGGGTTGCGGCGCACCGAATGTCCCGCTACTGCGAAGCGCATGAGCACCATCATCGCTGATAAGGACGCGCTGCGGCGCGCCTACAAATCGCCCCAGCCGCGCTCGCTCGCCAAGGAGATCGGGCGGCTCGACAAGCATTGCCTGCGCTTCGTGGCGCTTTCGCCGTTCTGCGTGCTTGCCACGTCGGGCGCGGGCGGCGGCGACGTCTCGCCGCGCGGCGGGCCGGCCGGCTTCGTGAAGGCGCCCGACTCGGAGACGCTGATCGTACCGGATTTCCCCGGCAACAACCGGCTCGATTCACTCGAGAACATCCTGGAGACCGGGCGCGTCGGGATGCTCTTCCTAGTGCCGGGCGTCGACGAAAGCCTGCGCGTCAATGGCAGCGCGACGATCGACGTCGATCCGGAACTGAGGGCGCTCGGCGTCGTCGACGGCAAGACGCCGATCGCCGTGATCCGCGTCAAGGTCGAGCAGGCCTATCTCCATTGCGGCAAGGCGCTGATGCGCTCCGCGCTCTGGGATTCCGAGAACCACGTGGATCGCGCGACGCTCCCCTCGATCGGCGAGATGATCCGCGACCAGGTGAACTGGGCGACGGCGGAGACGCAGGAGGAGATGATCGAGCGCTACAAGGAGACGCTTTACTGAGGCTGCGCTAGCCGCTCCGGCGGCGCGCCGAACAGGCGAGCGAGCGCGATCATCGCACCCGGAAAGGTGATCAGCCACAGCGCGCCGATCCAGATCAGCCACGGAAACGCCAGCTGCAGAATCAGGAACGGCGCGAGGGCGCCGTTCAGGACGAACCAGAGCCGCGCCGTCCGCCCCCTGCCGTGCGAGGGAAACGCGAAGGCGGTGAAGAAGGTCGAGACACTCATCAGCGTGTAGCCGAGAAGGTCGACGCCGGTCGCAAAATGTCCTTGCGCGCAGCAGGCGAACATCTCGACATCGGCGCCGGCGAGGTCGTGCGGAATGACGACGCCGAGCTGCGTCACGTAGACGATCTGCACCATCACCGCGTACATGATCGCAAGCGTCAGCCCGGACAGACTCCACGCCGCCCGCGCCGTGGGTGTCACGACGTGCACCGCCGCGATCGCGACGGCGAAGCACGGCGCCAGCACCAGGGATGGCGCGAAGATCAGGATGCGGTCGATCGGGTCGGGCAGGAGGCCGGCCACCTGCATGAGCTGCGGAATGCCGTAGCCGATGCTGGCTGCGGCGGCCGCGACCGCGGCCCACCATCCGAATCGCGTGCCCGCCGGTCTGCCCTCCGTCAGCGCCATTTCTTTGCTGCGCCGTCGTCCGCGTTATTCGCCGCGACCCAGTCGCCTTCGCTGCCGTCGGCGCGGTGCTCCTTCTTCCAGAACGGCGCGCGGGTCTTGAGATAGTCCATCAGGAACGACGCCGCTTCGAAGGCCGCCTCCCGATGCTCCGAGGCGGCAAGCACGAGCACGATCGGCTCGCCGGGGAGGATCTTTCCGGTGCGGTGGATCACGGTCAGGCCGAGGAGCGGCCAGCGTCCGGCGGCCTCGCGGGCGATGCGCGAAATCTCCTCCTCCGCCATGCCGGGATAGTGCTCAAGCTCAAGCGCCGAAAGCCGCTCGCCCTCGTCGCGGCAATAGCCGACGAAGGAGACCACGGCGCCGACGTCGCCGCGGTCCTCGGTCAACAGGCGCGATTCTTCGGCGAGATTGAAAGGCTCGCGCTGCACGCGGATATTAGGGTTCCAGGGCTTCATGGGAGCTCCAGCCCGCGCCGCCTGAGAGAGGCTACCCGCCCGTCATCGGCGGGAAGAAGGCGATCTCGCGTGCGCCGGAAAGGGCGGTGTCGTGCTCGACATGCTCCTGGTCGATTGCCGCGCGGATGACGGTCGGCTCGGAAAAGGCGGCGGCGTAGCCCTCGTCGCGCTTGGCGAGCCAGGCGATCAGATCGGCGACGTTCGCGACGTCGGCCGGAAGATCGACCTCCTCCTCGGCGTGGCCGACGCGCTCGCGCACCCAGGCGAAATAGCGCACGCGCATGGTCAATCCACCAGGTGTTTCAGGCCGGCGCGGAAATAATCGTAGCCGGTGTAAAGCGTCACGATCGCGGTCGCCCAGAAGAAGGTGAGCCCGAGATTGATGACGACGCCGTGCTTGGCGCCGACGATCGCCGGTGCGATCAAGAGTGCCGCGATGGCGACGAGCTGCATCGCCGTCTTCCACTTGGCGAGCCGTGAGACCGGCACGCTGACGCGCAGCTCAGCCAGGAACTCGCGCAGTCCGGAAACGAAGATCTCGCGCATCAAGACGATGATCGCCGCCCAGATCGACCAGCCGTTCAGGATGTTGTCGGCGACCAGGATCAGGATGGCGACGGAGACGAGCAGTTTGTCGGCGATCGGGTCGAGCATGCGGCCGAGCGCCGACTGCTGTTGCCAGGCGCGCGCCAGATAACCGTCGACATAGTCGGTGATGCTTGCCGCGACGAAAATGCTAAAGGCGATCCACGGCCCCCAATGGTCGGGGATGTAATAGGTGAGGCCGACCAGGGGCGCGGCCGCAATGCGCCCGTAGGTCAGAATGTTCGGAATGGTGAGCGCACCGAGCCGGACCCGATCCGGCATCGAAGAGTTCGCTTCGACCGTCATGTCGACACCTTGAAAGCCCGCGCCGGTTCCGTCAATCGCGCGGCACCGCGAAAAGTCTCCGAGCCGTGTCCCGATTAGCGCGTGTTTGAGACGAAAGCACGACGGAACGGCTGTTTTGCGGCTACCGCAACTCCTCGTGGAAATGATCGTAAACGGCCTCGGCAAGGCCGCGCGAGACGCCGTCGACGGCCATCAGATCCTCCACCCCGGCGCGGCTCACCGCCTTTGCGGTGCCGAAATGGCGGAGCAGCGCGCGCTTCCGCGCCGGGCCGACGCCGGCGATCTCGTCGAGCGGATTCCTGTGCATCTCCTTGCTGCGGCGGGCGCGGTGCGAGCCGATCGCGAAGCGGTGCGCCTCGTCGCGGAGCCTCTGGATGAAATAGAGCACCGGGTCGCGGTGCGGCAGCAGGAAGGGCTCGCGGCCCTCAACGAAGAACGTCTCGCGCCCCGCCTCGCGGTCGCGCCCCTTGGCAACCCCGACGATGGGGAGGTCGGCAATGTCGAGCTCGGCGAGCACGGAGCGGGCCGCGCCAAGCTGCGCTTTGCCGCCGTCGATCAGGACGAGATCGGGCCAGGCGCCGAGCGTGTCGGATTCGGAGCTCGCCTCGCCGCGCGGCCCGGTTTCTTTCAAGAGCCGCGCGAAGCGGCGCTTCATGACCTCGCGCATCATGGCGATGTCGTCGCCCGGCGCTCCCTCCTCGGCGCGGATGTTGAATTTCCGGTAGCTGTTCTTGGCGAAGCCCTCGGGGCCGGCAACGATCATCGCGCCGACGGCGTTGGTGCCCATGACGTGGCTGTTATCATAGACCTCCACGCGCCGCGGCGGAGCGGGGAGGGCGAAGACGTCCGCCAGGCCGGAGAGAAGCTTCGCCTGGCTCGATGTCTCGGCAAGCCGGCGGGCAAGCGCCTCGCGCGCATTGGCGAGCGCATGCTCGACCAGCTCGCGCTTCTCTCCGCGCTGCGGAACCGCGATCTCGACGCGCCGCCCGGCGCGCTCGCAAAGCGCCTTCTCAAGCAGCGCCCGCTCCGGGAAATCGATGGAGGCCAGGATCAACCGCGGCACCGGCTTGTCGTCGTAGAACTGCGCGAGGAAGGCTTCGAGCACCGCCTCCGGCTCCAGGCTTTTGTCGGCGCGCGGGAAGTAGCCGCGGTTTCCCCAGTTCTGTCCGGTGCGGAAGAAGAAGACCTGGATCGAGGCGAGCCCGCCGTCCTGGTGGATGGCGACCACGTCGGCCTCCTCGACGCCCTGCGGGTTGATGCCCTGGTGCGACTGGATGTGGGAGAGCGCCGAAAGGCGGTCGCGATAAAGCGCGGCGCTTTCAAAGTCGAGATTCGTCGAGGCCGCTTCCATCTCCGCCGCAAGCTCCGCCCGAACCTCGCGGCCGGAGCCGGAGAGAAAGGCCTTCGCCTCTCCGACCAGGCGGCGATAATCGTCGAGCTTGATCTCGCCGGTGCAGGGCGCCGAGCAGCGCTTGATCTGATAAAGCAGGCACGGTCGCGTGCGGCTCTGATAAACGGAGTCGGAGCAGGTGCGGATCAAAAAAGCCTTCTGCAGCGTGGTGACGGTGCGCCCGACGGCGCCGGCCGAGGCGAACGGCCCGAAATAGCTTCCCTTGCGTCGGCGCGCGCCGCGATGCTTCATGATCGCCGGCGCCTCGTGGTCCTCCGCGATCAGGATATAGGGGAAGGACTTGTCGTCGCGGAAATTGACGTTGAAGCGCGGGCGGAGCCGCTTGATCAGATTGGCCTCAAGCAGCAGTGCCTCGGTCTCGGTGCGCGTGCGCACGAAATCCATCGACACGGTCGCGGCGATCATGCGGGCGATGCGGCTCGTATGCCCGCCGAAGCGGGCGTAGCTGACGACGCGCTTCTTCAGGCTCCGCGCCTTGCCGACATAGAGCACGTCGCCCTTCTCGCCGATCATGCGATAGACGCCGGGCGCGTTCGGCAATGTCTTGACGGCGGTTGAGATCACCTCCGGACCGGAGGCCGCGCGCACTGTCGTCTGCCAGTTGAGGTCGAGCTCGGAGGCAACCTCCGGCGCCACGTCCTCGGCGAGCGGCGGCAGGTCGGATGCGGCGCGCTCTCTCGGCTTCGGGGATTCGGTCGCTTCGGACATTCGTTCAGGCTGTCGGTTTCAGCGCTTTCTGCTCTTCCATCCTGACGCCGACCGCCTCGACGTCTTCGTAGATGTCGGGCTTGCGAAGGAACACCTTGGCCCGGGCCACCTGCGGATGGGCAAGAAGGCTCGCGAGAATCTCCCGGCACAGCGTCTCCTGGAGATTGAAATGGCCCCTTTGGGCGATCGCCGCAACCTCTTGGCGCACCCGGTCGTAGTCGAGAACGGCGCCGATTTCGTCGCGCGGGTCCTGTGAAGGCACGCAATCATATTCGAGGTCAATCAGAATGCGCTGCGGCGCGGCCTTTTCCTCCGCGAGGATGCCGATGCTCGCGCTGAGCGCGATGCCCTCGAAGACATAGGTGACGTTAACGCCCATTCTCAGCTCCGGCCCACGATGTCGGGCGTCTCCCAGCCGATATGTTGGCCGGAATCGACGAGGAGCAACTGTCCGGTGATCGACCGCGTTTCGACGAGAAAACGGACCGCGCGGCCGAAATCTCCGACATCGACGGCGCGCTTCAGTGCGATGCCGGTCACCTCCTTGGTCATGGCGGGATCGTCGGAATAGGGATTGGCGAAAGTCGGGCCCGGCCCGATGCCGTTCACGCGGATGCGCGGCGCGAGCGCCTGGGCGAGCGTCCTGGTCGCGGTCCAGAGCGCCGCCTTGGTGAGCGTGTAGGAGGGCATCTCCGGCGTGAGCTTCAGGACGCGCTGGTCAATCATGTTGACGATGTTGCCTTCCGAGCCTTGCGCGAGCTGCGCGGCAAAGGCTTCGGCGAGGAGAAGTGGCGCGCGCAGATTGATGTCGAACTGCGTCTGCCAGATGGCAAGGTCGAGCGCGCCGAACCGGTCCTTCAGGAAGACCGACGCGTTGTTGACGAGCAGCGTCAGCGGGCCGAGCGCCTTGACCGCGGCGGGCACAATTCCCGCGACGGCATCGGCGTCGGCGAGATCGCCGGTTACGACCGCCGCGCGACCGCCCTTGTCGTGGATTTCCGCGGCAAGCGCTTCGCCTTCTTCGACCGACCGGTTGCAGTGGATGGCGACCGCGTAGCCGTGCTTCGCAAGGTCGCTGACGATCGCGGCGCCGATGCGCCTGCCGCCGCCGGTCACAAGTGCGGTCTGGGTATCTCTCACGAAAGGGGTCGCATCGCCGAATCCGGTCTTCCGCAGCCTAGCACGGCCCATCCTGGACGACCGTGAAGACCGCGAGGTCGCGCCTTTCGGGGGTCAGGACCGTCACGGGCAGGCTCGGGCAAGATTCCGCGCGTTTAATCTTAACATAGTGGCGTCCGCCCGGCCGCCAAGGGTGGCGGCAAAACGCGCGCAGCCACGTGTGCCAGGTAAGGCTTTGCAAACAACGTTAGACAATGAGGCTGGAACGACCGGCGCTTATCAAAATCCTTGTTTTTGCCGTCATTTTATCGCTGGGCGATCAAACTGATGAGCCATTTCGAACATAGGGAACGCACGAGCGGATTCTCGAGTTTAGGCCGCGTTCGGAGACGAGAACCGGGAGCTGACGGAATGCGTTGTTCGATTCTTCTCGGCGCGGCCGCGATGGCGATCTCCGTATCGCCGGCTGTCGCTGCCGATCTCCCCACGCCGCAAACGCTGCCGGCTCCCTCCGTCAGCGAGGTGACACCGCCGCCGAACGACTGGACCGGCTTCTATCTCGGCGCGATCGGCGGGCTCGCCCTCGGCACTGCCGGCACCAATACGGTCGGCGACATATCCGCCGACGGGTTCGATGTCGGCGGATATGCCGGCGCGGACTGGCAGTGGGGCAATTTCGTGATCGGCACCGAAGCCGATCTGGTCTACCCCTTCGGCGACGGGACAAGCGGCGGCGTCACCGCCGATCCGGGCCTGAATGGGTCGCTGCGCGGCCGTCTTGGCGTCGGGCTCGATCGCTTTCTGCTTTACGGGACCGGCGGCCTCGCCGCGACCGATCTGGAGCTGAGTTCGCCGGCCGGTAGCGACCACAACACGCTGTGGGGCTGGACCGCCGGCGCCGGTATCGAGAGCAAGGTGCTCGACAACGTTACGGCGCGCATCGAGTACCGCTACACCGACTACCAGGACAAGACCTTCACGCTTGGCGGCGCGCCGGTGAACAGCGACTACACGACGCACGCGATCCGCGGCGGCGTCGGCGTGAAGTTCTGAGCCAATACGAGCGGAGTAGGACCAAAATGCCTCGGCTGCGGCCGGGGCATTTCTTTTCGCCACGGGGCTAGTTGAACCAGATGGCGTAGCGGAAGAAGCCGCCGCGAAAGAGGCCGGCCATCCGCCGCCACGCTTCCCGGTCCACCATTTCGCCGTCTTCCAGATAGGGAATCGCGGCCGATCCCTGAATCAGAAGCACGAGATCGAAGGTCGTCGGCTCGAGGAGGAGACGGCGCAGGTTGATGCCTTGCGTAAAGCGCCAATGGGCCAGGAGCTTTCGCCCTTCCAGCAGCGCCTGAAAATCGTCGAGGAAGCCCAGCCACCCGTCGATCAGCTCCTGCGTGACCGGTATGCCGAGTACGCCCGTCTGGCTGGGATTGGGAAGCCATTCGTTGCGGTTGTCCGTTTCGGCAAGGACGCGCTTCCAGTTCTCGCGGCTGAGCGGGGGGATCGCCTCAAGGTGCGTGAGTACGTCGCGCAGCCGATCGGGCTCGGTGACGGGCCAGCGGATCATGTGAACGAAGGCGATCAGGTCGGCGATGCTCGCGAAGCTGCGGCGCTGATCCGCAGCGTTCGACGCGTGGCTCATCGGCAGATCCGCCGAAGGAAAGAGCCCGTGAAACGACGTCTCGAATGCTGGCTGCCAGTCATAGGCGAGCGGAAACTCGGCGATCGCCATCAGGAGGTGGCAATAGGCGCGCAGCCAAGGCACGTCGCTGGCGTCGAAGTCGGTGAGCAGGTCTTTGTCCACCCCGTGCGGAAATCGCGTGACCCGCTGCAGGATGAAGAGAAGCGTCTCCGTGTCCGCGCCGGTTGCATCGCCATTCAGGTCGAGGCGCATGCGCCCGAGCGCGAGCGGCACATCGAGATCGGTCGCGTCGACTCCCGCAAGCGTTGCCTCGGCGCGGCCGAGATCGTCGACGAACGCTGCGAGCACGCCGCGCAGCTTCTCGTAGTCGATCTTCTCCGGGTTTGGATTTTGCGGAACCGGCACGCGGAAGATCGGCAGGAATGCGATGCCTGACCGGCGCGGATCGCCGCTCGTGATGCCGTAGCGATAGAACGCCTTTCCGAGGTTCTCGACCGCCTGAATGAACTCTACGCCGCCGAGAAGAAGGCGAGCCTCGTCGTCGTCCGGAGATTGCGCCAGTTGCGCCTCTGCCGCGGCGGCTGCTTCAGCACTCTCCCCTGCGTAGAGGTGGTCCTGAACGGTGGCGAGAAGCTCGGCGTCGGCCTTTGCCGGGCCGCCAAGGATAACGCAGAGGAGAACGGCGAGGAGAGCTCCTCCGCTCAGAGGTCGGCGCATGGGGCTGCTCCTTGCGTTTGGTGCCTGCTCTCATAAGGCAAGCGCACGCGCGGCGGAATGCAAAGCTTGGCGCAAGGCAAACGCGGTCTTGCGGCCGGCTCCTCGCCGGGCGAAGAGCGGGCGTAGGCGAAGCGGATCAGTTCGGGCGGGTTGTCTCGAAGCTCGGAACCTTGGCGGCGAAATCATCGAGCCAGGCGACGAGACGCGGGTGGCCTTCCCGCCATTTTCCGCTGAAGCGGAAATCCAGATAGCCAAGCGCGCAGGCAACAGCGATCGCGCCGGCATCAGGCTTCGCCGCCAGCTTCGGCGGGGTTGCCTCAAGGGAAGCAAGGGCGCGCGTAACCTTGCCTTTCTGATGGTCGAGCCAGCGCTGACTGTGCGTCTCGGGCTCCCGATAGCGGCCCTCGTAGACCTGCAGCACAGCGGCATCCATCAAGCCGTCGGCGAGCGATTGCAGCGCAAGGACCGGAAAGCGCGCATCGCCTCGCGGGATGATCACGCCGCCGCCGGCACGATCGTCGAAGAACTCAACGATGACGGTGAAATCGTAAAGCACGGTCCCGTCGTCGAGGACGAGCGCCGGGATCTTGCCGAGCGGGTTCTGGCGGCGCAGCGTGTCGTTCGCATCGTTGGTGTCGGCCGCCTCGACCTCGACCCGGTCGGTAAGGCCGCAGACATCTGCCGCGATCCTCGCCTTGCGCACGAACGGCGATGCTGGCACGCCTCTCAGCGTCCACATGACGGTGCACTCCGCTCAAATGAGCCAGGTCAACGGACCGTGCGGCAGTCGCTGTCATGGACGTGCCAGGGGTCGAGGCCGGCGACGCAGAAATCGACGTAGTTTCCAATGCCCACGAAGCCGGCGCGGTGCTCGACCGCGTAATAGACCGGGTAGGCGCTGCCGTTGGTCATCACCGAATCGGCGACACAATACGTGCGCTTGATGATTCCGGGCTCCGCATAGGGATGGATGCCGAGCCGCGGATTGCTGATGCTCTCAATCGTGAAGCCGCGATGCCATTGGCCATGCTCGGCGGCGGCGAAGCGATGCTTGATACGGGCCAGCACGCCAAAGCCGGAACATGCCGTGTCAGCCATCGGCGGTGCCTGGATGACCATGGGGGAGGGAACGTCGGCCGCCTGCGCGGAGCCGGTTGCCAGGAATGCCGCGAGCGCGGCGATCAGAGATGTGGTGCGCATTTCTTGCTTCTACACAATTCTGCGGCGTTCCGCATCGCCAGTCTTGCCGCAGCCCTTGCCAAATCCTCTGCTGCCTGAGACGATCAAAGGTCGGCTCAGGAAGTGGGTCGCGCGTTCGTGGCGGACCGATCCCCATGCGCCCTGAAATCGGGCTGAAGCCTCGATATCGGGCCACGAGGAGAGGCAAGGAATTGGCGTTCTGCTTCCCCTGGGAGCCGCGATCGGGGCGGTTCGCGACCCCGTGTTGAGGCAGGGAGAAGACATGAGCGACAGCCTACCAAATGGGGGGGAACGTAGAACGGGCCCCCGGTCGATCGCAATCGTGGGTCCGTTCGCGAGCGGCAAGACTACCCTTCTCGAAGAAATCCTCGCTCGCACCGGCGCCGTGGACAAGCCCGGCTCGGTCGCCAATGGCAACACGGTCGGCGATTCCTCGCCCGAGGCCCGCGCCCATTCGATGAGCGTGGAGCTGAATATCGCCGAGACCACGTTTATGGACGAGACCTTCACGTTCCTCGACTGCCCGGGCTCGGTCGAGTTCAGCTACGAGAGCGACCCGCTCGTGTCGGGGATCGACGCGGCGATCGTCGTGGCCGAGCCGGACGAGAAGAAGGTTCCGGCGCTGCAGGTGGTGCTTCGCCATCTTGAAGAGCGCAAAATTCCCCGCTTCCTGTTTCTCAACAAGATCGACAAGGCGTCGATGGGCGTGCGCGATGCGCTTGAGTTGCTGCAGCCCGCTTCCGAGACGCCGCTGGTCTTGCGCCAGATCCCGATCTGGAAGAACGATATCGCCACCGGCTTCATCGATCTCGCGCTCGACCGCGCCTTCGTCTACCACGAGCACGCGCCGAGCGAGGTGATCACGCTTGAGGTCGGCGACACAGGTCGCCGCGACGAGGCGCGCTTCACGATGCTTGAGCGTCTCGCCGACCATGACGATGCCCTCATGGAGCAGCTCCTGGAGGACATCCAGCCGGAGCGCGACAAGATCTTCGGCGATCTGGCGGCGGAGCTTCGCGACGGGCAGATCGTGCCGGTGTTGATCGGCTCGGCGCTGAACGGCAATGGCATTCTGAGGCTGCTGAAGGCGCTCCGCCACGAGGCGCCGAATGTCGAGGACACGCGCAAGCGCCTCGGCATCAAGGATGCCGACAAGACGCTCGCGCAGGTGATGAAGACCATCCACACGAGCCATGCTGGCAAGCTGTCACTGGTGCGCGTGCTCGCAGGCCGCGTTGACGACGGCATGGAGTTGCAGACCGCGGGCGGCGATCTCGGCAAGGTTTCCGGCATCTTCCGGCTGGTCGGTCAGAAATCGACGAAGCGCGGGGCCGCCGACGCGGGCGAGACGGTGGCGCTCGGCAAGGTGGAGCCGGCCAAGACCGGCGACACGCTCGGCGCCAAGGGCGCGAAGGTCGATCAGCTTCAGTCGCCGCCGGCGCCGCAGGCGGTGCTGCGGCAAGTGGTCAATCCGAGCGAGCGCAAGGACGAAGTGAAGCTTTCCTCGGCGCTGCAGCGCATGGTGGAGGAGGACCCCTCGCTCTCCGTCGACCATCGCCAGGATACCGGCGAGACGCTGCTCGGCGGGCAGGGCGAGATGCATCTTCGCGTCGCGGTCGAGCGGCTGACCAGCCGCTTCGGACTGAAGCTCGAGACTAGGCGCGCGGTCGTGCCCTATCGCGAGACGATTCGCGGCGCGGTGACCAAGCGCGGCCGCCACAAGAAGCAGTCGGGCGGGCACGGCCAGTTCGGCGACGTGGTGCTGGAGGTGAAGCCGCTGCCGCGCGGCTCGGGCTTCGTCTTCGACGACTCTATCACCGGCGGCGTGGTGCCGAAGAACTATATCCCGGCGGTCGAGGCGGGCGTGCGCGAGGCGCTGCATAACGGTCCGCTCGGCGGTTTCCCGGTCGTCGATATCGGCGTGACGCTCACCGACGGCTCCTATCACGACGTCGATTCGTCGGACCAGGCGTTCAAGATGGCCGGCATCCTCGGCATGCGTGAGGCGCTGCCGGAGGCGCGCCCGGTGCTGCTCGAGCCGATCCTGAAGGTGAGGATCTCAGTGCCGAACGACAATACGGCGCGCGTCAATGCCATCGTGTCGGGCCGCCGCGGCCAGCTCATGGGTTTTGACGCGCGACCCGGCTGGCAAGGCTGGGACGTGGTTGAGGCGCTGATCCCAGAGGCGGAGATCGCCGACCTGATCATCGAGCTGCGTTCGGCGACCGCCGGCGTCGGCACCTTCACCGCCGAGTTCGACAAGATGGCGGAAGTGACCGGACGGCTTTCCGACGACATTCTGGCACAGGTGAAGCAGCAGGCGGCGTAAGGAAGGGCAGTGGGGCAGGCAATAAGGCAATATTGCCCCAGTCCCTTACTGCCCTATTGCCTTCTACGCGGCCTCACCGACCTCGCGGCGCTCGCAGATCTGGTCGATCAGGCCCCAGGCCTTCGCTTCTTCCGCGGTCATGAAGTGGTCGCGGTCGAGCGTGCGCTCGACCTCCTCAAGCGTGCGGCCGCAATGCTTCACATAGAGCTCGTGGATGCGGTGCTTGGTCCTGACGATGTCCTCCGCGTGGCGGGCGACGTCAGAGGCCTGACCCTGGAAGCCACCGGAGGGCTGGTGCACGACGATGCGGGCATTCGGAAGCGCGCAGCGTTTCCCTTCCGCGCCCGCCATCAGGAGCAGCGAGCCCATCGATGCGGCGAAGCCCATGCAGAGCGTTGAGACCGGGCTTTGGATGAACTGCATGGTGTCGTAGATCGCAAGGCCCGCCGTCACCGAGCCGCCCGGCGAGTTGATATACATGCCGATCTCCTTCTTGGGGCTTTCCGCCTCGAGGAAGAGGAGCTGCGCGCAGACAAGCGCCGACATGCCGTCCTCGACCGGGCCGTTCACGAAGATGATCCGCTCCTTCAGAAGGCGCGAGAAGATGTCGTAGGCGCGCTCGCCGCGGTTCGACTGCTCGACGACCATCGGCACGAGATTCATCGCGATGCTCATGTTCATTTCTCCCGTCGCTCAGGCCGCGAGCCGCATCGTCGGTTCACCGCGTCTGCTCTTTACGTGCAGGCGGCGCGTGTCGCGCACCGCCACGAGCGGGCGGCGCGCATGGGCGATTGTCGGGGCAGAGGCGGAGAGGCACACAGCGAAGTCGTCATGCACGATGCGAAGATGCGTGCCGCCGGCATCGGAGTCGGACAGCTCGAACGTCACGACGCTGTCGAGATCGGGGAGAGCGTTGTCGCCGAGGCTGCGCCAGCGATAGCGCAGCAGCCGATGTTGCTCTTCCTCCAGCACCTCAAGCTCGACCGTCTCGTTGCTGAAGTCGAGCCTGAAGCGACGGCCGTCGTCGGCGGGCTCGATCGCCTCCGGCTCAAGCCAGGCGCGGAGGATCTCCGGTTCCGTCAGTGCCCGCCACACCGTCTCGGGCGGTGCATCGAGATCGCATTCGGTGACGATCGGATCGGGCGCGTCGCGCCTGTTGGCATCGCTCATTGGTCCATTCCCTTGAGGACATCCTTCAGCTTCTCGACCCGCTCGGGCCAGAACGTGCGGTAGCGGTCGACCCATTCGAAGAGCGGCGCGAGGCCGGCCGGCTCGCTGCGATAATAGGCGTGGCGCCCCTCGCGGCGCTCGCGCACCAGCCCGGCGCTCCTGAGTGCCGCCAGGTGCTGCGAGATCGCCGGCTGCGAGATCGGGAAACCGGCCTTCAGCTCCGACACGCTCATCTCGCGCGCGGCGAGGCGCTCAAACACCGCGCGGCGGGTCGGATCGGCGAGGGCTCGGAAAACTTCCTTCTGCATGCCATATGTATAAGCGATTACTTATGCGTTTGGCAAGCCGTGACTACTGCGAATGACTTGGGCGATCGCTCTACCAGCGCAGGACGTAGCGGCCCAAAAGCGCGCCGAGAGCCGTGACGGCGGCGATGCCGGCCGTGTACCAGATCGCCACGAACGTGGCCGCGCTCTCGTCGCAGTGGAAGGCGTAGACCCAGGCGCCGATCGTGCCGGCCACAAGACCCGCGGCGGCGCCGGCCAGCGTCAGCCGCGTCGGCGCGAGCCCGCGCAGCGCCCACAGCGTGCCGAGGAAGACCGGCACGGCGAGCGCCACGATGTTCCACGGACAGACATTCGCCGTCGCGCCGAAGACGAGGCGATCGCGCGCCGCCGGCACGGCGTGGAAGAACTCGACCCCCGCGATAAGGGCGATCACGACGATGAAGCCGAGCGCGGCGAGCGCCGGCCCGCGCGCGGTGCCGCCGGGGCGCGCCAGCGAACCGACGGCAAGAAGCGCGAAGAAGGAGAGGCCGAGCGTATAGAAGAACTTCATCCAGTAGGCGTCGGTGCCGACGGCCTCGGCGAAGTCGGGACGCGGTCCGAGCCACAGCCACATCACAAGAGCAGCGACGAGCGTGCCGGCGCCGATCCCGATCGCGAAGCGGCGGAAGACCGGGCGCGGCGGCAGCGGCTTCAGGTCGGCGACAAGCCGGTCGATAAGGTCATCGCTCATTTCGTGCGTCCCTGCATGCGCAGCGCCAGCTTGCGCATGCCGCGATGGATGCCGACCTTCACTGCCGATTCGGAGAGTCCGGTCTCGGTCGCCGTCTCGGCGATGGAGCGTCCTTCGAGCTTGACCTTGCGGATCAGCGAGCGCGGACGCTCAGGCAGCGTCGAAAGCAGGCGGTCGACGTCCATGCGCGCCGCAGCGTCGGAGCCGTCATCGGCATAGATATCGTCGGCCGCCTCGATCGGCAGCGCCGTGCGCATGCGATTGCGGCGCAGATGATCGATCAGCTTGTAGCGCGCAATGGCGTGGATCCAGACCGTGAAGGGTCTCTGCGGATCGGACGTCGCGCGCTTCGCATGCGCGGCCATCAGCGTCTCCTGCACCAGATCGTCGGCATCGGCGGCGTGCCCGCCGCCGAGGCGCCGCCGGAAATAGGCCTGGAGGTGCCCGCGGAGCTCGCCGAGCAGCGTACCGATAGGCCGCGCCGTCCCCGGCGAGCCCCGCGACCATCAGCGATCTCAGACGTGTCTCCCGTCCTTCCACGACGGCTTCTCTCCTTAGTTCTCGCGCGAACCGCGAATCGTTACACCGCGGCCGGCGATTTTTCGCATGCCTAAGCGTTTCTAACACGGCGGATCACGATGCGGTGAGACCGTAACCGCCGCGACGGGCGGGACGAATTCCTCCGCGTGACGAGCTGTCCGGCCGGGCATCCGTCAACATCCGCGGAAGCCGCCGGTTTCCGCCCAACTTCAAGCTTGAGGAAGGTCCCACGCATGTCGATTTGCCTTGAAAAGATCAGCACCCCGCTCTTCGCCGCCATTGTTGCAAGCTCGGCGCTCATCGGCGCAAGCTTCGCTGCGGATAAGTCGAGCGATTCAATGTCCTCCGATTCAATGTCCTCCGATTCGATGTCCACCGACGACCAGGCCATGAAGGACTGCCTGGACAAGGCGGCGATGGAGACCGACATGATGAAGCAGGACGAGATGAAAAAGGCCTGCGCGGATATGCACACCGATTCGATGGGCTCCGATTCCATGGGCAGCGACACCATGGGTGACGATTTCATGGGCAGCAACTCGAACTGAGCACCCGCTTTTCCGCCGCGGCCGGGGGGTTTCGGCCGCGGCGACCCTCACACGACTGAGCCGACTGAAACGGCGGGACGCGGATGAGCGACAAGATTGCAGAAGGCGGCGAGACAACGGTGCCGGCGAAGGCCCACCGCAGCTGCTTCTATCGCCACAGCGTCCTGGTGCGCATCACGCACTGGGTAAACGTGCTCTGCATGACGCTGCTCCTGATGAGCGGGTTGCAGATATTCAACGCGCATCCGGCGCTCTATGTCGGCCAGAAATCGACCTTCGACGATCCGATCCTTTCGATGCGCGCGATGCGCGACGCCAACGGCGTGCCGCATGGCGTGACGCAGATCGGCTCCCTCCGCTTCGATACGACGGGGGTCCTCGGATACTCCAAGATTTCCGCCGACCGCTGGGCCGTGCGCGGCTTCCCGTCCTGGATCACCATCCCCGGCTACCAGGACCTCGCGACGGGCCGGAGATGGCACTTTTTCTTCGCCTGGCTCTTCGTCATCAACGGCATCGTCTATATCGGCTACGGGATCTTTTCCGGCCACTGGCGGCAGCTCGTGCCGTCGGGGGCGCAGCTTCGCCATATAGGTGCGTCGATCCGCGAGCACCTGCTCCTGCGCTTTCCGAAGGGGGAGGAGGCGAAGTCCTATAACGTTCTGCAGAAGCTCGCCTATCTCGGCGTGATCGTGGTCCTGATCCCGGTGCTGATCCTCGCCGGGCTCACCATGTCGCCGGGCATGGACGCCGCCTTCCCGTGGCTGCTCGACCTTTTCGGCGGGCGGCAGACGGCGCGCACTATTCACTTCATCGCCGCGACGCTGATCGTGCTCTTCGTGCTGGTGCACGTCGTGATGGTGCTAATCTCCGGCGTCTTCAACAATCTGCGCTCCATGGTCACGGGTAACTACAAGATCGATGCAGCGGAGGGTTCCGATGCCGCAGGATAAGGGAACGAACCGGCGCAGTTTTCTGCGCGGACTGGGGGCCGCTGGCGGGACGCTGGCGCTCGGCGGCTGCGACGCGCTTTCGCACGCGCCGTGGTTCAGAAAAATCCTGTTCTTCGACGAGCAGCTGACGCGGCGCGTGCAGCGCCTGGTGCTCGGCGACAAGCGGCTGGCGCGTGAATATACCGAGGCGGACCTTTCGACCGTCTTCAAGGCGAATGGCACGACCTCGCCGGGGAGCGGCGAATACAAGGCAATGGTGGCGAACGGCTTCGCCGACTGGCGGCTCAAGGTGGAAGGCCTTGTCGAAGTGCCTGCGGAATATTCGCTCGACGATCTCCGCGCCATGCCGTCGCGCACCCAGATCACGCGCCACGACTGCGTGGAGGGCTGGAGCTGCATCGGCAAATGGAAGGGCGTGCAATTGAGCCATTTGCTCGAGCAGGCGAAGCTCAAGCCCGAGGCGCGCTACATCGTCCTCCACTGCGCCGACACGCTCTATGGCGAGTCGCTCTACTACGAGAGCGTCGGGCTTGAGGACGCCTTCCATCCGCAGACGATCCTTGCCTACGAGATGAACGACGAGACGCTGAGCGTGCCGCACGGCGCGCCGCTCCGGCTGCGGGTCGAGCGCCAGCTCGGCTACAAGATGGCGAAATACCTGATGCGCATCGAGGCGGTCGCCGACTACTCGGATATCCACGGCGGGAACGGCGGCTTCTGGGAAGACCGCGGCTACGAGTGGTACGCGGGGATTCTGAGCGCCCGACGCCTCAGAAGCTCCAGCGCCGCGCATTGGCGACAAGAAAATCGCGGAACACGGTGACGCGGGCGGAATCCTTGAGCTCCGCCGGATAGACGAAGAAGCCGTCGAAGCTCGGCACTTCGTAGTCCGGCAGGATCGGCACCAGCTCCGACTGCGGCCCGACCAGGTAGTCGGGAAGGAGCGCGATGCCGACCCCTTTCTCGACCGCGCGGCGGATCGCCACGACGTTGTTGACCGAGAACGCCGGCTGGCGCGCATTGCCGGGCTCGCGGCCGACCGTGCACAGCCAGTTCATCGTCTTCAGGTAGGTCGGCGCGTTCTCGCCGAAGATCACGATCCGATGGTTGTCGATGTCCTCGGGGGTCTTCGGCTCGCCGAAGCGATTGAGATAGTCGCGCGAGGCGTAGACGTGGAAATGCAGCGTGAAGAGCCGGCGCTGGATCAGGTCCGGCTGCGTCGGCGCGCGCAGGCGGATTGCGACGTCGGCCTGGCGCATGGCGACGTCGAGCTCCGAATCGTCGAGGATCAGCTCCAGGCTGATCCCCGGATAGAGATCGATGAACTCGTTGACGCGCGAGGTGAGCCAGGTCGAGCCGATGCCGACTGTCGTGGTCACGCGCAAGGTGCCGGTCGGCTGGCCACGCGAATCGACGAGCTGGGCGCGCACGTTTTCAAGCTTCAGTACGATGTCGCGCGCCGCGCGCATCAGAAGGTCGCCCTCCTCGGTCAGAATCAGGCCGCGTGCATGGCGGTGGAAGAGCGGCGTGCCGAGCTCCTGCTCAAGCGCCGAGACCTGCCGGCTCACTGCCGACTGGCTCATATTGAGCAGCTCGCCGGCGCGCGTGAACGAGCCTTCCTGAGCGGCGGCGTGGAAGATCCGCAGCTTGTCCCAGTCGATCTCGCCGCGTTGGACCGGCGGACCCGGTTCCGGGAAGTTCAAGCGTTCTACTCCGCTGCTTCGCGTGTCAGTTCCACGCCGTAGAGGTACTTCTCCGCCTCAAGCGCCGCCATGCAGCCCAAGCCGGCGGCAGTGACGGCCTGGCGGAACACGTCGTCGGTCACATCGCCCGCCGCAAAGACGCCTTCCACGCTGGTCGCCGTCGAATCGGGCGCCGTCCGGATATAGCCGTTCGGCTTCAGGTCGAGCTGGCCTTTGAACAAAGCGATGGCCGGCTCATGACCTATAGCAATGAATATGCCGTCAACGGAAAGCTCGGGCTTTTCGCCGCTTTTCACGTTCTTCAGGCGCGCGCCGGTGACCTGAGGCGGGAAGCCGCCCTCGCCGATGACCTCGTCCAGCACGCTGTCGAAGACCACCGTCACGTTGTCGCGCTGAAAGAGCCGCTCCTGCATGATGCGCTCGGCGCGCAGCGCATCGCGCCTGTGCACCAGCGTCACATGCCGCGCGAGATGCGACAGATAGAGCGCTTCCTCGACCGCCGTGTTGCCGCCGCCGACCACGAGCACGTCCTTGCCCTTGAAGAAGAAGCCGTCGCAGGTGGCGCAGGCGGAGACGCCAAAGCCCTTGAAGCGCTGTTCGGAGGGAAGGCCGAGCCAACGCGCCTGCGCGCCGGTCGCGATGACCAGCGCATCGGCGGTCCACGTGTCGCCGCCGTCGAGCTTCAGCCGGAAAGGCCGCTGCCTGAGATCGGCTTCGACTACCGTGTCGGTGACGACCTCGGTGCCGACATTGAGCGCCTGAGCGCGCATCTGCTCCATCAGCCACGGGCCCTGGATCACGTCGGCGAAGCCCGGATAGTTCTCCACGTCCGTGGTGATGGTCATCTGGCCGCCGGGCTGCAGGCCGGCAATCAGCACCGGCGTCAGCATCGCCCGCGCCGCATAGATCGCGGCCGTATAGCCCGCCGGCCCGGAGCCGAGGATCAGGAGCTTCGCATGATGGTTGGACATCCTAGCTCGCCTTGCGGAAGGGGTTGAGCTTCTTCACCGTCGAGGAGATGCGATGCCGCCCTTGCTCGCGGGCGACGACCGATTTGTCGGTGACCCAGTTCATCTGGACGGCGCGGCGTTGCCCCTCAAAGGGCTGGTGTCCGTGCCAGGATTCTTTCGGAGCGGCGGAAGACGAGCAGCGTGCCCCCGTGCGGCGGCACCTCCTCGACATAGTCCTCAAGATCGGCGCCGCTTCGAAGGATGCGGAGCCGGCCGCCGTCCCTGTCCCACTTTTCGTTCATATAGAGAAGGACGGTGATGAGCTTGGTGGTGGAATCGGTGTGGATCTTGCCGTCGGTCGAGCGGCAGGTGCCGCGCACCGTGAACATGGTCGGGCGTAACGACAGATCGATGTCGAATTTCTGCTCGATGGCGCGGCGGAAGTCGGGGCCGTCAAGCTCGTCGAGCAAGGAGCGGAAGTGACCCTCCACGACAAGCTCCGGCAACGGGTGCGAGCCGGGGCCGGGCACCTTCGGATAGTCAGCGAGCACGGACTTGAACTGGTCGCTCCTCACGAAGCCCGGGACGACCAGATAGTCGTAGGGCTCGGTCTTGAGCGGCGTCGCTTCGAGCGCGGCGATGTCGAGATAGGTCATGATCCCCCGACCGTTCACTCATGCCGCCCCGTGCGCGCGGCCGGCCCGGCTCAGATAGTGGAAGGGCGCGCCTGCTTCAAGAACGCCGCCAAACCGCCCACAATGACGGAGTCGGCGGCAGGGCGGCCCGCCGGGACCCTGGACAGCCGGCGGTGAAGTCCCTTAGATCACGCAATTGAGATGCGACCGGGCATGAAACCGCCGGAACGGCGTGGTTTTTCCGCATCCCGAAGACCTGGAAGAGCACCGTGATGAGTTGCGCAGACGAGATCAAGACCTCGCTTCGGCAATCGATCCAATCGGCCGGCAGGCACGAAGCGCCCTATCGCCACTGGATCCTGAGGGGCGTCTTCCCGCAGGATGTCTATGCGGAACTGAAGGACATGCCGTTTCCGGTCGCCGAACTCGACGGCGTTTCTGGAACGCGCGAGGCGCACAACGCAGACCGCGTCTATTTCTCCGGGACGAATCTCGACATGTTCGAAAACGCGCGTGCGGCGGTGGAAGCCTTTCAGGACAAGGACACCGTCGGCTTGATTGCGAAGACGTTCGGAGCGCCTATCGAGAATACCTTCGTGCGCATCGAATATGCGCAGGACACCGACGGCTTCTGGCTGAAGCCGCATACCGACATCGGCGTGAAGATGTTCACGATGCTCGTCTACATGTCGGACGATCCGCGCCACAAGGACCTCGGCACCGACATCTATGCCGATCCCGACACGCATGTCGGCCGCTCGCCGTTCGAGCCGAATTCCGCGATGATCTTCGTGCCGTCGGATAAGACCTGGCACGGTTTCGAGAGGCGTCCGATCCTGGGTGTCAGGCGCTCGGTCATTGTGAACTATGTCACCAATGCGTGGCGGGCGCGCGATCAGCTTGCATTTCCGGAAACGCCGGTCGCCGCCTGAGCGGCGCGTCGGCCGCGATCGCTAGCCAAGGCCGAGCATGGCGCGCAGGCGCTGCGCGGCCTCGTCGCCGGCGCCGACCGGGGCGTGGCCGGCAAAGTCCCAGTCGAGATCGTCGCCGGCGATCGGCGCGACCAGCTTCTCCGCCAGGACGCGATCGAGGAACGAGGCGTGGCGGCTGCCGCGTCCCTCAAGGGCCAGCACGTGCACCGGCCGACCGGCGGAGAGCGCCTCGGAGATCATGGAGATCGACTCGGCGGTGACGATCAGCCGCTCGGCCAGAGCGAGAATGCCGTAATAGGGATTGTCACCCGTTTCGTCCCACAGCGTGCCGAAGGGCTCGGAGGCAAGGGCGTCGGCGATGAGCGCCCTGGTGGCATCGCCGGTCCGCCGCGACGGTGTGATCACGACGAAATGTCCATGCTCGGCATGTGCTTTCTTCAGGACTCGGATGAGTTGCGCGGCGACCGCCGGGGTCAGGCGGTAAGCGCTATTGTCACCGCCGAGGAGCACGCCGAGGAGCGGGCGGGCATCCGGCGCCAGCCGGTTGCGCCATTCTTTACGCGCCTCGGCGAGCCGCGCCGGCGTCACGCGGTTGAGCGCAGCCTTGAGCGCGACGACATTCGGGCCCTCGACTTCGTCATGCGGCATCGCCGCGACGAGATCGAATTTTGCGCGGGCGAATTCGGGGTTCTGCACATAGGCCGCGAGCGTCTTGCCGTGCGACAGCCGCTTCACGGCAAGTGCCGCGCCGATTGAGCGGCGCCCGCAGCCGATGACAAGCCGCGGCCAGGGTGGCGCGAGAAGGTCGCCCGCCGGATCGAGCGCGAAGAGCGGCATCGGCAGCAATCCGCCCGGCAGCGCCGCGAAGGGTTGCCGCACGATGATCCGCTTTTCGACGATCGGAAGCCCGACGGCTTCGGCCAGCCCCAAGGCCTGGCTCCGCATGCCGGCTTCGCCGGTCGTCAGCACCCAGCACACATCACGGGAACGCATCGGCCCGCGACAATCCTAGCGGAGAGGCTGGACGATGGCGGGCACGCTTGCCGGCGCGTCTGCAAAGCGCGGCTCGGAGTGGGCGTGGCTCAGAAAGCGCGTCAGCGCCAGTCCGAAAGCGATCACATAGATGATGCGGCGGAGCGCGGCCGAGCGGAAGAGCGCCATTCCCTAAGACCCATCGCGCCGGAGCGTCCGGCTCCGGCGCGATGCTCTTACGCTTTTCGCGCGCGTCAGGAAAGGAGCGCCGTCAGCTCGCCACGTGAATCGCGTCGGCCGAGATCCTCGTAAGGCTCGCAGGTCGTGCCGCAGCGCTTCTCGATCTCCGCGAGTTGCTCTTTGGCGCTCGTCAGGTCGCCTTTGATCACATAGGCCTCGCCGAGATATTCGCGCACCAACGTATAGTCCGGGTCGAGCGCCACGGCCTGAAGGTAGTAGCCGATGCCCTCGTCGACGCGGCCGAGCTTGCGCGTCGCATAGCCGCGATAGTTGAGCGCGGCGGGCGTGTTCGGGTTCTGCATCCGGTCGAGCGTCGCAAGCGCCTCTTCGTAGCGGCCCGCAAGCGCCAGCGCGTAGGCGTAGGCGGAGAGCGAATTATCGTCGATCGCTCCGCTCTGCGCCTCGCAATGCTGGGTCTGCTGATTATAGACCTGGCCCTGCGGGCAGGTCGGCGTGCTCGCGTCGCTGCCGCTGCCGGCGGCAAGAGCGGGAAGGGCAAAGAGTCCGCCGGCGAAAAGGGCGGACGCAAAGGCGGTGATGGGTCTCATTGGGTGCCTCACGGGAAAGTCCGGGCGGCTTCTGCCGCTGGCATCATCATAACCGCAGCGGGCGAGCGCCAATGTCAATCTCGTGTGAGAATTGCGGAGAAGACGGTCTCGCCAACGCGATTATCTCGCCCCGTGTACTCCGGATTTCCCTGCGCCTCCTGCCATCAGGCTGTCAGGAGGCCAGTCGGGCGCCTCTTTCCCGCTGCGCCCCCGGCGCCCATATTGCGGCGATGGCGTCGAAATCCCGGCGAGTCGGACGCGGCTCGCAATCCAAGGACAAGGACGGCTTCTCCGAGGCGCCGCAGGCGGGGCTTGCGGGCGCTCCGGTTGGGCCGATTTCGGCCTGGGCGGATGAGATCACGCGCGGCGCGCAGGACGAAAAGCCGAAGCGGCGGGTGAAGGGGCGCGGCGATCCGACGCTCTCCGACCGCTCGATCCCGCTCGATCCGGCCAAAGAGAAGTATCTCAAGACCGCGCGGGGGACGTCGATCGGCGGGCGCGCGACGGCCAAGGAACGCGCCGGCGCCGGGCTGATGCCGGTGGCCGGTCTGGACGTCATGCTGGAGGATGCCGGCGCGCTGCCGCCGTCCGGCGTGACGGCAACGGTCGAGGCGCTGTCACGGCTGATCGAGAAGGGGCGGCCGGAGTTTCGCGATCACACCTGGGTGCCGCACCGTCCGCCGCGGCCGGAGAAATCGGAAGGCGGCGTGCCGCTCAGGATCGTCTCCGAATTTGAGCCGAAGGGCGACCAGCCGGGTGCGATCGCGGAGCTGGTGCAAGGCATCTCGGACGCCGGCGAGCAGACGCAGGTGCTGCTTGGCGTCACCGGCTCCGGCAAGACCTTCACCATGGCGAAGGTGATCGAGGCGACGCAGCGACCGGCGCTGATCCTCGCGCCGAACAAGACGCTCGCCGCGCAGCTCTATGGAGAGTTTAAATCGTTCTTCCCGGAGAACGCGGTCGAGTATTTCGTCTCCTACTACGACTATTATCAGCCCGAGGCTTATGTGCCTCGGACGGACACCTACATCGAGAAGGAATCGTCGATCAACGAGCAGATCGACCGCATGCGCCACTCGGCGACGCGCACGCTGCTTGAGCGCGACGACGCGGTGATCGTTGCGTCCGTCTCCTGCATCTACGGCATCGGCTCGGTGGAGACCTATACGGCGATGACTTTTGGGCTGGAGGTCGGGCTCGCGCATCGACCTCCGCCAGGTCGTCGCCGACCTCGTGGCGCTGCAGTACAAGCGCCTCGACATGAATTTCACGCGCGGCAGTTTCCGCCTGCGCGGCGACACGCTGGAGCTTTTCCCGGCGCACCTTGAGGACCGCGCCTGGCGCGTCTCCTTCTTCGGCGACGAGATCGAATCGATCCAGGAGTTCGATCCGCTGACCGGCCAGAAGACCGGCGACCTGAAGAGCGTGAAGATCTACGCCAACTCGCACTACGTGACGCCGAAGCCGACGCTGCAGCAGGCGATGAAGAGCATCCGCGAGGAGCTGAAGTGGCGGCTCGAGGAGCTGGAGAAGGCCGGGCGGCTGCTCGAGGCGCAGCGGCTCGCGCAGCGCACGCCAGTTCGATCTGGAGATGATCGAGGCGACCGGCTCCTGCGCCGGCATCGAGAACTATTCGCGCTATCTGACCGGCCGCAAGCCGGGCGAGCCGCCGCCGACCTTGTTCGAATATCTTCCCGACAACGCGCTGGTCTTCGTCGACGAGAGCCACGTCACCATCCCGCAGATCGGCGGCATGTATCGCGGCGACTTCCGGCGCAAGGCGACGCTCGCGGAATATGGGTTCCGCCTGCCGTCCTGCATGGACAACCGGCCGCTCCGCTTCGAGGAGTGGGACCTGATGCGGCCGCAGACGGTGTGCGTCTCGGCGACGCCGGGCGGCTGGGAGCTGAACCGCACCGCCGGCGTCTTCGCCGAGCAGGTGATCCGCCCGACCGGGCTGATCGATCCGCCGGTCGAGATCAGGCCGGCAAAGAGCCAGGTCGACGATCTGCTGGGCGAGGTGCGCGAGGTGGCGGCCAAGGGCTATCGCTCGCTGGTGACGACGCTCACCAAGCGCATGGCCGAGGATCTGACCGAGTATCTGCACGAGCACGGCGTGCGCGTGCGCTACATGCATTCCGACGTGGAGACGCTGGAGAGAATCGAGATCATCCGCGACCTGCGCCTCGGCGCCTTCGACGTGCTGGTCGGCATCAACCTCTTGCGCGAGGGCCTGGATATCCCCGAGTGCGCGCTGGTCGCGATCCTCGACGCCGACAAGGAGGGTTTTCTCCGCTCCGAGACGTCGCTCATCCAGACCATCGGCCGCGCCGCGCGCAATGTCGACGGCAAGGTGATCCTCTACGCCGATCACATGACAGGCTCGATGGAGCGCGCCATCGCCGAGACGGGGCGGCGGCGCGAGAAGCAGGTCGAATACAACATCGCGAACGGCATCACGCCGGAGTCGATCAAGCGCTCGATCCACGACATCCTCGACTTCGGTCTACGAGCGCGACCACGTGCGCGTCGATACAGGCCTCGCGGACGAGGGCATGATCGGCCACAATTTCGAGGCGCACATGGCCGACCTGCAGAAGCGCATGCTCGACGCCGCAGGCAATCTGGAATTCGAGGAGGCGGGGCGGCTGCGCGACGAGATCAAGCGGCTGCGCGAAACCGAGCTCGCGATCTCCGACGATCCGCTGGCGCGCCAGAGCGAGGTGGAGGGACGGGCGGGAGCGTTCGGCACAAGCGGTCGCCCGGGCGCGCCGTCAGGACGGCGGGGCGGGGGAAAGCAAACTGCCCCGTCCCCCGGCCGCATCTCCGGCCCCGCCGGCCTTTCGCCGCGCTCGCTGGCGCGGAAAAATACGCTCGACGAGATGACCGTCGGCCGGACCGAGACGCCGCTTGGCGGCCCGAAGCCGGTCAAACCTGACGAGCCGCCCGGCACCACGCCGCGCGGAAAAATCGGCGCCGGCTCCTACGAGGACGAAGGCGAAGAGCGCCGCCGCAAGGGGCGGTCGAAGAAGACCGGAAGGCCGGGGCGCTGAGGGAGCGAGCGAGCCGCCGACGCCCGCGATCCTTCGATCCGCTCACAGCGGCGGGCGCGTCCTATTCCTGCTTGAAGCCTTCCTCCACGTGCGGTTGAATCCACGCTATGAGGGATGACCCATCGCGCTGGGGGGTGCCGTGAGCGATCTCAAGACCTGCTTCAAACGCGTCGACTACGATCTTTCGGGTTTGCTCCAATACATTGACATCGGCGACATCGGCCTGCCGGACATCCAGCGGCCGTTCGTCTGGACCAACGCCAAGGTCCGCGACCTGTTCGACTCGATGTATCGTGGTTTCCCAGTCGGTTACCTGCTTTTCTGGGAGAATGCCGAGGCAAACGGCGCACGGGCGATCGGCACGGACGGCAAGCAGCATACGCCGCATCGCCTGATCGTTGACGGACAGCAGCGACTGACCTCGCTCTACGCCGTGTTCCGCGGCAAGAAGGTGCTCGACGCGGACTACAAGGAGCGAGCGATCGAGATCGCGTTTCGCCCCCGCGACGGCAAGTTCGATGTGACCGACGCAGCCATCCGCCGTGATCCCGAATGGATTGCCAATATTTCAACGCTCTGGGTGTCAGGCTTCTCCAGCCACAAGCTCGTGAAGAACTTTATTGAGCAGCTCTCCGCGAAGGAAACGCTCAGCGACGAGGATGAAGAGGAACTAGCGCACAGCCTCGATCGCCTGTTCGACCTTCAGAAATTCCCCTTCACCGCTCTAGAGATCGCTCCCACAGTCGACGAGGAGCAGGTCGCTGACATCTTCGTCCGCATCAATTCCGAAGGCGTGAAACTCAACCAGGCCAACTTCATCCTCACGCTGATGTCGGTCTTCTGGGACGAGGGACGCGCCGCGCTCGAAGCCTTCTGCCGGTCAGCGCGCCAGCCCACGTCGGGTGGCGCATCATCCTACAACCACTTCATCCGACCCGACCCCGACCAACTGCTCCGTGTGGCGGTCGCAATCGGTTTCCGTCGCGGTCGGATGAAGAGCGTGTATCAAATCCTCCGGGGCAAGGATGTCGACACGGGGCAATTTTCGGCCGAGCGGCGCGACGACCAGTTCACGGTGCTCAAGGAGGCGCAGGCCCATGCGCTCGATCTGCGCAACTGGCATCAATTTCTGAGCGCGCTGATCGGGGCCGGGTTCCGCAGCGGCGAAATGATCTCGTCGCAGAACTCGCGTCTCTATGCTTACGCCTTTTACCTGATTGGCCGCATCCAGTTTCGAGTCGCCGAGTACGTCCTGCAGAAGGTCATCGGACGGTGGTTCTTCGCGGCAAGTCTGACTGGTCGATATACGGGCTCACCGGAATCGACGATGGACGCAGACCTTAGCCGGGTGTCGCAGGTCGCAGACGAAAATGAATTCATTCGAACGATTGAAGACATGATGGCGAGCGTGCTCACCAACGATTTCTGGACGGTGACACTTCCAGCAAACCTAGACAGTTCGTCGGCAAGGAATCCCGAGCTCTTTGCTTTCATCGCGGCCCAGAACCGACTGAACGCGCCGGTCCTGTTTTCACACAAAAAAGTCGCTGAACTGCTCGATCCGGCACTTCATTCGAACCGCAAGGCGCTGGAGCGGCATCATCTCTTCCCCCGCGCCTGGCTTGAGCGAGACGGCCAAACGGATCTCCGTCAAATCAACCAGATGGCCAATTTTGCTTTACTTGAATGGCCGGATAATTCCGACATCAGCGACACCGCGCCGGCGGACTATGTTCCAAACATAAAAAGTCGCATCGCCACTGAAGACTGGCGGATGATGTGTGATCTTCACGCCTTGCCTGAAGGATGGGAAACATGGCCTATGAGGACTTCCTGGCTCAGCGTCGAGGTTTGATGGCGGCGATCATTCGGCGTGGGTTCGAGACTTTGAGCTGATTGATACGCGGCCCTTCTACTGCGGCGACTTGCGGCTAGGCGCTGAAACGAAAGACCCAAGGTCTGCGGCGGCAGCCGCGCCGCTAACCTTCGGGATTCGGTCCAGAACCGGCGCGCCTGACTTGGACCCGGTCCCCGGCGGTTGAGAGGCTGACGCCCATCAGAACCGGCTCTTAGAGGGCCCTCAGAACCGGATGGAGACGTCGCCCGAGATCGTGTGCTGGTCGCGCTTCTCGCCGAAGGTGCCGGTGTAGTGCGAGCCGAAGCTGACCGACGACGAGACATTGAACGACGCGCCCGCCTCGACCTTGCCGTAGAAGGAATTGGCCGAGTCGATGGCGGAGGGGAAGGTCGTCGTCGAGGTCGTGTAGGAGGTCAGCACGGTGCCGCCGCCGAGCAGGTTGCCGCCGAGGGCGCCGCGGGCATAGACGCGCAGCCCGGTGCCGTCGGGGTGCTGGAAGTCGCCGATGATGCCGATCCCGCCGAGCACGTCGAGCGTGTCGATCGAGTAGGAGGGCACCACGAGGTTGGACGCGCCGGCGCCGGTCTCCGTGTATCCGTCGACGTGGGTGTTCAGGTAGCTGAGGCTCGCGAACGGCTCGATGGTGATCGGGCCGGAGGGCAGCGGCAGGGGCTGCGCAACGCCGACATGCGCGCCGAAGCTGTGGCCGTCGGGGCTGGCCTTGGCGGTGGCGGCGCCGGCAACGCGGCTATAGTCCCAGTTATCGAAGGCATAGGAGATGCGTGCGTCGATCATCGTCCCGGTGGGCGCCGTCGCACGCGCATAGGGCGCGATGATGAACTGATCGTTGTCGAGCCTCGGGTAGACGCCCGAGATGTCGCCGTTGCCGTTGGCATAGCCGCCGGCGATGCCGGCAAGCAGGCTGTCCATGAACTTGTGCTCGACACCGCCGCCCGCGACAAACCCGTCGAAGTCGAGGCTGCCGGCGGTGTAGTCCTGGTTGCCGGTCGTGTAGCCGCCGAGCAGGAAGGTGCGGGTCGACTCCGTCGTGGTGACCGCGACCTGGCCGCCGGTACTGCGCGACCGCGTCGGCAATTGCGGCGGCGCCGGAATTGCCGGTTTCGGTGGCCGTCGAATTATATTGCAGGAGCGCCGTCGCAGATCCTCCCGGCGGGCTGCCCGGAGGCAGTCCAGGCCCGCCGCCGTCGAGGAGATTGAAGAAGGCATCGTTCATGGCCTGCGAGATGCCGGGCGTCGCTCCGGCGTCCGGCAGGCTGCCGTCGACCAGGATGTTCCAGTTGATGAGGGTCTGGAGCTGCGCCACCGTCAATCCGTCGAAGATCGGCGAGTTGACGAACAACTGGGCACCCGAGATGGCGGCGGCGATGTCGGCGTCGTAGAGGGCGTGGTCGCTCTCCGAGCCGCGCCCGATCGCGCCGTAGAGGATGTCGAGGTTCATGATCGACACGGTCTCGCCCGCCGCGACCGTGATCGGGAAGGTGATGAACGGGTTGTCGTCGCCGGCGACGAAGTGCACCGTCGTCTGGTTGAAGGCGTAGTCGTTGTTGCCGTAGATGTGCGCGATCACCGGGTCGGTCGACGCCCCCCCGGACAGTGCCTGGCTGGTGACGGCATAGCCGGGGCCAGTTGCGTTTATGACCGTGTTGGAGTTGGAGCCGAGATTGCCGCCGAAGGCGATATTGGCGGAGATCGTGCTGCCGGTATTGTTGGTGAAGGAATCGAACCAGCGGATCGAGTTGTTGGGCAGGGTGGTGACGGCCTGATAGGTCTCCGTCTGCCGCGCCGCGTCCAGCCCATTGAAGGACGTCGCGTAGGGGTTGCCATATGCAGCGGCCGGGTTTGTGGTGCCGTAGATCGCGCCCCAGCCGTCATAGGCGTCGGTGACCGTGCCAGTGGTCGCGGAAGCCTCGGAAACGCCGCCGGGAACGCTGGAGGTGGTGGTGGGGGACGTCAGCGCCGAATCGATCCCGGGCCCGATGTAGGACAAGGGGCTCGTTGGGCCGCAGGGGTAAAAGGTCGTCGAGCAAATGAAGAACTGGATCGTCGACTGCTGTGCGGCGGCAGGGGCTGTCCCAAAGCTCAACGCCGCGAGCGAGGCCGAAGCCAGCAGCGTGATTCTCGTCGCATTCATTGTGACATGCCCCCGAAAGCGCGCAACGCAATTACATCGCCTACATCGCCTCGACAAACTCGCCGACGCCGAAAAGACGGTGCAAGCTAACACCCGGTAGATTGAACTGTCGCTCTGAATCCCCTGGGTTCCCTCAAGAAAGGCCGGATTGCGTGCAATTTCGCAACAGTGTCGTTCAAGTTTCGGTGGAGGAGGCAAGGCGACTGCATCTTGCAGGCGAGTTCGAGACCGCCCGCGCTGTCGCCCAGAAGCTCCTTAGCCGCCGGCCCGACGATCTGGACGCTCTGGAAGTGGTCGCTCTGGTGGAGATGGAGCACGGCGATCTCGGCCGCTCGCTGCGGCTTCTGCGCAAGATCGCCAAGGCGCGGCCGGAGCGGCCGGAGGCGCAATACAATCTGGCGCTTGCATACCGCTACAGCGGCCGGCTGACGGAAGCCGCGGCAGTCTTCAGGCAGGCGCTTGAGCTTGATCCCAAACTGAAGCCGGCGACGGACGAGCTCTCCAACACCCTAGCCAACCTCGGCCGCTTCGACGAGCTGGAGGCCGTCTGCCGCAGCATGATCGGCGACGAGCCCAACAATCCGCACCCCTACCATCAGCTCGCCTTCGCCAAGCCGGCCGCGATCACCGACACCGATATCGCGGCCATGACCCGCGCCGCGGCCGACGACACGCTGTCGCCGGCGCGCCGGGCCGGCTTCCTCTTTGCGTTCGCGGAGGTGTTGCGCCGCCGCGGGGCGCACGACGAGAGCTTCGCTACGCTGCGGCAGGCGAACGAGACCGCAGCCGCGACGCTGGCGGGGGCCAAGCGCCCTTCAAAGGCGATCGCGCCGGCCGCGGAGCTGATTCAGCGGCGCGGCATCGAAGAGGCTGGGGAGGCACATCGCGTCTACTGCGACTACGTGACGGAGACGTTCACGGCGGACTTCTTCGCTGCGTTCGGCGGCCACGGCGACAGGAGCCGCGTGCCGATCTTCATTGTCGGCATGCCACGCTCCGGCTCGACCCTGATCGAGCAGATCCTCGCCAGCCACCCGAAGGTCTTCGGCGCCGGCGAGATTCCCGACCTGACGCTGATCACCCAGATGAAGTGGCCCTATGGCGGCCCGCCGACCAAGGACGGCAAGCGTCCGGCTGCGCCGCCCGGCGCCAAGGAGCGCTACTTCCGCGATCTCGGGCGGAGCTACGTGGCGCAACTCAAAGAGCTCGATCCGGACGCGACGCGCGTCGTCAACAAGACGCTCGGCAACTACGTGCATGTCGGCATGATCGAGCTCTGTCTGCCGAACGCCGTCATCATCGACGCGCGGCGCAACCCGATCGACAACTGCCTCGCCTGCTACCAGCGCCAGTTCCGCAGCGGCAACGAGTTCAGCTACGACCTTGCCGCGCTCGGCGCGCAGTACCGCCGCTATGACGCGGTGATGCGGCACTGGGACAAGGTGCTTCCGGGGCGCGTTCTGCGCGTCGACTACGAGGCGATGGTCACCGATCCTGAAACCCAGGTCAGGCGGCTCCTCGCGCATTGCCGTCTGCCGTGGAGCGATACGGTGCTGCGCTTCTACGAGAACGATCGGCCGGTCCGCACGGCGAGCCTGTCGCAGGTCCGGCAGCCGATCCACACCGGCTCGGTGGAGAAGTGGCGGCTCTACGAGCGCCATCTCGGGCCGCTGATCGAAGCGCTTGGCGATCTCGTTGCAAGCGACGCCCGCAACTGAGCAGCTTGCCGCAGCGCGCGCGAATATCAGTCGGAGTAAAGGCGGTCTCCGCCTTGTCGGAACGCGGTCGGAGGCCGCAAGACGGCGAGCTGTGCTGCGTGGCGGGAAGGCCACCCGATTGTGCCGCGGCTGGGACGGAAGAAGAGAAAGCCGCCTCCGTCGTCTGGACCGAGGCGGCTGAGTAAACTTCTCATCCGTTATGTCCCGGCGGGGGGTTGGGAGGACGGCCGAGACACACGGATTTTATCAAGAGCGTGTGATTGTTACGCCAGGCTGAGGCTGAGGACTGTGCGGAACGGCTCACCGCGCCGGATCGAGTGGGTGCCTGTGGAAAACCTCGGAACCGGCCAGGGTCCTGATCTTCCGGCAGAAGCGCGCGAGGCAAGGGCTGCCGGGGGGGCGCGGGCGCGCTCGTTTCGCCGTCAGAGCGCGACCCCCGCCTCCTTCAGCGCCTTCGGCAGCCGCTCGACGACCGCGGCGTTCTTGTAGGGAAGGGCGGCGCCGATGTGCTCGACGGAGAAGCTCGGATTGACGCGCATCAGATCGGCCCACATGGCGCGTGCCTCCTCCGCCCGGCCGGAGAGTGCGTAGACGCAGGCGAGATAGAAGCGCGACATGTCGGAGTTCGGCGCGAAGGTGAGCCGCTTGCGGAAGGCTTTTTCCGCCTCCTCAAGGCGATCGAGCGAGAGCAGCGCGCGGCCCATGAAGTGGAGCGCCATGTCCCATTGCGGGTCGAGCCGGTAGGCGCGGGTGTAGAGGCTGACGGCCTCTTCCGGCTGGCCCTGGAACTCCAGCACGTTGGCGAGGCCGGTGTAGCCGTCGGGGGCGTTCGGATCGAGCTCCAGCGCCTTGCGTGCGGCGACCTCCGCTTCGTCGAGCCGCCGCATCCACGACAGCGCAAGCGCGCGGGCGATATAGCCCTGCGGCTCGGCGGGGTCGACCTCGATCGCCTTGTCGGCAAGCTCAAGCGCGCGGCCGAGATTCTCTCGCGTCGCGCCGTTCCACTGGTTGACGTATTCGGCGAAGGTGGTGATGGCGAGCCGCGCATAGGCGATGGCGACGCTCGGATCGATCTCGATCACGCGCTCCAGCATGGCGCGTGCCTCGCGCGCCGATTCGGACGCAGCTGCAGCGCCACCTGGCGGGCGCGCACGATCAGGTCGTAGACCTTCGGCGCGATCTTCGCGCGGCCGGCGCGGTTTGCCCTTTCGCCTTCGGTGAGCTGCACCTTGAGAGCGCGCACGATGTTGCGCGTCACCTCGTCCTGCACGGCGAAGATGTCGGCGATGTCGCGGTCGTAGCGCTCGGCCCAGAGATGGCCGCCGGTGGCGCCGTCGATCATCTGCGCGGTGATGCGCACGCGGCTTGCGGCGCGGCGGACGCTGCCTTCGAGCACGAAGCGCACGCCGAGCTCGCGGCTCACCTGGCGGATGTCGGGCGCCTTGCCCTTGTAGGCGAAGGACGAGTTGCGGGCGATGACGAAGAGCCCGGAAACCTTCGACAGGTCGGTGATGATGTCTTCGGTGATGCCGTCGGCGAAATAGCCCTGCTCGGGATCGCCCGACATGTTGTCGAAGGGGAGGACGGCGATCGACGGCTTGTCGGGGACGGGCGGCGCGGCGTGCACGCCGTCGAGCGGCAGCGCGGTCCCGGCGCCGGGCGACCAGCCCCAGACATGCACCGGCCGCGCGATGTTCTTCACCTCATGCCTGCCGCGGTCGACGAACTCGATGCCGACCCGCCCGTGCACATGTTCGTGAACGCTGTCGGAGATGGCGACGCCGCCCGGCGCCGCCAGTCCCTCCAGCCGTGATGCGACATTGACGCCGTCGCCATAAAGGTCGCTGCCCTGGATCACCACGTCGCCGAGATTGACGCCGATCCGAAGCAGCATCCGCTCCGTCTCCGGCAGGCCGTCATTCGCCGCGGCCATACCCTCCTGCAGCGCTGCGGCGCATTGGACGGCGTTGACGGCGCTTCCGAACTCGACCAGCAGCGCGTCGCCGAGCTCCTTGAAAATCCGGCCCTGGTGGCCGGCAATCAGCGGCTCGAAAACGTCGCGCCGCCGCGTCTTCAAGAGGGCAAGCGTGCTCGCCTCGTCGCGCTCCATGGCGCGGCTGTAGCCGACCACATCGGCAGCGAGGATCGCGGCAAGCCGGCGCTGGACACGTTCTTCGGACATCGTGACAGCAAGTGTGTCTTTGCGCGTCCGCCGTCAAATCCAATTTGCTCACAGGTCTCTGCACTCCTGACAGCCGGGCTGGCGGAACAGTGATCGAACTGTCCCGGATATGGTGCATCGCAGCTGTAGCTGCGGGCGCCGGCGGTGAGCGGCGCGTGCGGGCGCGAATCGCTCTCGGCGGGGTAGGTGTAGGTCCCGAGCCCGGAATTCGCATAAATTGGCTGACGGGGCGTCAGTCTTGGGGAGCGAGCGCGCCAAAGCTGCGTCCATCCGCGACGAGCTGTTCGAGAAGCGGCGCGGGCTTGAGGCTGGGGTCGCCCAATTCGTCGGAAAGCGCTTGAAGGCGGTCGCGGATCGCGGAGAGCCCGAGTGCGTCGGCGTAGAACATCGGGCCGCCGCGCCAGGCGGGAAAGGCGTAGCCGTTCACCCAGATGACGTCGATGTCGCCCGGCCGCGCCGCAACGCCTTCCGAAAGGATGCGCGCGCCCTCGTTGATGACCGGAAGGAGCAGTCGCTCGACGATCGCGGCCTTGTCGAGCGGGCGGCGCGACACGCCGAGGCACTTTGCCGTCGCGGCGATGAAGTCGGCAACGTCAGGGTCGGGGAGGGGAGTGCGCGCGCCCTCCTCGTAGCGATAGAAACCCTTACCGCTCTTCTGCCCGAACCGGCCAAGCTCGCAGAGTCCATCGGCGATCGGCGCAGTCAGGCCCTCGGCCCTGCGCATGCGCCAGCCGACGTCGAGCCCGGCGAGGTCGCTCGCCGCGAGCGGCCCCATGGGAAAGCCGAAATCGACCATCGCCGCGTCGACCTCCTCCGGCAGCGCGCCTTCGAGAAGCACGCGCTCGGCGGCGACGTTGCGCTGCCGGAGCATGCGGTTGCCGACGAAGCCGTGCGCGTTCCCCACGACGACGGGAACCTTGCCGAGGCGGCGCGCGAGTTGAACGAGCGCGGCGAGCGTCTCGGGCGCCGACTCGCGGCCGCGCACGATCTCGACGAGACGCATCATGTTCGCCGGGCTGAAGAAATGCATGCCGGCAACGGCTCCCGGGCGCCCGGTCGCCGCCGCGATGCGGTCGATGTCGAGGTAGGAGGTGTTTGTGACGAGAAGCGCGCCGGGCAGCGCCAACGTGTCGAGCGTGGCAAAGACCCGGCGCTTCAAGTCCATGTCCTCGAACACAGCCTCGATGACGATGTCTGCGTCGCGCGCCTGTTCGACGGCGGTCGCAGCTTGCACGCGGGCAATACGACGCTCCGCGTCTTCGCCTGAGAGCCGGCCGCGCCTGGCGAGGCCCTGATAGTGCGCCGCGATCCTGGCGAGGCTGCGCTGCAGCGCGCCATCGTCGGTGTCGATGAGCGCGACGGGAATGTCCGCGTCGGCGAAGACGATGGCGATGCCGCTTCCCATTGTGCCGGCGCCGAGAACGGCGGCGTTCTCGACGGCGCGCGGCTTTGTGCCGGGTGGCAGCGCCGGGAGCTTCGCCGCTTCGCGCTCGGCGAAGAAGAGATGCCGGAGCGCCTCCGATTGCTCTCCGGCCACGAGCTCCGTGAAGAGCGCACGCTCGCGCTCGAGGCCTTCGTCGAAGGGAAGATCGAGCGCGGCGCGGACAGCCTCGACGCATGCCCCTGGCGCGTGCTGACCGCGGGAGCGCTTGGTGAGTTTCGCGGCCGCCGCGTCGAAACGTGCCCGGTCGGCTCGATCCTCCGCGAGCTTCGCGTCTTCGTTGCGGAGACGGCGGTGCTTTCCGGCGGACGCAAGCTCCCGCCCCAGCGCGATGGCGGTCTCCACGAGATCGCCTTCGGCAATCGAATCGACGAGACCATTGCGAAGCGCCTCCTCCGCTGTGACTGGCACGCCGGTCACGATCATCTGCAAAGCCACTAGAGGCCCCACCGCGCGCGGCAGACGCTGCGTGCCGCCGCCACCGGGCAGCAGCCCGAGCTTCACCTCGGGCTGAGCGAGCCGCGTAGCGGGTGCCGCGACGCGGGCGTGGCAGCCGAGCGCGATTTCGAGGCCGCCGCCGAAGACCGTCCCGAAGAGCGCGGCGACGATTGGCTTTTGCATCGCCTCCAGCGCGTCGGCGACATCGCCGGTTAACGGCTTGGCGCGAGGCTTGCCGAATTCTTTGATGTCTGCTCCGGCTACGAAGGTCCGTCCGGCGCATGCAAGCACCGCCACCTTGACGCTGTCGTCCGCGTCGATGCTCTTCGCCGCCTCGACGAGCGCGCTGCGGATCGCGTGGGAGAGCGCGTTGACAGGCGGATTGTCGATCGTGACGACGGCGACGTCGCCGCGCTTCTCGATGCGGACCGGCGGCGCCTCGCTCACGTCGCGTCCAGAACCGCGGTCGCCTCGATCTCGACCTTGGCGGCGTCTTCGACGAGCGCGCTCACTTCGACCAGCGTCATCGACGGGAAATGCCGCCCGATCACCTCGCGATAGGCGTCGCCGACCTCCTTCAGCCGCGCGCAATATTCGCGCTTGTCGGTGACGTACCAGGTCAGGCGGACGAGATGCTCGGGGCGCCCGCCGGCCTCGGCCAGCACGGCGACGATGTTCTTGAGCGTTTGCCGGGTCTGCGCGACGAAGTCGTCGCTTTCGAACTTCTGATCGGCGTTCCAGCCGATCTGCCCGCCGACGAACACTGTGGGCCCGGACGCAACGATGCCGTTGGCGTAGCCGGGGGTGGGCTTCCACCCCGGCGGATGCAGCGTTCGTCTACCCTCGCTCTTCGGCATTTCTCTTCTTTCTCTGGCCGTGGAATTCTTGAAAGGCGCGGCGCACGCCGTTCAAGGCAGCGTCTGCCTCAGCAGGAAGCGCCGCACCTTGCCGGTCGCCGTCTTCGGCAGCTCGTCGACGAAGCGGAACGACCGCGGGAAGTTGTGCGAGGCAATCGTCGCCTTCACATGGTCCTGCAGGCGCTTCACGAGGGCAGCGCTGCCGGTGTCGCCGGGCGCCAGCACGACGAACGCCTTGATGATCTCGCCGCGCTCCTTGTCGGGAATGCCGAGCACGGCGCAATCTGCGACCGAGGGATGCGCGAGGAGGGCGGTTTCCACCTCCGGCGCGGCGATCACGCCGCTCTCCGACACGATCAGGTCGTCGGAGCGCGCGACGAAATGGAAGCGGCCGTCCTCGTCCTCGAAGACCATATCGTCGGTCAGGTTCCAGCCATTGCGCACGAATTGGCGCTGCCGCGGATCGTCGAGATAGCGGCAGCCGGTCGGACCGCGGACCGCGAGATGGCCGTATGCTCCGCGCGGGACTTCATGCATGTGCGTGTCCACGACCTTTGCTTCGTAGCCGGCGACGGGACGCCCTGAGACGCCGGCCGCGGCCTCGCCGAGATGGCTGGAGACGAAGATGTGCAGCATCTCTGTCCCACCGATGCCGTCGAGCAGCGGAATGCCGTAACGCGCGGTCCAGGCTTCGAAGGTTTTCGGCGGCAGCGCATCGCCGGCCGCGACCGCACAGCGAAGCGACGCGAGGTCCTTGGGCGAGCCCTTGAGAGCGAGGATGCGGTGGTAGGTCGATGGCCCGGCGAAGGCGATCGTCGCATTGTAAGTCTTGATCTCGTCGATAAGGTCGGCAGCCGACGCCTCCTCGAGCAGCACCGACGCCGCACCGAAGCGGAGCGGGAAGACGACGAGCCCGCCGAGCCCGAACGTGTAGGCGAGGGGAGTCGTGCCGACGACGACGTCGTGCGGCGTGATGCCGAGAACCTCCCTGGCGTAGCTGTCGGCTATGGCGAGGAGGTCGCGATGGAAATGCACCGCCGCCTTCGGCTCGCCGGTCGCTCCGGTCGAAAAGGCGATGATCGCGACGTCGTCGCGGCTCGTTTTCACCGCGTCGAAGAGCACCGGCTTGCCGAGCGCGATGCGGTCGAGCTCGGCGTCGAAATTCGCGGTGCCGTCGAAGCCGATGACCTTCTTGCAGGAAGCGGCTCGACTTCGCGGCGGCGACCAGCTCGTCCATCAGCCGCGTATCGCAAAGCGCGAGCTTCACCTCGGCCTTGTCGATGACCTTGCCGAGCTCGGCGGCCTTCAGCGACTGCACGGTGTTGATGACGACGGCGCCGGCCTTCAGCGCCGCCAGCCAGCAGGCCACCATCGCCGGATTGTTGGCGGAGCGGATCAGAATCCGGTTGCCGGGGACGACGCCGAGGTCCTCGGCCAGCGCGCGGGCGAGGCGGTTGGTCCAGTCGGCAAGCTCCTTGTAGGTGCGGAGCCGCCCGTGGCCGATCAGAGCCGTGTGGTCGCCGAAGCCGCGCTCCACCATGCGGTCGGTCAGCTCGGCGCCGACGTTCAGCGTCTCCGGATAGTCGAAGCCGTCGAGCAGGAATTTCGGCCACTGTCTCCGCCGGCGGCAGGTGATCGCGCGAAAAGGTGTCGATATGCGCCGAGGCCCCAAGCATTATCGTCCCCCCAGGGTCTGGCGCGCGATCACGACCTTCTGCATGTCGGAGGCGCCCTCGTAGATGCGGAGCGCACGAATTTCGCGGTAGAGCCGCTCGACGACGGAGCCGGCGCGCACGCCGTCGGCGCCATGAAGCTGCACGGCCTTGTCGATGACGATCTGCGCGCGGTCGGTGGCGAAAAGCTTCGCCATCGAAGCCTCGCGCGAGACTGCGGGCGCGCGCCTTTGTCCTTCGTCCACGCGGCGCGATAGACGAGAAGCGCGGCCGCATCGACGTCGAGCGCCATATCGGCGACGTGGCCCTGCACCATCTGCAATTCCGCCATCGGCGCGCCGAAGAGCCCCCGTTGCTTCACGCGCGCGAGCGTCTCGTCAAGCGCTCGCCGAGCGAAGCCGAGCGCGGCCGCGCCGACGGTCGAGCGGAAGATATCGAGCACGCTCATGGCGATCTTGAAACCTTCGCCCGGGCGCCCGATCAGCATCGATTCCGGCAGGCGCAGGTTGTTGAAGCGGATGCGGGCGAGGGGATGCGGAGCGATCGTTTCGAGGCGCTCGGCGATCTCGAGTCCGTCCGCCTCGGCCGGCACGAGAAACGCGGAGATGCCCTTCGCGCCCGGCGCTTCGCCTGTGCGGGCGAAGACGATGTAGAGATCGGCGATGCCGCCGTTCGAGATCCAGGTCTTTTCGCCGTCGAGGCGATAGAAGTTGCCGGCCTTCGTCGCGCTCATCTCGATGGCGGCGACGTCGGAGCCGGATTTCGCCTCCGTCAGCGCGAAGGCGGCAATCGCGCGGCCCTCGCGCGTCTTTTTCAACCACTTCCTCTGCTCGGGCGTGCCGAAGAGCGAGATCGCGCCCGTGCCGAGCCCCTGCATGGCGAAGGCGAAATCCGCGAGGCCGTCGTGGCGGGCCAGCGTCTCGCGTGCGAGGCACAGCGTTCGCACGTCGAGCGTCCCGCCGAACTCCGGGTCGATGGCGGTGTTGGTCAGGAAGCCGTCGCGGCCGAGCCTGTCGACGAGTTCGCGGCAGACGGCGTCGACGTCATGATGGTCAACGGGCAGATTCGCCGCGCACCATGCATCTATTGAAGCATGGAACAACCTGTGGCGGTCCTCGAAGAAGGGCCAGGCGAGGAAGGTGGTATCCGCCATCAGTCGCCCTCGAAGATCGGCTTCTCTTTGGCGACGAAGGCGCGGTAGGCGCGCTCAAAGTCGCGCGTCTTCATCATCACCGCCTGCGCCTGCGCTTCCGACTCGAGCGCCTGTTCAAGGCTCATCGACCATTCCTGGACGAGCTGCATCTTGGTCGTGGAATGCGCCAAGGTCGGGCCGCTCGCGAGGCTCTCAGCGAAGGCGATGGACTCAGCTTCGAGGCCCGCGGCGGGGACGATGCGGTTGAAAAAGCCCCAGCGCTCGCCTTCGTCGGCCGACATGGTGCGGCCCGTGTAGAGCAGTTCGGCGGCGCGGCCCTGGCCGATGATGCGCGGAAGGATGGCGCAGGCGCCCATGTCGCAGCCGGCAAGTCCGATGCGGGTGAAGAGAAATGCGGTCTTCGCTTCCGGCGTCGCGAAACGGATGTCGGAGGCCATGGCGATGATGGCGCCGGCGCCGACGCAGACGCCGTCGATCGCAGCGACGATCGGCTTGCCGCAAAGGAGCATCGCCTTCACGAGATCGCCGGTCATGCGCGTGAAGGCGAGAAGGCCTTTCATGTCCATCTTCACGAGCGGGCCGATGATGTCGTGGACGTCGCCGCCGGACGAGAAGTTGCCGCCGTTCGATCCGAACACGATGGCCTTCACGTCATCAGCCTCGGGAAGCGCGCGGAACGTGTCGCGTAGCTCTCTATAGCTGTCGAAGGTGAGGGGGTTCTTCCGCTCCGGCCGGTCGAGCGAGATCACCGCGACCCGGCCCTCCATGCGCCAGCGGAATTGTTTCGGCCTGAGGCCCGCCATCTCAGCCATGCGCCGTCTCCGGGATGCGGATCGCCCGGCCCGTCGTCGTTTCCGAGCCGGGGCCACAAAGGCGAAGCACGACCGCCGCGACTTCCTCCGGCGTGACGATACGGCCGTCGGCATTGAAGTCGGCGAGGATTTTTCGCGCGTCGGCGTCGCTCCGTCCGGTCTTCTCCTTGATCTTGCTGACGCTTCGCTGAAGCATCGGCGTCTCGGTGTAGCCGGGGCAGACGGCGTTGACGGTGATGCCGGTGCCGGCGGTTTCTGCGGCAAGCGTGCGCATCAGCCCGACGGCGCCATGCTTCGCCGCGGAATAGCCGGCGGCGTAGGGATGGCCTTCGAGCCCGGCGATCGAGGCGATCACGACGAGCCGGCCCCAGTCGGCTTCGGCCACGGCGCGCATCCCTTCGCGCAGCGTGAGGAAGATGCCGGTGAGGTTCACGGCGATCATGCGCTGGAAGAGCTTCGACGCTCGTCCGCGCGAAGGGCGCGCTTTCCGCCGCGCCGGCATTGGCGATCACGATCGAGATCGGTCCGTTCCGTTCTTTGGCCTTGGCAAACGCGGCGATCATAGAAGCCTCGTCGGTGACGTCGGCGACGAGCGTCGCGATGTTCGCGTGCTTCTTCGCCACTTCGTCGAGCCGGCCCTCGCGGCGTCCGGTGATCGTCACCTTCGCGCCGGCGTCTGCAAGCGCGAGCGCAATCGCGGCGCCGATGCCGGTGCCGCCGCCGGTGACGATCGCATGCTTGCCGGAGAGGAGAGGGGGGGACGGAAACGAAAAAGAGGGTCAGGTTTTGGTCTGGTCGCGCGTGCCGCGCGCCCGAGGATGACGGCGTCTTGGTTGGGGGCGCCCATCGTCACACCTTCGCCGCGCCTTCGCCGCGCGCGGCGAGGCGGAAAAGCTGGTCGCGGCCGGGCCAGTAGGGCTCGGGCCATGCTTCGTCGCGGTCGCCGAGCGCCGCCGCCGCGTGAAGCGTCCAGTAGGGATCGCTGAGATGCGGGCGCGCGAGGCAGACGAGGTCGGCGCGCCCTGCCATCAGTATCGAGTTGACGTGGTCGGGCTCGTAGATATTGCCGACCGCCATGGTTGGCATCCCCGTCTCGTTGCGGATGCGGTCGGAGAAGGCGTCTGAAACATGCGTCCGTAAACCGGCCGCGCCGCACGCGTCGTCTGTCCGGCCGAAACGTTGAGGATGTCGACGCCGGCGTCCTGGAACAGGCGTGCGATCTCGACCGCCTCGGCCGGCGTCACGCCCTTCTCGCCGACCCAGTCGTTGGCAGAGATGCGCACCGAGATCGGTTTCTCGTCCGGCCAGACGGCACGCACGGCGCGGAACACCTCGAGCGGGTAACGCATGCGTTTGTCGAGGCTGCCGCCGTATTCGTCAGTGCGATTGTTGGTGACCGGCGTGATGAATGAGGAGAGCAGGTAGCCGTGCGCGCAGTGGATTTCCAGCATATCGAAGCCTGCACGCTCCGCCATCTGCGCTGACGCTACGAACTGCCGCTTCACCAGCTCCATGTCGGCGCGGTCCATCGGCTTCGGCACGGCGTTCCTCGGCGACCAGGGGATGTCCGACACCGACATGACGGGCCAGTTTCCGGAAGGGAGCGGCGCGTCCATCTCCTCCCAGCCGAGCTGCGTCGAGCCCTTGCCGCCGGAATGCCCAAGCTGGCAGCAGATGCGCGCCGAGGTCTCGGTGTGCACGAAGTCGGCGATACGCTTCCATGCGACCTCGTGCACCGGCGCATAGAGCCCGGTGCAGCCGGGCGTGATGCGGCCCTCGGCGCTGACGCAGGTCATCTCGATGAAGACGAGGCCGGCGCCGCCTTTCGCGCGCTCGCCGTAGTGGACGAAGTGCCAGTCGGTCGGCGTGCCGTCGACGGCGCGATACTGGTCCATCGGCGAGACGACCACCCGGTTCTTGAGCTTCAGGTCGCGCAGCCGGTAAGGCGCGAACATCGGCCGCCGCACCACGTTTGCCGGTGCGCCCGCCTTGCGCTGGAACCAGGCCTCCGCGCCTTCGAGCCACTCCTTGTCGCGGAGGCGCAGGTTTTCGTGGCTGATGCGCTGCGAGCGCGTGAGCAGCGAATAGTTGAACTGCACGGGGTCAAGGTGAAAGTAGCGCTCCACCTCCTCGAACCATTCGCAGGAGTTCCGCGCGGCGGATTGCAGCTTCAGCACCTCAACGCGGCGCTCGTCTTCGTATTTTCGGAACGCGTCTTCCAACGTGTCCTCGGATTCGAGGTAGTTGGCGAGCGCGACGGCGCTTTCCACCGCGAGCTTGGTGCCCGAGCCGATCGAGAAATGCGCCGTGGCCGCCGCATCGCCGAGAAGCACGACGTTCTCGTGATGCCAGTGCTCGCAGAGCACGCGCGGAAAGTTCAGCCAGGCGGAGCCGCGAATATGCCTGGCGTTCGACATCAGCGGGTGGCCGCCGAGCCACTTTTCGAAGATGCGCTCGCAGGTCGCCACCGACTCGTCCTGCGTCATCGTGCCGAAGCCGAACTTCTCCCAGGTCTCCTCGGAGCACTCGACGATGAAGGTCGCAGTGTGGTCGTCGAACTGGTAGGCGTGCGCCCAGACCCAGCCGTGCTCCGTCTCCTCGAAGGTGAAGGTGAAGGCATCGTCGAATTTCTGATGCGCGCCGAGCCAGACGAACTTGCACTTGCGCACGTCGATCTCGGGCTTGAAGAATTCGCCGTATTCGCGACGCGTCTTCGAATTCAACCCATCGGCCGCGACGACGAGGTCGTAATCCTTCGCGTAGGCCGCGGCGCTTTCGACTTCCGTCTCGAAGCGCAGCTCGATGCCGAGCTCGCGCGCGCGGGCCTGCAGGAGCAGAAGCAGCGCGCGCCGTCCGATGCCGCAGAAGCCGTGGCCGGAGGAGACCGTGCGCGTGCCGCGGTAGTTGACCGCGATGTCGTCCCAATAGGCGAAATGGGCACGTATCGACGCGGCGCTCACAGGGTCGTTCTTGGCGAGATTGTCCAGCGTCTCATCCGAAAGGACGACGCCCCAGCCGAACGTGTCGTCCGGACGATTGCGCTCGATAACGACGAGCTCATGGTCCGGATTCTTCAGCTTCATCGTGATCGCGAAATAGAGCCCGGCGGGGCCGCCGCCGAGACACACGACCCGCATCGTTTGCGCCTTCCTCTTCTCCCGCCGTTTTTCGCATTCGTCGGGAGATATTTCAAGCTTCAAATGTTCGGCGCTAGAGCGTTTGGATCGTCTTCAGCGCGCCATCCAGCATGTCGCCTTGCTCGTCCTTGAGCGCCGCCTCGATCAGCCGGTGCAGCCACTCCGCAGCGTCGGCCCGGCCGAGCAGGACAGGCACGGCGGAGATGACGCGGTCGTATTTCGCTTCGCCGCGCTCGTGCGTGTCGCTGTAGCCCTTGATCAGACGGCGGCAGCGCAGCACCGCCACGGCGAGTGCATAGTCTTTGACCAAAGTGTCGCTGGCGAGCGTCAGCCACTCCTCGATGTGTGCCGTCTCGTTGCGATGGCGCAGTGTCGAGCGGCGCATGCGCTTGAGCCCGCCCACGAAGTAGAGCGCGAGAAAGTGGTGAACGCGGTCAGTGCGGAAATGCCGACCCTTGTTGACGACGCGATCCAGCATGCGAACCAGCTTCGGCCGCGCCATGATGAAGGCGCCGAGCGGCGCCGGCATGGTGCCGCAGACCTCCTCGATGCGCGGATGCATGAATTCGGTGACCTGGAGGATCTGCGCCGCACCCACGCCCATCTCTTTCTCGATGCGGCGGAAGCGTGAGGCGCGTGTCTTCAGGTCGGCGACGCGGATGACGTCGTCATATGCCATTGCGTTGGCGAGGTGCTTGGCGGCCTCGAGCGTGAAGGCGTGTCCGCGCGCATTGCCCCCGGCCGCGACATCGAGCGCGTGCAGCGCCTTCAGCCGGTCGAGGTATTCCCGCCCGTAGCGCAGGTCCTGGAAGTCGACGACTTTCTGCAGCCCGGCGACGAGCATTATCTGCGCCTCGGCGGGGAAGTCGCGCGCGGTGCTTTCGACGAGCGCGTCCCAGCCGCGTGTCGCTCCCTGCGGGCCCGAAACCCGTGGCGCCGTGCGCGGGGCGGGGGCGGCGGCGCCGGCTTCTGCATCGCGCCTTCCGCGTCCGGCTGCTCGATCGCGGCAAAGCCGGCGTTGAAGGCCTTCAGGCTCTGCGCCGCGCCGCGGCCTCCGGCTGCGATGGTCGCCTCAAAGCTTTCGCGCGGGAAGGGGAGCACCCCGGAGCCGGCGAGCGCGCCGAAGAGGCTGGCGGAGATGACGCTGCCATTCTCCGCCGCAAGCTTCTCAAGGTTGGCGCCAAGGAAGTGCTTCGAGCTCTTGCGTGCCGCGTCGAGCACCGGTTCGGGGTCGAAGATCCCCGACCCCGGCATCACCTTCTCGATCACCGCGAGCGTGCGATGCGTGGAGGTGATCAGCGTCGTTCGGTCTGGCGTAACGAGCCCGCGCTGCATCGCCCGGCCCGCTTCCATCAGCTCCGCCGCGAGCACGATGTCCACGTCCCCCGGCGCCGGCATCAGTGAAAGGACCGGCGTCCCGTCCGCCTCCGGAACCATCTCGATGTAGTAGATCGTGGCGCCGGTGCGCTGCGCCACGCCCGGCACCGAGGTCGATTGCGCATACCAGCCGTTCCGCTCGGCGAGATCGACGATCCAGTCTGTGACGACGCCGCCGCCCTGGCCGCCGACCGCGAGGATCGCAAGCTTGATGATCTGGTCGCTGGGGGCCGGGGCGAGCATGGTCAGGCTGCCGTTGCTCCAAAGACGAGGCGCTTGCGGTCGCGGCGCTGCTGCAGCCAGCCGATGATTTTGGAGCGGAGCCGCGCCAGCCGCCGATCGAGCCGGTTCGGATTGTGGATCACGTCGGCGCGGTAGAAGCTCGGGCAGAGCACCGCCGCGTCCGCAACCTCGCCGCAATTGCCGCATCCGACGCAATTCTGGTCGATTGCCGCGACCGGATCGTCACGAAGCGGGTCGTCGAGCACCTTCACCGATAGCGACGGGCACCCGGAGAGACGCATGCAAGCGTGGTCGCCGGTGCAGACATCCTCGTCGACGCCGAAGCGCGGCTTCACCGTGCGCGCGCCGTCGGCGATCGCTTTCGCCATCAGCGGCTTCTCGCGGCGCTGCCGGTTCAGCATGCATTCCGACGAGGCGACGATGATCTTCGGACCTTTCTCCTTTGTGGTCAGCGCCTCGCGCAGCGTGTCGCGCATCCATGTCACGTCGTAGGTGCGGTCGGTCTGGCGCACCCATTTCGCCCCGACGCCGCGGACCGCATTGGTGATCATGTTGCCGGTCTGCCGCGCGTGTTTTTTGACGCGGGAGGACATGATGTCCTGCCCGCCAGTTGCGGCGGAATAGAAATTGTCGACGATGACCGTGACGCCATCATGCTTGTTGTAGACGGCGTTGCCGATGCTGGAGTTCAAGCCGTTATGCCAGAAGCCGCCGTCGCCCATCACCGAGATGACGCGCTTCTTCGCCTCGACGTTGAAGGCCGAGGCCGAGGCCGGCCCGAGCCCGTAGCCCATCGTGCTCGCGCCGATATTGAAGGGCGGCATGATGGAGAAGAGGTGGCAGCCGATATCGGCCGCGACGTGGTGCGGGCCGAGCTCCTTCTCCACCAGCTTCATCGCGGCGAAGATCGGCCGCTCCGGACAGCCGACGCAGAAGCCGGGTGGGCGCGGCGGAACCGCCTTCGACATGTCGGCGATGGCGAGACCTTCCGGCTCGTTCGGGCGGAGATCGCGGTCGCTGAGGAGGTCGGGCGCGGTCTTTTGAAGGAATCCGCGCACGCTCGTCAGCATCACGGCGCCGGTATATTCGCCGGCGATGGGGAAGGGGTCTTTGCCGAAGAGCTTCGTCGTCAGTGCGGCCTTGTGAAGCATCGCACCGAAGGCCTGTTCCAGATGGTTCGGCTGGCCTTCCTCGACGACGAGCACGGCATCCTTGTCGCGCGCGAATTCGAGGAACTCGTCGTCGATGAGCGGATAGGTGACGTTCAGCACGTAGAGCGAAACGTCGGTGCGGCCGCGAATGTCGGCGAGGCCGAGCCGCTGCAGCGCGCGCATCACGCCGTTGTACATGCCGCCCTGGCAGACGATGCCGACGCGGCCGTTGGCCGGCCCAAAGTTCTCGTTGAGCTTCCGCTCGCGAATGAACTTCACCGCCTCCGGCCAGCGTTTCGACGCCTTCTCCCGCTCATGCAGATAGGAGGCCGGCGGCAGAACGATGCGGTTCAGGTCGCGCTTCGGATTCTCAAGCGCCTCGGCAAGGCTCATCTTGGGGCGCTTGTTGCTGCGCGCCTTGAAACGACCGTGCACGTGGCAGGAGCGGATGCGCATCTCCAGCATGACCGGAGTGTTCGAAACCTCCGACAGCTCGAAGCCTTCGCGCACGCACTTCACGATCATCTCGAGGTTCGGGCGGGGATCGAGCAGCCAGACCTGCGATTTCATGGCGAAGGCGTGGCTGCGCTCCTGCATGATGGAGGATCCTTCGCCGTAATCCTCGCCAAGGATGATCATCGCGCCGCCGGTGACGCCGCCCGAGGCGAGGTTGGCGAGCGCATCCGACGCGACGTTCACGCCGACCGGCGACTTGAAGGTCACGGCGCCGCGAATGGGATAGTGCACCGAGGCCGCGAGCGTCGCCGCGGCGGTCGCCTCCGAGGCGCTCGATTCGAAGTGCACGCCGAACTCGCCCATGATGTCCTGCGCGTCGGAAAGCACGTCCATCAGGTGCGAGATCGGTGCGCCCTGGTAGCCGCCGACATAGGCGACGCCGCATTCGAGCAGGGCCTTGGTGACCGCAAGGATGCCTTCGCCGCGGAATTCCTCGCCGTCGCCGATCTTCAATTGCTCGACTTCCTTGGCAAAAGATCGCTCAGCCATGTTGAGCTCCAGCTTTGATCGCTTTGTACGTCATGCTCCGCGCCATTCTCGGGCGCGCGGCGCGACCCGAGGACCGAGTTCGCTTCCACAGGCTTGACGTGATTGTTGGATCGTCCCTCCATCGGAGAATGAAGGGCGGCACCGTGTACATCCTTGCCTCGCAGCGCAACGGGACGCTTTATGTCGGCGTGACCAGCGACTTGCCGGCTCGAATGTACGAGCATCGAGAGGGGTTGGTCCCCGGCTTCACCCGACGCTACGGCGTCAAGCTTCTCGTCTGGTACCAGAACCACCTGCGGATCGAAGATGCGATCCAGCGTGAGAAGAACCTGAAGCATTGGGTGCGGAGGTGGAAGCTTGCGCTGATCGAGAAGGCCAACCCGGACTGGCGAGACCTCTACGGGGAGATGCTGATGGAATTCGGATTCGCGGCGCCGGAGGCTTGAAGCGGAGCCCACCGCGTCATTCTCGGGCATAGCGAAGCGAAGACCCGAGAACCCAGAATTGTAGCCAGCGACCCTGGGTCCTCGGGTCGCGCGAAGCGCGCCCGAGGATGACATTGAGAGGTATGCGGAATCGCTCATCACCCTCAAATCTCGTGCTGCCGGATGTTCTTCAGTACCCGGGTCAGGAGCCGGATCAGCGTCTCGTATTCGGTGTCGGATATTCCGTCGAACATCCGCTCGTAGTGCGCGTGCATTGTCGGCCAGAAGCGCTTGAACGTCTCGCGTCCCTTTTCCGTCACGTGCACTTCGCGGACGCGCATGTCGCCGGGCCGGTTCTGCCGGCGCACAAGTTCGTCGCGTTCCATTCCGTCGAGCGCGCGGCTCATCGTCGACTGCTCGGTGACGGTGTAGACGGCGAGCTCGTTGACGGTCGCGCCGGACAGGATCGAGAGCACGGCGAGCGTGCGCATCTGGATGGTATTGAGGCCGTGCTCCTTCAGTTCCACCGCGAGGTCCGCGTTCCAGCGCGCGGTAATGCGGTTCAAGAGGTAGGGCGCAAAGTGATCCAGCCCGATCTCGCCGAGCGTCGGCAGGCGGCTGCGCCCGGCAGGCGCCGGCGCAGCGGTTTTCGGGAAGCGCTCGACCTTGTTCATCGGAGACCCTCCGCCAGGGCGAACCCCGACCCGCCGGAGAGGCCGGCTCCTGGATGGGTCGAAGCGCCGATCTGGTAGAGGCGGGGGATCGGCGTCCTGTGGTTCACACTGTTCGAGAACGGCCGCCAGATGAACGCCTGGTCGATGGTCGACGAACCGCCGTAGGGATCGCCGCCGACGAGGTTGATATTAATCTTTTCGAGATCGGCGGGCGAATAGCAGCGCCGCGCCACGACGCTCTCGCGGAAGCCGTCGATATGCGGAGCGATGAGCGCCTCGATGCGATCGGCATAAGCTTCGCGGATCGCCTCGGTCCACGCGCCGTCGCCGGCCGCGATCTTGCCCGCGGCGTCGCCCTTGATCGAACGCGGCGCTTCAGGGAGCTGTATCCAGAGGATCGCGGCGCCCTTTGGGCAGCGCGACGGGTCGAGCGCGTGCGGCTGGCCGACGCAGATCGTCGGCACCTCGGGAAGCATGCCGCGCTCGCATTCGTTGACGGCCTTCGACACGCCGTCGAGGCCGGGCGTGATGTGAAGCAGTGCGACGCTGCCGAGATCCGGCGTCTTCCAGCGCGGCGGGGCTTTCAGCGCGTAGTGAATCTGCATGTCGCCCTTGCCGTAGCGATAGGCGCGCGCGCGCTCGTCCGCGTCCTTGTTCTTCGCGGATTTCGGCAGCAGCCGCTCGTAGAGCTGCGTCGGCGTCACCGAGCAGATCACGCCTTGCGTGGCGGTGAGAGTTTCGCCGCTCGTCGTCCGCACGCCGCTCGCGTCGCCGCCGGAGAGGATGATCTCGGCGACGTCCGTGCCCGTGCGGACTTCGCCGCCCTGCTCAGCGATCAGCGCGTTGAAGGCGTCGACCGCCTTCGAGGCGCCGCCCTTCACGATCGGCGCGCCGGCGGCTTCGAGCGCGAAGGCGATGACGCGCGCGATCTCGCCGGAGAACGCATTCTCCGGTCCGAGCCCGGCGTGCAGCGCCCAAGGCCCGAAGAGGGCGCGCACGAGATCGGACTCGTAGCGTGTCTCGAGCCATGTCCGGCTGGAGCGCAAGCCTTCGCCGAGCCGCGCCGCAAGCCCGCGCGGTCCGCGCTTCCATGCTTCGCCGAGAAGAAGTTTCAGCGTCGCGCGTGTCCACAGCGCGCCACCGAGAAGCCCGAAGACGAGTGGTGCATCGCGTTCCACCGTCTCCACGTCGGCGCGGTAGCGGTCGCCGTCGCCGGCCGCCAGTGCGTTGAACCGCGCGACGTTGGCCGCGCGGTCCATCGAGAGGATAAGGCTCCGCCCGTCAGGGAGAAGCACGCCGGTCGGCTGACCGATATGCGCGAAGTCGAGGCCGTGCTTGGCAAGGTCCGCGCCGAGCTTGCCAAAGGCCGGCGACGTGACGAAGAGCACGAAGGTCGTCGCCATAACGTCGTGCAGGTAACCCGGCGCCGTCGCCGCTTCGGTGCGCATGCAGCCGCCGGCGACGTTCTCGCGCTCCAGCACGAGAACGCATTTGCCCTTCTGCCCAAGCAGCGCGGCGCAGGTCAGCCCGTTGATCCCGCTGCCGACGACGATGTAGTCCGCTGCGGCCATCGCGGCTGGCCTGTCCGGCGCTCAGCCCTTCGGCACCAGTGCCAGCGCGCGGATCGGGCTGCCGGTGCCGTTGACGAATTTCAGCGGCGCCGCGATCAGGATCGCGCCCTTCGGCGGCAGCTTGTCGAGGTTGGCGAGGCTCGCGAGGCCGAAGCGGTTGTTCTTGTGGAGCAGGTTGTGCGCCGGGTAGGGCGGATCGAAGGTTCCTGCCTTGCCCGCGTCGGTGCCGACCGTCTCGGTGCCCCAGCCGACGATGCCCTTGCCGATGATGTATTCGATGCAGTCGACCGTCGGGCCCGGCGAGTGGGGCATGTTGTCCCTGACGTTCAGGAACTCCGCTTCGCTGCGATTGCGCGGGAACCAGCCGGTGCGCATCACCACCCATTCGCCCTTGTTGATCGCACCGTGCTCCTTCTCCCACGCCTTCACCCCGTCAGCGGAGAGAAGAAAGTCCTCGTCCTTCGCGGTCTCCTTCGAGCAGTCGATGACGTTGACCGGCGCCACGAGCTTCTGCACCGGCAGCGTATCGGTCGCGCCGTCGGCAAAATCCTTGCCGGTAATCCAGTGATGCGGCGCGTCGAAATGCGTACCGGAATGCTCGCCAAGCTCCAGCCAGTTCCACGACCAGTAGGGGCCGTCGGCGTCGTAGTTGGAGATCGTGTGGACCTTGATCGACGGCGTGTTCTTGAAGGGCGGCGGGAGCTTGATGAGCGGCGTCTTCTCGCCAAGCGGAACCGCGAGGTCCACGACCTCGACGCCTCCGGAAAGAAGCAGTTCTGCAAGTTTGCCCAGCGTGTCCTTCGCGGCCATCGATCCATCCTCCCAGGCGCGGGGAGACCCCGCTCAAAAAGCCATCGGTGAATGCTACGCCAGAATTATGCATTCGCAAGTATCGAAGTTTGAAATATTGTCTCCCGTCGCGACGGGGAGGGGTTTGACGGGGAGGGTTGAGGCGCATGGACCACGATGCCGTCATCGTCGGCGCGGGACACAACGCGCTTGCCGCGGCCGTGCATCTCGCGAGCCGCGGCTGGTCGGTCGCGGTGCTGGAGAAGAGCGACAGGGCCGGCGGAGCGGTCCGCACCGAGGAGGTGACGCTCCCCGGCTTTCGTCACGATCTTTACGCCATGAATCTCAGCCTGTTCGCCGGCTCGCCATTCCTGGCCGAGCATGGGCCGGGCCTCTTCGCGCACGGCCTTGGCTTCGCGCCCGCGGAGAACTGCTTCGCCTCGCCGACACGCGATGGCCGCTGGTTCGGCGTGTCGAAGGATCTCGCGACGACCGTCGCGCGCGCCGAAGCGTTTTCATATGAGGATGCAAAGACCTGGGGCGAGATGTTCGCGGCATTCGGCGGCGATGCGCCGCACATCTTCAGCCTGCTCGGCTCGCCCATGTCGGCTCGGGCGCTGGCTCCGAAGCTCTTCAAGATATGGCGCGCGAAAGGCGTCGGGTGGCTGATGGAGACGACCCGGCTGATCCTCTCCTCGCCGCGCGAGTTCCTCGAAAGAAATTTCGTCTCGCCCGAAATCCGTGCCGCGATGGCCGCCTGGGGTATGCATCTCGATTTCTCGCCCGACATCGCCGGGGGCGCGCTTTTCCCGTATCTCGAAAGCATGGCGAATCAGGCGTTCGGCATGGCGATCGGCCGGGGCGGCGCCGACACGATGATCAAGGCAATGGTGGGGAGGCTGGAGGCGTCCGGCGGCTCGGTGCGGCTCAATGCCGATGTTACGGAAATTCTCACGCGCGACGGTCGCGCAACCGGCGTGCGCCTCGCCGGTGGCGAGCAGGTCAATGCGAAGCGCGCCGTCATCGCAGGCGTGACGCCGACTGCCCTCGTCGAACGGCTGCTTCGAGGCGGCAGCGGCGACGCGCGCTACGACGCGGCAGCGAGGACGTTCAAATACGGCCCCGGCACGATGATGATGCATCTCGCAATGTCGGGCCTGCCGGATTGGACCGCGGGCGAGGACCTCAAGCGCTTCGCCTACGTTCACCTCGGTCCCGACCTGGAAATGATGTCGCGGGCCTATTCGGAGGCCGTCGCCGGGCTGCTGCCCGCGGAGCCGGTTCTCGTCATCGGGCAGCCGACGGCGATCGATCCGACCCGCGCGCCGGACGGCAAGCACATCCTTTGGGTGCAGGTGCGTGTGCTTCCCACCGCGATCCGTGGCGACGCCGCCGGCGCGATCGAGATTACGGACTGGGACGGCGCGAAGGACTCCGATGCCGACCGCGTGGTCGAGATCATCGAGCGCTACGCCCCGGGCACGCGCGCGAAAATCCTGGCGCGCTACGTCGAATCCCCGGCCGATCTGGAGAGGCGCAATCCGAACCTCGTCGGCGGCGACAGTCTCGCCGGAAGCCACCACCTCTCGCAGAACTTCTTCTTCCGGCCGGTGCCGGGCTGGGCCCGCTGGCAAACGCCGGTGCGTGACCTCTACGCCATCGGTGCGTCCACCTGGCCGGGCGCCGGCACGGGGGCGGGTTCCGGCTACATGCTGGCGAAGACGTTGGCCCCGTGAGGCCTCTGATGCGAACCGCTTGACCCTCGCTCCTGCAAATCTCTAAGCTTCAAATATCGTCCTCCGTCACGCTACGGCGGGGCAAAGAGGGGTGTGTGGCGGCGCGAGCCGCGTGAAGGGGAGAGGGGAATGCTGCTCACAAGACGCGATCTGATGAAGCACGGTGCCGCGGGCGCCGCGCTCCTCACCGCCGCCGGCGTGCCGTTCCGCGCCTTTGCTCAGGGCTCCGAGTTGACGATCGCCTACAACGTCAATCTGCCGTCCTTCGATCCGACGGTCGGACCTTCGGCCGTGAACCCGACCATTCAGGGCATCTACCAGTCGGTGTTCGACCAGTACATCGCGCAGGCCCCCGACCTGAAGCTGAAGCCGGGGCTCCTCACCGAGTGGGGCTGGAACGACGACCGCTCGAAGATCGTGATTAAGGTGCGTGAGGGCGCGACGTGGCACGATGGCTCGCCTGTCACGCCCGCGGACGTCGTGTGGTCGCTGCAGCGCGCCGGCGACGAGAAGACCGGCAACCCGATCCAGTTCGTCTGGGGCAAGATCGGCAATTTCTCCGTCGACGGGAACACCATCACCGGCGACGTGAAGGCGTTCGAGCCGACGATCTTCAAGTGGATGGGCTTCCTGACCGGCTATGTCCTGCCCAAGGACTACTACATGAAGGTCGGGCCGGAAGGCTTCGAGAAGGCGCCGATCGGCTCCGGCCCTTACAAGGTCGTGGAATTCGAGCAGAACGCCTTCCTGAAGCTCGAGGCGCACGACGCTTATTGGGGCGGCGCGCCGGCCTACAAGTCGGTCGTCATCAAGTTCGTGCCGGACGCGGCGAGCCGCGTGGCGGAGATCGATTCCGGGCAGAGCCAGGTGGTCTTCGACATCCCTTACGAGGAGTTCGACCGCCTGAAGGTGAAGCCGGGTCTGAAAGGCATTGCCAAGCCGATCTCCGACATCGCGATGATCTTCATCAACGACGTTGAGCCGATGACCGACAAGAACGTGCGGCTCGCGGCCTGCTACTCGATCGACAAGCAGCTCCTGATCGACAAGCTGCTCAACGGCTACGGCGTGAAGATCGACACGCTGCAGACGCCGGAATACGACGCCTACGATCCGACGATCAAGGTGCCCTACGATCCGCAGAAGGCGGCCGAGCTTCTAAAGGCGAGCGGCTACTCCACCGACAACCCGGTGAAGTTCAAGATCCAGACGACGCGCGGCTTCAAGCCGAAGGATTATGAGATGATCCAGGCGATTGTCGGCATGTGGCGCAAGGTCGGCATCGAAGCGGAGATCGAGGTCTACGAGATCGCCAAGCACTACGAGCTGCGCGCCGCCGACAAGCTCGCCCCGGCCGCCTTCTACAACTGGGGCAACTCGATCGGCGATCCCTCGACCTCCACGGGCTTCGCCATGTTCGGACCGTCGCCGCATTCGGTCTGGGACGGCCAGGACCTGATCGACATGATCGGGCCGCTCTGGGGCGAGCCGGACGAGGCGAAGCGCATCGCCGGCTACAAGGCGGTCGACAGGCATATCGCCGAGGAGGGCGAGGTAATCCCCCTCCTCCAGTACGTGCAGCCGATCGTGTTCGCCGACACGGTGGACGTCACGGCGAGCGCATCGGGGGCGGTGCAGCCCTATCTGATGAAGCCGGCGGGGTGACGGCGCCACACCAACGATACCTCGCCGTCATCCTCGGGCGAGCGCAGCGAGACCCGAGGACCCAGAATGCCCAATCGATTGAGCTTGGTGAGCGCCGCCATGCGGCGCTCATTCAATGTGAAGGCCCGCCGAGAAACGCCACCTCGATGATGTGTCGTGCCTCACTGGGTCCCCGGGTCTTCGCTTCGCTTTGCCCGAGGATGACGGGGGATGGGGGCGGGGGAGTCGCCTTCTGATGACCGCGCTTGTTCGCGCTGTTCTCATCCGCGTTTTCACGACGCTGGTCACGCTCTTCGGCGTCGCCGTCATCGTCTTCGTCGTGATCCGCGTCGCGCCCGGCGACCCGATCTCGATGATGCTGCCGCCGGGCGCGTCGCAGGCGGACATCGAGCGGCTGCGCGCCTTCTACGGCCTCGACAAATCCATCCTGCAGCAATTCGTGATCTGGCTCGGCAGCGTGCTGCACGGCAATTTCGGCACATCGATCTCCCTGCGTCAGAACGTTGCGTCGATCGTCTTGAACCGGCTCCCGGCGACGCTGGAATTGAGTTTCCTCGCCCTTCTGATCGCCGTCGTTCTCGGCACAACGCTGGCGTTCGTCGCGACGCGCTGGCGTGAGACGCCGACTGAGACCAGCGTCGACGTGGCCAGCGGCATCGCGCTTTCCGTGCCCGACTTCCTTTGGGGTCTCGCGCTGATCCTGACCGTGGGCGTCGCGTTTCCGGTGTTCGACATATCGGGCCGCGTTTCGCCGCGGCTGGAGCTGCCGTTCGCGACGCAATTCTATCTGATCGAGAGCGTGCTGCGCCTCCGCTTCGACATCACACTCGATCTCTTGAAGCACATGACGATGCCGGCGATCGCGTTGGCGCTGCCGCTCGCCGCCGTCATCGCGCAGCTTCTCAAGGCGTCGCTGAAAGAAGCGATGGCGCAGGACTATGTGATGCTCGCGCGCACCAAGGGGTTCTCGGAAAGCCGCGTCATCATTCGCGACGCGCTCAGGAACGCCATTCTCCCGGCGCTCACGCTGACCGGCGTGCAGCTGACCTTCCTGATCGGCGGCACGGTGATCATCGAGCGCATCTTCTCCTACGAGGGACTCGGCAATCTGGCGATCGATGCGGTCATCAATCGCGACCTGCCGCTGATTCAGGGGATCGTGCTGCTCTTCGCGCTGATCTTCGTCTGCATCAACCTCGGTGTCGACATCCTCTATGCGCTATTGAATCCGCGACTTCGCCATGGCTGAGGTCGTTCTCCACCGCCGGCGCGCACTCTCGTGGCGCCTCATCATCGCCGGCTCGTGGCTCCTCATTGTGCTTTGCGCAGCGCTCTTCGCGCCGCTCCTCGCGCCGCATAATCCGCTTGAGCAGGATTTGCTTCTGACGCGGACGCCGCCGTCGTGGCTTGCCGGCGGGGAGCCAGGCTACTGGCTCGGGACGGATGGGCTCGGCCGCGATGTGCTCTCGCGCATCATCTACGGCAGCCGCATTGCGCTGACCGTCGCCTTCGTCGCCGCACCGCTCGCCTGCATCATCGGCAGCGTGCTCGGGCTTCTCGCCGGCTACTATCGCGGCGTCCTCGACCAGATCGTCTCGCGCATCGTCGACATCTGGATGGCGTTCCCGCCGGTCCTCTTTTCGATCCTCCTCGTTGCGGTGCTTGGAACAGGCCTCCACTCCGTCATCATCGCCATCGTGGCGATCGACTGGATTCGCTTTTGTCGCGTCGTGCGCTCCGAGACGATGTCGCAGCGCCGCATGGACTATGTCGACAGCGCGCACATCGCCGGCTTCTCCCGCTTCTCGATCCTGGTGCGCGAGGTCTCTCCGAATCTCCTGCCTTCGATCGTCGCGCTTTTGTCGCTCGAGATGGGTATCGCCGTCATCGTCGAGGCGATCCTCTCTTTCGTGAACCTCTCGATCTCCACCGATGCGCCGACCTGGGGCGGAATGATCGCCGAAGGGCGCACCGTCATCCACTTTGCGTGGTGGGTGCTGGTGTTCCCGCTGATTGTGCTCTTCCTGACTGTGCTCGCCTTCGGACAGTTCGGCGAAGGCCTGCGCGACCGTTTCGACCCGATACTCCAATGAGCGCCTTTCTCGAGATCAGCAATCTCTCGATCGCGCTTCGTCGTCATCCGAAGGAGCGGCTCTTGAGGAGCGTTGGGCTCACGGTCGCGCCGGGCGAGGTGAGGGGCCTCGTCGGCGAGAGCGGCGCCGGCAAGACGATGATCGGCAAGACGATCTTCGACATTCTCCCCCGCGCCGCGATAGTGGTCGGTGGTTCGGTCAAGATCGGAGGCGTCGAGCTTCTGAAGCAGCGCGGCAGCGAACGCCGCAAGCACATCGCGCGGACTTCGGCGCTGATCCCGCAGGACCCGCTGACCGCCTTCAATCCTGTGCGCCGCATCGAGGGCCAGATGACCGACCGGCTGACCGCGATCCTCGGCCTCGGTCGTGCCGCGGCGCGCGAGCGGGCGCTGACGCTGCTCGCCGAAGTGCATATCAACGACCCGGAGCGGGTGCTCGTGAGCTATCCGCATCAGCTTTCCGGCGGGATGCGGCAGCGCGTGCTGATCGCGGCGGCGTTCGCGGCGGAGCCGAAGCTCATCGTCGCCGATGAGCCAACGACGGCGCTCGACGTGACCGTGCAGAAGCAGATTCTGCGTCTCATCGCCGAGCTGCAGGCAAAGCACGGGACGGCGCTGCTCTTCGTCACACACGATCTCGGCGTCGTCGCCAAGATCTGCCAGAAGGTGACGGTGCTCTTCGGTGGCCGTGTCGTCGAGGATACCGATGCGCCCACGCTCTTCACCGCTCCGCGCCATCCCTACACGTCCGCGCTCCTCGCCGCGACGCCGCGCTACGACCGGCCGGAAGACTCGCTGGTGCCGGTGCCCGCCGCCGTCATCGACGCGACGCGCGCGGAGATCGCGCAAGCCGACGCGGAATGGGCAAAGCGCCATGCTTGAGGGGCGCCAACCGCAAAACTGTTATCCTCGGACGCGCGCAGCGCGATCCGAGGACCCAGAGAATTTGCGCAAGCATTCCGGGTTCTCGGGTCTCCGCTTCGCTTCGCCCGAGAATGACGGCGCGTTGCGGGAGGAGGGCCGATGACCGAGCCGCTCTTCAGCGTCGAGAATCTTTGCGTCGCACTTCCCGACCCGAAGCGGCGGTCGCTGCTCGGACTGCACCCGATGGTGGAGATCCTGCATGGCCTCAGCTTCGACGTCGCCGAGGGGCAGGTGCTCGGCATCGTCGGCGAGTCCGGTTCGGGAAAAACCACCCTCGGGCGCACGCTCGTCCGTCTGCTTGCGCCGTCGGCCGGCACGATCCGCTTTGCGGGTCAGGACATCTCGCGTCTCGACGAGGCGACGCTGCGTCCGCTGCGGCGCGACCTTCAGGTGATTTTCCAGGACCCGCTGTCGTCGCTGAACCCGCGTCTCACCGTCGGTACGATCATCGGCCGGCCGCTCCGCTTCCACAACATCGCGACGGCGCCCCGCGAGGCGAAGGCGCTCGCGGCGGCGGCGCTGGCGACGGTGGGGCTGCCGGAGGGATTCGTGTCGCGCTATCCGCACGAACTCTCGGGCGGCCAGCGGCAGCGCGTCGGGATTGCGCGCGCGATCGCGCTGAAGCCGCGCTTCGTGCTGGCGGACGAGATCGTCTCCGGTCTCGATGTCTCGTCGAAGGCTCAAATCCTCGCGCTGCTGGAGAAGCTGCGCGAGGAGCTCAGGCTGACGGTTGCTTTCATCAGCCACGACCTCTCGGTTGTGCGCCGGCTCTGTGACCGGGTGATTGTCATGCGCCGCGGCGAGATTCTCGAGGATCGCCCCACCGCAGAATTGTTTGCGGCGCCCGCGCATCCCTATACGGCCGAGCTGAAGGCGGCGATCCCACTGCCGGAAGTGGACCCCGGATGGCTGGCCACAGGATGATCCGCATCCCTCACCACCGTCGCTTGTCGCTTTCGCGCGCATTGTTTAGATATAAAATAGTGTGCCGCATGCGTTCCGGCCCTGGATAGAGAAGTCCGCGAGTGAGCAAGGTAGCCGCCGCGCCGCATCGAAACGATCCCGGCGAGCACATCGACGCCGAGTTCGAAAGTATCCGAGCGGCCGCACGAGCACGTGCTGGAGCTGAGGCTCTGGCTGCGCCTCCTTGCGACCGCCAATCTCATCGAGGTCGAGATACGGCGGCGGCTTCGCGAGCACTTCCAGACCACGTTGCCGCGCTTCGACCTTCTGGCGCAGCTCGAGCGCGTCGAGGACGGCCTGCTGCTCGGCGAGTTGTCGCGGCGCATGATGGTCTCGAACGGCAACGTCACCGGGCTCGTCGAGCGCCTGGTGCAATCGGGACTGATCGAGCGGAGCGTCCCCGAATCCGACCGCCGCGCCGTCCGCGTGCGTCTGACTGCCAAAGGCCGTCGCGTCTTCGCCGAGATGGCGCAGGCGCATTCGGAGTGGATCGCCGAGCTCTTCGCCGGCTTGAGCGAGACGGAACAGCAGGCGCTGCTGACCCGGCTCAGGAACCTGAAGGACTCCGTTCTGACCGGGATCAAGAACAGCGGCGAATAGCGCCTTACCTCTTTCGGCGCGCCCTTTTGAAATCTGCCGCCGCGCCGGCGAACGCACCTCCTACCGCCGAGACGTCGTTGGCGACGACCGACATCCAGTAGCCCTCGGCGATCCGCGCGGCCGCAGCCTCTGCATTCATCGTGAAGATGCCGCAGGGCGTTTTCGCTTTGCGGCAGGCGCGAAGGATCGCGTCGCACGCCTTGGAGTGCGCGGCACTGCCCGGCTGCGTTGCAAGGGAGAGCGCCAGGTCGCCGGTGCCGATGAAGACGAAATCCACGTCCTTCGCCGCGGCGACCGCCGCGGCGTTGGCAAGGCCCGCCCTGGTTTCGATCATAACCCCGACGGCAACGTTGTCGGCAGCCGTCGCCATGTAGCCGGGGTGGCGCAGCGGCCTGATTCCGCCGCCCGAGCGGTGGCCCTTCGGCGGGAAGTGAGCGGCCGCGGCGACTTTCGCCGCCTGCCTGCCGGATTCGACCAGCGGAACGATGACCCCTTCGGCTCCTGCATCGAGTGCGCGGCCGACGGCCGGGGCGCTGTCGTCCTCGACGCGCACGAGACAGGGCAGGCTCGACGGCACGGCGGCGACGGCGGCTTCCAGCGACGTGCGGTCGAACAGACCGTGCTGCATGTCGATGACGACTCCGTCGGCGCCGTTCGCGACCGCCGCTTCGATCGTCGTCACTGAGCCGAGCGCGAACCAGAACACGCCGAGCGGATCGCCGGCTGCGAGGCGCTTCTTCAGGGTCGGCGCGGCGGGATCGAACATCTTCTGTCTCCTTTCACCTCAGTCCCGCTTCGCGCAGGAGCGGAAACACATGCGCGATGAAGAAAGGCATCTCATCGGTGTAGTTCAGGAAGGAAAGCGCCGCGCCGGACCAGCCTTCCGCGGCGATCGCCGCGATCTCGCCGGCGATCTTTTCCGGCGTGCCGATGAGCGGATAGGTGCCGGCGCCACCGGCGAAGCGCTGGCGGTATTCGATATAGGCGCGCTCGTCGTGCGAGGCGGAGAACTGCTTCTTGCCGGCCATGTGGTTGTCGACGGCCCCGTGATCGGCCTCGCGCAGCGCATAGCGGTCGTAGGCGTCTTCGGCTTTCGCCTGCGTTTCCCGGCAGACGACGTGGCCGACCGTGTAGGCTCCCACATCGCGCCCCGCAGCCTTGGCGCGCGAAGAGATGTCGGCGAGGTGGCGACGGCCGTCGGCGATGTCGGTGAATGTCGAGAACAGGAAATCGCAATGCCGCGAGGCAAAGTCGCGGCCGGCGCCGCCGAAGGCCGCGTTCATGGTGAGAGGGCGCGGCGTCTGGATGCTCGCCGGCTTCGAGACGACCCCCTTCAGCCTATAATAGTCGCCGTCGAAGTCGAACGGCTCATCGGAGCCATAGGCGCGCTCGACGATCTCGATCCATTCTGAGGCTCGGTCGTAGGCGCGATCGTCCGGCGTCGTGCCGAACATGGCGAATTCCTTCGGATTCCAGCCGCAGACGATGTTGAGGCCGGCGCGCCCTGCGGAAATGTGATCGACGGTGGCGAGCGCCTTCGCCGCATAGATCGGGTGCACGAGCGGCACGTGGACAGTCGAGAAGATCGCCATGCGCCTGGTCAGCGCGGCGAGGCCGGCGGCCCACGTGAAAGTCTCGAACGACCATTCGCGCGCCTTCGTCGCGCCGCCGAAGCCCGCCCAGCGTGCGATCGGCAGGAAGAAATCGAAGCCGCCCTCGTCGGCGATCCGCGCCGCCGCGACATTATCGGGCCAGCTCGCCTTCCAGCGCTCAGCAACGGTGGTCAGCGCCAGCCCGCCGTCGGCGTTCGTCGAGAATACGCCGAGCTTGAAGCCGCCGCCGTCGCGCAGCGGGTTCGCGGACTTCCGATCTTCTGGCACCACGATGCCTCTCGCCTCCATGCTTTCCCCCAAGGAAGCGCGAACCCCGAGATTCTTCAAGCTTGAAGAATTTCAGCGTTCGTGGAATCTCCGGCCATGCCCACCTTCGACCTGACCGCCCCGAAGACCGCCTACCAGCGCATCCGCCCGCAGATCATTGATCTGCAGACGGAGAACATCGCGGAGCTGGCGGTTCGCGCCAAGTCGATCCCCGACGTCATCACGCTCTGGTATGGGGAGGGCGATCTCGTCACGCCGGAATTCATCCGCGAAGCCGCGAAGGCGTCGCTCGATGCCGGCGACACCTTCTATGTCCCGGACATGCGAGGCCTGCCCGCGCTGACCGAAGCGCTCTCCGCCTACCTTACGAAGCTGCACGGGAAGGACATTCCGGTGCTCCGCTCAACGATCGCGCCGAGCGGCATGCAGGCGGTCTTTCTGGCGCTCGATCTCGTCGTCGATGTCGGCACGAACGTCGTCTTCGTCGAGCCGCAATGGCCGAATATCCGCCAGGCGATCCAGATCGCCGGCGGCGAGCCGCGCGCCGTCGCCCTCGATTTCGAGAACGGCGACTGGCGTCTCGACGTGGAAAAGCTCTTCGCCGCCTGCGATGCGCGCACGCGGGCGATCATGTTCTCAACGCCCTCCAATCCGCTCGGCTGGACCGCAAGCCGGGAGGAACTGCAGGCGCTGATCGACTTCAGCCGTCGCACCGGCATCTGGATCATCAGCGACGAGCTCTACAACCGACTGTCCTTCAAGGCGGAGGCGGCGCCGTCAGTGCTGCAACTCGCGGAGCCGGAAGACCTCGTCATCAGCGTCAACGGCTTCTCCAAGGCCTGGGCGATGACCGGCTGGCGCATAGGCTGGCTGACGCATCCGCCTTCCGTCGCGAAGCCGCTTGGCGCGATGACGCAATACGTGAACAGCGGCACTGCGGCCTTTGTGCAGGCGGGGGCGCGAGCGGCGATCGTGGAGGGCGAGCCCTTCGTGAAGGAAGTGCGCGAGCGCTGCCGAGCTGGAGTCGACGCCGCCTATGCGGCGCTCTCCGGTCACAACAAGATCGTGCTGCCGACCAAGCCCGAGGGCGGGATGTACGTCATGCTGGCTCTCGCCGGGGAGGCGGATTCGACCGAAGTCCCGCACACGCATCCTCGAAAAGGCGCATGTCGGGCTCGCGCCCGGCTGGCTCTTCGGACAGGCGTCGAAGAGCTTCATGCGCATGTGCATCTGCCGCGAAACGTCGGACATTGCGGAAGCCTGCCGCCGGATCGCCGCGGCGCTGAAGAGCGGCTGAGTTCAGGCCTTATCGACGATCTTCTGCAGCTCTCTGCCGAAGCGCGCGACCTCGTCGAGCGTGTTGTAGTGGACGAGCGAGACGCGGACGCAGCCAGTCTCCATCGGCAGGTTGAGCCGCTTCATAAGCCGCGGCGCGTACATGTGGCCGTCGCGAATGCCGATGCCGACGGCATCCATTGCATCGGCGAGCGCCTGCGGCGTGTGGCCCGGAATGTTGAAGCAGATGGTGGGCACTCGCCCGCCAAGCCGGTCCGGGTCGCTGATCCCGTAGATGACGGCGCCGTTCGTCTTCAGCACGTCGATCATTGCGCCGGCGAGCACCTGTTCGTAGCCGCGGATCGCCTCCATTGCCGCCACAATGTCCTGCCGCCGCGCATTGCTTTTTCCGGGCGCCACCATGCGCCCGATGCTCTCCAGATATCGGACCGCGGCGCTCATGCCGGAGACGTTCTCGTAGATGAACGTGCCCGCTTCGATCTTGTAGGGCGGCTCGTCGGGGATGAAATCCTCGCGGAAGGTTGGGAGCCGCTTCAGCGCATCGTATTTCCCCCAGAGAAAGCCCATGTGCGGCGCGAAGGTCTTGTAGCCTGAGCAGACGAGGTAATCGCAGTCCCAGGCCTGCACGTCGATCAGACCGTGCGGCCCGAAATGCACGCAGTCGATAAACACCTCCGCACCCGCCGCGTGCGCGAGCTTCGCCGCCGCCGCGACATCGACGATGGTGCCGATCGAATGCGCCGTCTTTGTGCAGGCGACGAGCCGGGTCCGGTTCGAGAGCAGGGGCTTCAGATCGTCGGCGTGGAGCGTCCCGTCCTCGCGCATCCGCCACCATTGGAATTTCGCGCCGACATTCTCGAGCTGGAGCCAGGTCGCGATGTTGGCGTCGTGGTCCATGTCGGTGACGACGATCTCGTTGCGGCCCGGCGCAAGCGTCTGGCCGATCGCCAGGCTCACCATGCGGATGAACGACGTCGCGTTCATGCCGAAGCAGACTTCTGCGGGGTTCGCGGCGTTGATCAGGACCGCGACGCTTTCGCGCGCGTCTGCGACCGCCTGATCGACGAGCCGGCTCTTTTCGTAGCGCCCGCCACGCTGGACGTTATGGTCGAGAAGATGATCGCTGACCGCATCGAGCACGCTCTGCGGGATCTGTGCGCCGGCGGCGTTGTCGAAGAAGATGAAGGAGCCGGCGCGGTCGGGCTGCAGCGCCGGGAATTGTGCTCGCAGCGCCGCGATCGGAAATGCCGGCGCTTCGATCGATTTCGCTTTGGCCGTCGTCACAGTCTGTGAGCTCATCGCCGGAGATCCTGGCCGGTTTCGGGTAGCGGCTGCCGGGGTTCTTGCGCTCGGGGGGAGAAATTTCAAGCTTGAAATGAAGTGCCGTTCGGTGGGAAGCTGGCGCGAGGCTCATCCGCGGGAAAACAGGGAGAACGGGAATGAAATCGAAGTTCGTTGCATTGGCTTTTGTCGCCGCGTCGGCGATCGCCGGGCTGGCGGCGATTGCGCCCGTCTATGCTGAGACGCTCGAAGTCGGCGCCTATCCCGCCAACCCGCCTTGGGAAAACAAGAAGGAGGACGGCTCGTTCGAGGGCTTCGAAGTCGACCTGGTGAATGAGATCGGCAAGCGCATCGGCGCCGACATGCACATCCAGGACCTGGGCTTCCAAGCGCTTTTCGCGGCGACGAGTTCCGGGCGCATCGACCTGGCGATCTCCTCGATCACCATCACCAACGAGCGGCTGCAGAGCCAGTCCTTCACGCAGGGCTATTACGACAGCGACATGGCGCTCGCCACCGCCGTCGATTCCGGCGTCAATAGCCTTGCCGACATGAAGGGCAAGCCGGTCGGCGTCCTCTCCACCTCCACCGGCGAGACGTGGGCGAAGGAGAACATGGAGAAATACGGGTTCACCGAAGTGAAGGGCTACAACGCCCAGCAGGACCTTCTGCTCGATACGCAGGCAGGACGCGTCGGTGGTGCGGTCAGCGACATCGCCGGCCTGCAGTTCGCCTTCCTGCAGATGCCAAAGATGCACGTCGTCGAGCGCATTACGACGGGCGACCGCTACGGCATCATGATGAAGAAGGACTCGCCGAACCTGCAGCGCGTCAACGATGCGATCACGGCCATTAAGAAGGACGGCACGCTTGCCGCGATCTACAAGAAATGGCTCGGCGTCGAGCCTGATCCGAACACTTCCTCGGTCATGGTGCTGGATCTCCCGATGGCGCAATAGCTGCCGTTCCGGGTTTCGGACGAGGGAGCAACGGCTACCGCCGTTGCTCCCTTCTTAATGATGATGGCATTGTCCAGAGGGGGCGGCGCCGGCGTCGCTCGCTTGACCGGGAGACCGTCGTGCAGGATCTGATAGACACTTTCCTGAACGGCCACGTCATGTTGCGGGCCTTGCCCATGCTCGGGCGCGGGCTCGTCAACACCATCGAATTGGCCGTCGTCGCGATCCTCATCGGGACGACCGCGGGCATCCTGATCTGCATCGCCCGGCTCTACGGACCGAAGCCCGTGCGCATCCTCGCCACCGGCTTCATCGACGTCTTCCGCGCCTTGCCGGTTCTGGTCGTGCTCATCGTTATCTACTACGCGCTTCCCTTCGTCGGGATCAGGCTTGATTCCTTTACCTCCGCCACGCTGGCGCTATCGATCGTGCTCGCTTCGTTCACCGCGGAAGTGTTTCGCGCCGGCATCATCAGCATCCCGCTCGGCCAGTTCGAGGCGGCGCGAACGCTCGGCCTGCCGTTCTGGGTGACGCTGGTGAAGGTCATCATCCCCCAGGCGATCCGCGTCGCCACGCCGCCGCAGACCAGCAACTGCATCTCCGTTGTCAAGGACACGTCGCTGGCCTCCTTCGTCGCCATGCCCGATCTGTTGAAGCAGGCGACGGACGCGCAGGCGATGATGGCGAACCCCAGCCCGCTCATCGCCGCTGCCGCCGTTTATCTGATCATCCTCTGGCCGATGGTTCGCCTCGTCGCCTATCTCGAGAAGCGCAACGCCTAGCGCGACGAGCTCCTGCGAGGTGCGGTTCCCGGCGTCGTCGGTCCAGATGTCGAGGTTGCCCCACGGGCGGCCGCAAGCCTCAATAATAGCCCTGCGCGCGCATCAAGGCGTCGGCGCGGTTCTGCGAGCTTGCGAGCGCATCGTCGATCGACTTCAGCCGCCGCAGCGACTCGTGCAGCTCCTCGCCGGCGATGGAGATGATCTGGGGGAGCTCTGGAACCGGTGGGCGCGGCCAAGTCTGGAGATAGCCCTTGCGCGCCATGGCGTCGACCGCCGGGATGATCGGCGCGACGGCGCGCACGTCCGGGTCGCTGCTCACGGAGTAGCGGTGACTGACGACGCTTCCGTTCGAAATGTAGAGCTTGGCGGCACTCGGCGAGGTCAGCGACCTGACCGCCGCCCATGCGGCCGCCACGCGGTCGGGTGAGATGTTGGACGGCATCGCCAGCGCATAGCCGCCGACCGGAGCAATCGGCGTTCCACCGGGGCCGACGGGATGCGGCAGATAGCCGGTGTTGCCGTAGCCGGGCGACTTTGGGTCGAGCTCGAAGAGCGGCGCGAGAAGCGTGTAGCAATAGGCGATCGGGACCATGCCGCCCGCATAGGCGACGGCTCTTTCGTACCACGACATGCTCAGAATCGAGGGCGGCGAGTAGTCGAGAAGCTGCATCAGATATTCAGCGGTCGCGTGTGCTGCCTCCGACAGGAACATCGGCCGCAGATGCTCGCCGCGCGGACGCTCGGCGTCGAAGCCGTCGGGCGTGCGGCGGAGATTGATGATCGGTTGGCCGAAGGTCGACGCCATGATCATCAGAAAGGAGTGCCCGAGCGGCGTTCCGCGCGCGGCGTTCCAGGCAATTCCATAGCGGCCGCTCATCGGCGCATGCAGTCTGCGCGCGGCGGCGAGGACAGCCTCCGGCGTGTCCGGTTCCGCGAGGCCGCATTCGGAGAAGAGGTCGGTGCGGTAGACGAGAAGCTCCGGCGTGGTCTGAACCGGGATGCCGTAGTGGACGCCGCGATAGCGCGTGCTTGCAACAGCCGCCGCATGGAAATCCGACAGGTCGAAACCGACCTCGTTCATGAGCCCGTCGAGCGGCTGCACCGCCCCGTGCGCCGCGAGCTCTCCGAACCATGGAAGGTCGCAGGCGACGATGTCGTAGCGCGACTGCTTCAGCCGGCCGTTCTCGAGAATCTCCTCTCTCAGCCGGTCGATCGACAGCGCCCGGATCTGGATGCCGGTGCCGAATATGTACCTGAAAATGCTTCTTCAGCGCGTGCATCGCCATGAACGTCGGGTCGGCATGCACGAGCACTCTCAGGTCGCTGGAGAGGTGCAGCTTGCTGTCGAGCGCCGGCTGCAGCGGCAAGACGCTGCTCTGATTGTAGGACGCGCCAAAGAAATAGTCGGAAGGGGCAGGGGCTGCGTCGCCGGAATTGAAGCTCGCGGCGAGAAGGTTGTGTGTGCGCCGCGCATATTCCTGCCAGTGTTCAAGCAGCTTCGGAGAGGGATGCAGCGAGAAGGACTTGCCCGTCTGCGTCCGCGGCCGCTTGACGATCAGGCCGCGCGCCTTGCAGCTCTCGATCGCGCGAAGCGCGGTCCCGTAGGACATGCCTGAAGCGGCCGCCAGCGACGAGCTGGTGGTGATGTTTCCGTTCAGATGGCTGCGGACGAGCGAGGCGAGAAGGCGCACCTCGCGCCGGCCGGAGGGAATGCCGAGCGCCGTCTCTGTCTCCGCCTCCAGGCTCTCGATGAAATCGAGAAACTGCACCATCTGCGGGCTCGAAATGCCGATCGCGGCGGTCAGATGCCGCGTCTCGTAGGGACCCTCGGGTGCCCGGCTCGACCGGCGGCGCCGTTCGCGATCGCTCTTTTCTGGCTTCGCGACACCGCGTGAATTGCTCAAGCCGGTCAATGCCTCGTACTCGCGAAGACGCTCCCGTTGTCGGCCTATCTTGGCAGATTGGGCAGAAGAATGTCCAATCTGGTCACTCTTACGGGGTGCTGAGCACCTGGCGTTTCTTGGCGAGCAGCGCGACCTTGCGTGCGTCGACCGCCGCCAGCACAGCGCGCCGCCGCTGCCGGGTGTCGAGGATGCGCGAGCCGGTCTGGAACATGATCACGATGATCAGGAGCACGCCGAGATAGAGCTGCACCTGGGACGCCGGCGTGACGTTGAAGACGAGCCCCGTATTCAGGAAATTGACCGTTAGCGTGCCGATCGCAGCGCCGATGACGCCGCCCTTGCCGCCGAGGATGCTGACGCCGCCGATGAAGGCTGCGACCGTGCCGGCGAGCAGCAGATATTGCAGGCCGAGCGCCTGCGCCGTGCCGGAGCGCAGCCCGATAATCGCGCCACCCAGCCCGGCGCAGAAGCCGGAGATCGCGAAGACGATGATCATCGGCCGCTTGAGGTTGACGCCCGCCGCGAGCGCCTCCTTGCGGGCGCCGCCGACGGCGTAGATCTCGCGGCCGTATTTCGTGAAGGTCATGAAGATCCCGACGACCACGAACATGGCGATCACCAGCAGGCTCGCCGGCGAGAAGTAGACAAGCATCTTGGTCTGGATGAAGTCCGGCACGTCGAACTCGGTCAGCATCACCGTCTTCTCGCCGGCGGCGAAAAGCGCGACGCCGCGCAAAAGCATCAGCGTGCCGACCGTCAGCACGATCGCGCGCACCCTGAGATAGGCGACGAAATAGCCCTGGATGATCCCGATTGCCGTTGCCACGGTGAGGCCGATCGCCAGCGCCGTGAACGTGCCGAGCGAATCGTTGAAGCGGACCACGATGACGGCCGTCAGCGCCGCGTTCGACCCGATCGAGAGATCGATCTCGCCGGCGATGATGCAAAGCGTGAGCGCCAGACCAACGAGACCGAGCACCGCGAAACGCTCCATGATCGCGAACGTCGTGTCGTTGGTCATGAAGAGGTCGTTGGTGAAGGCGAAATAGCCGTAGACGATCGCGGCAAGCAGAATCGCGAAGGAGAGGTCCGGGTTGTCGACGATACGGTGCTTGATCCGCTCGGCGATGGGCACGCTCATCTCCCCGCCCCCTATTGCTGGACGCGCGAGCCGCGGCGCGCCAGCGAGAAGACGATGATCGAGAACACGATCATCAGGCCGACGGCGAGAACGCGCGGTCCGCTGTTGAACCCGCGCAGCACCATCATGTTGTCGACGACGGAAATGAAGATGGCGCCGAGGCTCGTCCTGAGCGTCGATCCGTAGCCGCCCATGATGGAGTTGCCGCCCACCATGACGGTTGCGATGACGAGGATGGTCATGTCGCCGCTCGAACCGAACTCCGACGAGAAGTAGTTTGCTTCAGCACTCGACATCTGCGCGGCAAAAGCGACGGCGACGAAGCCGGCGCACATGGAAGCGATGATGCAGACCTTGATTGCCATTGACAGGTTCTCGTGACCCGTCGCGCGTGCGGCCGCGCGGTTGGCGCCGATCAGATAGACGCGGCGGCCGAAATTCGTGTAGCGGAGCACGACCTCCGCGACGATCGCGATCAGGATGAAGGCGATGGTGATGGTCGGAAGGCCGAGGAAGGAGCCGGTGCCGAGCCATTCGGCATCGTTGGGCCGGCGGAAAGAAATGACCAGGTTGTTGCTCCACCACGAGGCGATCCCGTAGAGCATTCCGCCGGCGCCAAGCGTGACGACGATCGGATTGCCTCCGAGGCCGATCAGCAGCGCCCTGCATCGCGCCTGAGACGACGGCGACCGCCAGCGTCATGAGCAGCGAGAGGACAAAGCCGTAACCGCCCGCCATCCCCATGGCGAAGGCGATGATGCAAAGCGCCGCCGTCTCCTTCATCGACAGGAGGAAGAAATTGCCGGAGAGCGTCACGAAGGTGAGGCCGATCCCCATGATGCCGACCAGCGCCGCGTCGCGAATGATGGTCTTGGCGTTGAACAACGTTAGGAAGTTGTGGGTGGTCAGCGCCCCGTAGAGGAAGACGACCACGAAGATCGTGACCAGCGTCAGAACGATCGGCGACGCCTGTCTCTGCGCCCAGCCTGCGAGCTGCGGCGGGACGAGGGTGCGAGCGGATTCGGCGAGCGTCTGCATGGCTCAAAGACCGGTCTCGTTGAAGGGATCGGTGATCTCCTTCAGAATCCCGGGCGTGGTGATGCTCGGCGCCGTGGAAACCGCCGATCTGCATGCCGCGATAGAAGGTGATCACCCGGTCCGGCAGATAGGTGATCTCCTGCATGTCGGTCGATGCGAAGACGATCGCCGCACCCCCGTCGGCAAGATCGCGCAGCTTCGCGTAGATCTCGGCCTTGGCGCCGACGTCGACGCCGCGCGTCGGCTCGTTGACGAGGATCACCTCAGGCGTGATCGCGAGCCACTTGCCGAGCGCCACCTTCTGCTGGTTGCCGCCGGAGAGAACGCCGGCCTCGGCGTTCAGCCGCGCCACGTCGACGGTGAATTTTTCGGCGAGATCGTGTGCGACCTTCTGCTCCTTTGCCGCCGAAATTCCAGCCGAAGCGCGACACGCGTCTCGCAGCGCGGGAGACGTCGAGGTTCTCGCGGATCGGCCGGCCGAGGAACAGGCCGTCATATTTGCGGTCGTCGGAGCAGTAGCCGATCTTGCGGCGGATCGCGGCGGCGGCGATTTCGCGCGAGAAAGGTCTCGCCGCCGAAATCGACCGATTCCGGACCGCGTCTTGTGCGACGCCGGCGATCGCCGCGAGGATTTCGCCGGCGCCGCTGCCGAGTTGCCCGGCGAGGCCGAGGATCTCGCCGCGGTAGACGTCGAAGCTGACCGGCTCCAGCATGCCGTCGGGCCACAGGTCGCGGACCGCGAGCAGGCGTTCGCGCTTGTCGCTGGGGAGCGCTCGGGGAACATGTTCTCGAGCTTGCGGCCGAGCATCAGCTCGACCAGCGAATTGACGTTGAGCTCTTCCGCCCGGCGCGGGCTCTGGCTCTCGCCGTCGCGCAGCACCGTGATCCGGTCGGTGATCTTGAAGATCTCGTCGAGCCGGTGACTGACATAGATGATCGATTTGCCGGCCGCGGCGAGCTTCTTGACCATCTTCGAGTATCCGGATCGAATCCGATCTCGCCGAGCGCCGCCGTGGGTTCGTCCAGAATCAGCACTTTGGGTCGTGCGCGATCAGCGCGCGACGACCTCGACCAGGTGCTGCTCGCCGATCGAGAGCCGCTCGACGCGAATCGTCGGGTCGACATCCACCAGGCCGACTTCGTCCAGGTAGCGTCGCGCCTTGACCGCGAGAACCCGCTTTGTCGCGAGCGGCCGCACGTTGTGGCCGGTCAGGAAGATGTTCTCCGCCACCGACATCGACGGGATCAGGCTCAGCTCCTGCTGGGCGATCGCGATGCCCGCCTGCTCGGCGACGCCGGGGATGTGGAAGTGGATCGGCTGGCCCTGAAATTGAACTCGCCGGTATAGCCGCTGTCGAAGCCGCTGATGATCTTGACCAGCGTCGACTTGCCCGCGCCGTTCTCGCCGACCAGGCCCATCACCTCGCCGCGCCCGATCTCGAAATCGACTCCGCGCAGCGCCTCGATGGCGCCGAAGGACCGCGAGATACCGCTCAGTTTGAGAATGGTGTCCATGGCAACAACGCGCTCTTCTTCGTCGCTTGGTCGGACATGATCCCGGTCGCCGATCCTACCCCTCGCCGAAGGCCGAGGATAGCGATACGGGGCCCCGGAGCAGAGGTCGGATCCGCCTCGAATGCCGGCGGAAGCGTCGTGGGGCGGCCCTCGCGGACCGCCCCATAAGTCAGACTGACCGGAGGGTCAGCCGTTGCCGCCCCACGCGCCGGAGCAGAGCTCGTCGATGCCGTAGAGCTTGCCATCGTAGCCGCGCATCGCCACCGTATCGAGGTTGTCGAGCGTGACCGCCGGGTTCGGCGTGAAGTTGATGTACTTCTCCAGCTTGCCGGTCTTGAGATATTCGGTGACCAGCTTGATCGCCAGCTGGCCTTCATGCAGCGGCGACTGAAGCGTCGTGCCGTACTGCTTGCCCTCTTCGATCAGCTGCTTGTCGCCGTTGCACACCGTGCCGACGGCGATCACGTCCTCGCCCATCGTGTAGCCGGCTTCCTCAAGCGCCTTGATGCCGCCGGTCAGGATCGCGTCATCCATGCCATAGACGAAGTCGATGCCCTGGTCCTTGACCTTGGCGATCAGCTTGGCGGCGCCCTTATAGCCGTTCGACTGGCCGAAGCCCTCGTCGACGTCGCCGATGACCGTCAGGTCCGATCCCTTGATCGCTTCGTTGAAGGCGTTGATCGACAATCCGTAGCCGCCGTAGGAATGCGGGTAGGAAAGCACGATGACGTTGAAGCCTTGCCTCCGGCCGCCTTCTTCTCGCCAGCCGCCTCGCGCAGCATGTAGCCGGCGTTGCGGGCCCGCAGCCGATCGTTCGGGACCCGCATAGCCGAAGATGTATTTCTTGTCCTGGTCGTTGGGGAGCTGGTTGATCTTCAGAACCGGCATGCCGGTCTTAGAGAGCGCGCGGAGCGAGCCGAGGCCCGCGACCGCGTCCGACGGCCACCAGATGAAGACATCCGGCTTCTTGCCGGCGGCCAGAACCTGCTGGACCTGCTGGTCCTGTTCGGCCTGATTGAACTGGTTCTCGAAGACTTCGATATCGTAGCCGTTCAGTTCGGCCGTCGCTTTGATGCCCTTGATGAACTTGCCGATATAGGCTTCGCCGGCGGGGCCGTTGAACGAAATGATCAGCGGTTTGTGTCCTGCGCGGCCGCCGAGGCCAGCGTCAGGCCCGACATGAAGTCAGCGCCGCCGCGGCCGCTTGCAGCCCGTTTGAATAACGACATTCTTTTCCTCCCAATGGTCTATCGCGCCAGAGCTGGCGCACACATCCGCTGTTCGATTCCTCCGGACGTTGCACCGATAAGAAACCCCCGATCGCGTCGTCGATACCCCTGTTTTGTCCATTCTGGTCAAAATTAGGCCGGATCGGACATTTCCGAGGTTCTTTAGCCGTGGCGAGACCTCTAGCGTCCCCTCCCGCGTCCGCGACACTCGCTGGGCGACCGCGCCCGTCCGGGGGATTTGCGCAGGAAAATATCCAGGGAGGCCAGAATGGACACCGAACGGCTGAAGGACAAAAACGTCGTCATCACCGGCGCGGCACAGGGCATGGGCGCGGCGATTGCCGAGCATTACGCGGCGCAGGGCGCGAAAGTCTGCGTCACCGACGTCAATATCGACGGCTGCAACGAGGTCGTCGAGCGGATCAGGGACAAGGGCGGCGAAGCGATCGCGGTCGAGGTCGACGTCACCAGACCGCGCCACGTCAAGGCCGCCGCCGTCCAGGCCGCAGTCGACGCCTTCGGCTCGATCAACGTCATGCTCAACAATGCCGGCATCAACAAGCCGCTGATGTTCCTCGACATCACCGAGGACAACTGGCACATGATCATGGACGTCAACGCGCTAGGCGTGTTGATCGGCATGCAGGAAGCCGCCAGGCAGATGATCGCGCAGGGCAAGCAGGACTATCCCTACAAGATCATCAATGTCGGCTCGATCCTGTCGCGCCAGGCCTTCGATCGACGTCGACCGCTACTGCCTGCTCGAAGCATGCGCGTCCTGGCGATGATCAACGGCGGCGCCAAGGCGCTGGTCGAGCACAACATCACCGTCAACGGCTACGGGCCGGGCGTCGTCCGCACCGCTCTGGGAGCAGCTCGACAAGGATCTCGTCGCCATCGGCTTCGAGCAAGGAGGGGCAGGCCATGAGACATCGTCGCGCAACATGATCCTGATCAAGCGCTACTCCTATCCCAGAGACATCATCGGCACCGCCGTCTTTCCTCGCCAGTCGGACGACAGCGACTACATGACCGGCCAGATGATCTCATGATCGACGGCGGCATGGTCATGCAGTAAGACTGATTTGCCGCGACATCGCTTTCGATGAATGCAACGGGCTGTGGATCCAGCCCGAAGGAGAAGCCCATGTCACGCGCACTGATCCCGACATCTGCTGACCCCGACGGATCCTCGAGCCCGAACTGGGAATGGGACCGGGCGCCTTCCGGCCTGGGGCCACACATCCGTCGATTTCGAGCGCCGGGTCGATCACGACCGGCTGCGCCGCTATCGGCTGGACCGCACGCGGCAGGCGCTGAAGAACTCGCACTGCGGGGCGCTGCTGCTCTTCGACGTCAACAACATCCGCTACGTCTCCGGCACCAAGATCGGCGAATGGGAGCGGGACAAGCTCTGCCGCTTCGCGCTGCTCGCCGGCGACGATGAGCCGATCGTCTGGGATTTCGGCTCCGCCGCGGTGCATCACAGGCTCTATTGCGACTGGCTGGCGCCGGAGAATTGCCGCGCCGGGATGCTCGGCATGCGCGGCACCGATGCCGCCGGCCGTCGGGCTGATGAAGAAGCACGCCGAGGAGATCATGGGCCTGCTCGAGGAGGCCGGCGTCGCCGACATGCCGGTCGGCGTCGACCTGCGCCGAGACCGCGATGTTCTTCGCGCTGCAGAAGGCGGGGCATGAAGGTGGTCGACGGCCAGCAGGTCATGCTCGACGCGCGCGAGATCAAGAACATCGACGAGATCATGCTGCTCAACCAGGCGGCGGCGATGGTCGACGGCGTCTATCACATGATCTGGGAGGAGCTGAAGCCGGGCGTGCGGGAGAACGACATCGTCGCGCTGCCAACAAGATGCTCTACGAGATGGGCTCCGACGACGTCGAGGCGATCAACGCCATCTCCGGCGAGCGCTGCAGCCCGCATCCGCACAACTTCACCGACCGCTATCTCCGCCCCGGCGACCAGGCCTTCTTCGACATCCTGCAGTCCTACCAGCGGCTACCGCACCTGCTACTACCGCACCTTCAACGTCGGCCGCGCGACGCCCGCGCAGCACGACGCCTACAAGAAGTGCCGCGAGTGGCTCGACGCGGCCATCGACGCTGATCAAGCCGGGGGTGACGACCGACCATGTCGCCTCGGTGTGGCCGAAGGCGGAGGAGTTCGGCTTCCCCGACGAGCTGGCGGCGTTCGGGCTGCAGTTCGGCCACGGGCTCGGCCTGGCGCTGCACGAGCGGCCGATCATCTCGCGGCTCGTGTCGCTCGACCAGCCGATGGAGATCAAGACCGGCATGGTGTTCGCGCTGGAGACCTACTGCCCGGCGAGCGACGGCTACTCGGCCGCGCGCATCGAGGAGGAGGTCGTCGTCACCGACAAGGGCTGCAAGGTCATCACCCTCTTCCCGGCCGAAGACCTGCCGATCGCCAACAAATATTGAGGCGGAACGAAGCGGCCGTCCGGCAACTCATTTGAAACGAGCGCTTGACGCCACTTTTGGAGAATGTGCAGTATTCCGTCGGTTGGAGCGTTCCAATCGGGGGAAACGATGCAGCGGCTGCGCGTCGGATTGGTCGGCGCCGGGCTCGTCGGGCAGAGCGAGCACGCGTTCTATCTGTGGGAGGAGCGCGAGCGGTTCGACTTCGTCGCGCTCGCAGATCCGTCGCGCGAAAGTCCGGGCCGCGCTCGGCGCGCGCTACGCAATCCCCGAGTTGCACCCGGACATCGAAGGGCTCTTCGCCTGCCGGCTCGACGCCGTCGTGATCGCCGCACCCGACCCCTTCCATCCGGCGCTCGCCATCGCCGCGCTCGAAGCGGGGCTGCACGTCATGTGCGAGAAGCCGCTCGCGCTGACCGTCGAAGGCTGCACGGAGATCGAGGCGGCGCGCGACCGTTCGGGCCGCGTGCTGCAGGTCGCCTACATGAAGCGCTACGACCCTGCCTATCGGCGCGCGCTCGGCTTCTTCCGCCGCAGTATGGACGACATCAAGCTGATCTCGGTCGAGGTGAACGACCCGGATCAGGAGCCGTTCGTCGCGCATCTGCCGATGACCTTCCCGGACGACCTGCCGGCGGCCTTCTGAGGCAGCAGGAAGAAGGCGGCGGAGCAGCTTCGCAAGGCCGCCGGTGGCGACGCCCGATCGACGCAGGGGCGCGCGCGCTCGGCGGCGGCTTCCTCGTCGTCGCTCGTGCATGATGTGGCGGTGGTGCATGGGATGCTCGCGCATCTCGGCTGCGAAATGCCGACACAGGCGTCGGCCGGCAGCTATTTCGATGAGGGCCGCGGCGTCGAGCTTGCCTTTCGCACTGCCCGGCGGCGGCCGCGTGCGAATGGCGCATCTGAACCTTACGCGGCGTGCCGGACTACCGCGAGCGGATCACGGTCTACTGCACCGATCGGATCATCGAGCTCGAATTTCCTTCGCCCTATCTCCGGCATCTGCCGACGCGGCTGACAGATGCGCCGCCGCGGCGAGGGCCACGCGCTCGAGACGGTCGAATACCGACGAGAGCTACGAGGAAGCGTTCCGCGAGGAGCTACGCGCGTTCCACGCCGCCGCGACCGGTCTTGCGCCGGTGCAGACGACTGCCGAGCAGGCGCGCCGCGATGTCGAGCTTCTGATCTCCGCCTTCAGGAAGGCGGCGGAGGCGGCGGCATGAGGATTGGCGTCTATTCGAACTCGCTTCCGAAGCTGTCGCGCCTGCGCGCTCTTCGCCTGGTGCGCGGAGCGCGGCGTCACCGACATCGAGCTCGGCGTCGGCGCCTGGGGCCGTGGCCGCGCCCGCATCTCGACCTCGCGACGATCGGCACGGCCGCGGAGCGCGACCGGCTGACGGGCGAACTGAAGGAGCACGGGCTGCGGCTCGGCGCGGTGAACGCCGCGGGCAATCTCCTGCATCCCGATCCGGCCAAGCGCGAGGATGCGCAGGCGCGCTTCAAGGCGGCGGTGGCTCTTGCGGTGGCGCTCGGCGTCAAACGCGTCGTAACGATGAGCGGATGCCCAGCCGGGCCCGGCGGCGGCGGGCTCGGCGTCTTCCCCTGCTGGGCGACATCGTGCGACGACGAGAACCTCTTCCAATGGCAGATTGCACAACGTGCTCGGACCGTTCTGGCGGGAAACGAGCGATTGGCTGGCAGAAGAAGCGCCGGGCGTCATGGTCTGCCTGGAGCTGCATCCGGGCGTTTCGATCTTCAGCGCCGCCGGCTTCGAGGCGCTCGCCGCGCATACCGGCAGGAACATCGGCCTGAACTTCGACCCGAGCCATTTCTGGTGGCAGGGGATCGATCCCGTCACGCTGGTCGAGGCGTTCGGCGAGCGCATCGGCTGGGCGCACGGCAAGGACACGCTGCTCTATCCCGAGCGCATCCGGCGCGACGGCGTGCTGCACTTCGCGCCGCCCCGATCCGGCACGCGCGCCGTGGCATTTCGCGCCGGTCGGGGAGGGGCACGATGACGCGACATGGGCGGCTCTGCTCGGCGCGCTGCGTGCCGCCGGCTATGACGATGTCGTCTCGATCGAGCACGAGGATCCCCGCTACGACGGACCGGAGGGGACCGAGCGCTCGCTCGCCGGGCTCAGGCGTGCGCTCGCAGAGCGGAGGGCGCGTCGTGACGACGCTCGTCGACGTCGCGCGGCGGGCCGGCGTCTCAAAGTCGACGGTCTCCAACGTCATCCACGGCGCGACGCTCGTCGCCGAAGCGACGCGCCAAAGCGGTGGAGCGCGCCATCGAGGAGACCGGCTATCATCCGAACGCGATCGCCCGGTCGCTGAAATCACGCACGAGCACGGCGATCGGCGTCATCGTTCCCGACCTCAAGAACCCGTTCCACGCGCGAGCTGGCGGTCAGTATCGAGCAGGCTGCGAACGCGCTCGGCTATCTCGTGCTCGCCGCCAACACCGAGTGCGCGCCCGCCGCCGAGGCGGAGGCGGCGCGCGCGCTGATCAGCCGCCGTGTCGACGGCGTCATCATCGCCGGGATGTCGCTCGAGCTCGGCCGTGCCGAAAGCGCTTCTCGACCACGATGTCCCCGTCGTCCTCACCACCTTCGGCCAGATCGACGATGCCCGGGTCGGCGTCATCGACCATGACGACGAGAGCGCCATGGAGGCGATCGTCGACCACCTTCATGGCCTCGGCCATCGGCGCGTCGCCTTCGTCTCGCTGCCGACGCCGGAGCATTCGAGCGAGCGCCGCCGCATCGGCCTTGCCGCCGCGCTGAAGCGCCGCGATCTTCAGCCGGTCGAGACGACGGCGGAAGCGACCGCCATCGTCGCGCATAACGACATGCAGGCGATCGCCGCGATCGACTGGCTGGAGCGCAACGGCAAATGCGTTCCCGAAAACGTGTCGGTCGTCGGCTATGACGACGTGCCGCTCGCCTCCCATTCGCGCATCGGATCTGACGACCGTTCGTTCCGATGCGGTGAAGCTCGGCAGGCGGGCCGTGGAGCTCGCTGGTGGTCGCAGCGCGCGAAGGGCGGCACGTCGCGCATCGCGAAATCCAGGAGAATCCGCTGATCGTCAGGCGGACGACGGAAAGGCCGCCGTCATGAGCGCGGTCGCCTTCCAGAACGTCGAGAAGCGTTTCGACTCGGTCGTCGCTCTGCGCGCGCTTGATCTCGATGTGCCCGATCACGCCTTCCTGGCGCTGCTCGGGCCTTCCGGCTGCGGCAAGACGACGGCGCTTCGCATCCTCGCGGGGCTCGAAAATCCGACCGGCGGCCGGGTCATGATCGGCGAGCGCGACGTCACGCGCCTGCAGCCGCGCGACCGCGACGTCGCGATGGTCTTCCAGAGCTACGCGCTCTACCCGCACATGACGGTGGCGGAGAACATCGCCTATCCGCTCAGGATAAGGAACGTGCCGCCGGAGGAGCGGACGCGGCGGGTCCGCGAAGTGGCGACCGCCCTTGAAGTCGACCATCTCCTTGACCGCAGGCCGCGGCAGCTCTCGGGCGGCCAGCGCCAGCGCATCGCGCTGGCGCGCGCGATCGTCCGCGACCCGGCCGCGTTCCTGATGGACGAGCCGCTGTCGAACCTCGATGCACGGCTCCGGCTGACGATGCGCGGCGAGATCAAGCGGCTCTGCCATCGGCTCGGCGCGACGACGCTTTACGTCACGCACGATCAGGCCGAGGCGCTGACCATGGCCGACCTGATCGCCGTGATGCGCGACGGCGCGCTGCAGCAGATCGCGACGCCGGACGAGATCTACGACCGTCCGGCCAACACGTTCGTCGCGACCTTCGTCGGCAGCCCGCCCATGAACCAGCTTGCGGCGACAATTGGGGAAAACGGATTGCACGTCGCCGGCGCGACGCTGCCGTTGAACGGCAGCCGCCGCTCGGCCTGCCTTGAGGCGAAGGTCGGCGACCTCGGGATCCGGCCCGAGGACGTCCATCTCGTCGAGCCGGGAGGCGAGGCTGCGCTGACCGGCGAAATCTACGTCGTCGAGCCGATGGGAAACGAGACGCTGGTCAGTCTCAGCGCCGGCAGCGAGCGCATCACGGCGCGCGCGCCGCGCGGCTTCACGGCCAGGATCGGTTCGACCATCGGCGCGACATTCGATCCCGGCGATGCGTGTTTCTTCGACGCGTCGGGTTCCACCGTCGTGCACCGTGTGTCCAGCAAGGGAGGGTTAGAATGAGTGAGAAGCGTGATGTCTCATGGCCAATAAGCCGTCGAAAGCTATTGCAGGGAACAGCAAGTGTCGCCGCTGCGGCGGCATTCGCGCGCTCGCCGGCGCAAGCCGCGGGCGGCAAGGTCATCATCGGCGCCTTCGCCGATGGCGGCCTGACACCGTTCAAGGATAAGATCATTCCGCTCGCGAAGTCCGACGCCGGCTTCGATGTCGAGTTTCTGGAAGACGAATACGGCGTGACGCTCGAGAAGTGGTTTGCCGACGCGCAGAGCGGCGCCGGCCAGTACGACCTCTATCTGCTCGACGATCCCTGGGTGCCGCAGTTCGGCGCGGCGAACGTGCTCGAAGATCTGGGCGCCGGCGGCATCGACGGCACCAACAGCGACTGGATCGGCCCCTTCATCGACATGGGCTTCTGGCCGCCCCGCCAGGGCCCGCGCGTAAAAGGCTTCGAGGATGCGACGCCGACGCTGATCACCGTGCCCTTCGTCGGCGACCTGCAGACGCTGACCTACCGCAACGACGTCTATAAGGATGGCGCACCGGCCACCTGGGACGACCTGATCGCCAAGGGCAAGGAGGGCGTCGCCGCCGGCACGATCAAGTACCCGGTCGTCTTCCGCGGCGTGACCGGCAATCCGATCGTCACCTCCTGGTATCCGGTCTTCCTGTCGTTCGGCGGCGAGTTCTTCGACGACAAGTGGAACGTGACCTTCAACTCCGACAAGGGCAAAGCGGCCGCGGACTTCTTCGTCGGCACGATGAAGGACAACGCCCCTCCGGGCGTGGTGGAGTTCGACTCCGACCAGGAAGGTGCCGCGATCCTCGGCGGCGATGCCGGCGCGATCATCCAGTATTCCGGCAACGCGCTCAAAGCCGACGATCCCACGCAGACGAGCGAGGTGGGCAAGCTCGACTTCGGCGTCGTGCCGAAAGGTGGAGAAGGCGATCGCTCAGATCGGCATCTTCATCGCCGGCGTGCCGAAGTCGGCGCCGAACAAGTCGAACGCGATCGAGTTCCTGAAATGGTACACGAGCCCGGCCACCCAGGCGAAGCTGGCCGAGGCCGGGTCGATCCCGGTCACGCGCAGCGGCTTCGGCGTGTCCGATCCGGGCAATCGGCTGATCCCGGTCGCGCTCAAGCAGCTCGACGCGGGCGCATTGCCGCGGCCGCGCATGCCCGACTGGGCGAAGGTGGAGGAGCTGCTCGGCATTGAGCTCAACAAGGCGCTGCAGGCCGGGTCCGGCGGCGGCGATGCGCTCGATGCGGCCGCCGAGCAGGTGACCGCCTACCTGAAGCAAGTGGGCTACTACGATTGAGTGAAGCGGTGCGATCGTTCCGCCGCGAGCGGATGCAGGGGGCAGGGCTCGACCTGGCTCTGCCCTACCTGCTCCTTTCGCCCAGTGTTCTGATCGCACTTGCCGTCTTGATCTACCCGCTCTGGGACGGACTGCGCGCCAGCACCAAGTTCTATCGCTTCGGCAAGCCGCTCCGCGACATCGGCCTCGACAACTACGTCCGGCTGTGGAGCGACGCGCAGTTCCTCAATGCACTGTGGGTGACGGTGCGTTTCGTCGCCCTCTCCGTCGGCATCGAGACGCTGCTCGGACTCGCGCTGGCTCTCTTCTGCCTGCGCGAGTTCCGCGGCATCCGGCTCTTGCGCACGGTGATCATCGTGCCGATGGTGATTACGCCGGTCGTGGTCGCAATCGTCTTCCGCCTGATCTATGCGAGCGACGCCGGGATGCTGACCGCGCTTTCGGAGGCGCTCGGCGGCGGCCCTGTGCAGATCCTCGGCCGGCCGCTTCCGGCCTTTCTCGGCCTGGTCGCGCTCGATGTCTGGGAATGGACGCCGCTGATCTTCCTGATCCTGCTCGCCGGCCTGCAGTCGCTGCCGGTCGAGCCGTTCGAGGCGGCGCGCGTCGATGGCGCCGGGCCCTGGCGCGTCTTGGTCGACCACACGCTGCCGATGCTGCGTCCGGTGCTCGCCGTGGCGATTGTGCTTCGCACCATCGAGGCGTTCGGCACCTTCGACCAGGTCTTCGTGCTAACGCATGGCGGGCCGGGCGAAGCGACCAAGCTGCTTTCGATCTACGGCTACGACACCGCCTTCAAGTTCCAGCAGACCGGCTATGCGGCGGCGCTCTTCGCGACGATGGGCCTGCTGGTGCTCGCCTTCGCGCTTTTCGCGGTCAGGCTTCTTAAGCGTGCGGGGCAAAATGATCGGCCGCATCCTCCGCCCCGTCGTCACCGCGCTGGTGCTCCTGATCGTGCTCGCGCCGATCTACTGGATGGTGACCTCGTCGCTTAAATCCAACAAGGAGATCACGCAGGACGGGACGCTCTATCCGCATGCGGTGACCTTCGAGAACTACCGGCATCTGTTCTCGGAGAAGCGGTTCGGCAATTTCCTCCTGAACTCGATGGCCGTCACCACCGCGTCGGTGCTCTTGGCGCTTGCCGCCGGCTCGCTCGCCGCCTATGCAATCGCGCGCTTTCATCTGCGCTTCCGGATTGAACGCTATGTCGGTCTTTCGCTGCTGACGCTCAGGATCGTGCCGCCGGTCGTGATCCTCATTCCGATCTATCTCCTGATGCTGCGCCTGAACGTGCTCGATACATGGCTCGGCCTGATCATCACCTACACCGCGCTCAACGTGACGTTCTGCGTGTGGATGATGGAGAGCTTCTTCCGCGAGATTCCCGTCGACCTCGAGGAATCGGCGATGGTCGACGGCGATTCGCGCTTTACGGCCTTCCGCCGGATCACGCTGCCGCTCGCCGCACCCGGCCTTGTGGCGACCGCCATCTTTGCCGTCATCGTCACCTTCAACGAGTTCATGTTTGCGCTGGTGCTGACGGCGACGCCGCGCGCGATGACAATGCCGCGCGGCACCGCGACACTGATCGGGCGGATCGACACCGACTGGGCCTCGATGTCGGCCGCCGGCGTGATCGGTGCGCTGCCGATCGTCATCTTCGCGCTGCTCGTACAGCGGCATCTCGTGCGCGGCCTCACGCTCGGAGCGCTGAAATGAAGCCGCGAAACGCGAACCCGACCCGATAGCGAAAAGAGCTGGAGAGACACCATGTACATCGTCGGCCAGGAAGAGATCGACGCCCTCACCAAGGTCATCCGCAACAACGCGCTGTTTCGCTACGGCGTCGGCGGCGAGTGCGACCGCTTCGAGGCGCGCTATGCCGAGCACCTGGGTGTAAAGCACTTTGCGCTCGCCGCGAGCGGCTCGAACGCGCTCGCCGCGGCGATGATCGGCGTCGGGCTCGGCCCGGGCGACGAGGTGCTGATTCCGGCGCACACCTATATGGCCACCGCCACCTCGGTGCTGACCGTCGGTGCCATACCGGTGATCGTCGACATCGACGAGTCGCTGACCATCGACCCCGACGCGGTCGAGGCGGCGATCGGTCCGCGCACCAAGGCCGTGGTCCCCGTCCATATGTGGGGCACGGCGTGCGACATGGATCGGATCATGGCCATCGCCAAGCAGAACAAGCTGATCGTCATCGAGGATGCCTGCCAGGGCGTCGGCGGCTCCTATCGAGGGCCGCAAGTTCGGGACGATCGGCGACGTCGGCTGCTTCAGCTTCAACTATTACAAGAACATGACGGCGGGCGAAGGCGGCGGAGTGGCCGTCAACGACGACGCGGTGGCGGAGCGCGTGCGCTGCGCCATCGACCCATGTCACTTCTACTGGCACGGCCGCAACGACTCGACGCAGCCCTTCGCCGGCAACGGCGCGCGCGCCACCGAGCTGATGGGGGCGATGCTGAACGTTCAGCTCGATCGCCTCGACGGGATGATCGGCGCGCATGCGGACGGAAAGGAAAAAAATCCTCGCCGGCACCGCCTCGCTCGATAATCTCGGCCTCAGGCATGCGCCGATGAACAGCCCCGACCACGATTGCGCGGCGCAGGTGTTCTATACGCTTCCCTCGGCGGAGGCGGCGAGCCGCTTCGTGCAGATATTCCCGAGCGTGATCGCCGGAAAGACCGGCCGCCACACCTATACCGAATGGGACCAGGTGCTGATGGGCGCGGGCGCCGCGCACCCGGCGATGAACCCCTACAACATGCCGCAGAACGCGGAATGCCGCCGCAGCTATTCCAAGGACATGTGCGCCCGCTCGCTGGAGATCCTGAACCGTAGCGTCATGGTCGCCACCCATCCGCAGCACAGCGCCGCGGACATCGACGACACCATCCACAATATCGGCGTGGCGGCGCGCGTCGTGCTCGGCGGCATGCCGCGCGACGAGGCGGAGCTGCGCAACGTCCGGCCGGTCGACGCACAGAAATACGACATGAAGGTCGATGCTTAGGCCGATCCCCAAACGCTTTGGCTGAAAGAGCACGACGATGGCGGTTCGCCTCGGCATCAACCCGATCACCTGGACGAACGACGACCTGCCGTCGCTCGGCGGGGACACGCCGGTCGAGACATGCCTCTCGGAGGCGCGGGCAGGCGGGCTTTGCGGGCATCGAGATGGGCGGCAAATTCCCGAAGACGTCGCGCGAGCTCGGGCCGCTTCTCAAGCGGCATGACCTCGTCCTGGTGTCGGGCTGGTACGACGGGCGCATCCATGAGCGCGACATCGAGGCGGAGTGGGAGGCGATCCTGCCGCATCATGACGCTGCTGCGCGACCTCGGCTCGCAAGCACGTCGTCTATGCCGACACGTCGGGCCGTTCGGAGGGCGATCTCTTCGCGCCGATCTCGCGCCGCCCGAAACTCGCCGACGGCGACTGGGCGGACTACGGCAAGCGGCTGACCACGCTTGCCGAGCGCATGGCCGATTTCGGCGTCGGCATGGCTTTCCACCATCACATGGGAACGATCGTCGAGACGGACCCGGAGGTTGATCGCCTCATGGCCTCAACCGGTGAGGCGGTCGGCCTCCTCTACGACACCGGCCACTGCCTCTTTTCCGGCGGCGACCCCGAAGAGCTTCTCCGGCGTCATGTCGGCCGCACCGTTCACGTCCATTGCAAGGACTGCCGCCGCGAGCTGCTCGACCAGGCTCGGGCGAGCGACGAAAGTTTTATGCAGGCCGTGCTCGACGGCGTCTTCACCGTGCCGGGCGACGGCTTCGTCGACTACCCGACACTGCTTGCGATCCTGCGCGACGCTGGCTACGCGGGCTGGCTCGTCTGCGAGGCGGAGCAGGATCCGGCCAAGGCGCATCCCCTCACCTATGCGAAGATGGGCTACGCGCAACCTCCTTCGGTTCGCCGAGGACGCCGGCTTCAGCGTCAGCACCTGAGACGCGGGAGCGGAGCGACGAGAAGGTCCTCTAGAGAAAATCCTCGCGCGCCGGCGTGAAGACATCGACGATCACACCGGCCTCGACCGCGACTGCGCCGTGAACGAGGCCTGGTGCGACGAGATAGGAATCGCCGGCCCTGAGCCGCTTCGTCTCGCCGGCGATCGTCACGTCGAACACGCCGCTTTCGATGACCGAGCATTGCTTGTGCGGGTGGCTGTGCGCGGCGCCGACCGCGCCCGCCTCGAAGGCGAAGCGGACGAGCATGATGCCATCGTCGTGGCAGAGCACTTTGCGGCGGACGCCGGGAGCCGAGTTCGGCCCAGGGGATTTCCGCGTCGGCGGCGAAGGGACCGCCTGTCCGCCCGGCCGTCGTGGTCTTGGTCGGTGTGCTCTCCACCATGGTGCTCCGAAGCGCTTTCGCGCTTTCTATCGCCGAACGCGTCCGAGCGGCAATGGCGCGTCGCCGCTGCCGAAGTCGCAATGCAGGGTACCGCGCGGGTTCGCTCGTGCTTCCGATGGTAGGCGCCCGCGCATCTCAAGGGAGCGGCAGGACGTTGGTGTATTTGATCTGCGAGAGCGCGAAGCTCGATTCGATGGAGGCAACGCCGTCGAGCCGCGTGAGCTTCGCCTTGAGGAACGCCTCGTAGGCGTCGAGGTCGCTGACGACGATGCTGAGCAGATAGTCGCGCGGGCCCGTCATCAGATAGCACTCGACGACCTCCGGCCATTCGGCGACGGCCGCGGCGAAGCGGTCGAGCTCCTCCTCGCGCTGGCGCTCGAGCTTCACCGACGCGAAGACGCTGACCGGAAGTCCGACCGCCCGCTGGTCGACCAGCGCGACATAACGCTTGATGACGCCCGCATCCTCAAGCATCCGCACGCGCCTGAGGCACGGCGAGGGCGAGAGCCCGACCGCCTCCGACAGCGCCTGCACACTCATCCGCCCGTCGGTCTGCAGCGTCCCCACGATCTTGCGGTCGATCTCGTCCAGGCGCATTCCGCTCACATGTCCCGTCAAATTGGCTGAATCCACTAAAAAGTGCCATGCCGGTAATCAAGAATGGCAGGAATAGCCAATCATTTCTGTTGATTCCACCCAAAAACCGGCAAGAATTGAGTTGGCAATCACGCGGCACGCCGGAAGGGGCGCGACGATGGCGGACGAGCGCCTCACCTATCTGGCGGCGTTGGAGAAGAAGGCGCTGTGGCTGGCGACCTGGACGATCCACAACGCCAACCATCTGCGCGACAGCGACGACGGGCTGAAGGTCGGCGGACACCAGGCGTCCTCGGCGTCGCTCGCGACCATCATGTCGGTGCTCTATGGGGCGGTGCTGCGGCCCGAGGACCGCGTCGCGGTGAAGCCGCACGCCTCGCCGGTCTTCCACGCGCTGCAATATCTCTTCGGCCAGCAGAGCCGCGAAAAGCTCGAGGCGTTCCGCGGCTATAAGGGTGCGCAGTCCTACCCCTCGCGCACCAAGGACATCGACGACGTCGACTTCTCGACCGGCTCCGTCGGCCTCGGCGTGGCGCAGACTCTGTTCTCCGCGCTCGTGCAGGACTATGTGCGGGCCAAAGGCTGGTCGAAGCGTCCGCCCGGCCGCATGGTGGCGCTGGTCGGCGATGCGGAAATGGACGAGGGCAACATCTTCGAGGCGCTGCTTGAAGGCTGGAAGCAGGGCGTCCAGAACTGCTGGTGGATCATCGACTACAACCGCCAGAGCCTCGACGCGGTGATCCGCGAGGGCCTTTGGGAGCGGCTCGAGACGCTGTTCAAGGATTTCGGCTGGGATGTCGTCATCCTGAAATACGGGTCGTTGCTCAAGCAGGCCTTCGCGGAGGAGGGCGGCGACAAGCTGCGCGCCTGGATCGACCGATGCCCGAACCAGGTTTATTCGCTGCTCGCGTTCCAGGGGGGCGCCGCCTGGCGCAAGCGGCTCAACGACGAGCTCGGCGACCAGGGACCGGTGACGCGGCTGATCGAGCGGCGCTCCGACGAGGAACTCGCGGCGCTGATGACCAATCTCGCCGGGCACGACATTCCGTCGCTGCTTGAGGTCTTCGAGCACGCCGCATCCGATCCGCGCCCAAAATGCTTCATTGCCTATACGATCAAGGGTTTCGGGCTGCCGCTTCAGGGCCACAAGGACAACCACGCCGGCCTGATGACGGTCGCGCAGATGGAGACGTGGCGCGCGACGATGGGGATCGCGCCGGGCGAGGAATGGGAGCCGAGGGCGGCACTTGGCGTCGACAAGGACACGTTCCGCGACTTTCTCTCCGAGGTTCCGTTCGTGCAGCAGGGGAAGCCGCCGGCTCAAGGCGGCGCGCATCCCGGTCCCCGACACGCTGCCTGTTCCTTCATCGCCGGTGATGTCAACGCAGCAGGGCTTTGGGCTGATCCTCTCCGACTTCGCCAAGAGCGATCACGCCCTCGCCGACCGTATCGTGACGGCGTCGCCGGACGTCACCGTCTCCACCAATCTCGGCGGCTTCGTGAACCGGCGCGGTCTCTTCGCCAAGGATGTCGTGGCCGACCAGTTCCGCGAGGCGCGCATCCCCTCGACCTACGCCTGGTCGTTCTCGCCCAAGGGCCAGCACATCGAGCTCGGCATCGCCGAGAACAACCTCTTCATCCTCTTGTCGGCACTTGGTCTTGCGCATTCGATCGAGGGCGAGCGGCTGATCCCGATCGGCACGCTCTACGATCCCTTCATCTACCGCGGCGCCGACGCGCTGAATTACGCCTGCTACCAGGATGCCCGCTTCATCCTGGTGGCGACGCCGTCCGGCATCTCGCTCGCGCCGGAAGGCGGCGCGCATCAGTCGGTCGGAACGCCGCTCCTCGGCATGGCGCAGGACGGCCTCTCCGCCTTCGAGCCGGCTTATGTCGACGAGGTCGCCGTCATCCTCCGCTGGGCCTTCGACTACCTGCAGCGCGAAGGCGAGGGCGATCCCGACGAAGAGGCGTGGCTGCGCGACGAGACGGGAGGCTCGGTCTATCTCCGCCTCTCGACGCGGCCGCTCGAGCAGATCAGGCGCGAGATGTCGCCGGCGCTTCAGACCGACATCGTCAACGGCGCTTATTGGGTGCAGGCGGCCCGGCCCGAACGCCGAGGTGGTGATCGCCTATCAGGGCGCGGTCGCGCCGGAGGCGATCAGCGCCGCAGGCCTGCTCGGCGAGGACCGCCGTGATATTGGCGTGCTCGCCGTCACCTCCGCCGATCGGCTGAATGCCGGGTGGCAGGCGGCCGAGCGGGCGCGGCAGCGCGGTGTCGTCAACGCCATGAGCCACATTGAGCGGCTTCTTGCGCCGCTGTCGCGCGACTGCGGGCTGGTCACCGTGATCGACGGCCACCCGGCGACGCTTGCCTGGATCGGCGGCGTCTATGGCCACCGGGTGAAGGCGCTCGGTGTTGAGCATTTCGGGCAGAGCGGCTCGATCGCGGACCTCTACCGGCACTACGGGATCGACGCGAACGCCATCAGCCACGCTGCCCAGGCCGTCAGCGCGGGCCGCCCGGTGCGGCATCTCCGGGCGCTGCCTTAGAAGACGGTTCTGGAGTGCGAACCTGCCATCCGGGAACGCCGGCCCTCCGGCTTTTTCGCGTGCGCACTCTTCCGATCTCACGCAGGCTGCGCGAAACTCTCGTTTTCCGAGCGGTCCAGGATTTGTTTCCTCCCGCAGGGTGTTATATAGCTTAGCAGTCCGACATGCTGACAGGTTGCTCAGTGAAAGTCGGGCAGGGCGGTCGGAAAAGGTTGTGAGGCCCTGCCGGCTGCGGTTGGGTCAAGTCTCGTTGGCGGAACGCTCCGCTTCCTTGCCACTGACCAGGAGGGATGAACGCATGCGGCGGGATGAATCTCCCGGAGACATCGCCTCGCCGGTGCCGCTCGCCCCGAAGCGGCCGCCGATCCGGCGGCGCAAGCTCTACGAGGAGGTGGCGCTTCGCATCGAGGAGATGATCCGCGAAGGCCGCTACGCGGTCGGGGACAGCCTCCCCGCCGAGCGAGAGCTGATGGCGGAGCTCGGCGTGGGCCGCTCCGCCGTGCGCGAGGCGCTGATGGCGCTCGCGCGCATGGGGCTTGTCTCCGTCAATAGCGGCGAGCGTGCGCGCGTCACGGCGCCGACGGCGGAGTTGCTGGTGAGCGAGCTCTCCGGCGCGGCGCGGCTGCTGCTCGCGCAGCCGGGCGGGGTGCGCAGCTTCCAGGAGGCGCGCGCGCTGCTTGAGATCGGGCTCTGCCGGCTCGCCGCGCAGCGCGCGACCGACGAGGACCTGAAGGCGCTCAAGGCGGCGCTTGAGGCGAACCGTGCGGCGATCGGCAATCATGCGGCGTTCGTGCGCACCGATGTAGCCTTCCACTACGCGATCGCCGCGATCAGCCGCAGCTCGATCTTCATCGCCGTGCATGACGCGGTGGTCGAATGGCTGATGGAGCAGCGCGGCACGGCACTGCGTGCGCCAGGCACCGCCGAAGCGGCCTGTGAAGCGCACCGCCGCATCTACGAGGCGATCGCCGCGCATGACATGGTCGCGGCCGAGGCGCGGATGCAGGAACACCTGAGCGCCATCGTCGAGGTCTATTGGGATGTCCGCCAGCATGAAGAGGGGCCGGCCGCACGGCATGAGTGAAACGATGCGCCCAAACCCGGTGCGCCGCAGCCTCACGCAAGGCGGCTACGCCTTCGGCACAATGGCGTTCGAATTCTTCACGCCCGGCCTGCCGGCGGTGCTTGCGCATGCCGGGGCGGAATTCGCGATCTTCGACATGGAGCATAGCGGCGCCTCGGTCGAGACCATGAAGATGCTGATCGCGGCATCGCATGGTGCGGGCCTCGCGCCCTTCGTGCGCGTTCCGGGCAGCGCCTACCATCTGATTGCGCCGGTGCTCGATGCCGGCGCGCACGGCATCATGGTGCCGATGGTGGAGACGAAGGAGCAGGCGAAATCGATCGCCGACGCATGCCGCTACCGGCCCGAAGGCGTGCGCGGGCTCGCCTTCGGCATCGGTCATGACGAATATTCCGGCGGCGACGTGGTCGCGAAGATGAAGGAGGCGAACGAGCGCACGCTGGTCATCGCCTTGATCGAGACGGCGACCGGCATCGCCAATGTCGATCAGATCATGGCGGTCCCTGGCATTGATGTCGGCTGGCTCGGGCACTTCGACCTGACCAATTCGATGGGGATCACCGGCCAGTTCGATCACCCGGATTTCGTCGCCGCCGTCGACAAGCTGGTCACGGCTTGCGATCGGCACGGCAAGGCCGCCGGGTTCCTGCCGCATACGCCGGAGCTCGCGCGCATCTGGGCGGGGCGGGGTTTTCGCTGCCTCGGCTTTTCGACCGACATCGCGCTTCTGCAAGGCGCCCTAGGCGCGGGTATTACGTCGCTGCGCGAGGCGAGCGCCGCGGCGGCGGCGAGAAAGCGCAAGGCGAAGCCCAAGCCCAAGTCTAAGCGCAGGCGCTAGGGACGCGCGCCGTGGTCAATCCCGAGGCGACGCCGCTGCTTGAGGTGCGCGGGCTCAGCAAGCACTTCGGCGAGACGCGCGCGCTCGATCGCGTGGATATTCCGTTCCGCGCCGGCGAGGTACATGCGCTGCTCGGCGAGAACGGCGCCGGCAAGTCGACGCTGATCAAGATTTTGGCAGGCGTCTATCAGGCCGATAGCGGCGAAGTGCTGTGGCGCGGGACGCCGCTCAGGCCCGAGCACGACCGTCCGCCGATCGCGTTCATCCACCAGGACCTCGGGCTGGTCGACGAGATGACGGTGGCGGAGAACATCGCGATCGTCGCCGGCTATCCGCTGCGCGGCGGGCTGATCGACTGGCGGCGCCTGCGTGCGCTTGCAGCCGAGACGCTTCAGCGCATGGGCGGCGGCATCTCGCCCGACGTGCCGGTCGGGACGCTTTCCGCCGCGGCGAAGTCGATTGTCGCGATCGCCCGCGCGCTTGCCGTCAAGGCCGACCTCCTGGTGCTCGACGAGCCGACGGCGGCGCTGCCGGAGGCGGATGTCGCGCTTCTGATCGAGGTGCTGCATCGTCTGCGCGCCGAGGGGATCGGCATCATCTATGTCACGCACCGGCTCGACGAGGTGTTCCGCGTCGCCGATCGCGTCACGGTGCTGCGCGACGGCCGCAAGGTGATGACCAGCGTGCTCGGCGAGACGTCGCCGCAGGCGCTGGTGCATGCGATCGTCGGCCGGCGCCTCGAGGCGCAGTCCACCATCCCGCCGCTCGTCGAATCGGAGATCGTGCTCAAGGTCGACGCGATCACCGCCGGCGGCGCGGGGCCCGTCTCGTTCTCGCTGATGAGCGGCGAGATTCTCGGGCTGGTCGGACTGCGCGGCGCGGGTCACGACGTGATCGGGCGCGCCGTCTTCGGCGATCAGCGGATCGAGGCGGGTCGCGTTCTTCTCGCCGGCGAGGAGTTGAAGCTCGCCAGCCCGCGCGCGGCGACCCGGCGGCGGATCGGCTTCATCTCCAGCAAGAGGCGCGAGGAGAACCTCGCCGCCAACCTGACGGTACGCGAGAACCTCTTCATGAATCCGGCGCTGCTCGGGATCGGCGGCTTTCATCCGATTGCGCGCGGGGCGGAACGCATGCGCGCGAAGGCCGTTCTGCGCCGCCTCTCGGTCAGGCCGCCCGACACCGAGAAGCCGATCCTGGTCCTTTCCGGCGGCAATCAGCAGAAGGCGATTCTCTCGCGCTGGATCGAAGCCGACTGCCGCATTCTGGTGCTGGAAGAGCCGACGATCGGCGTCGATGTCGGCAGCAAGGCGGAGATCTACGACCTGATCGGCGCGGCGCTGTCGGAAGGGCTGGCGGTGCTCCTTGTCTCGTCGGATTTCGAGGAGGTGGCGCGCATCTGTCACCGCGCCCTTGTCTTCGATCGCGGCCGTCCGTCAGTGGAGCTGCCGCGCGAGGCGCTGACGATCGCGCGGCTGACCGCGGCGGCGTCGGGCGAGATCGGCGGGTCCGCCGCGCACTACGCCGGGCGTCCCGGCGTCAAGTCGCGTCCTTGGTCTCCAGGCTTTGCTGTTTGATGCCGGTCTTGGTGCTTGCCTGCCGGCGCGCCGTCACATGCGCGGCAATGGCGACCGCGATGATCAGCATGCCGCCGTTGAAGAGCGGCTCGACATAGGCTTTCGCCCCGAGCTGCTGCAGACCGGAGACCGCGGCGGCGAGGACCAGCACGGCGAGGATCGTGCCCCAGACATTGACGCGGCCGGGATCGATGGAGGTGGCGCCGAAGAGCACCGCGGCGAAGGCCGGCAGCAGAAATTCCGGGCCGATGGCGCTTTGCGCCGCCCTCAATTCCGCGGCTAGGATGATGCCGGAGAGCCCGGCAAGTGTGCCGGAGGCGACGAAGCTTGCGAAGGTGCAGCGCTTGACGGGGATGCCGACCAGCTCGGCGGCGCGCGGATTGTCGCCGATCACGTAGAGGTAGCGCCCGAATGCGAGATAGGCGTAGAAAAGCCACATCAGGATCGCGATGATGAGCGTGACGATCGCCGGAAAGGGAACGCCGAAACGGCGTGCGGCGATTGCCAGGAAGCCGTCGGCGAGGTCGCCGTTCAACTGCTCGCCGCCTGTGTACCAAAGGCCGATGCCGTAGACGACGGTGCCGACGCCGAGCGTCGCGATGAACGATCCGACGCGAAAGCGCGTGACGAGGATGCCGTTGACCGCGCCGATCAGGGCGGTCGCGATGATCGTCGCGACGACGGCAAATCCCCAGGGCCAGCCGTTCTTCACCTGCAGGCCGATCGCGAGAATATGCGCGAGCCCGAGCACCGAGCCGACCGAAAGGTCGTAGTGGCCCGCCGAGAGCGGCACCAGAACCGCGAGCGCGAGCAGCGCCACCACCGATTTCTCGGAGAGGATGGTGCGGAAATTGAACGCGGTCGGAAAGGTGTCCGGCAGGAGAATCGTGAAGGTCACAAGGAGCACGACGAGCACGACCAGAAGCGCATTGCGTGAAAGCGCGCGTGCGAGCCAGGTGGAAATCGGCGAGCTCCCTACGTCATGTCGACAACGGCGATACGACGGCCCGGAGCGATCGGGGCCGTCGTACCTGTTCTTCAGTCACGCGGGAGCCTACTGAAGAAGGTTCCTGCGTGCGGCGCAAGCCGTGAAGGCTAGTTGCCGGTCCAGATGCTCAGGTAGTGGTTCGCGAAGTCGTTGTCCGGTGTGAACATGTTCTGGTCGCCGCCATAGAGATCGACGTTCGACTTGTCGACAATGTAGACGTCCGGAGCGTAGCCGGTCGCGGCCTCGCCGGACATCGCTCGGTTCAGCTCGTCGACCGCCTGATAGCCGAGTTCGGCCTGCGGCTGCGGCGCGGTCACCACCTGGTAGTCGTCCTTGCGGATGCGCGAATAGGCGGAGGGGAATCCGTCCGCCGCGATGATCTTCACGTCATCGGGACTGACGCCGCCGGCGCGCAGCGGGCTCACCATGAAGTCGGCGAAGACGTCGCCGACGGTGATGATCCAGATCGGGTCCGAGCCGTATTTCGTCACCCAGCTCGAGATGAGCTGGCCGGCATTCTGCTCGATCTGCGCGGCGGGCGTGTTCACGTATTCAAGCACCTTGCAGCCGGAGCATTCCTCGATCGCCGCTTTCATGGCCTCGGCCTTGTAGCGGGCGATAGCGTAGAGCGCGTCGTAGACGATGATGGCACGCGCCGTGCCGTTCGACTTGGCGATGGCGTATTGCGCCTCCGCCTTGCCGATCGAGGCCGGGTCCTGCGACACGTTGGTGAAGAGACCTTCGTCCGGATCCGGCCCGGGCTTCGCGGCAGAAAGCACGCCGACCACCGGGATGCCCATGGTCTTGGCTTCCTGGATCGGCGCCTGCACGGCGTCGGCGCTGGTGAAGGCGATGATGCCGTCAGGTTTCAGCGCGAGCGCCTGGTTCCAGGCCGAGAGCCAGCCCGAGGCGTTGCCCTTGCCATCGATCGACGTCAGCTCCCAGCCGATCTTGCCGGCGGCTTCCTCGACGGACTTCCCGACGCTCACGCAGATCTGGTTGAAGGCGCCGCAGGAGATGAAGACGACCTTCTTTCCGGGCTCTGCCTTCGGTCCCGTGGTCGGGCCGGTCCAGGCCGTCTGCGGGCCGGTCGCGGTCTTTATCGCCGCGATCGCGTCGCTCAAAGCGTCGGCGTGCGCGGCAAGCGGGAGGCCGGCAAGGAGGCCGGCTGAGAGGCCTGCAACAAGAAGGCGGAGCGAACGCGGCGAACCGCGTCCATCGAATGCGACTGTCATTTTCCTCCCCTTTTCAGGATCTGGCGGCCCCTTACGCACGGGGGCTGTGTGGTCTAAAAATCTACCAATCTACCTATCTACTAGGCTACCAGCGATTATGTGTTTGGCCTCCGATCCTGTCAAGCTGGTCGGAGTGCCGCGCCGTCCGTTCCGCGCGGCTCAGAGCGCGAATTTCGGGTGGTGCAGCGGCGCGCCCCCGCACGGCGTGCGGATGACCTCGACCTGGCTCAGCGCGACCTCCGTTACCACCGCCGAGTTGCCGTCCGGCGTGAAGGCGATGTTGGTGGGCTTCGCGCCGTCGGTCGGAATGCGGTCTGCGACCGCGCCTTTCGCGTCGAGCACGGTCACGTCGCCCTGCCCGTAGACGGTGCAGTAAAGTCTGCCGTCGGCACCGAACTTCATGCCGTCCGGACCGGCGAAGCCGGAGCCCCCATCCGGGCGAAGCACATTGCCGAACGCCTGCCGTGCGGCGTCCTTTCCCTCGCGGATGTCGTAGCGGTAGACGGCGCCGCCGATCGTCTCGTTGGCATAGAGCCGGTGGTCGAGCCCAAGCGCGATACCGTTGGTGAAGCGGATGCCGGAATCGAGCTTGCGCAGCACTCGGCCTGCAACCGGATCGATCTCATAGACGCGGCCGTCATAGGGGACGTCCGCGAAGTCGGGCCGGATCACCAAGCCGTCGATGAAGTCCTCCTCGCGGATGCCGGAATTGCTCATGTAGAGCCGGCCGTCGGGGCCGAAGACGAGGTCGTTCGGCCATAGGAACGGCTCATCGGCGCTGCCCTCGATACGCTTCAGAACCTCGCCGTCCGGCGAGACGCAGATGATCGCGCCCTCATAGGCCTCGGCGATCCAGAGTCGCCCGTCGCCGTCGCGCGCAAGGCCGTTCGGACGGCGCTTCGTCGTTGCGACGCGGCGCCTTTCGCCGCTGCTGCCGACATGGGTCAGGCAGCGCCGGTCGGGTCCCATCTCGACCAGATAGAGCGAGCCGTCCTCGGCAAAGACCGGCCCTTCCGGCTCGATGACGTTGTCGGCATAGACCTCGTTGGCCATTCCTTTCCTCCCTCCGAGGCAATTCGTGCTGTGGGTCAGCGCTCCGGCGCGGAAAGCAGGTCCAGCTCCCGGATTGTCCTTGTCTCGAACATGTCGTCGGTCGCCTCGGCGAAGGCCGCGAAATGCGGGGTCTCTAGGTGCGCCTCGAAGGCAGCGGCGCTTTCATAGATCTCGTAGAGGACGAAACGCCTTGGCACGTCGGGCGTGGAGAGCACGTCGAAGCGGAGGCATCCCGGCTCGTCGCGGAGCGATGCCCTGGCATTGGTCAGGATCAGCTCGCGCGCGGCCGCGATGCAGTCCGGCTTCACGACGAACTCGACAAGAATGGCTCTCAGATCGCTCAATCTTCCGCCTCCCAGGCATAAATCCCATGCTGCCGCAGTCCTCCGGCGCGAGGATTGCCGCGGCATGTCATGCCCAGGTGTTATATGGTCTGACAGTCTGATACACAAATGGCCTTAAAGGTCATAAGGCGGATTGAAGGCCGATCGCGTGCCCCGCTAGAGAGGGCCCGTAGCGGCCCCGATGCACGCGAAACGAAGTGGGGAAGGACGCGATGCGACAGGCGGTCACCATCGCAGATCTGCGGCTCCTGGCGCGCCGCCGCCTGCCGAAGGCTGTCTTCGACTATATCGACGGCGGCGCCGGCGACGAGATCACCATGCGCCGGAACAGCGCCGACTTCGACGCCATCACCTTCCGCCCGCGCGTGCTGGTGGATGTCTCGGCGTGCGATCTTGCGATGCCGATCCTCGGCCGGTCCGCGCCACTCCCGTTGATCATCGCGCCGACCGGCCTCTCGGCTCTTGCCCGCCCGAAGGCCGACCAGGCGCTCGCCCGCGCCGCGGCCGCCAACGGCATCCCGATCATCCTGAGCTCCAATTCCAGCATTCGCCTGGAGGATTTCGCGCGCGCTGCGCCGCAGGGCCGTCACTGGTTCCAGATCTACGTCTACAAGGATCATGATCTGGTGCGCTCGCTGGTCGGGCGTGCGCTAGCCGCCGACTATGAGGCGCTGGTTCTGACCGTCGACGTGCCGGTGCTTGGGCAGCGGGAGCGGGATCACCGCAATGGCTTCACCATCCCGCTCAGGCTCTCCTCGCGTCTCATCTTTGACGTTCTGCGCTGTCCGGGCTGGGCGATCGGCATGGCGCGGAACGGCGTGCCGCGGATTGAGAACTTCATCGAGCCCGGCTCGCCGCCGGAGCGCGCCGACTCCATGATCAGCGTGATCAACAGCAAGATGGATCCATCGCTGAGCTGGGACGATGTCGCGTGGCTGCGCGAAATCTGGCCGCGCAAGCTGATCATCAAGGGCATCTTGTCTCCGGCCGACGCGGAGGAAGCGGTGCGGCGCGGCTTCGACGCGATCGCGGTCTCAAACCACGGCGGGCGGCAGGCGGACGGCGCGCCCTCGGCGATCTCCGCTCTGCCGGCGATCGTCGAAGCCGTCGGCGGCTGCGCCGAGGTCTATCTCGACGGCGGCGTCAGGCGCGGCGCGAGCATCGCCAAGGCACTGGCGCTTGGTGCCAAGGCGGTGATGGTCGGCCGGCCGACGCTTTTTGGCGCGGCCGCCGGCGGCGAGGCCGGCGTGCTTGCCGCCATCTCCATCCTGAACGAAGAGTTCGACCGCTGCCTCGCACTGATCGGATGCCCGGCGGCCGCGAAGCTTGAACGTTCCTTCGTCGATTGTGATTAGAGGCCGCGCGCCTTACGGCTGCACGCAGGCGCAAGAGCAAGTGACTGGAGGAGAAGATTCGCCACCGTCTCGGCATTATCGGGCTCGGCATGGCGGTCACGCCGCATGCGAAGAGCCTGCTCGATCTGGCAGACCGCGCGGAGGTCGCCTGCGCTTTCAGCCCGACAGAGGCGCGCCGCCGCGCTTTCGCCGAAAGATTTCCGTTCCCGCTCGCGGAGAGCCTCGACCAGGTGTTTTCCGACCGCAGCGTCGAGGCGGTGCTGATCCTGACCCCGCCGAACACGCATCTCGATCTTGTCCGGCGCGCGGCGGAGGCCGGCAAGCATGTCCTGCTGGAGAAGCCGCTTGAGATCACCACGGAGCGAAGCCTGGAGCTGGTCGGCGTCTGCCGCGCGGCGGGGGTCAGACTGGGCGTCGTGCTTCAGCACCGGTTCCGTCCGGCGGGGCAGAAGATTTAAGGCATGCTGCAGGCGGGCGAGCTTGGCGCGATCCTGGGTGCGTCCGCCGCGATCAGGCTCTGGCGTCCGCAAAGCTATTATGACGTGCCCGGCCGCGGCACGCTGGCGCGCGACGGCGGCGGCGTGCTCCTGACGCAAGGAATCCACACGCTCGACTTGCTTCTGTCTCTCGCCGGCGACGCGGCTGAGGTCATGGCGTATGTGACTACGACACCCCTTCACCGGATGGAGACGGAGGATCATGTGACGGCGACGCTTCGCTATCGAAACGGCGCGCTCGGCAGCATCGAGGCGACGACCGCCGCCTTTCCCGGCTATCCTGAACGGATCGACATTATGGGCGAGAAGGGCTCTGCCTCGCTTGCCGGAACGGCGCTGACGGTCGCGTTGGCGGACGGGCGAAAGGTCGAGACGACGGCGGACGAAACGGGCGGCGGGACGGGCGCCGATCCGATGGACTTTCCGCACGATTATCACCGCGCGCTGATCGCCGACTTCCTGGACGCGCTGGAATGCAACCGGGAGCCTCATATCTCCGGCGGGGCGGCGCTGAGGGTGCATTTCCTGATCGACGCGCTGCTTGAGAGCGGGCGAACCGGGCAGCCGGCCGCTGTGCGGCAGGTCTGAGACACCGCGGTGCCTCCTCTGCAGGGATGTCCGGGCGCGGGTTTGAAAGCGGAATGGACAAGCGTCACGGTTGCAATAAGGTATCAATGCCAGCGAGTTGACAGCTTTGGCATGCAATTTTCTGCCATGACGATGAAACGCGTTCTTGTCGCGGCCCTTGTCGGCGTGCTGCTGGCGCTGCCGGTCAAGGCCTTTGCCGACGATGACGTCTTCGACCAGGACCACGATCTCGCCCGCGACCTCTATGAGCGTGGCCAGATCCACGCGCTCATAGAGATTTTGCGCATCGTGCAGGCGCATACGCCGGGCGAGGTCATCGGCGTGCAATTGAACCGGCAGGGCGACAGGTGGATCTACCAGGTGCAGGTCGTCGACCCTGAGGGCCGTCGGACGACCGTCGATGTCGACGCCGGCGACGCCGCGGTCATCGACGACGGAGCGCATGACTGATGCGGATCCTCGTCGTCGAAGACGAGCCGCGGATTGCGGCGGACATCGCGGCGGTGCTCAGGGCTTCCGGCATGGTTGTCGACATCGCCGCCGACGGCGAGGAGGCGTGGTTCCGCGGCGACACGGAAAACTACGACGCCGCGATCCTCGACCTCGGGCTTCCGAAGATGGATGGTCTCTCGGTCCTGCGACGCTGGCGCGGGGAGGGTCGCCGCTTTCCGATCCTGATCCTCACCGCGCGCGGCGTCTGGACCGAGCGGGTCGAGGGGATCAACGCGGGCGCCGACGACTACATGCCGAAGCCGTTCGAGATGGAGGAGCTCCTGGCGCGCCTCCGAGCGCTGCTGCGGCGGTCGACCGGGCAGGCGGCGCCGGTGCTGAAATCCGGATCCCTGTCACTCGACACGCGGCAGATGCAGATTTCGCTCGGCGATGTGCCGATCGCGCTGTCGCCGCTCGAATACCGGCTGATGGCGTTCCTCATGCACCACGCCGGCCGCGTCGTGCCGGCGACGGAGCTGGCCGAGCACCTCTACGATTCCGGTCATGACCGCGATCCGAACGCGATCGAGGTCATTGTCGCGCGGCTGCGCCGCAAGCTCGGCAAGGATGTGATCGAGACGCGCCGCGGTTTCGGTTATCTCATTCCCGGCGACAATTGATGATTCCGGGCGGGTGATGCCGGGCTCGATCCGTTTCCGGCTTTGGTCGGCGGCGACGATTTCCATCCTGGTTGCGCTGGCGATCGCCGGCGTCGGCCTGCGCTACCTGTTCGAGCGGCATGTCGAGCGCCGCGTCGAAGCGGAGCTGACAGGCGATCTCGACCGGCTGATATCGGAGACGCAGTTCGGCGCTGATGGCGTGCTCAAGGTCACCTCCTCGCTGACCGATCCACGCTTCGAGACGCCGGTGTCCGGCTATTACTGGCAGGTCGAGGATCTCGCCAGCCACAAGCTGATCCGCTCGCGCTCCCTGTGGGACACGGAGCTCAAGCTCCCCGACGGCGGCGTGGGGGCAAGGCGGCGGCTTGAAATCGGCGGGCCGGGCGGCGCGCTGCTCGTGGCGGTCGCGCAGACCATCGTCGATCCGAGCGGACGGTCGTTTCTCGCCGTAGTCGCCGAGGATCATAAGACCGTCGAGGACTCGGTGCGCGAGTATATGTGGGAGCTTGCGCCGTCGCTGCTTCTGCTTGCGCTGGTGCTGACGGCCGCGATCTTCGTGCAGATCACCGTCGGTCTCGCGCCGCTTGAAAGCCTGCGAGCGGCGGTCAGCGACGTCGTCACAAGGCGCAGCGCGCGCATGGAGGTGGAGGCGCCGCGCGAGGTGCGCCCGCTCGCCGAGGAGATCAACCGGCTCTTGGAGATGCAGCAAAAGACGCTTGCCCGTGCTCGCTCGCGTGCCACCGATCTCGCGCACGGGCTGAAGACCCCGCTGCAGGTGCTCTCCGCCGATATCCGCGCGCTCAGGCAGAAGGGCGAGACCGAGCTTGCCGACGAGATCGAGAAAAGCGCCGGCGCGATCCGGCGGCATGTCGAGCGCGAGCTTGCCCGCGCCCGCCTTGCGCCCGGCGTCTCGCAAAAGGTCGAATGCCATGTGCTTGAGACGGCCGAGCGCGTGGTCTCCGTCGTGAAGCGCACGCCGGAGGGGGAGCGGCTGACCTTCGCTATCGATGCGGAGCCGGGGCTCACCGCGCCGATCGACGAGGGCGATCTCACCGAGATCCTCGGCAACCTGATCGAAAATGCCGCGCGCTTTGCCCAGTCGGCGGTCACGGTCGCCGCGCATCGGAAGGATGCGGGCGTCGCGATCAGCATTGCCGACGACGGACCCGGCATCGCAGACGCGGACAAGGCCTCCGCCTTGTCGCGCGGCGTGCAGCTCGATGCCAGCGATAACGGCTCAGGCCTCGGCCTCGCCATTGTCTCCGATATCGTCGAGGCCTATGGCGGCAGGATGACGATGGCCGATGCAAGGCCGGGACTGGAGGTCGAGATCTTTTTGCCGCGCCCGGCATGAGGCAAATCTGGCGTGGAGCGGATCAGGCGAAGCCCGGGAAGAAGTCGACCTTGATCCTTGAGCGCGGAATGCCGAGCTTGCGCAAGGTCGTCTGCAGGTTGGTCACCATCACCTGCGGCCCGGAAATATAGAACGTCCGCTCGCGAAAATCCGGAATGGTGCGGATCAGCTTGGCGTCGATGAAGCCCGGATATTGTCCGCGCTTGGCGCCGCGCGCCACGGCGTGGATGGTCGGGATGCCGAGCTCCTTCTCGGCCGCGCCCAGCACATCGCGATAGGCGATGTCCTCATTGTTCTCGCTTCCGTAGAGCACGACGATCGGGCGCGCTTCGTGCCGGTCGAGAAGGTATTGCAGCATGCTGCGGAACGGCGTGATGCCGATGCCGCCGGCAAGGAAGGCGAGCTTCTTCTTCGGATCGGACGGCAGCGTGAAGCTGCCGGCAAGCTGCGCGGCGTGGATCTTGTCACCCCGCTCCATGGCGCCGAGCGTGCGTTTGAACGCGCTTGACGCCGGATAGAATTTCACGCCGAGCCGGACGGCGTCCTCGGTCGGCGCGGATGCGACGGTGAAGTAGCGGCGATTGCCGCGATTGTCGGAATGCTCCATCGGCAGCGTCCATTCCAGGTACTGGCCGGCCTGGAAGGCGAGCTTGCGCGGCGACTGGAAGACGAAGTCGTAGGTGTCGGCGGCCGAGCGCTCGATCCGATCAAGCGTCATCACCAGGCGGCCGCGCGGACCCACCACGTACGCGAAGACGTTGCCGACCAGCAGCGCCAGCTCCGGCGTGAAATAGAACGAGCCGATATGGACGTTCGGCGCGAAGAGGAATCCGACGATCGCGCCGAAGGCAATGCGCGCCAGGCGTCCGGTCGGCGCCGTCAGCGGCTCGGTCAGCATGACGAAGGCGAAGAAGAAGAGCGGCGAGTGCAGCAGCGTCTGGCTGAGCGCCATTCCATAGCGCGAGGGATCGGTGGTGGCGAGGACGGTTGCGACTGCGACCAGCCCGAAGCTGATGATGAGATCGAAGCGGCGGAGCTTGCGCACCAAAAGCACGCCGCCGATGACGACCACGGGAAGCAGCGCGAGGTTGCCGCCGACCCACCAGGTCGCCGGCTGGCCGAGCAGAAATGCCGGCAGGACGACGCCGAATGCGGCGGGATTGAAAACGTGCTTGCGGCCGACGGCGAAGATGAATTTCGAGGCGATGGCCCAGACCGAGGCGAAGACGAGCACGCCGACGCCGCTCAGGTTGGAGGCCGTCACCGGGTCGAGGATCAGCGCCAGGATCAGTGCGGTGATGTAGACCGACTCGACGTTGGTCGGCACCGCGAAGACGCGGGCGAACGTCCAGTTGGTGACCAGGCAAACGGCGACGATCAGCACCGTGGAGAAGGCGATCGCCGTCGGATCGTGCGGCGCCAGGTGGAAGAAGCCGAGCCCGAACGCCGCAGCGGCGAGCGCTACCAGATAGTAGAGCACCAGCCGGTACATGGTGATGTGGTCGAGAAGCTTGTCGATCGCGGCGATCATGGCGAGCAATAGGCGTCAAAGCCGCTGGTCAGCGTTGCGCGGCGGTTGCGGCGCACGAGATAGCCTTCGAGATCGGGCGCTGCTTCGAGGAAGAGGATTCCGTCCTCGCCCATGGCGAAGGCGGCGGTGGCGAAGCGGTCCGCCTCGAGGATGTTCGGACCGATCACCGTCAGGCCGACGATCTCGGCGGGCGGGCGCTCCGGTGCGTGCGGGTCGTAGATGTGCTCTCCGCGCGCATAGGTGCCGGATGTCGCGATGCCGTGGCCGCGTGGATAGACGACCTTGATGATCTCCGATTCATCGAACGGGCTGCGAATGCCGACGCTCCACGTTTTTCCCGCTGCATTCTTCCCGCCCGACTGAATATCGCCGCCGGCATCGATGTAGAAATCGCGCGCGCCGAAGCTTCGGACCATCGCGGCGGCGTTCTGGATGGCCCAGCCCTTCACGATGCCGGAAGGATCGAGCGTCCCGTCGGCGCGGCGGATGTCGAAATAGCCTTGCGTCTCTCGCCGCGTCTTCTCGGCGAGCGCCAGCACCTCGCGCATGGCGTCGCTGTAGTCCATCTCGCCGAGGCGTCCCTGGTTGATCGCCGAGACCTCGCTATCGGCCTTGTAGGTGCTGAAGCGACGATCGACGTCTTCGAAATAGTCGAAGACCGAATCGAGGATCGCCTCGTCGCTCACGCCGACGACCTCGGCGGTGATCGGCATCCCCATCAGAATCCGCGTTTCGCGCATGGCTTATGTGGTCGAGGTGGCCTGCCGCAACGCGCCGCCGAGGGAGCGGATGAAGGCTTCGCTGGTCAGCGTGGCGCCGCTGATGATGTCGACGCTGGCGCTTTGCACGCTCACCGCCTCGTCGCGCAGCATTGGCAGCGCGATCCGGTTGATGCGCACCGACGTCCAGCGGTCCGACGGATATTGCAGCACCTTGATCCCAGCGAGCTGGCCGTTCTGGATGACCGCCTGAATCTGCAGCAATCCGTAGTAGGCATCGGTGACCGGCCCGGTAAAAACGCCATCGGAATAGTGCGCCGTGCCGTTCATCGCCACGCGGACCACCGCCGGCGTGGGAAGGGCCGGCTGGTGGGCGGGGCGCGGCCGCGGCAGGCGCGCTTCAAGCGCCGCCGGCGCCGGGTCGGTCGGTGCGCCGGGATCGAGCGGGGCGGTGGGCGCCGAAGGGTCCGCTGCCGAGGCCACTGTCACCTCTCCGGTTGAGGCCGGAGCGGGCGTGATTGGGGCTGAAGCGGTCGCAGACGGTGCCGCCGTCGGGTTTGGGAAGTGCGGCACCGTCTGCTCCGACCGCGTCACCATGGCGGTGCGTTCGCCGAACTGTCCCGACGAAAGCTGTGGGGTTTGGGGCGCCATGGTAGCGCTCGTTTCGCCTCCATACGGCAACAGCGGGGGCGTGCTGGTCGCCGCGGCGGGCGATTCGTTCGGCGTTGGCGGGGCGTCGGAGACGTTGGCCGGCGCCGGCGCGATGCTGCCGGTCTCGATATTGTCGGTCGGTAATGCGGCAAGCGGATCGCCCCCAAGCGAGGCATCCGGCTGGTTCCAGATATAGGCGCCGGAGGCGGCGACGACGGCGAGAGACAGCGCAAGCTTCCTGACGATCATGTCGTTGACCCAAACAAAAAGTCGCCCCGCTCAGCGATTGGCACGGGAGATATCAGGTGGCGGCTGACAGCACGCTGTCAGCGCCGGGGTTCCACAATCTGGGCCTCGGAGCGGCGGCCGATTGATAGCAATGTCGGAAAACCGCTTATTTTCAATATATTGGCCTATGTCCCACTGCAAATTCTGAGCCCGGCGACGGTGGCCCGTCTTGACCATGCGGCTTCATGATTTCGCCGCTTCGTTCGCCGACTTTGCAGCGGAGGGGGGGGCTTCGGGATGGCGTGGTGGCAGAAGGCGGGGCGGCGATGGCGCAGCCGGATGCTCACGCCGGTCTATCGTGCCTACGAACGCCGCCTGCTCGGGCAGGTCGGAGCCTCGCCGCTGCCGCGCCATATCGGGCTGATCCTCGACGGCAATCGGCGCTTCGGCCGCAAGAACAGCCTCACCAATCCCGACGAGATCTACGCGGCGGGCGCCGACAAGCTCGACGAGCTGCTGGACTGGTGCAACGCGTTGGCGATCCCGGCGATCACGCTCTGGGTGTTCTCGACCGCCAACTCGTCGCGCCCTGCCGCGGAGATTTCTGGAATTCTGGGCGCGGTGGAGAAGAAGATCGAGAGCCTCGCCAAGGACGCGGAGTTCCACAAAAGGCGCATCCGCGTGCGTGCCGTCGGGCGGCTTGAGTTGCTGCCGGCTTCGACGGTCGATGCACTGAAGGCCGCGGAGGCCGCGACCAGGGACTATACCGACATGACGCTCACCATCGCCGCCGCATATGGCGGGCGCGAGGAGATCGTCGACGCGGTGCGCGGCGTGCTGCGCGAGCAGCTCGCCGACAGGAAGACGCTGGCGGAAGCGATCGATTGCGTGACGGCGGAGGCGATCGGCCGCTCGCTCTACGCGCCCGATCTTCCCGATCCCGACCTGATCATCCGCACCAGCGGCGAGGTTCGGCTTTCCGGGTTCCTGCTCTGGCAAAGCGCGTTCAGCGAATTCTATTTCACCGACGTCTATTGGCCGGCGTTCCGCAAGATCGATTTCCTGCGCGCCCTCCGCGCCTTCCAACAGCGGCACCGGCGCTTCGGGAAATAGCGGCGGGTCCCCCAACGAGTTCGCGCGGGAACGAGCCCCCAGGCCGCAAAGCAGCCACATTCCGGACACCCGACCGCCGCAAGTCTGTCAGCGGACCGCAAGCTCCGCTATGATTGGTTCAGGCGTTGCCCGACGAGGCCTAACCATCGTTACGGCGGGAAAGATTCGCAATGCCAAAAACCGCCATCGTTGGGTTGGGTGACCCTGCGCGTCGTGAAATCGAAGACTTCATAAGCTCAATATACGAACTATACTATGATGCGGTCATTGAAGACTTCCCATCACGGCTGCTGGTCTCCAGGAACGCCGAAGGAAACATTCTCTGTGCGGCGGGATTGCGCACGGAGACGGACGGTTTCTTTTCCGAGAACTATCTCGACCAGCCGGTCGACACGATCCTGAGCGCGCTTTCGAAGCGGCCGGTCGGCCGCCACGAGATTCTCGAAGTCTCGACGCTCGCAAGCCTCGCGCCGAAGGAGGTGTCGCGGTTCATCGCCCAGATCATCGACTTCGGCGAGGCGAACGCGTTCGCCTGGTCGTTCTTCACCGCGACCAGCCGCCTCCGGCACATCGTCGAACGGCTCGGTCTTTCGCCAATCAGGATCGCCGACGCCGATCGGAACCGCATCGCGAACTTCGAGCGCTGGGGGACCTATTACGGCACCGAGCCCGGCGTCTATGCGGTCGCGAGCCCGCGCCTTGCGGCGCACCTGCGGCCTGACCGCGAGGTGGCGTGCGATGCGATCGCTGTTTGACGCGATGGCGCGCCATGCGCGCGCCAAGGGCGATGCCGTGGCGCTCAGCGATGCCGGCCAGACGCTGACGCGCGAAGCATTTTTGGCGCGGATCGCGGGCCTCGCGCGCGAAATCGAGCCGGGACCCCGCGTCGTCGGCATTCTTGCACCGAACAAGGTCGAGTGGGCGATCGCTGAGCTTGCCGGCGCGCTCGCCGGCAAGATCGTCGTGCCTCTCCCGGCATTCTTCAGCGCCACGCAGCTCACGCATATCGCCCGCGATGCTTCAATCGAGCTGATCCTTGCGACGGAGGAGACCTGGCCGCAGGCGCTGCAGTCCGGCGTCGTGCCGCTGGTTATCGAAAGGGCGGCGCCGGCGGATACGCTGCCTGAGCTTTCCGACGGCTTCGGCACGATCATCTATACCTCGGGCTCGACCGGCGCGCCGAAGGGCGTGCGCCACGAAAGCGGCCAGGTCGCCTGGTCTTGCACGGCGCTTGCGGCCGCGACCGGCGCGAGCGAGCGCGACTCCTACCTCTCCGTGCTGCCGCTGCCGCTGCTGCTCGAAACGATCTGCGCCATCTTCGTGCCGGTGCTGGTCGGGGCGCCGGTGCATTTCGAGACGCGGCTTGCCGAGGCGCTCGGACGCGGCAGCGCCGCCGGCCTCGCCGCCGCCGTCGACAGGCATCGGCCGACGATGAGCGTGGTGGTGCCGCAGCTGCTGAAATCCTGGGTCGGCGAGCTGATGGCGGCAGGCGGCCGCGCGCCGGATTCGCTGCGCTTCGTGGCGGTCGGTGGTGCACCGGTGCCGGTGCAGACCGTGGAGGCGGCCTGGGACCTCGGCATTCCTGCGCATGAGGGCTACGGGCTCTCGGAGTGCTGCTCGGTGGTGAGCGTCAACCGGCCCGGCGAGGAACGCGCCGGCACGGTCGGCCGGCCCCTCGACGGTCTCAACGTGTCGATCGACGACGGCGAGATCGTCGTCGACGGCCCTTCGATCACCGAGGGCTATCTCGGGCAGCCCAACGCCTCTCGTCCATGGCGCACCGGCGACCTCGGCACGATCGACGCGGACGGATTTCTGAGCGTGCATGGACGCAAGGACAACCTGATAATCACCGGCTTCGGCCGCAACGTCAGCCCGGAATGGGTGGAGACGATGCTCCTCGGCGATGAGCGCATCGCGCTCGCGGCCGTCTTCGGACACGGCGAGCCGCATCTGACGGCGCTCATCGTTCCGTCGATCCGTGGGGCCGATTGGTTTGCCGCCGCCGCCGAATGGGAGGTGCTCGACCTTCTCGCCGAATGCTGCGCGAGCGCGCCGGACTACGCCGTGCCCAAGGCCTATCAAATCGTTCCGCTCGAACAGGCGCTTGCGAGGCTCGTTTCGTCGAACGGCCGCATCCGGCGACAGGCGGTCAGGCAATTCGTCGACGCTTCCTCGTCGCAGCCGCGCGCCGTCGCCCTTTGATCCTCCCGAACGAAGAGGTTTTTCACGATGTCATTCTATGACCGCCTGACCTCGGAGACGTCGCGGGATCGCGAGGCCTTCTTCGCAATCCCGCTGGTCAAGCACGCCGTTCAGTCGGGCGCGCCGCGCGCTCTTTATCTGAGCTTCCTCGGCGAGGCCTATCACCATGTGAAGCATACCTTTCCACTGCTCGCGCTTGCCGCGTCGCTGACCGACGACGAGCGCTATCAGGACGCGCTGGTCGAATACATGGAGGAGGAGCGCGGCCACGAAAAGTGGATACTCGACGACATCCGCGCGCTGGGCGGTAACGCCGAAGCGGTGCGTGACGGCGAGCCCGGCATGGCCTGTCGCATCATGGTCGGCTACGCCTACTACGCGATCGAGCACGTCAGCCCCTACGCGATGCTCGGCAGCGTGCATGTGCTCGAAGGGCTATCGGTGCTCTTAGCCGATCGCCTCGCCGATGCCATGAAGGCCGCGCTCAAGATCGGCGACGACAGCGGCTTTTCGTATCTTCGCTCGCACGGTTCGCTCGACCAGGAGCACGTCGCCTTCTTCCGCCAGCTGGTCGACGGCTTCGACGATCCCGCGACGCAGAGTATCATCATCGACAATTCGAAGGTCTTCTATCGGCTCTATGGCGCGATCTTCCACGACCTTGGCGCCGGCGTGGAGCTCAAAGATGCGGCATGACGCGCTGCGCGTGCTGATCACGGGCGCAGGCTCAGGAATCGGCCGTGCCCTGGCGGTCGAGGCGGCGGGCCGCGGCATGAGCGTTGCGGTCTGCGGCCGGCGTCGCGACGCGCTCGAAATGACGGTGGCACTGCTCGGCTCGGGCAAGGGCCATCTCATCGTCCAGGGCGACGTCACCCGCGCGCTGGACCGCAAACGCCTTGTCGAGCGGATCGAGTCGGAGTGGGGATCGCTCGACGTCCTGGTCAACAATGCCGGGATCATCGAGGCCGGTCCGCTCGCCGACTTCAGCGACGATCTCCTGGCGCGCATCTTCGATACCAACGTCATCGCGCCGATGGCGCTGACGCGCGACTTCTTTCCACTGCTTGAGCGTGCCCGGCCGTCGCGCGTGGTCAATATCGGCTCGGTCTTCGGCGACATCCCCTATCCGCATCTCTCCGCTTATTCGGCGTCGAAGTTCGCGCTGCGCGGTTTCTCGATCGCGCTTCGGCGTGAATGGAAGGCGAGGGGCGTCAGCGTCACCTATGCCGCGCCGCGCGCCACCAAGACCGCCGCGCTTGCATCGGTCAAACGGCTGATGGCGAAGGTGCGGGCGGACACGCCGGAGCGCGTGGCGACGCAGATTCTGGCAGGGCGTCGCCAAGGGATCGAGCTCCGTTTACGCACCGGGGCCGGAAAGGCTCTTCGTCTTCATCCAGCGTGTGTTTCCGCGCGTCGTCGACCGGGCGCTGTCGCGTCCCACCTCGTCGCCCGCGGTCTGACGCTCTCACTTCCGAACGATGGACAAAGTCATGCCACTTCTGAATTTGCGCGCAATCGCCTTCGCCGGCCTGGTCGCCATGGTCGCGGCCGTTTCTGCGCCGGTGGCGGCGGCGTCCGACACCACCCTGCCCGACGATCCGGAGCTCGACGCCGCGATCCACGACCTCTCGATCAAGTGGGAGAACATCAAGTTCGGTATTCCGGAGGGCGACGAGCAGACGAAGGAGATGAATGCGCTCGGCGCGGATGCCGACGCGATGGCGGCCAAGTACCCGGACCGTGTCGAGGCGATGATCTGGGACGGCATCCTGACCAGCGAACGCGCCTCCATGGCGAGCGGCTTCGCGGCGCTCCGCCTCGCCAAGCAGGCGCGCGGCATGCTGGAGAAAGCCTACGCGCTCGACCCTGCGGCACTCGACGCCGGAGCGCCGACCAGCCTTGGCGTGCTTTACTACCGCGTGCCGGGCTGGCCGATCGGATTTGGCGACAAGAAGAAGGCGCGGGCGCTGCTCGAAGAAGCCACCGGTCTTGCGCCCGAGGGCCTCGACGCCTGGTATTTCTACGGCGACTTCCTCTACAGCCAGTCGGAATATCCGCAGGCGACGGCCGCCTTTGAGCATGCGCTCGCCATTCCGGAGCATCCCGACCGCCCGCTCTGGGACAAGAGCCGCCGCCTGGTGATCCAGGAGGACCTCGCGAAGATCCAAAGCAAGTCGTGACCGGAACCGTGCTCCGCTGCGTCGACAATGACCGGCGCGGGGGAGGTCGCCTGCGCGACCGGTTCTGGGAGAGGGTCGGCAATCAGCTTCGCCATCCGAGCGGCATCAGCGGTGCCGTCACGGGATCGCTCATGGCGGTCCTTAACGCGAGGCCGTACCTGTTCGCGATCGACGCGCTCGACCTTGCGCCGAGCGACACTGTGCTTGAGATGGGGTTCGGTCCCGGCCAGGGACTCCTCGCGCTTGCAGCGCGAACGCCGCATGGGCATGTCGCCGGCGTCGATCATTCGGTCCGCATGCTGAGACGTGCTGAACGGCGAAACCGCGCGGCGATTTTGGCGGGGCGGATGGAGCTGGTCGAGGGAACATTCGACGCGCTGCCCTGGCCTGACGCCGCCTTCGACAAGGTACTTCTCGTCAACGCCGTCTACTTCTTCGATTCCGCCGGGCGCGACATGTCGGAGGTGCGTCGGGTGCTGCGCCCTGGCGGTCGCCTCGTGGTCTATGCGACGGACCGCGCCAGCATGCGGACCTGGCCCTTCTCAAGACCGGAGACCCACACGACCTTCGACGCCGGCGATCTCGCCGGCCTTCTGCGACGAGCGGGCTTTGACCGCGCGCCGATCCGCATCGACGCCGTTTCCCTTCCGCTTGGTATCAACGGCCTGGTCGCGGTCGCCGTGAAAGCCTGATCGCCACAGGCGGAACGAACGCAAGCGCCTGTGCGCGCTTGGGAATGAGCGGTATAATGAGCGGCGACCGGGCGCTGCGGCGTTGCGCCCTTGCCGCGACACAATCGATGTCCCTTTTGCAGTATTTGAGGGGCCTCCCTGCACCCGAGCCAAGGCCATGACGACACGCAACTTCGACGCGCTCTTCGAGCCGAAGGCGATCGCGCTGGTCGGCGCCAGCAACCGGCCGAACACGGTCGGCGCGGTGCTCGCGCGCAATCTCTTCGAGGCCGGGTTCAGCGGCCCGATCATGCCGGTCAACCCGCACCAAGAGGCGATCCGCTCGACCATCAACTACCGGACCATCGCCGAGCTTCCCGCCGTTCCCGATCTTGCCGTCGTCGCGACGCCGCCGGCCGCGGTGCCCGAAGTGATCGCCGAGCTTGGCGCGCGCGGCTGCCGGGCGGTGGTCGTCGTCACCGCCGGCTTCGGCGAGGGCGAGCGGGTTTCGGGCGAGGAGCTCCGGCGCAAGATGCTCGCCGCGGCGAAGCCGCATCTTCTGAGAATCGTCGGGCCCAACTGCCTCGGCTTCATCTCGCCGGCCCAGGGCATCAATGCGAGCTTCGCGCATCTGACGCCGGCAGCGGGCGAGCTTGCCTTCGTCACGCAGTCGGGTGCGCTCGCGACCGCCATGCTCGACTGGGCGGCGGCACGCGGGATCGGCTTCTCGCATGTCGCCTCGCTCGGCGACATGAGCGATGTCGATTTCGGCGACATGCTCGACTACCTGGCGCTCGACCGCGCGACGCGCGCCATCCTGCTTTATGTCGAGAGCATCACCGAGGCGCGGAAGTTCATGTCGGCGGGGCGCATCGCCGCGCGCGCCAAGCCGGTGATCGTCATCAAGTCGGGCCGCAGCAGCGCCGGCGCCAAGGCGGCGCTGTCGCATACCGGGGCGCTCGCCGGCTCCGACGCCGTCTATGACGCGGCCTTCCGCCGCGCCGGCATGCTCAGGGTCTACGAGTTGCGCGAGCTGTTCGAGGCGGTGGTGACGCTTGCCTCCGGCGTGCGTCCGAAGGGCGACCGGCTCGCCGTTCTCACGAATGGTGGCGGGGCGGGTGTGCTCGCCGCCGATGCGCTCGCCGATTACGGCGGCACGCTGGCGGAGCTTTCGCCTGATACGATTGCCAAGCTCGACGCCGCGCTTCCGCCAACCTGGTCGCGCGGCAATCCCATCGACATCCTCGGCGATGCGACCGGCGAGCGCTACAAGATCGCGATCGAGGCGTTGCTGGCGGACAAGGGCGCCGACGCGGTTCTCGTGATGAACTGCCCGACAGCGGTCGCCGATAGCCTGGAGGCGGCCCGCGCCGTTCTCGATGCGATGCCGGAATTGTTCCACGCCACGCGGGCGCCGATTTTTCTTGCTGGCTCGGCGAGAGCGCGGCGAAGGAATCGCGGCAGCTCTTCGTTGCCAATAAGATTCCGACCTACGAGACGCCGAACGAAGCGGTCAGGGCGCTGATGCAGCTCGTCAATTACAAGCGCAACCAGGATATCCTGATCGAGACGCCGCCGGCCGGACCGCTATCGTCCGGTGCCGACCTCGCGGCGGCGCGCGCCCTTGCTGCGAAGGCGCTTCAAGAGAAGCGCACGCTTCTGACCGAGCCGGAGGCAAAGCAGCTTCTCTCCGCCTTCGGCATTCCGGTTGTTGAGACGCGTGTCGCGGCCGACCCGGAAGAGGCGGTGATCGCGGCGAAGAAGATCGGTGGCCCGATCGCGATCAAGATCCTCTCGCCCGACGTTACCCATAAGTCCGATGTCGGCGGCGTTCGCCTCGACATCCGCTCGCTGGCGGAAGTTGGGCACGCGGCGAAGGAGATGCTTGCCGCGGTCCGCGAGCGCGCGCCGGATGCGCGCATCGACGGCTTCACCGTGCAGGCGATGATCAAGCGGCCGCACGACCATGAGCTGATCGTCGGTATCGGCGAGGATGCGGCCTTCGGGCCGATTTGCTCTTCGGCCACGGGGGGACGGCGGTGGAGGTGATCGGCGACAGGACGATCGGGTTGCCGCCGCTCAATCTCGTCCTGGCGCGCGCCATGATCCAGCGCACGCGCGTCGCGACGATGCTTGCCGGCTATCGCGACCAGCCGCCCGCCGACATCGATGCCATTGCCTCGACGCTGGTGAAGCTGTCGGAGCTTCTGATCGGGGTGCCGGAGGTGGCGGAGCTCGATATCAATCCGCTACTGGCGGGCCCGGAAGGCGTGCTGGCGCTCGATGCCCGGGTCGTGGTCAGGCCGCTTGAAGCGGTGCCCAGCCGGCGGCTCGCCATCGAGCCTTATCCGGCGGCGCTCGAGCACGAGATCACGATCGACGGCGCTCAGCGGCTGCTGGTGCGGCCGATCCGGCCCGAGGACGAGCCGCGGCTGATCGAGATGGTGGCGAAGTCATCGCCGCATGACGTCAGGCTGCGCTTCTTCGGCCCGCTCAAGGAGGCGCCGCGGCTGCTCTCCGCGCGACTGTCGCAGATCGACTACGATCGCGAGATGGCGCTGGTGGCCGTCGATCCGGCGACGGAGCCCGGCAGCGGCGAGATTCTCGGCGTGTCGCGCATCGTTGCCGACCCTGACAACGAGCGCGCCGAGTTCGCGGTGATGGTCCGCACCGACATGAAGGGGCGCGGTCTCGGCTTCCAGCTCATGAAGGACATCCTCGCCGTCCTGCGCAACCGCGGCACGAAGATCGTGCACGGCGACGTGCTGTCGGAGAACACGGCGATGCTGCAGATGGCTGAGGAGCTGGGCTTCGTCCGCGACGGCTCGGAGGCCGGAATCATCCACGTCTCGCTCACGCTCTGACGATTCGACTTGCTGGAGTTGAGTCAGTGTCCGAGCAGGAAGATGGCGTATGAGCTGAAGAGATAAACGAGCAGAAGCGACAGGCTGACCCAGCCGACGATGCCGCGGATGCGGTTCTCGGGCTTGAAGAGCAGCGCCACGATGAAGATGCCGGACATGATCACGGCCGTGAAGGCCGAGATCGCATGGGTCGGCGACACCGACGACAGAAGTGGCCCCCTGCGGTAGGCGATATCGTCCGCGGCCAAAATCAGAATATCGAAGAGGTTGCTGCCGAGGAGGTTGCCGATCGCCAGGTCGACGGCGCCCATCCTGAGCGCGGTGATCGTGACCACGAATTCGGGGATCGACGTCGCGGCGGCGATCAGCAGTGTGCCGACGAAGGTATCCTTCCAGCCCATCGTCGCGGCGATCTCTTCACCGATGAAGGGCAGCCAGGTTCCGGCGATGACGACGACCGCCGCCGCTGCCGCGTAGCGGGTCAGCGCCTTGCTCAGCGACATTCCCGGCTGAATGTCGGAGAGCACGACCTGCGGCCGGCTACGGCGGTCGTAGACAAAGGCCGCGCGCATCGCGACCAGGTAGAGCAAGATGAAGAGAGGCGTGTAGAGGCCGATGTGGAGGAACTGGAAGTTCAGCCCGTTGCCGCTCAGGAGCAGCATCGCCCCCGCCGAACCGATCAGGATGACGCCGAAGCCGGCGGTCAGGACATGCCCCTGGTCGATCCGCCGGTACATCGGCTCGTCGCGCGAAAGCTCGTCGAGGATCACGAGCATCACGAGGTTGAAGACGCAGCTTCCGAGCGCGTCGCCGACCGCGATGTTCGGCACGTTGGCGACCGTCACGGCGCTCATGCCGGTCAGCAACTCGGGAAGCGAGGTGGCGGTCGCAAGGAGCATGAGCCCGATCCAGGAACGCGACAGCCCGGTCAGCCGCGCGATCACCTCGCCGTAGCGTGTCAGTACCGGTCCGGCGAAGCCGATCAGCGCCCCGCAGATCGCGAGCTTCAGCCAGGGAAGGAGCGTGGCCGTCATGCGCTTCGGCGTCCCGGCAGGAGAAGGGTCACGGCCTGAATGAGCACAAGCGGCGCGAGGCTCATGGCGAGGATCACCGTCCACATGGCGGCGCTCGGCGGCACGAGACCGAGCACCCGCGCCAGCGGCGGAACATAGGGTGGCACCGCGAGCAGCGCCGCGCAAAGCGCGAACGACGCCCAGATCCAGGGATTGCGGGTGATCTCGTTCAAGACCACGCCCGACCTCCGGTTCTTCATGTTGAAGACATGCCAGAGCTGCGCCAGCGCAAGCGTCAGGAAGGTGACCGTCACGACCGAGCTGCCGTCAAGACCGAGCCCGAGACGGGCGAGCGCCAGCGCGCCGAAGGTGCCCGCCGTCAGTGCCAGGCTCTGCGCTGCGATGGTGATCCAGTGCCTGCGGCTCAGAATCGGCTCCTTCGGATCGCGCGGCGGGTGTTTCAGCACGTCCCGCTCGCCTTCGCCCATGGCGAGCGCGAAGGCCGGAAACACGTCTGTGACGAGGTTCAGATAGAGAATCTGCAGCGGCAGGATCGGGAGCGGCAAGGTGGAGAGGATGGCGAGCCCTACCACCAGCACTTCGGAGAGATTGCACGACAGCAGGAAGGCGACGAGCCGCCGGATATTGCCGAAGATGACGCGGCCCTCGCGAACGGCGTTGACGATGGTCGGGAAAGCGTCGTCGAGCAGGATCATGGCCGCCGCCTCGCGCGCGACGTCGGTGCCGCGAAGGCCCATGGCGACGCCGATATCGGCCTGGCGGAGCGCCGGCGCATCGTTCACGCCGTCGCCGGTCATGGCGACGATGTCGCCGGCCGCCTGATAAGCGCGCACCAGGTCGAGCTTCTCCGCCGGGCTGACGCGGGCGAAAATACCGGCGCTGAAGAGCGCGCCGTCCTTGGCGGCGGCGAGCGCGGCGAGCTCACCGCCCTCGATGACGATGGCGGCGCTGTCGCCGAGCCCGACGGCGCGGCCGATGCTCCGCGCGGTCACGGCGTGGTCGCCGGTGACCATCACGACGCGGATGCCGGCCGCGTGGCAATCGGCGATCGCCTGCGGAACGTCGGCTCGCGCCGGGTCCTGCAATCCGATCAGCCCGAGAAAGGTCAGGTCTTCGTAAGGCGGCGCATCAGGGTTTTCAGCGCCCTTCATGGCGCAGCCCAGCACCCGCAGGCCGCTCCGGCCGAACTGCTCGACACGCTCACGCCATTCGGCGCGCTGCTCGGCGTCAAGTGCTGCGACCTTGCCGTCGTCGAGCACGGCCTCGGCGGCGTCGAGCACCGCCTCCGGTGCGCCCTTGACGGCAACGAGGAAGCGGTCGCTGCGCGCGTGCACCGTCGCCATCATCTTCCGGTCGGTATCGAACGCGTGCATCGCGACGAGCGGGCTTTCCGCGAGCAGCGCCGATTGGCTCAGTCCCTCACGCGAGGCGGCGCGCAAGAGCGCGATCTCCATCGGGTCGCCGCTGCCTGAGTCCTCCGGGCGCTCGAGCGCCGCGTTGTTGCAGAGAGCGGCGACCTCGAGCAGCCGTCGAAGCTGCGGATCGTCATCGCCGCGGAACTCGGCACCGGCGCTGCGCGCATCGAATTCCACCTCGCCCGACGGAGTCCATACGCGGTTCACCGCCATGCGGTTCTCCGTCAAGGTGCCGGTCTTGTCGGTCAGGATGACGGTCGTCGCGCCCAGCGTCTCGACTGCCGAAAGGCGTTCGACCAGCGCGTTGCGGCGCGCCATCCGCCACATGCCGCGCGCCAGCGCCAGCGTTGCCACGATCGGCAGGCCCTCAGGTATCGCGGCGACCGCAAGCGCGATCGCCGCCTCCACCATCAGGAAGGCATCCTTGCCGGTCGTCAGGCCGACGCCGGCGATCACTACCGTCAGGATCAGCACCGCCCAGACCAGTTGCAGCGAGAGGCGAGCGAGCCGCCGCTCAAGCGGCGTGGCTTCCGGCTCGGTTTCCTCGACCAGGTGCGAGATGCGGCCGAGCTCGGTTGCCTGGCCGGTCGCTACCACCACGCCGGTGCCGCTGCCGCGGGTGAGCGTGGTGCCCTTGAAGAGCATCGCGCTGCGGTCGCCGATACCGGCTTCGGCCGCGACCGGCGCCGTCCCCTTGTCGCTCGCGACCGATTCACCGGTCAGCGTCGATTTGTCGGCGGCGAGATTCGAGACCTCGACGAGCCGCAGGTCGGCGGAGACGGAATCGCCGCCCTCGACGAGCACGATATCGCCGGGCACGAGCTCTTCGGCCGGGATCATCCGGATATGCCCGTCGCGGCGCACGCGCGCCGAATGCGTGCCGAGCGCGCGCAGCGCCTCGATCGAGCGCGCCGCGCGGATCTCGGTCATGAAGCCGATCAGCGCATTGATCGCGAGCACCGCGCCGATCGCGACGCCTTCCTCCCATTCGCGGAAATAGAGCGCGAGCGCAGCCGCCGCCGCCAGGAGATAGACGACCGGGCTCTGGAACTGGTGCAGGAGGACGGCGAGCGCGCTTACCTTCTGCCGCGCGGCGATCGTATTCGGGCCGAAGCGCTCGGCGCGCCGTCGGACTTCCGTTTCATCGAGGCCGGCAGCGACCCTGGCGCCGAGCGCTTCAAGCGCGCTCTCAGCCGGGAGGCTGTGCGGATTGTCCGGGACCGCTTCGAGCGGCGCGACGGGACCGTGTTTTGAGGCGGCTTCAGACGGCATTTCGTGCGAGAATTTTCCTGCTTGGAACGGACTGGGCGAAGATGCGTGGGGCCGAAACTGGCGCCACACGAAAAAGGGGCAGGCCGCCGCGGTTTCCGTGTCTCTTGCTTCTCCGCGGAGATCAAGTCGGCGGTCGGCAGAGGCGACGCATTGACCGGTCGCAATTTGCCGGCATTGGTTCGGAAACGCACCGATCCGGCATCAAATTTGCGTTAACGTCCAGCCGCTTACCAGATCTTTTAGAGGCGGCGCGACCTCGCGGCTGGGCAAGGCATGTTGACATGCGGACTGATGCCATCGAATGTCCGCGCGGCTTGCGAGGGCGTCCGCCGCGCACCTGACCAGGGCTCTTAAGCTGATGCCAAATACGCTGCCGGCCTCGTCCGAAGCACGCACTTTGGATAAGTCGATCCCGCTTGCCGACATGCTCGACAATGCGCGCGAGGCAAGCGAGTTTCTGAAGGCGCTCGCGCACGAATCGCGCCTCGTCATCCTCTGCCTGCTGATCGAGCGCGACAAGACCGTCACCGAGCTCGAGCAGCTTCTCGGCATGCGCCAATCGGCGGTCTCGCAACAGCTTGCGCGGCTTCGAGAGGATGATCTCGTCGAAGCGCGGCGCAAGGGAAAGAACATCTATTATTCGATCGCACGGCCGGAAGTGGTCGAGTCATAGGTTCGCTCTATCGCGCCTTCTGCAAGCGCTGACGCGTCCTTCCGCGCGCCGGCGCTTCGCGCAATTGAGCCAGCGCAATTGCCGCCCCGCTGATTGGCGCACGCGCTTTTGTTACGCCGCCACCCGGCGCCGGGTCTGCTGCTCGCGCAGCCGCGGCTCGATCATGATCCGCAGGCAAAGAGGCACTTCTCATGCGACTTCGCGTCCTCGATTTCGGCTTTGTGCCGGCGCTTCGCAGCCAGTCCGTCTATCACGGCCTCGCCGCGGCGATTGAAGCCGACGACGATCCGGTGCTTTCGCTGGTCAACCCGGACGCGCCCTATGTCTGCGTCGGCATGCATCAGGAGATCGACAAGGAGGTCGACGAGGCCTTCTGCAAGGCGGAAGGCCTGCCGATCATCCGCCGCCATGTGGGCGGAGGCGCGGTCTATCTCGACCGCAACCAGATGTTCGTCCACTTCATCTATCCGCGCAAAAAGGCGCCGGAATTCGCGGTCGAACCTCTATCCGATGTTCATCGCGCCGATGGTCGCCACCTATCGCGAGCTCGGCGTCAATGCCGAATACCGGCCCATGAACGACATGCAGGTCGCCGGCCGCAAGATCGGCGGAACGGGCGCCGCCTCGATCGCCGAGGCGACGCTCTTCGTCTCAAGCTTCATGTTCGATTTCGACACCGCCATGATGGCGCGCTGCCTGAAGGTGCCGTCGGAGAAATTCCGCGACAAGCTGAAGACGACGCTCGACGACTACATGACCACGATGACCAAGCGAGCTCGTTCCCGCGCCCCCGCGCGCGACGAGGTGAAGCGGCTTTTCCTGAAGCACTGCGACGAGCGTCTCGGGCTGACGGTGGTGGAAGATGAGCCGAGCGCCGCCGAGACCGCGGCGATCGAGGCGGAAGACGCGGCGCTGTCCGATCCGGCCTGGACCAACCGGCAGGGCCGCAAGCTCGTCGAGCTCGGCGTGAAGATCTCCGCCGGCACGCATCTGACGGAGAGCGATGCACAAGGCGCGGGGCGGGCTGATCCGCGTGCATCTTCTGGCGCGCGACGGCAAGGTGGCCGAGCTGATGCTGTCCGGCGATTTCACCTGCCTGCCGCCGGACGGGATCGATCGGCTCGCCGAGACGCTGCGCGGGGCGCGCCTCGACCAGGACGCGCTCACGGAAGCGGCGGCCGCCGGGCTCAAGGACCTCAACGTGGAAATGCCGGGCGTCGAGCCGGCCGACATCGCAACGGCGATCATGGGCGCGGTGGAGACGGCGGACTGAAGGAACATCGATCGTTGAACGGCGAAATCTCTTGGCTGAGGCAATGCTTGCGGCTCGCCTGTTAACCTCCCCGCCAGGGGGAGGTTACGTGGCGGCTGGCTCGGGCGTGAAGCACCATGAAGACCCTCTGCGTCCTGCAGCACACGGAAGCGGAATATCTCGGGATGATGGAGGACCATCTCGAGGGCCGTAACGTCCGCTTCCAGCTACTGCCGGCCGTTCACGCCGGGCGGCAAGGTGCCGCCGTCGGCGGAGCGTTTCGACGGGCTGGTGCTGCTCGGCGGCGGCCCGTTCGGCGTGGTCAGCGGCTCGCTGGTGCCGAGCCTTGCCCCGGAGCTGCGCCTGACGGCCGACTTTCCTCGCCCGCGGCATGCCGGTCGTGGGAATCGGGACCGGCGCGTGCATCCTGTCGATCGCGGCGGGCGGCGGCGCGGAGGAGGCGCCGTTGCGCTTCTTTGTGGAGACGGCGCGGCGCACGCGGCCGGAGGCGCTTGGCGGCCACCTGCCGGAAAGCTTTCCCGTGCGCGGTCTATATGCGCGACGCACCCGTGCTTCCCGCCGGCGCGGCGGTTCTGGCGGCTGACGCCGCCGGACGCCCGCTGCTCTTCCAGCTGGGCGACAACTCTCTCGGCTTTCTCGGCCATCCCGGCATCAAGTCCGCCATGATCGAGGACCTGATCATGGAGTTCGACGAGACACCGGAGGGCACGGCGGAAACGCTGGACAGGCTGCGCGAGGCGCAGGCCGGCATCGCCGGCGCGCTGGCCGAAATCATGGTCGGCCTGGTCGAGCGTCACCGGCTGGATGTGAGCCGTCCGCGCCCGAGCAATTGCCCGGCGCGCATATCGGGCTTGCTTTCGCCCGTTCAATTGTGGCACCCATTCAATAAATCGAATATGAAGATGCGCCGGTTGATCTCGCTCAATGAGCCCTTGGCCGGCCGCGCGCGCGTTGTTGCCGGGCAGGGAAAACGCGGGCATTGCGAGAAAAATGGCGAAGAAGCTCATCATCATCATGGTCAACACCGATCCGCGTAACGGCGAGGAGTTGGGCGCGCCCTTCTTCCAGGCGACCGTCGCGGCGGCAATGGACTACGAGGTCGAGGTCGTCTGCACGGCGACCGTCCGGCCAGCTCATGAAGAAGGGCGTGGCGGAGAAGCTGGTGGTCAAGCCCGGCTCGCCCAAGACGGTCTACGACTTCATCAAGGACGCGCACGGAGCGGGCGTGAAATTCTACTGCTGCTCGCCCAACCTCGATCTCTTCGACATGACGGCGAAGGACCTGATCCCCGAATGCGAGGGGATCGTCGGCGGCGCCAAGGTGATCGAGGACATCATGGAAGACGATGACGCGCGGGTCCTGACCTACTGACGAAAGGAACGCATGAGCACAGACGGCAGTCACGGGGGACAAAGGGTCGATCGGCGATCCCGTCTCCGCCGCGCCGGCCGTTCCGCACGCGAAGCTCGAAGCGGTGTTCGACGACATCCGCTCGCACATCCTCTACGACCACGAGCTGCACGGCTGCCTGAACTGCGGCATCTGCACCGCGACCTGTCCCTCCGCGCATTACTACGACTATTCGCCGCGCGAGATCGTGCAGCTCCTCTGGACGGAGAATCTCGAAGGCATCTACGACGCGATGCAGGAAAAAATCTGGTCCTGCGCGCAATGCTACACCTGCGCCGCGCGCTGCCCGTTCGAGAATTCTCCCGGCGGCCTCGTCATGATCATGCGCGAGGTGGCGATCAAGCACGGCATGCAGTCGGCGAAGGATGTGCTCCGGCCGTTCTCGCGCGTGCTCCTGAAGGTGATCTCGACCGGCAACCAGCTCGCGCCCAACATGATCACCAAGGAAGCGTTTCCCGACTGGGGGCCGAACGTCTCGAAGATCGACGCGCCGCTCAACATTCTTCGGAAGGCGATCCCCGTGCCGACCATGCACACCATGGATACGGCCTGGGAGGTGAACCTCAAGACCTCGGTCGAGCTCTACACGATCTGGGAGGCGACCGGCGTGCTCGATCAGCTCGAACAGGTCGACGAGAACCTTTTCGACGTGGTCAACGACGTGATGGACGAGAAGCGCGATGAATACAATGAATGGCTCGAAGAGCAGGAAGAAGACAAGGACACGGACTGAACGCCGCTCCTTTGGAGGATGACGATGGACAAACCCGGCGACAAGAAGCCGGCCTATAGCGGGTTCGGCGACGAGTGGCACGCCTCCAACCTGACGCCGCCGGAAGCGCGGCGGGCGACGGATTGGGTCGAGGCCAGGATCGACCGGCGCTCGATGCTCACCAACAAGGACCGCGTCGAAGACATCCGCGACGCCATGTGGGAGCTCGAGAGGGACGGCGAGATCGTCGTGCATCGCGTCGGCGACGTGCATGAGCCCGTCATGGCGCGCACGCTTTACGGCTGGGAGAAGAGATCCCGACGACCAATCTCTGGCACCACAAATCCTGCGGCCAGTGCGGCAACATTCCCGGCTATCCGTCGAGCGTCATGTGGCTGATGAACGAGCTCGGCGTCCGCTACATCGACGAGACCGACCAGACCTCCTGCACCGCCTGGAACTATCACGGCTCGGGCATCGGCAACGTCGTCAGCCTCGCCGCCGTCTTCCTCCGCAATTTCCACCAGGCCTACGTGTCGGCGAAGGCGCAAGGGCTCGAAATCGGCACCTACTACCCGCTCGTCCATTGCGGCACCTCCTTCGGAAACTACAAGGAGATGCGCATCTTCCTGATGCACTCCGCCGAGCTTCGCGCCGAGGTGAAGACGATTCTCGGCAAGCTCGGCCGCCTGGTCGACGGCAAGCTGCTGATCCCCGAGGAGATCGTGCACTATTCGGAGTGGCTGCACGTGATGCGCGACCGCATCCAGGAGCGCCAGACGATCGATGTCTCCGGCATCCGCGCCACCGTGCATCCCGCCTGCCATGTCTACAAGATGGTGCCGGAGGACGTGATCTACGACGAGACGGTGCTGGACGGAAACCGGGTCGCGGTCTCGACCGGTCTCCTGCAGACGCTTGGCGCCAACGTTGTCGATTATTCGACCTGGTACGATTGCTGCGGCTTCGGCTTCCGCCACATCATCGGCGAGCGCGAGTTCACCCGCTCCTTCGCCATCGACCGCAAGATCAAGGTGGCGGTCGAGGAGGCGAAGGCCGACGTGATGATCGGCCACGACACCGGCTGTATCACCACGCTCGACAAGAACCAGTGGATCGGCAAGGCGGTCGACAAGGTCTATGCGCTGCCGATCATGGCCGATTGCCAGTTCGCGGCGCTGGCGCTCGGCGCGCATCCCTACAAGCTGGCGCAACTTCACTGGCATGCCTCGCCGTTCGAGGGGCTCCTGGAGAAGCTCGGCATCGACTGGGAGAAGGCGAAGGCGGAGTTCGAGGCCTATCTCGAGGAGGTGAAGGCCGGGCGGATCGAGACGCTCTACGATCCGAAGCGCGCCATCACCTCGGGGCCGGGCTACGTCAAGCCCGTGGCGACCGCCGCGATTGCGGGGCCGGCGGAATGACCCGTCCGGTGCTCATCGTCGGCGGCGGTCCGGCGGGCCTCTCCGCCGCGCATGCACTGGCCGCGACCGGCCAGAAGGTGGCGCTGGTTGACAAGGCGGAGCGGCTCGGCGGCGCGCCGATCCTCTCCGGCTATGCGCGGCTCGTTCCCTCCGGCGAATGGGCGAAGGACGCGATCGGCGGCATGGTCGATCGGGTGGCGGCGAACCCGCTCGTCGATGTGCATCTCGAAACGACGGTGAAGATTTTTGCCGGCTCGCCCGGCGATTTTCACGCCACGCTTTCCGACGGTTCGGGAGTCGATGCCGGCGCCGCCATCCTCGCCACCGGCTTCACGCATTTCGATTCCGTCAACAAGCCGGAATGGGGCTTTGGGACCTATCCCGACGTGGTGACGACGACGCAGGTGGAGCAGATGTTCTCGTCGGGGAAGGGCGTGCGCTGTCCCTCCGACGGGCGCAAGCCGGAGCGCGTCGCGATCCTCCTTTGCGTCGGCTCGCGCGACCGGCAGATCGGGCGCGAATGGTGCTCGAAGATCTGCTGCACGGTCTCCTCCAACCTCGCCATGGAGATCCGCGAGGAACTGCCCGACTGCAACGTCTACATCTACTACATGGATATCCGCACCTTCGGCCTCTACGAGGGCCTCTATTATTGGGAGAGCCAGGAGAAGTATCGCGTCAAATACATCAAGGCGCGCATCGCCGAGGTCACCTCCGACGGCAAGCGGCTGATCGTGAAGGGCGAGGACACGCTGGTGAAGCGCCCGATCACCATCCCCTTCGACATGGTGGTGCACGCGATCGGCATGGACCCGAACGTCGACAACATGACGCTCTCCGCCGTCTTCGACGTGAAGCTCGAGAAGCACGGCTATATCGAGAAGGCCGTCGAGCTACGCGCACATGTCGGAGACCTCGCGGCCCGGCGTCTTCGTGGCGGGCGCGGCGACCGGGCCGGAGACGATCGACGATTCGATTGCGCAGGGACGCGCGGCCGCGATGGCGGCGACGATGCTGGTGAGCGGCGCCATGCGTGAGGCGGCCGAGTGATGGCCGCGGCTCTGCAGCGCAACAGGCCGGCGCCGGCGCGGCCGTTGCTCGACCTTTCCGGGCCGCGGCTCCGGCAGGCCTTCGAGAGCCTGGTGGAATGCGCCGACGCAAGCGGCGGCGTCGAGCGCTATGTCGGCGCGCTGGCGCTCAAGGCGTCGCTCTTCGAGGAAGTGCTCGGCAAGGGCCGCGTCCACGAGCTGAGCGAGGCGGAGTTCTGCGACCTTGCCGCCTTCATCGCGCCGGCGCGTCGGCGGATCGGTCCGTGGCTCGGCGAAAACGGCTTTCCGCTGCTCAGGCAGCGGCTGGTCAAGCTACTCGACGGCTGGTCCGACGTTTCGACCGCCGACCGGCGGATGGCGGCGTTCGTCGACGGCTTTCCGCTCGATCGCGGGCATCGCTGGGTGCGCGACCTTGCCGCCGAGGTGCTGCACTACACCGCGCCGGAGCGCTATCCGCTGATGACGCGGTGGATGTGGGACGCGCGCGTCAATACCGGCGTCTTGCGCGAGATCTGGCATGGCGAGGACTTCGAGCGGATGACGATTCCCGTCGCCGACGATTTCGCCGCCTTCGCCATGCTCACCGAGGAGCTGGAAGGCTTCCTCGCGGCGAACGGCGTCTATCGCGACGTGCCTTTCACCGTCGATCTTCTTTCCGCTCACATCTATGCCGCCTACATCAACGACCGCGGCGGCCAGTATCTGCACGGCGACTACTGCGGCGCCCAGCACGACGCCATGGTGCATACGCGCCGCATGCTCGGGCTCGACGCGGTCGATTCGGAACTCCGGCCGCACGCGGCTGAAGCTGATCGACGGCGAGGCCTACGTGCTCGGCCAGCCGCGCCGGCTGAACGGCTAGAGGACGCGGCGATGCCCATCCATGAAAAATCGCTGATCCGGCCGGAGAACCTCGTCACCCACGAGCATCTTTCGATCGACGGCGTCGACGTCTCCGGCCATTGGTCGACCTTCATCAAATCGCGCGTCGTCACCGACTACAACGAGGCGATGGAGGATGAGATCGCGGCGCTCGCCGGCGGCGAGTTCATTCATCGCTGCTGGCAGTGCGGCTCCTGCACCAACGCCTGCACGGTCAACGCGCTCAATCCCGATTTCAACCCGCGCTACTGGATCTACCTGATCCGTATGGGCTTCGAGGATGAGCTGGTGCGCGACAAGGACCTGGTCTGGCAGTGCGTCTCCTGCAACAAATGCACCTATGCCTGCCCGCGCGACGTGAATCCCGAAGGGGTGATGAAGGCGACGGCGCACTGGCTGGAGCTGAAGGGCTACAATCCGCCGAAGCCGGCGACGGTGTTCGACGATGTGTTCTCCGCCCAGGTCTTCGAGACCGGCAAGATCGAGGACGGCCGCGTGCTGCAGCAGTTCTTCCGCCGCACTGGTCAGTCGCTGTTCCAGGACTGGCTTATCGCGCTCGTCCGCGGGCTTCTCTTCCGCCTGCCGGTCGGGATGCTGACCAAGCTCGGGCTCGCGACGCTCTTTCGCCCGAAGACGCGCGGCTGGGCCAAGGCGCGCGCGGCAATCGACGACTATGTCGAGGAGCGCGAAACCGCCGACCGCCGCGCGCTCGGCCTTGAAATGCACCAGGCAGAATTGGGAGCCGAGTGATGCCCGGCAAGCACCAGAAGGTCGCCTATTATCCGGGCTGTGCGCTGGAGGGCACCGGCCACGCCTATGACCGCTCCACCAGGGCGGTCGGCAAGGCGCTCGGCCTCGACCTGGTCGAGCTCAAGAACTGGAACTGCTGCGGCGCGATGGAGGTGAAGAACGTCGATCCGAAGCTGCAGACCTATCTCTCGGCGCGCAATCTCTCGATCGCCGAGGCGATGGGCTTCGACACGGTGATGGCGCCCTGCAACGGCTGCTACCACAATCTGAAGAAGGCCGAATACGACCTCGCCAACGACGAATCCTCCCGCGCGGTGACCGAAAGGCTTTCGACAAAGGCCGGGCACAAAACCTACGAGGCGGGCAAGGTCGAGACCATCCATGCGCTCGACTGGATCAAGGATTCGATCGGCGAGGAGGGGCTCAAGGCGCGCGTCAAGAATTCGCTGAAGGGCCTGAAGATCGCCAACTATTACGGCTGCATGTACACGCGCCCGCGCCACATCTTCCCGGAGAAGGACAAGGGGCCGGGTTCGGAATCGACCTACAAGCCGCATTTCATGGACGATCTCCTGGCGGCCGCCGGTGCTGAGAACGTCGAATATCCGTTGAAGACCGCCTGCTGCGGCGGCGCGCATACGCTGTCGGATTCCGATACCTCGACCAAGCTGGTGCTGAACCTCCTGACCACGGCGGAAGCCTGCGGCGCCGACGTGATCGCCACTGAATGCCCGACCTGTCATACCGGCCTCGAAATGCACCAGATGCGCGCCGCGAAGGTTTTCGGGCAGAAGACCAGCGTGAAGATCCTCTATTTCACGCAGCTGATCGGCATCGCGCTCGGCCTCTCGCCGCGCAAGGTCGGCGTGCACGAGAACATGTCGGAATCGCAGGACCTGCTCTATGAGAAGGGGCTTGTGTGATGGCGCGCCTTGAGAAGATGACGAACCTGGAACGGCTCGACGCCATCATCCAGATGCCTGACAGGGCGCTAGCTCCCGTCTCAAGGCGGGTCGCCAACGAGCTGCTTCTGATCGGCGAGGCGGCGCTTGAGGGCTGGGTCCTTTCGCGCGGTGAAGTGCCGACCCACGCGAAGACGGAGGGCTTCCGGCTGCTCGCGCTGCATCGCCAGGGCGCGCGCGGCGAGCCGAGCTTCAATGCCTGCCGCGAGACCTGCCGCGAACTGGTCTATCATCGGAACTGTGTGGTCGCAGCGAGCGACAGCGCTGAGACTGCGGGCCTGCATTCGCCTCGGCGCCATGGTGGCGCGGCACCTCGTTCTCTTCATCGACGGTAAGCTCGAAACCGCCGGGCTCGGCGAATTCTGTTGCTCGTCGCGCAATCTTCGTCAACGCGACGCGGCGGTCGCCGCCGTTCCAGCTGCAACCCCGTAAGAGCGGAGCCACTCGATGCCGCAAGTCCGCGGATGCGACCTTCCCGACGAGCTTCTCTACGACGTGGACAACAACATCTGGTACCGCGAGGAATGCAGACGGCACGGTCACGCTCGGCATGACCACCGTGGCGGCGGCGATGGCCGGGCCGCTCGTCGCCTTCACGCCGAAGAAGGCGGGCCGCTCGGTCGACGCCGGAAAGTCCTGCGCGACGGTCGAATCCGGCAAGTGGGTCGGCCCCGCCAAGATCGCCTTCGCCGCCGAGGTCGTCGCGGTCAACGACACGCTGCAGGCGAATCCCAAGCTCGCCGGCGGCGACCCCTACGGCGAGGGCTGGATGGTCAAGGTGAAGCCCGTCGACTGGGGCGGCGCCAAGGCGGCGCTGACGCCCGGCACGGCGGTCGCCGCACCCTATGAAGCGAAGATGACAGCCGACCAATTCGCCGGGTGCGCTCCCGCCGCGTGATGCGGCGCGGCTACCCGACGTTACACCGAGAAAGGTGATGAAAATGGCGCACGACAACGGAAGCAACACCAAGAAGCTGTCGATGATCGTCACCAAGGGCTCGCTCGACTGGGCTTATCCGCCCTTCATCCTGGCGACGACGGCGGCCGCGATGGGCCTCGAAGTGTCGATGTTCTTCACCTTCTACGGGCTGACGCTGCTCAAGAAGAAGCTCGACCTCTCCGTCACCACGCTTGGCAATCCAGCGATGGCGATGCCGATGTTCGGCATGCACATGGCGATGCCGAACATCATGTCGGCCATTCCCGGCGTCGACGCCGCGGCGAGCGCGATGATGAAGAACCTGATCAAGAAGAAGGGTATCGCCTCGATCGAGGAGCTGCGCGACCTGGCGGTCGAGGCGGACGTCGAGATGATCGCCTGCCAGATGACCATGGACCTCTTCGAATACACGATGGACGACATGATCGAGGGTCCGATCCTCGGGGGTGCCGCGACCTACATCGAAAATGCGACGAAGAGCGACATCAACCTCTTCATCTGACGACAACGAGACCACGGAACACGAAGGAACGCCCATGGCCGATCACGTTCTCGACGCGAAAGGACTGAACTGCCCGCTCCCCATCCTGAAAGCCAAGAAGGCGCTGAAGGAGGTGCCGGCGGGCGGCATGCTGGAAGTGCTCGCCACCGATCCCGGCGCGGTCAAGGATTTCGAAGCCTTCTGCCGCACCACCGGCAACGAGCTGATCGAATCGAAGCAGGACGGCAAGGTCTTCAGCTTCCTGATCAAGCACACGGCGTAAGCGGCGGGAGAGTTCAGAGATGGCATCGGCTCCGCTCTACATCCTGCTTTGCTCCGGCGAGCACGAGAAGCTGCAGATGGCGGCAATGCTGGCCTCGGTCGGCGCGGTATCGGAGCGCCCGGTCGAGGTGTTCGTCTCGATGAATGCGATCCTCGCCTTCGAGAAGGGGGCTGCACCGGAGAAGCGCTATCGCGGCGGCGCGTTCTCGCGGCTCCTGCTGGAGAAGCACGCGCCCGACGCCATCGCCTTGTTCGAGCAGGGCAAGGAGCTCGGCGACCTGAAGCTCTGGGCCTGCTCGATGGCGCTCGACGTCAAGGGCTGGGAGCTTAAGCAGCTGCAGGACGGGCTCTTCGACGGCGCACTCGGCCTGACCAAGTTCCTGTCGGATGCCGAGAACGGCCAGTTCATCACGCTTTAGGACGCCAGGGGACGCTTCGGCCAATGAGTCAAAGAACCAAGATCGACGCCCGCGGCGCCTTCTGTCCCGGCCCGCTGATGGAGCTGATCGCCGGTTTGAAGCTCATCGATGTGGGCGACGAGATCGAAGTGCTCTCCACCGACAAGGGCTCGGCAAACGACATCCCCGAATGGGTGGCGAAGGTGCACCACGAGATGGTGAGCTCGGCGGAGGAAAACGGCGTCTGGAGCATCGTGGTGCGCAAGGCGAAGTGAGGGAGCGGCGCAGGGACGCCGCGACGACGGGAGAAGCAACAACAACAAGGGAGCAAGAAGAATGACAAAAAAGGTTCTGATCGTCGGCGGCGGGCTCGCCGGCACCATCGTCGCAAACGGTCTTTGTCGGCAGCTTCGGGACGAGCTTTCCTCCGGAGCTGTGGCGATCACCATGATCGGCGCCACCGACAAGCACATGTACCAGCCGGGGCTGCTCTACATCCCGTTCGGCAAGATGCGCGAGGCGGACCTCTTCCGCGACCAGCGCAAGGTGCTCGACCGGCGCGTGCCCTATATCGTCGATCCGGCCAAGAACATCGACGTGGAGAAGAAGGCCGTCACCACCGAATCCGGCAAAAGCTTCTCCTACGACTATCTGGTGATCGCCACCGGCTCGCGCATCCGCCCCGACAACATTCCGGGCATGGTCGAGGGTGGCCACTGGTTCTACGACCTCGACGGCGCGCGCAAGCTGCGCGACGCGCTCGCCGCGTTCGAGGGCGGCAAGATCGTCGTCAACGTCAACGCACCGCACAAGTGCCCGGTGGCGCCACTCGAGATCACCTTCATGCTGCACGACTACCTCGCCGGCAGGGGCCTGCTTGAGAAGAGCGAGATCACCTACACTTACCCGGTCGGGCGGCTGCACGCGCTTGAGCCGGTGGCCCACTGGACGGTGCCGGAATTCGAAAAATTCGGCATCAAGTCGGAGACCTTCTTCAACACCAAGGAGGTCGACCCGAAGGCGAAGACCATCACTTCGGAGGAAGGCGTCACGCTCCCCTACGATCTCCTGGTCACCATCCCGCCGCACAGCGGTCAGCAGGTCATCACCGACTCCAACCTCGGCGCCGGCGGCTGGGTCCCGACGGTCAAGAACACGCTTCTGAAGGAAGGCTCCGACAACGTCTTCATCGTCGGCGACACGACCAACATCCCGATCTCCAAGGCCGGCTCGACCGCGCATTTCGAGGCCGACACGATCGTCGACAACCTCTCGTCGCTCTTGAAGGAAGAGCGCTGGGCGCGCGACTATGACGGCAAGGTGTTCTGCTTCGTGGAGACCGGCATGAATTCCGGCACCTATGTCTGGTTCAACTACACGACGCCGCCCAATCCGGGACCGCCGTCGCAGATGATCCACTGGTTCAAGCTCGCCTATAACCGCCTCTATTGGCTCTCCGCCCGCGGCTTGCTCTAGAGGAGGGGCGATGAGCGAAGCGATGCTTTCCAACCAGCCGCCCGACGAGATGGCCCGGCTGACGCTGGCGATGCGCGAGGCGCTGACCGATGCGATGGTCGAGCGCCTGACGACGATGGGCGCGAACGGGCTTGAGCTGCTCGACCGCATGAACGATCCCGGCACGCGTGAGGCCGTGCACTCGGCGCTCGACCGGCTGAGCGAGATGCACAAGGTCGGCGCGCTCGACACGGCGTGCGACATGCTGATGCTGCTGCATGCGGCGCGCAGCGCCCTGACCGACAACATGGTCGAGCGGCTCTTCGTGTTCTTCGAGCAGATGATCAACACGGTCGGCAACGAGGCGATGGGCGAGCTTGCCGAGAACACGCGGCTCGCCTTCGACGAGGCGGCCGACGAGGCGAAGAAGAGCGCGCCGCGCGGCGGGCTGATGGCGATGATTTCGATGCTCTCCAAGCCCGAGACGCAGCAGAGCCTCGCCTTCCTGCTTGCCTTCGGGGAGAAGCTCAGGGCCCGCGCGACGGGGTAGGGACACGAGGTCCACAACCGTCGTCATGCCCGGACTTGATCCGGACATCCATACCGTGACGTTGCGGCAAGACACGACCGCGACGGAATGGATTGCCGGGTCAAGCCCGGCAATGACGACAGGTGTGGCGGTCGCGCTTCTCTCATCGCCCGTAATAGAGCGTCACGGCGTGCTTTGCCTCGGCGAAGAAGAGCCAGCGCTCGGCGAGCATGCCCGGCGCCTGGGCAAGGACCGCGACGATTGCAGCCGTGATCGCGATCAGGCTCCGGAGCGAAGAGCGAGATCGCGATCGCGACGAGCGGCACGCCGAAGGCCAGGACATGCACGAGCCGGCGCAGTTTTGCCGCGTGCTTGCGGGCGATCCGGTAGCCCATCTCCTTCAGCACATAGTTCTCTTCCGTGTGCGGCCATTCGATCGATCGGATCGTTCCGTCCTTGAGCCCGGTCGCGCTGTTCGCGGTCGAGGCGGGCACGAATGCAGTCGTTTCGCCGCCACGTGGCGGACTTCCAGCCCCAGCCTGCGGCAATCGCGACGAGGGCGAAGATACCGGCGCCCGGAGCCCTGTCGCCGAAGAGGAGCAGGATCGCGTTCAGAAGCACGCCACCCGTCATCAGCGCGAAGATCAGGTAGCCGGGCACGGTGAAGCGGCTGTGCCATTGGGCGATCGGCTTCAGCGACGCGTAGATCATGCCGGTGGTGAAGACGGTGACGAGCGCCGCCGCCGCTGCCAGCAGCCCCGCCGCCGACACGACCCCGTCGCTGCGGCCGAGGATCACCCAGCCGATGCCGAAGACGGCCGCGGGGAAATAGGTCACGACGCTGGCCACGCCCTCGCGCGACAGCCACGACGAGCGCCATTGCGAGAAGGCGCGCCACGCCCGCTCCGGATGCGCAAGATGCGCGGCGGAGGACAGGAGGCCCGCGGTGATCAGGCCAGCGCCAGCCCGAGCGCGACGAAGCCGAGCCAGCGGTCCGGCGCAATCGCGCCGCCCGCGACGAAAACGCCGAGGAGCGCCAGCAGCCCATAGCCCGCGCCGCTCGCCGTGGTGAAGAAGATGACGGAGAAGGCGGGATGCATCTAGCGCGACAGCATCCTGTCGACCCAGCCGAGGAAGCCGCCCTCGGCAGCGACCGGCGCGAGCGCCGCCGTTTCGCCGAACGTGTGCTTGCGTTCGCGCGGCGGGAGATATTTGTTGGTCGGCCGGTAGCCCATCTCCGGCATCAGGTCGACGCCGCCGCGCTCCTCAGCAAGGCGCGACACGGGTGACGCCGGGTCGCCGAGATCGCCGAAGTGCCGAGCGCCGGTCGGGCAGGCGGCGACGCAGGCCGGCACTCGGTCGTCCTCGGGAAGGTTCTGGTTGTAGATGCGGTCGATGCAGAGCGTGCATTTCTTCATCACGCCGACCTCGGTGTCGAACTCGCGCGCGCCATAGGGGCAGGCCCAGCTGCACAGCTTGCAGCCGATGCACTTGTCCTCGTCGACCAGCACGATGCCGTCGGACGTGCGCTTGTAGGAAGCGCCGGTCGGGCAGACGGTGACGCAGGCCGGCTCCTCGCAATGCAGGCAGGAGCGGGGGAAATGCACGGTGCGGCTTTCGCCGTCTCCGTCATGCTGCTCGTAGGTGTGGACGCGGTTGAACCACACGCCGTCGGCACCGCCGCCATAGGGATTGAGTCGGTGAGCGGCGCCATGTGGCCGCCGGTGTTCCACTCCTTGCAGTTGGTCACGCAGGCATGGCAGCCGACGCAGGTGTCGAGGTCGATGACGAGGCCGAGCTTCTTCTCCGTCGTTGCCGGCAGGCTGGTCATCGCCGCGCCTCGCGCCACCGGCGGAACTCTGCGCCGAACCGCGAGACCGCCGGCGCCGGCTCGATGCCGGGCGGCGCCTTAAGCGAGGGAATTGCGGCTCGGCGAGCCCGGCCTCTTCGGCCGCGCACTTCGTGACCTTGACCCGCAGATCGAACCACGCCGCCTGGCCGGTCACCGGATCGGAGTTCGAATGGCGGCGGCCGCTCGCATCGGCCGGCAGGAACTCGCTGATCGCGTGGTTGAGCAGAAAGCCCTTCTCCGCCTCGCGCGCGTCGCCCTTCAGCATCCAGGCGCCGCGCCGCTTGCCGATGGCGTTCCAGGTCCACACCGTGTTCGGGTTGACGCCGTCGACGAGCCGCACCTGGCCCTTGACGCGCCCGTGCGGCTTTCGATCCAGACCCAGTCGTCGTCGGCGAGGCCGAGCCGCGCGGCCGTCGTCGCGATGCATGAAGAGGCGGTTCTGGCTGGTGATCTGCCGCAGCCAGGCGTTCTGCGAGCCCCAGGAGTGATACATGTGCATCGGCCGCTGCGTCAGCGCATGCAGATCGAATTCGTCGCCGTCGACGCATCGTCTTCCTCGAAGGGCGGGTACCAGATCGGCAGCGGATCGAAATAGGTCTCGAGCCGCTCGCGCTCGCTGGTCCGGCGGCAGGCACGGCTCCGTGGCCCCGCGCGGCAAGGCGGAAGCGCTGCAGCGGCTCCGAATAGAGCTGGAAGATGATCGGCTCGGCCTTGGCGAAGAACCCCATCTCGACCGCGAAGTCGAGATAGGCGCGGTTCGCCATCTTGTAATAGCGCTGGTCGTCGGCGAGCTCGTGGTGCCAGAAGCCGCCATTGTCGATGTAGCGCTGCAGCTGGTTCGGATTGGGCGCGCCGCGTCCGAATCGCTCGCCGTCCTCGCCGCGCCAGCCGGCGAGCGGGCCGATGCCGGGCGACGCGCTCGTGGCTGACGATGTAGTCGGCGTAGTCGCGATATTTCGGCTCGCCCGCCTCGTCCACCATGCCGGGCAGCCTCAGCCGCGCGCCGAGATCGAGCAGCACCGACTGGAACGGGCGCACGTCGCGGTCGGGCTCGACCACCGGATGGCGGATCGCGTCGCCCGGCCCGTCGGCGTCGCTGATCGGCCGGTCGAGCAGGCTGATGCAGTCGTGGCGCTCGAGATAGGTCGTGTCGGGCAGCACCAGGTCGGCATAGGCGACCGTCTCGGAGAAATAGGCGTCGGAATAGATGATGAAGGGGATCCTGTAGTCGCCGTGCTCATCCTTGTCGGTGAGCATCGCGATGGTGCCGGCCGTGTTCATCGACGAGTTCCACGCCATGTTGGCCATGTACATGAACAGCGTGTCGATCGGGTAGGGATCGCCGGCCCAGGCATTGGCGATCACCATGTGCATCATGCCGTGGGCGGCGAGCGGCGCCTCCCACGAATAGGCCTTGTCGATGCGGACCGGCTCGCCCGCTCCGTCGATCAGAAGGTCCTCCGGCGCCGGTGACGAAGCCGAGCGGCGCGCCGGAGAGCGGCGTGTTCGGCTTGCCGCCATCCTTGCCGGCGGGCTTGTTGCCGCGGCGGGGTCGGCTTCGGGTAGGGCGCCTTGAAGCGGAAGCCGCCGGGCACGTCGACGGTGCCGAGCAGCACCTGCAGAAGATGCAGCGCGCGGCAGGTGTGGAAGCCGTTGGAATGGGCGGAGATGCCGCGCATCGCATGCATGGCGACCGGCCGGCCGCGCATCGTCTCGTGGCGGCGGCCGGCCCAGTCGGTCCAGGCGACCGGCAGCTCGATCGCCTCCTCGAAGGCGACATGCGCGAGCTCCGCGGCGATGCGCCGGATGGTCGCGGCGGGAACGCCGCAGGTGTCGGCGACCGCGTCGGGCGAATAGGCGGCGTCGAGATAGCGCTCGGCGATGAGCTGGAACACCGGGACGCAGTTGCGCCCGTCGACCGTGTGCCGCCCGGTCAGCGCCGGCGCGATGTCGGGCTGAAGCGCATCGGCGGCGCGTCCGCCTTGGCGTCCAAGGCAAGCAGCCGGCCCTCGGCGTCGCGCAGGAACAGGCCGTCGTCGGCCGCGCCCGGCTCGCTGATCACCAGGCAGTGCGCGTTGGTGTAGCGGACGAGATAGTCGAGATCGACCTTGCCGGCCTTCAGCAGCTCGTGCACGAGCGCGAGGATGAACAGCCCGTCGGTGCCCGGCCGGATGCCGATCCATTCGTCGGCGATGGCGCCGTAGCCGGTGCGGCCGGGATTGACCGCGACGATCTTGGCGCCGCGCGCCTTCAGCTTGCCGAGCCCGATCTTGATCGGGTTGGAGTCGTGGTCCTCGGCGACGCCGAAGAGCATGAAGTACTTGGTCGTGGTCCCAGTCCGGCTCGCCGAACTCCCAGAACGAGCCGCCGATCGTGTAGAGCCCGGCGGCCGCCATGTTGACCGAGCAGAAGCCGCCATGCGCGGCGAAATTCGGCGTGCCGAATTGCTGCGCCCACCAGCCGGTCAGCGACTGCGACTGGTCGCGGCCGGTGAAGAAGGCGAGCCGCTTCGGATCGGTCGCGCGGATTCTTCGCGAGCCGCTCCGCCGCGATCGGAAGCGCCTCCTCCCATTCGATCTCGCGGAACTCGCCGGCGCCGCGCTCGCCCACCCGCAGCAGCGGCTTCCTCAGCCGCGCCGGGCTGTAATGCTGCATGATGCCGGCGCTGCCCTTGCCGCAGAGCACGCCGCGATTGACCGGATGGTCGCGGTTGCCCTGGATGTAGCGGACCTTGCCGTCCGATCAGATGCACGTCGATGCCGCAGCGGCAGGCGCACATGTAGCAGGTGGTCTGCCGCACCTCGTCGGAGACGGGCGGCGAGGTGTCGACGCCGTCGGGCTCGACGGGCGCGTGGGTGTCGGCGAGCGGGCGCTGCGACAGCGCGGTATTCGCGCCGATCGGGAGTTTTGGCTTCATGTCGCCTTTGGCGTCCGGTCGTCGGCGGCGCCGGGCCGCTTCGATTTCGGACCGCTGCCGCGCATGTAGTGCTTCTCCGGGCGGTAGGCGGAAGCGCCGGCCCGCCGGGGTCGACCAAACCTCCCGCCGATCCTCCGAACCAGCTTTGCGAGGAATCTCGCGCTGACGCGCAATTGTTCTGCCTTTCGGCTCAAGCGAAAAATCACGTTCCACCAGATTGCCGAAACGCAATGTATCGATCAATCCAATGAATTGTTCTTGTTAGATCAATCGATTTTGGCGATGATACGGAATGACCCTCGATCAGCTCCGCATCTTCATCGCCGTTGCCGAGCGGCGGCATGTCACGAAGGCCGCCGCGGCGCTCGGCATGACCCAGTCGGCCGCCTCCGCCGCCATCTCGGCGCTTGAGCGGCGTTATGGCGCGAAGCTCTTCGACCGCGTCGGGCGCGGCATTGAGCTGACCGAGACCGGCCGCCGCTTCCTGCCGGAGGCGCGCGCCGTGCTCGACCAGATGAGTTCCGCGCGCGCCGTGCTCGAAGATTCCTCCGATCCGTCGATGGGCACCGTCTCGGTCGCCGCCAGCCAGACGATCGCGAGTTTCTGGCTGCCGCGGCGGCTCACCGCCTATCACCTGCAATATCCGCGCGTGCGGCTCGACGTCACGATCGGCAACACCACGCAGGTCGAGGCGGCGGTGCTTGAGGGGCGCTGTGAGGTGGGGCTGGTCGAAGGCCGGGTCAGCAACGAGGCGCTCGTCCGCCGGCTGGTCGATCAGGACCGGCTCGTCCTCGTCGTCGCGAGCGGGAAGGCGCTGCCTCCGGAGACGGCGCCCGGCCGTCCCGATCTCCTGTCGGTGTCATGGGTGGTGCGCGAGGCGGGATCGGGCACACGCGCGGGGCTCGAAGACCTCGCCGCCAAGGAGGGCCTCAAGCTCGACGACCTGAAAGTGTTCATGATCCTGCCAGGCAACGAGGCGGTGCGCGAGGCGGTGGAGGCGGGCGCCGGCGCGACCATCATCTCCGAGCACGTCGTCGCCTCGGCGATCGCGGCGGGGCGCTTGAAGTCGCGGCCGATCGATCTTCCGCCGCGCGACTTCGCGCTGCTCCGCCACCGCGACCGGGCGCTCAGCGCCGCGGCGCAGGCGCTGGTGCGTCACCTCGCCGATAAGACGGCGGCGCCGGCCTGAGAGAGAGCGACGCTATTCGCCGTAGGGCACCCAGATGTTCTTCACCTGCGTCGCGTGGCGGAGGTAGTCGCGGCCCTGGCCGGCCTTCGCATCGGACCAGGGGACGGCGCGGCCGTTGTTCACCCAGGTCGCCTTGAGATTGCCGATCGAGGCGGCCTCGACCTTCGCGCTTCCCTCCTTGGTGCCGAAATACCAGACGGCGGCGATGTCGTCGTGCTCGGCGATGGTTTTGGCCAGCGCCTCGCGGTCGCCGGTCACGATGTTGATGACGCCGGCGGGCACGTCGCTCGTCTCAAGCACCTGATAGAAATCGGTCGCGACCAGTGGGTGGACGGGGGAGGGGACGACGACGACGCGGTTTCCCATGGCGACCGTCGGCGCGGTGAGCGAGACGAGCGCAAGCAGCGGCGCCTCGTCGGGAGAGAGGATGCCCATCACGCCGAACGGCTCGTTCATGGCGAGCGTCACGTGGCGCGCGCGCGTCGCATGCACCCGCCCATCATACTTGTCGGCATGCGCGGCGTAGAAGCTGATGCGGCGGACGGAGGCCGCGACCTCGGCGTCCGCCTCCTTGCGGCGCGCGCCGGTCAGTGCGGCGATGCGGTGCGAAAATTCCGCGGCGCGCGCTTCGAGGTTCTCTGCGAGATAATAGAGGACCTGCGCGCGATTGTGGCCGCTGACGCTGCCCCAGCCTGTCGCTGCGTTCGCCGCCTCGACGGCGTTCCTGATGTCCTTGCGGTTGCCGAGCCCGGCCTGGCCTGCCTCATCGCCCGACGCATCGAACACCGCGTAGCTGTAGCCTGAGTCCGGCCGCGCCTGCCTGCCGCCGATATAGAGTTTTGCCGTGCGGTCGAGCGCGCCCGACCCTTGATGCGCGCGCGCCACCGGCGCGGCGGAGAAGTCGGCGGCGATGCGCTTGCCGGGCTTGGCCTCGGCCTTCTCGGATAAGGGAACGAGATATTCAAAGAGACCTTCGCGCCCGCCCTCGCGCCCAAAGCCGGACTCCTTGTAACCGCCGAAGCCGGCGGCCGCGTCGAAGAGATTGGTGGAGTTCACCCAGACGACGCCGGCCTTGACGCGCGCCGCCGCATCGAGCGTCACGTTGATCGATTCCGACCAGACGGAGGCGGCGAGCCCGTAACGGGAATTGTTGGCAAGCGCCAGCGCTTCGTCCTGCGTGCGAAACGTCATGGAGACGAGCACCGGCCCGAAAATCTCCTCCTGCGCCAGGATCGACGCGGGTGCGAGGCCGGTCACCAGGGTCGGCGGATAGAAGAGGCCGCCCTTCGGCATCGCGGCGTCGGGCTGATAGCAGACGGCGCCCTCCGCCTCGCCCTGCGCCACCAGCTTTCGGATGCGGTCGAGCTGCACGTCGGCGACGATCGCGCCGATGTCGGTCGACTTGTCGAGCGGATCGCCGACGCGGAGCGTCGCCATGCGGGCACGCAGCTTGGCGTGCATCGTCTCCGCCACCGCTTCCTGCACGATCAGCCGCGAGCCGGCGCAGCAGACCTGGCCCTGATTGAACCAGATCGCATCGACGACGCCCTCGACCGCGCTGTCGAGATCGGCGTCGTCGAAGACGATGAACGGCGACTTGCCGCCAAGCTCGAGCGACATCTTCTTGCCGGAGCCGGCAGTGGCTTTTCTAATCAGGCGTCCGACCTCGGTGGACCCGGTGAAGGCGATCTTGTCGACATCGTCATGCTCGACAATCAATGCGCCGGTCGCGCCGTCGCCGGTCACGATATTGACGACCCCCGCCGGCAGTCCCGCCTCCATGCACACCTCGGCGAAGGCAAGCGCCGTCAGCGGCGTATATTCCGCCGGCTTCAGCACCACCGTGTTTCCAGCCGCGAGCGCCGGCGCGATCTTCCAGGCGAGCATCAGCAGCGGAAAGTTCCACGGGATGATCTGCCCGCAGACGCCGACCGGCGCATAGCCGGCGAACTCGCTCTCGATCAGCTCCGCCCAGCCGGCGTGATGATAGAAGTGGCGGATGACGAGCGGGATATCGATGTCGCGGCTCTCGCGGATCGGCTTGCCGTTGTCCATCGACTCAAGCACCGCGAAGAAGCGCTCGCGCTTGTTGATGATGCGGGCGATCGCATAGAGAAAGCGGGCGCGCCGATCGCCGGAGAGCGCCGCCCATCCCTTTTGCGCCTTGCGCGCGGCGGCGACTGCCTTGTCGACATCCTTCGCCGTGCCCTCGGCGCATTCCGCCAGCCGATTGCCGCGCGCCGGGTTGATGACCGGAAAGAAGGTGCCCTCGGCCGGCGCGGCGAACTTCCCGCCGATGAAATGCAGGAAGCGCCCCTCGTGCTTCTCCAGCCACGCGACGACATGGTCGCTCGCCTCCGGCGCGGGGCCGTAGTCCATGCTGCGAAGGATTTCTGTGACGGCGGTCATGATGTTCTCTCTATCGCATCGCAAGGCGCGTCCCTCTCCCATAGGGAGAGGGTGTCGTCGAAGGCGACGGGTGAGGGGTTGCGACGTATGCTCTGAAGCCGCATCCCCTCATCCGCCCGCTTCGCGGGCCCCTTCTCCCTATGGGAGAAGGGGGCTGCGCCGCCTCACGCCATTGCATGGCGCATCGCCGACGAATAGCGCCCGGTCACGAAATGCTCGATCTGCCGCTCGATGTCGCCGAGCATGGAGCTTGCGCCGAGGCGGAAGAGGTCAGGCTCAAGCCAGTCGCGGCCGAGCTCCTCCTTCATCAGGATCAGCCAGGAGAGCGCGTCCTTGGCGCTCTTCATGCCGCCGGCCGGCTTGAAGCCGACTTTCGCGCCGGTCGCTTCCAGGTATTCGCGGATGGCGCGCACCATGACGATCGAGACCGGCAGCGTCGCGTTCACGTCCTCCTTGCCGGTCGAGGTCTTGATGAAATCGGCGCCCGCCTGCATGGCGATGATTGAGGCGCGGTAGACATTGCGAAGCGTCTTCAGGTCGCCGGTCGCGAGGATGGCCTTCAGATGCGCGTCGCCGCAGGCTTCGCGCATCTGCCGGATTTCGTCGTAGAGCGCCTGCCAGTTCTGATCGAGCACGTGGCTGCGGCTGATCACGATGTCGATCTCGCGCGCGCCCTCGCCGACCGCATAGCGGATCTCTTCAAGCCGAAGGTTGAGCGGCATCAGCCCGGCGGGAAAGCCGGTCGCGACCGAGGCGACCGGAATGCCGGAGCCTTCGAGCGCCTTCACCGCCGTCGCGACCATCGTCGGATAGACGCAGACCGCGCCGACGGTCGGCATATGATCGAGGCCGAGCGCCTCGACTAGGTCGCGGCGGAGCGGGTTCCGCGCTTTCGCACAAAGCCTTTCGACGCGCGCCGGCGTGTCGTCGCCGGCAAGCGTCGTCAGGTCGATGCAGGTGATCGCCTTCACCAGCCACGCCGCCTGCCACTCCTTCTTCACCGTGCGGCGGGCGGTCAGCGTCGCCGCGCGGCGCTCAACGGCGGAAAGGTTCACCCGCGTCGCCTCGACCCATTCGGTGTGAAGCGGCGTGCCATCGTTCCGCGGCAGGTTGGCGTTGACCGAGAGCCGAGCGTCGCGCCGCGCCGCGCGCGGCGCCTGCCCGGCCTGATGCAGTCTGACGACGGGTTCGGTAGGCATCGGACGCTCCCGAGAAAAACGAACCTTGAAACAGCGGGCTTCTGCCGCTTTCCGGCGCGGTTTCTCCGCGACCGGAGCCCCTTATACACCCTCAAAGGGGGCGTCAGGCAAAGGGTCGCGCGTCAGCCGGTTGCCGCTCTCAGCGGATGAACTGGTCGACGTAGCCCTCGCCGAGGCCGCACGCCGCATAGTGCTTGCGGCACATGTCGATCTTGGTGAAGACGTCCTCGTAGGAGAGCGCGTTCCCGTAGGGGTCGACGTAGAGCATCAGCCCGTTGACCTGGAAGAGCGTGATCATCTCGGGAACGCCGTCGGGGACGATCAGCGTGTGCGTCTCGCCAGGCGGCTCGTAGACATAGCCGCCTTCCTCCGCCGTCCAGTCATGCTCAAGATAGTGCCAGCGTCCTTTCAGCACGTAGCCGTGCACCGGATTGGTGTGGCGATGGCGGGAGAGGATGCCGGCGCGGGTCACCTTGAGCAGATTCACCCAGTAGCCCTGCGAGGCGTTGAGGCAGAGAGGGCGGAACCAGACATTCTCCGCCTGCGGCACCCAGATGCGCTCGTCCGCCGGGAGCACAGGCGCGACGACGAGGTCGGCCGTCGCCTCCTTCGGCATGGCGAGCTGATAGGGCATTCTCGGGTTCGGATCATTGACCGGAACAGGCACGCGTCCCTCCCTTGATTGGAATGGCGGTCTCGCCGCCGCCTATGCCGCGCCCCGCGACGCCAAAGCGGGACTCGCTTCGCCAAGAAGCGGCGCGACTTTCGTGACGAGCGCCTTTCTCTCCGCGTCCGACAGAGCGACGAGCGGCGGAAGCACCGCGGCGAATGTCGGATCGTCCATCATGTGCGCAAGCATCGCCTTGACGCTCGCGATGAGAGGCTTCTCCGAGAGACACGCACGGATCGCGGTCGCCTGCCTCAGCGCCGTCTCGTCGCCGTCGTGAAAAGCGCGGGCGCAGAGGCTTGAATTGACGTTGGCGCTGGCGGAGATGCTGCCGGCGAATTTTCCGGCGCGGGCTTGAAGCAGGACCGCCTCGTTGCTCGGAAAGACGCGAAGGTCGGGGGCGAGCGCGGCGATCTCCGCCGCGTAATCGAGATCGCCGGAGGAATCCTTCAGGCCGGCGATGCGGTCGCCGAACTCATGCCGCAGGCGCGCGACTAGCGGCACGGTGTAGGCTACGCCGGAGAGCGCCGGGAAATTGTAGAGATAAAGGTCGATCGGGTTGTCGGCGGTTGCGTCGACGATGCGCGCGAAAGTGCGAAGCACGCCGTCGTCGCTGACGCCCTTATAATAGAACGGCGGGAGGAGCAGCGCGCCGGCAAAGCCGAGGTCGGCGGCGTGGCGCGTGAGGAAAACCGCATCGCCCAAAGCCGCCGCGCCGGTTCCGACCATCAGCCGCTGAAGCGGCAGCACGGAAGCCGCGGCATCCATCAGCGCCACCCGCTGACCGACCGTCATCGACGTCGCTTCGCCCGTCGTGCCGCAGATATTCAGTCCGTCGCAGCCGCCCGCAAGCAGCATGCGGCAGAGCGCGACGAAGCGTCCGGTATCCGGCGCGCAGTCGTCGGCGATCGGCGTTGCCGCCGCCGCGATCACGCCGCGCAGGGTTGCGTCTGCCATCTCAGCTCTTTCGCGCGGCGACGAAGCGGGCGGCTTCGCGCATCGTATCGGCCCTGGCGCCGAAAGCATCGAGCGCCTTTTCGGCTTCGGCGACGAGCGCCGCGAGGCGCTGGCGCGCGGCCGGGATGCCCCAGAGGCCGATCAGCGTTGCTTTCCCTTTCTCGGAATCCTTGCCCGTCGCCTTGCCGAGCGTCGCGGCGTCCGATTCGACGTCGAGCAGATCGTCGGCGATCTGGAACGCTTGGCCGAGCATGTGTCCATAGGCGCGGAGCGCTTCGCGGCCTTGTCTGTCGGCGCGGCCGAGGATCGCGCCCATCTCGGCGGAGGCGGTCAGAAGCGCGCCTGTCTTCATCGCCTGCAGGCGCAGGATATCCGTCTCGGCAAGCGACAGCGGGTTGCCGTCTGCAGCGAAGCGTCCTTCCGCCTCAAGGTCGAGCATCTGCCCGCCGGCCATGCCGCCGATGCCGCTTGCCCGCGCCAATGTGCCGACCAGCGCGACGCGGATCGCGGCGTCGGTTTCGGTCTCCTCGTCGGCCAGCACGTCGAAGGCGAGCGTCAGGAGCGAGTCGCCGACGAGGATCGCCGTCGCCTCGTCATAGGCGCGATGCGCTGTCGGACGACCGCGGCGGAGATCGTCGTCATCCATCGCCGGCAGGTCGTCATGGACCAGGCTGTAACAGTGTATCAGCTCGACGGACGCGGCGGCGCGGAGCACGCCTTTTCCCTCGGCGCCAAAGAGCCGCGCCGCCTCGATTGCGAGGAAGGGCCTAAGCCGCTTGCCGCCGGAAAGCGTTGCGTAGCGCATCGCCTCGATCAGCCGCTCGGGGCGGCCGATCTCACCCGGCAAAGGCACGGAAGCGAGCAGCTCGGCGAGCGTCGTCTCCATGGCCCGGCCCGCATCGGCGAGGCGATTTTCAAATTCCTCGTTATCCAAGCCTGCCCCCGAAAACACGCCGCCGGGACGGGTTAAAGCCACGGCGAGCCACAGCATGCGCGAGCGAAATGCCTTGCGGCAACCCGTCAACTGGCGGTAAGGGCGGTTCGCCGCGTTTCTTCGGCCTTTCCAGCTTCGTCGCCGCGCTCCCAGGCGGCGCCCGCAGATGCCGATCAGGTCGGAGCACTTCCCCTATATGTCAAAATTTGGCGAGTCGATCCTGCGAGCTTGTGCCAGCGCGGCGACCCGCGGCCCCTGGCTTGTCCTGGCGGTCACGCTGGTCCTGACCGTGCTTGCCGGCTACTCGGCAACGCGGCTCACGGTCAACACAAGCACAAGCGACATCCTCTCCGCCGAGCTTCCCTTCCGCCAGGTCGAGATCAAGTATCGCGAGGCCTTCCCGAAGGAGGAGCTGGCGGTCGTCGTGATCGATGCGCCCGATTCCGGCGAGGCGGATGCCACGGCGAGGGGGCTGATGCAGCACCTCGCCACGCGTGCTTCGCTGTTTGAGCGGACCGAGATCGCCGGCGCCTCGCCCTATTTCGATCATTACGGCCTTCTTTTTCTCAGCACCGATCAGCTCACCGCGCTTGGCCAGGGACTGCGTCCGGCGCGGAGGCTCTTGATGACGCTCGCGGCGGATCCGAGCCTGCGCGGCCTCGCGAAGCTGATGAGCATGGCCCAGGAAGGCGTCTCGCAAGGCGCGGCGCCGGGATCGCTTGCGAAGCTCCTGTCGCAGCTCGCCGACACGCTCGACAAGCGGGCGAAGGGCCAGCCGGCGGAGATGCAATGGACGACGCTTCTGAACTTCGGTCCTTCGCTGCAGGGCGCGCGGCGCCTGGTCCAGGTGCTGCCGATCCTGAACGACAGGTCGATCAATCGCGCCGGCCCAGCGCTCGACGGATTGAAAGCCGCGATCGCCGAAACCGCAGCCGAGCATCCAGGCGCCACGCTTCGCCTGACCGGCGAGCCCGTGCTGCGCCAGCAGGAGCTGAACGACGCGCTCGCGGGTGCCATTCGCGCGAGCATACTCTCCTTCTTCCTGGTATCGGCGACGCTGATTATCGGAATCGGCTCCGGCCGGCTGATCGCGGCGCTGCTGATCACGCTCATCGTCGGCACCATCTGGACGACCGGGCTTGCCGCCTTGGCGGTCGGGCGGCTCAACCTGATCTCGGTCACCTTCATGGTGCTCTTCTTCGGGCTTGGTATCGACTTCGGCACGCATCTCGGCCTCCGACATCTTGAGGAGGTGCGGAGCGGCAAGAACTTCAAGGACGCGCTCTACGCCGCGATGATGGGCGAGGGCCCGAGCATCACGCTCTCCGCCGTCTGCGCGGCGCTTGCCTTCCTGTCATTCGTGCCGACCTACTATACGGGCCTTGCGGAGTTCGGCATCATCTCGGCGCTCGGCATGATGGTCGCGCTCGTCATCAGCTTCACCGTGCAGCCGGCGCTGATGGCGCTGATGCCGCCCAAGGTGCCGAAGCGAAGGGGCATGGGCATCGGCATCGGCAATATCGTGCCGCGGCACTTCCGGGCGGTCCTCGTCATCGCCGCGCTAATCAGCCTCGGTGCCGCGATCGTGGCGCCAAAGGCCTGGCTGGACACCAACATTTTGAACCTGCAGGACCAGAGTTCCGAGCCGGTGAAGACCTACCGCGACCTCGCCGCCGATCCGGAAACCTCGCCTTATGCGCTCGACGTGCTGGCGCCCGATCTCGACGCCGCAGCGGAGATGGCGAAGAAGCTCGCTGCCGTCGATGGCGTTGCCGGAGTGCGCTGGATCGGCGATTTCGTGCCGCGCGATCAGGAGGCCAAGCTGGCGGCGCTTGCGGCGGTACGCGAGCGGGCCGGCGACGGCTTCTTCCAGACCATCGATCCCGCGCCGCCGCCGAGCGACGAGGAGCTGACGCAGGCCTTCGCTGCGCTTCAGGAGAGCGCGAAGCAGATCGCTTCGCCGCCGGCCGACATCCCGGTCGATGAGGCGATTCCGCCGGCTGGCGCGAGGCTCGCCGCGTCGCTTCAAGCATTTGCACAGGCGAAGGGCACCGACCCCGACACGCTGAGGACACTCGGCGTCGCGCTGACGGACGAGGTGCCGGGCCTGACGGAAGGGCTGAAACAGAAGCTTTCCGTCACCACGCCGGTGACGATCGACGATATCCCCGCCGATCTTCGCAGCGACTGGATCTCAAGCCTGACCGGCGAGGTGCGGCTTCGGGTGATGCCTGCCGGCGACATCGATTCCGCGGAAGGCATGAAGCGTTTCACGGAGGCCGTTCAGGCGGTGGCGTCGGGCGCGTCGGGCGTGCCGGCAAGCGTCACCGGCGCCGGACACGAGATATTCGTCGCCTTCGTCCAGGCCATTTCATACACGGCGATCGCCATCGGCCTTGTCGTCATCATCCTGCGCCGGCGCTTGTCCGACGTTCTTCTGGTCCTTGCCCCGCTCGCCGTGGCGGCGCTGTGGACGGTGGCGGGCTCGGCGCTGATCGGCCTTCCCTTCAACTTCGCCAATATCATCGTCATTCCACTGCTGATTGGCCTCGGTGTTGCAAGCAGCATCCACATGGTGACGCGGGGGCGCGAAATATCGGAGGAGCGGGCGGCCGGAAAGGCGGACGCCAAGCTGCTTGGCACTTCGACGCCGCGCGCCGTCCTGATTACTCAGGTCAACACGGTTGCTGCCTTCGCGACCCTCGCCATCGCCAAGCACCAGGGCCTCTTCTCGATGGGCGTGCTTCTCGGCATGGCGATCCTGCTTGTCCTGATCGTGTCGCTGATCGTGCTTCCGGCGTTCATGATCGCGATCGGCATCAGCGCGAAACCGGAGCCCAAGGAGGGCTGATGGCGCGGGTGCTTGTCACCGGCGGTGCGGGATTCATCGGCCATCATCTCGTTGGCCTGTTGCAGGCGCGTGGCGATCGCGTGCGCGTGCTCGACCTGATGGCGCCTGTGACAAACATCGAGGGCGTGGACTATGTGCGCGGATCGGTGGGCGACGCGGCGACTGTCGATGCGGCGCTCGACGGCATCGACATGGTCTATCATCTCGCAGGAATCGCGCATCTGTGGTGCCAGGACAAGGCCGAGTTCGAGCGCATCAACCTTCACGGGACGCAGACCATGCTCAAGGCGGCGAAGCGGAAGGGGATCGTCCGCTTCGTGCATTGCTCGACGGAATTGATCCTGCTGCCGAAACAGCGCAACGGGGCATTCGTCGACGAGACGGTGCGTCCGACCCTCGACGACATGGCGGGGCCTTATACGCGGTCGAAGTTCCTGGGGGAGCGCGCCGCGCTCGATGCGAGTTGCAACGGCCTCGACGTCGTCATCGTCAACCCGACAGTGCCGATCGGCGTCGGCGATCGCAACATGACGCCGCCCGCCGCGATGATCGCGCTTTTCCTGTCGGGCGGATTGCCTTTCTATCTCGATTGCGTGTTGAACTTCGTCGATGTCCGCGGCCTCGCGGTCGGCATCGCGGAAGCCGCGATGAAGGGGCGGAGTGGTGAGCGCTACATCCTGGGTGGCGAGAACGTCACGATCCGCGAGCTGCTTGAGCGCCTCGAAGAGAAAAGCGGGACACGCATGCCGAAGCGCTCGATTCCCGTCTGGGTGGCGCTTTTGACCGGGCTTGCCTGCGGCTGGTTCGCCGACACGGTGACGCACCGCCCGCCCGTCGCGACCCGCGAGGGTGTTATGCTGGCGCTGCGGTCGGCGCCGTTTGACTGCAGCAAGGCGCGGCGGGAACTCGGCTATCAGCCGGCGCCCATAGACCGAGCCTTGACGGAGACGATCGCGGCGTTCAAGCGGAAGGGCTGAGACGCATTAAGGGAATGGCAAGAACGCCAGCGTTTCGACAAAATACGGTCGCGAACTGCGGGCCATACTCCTCGCATAAAGGCGGCAGGCACTTGACGAGATTGGCGGCAATTCTACTCGCGGGAATGGTGACGATCGCGACGGCGGCGGCACAGAGCAATGCCGCTTATGTCGCGTTTCAGCCGCTGCCGAACAGGCTTCCGGCGATTCTCTTCACGCCGGAACCGCTTTCGGGCTCGCTGCTCAGCCCGTTCGCGGCGCCGGATGCGAATTCCCCGCAGCACGCCGCGATCGTGCCCATCGTGGCCGCGCCCGAACCCAGCGCCGAGGACGCGGGGGCGCAGCAGGCTGAAGCCGAAGTGACATCGGAGCCGCAGGCTCAGGCCGACACGACATCAGAAGCGCCCGCCGCTTCGTCGGCTGAGGCTCCGCCGCCCGCCAGCGAAACCGAGGCGCCGTCCGATACCGCTTCTGTGCCGGAGGAAGCGCCGCCGCCTCCGCCGGCCCCGCCGACGATGGGCAAGATAACGGTGATCGTCGAAAACGTCGAAACTGACACCGGCACGGTCAACATCGCGGTCTGCGACAAGGGGCTGAGCCGCGAGGGCTGTCCCTATGTCCGCGAGGTGCCGGCGCAGGTCGGCTTCGTCGAGACCGAGTTCGACGACATTCCGCCGGGCATTTATGCGGTCGTGAGCTACCACGACGTGAACGGCAACAACCAGTTCGACAAGTTCCTCGGAATGCCCCGCGAGCCTTACGCGCTCAGCAATCATGCCAACGACAAGCTGGTGCCGACCTTCAAGGATGCGTCGCTCAACATCACTGCCGGGGATAATGCCGTCATCATTCGGCTGAAGCGGCTCGGCGGCTGACGCGCCGGTAGCAACCGGCGCCATATGCGCGGCAAGGTTTGGGCCGCCCGAATCTGCCCGCAAAAACCCGGCGGCACCCCCCTGTCATATTCCGGCAACCCTCCGGAACTTCTTAGTTTTCCCCGTTTCGGGGTGACTCGACGTTGGCAGCGCCGCATGGCAATGTGCAGGCGCGAGAAGGCCGCCATTTAGTCAGGGGCGACTGCATTGCAGAAAGTCATGGTGCAAAACCGGTTGCAGGTCATTCTGGCCCAGCCGCGCGGGTTCTGCGCCGGCGTGGTGCGCGCGATCGACATCGTCGAGCTGGCGCTCGAGAAATACGGCCCGCCGATCTATGTCCGCCACGAGATCGTGCATAACCGTCACGTGGTCGAGAGCCTGATCGCCAAGGGCGCGCATTTCGTGGAGGAGCTCTCCGAGGTGCCGGACGGCGCGATCACCATCTTCAGCGCGCACGGCGTTCCGCGCGCTGTCGTGGACGAGGCGCGCGCACGCGGCCTGCCGACGCTCGACGCGACCTGTCCGCTCGTCTCCAAGGTGCACAACCAGGGCCGCCACTATATCGCCCGCGGGCGCACGCTGATCCTGATCGGGCATGCCGGCCATCCGGAGGTGGAGGGCACGCTCGGACAGATCGACGGGCCGACCTACCTCGTGCAGAATGAGGCGGAGATCGCGGCGCTGCCGCTCGCCGACGACACGCCGATCGCCTATATCACGCAGACGACGCTCAGCGTCGACGACACGAGCGCCCTGATCGAGGCGCTGAAGCAGCGCTTCTCGGACGTCGTCGGACCGGAGACGCGCGACATCTGCTACGCCACGCAGAACCGGCAGACCGCGGTCCGCGATCTTGCCCGCATGGCCGACCTGATCCTCGTCGTTGGCGCGAAAAACAGCTCGAATTCCAACCGCTTGCGCGAAATCGCGGAAGAAACCGGCGTCCCGGGCTATCTTGTCGCAGACGGCAGGGAGGTGGACCCCTCCTGGCTCGAAGGTGTTAAGGTGGTTGGGCTTACGGCTGGAGCCTCGGCCCCGGAGGTTCTCGTCGAGGACGTGATCGACGCGCTCGGCCGTATCAGGCTGGTGGAGGTTTCCACCCTCGACGGAATCGAGGAAAATGTGCGGTTCCGCCTTCCGCTTGAACTGGATGGCAACGTCAACGCCCGTGCAAATCGTGCAGCAAGAGGTCGCTAGTGGGTATTCCGCTTAGGCAAGTCGCGAAGATCGGCAGCTATATCGTCCGCCAGCATCTCAGCGGCCGCAAACGCTATCCGCTGGTCCTGATGCTTGAGCCGCTGTTCCGCTGCAATCTCGAATGCGCGGGCTGCGGCAAGATCGACTATCCGGACGAGATCCTGAACAAGCGCATCTCGGTTGAGGACGCGCTCTACGCCGCCGAGGAATGCGGCGCGCCGGTCGTTTCGATCGCCGGCGGCGAGCCGTTGATCCACAAGGACCTGCCGAAGATCGTGAAGGGACTGATCAAGCAGGGACGTTTCGTGATCCTCTGCACCAATGCGATCCTGCTTGAAAAGAAGATCCACGAATACGAGCCGAGCCCCTACTTCACCTGGTCGATCCATCTCGACGGCGACAAGGAGATGCACGACCGCTCGGTCTGCCGCACCGGCATCTACGACAAGGCGGTGGCCGCGCTGAAGCTCGCCAAGGAGAAGGGTTTCCGCGTCACCATCAACTGCACGATCTTCAACAACGCCGAAGCGAAGCGCGTCTCCGACTTCTTCGACACGGTGACGGCAATGGGCATCGACGGCATCACGATGTCGCCGGGCTACGCCTACGAGCGCGCGCCCGACCAGAAGCACTTCCTGAACCGGCACGCGACGCGGGAGCTCTTCCGCGGCATCTTCCGTCGCGGCAGGGGCGCGAAAGCGTGGCCCATAAACCAGTCGGGCCTGTTCCTCGATTTCCTTGCCGGCAACCAGGAATACCACTGCACGCCGTGGGGCAATCCGACCCGCACCGTGTTCGGCTGGCAGCGCCCCTGCTACCTGCTCGGCGAAGGCTATACGAAGACCTTCAAGGAGCTGATGGAAGAGACCGAGTGGGAGAAATACGGCACCGGCAATTACGAGAAGTGCGCCGACTGCATGGTTCACTGCGGCTACGAGGCGAGCGCCGTGACCGATACGGTCAAGCGTCCCTGGAAGGCCGCCTGGGTGTCGCTCTTCGGCGTCAAGACGGAAGGGCCGATGGCGCCGGAGATCTCGCTCGCCAGCCAGCGGTCGGCAGAATACGTCTTCTCACGCAACGTCGCTCAGAAGCTCGACGAGATTCGGAAGACCACGCCCAATCCCAAGAAGGTCTCGACAGCGGCTTAGGCTGCGGAAGCTCGCCCGCGCCTCGTTGGCGAGGCGCGGCAGTGCCGCGAGCTGCGTCGGCTTTCTGACGAGATCCGCCAGCACCGCGAAGTGATCGACCTCGCCGTCGGGGCGAAGCGCATTGGCAACGACGGCCGGCATGCTCCGCGCAGCCGGATCACAGACGATCCGGAGCGCCACGAACGCGAGGCCATGCAGCTCCGCGAAGGCGGCGGCGATGTGCAATTCCATGTCGACCGCGGCGGCTCCCGTCGCCTCGCGCGCCCTGGTCTTGTCCGCGGCGCGGAGCACCGGCGCGTCGACACCGGCGATATCGGCGCGCGCCACCCGCACGCCGCCATCCGCGAGCGAAGCGGCGAGCGAATTGGCGAGCGCGGGATGCGCCGCCCAGCGCTTGCCGTCGGCGACGACGGCGGTCGCAACCACCACGTCGCCGGCGGTAAAGCGCGGATCGAGCCCGCCGGCGATGCCGAAGCTCACGACAGCGCGGCAGCCGGGCATCGCGCGCCCGGCGAGGCGGCGCCTCAGCATCTCGCTGTTTCCGCCCGACGCGATCGCAACCAGTCCCGGCCCTTCGGCAAGGCGCATCTCCCGCGCCAGCCCCGTCACCATCAGGATGGGCAGCGTCTCGGGAGCGACGTGGACGTTCATCTCTAGATCCCGTGGGCGACGGTGCGGCTGTTGCCGCGTCGGAGGCCCCGATAGCGCGCGAGCGCCCAAAGCGGAAAGAACTTCGGATAACCGTGATAGCGCAGATAGAAGACGCGCGGGAAGCCGACTGCCGTGAAATGTTCTTCTTCCCACAGGCCATCTGAGCCCTGCGCCTTGGCGAGATAGGCGACGCCGCGCGCAACCGCCGGACTTTCCACCTCGCCCGCCGCCATCAGCGCCAGGAGCGCCCACGCCGTCTGCGAGGGATTGCTCGGCGCCGGCTCGTAGCCGTGATAGTCGAGCTTGTAGCTTGAGCCGTCCTCGCCCCAGCCTCCGTCCTCGTTCTGGATGCGGACGAGCCAGTCGACCGCCTTCCTGACCGTCGGCGCCTCATGGTCGACGCCGGCCGCGTTAAGCGCGGAGAGCGCCGACCACGTGCCGTAGATGTAGTTCATGCCCCAGCGCCCGAACCAGCTTCCCTCGGGATGCTGGTCATGCATCAGCCATGCCACTCCGCGCGCGAGCTCCGGCGAGGTGGGCGCCTCCTCGTCGAGCTGGGCGAGCATCGAGACGCAGCGGGCGGTCAAATCCGCCGTCGGCGGATCGAGCAGCGCGCCGTGGTCGGCGAAGGGGATGTTGTTCAGATAGTGGTAGCTGTTGTCGGCATCGAAAGCGGCCCAGCCGCCGTCCTTGCTCTGCAGCCCGACGATCCACTCGCGGCCGCGCGCGATCGCCTGGTCGAAGTCCTGGCGCGTTTCGCCCTGCGTCTTTGCGCGCGTGCGGTCCATCGCCATCACGACGACGGCGGTGTCGTCGAGGTCGGGATAGTGCGCGTTCTGATACTGGAAGGCCCAGCCGCCGGGCCTGACGTCGGGGCGCCGGACCGCCCAGTCGCCGGCGACGTCGAGAATCTGCTTGGGCTTCAGCCAGGCGAGCGCCTCCGAAGCGGCGCGTTCCGTCTCCTCGCTGCCGACCTCAAGCAAAGCGTGAGTGGCGAGTGCGGTGTCCCAGACCGGCGACAGGCAGGGTTGGCAATAGGCCTCGTCCTCCTTCACCACCAGGAGCAGGTCGATCGACTGGCGCGCCACGACGACGCGCGGATCGTCGGCCGGCACGCCGAGCACGTCGTACATCAGCACCGAATTGACCATTGCCGGGAAGATGGCGCCGAGGCCGTCCTTGCCGTTCAGCCGCTCGTCGACGAAGGCGCGCGCTCTGTCGATGGCGCGGCGGCGCGTGAAACGCGGGAAGAGCGGCTCGGTCGCCTTCAGGACCACGTCGATCGCGCCAAAAATCTGCGTCCACGGTGCTTTTTGATGTGCGCCTTTCGGCCAACTCCTGACCTTCTCCGGCGGAACGACGAAGAGCTCCTGGATGCGTGTGCCGCGGCGGTTCACCGCTTTCGGCTTCAGCGCCTGCAGCACGATCAAAGGCACGATGACGGTGCGCGCCCAATAGGAAATCTTGTCGAGATGGAAGGGGAACCACGAAGGAAGCAGCATGATCTCGACCGGCATGGTCGGGACCGCACGCCATGGCACCTCGCGGTAGAGGGCCAGAAGAGCCCGGGTAAAAACGTTGGAGCGCGCCGCGCCGCCGCGCGAAAGGATCGCTTCGCGCGCACGCTGCATGTGCGGCGCGTCGATCGGGTCGCCGATCATCTTCAGCGCGAAATAGGCCTTCACGCTGGCGCTCATGTCGAAGTCGCCCGCGTGGAAGAGCGGCCAGCCGCCGTGCTTGCCCTGGATGCGGCGGAGGTAGGCGCCGATCTTGCGCTCAAGCTCCGGGTCGTCCGGCTCGCCGCGGAAGTGCCGGAAGAGCACGTATTCGGACGGAACCGTTGCGTCGGCCTCAAGCTCGAAGCACCAGTGCCCGTCGCTCTGGCGCAGCTTCAAAAGCGCGTCGGTGGCGGACCCGACCGCCCGGTCGACCGCGTCGAGCTTGATCTTCGCTTCCGTTGCCGCCGGAGGCGGCAAATCTTCTGCGAGCGCCAAATCGTCTCCCTTCACGCGGCCCGCCGCGGCGGACGCACCCGCTCCATGCGGGACAGCGCCTCCGCCGCCTTGCGGCCGGAGCGAATCGAGCCTTCGATCGTCGCCGGCAGACGCGTATCCGTCCAGTCGCCGGCGAGCACGAGATTGGCGAAACGCGACTGCGTCCCGGGGCGCCGCGCGGCCTCGGCTGGGGTTGCCGCGAAGGTCGCCCGGCGCTCGCGCACGATCTGCCAGCGCGGCAGGTCGGAGGCAAGGCCGGTCAGGCTCGCCACCTCGCGCCAGATCGTCTCGGCAAGCTCTTCGCGCGGCGTCTCCATCAGCCGGTCGGCGCAGCTGATCGTCACGGAAAGCCGGTCGGAGTAGGCGAAGAGCCATTCCGTCGTGGCGTTGACGACGCCGAGGATGAGCGGCTGTCCGGCGGGCGGCGCGACGCGGAAATGCGCATTGACGATGGCGTGGAAAGCCTCCGGCACCGTGAGGCCCGGCAGCAGCGCGCGGGCGACGACAGGCGGCACGGCGAGCACGACCTGATCGCTCGCATCGAGCGCGATCGTCGCGTCGCCGAAATCGAGCGCCGTCGCGCGCTCGTCGCCGAAGACAATACGGCGCAGCGGGCGGCTGAAGGAAATCGACCCGCCGTGCGCGCGAAGAAACGCCAGCGCCGGATCGATGAAGGCGGCGGAGAGACCGCCGGTCGCGACCATCGGCCGGCAGGCCTGGCCGCCGGCGGCGAGCGTCTCGCGCAGGATCTGCGCGGCAAGCTGCGCGTCGGCTTCCGCCGGCTCGGTGTTGAGCGCGGCAAGCAGCACCGGGCGCCACAGCCGCTCATAGAGCGGCCCGCTGCAGGTCATGACGTCGCCGACCTTGGTCGCAGCCGGCGCGCGCAAGACGCCGAGCGGTGCCAGATAGTCGGGCGCGCGGGTGCCGGGCACGCGACGGCGCGCATCGAGAATCCACCAGGGGAGGCGCCCCTGATTGGGCCTCAGCGTCCAGCGCTCGCCGGTCTTCAGGTCCGCGAAGGGAAACGCCGCTTCGTCGGCGCTGCTCATGGCCGCGCGTCCGCCGATCCGGTCGAGATAGGCGAGCGCCGCCCAGTTGCCGGAGAGGACCAGGTGGTTGCCGTTGTCAATCTCAAGATCGATGACGGAATCATAGTAGGTGCGGCAGCGGCCGCCGGCGAATTTCGCCGCCTCGTGGACGCTGACGCGGCGGCCCGAGCCGGCTAGCTCGACCGCCGCGGAAAGGCCGGAGAGGCCGGCGCCGATCACATGAACGCCCGGCATCAGCCGATCCCGTAGCGTAGAAGCGCGCCGATGAGGCTCAGCTTGTTGATGCGCACGCGCTGGCGCGGCGGCGCGAAGCCGCGCGCTTCAAGGTCGGCGAGGATACGGCGATAGGCGGCTTCCATCAGCCGCGGCGCGCGCACCGTACGGCGCGGGGCGGTGGCCATGAGCCGGTCGGCCCGGGCGAAGTGCTCCTTTGCGCGCGCAACGACCGCACGGCAGGCAGCATCGAGATTGGGCGAAGCAAGCACGGCGGACGCCGAACGTCCGTCGTGTTCGATCCCGGCAGCATCGAGCGCTTCGCGCGGCAGATAGAGCCGCCCTATCTCCGCGTCCTCGTCGAGGTCGCGCAGAATGTTGGTGAGCTGCAGCGCTCGCCCGAGATGATGCGCGAGCCGATCCCCGACGTCGGGCGCGAGCCCGAAGACGCGCACCGAGAGCCGGCCGACGGCGCTCGCCACGCGGTCGCAATAAAGGTCGAGCGTCGCCCAGTCGGGCGCGTGCAGATTGGCGTCGAGGTCCATCTGCATGCCGTCGATCACGGCGTGGAAATCCTCACGGCGCAGGCCGAAGCGGCGCGTCGGTTCCGCGATATCGGCGGTGAGGGGCGACACCTCGCCCTCGAACAGGCGGTCGATGTCGGTGCGCCAGCGGCCGAGCGCGGCGCGCCGCGGTCCCATCGGCCCCTCCTCGTCGGCGATATCGTCGACGGCGCGGCAGAAGGCGTAGATCGCGTACATCGCGTCGCGCCGGTCGCGCGGCAGGATGCGCATGGCGAGATAGAACGAGCTGCCGGACGCCGGCAGCGCCGGTGCCGAGTCCTCCGACGCCGCCGTCGGCGTGTGGTTGGCGGCGAGCGTCATCAGCGCCCCTTCGTCCCGGCGGGGAGCGTGCCGAAGCCGCGGCGTATGAAGGGGCGCTTGACCAGCGTGCCGGCGGCCGCCGCGAGCGCGATCAGCAGAAAGCCGGTCTTGCCGTGATGCACCTTCTCCGACAGCGGATCGCGGTGCTTGAGGCCGCTCGCCAGCCCCATCGCGAGCCGGTGGATCGCCGCGATCTCAAGCGCGAGCCGCGTGTCGACAATGAGGTCGGGAAGGGCGGCACCATCGGCAAGCAGGCCGAGCGAGCGCTCCGCCAGCTCGGCGATCGTCGCCTTGAGGCCGGCGCTCGCGCGCGGCGCGGCGAGGTCCTCGACGTTTGCCGAATGCCGCGCCAGCGTATCCCCAGGGAGGTAGACGCGGTCGAGATTGCGGTAGTCGTCGGCGCAATCCTGCAGATGGTTGATGACCTGCAGCGCCGCGCAGATCGGATCGGAGGCCGGCCACGTCGCATGCTGGTCTTCGCCGTGCACGTCGAGCACGAAGCGGCCGACCGGCATGGCGGAGAGGCTGCAATAGTGCATCAGCTCCAGCCAGTCGGCGTAGCGGAGCTTCGTCGCGTCCATGCGAAAAGCGTCGAGCAGATCGAGCGCGTGGCGTGGCGCGAGACCGCGCTCGGCGAGCGCGCGCTTCAGCGGCTCGGCTTCCGGGTCGGAGGGACCGGTTCCGGTCAGCGCCGCGTCAAGCTGGTCGAGCATGTCGAGCTTTTGCTGCGGCTCGAGGCGCGGATGGTCGGCGATGTCGTCGGCGGCGCGCACGAAGCGGTAGAAGGCGAGGATCGGTCCGCGATGCTTCGCCTGGATGAAGTGCGAGGCGACGGGAAAGTTCTCGTCGCGATGCGTCTTGCCGGAGCGCGCTTCGGTCGCGGTGATCATGCGCCGGCCGATCCGAGCGAAGTCCGCCGCGCAGGTTCCTCCCCGCGGAGCGGGGGAGGGGAACCGCCGAAGGCGGTGGAGGGGGCATGTGCGCAGCGTCGTGGGCGGGTCCGCCCCCTCCACCATGCTGCGCATGGTCCCCCTCCCGCATCTTTGATGGGGGAGGAACCGCAGCGCCGGCACCGGCTTGGAATCTTCCCTTCCAAGCGCCGCCGCGGCCGCGCCGATGTTCTATCGCCGACTCGAAGGTGAAGGCGGTGTAGATCGCCGCGATCACCGGCAGCGCGATCGCGTAAAGCGGCGAGCGGCCGTAAAGGCGCAGCGTAGGAACGAAGGAGAGCGCCATCAACAGCCAGGTGAACGCGCCAATCGCCTGCGCTGCGCCATCGGCGAAGAGCGTGAGCAGCGGCGGCGCGAGATAGGTGAGTGCCATGCCGAGAAGCGTGCCGACCAATCGGAGCGGCGAATAGCGAAGCTCGGCGTAGGCGGAGCGCACGACCATGCGGCGGATGTCGCCAAAAGCCGGATAGGGACGGAGGCTCACCACGCGTGTCGTCAGGCCGAGCCAGACCGGGCCCTGGCGCTTCAGGAGCGCGGCGAGCGCGCAATCGTCGATCAGCGCGTCCTTGATCGTGGCGAGGCCACCTGCCTCTGCGAGCGCCTCGCGATGCACGAGCATGGAGCCGCCGGCCGCCGCCGCGATCTTCCGCTTCGGATCGTTCACCCAGGTGAAGGGGTAGAGCATCTCGAAGAAGAACACGAAGGCCGGAACGAGCCAGCGCTCCGAAAAGCTCTCGCAGCGGAGTTTTACCATCAGCGAGGTCAGCACCGTCTTCTTCGAAAGGGCGCCCTCGACGAGGCGCTGAACCGCGTCGTCGGCCTCGTAGGAGATGTCGGCGTCGGTAAAGAGCAGGAAGCTGGGCGGCGCCGCCTGGCACTCGACGTGCTCGACGCCCTGGCTCATCGCGAAGAGCTTGCCGGTCCAGCCGGGCGGCGGCTCGCGGCCGGCGACGATGGTGAGGCGATCCTCGGCGCTCAAAGCGCTGGCGGCGGCGGTCGCCGCTTCGGCCGTGCCGTCGGTGCTTTGGTCGTCGACCAACACGACCGCGAGTTTTCCCGGATAGCGCTGGCGGAAGAGCGAGCCGATGCAGAGCGCGATGACGTCGGCTTCGTTGCGGGCGGGAACGATTGCCGTGACGTCGGGCCAGGCCGAAATCCCTGCCGCGCCATCCCAAGCAGCGAGGTCATCGTCCCGCTCGGTGCCTCGCCAGAAGAAGCCCCGTCCAAGAAGCAGGTAGAGCCAGATCGCCAATGCGGCGACGGCGAGCAGCTCGGCGCTCACTGGAGATCACCTTTTTTCAGTGGCCGGCGGGCATAAATGCCAGAGCCCGCTCCAGGATTCCAATCACGACGCGCGGCGCGGTTCAAGCGCGGCGCGATCTCCAGACGTCGGAATCCTGCTGCAGGACTTCGAACACCTTCTTGATGATCGCAGCCGAATCGAGACCGGCCTGGGCATACATCCGCTCCGGCTTGTCCTGATCGATGAACACGTCCGGCAGGATCATGGAGCGGACCTTGAGGCCGTGGTCGAGCAGGCTGCGCTCAGCGAGAAGCTGCAGGACATGACTGCCGAAGCCGCCGATCGCGCCTTCCTCGACGGTGATCAGGAGCTCGTGCTCACGCGCCAGCCTGAGCACCAGCTCCTCGTCGACCGGCTTGGCGAAGCGCGCATCGGCAACCGTCGTGGAGAGACCGCGAGCATCGAGCTCCTCCGCCGCCTTCAGCGCCTCGGCAAGGCGCGTCCCAAGCGACAGCAGCGCGACGCGCGTCCCTTCGCGCAGCACGCGTCCCTTGCCGATTTCAAGCGGCACGCCGAACTCCGGCATCTCTATGCCGACGCCCTCGCCGCGCGGATAGCGCAAGGCGATCGGACCGGAATCGTGCTGCACGGCGGTTGCCACCATGTGCACCAGCTCCGCCTCGTCGGCCGCCGCCATCAGCACGAAGTTCGGCAGGCAGCCGAGATAGGCAAGGTCGAACGAGCCGGCATGGGTCGGGCCGTCGGCGCCGACAAGCCCGGCACGGTCCAGGGCGAAGCGCACCGGCAGATTCTGGATCGCCACGTCGTGCACGACCTGGTCGTAGGCGCGCTGCAGGAAGGTCGAGTAGATGGCGCAGAAGGGCTTGTAACCTTCCGCCGCCAGGCCGGCCGCGAAGGTGACGGCATGCTGCTCGGCGATGCCGACGTCGAAGGTGCGCGCCGGGAACTGCTTGGCGAAGAGGTCGACCCCGGTGCCGGACGGCATGGCGGCGGTGATCGCGATGATGCGGTCGTCCTTCTTCGCCTCCTTGATCAGGCTCTCGCCAAAAACCTTGGTGTAGGCGGGCGCATTGGGCTTGGGCTTCGCCTGCGCGCCGGTCACCACGTCGAAGGCGACGACACCGTGATACTTGTCGGCGGAATTCTCGGCCGGCAGATAGCCTTTGCCCTTCTGCGTCCTGACATGGACGAGGATCGGGCCGTTGCGCGCGTCGCGCACATTCTCCAGAACCGGCAGGAGATGGTTCAGGTTATGGCCGTTGATCGGACCGATATAGTAGAAGCCGAGCTCCTCGAAGAGCGTGCCGCCGGTCACCATGCCGCGGGCGAACTCCTCGGCACGGTTGGCGCCGATCTCCAGCGCCTTCGGCAGGTGGCGCGCCATCTGCTTGCCGAGCTCGCGCAAGGAGCGATAGGCGCGGCCTGAGAAGAGCCGCGCAAGATAGGCGGCCATCGCGCCGACCGGGGGCGCGATCGACATGTTGTTGTCGTTCAGGATGACGATCAGGCGCGAATGCAGCGCGCCGGCATTGTTCAGCGCCTCGTAGGCCATACCCGCCGACATCGCACCGTCGCCGATGACGGCGATCACGTTGTTCTCGCGGCCGGAGAGATCGCGCGCGATCGCCATGCCGAGGCCGGCGGAGATCGATGTCGAGGAATGCGCTGCGCCGAAGGGGTCGAACTCGCTCTCCGCCCGCTTGGTGAAGCCGGAAAGGCCACTTCCCTGGCGCAGCGTGCGGATGCGCGGGCGCCGCCCGGTCAGGATCTTGTGCGGATAGGCCTGGTGGCCGACATCCCAGATCACCTTGTCGCGCGGCGTGTCGAAGACATAGTGGAGCGCGACGGTCAGCTCAACGACGCCAAGCCCGGCGCCGAGATGCCCGCCGGTCACCGAGACTGCGTCGATCATCTCGGCCCGAAGCTCATCGGCGAGCTGGATCAGATCGCGGCGGTCGAGGCCGCGCAGATCCTCGGGCGATCGAACTTTGTCCAGAAGCGGGGTCGAAACGGCCATATGCTACTCACAAAAGAGAGAAAGCGAAGAAAACCTATAGCAAACTCAAGGGCATGAGGCACTCCTCGGAATGCCCTGCAGCCCAGTCCCATACCCGCCGCTTGGAAAGCATGACGCCAATCACCGGAGTTGGGAAGTGCGCCAAGGACACACTGTAAATGACTGCGCTGGCGGTGTTTCCAGAGCAGTGTGGCAGACGGGCCTCAGGCGGAGAACCGCCAGATAGCCTGGGCCAGCCGGAAAGGTCAATGCGCGACCGGGGATCGGGGTCCAGCGACAGAATCTCGCGGGCGATAGCCGCCGTAGCAGAATTCCGCACTCCGCGCCACCAATAGACGCTGGATTATGGAACCGGCTGCGTGGGCGGCGTGCCCCAGATCTCCTCGGCATATTCCCGGATCGACCGGTCGGAGGAGAACCAGGCCATGTGCGCGGTGTTGCGGACCGACGCCGCCCACCAGCGCGGCTGGTTCTGCCAGAGCGCGTCAACCCGACGCTGCGTGGCGTAATAGGCGTCGAAGTCGGCGGTCAGCATGAAGCGGTCGTTGTGGCGAAGAGCGTCGACAATCGGGGCGTAGCGGCCGCGCTCGTCGGGCGAGAAGGTTCCGTCCGCCAGTGCCGACATCACCCAGCTTAGCGCCGGGGAAGCCGAGATCGCGGCGGTCGCGTCGAAACCGCGGCGATTGCGGTCACGCACCTCCTCCGCCTGCAGTCCGAAGATGAAGATGTTGTCGTCGCCGACGCGCTCGCGAATCTCGATATTGGCGCCGTCGAGCGTACCGATGGTCAGCGCGCCGTTCAGCGCCAGCTTCATGTTGCCGGTGCCCGACGCCTCGAAGCCGGCGGTCGAGATCTGCTCCGACAGGTCAGCCGCCGGAATGATGGCCTCCGCCAGGCTGACATTGTAGTTCGGCAGGAACACCACCTTGAGCAGGTCGCGCACCGCCGGGTCGTTGTTGACGACCTTGGCGATGTCATGCGCGAGCCGGATGATCAGCTTCGCCTGCCGATAGGTCGCCGCCGCCTTGCCGCCGAAGATTTTCACGCGCGGCACCCAATCGGCGGTTGGTTCGACGCGGATCGCGTCGTAGAGCGCGATTGTCTCGAGCAGATTGAGAAGCTGGCGCTTGTATTCGTGGATACGCTTGATCTGCACGTCGAAGATCGCGCGCGGATTGACGTTGATGTCGTTGGTCAATCCGATGACCCGCGCGAGCGCCACCTTGTTCGCGTGGCGGATGGCGGAAAGCTCGTCGCGCACCGCGGCGTCCTCGGCGAACGTCTCGAAGTGCCGGATGCCTTCCGGCTCGGTCAGGATGCGCTCGCCGCAGGTCTCGACCAGAAGCGCTGTCAGGTTAGGATTGGCCCGATGCAGCCAGCGCCGGAAGGTGATGCCGTTGGTCTTGTTGACGATGCGGTCCGGGAAGAGGTGGTGCAGGTCCTTGAACACGGTGCGGCGCATCAGGTCGGTATGCAGCGCCGACACGCCGTTGACGCGGTGCGAGCCGACGAAGGCGAGATGCCCCATGCGCACGAAGCGCCCGTGGTTCTCGTCGATCAGCGAGACCGAGGCGAGCTCGTCGTCCAGCATCGAATGATGCTGCCGGGCGGCATCGAGATGGCGGGCATTGATCATGTAGATGATCTGCATGTGGCGCGGCAGCACGCGCTCAAAGAGCGACACCGGCCAGGTCTCAAGCGCCTCCGGCAGGAGCGTGTGATTGGTGTAGGAGAAGGTGCGCGTCGTTATCCCCCACGCCTCGCCCCAATCGATGCCGCGCACATCGACCAGGATGCGCATCAATTCGGCGACGGCGATGGAGGGATGCGTGTCGTTGAGCTGGATCGCCGCGCGGTCAGGCAGCGAACGGATGTCGCCGAAGATGCGGAGATGCCGGCCGACGAGATCCTGCAGCGAGGCGGCGACGAAGAAATATTCCTGGCGCAGGCGAAGCTCCTGGCCGGCCGGGGTCTCGTCGCTCGGATAAAGGACTTTTGAGATCGTCTCGGCGCGCGCCTGCTCGGTCAGTGCGGCGACGTGGTCGCCGGCGTTGAAGATGTCGAGCCGGAGTGGATCGGCGGCGCGCGCCGACCAGAGGCGCAGCGGATTGACGTGGCAGCCCTTCCAGCCGACGACCGGCGTGTCGTAGGCCACCGCCTCGACGGTCTCGGCCGGATGCCAGATGGCGCGCGAGCCGCCGGCCGAAAGCGTCGCCGTGTCCACGAAGCCGCCGAAGCCGACGTCGTAGATCACTTCGGGCCGCTCGAACTCCCAAGGGTTGCCGAAGGAGAGCCAGGTCTCCGGATATTCGTGCTGGGCGCCGTCCTTGATGACCTGGCGGAAAAGACCATGGTCGTAGCGGATGCCGTAGCCGACAGCGGGAATCGACAGCGTCGCCATGCTCTCCATGTAGCAGGCGGCAAGACGCCCAAGCCCGCCATTGCCGAGCGCGGCGTCCGGCTCGGAAGAGAACATGTGGTCAAGATCGACGCCGAGGTCGCCGAGCGCGGCGTTGAAGGGATCGGTCAGCTCAAGATTGTTCAGGACCTCGCCGAGCAGCCTTCCGATCAGGAATTCGAGCGACAGGTAATAGACGCGCTTCTTATTCTCGATGCGCATGCGCGCATTGGTCTCCGCCCAATGGTGGACGATACGGTCGCGCGCCGTCAGCGCCGCCGCGACGAACCAGTCGCGGTCGCTTGCCTCGGTCGGGCTCTTGCCGGAATTGAGCGTGAGCTTGGCGAGGATCGTCTCCCTGACCGCGGAGACGTCCCCCTCGCTCAGCTGCGGACGGTGGTGTGCTACGCCGGGATCGTCCGGCGTCGCGGCGCGAAGCTTGTTGATGCGCTTGTCCATTGCGGCCCGACCTACTCCGAAAGCCGCGCGCCGTCCAAGGCGCGAAATGCCCAAAATTTATCCAATCGATCGCGCCGCCAGCCGGAATTCATGCGGATAAGCGGGGAATCCTCATGCCGGCGCATGCGATGCAAGCTGCATGCCGGGGAGCGGCAGCTAGCGCTGCGGCATCGTTTCACGCTTGGCGTCCTCGGCGCGGATGATCTGAAGCAGCTCCGGCTGGCGCTCCGCAAGGCCACGGAATTCGATCACGTCGAGCCTCAGAAGCCGCGTCGGCGTCACGGCGACAACGGTCGCATTGCGCGGCGCGCCGCTGATCAGGGCTGCTTCGCCGAAGAATTGTCCCGGCAGGAGACGCACCTTCAATGACGGCGCCCGGACCTCAACCTCGCCCTCGGCGATGAAATACATCGAGTCGCCGGGCTGGCCCTTCTTCACGATCACCGCGTCGGTGGGGCAGTTCTGAGCCTTCAGAAGACGCGCCACTTCGGCGAGCGCCGCCGCGCCTAGATTGCGAAAGAGCGGCAGCCGCACGACGAGGTCCCAGCTCTCCAGGAAATCGCGGCGTCGTAGCTCCTGCGCAAATCCGCTCGCCAGAATGCCGGCCCAAAGAGCGAAGAGGCCGATGCCGGCAACCATCACGATTCCGGCGAGCGCGCGGCCGGCAAGGGTGACCGGCACCTTGTCGCCATAGCCCGTCGTGGTGATTGTCGTGACCGCCCACCAGAGCGCCGCCGGCACGCTGCCGAAGACTTCCGGCTGCGCGTGCCGCTCGAAGACGAAGGCAAGCGTCGAGGCGAAAAGCACCACGACGAAGAAGGCCGTCGTCACGCTCAGGAGCGCCTGCTTCTCGTTGCGGAGCACGCGACCAAGCAGCGCGAAGGCGGGGTTCATGCGGATCAGCTTCAGCGCCCAGAAGACGCCGAAGAGGCGTGCCGTCTCGCCAGGCGCGCCGGCGGCGACCGCCACGGGGATCGGCAGCGCCGCGCAAAGATCGATGATCGCGTGAGCGGTTCCCATCCATTCGAAGCGGTCGGCGGTGCGATAGAGGACCAGAACATATTGAAGCGCGAAGAAGAGCGCCACGGCGATGGAGATCAGCGTCAGTGCAAGGTCGGCGTTGCTCGGGAGCCCGGGGATGGTGCCGGCGAGAAACGCGAGCACACCGATCGCGGCGACGCGCCGGTCGCTGGCAACAAGCAGCCGCGTCAGGCCGGCGAGGACTGTCGTCGGCCCGCCGGCCCGGGGGCTCTCCGAGCTTGAGTTCTCCGCCTCGGCCATTCATTTCGTCCGACTGCGCGTAGCGCCTATTTCGCGCAATTCAGGGCGATGTCACAGCAAATTCGTGAGGAGCGACTGCCGTTAGCCGGCGCGCGCCGGCAGGGGATTGGGCTCATGTGAGCCGACCTCCCCGATCAGCCCCAGCCGCTCGCGCATAGTCCAGCGCGTGGTCATCAGCACCGCGACGACGGCAAGCCCGCTTGCAAGGCCCATCCAGATGCCGGCGCCCCCGAGGCCGAGCGGAAAGGCCAGGATGATGCCGAGCGGCAGTCCGATCCCCCAATAGCCAAGCGCGGCGAAGAACATCGGGACACGGGTGTCGTGCAGGCCGCGCAGCATGCCGGAGCCGACGGCCTGGGCGCCGTCGAAGAGCTGGAACAGGGCGGCGAGCGCCAGAAATGTGGTTGCGAGCCTGATGACGGATTGGTTGTCGGGGTCGGACAGGTCGAGGAAGGCGCCGATCAGAAGCTGCGGAGCAAGAAGCATCGTCAAGGCGGTGAGGCTCATGAAGCCGACGCCCATGGCAAAAGCCGTCCACCCGGCGCGGGTGATGCCGGCACTGTCTCCGGCCCCGAGCGCGCGGCCGACGCGCACCGTCACCGCCTGTCCGAAGCCGAGCGGAACCATGAAGGCGAGGGACGCGATCTGGATCGCGATTGCGTGTGCGGCGAGCGCCGTGGTGCTGATCAGGCCCATCAGGAAGACGGCGGCGTTGAAGATCGACACTTCGAGGACGAGTGTCGCGGCGATCGGCAGGCCGAGCCGCCAGAACTGCGCGAAGCGCGGCCAATCAGGTTTCCAGAAGCGGCTGAAGACGTGGTATCGCCTGAACCGGCGATCGGCCAGAACCACGACGATCAGCGCTCCGCACATGACCGAGGAGGAGATGGTCGTGGCGACGCCGGCGCCGACCAGCTCAAGCCGCGGAAAGCCCAGCCTGCCGAAGATCAGCAGCCAGTCGGCCGCCGCGTTGGCAGCGAACCCCACGACGCTCGCGACAAGCCCCCATAGCGGCCGTTCGACGGCCGCGATGAAGTTGCGCAGCATGATGTAGCCTATGAAGGGGAGGTAGGACCATTTGAGCGCACCGACATAGTGCGCCGCATTGGCGGCGACATCCGGGTTCTGCCCGAGGAGGAGCATGATCGGCCCGGCGAACCAGAGGATGGCCCAGACCGGAATCGTGACCGCGATCGTGCTCCAGACGCCCTGGCGCACCGTGCGGCGGACTTCCCGCGCTGAAGAGCGCCTGGCGCCGAGCTCGCGGGCGACCATCGGTGTGACGGCCGATACGAGGCCGATCCCGAACATGACGAACGCGAAGAAGAGATTGGCGCCAAGCACGCCGGCCGCAAGCGCCGTCGGCCCGAGCCGGCCGATCATCACCACATCGGTTGTCGTCAGCCCGACCTGCAGGACGTTGGTCAGGATGATTGGCCAGGCGAGCGCCAAGGTGGCACGCGCCTCCCGCCGGCGCAGCCCGGCCCGATCAGAGCGAATACCACCTGAAAGTTGCATGAGAGCGTGCCTTTCGAGCGGCATTGCGCGCCTAGGTGGCGCGACATCGGGAGCGGGTGAAATCTCCGCTGGTCTATCTTAAGTCAAGGCTTGGAGACCTTTTTATGCTCGATGCATTGCGCGATTTTATCCGGCGGCTTGGGGCGGAAGGTGCCGCCGACCCGCATTTTGGAGCCGACGATGCGCGGCTGGCGCTGGCGGCGCTGCTCGTTCACCTTATGGTTATCGACGGCACGGTGACCGATGCGGAGCGCGCCAAGGTCCGCGATCTTCTGTCGCGCAATTTTGGCCTCGCGGGCGCCGATCTCGACCTGCTCATCGAAGATGCCATCGCCGTGGAGAACGAAGCGGTCGACCTCTACCGGTTCACCAGCGTCTTGAAGCGCTCGATGAACGAGGACGAGCGCATTCGCGTGATCGAGAATCTCTGGGAGATCGCCTATGCCGACGACGAGAGCCACGAATTCGAGGAGAACATGGTGTGGCGCGTCGCCGAGCTGCTTGGTGTCAACCGACGCGATCGGATTGCGACAAAGCGGTCGGTAGCGGAAAGTAAATCGGTGCGGCACGATGATGGCGATTGAATCTTTTGTTGCCGCGCCCGGCGAACGCCGCCATCCTTGCTCCATGTCTTCGAAGCCGTCCAAGAATTGTCCACAAGTTCTGGTCGTCCTTCACCAGGAGGCCTCAAGCCCGGGCAAGCTCGGACAGATGCTCCAGGCGAAGGGTTTTGGTCTCGACATCCGCCGCCCGCGCTTCGGCCAAGAGCTGCCCGCGACGATGCGCGATCACGCCGGCGCGGTGATCTTCGGCGGGCCGATGAGCGCCAACGATCCGGACGACTTCCTCAAGACGGAGACGGATTTCATCGGTGTTACGCTGAAGGAGGGCGCGCCGTTCCTCGGCGTCTGTCTCGGCGCGCAGATGCTGGTCAAGCATCTCGGCGGCAATGTCAGCGGGCACTGCGCGGGTTGCGCGGAGGTGGGCTTCTACAAGCTGCACGCCACCGAGGAAGGGCGCAAGCTCGTGCACTGGCCGGACACGGTCTATCAGTGGCATCGCGAGGGGTTCGACCTGCCGGACGGCGCGACGCTGCTCGCCCGCGGCGACATTTTCGAGAACCAGGCGTTCTCGGTGAACGGCACCGCCTTCGGTGTGCAGTTCCACAGCGAGCTCACCTACGCCATGGCCTGCCGCTGGACGGTCAAGGGCGCGGAGCGCATGACGCTGCCCAAGGCGCAGTCGCGTTCCGAGCACATGGCCGGCTGGTTCCGCTATGATCCGGCGGTCCGCGCCTGGCTGTGGAGCTTCCTCGACACCTGGCTCGCGCACGACAAGCGTGACGCAACGAGCCAGCGCGCCGCTTAGCCCTCGCCGCCGGCGTCAGCCGCGGTTCGCGCCTTGCGGCGCGGCGTCCGCCGCGATCGGTGCATTCCAGAACGGCACGGCGCCGAGCACGCCTGCGATCGCCGCGATCGCCAGGCTGAGGGCGCAGAGTCTCGGCCGACGGCTTCTCAGTCATGATGAACATCGCCGCGACGAGTAGCGTTAGCGTCATCATCTTTGCGCTCCAGGCAAACGGATCGCGGACGAGACGCTGCGCACGGTCCGACCAACCGGACGTCTGCAACTCGCGTTTCAAGGCGCGGCTGCGGCTGCCTTCGACGCCCGCCCCGAGCACGACGATGACGGCGAGCGCGATAACAGGCGCCAGGACCCACGGCGTCGACCATTCGGTCGCGCCCCGCACCATGTAGGCGCCTGTTGCGAGCAGCCCGATTGAAGCGATCGGAAACACGCGCACGACCCTTCCGATCAGGTGCAGCCACTGTCTTGCTTGGTCGAGGTTGGCGGCCGCGCGCAGGCGCAGCGCCGCATAGGTGGCAAGCGAAGCGCCGACGATGGCGAGCGCGAGCGAAAGAAAGTGCACGAAGAGGGCGATGTGATATCCAGGCATGACGATCCTTCAGGGGCAAGGAATTCGCGATGGATGACTTGAGCGTGCTATATTCATTAGTGTATACTCTATCAAAATGAACACGGTCAAGCGACGCCCCTATCTCTCGCCGCGGCGGCGCGGCCAGGCGGAAGAGACGCGCAGGCGCATCCTGACGGTCGCGCGCAGCCTCTTCGTGGAGCGCGGCTACGGCACGACGACCATCGAGGCGATTGCCGAGAGCGCCGACGTTTCTCCGCAGACCGTCTATGCGGGCTTCGCCTCCAAGCGCGGCATCCTGTCGGCGCTGCTCGACCAGATGGCGGCCGACGCCGATCTGCCGCGCCTGAACAAAGCGCTTGCCGCCGCGGCGGGGAATCCACGCCAGCAGCTGCGCGCACGGATCGCCTTCACCACGCGGTTCTTTGCGCGCGGCATCGATCTCATCGAGATCGCGCGCACGGTGTCGGGCGTGGAGCCCGACCTCGCGGCGATGTGGAACGAGGGAGAAGGCCGCCGGCATCGGGCGTGGTCGACGATGATTGCGGGATGGGAGCGCACCAGAGCGATTCCGCCCGGCGTCACCGCGCGGGAGGCGGTCGACCTTCTGTGGGCGCTGAGTGGTCCGGACGTCTTCCGGCTACTGGTCGTCGAGCGGCGCTGGAGCCGGCGGCGCTTCGAGGAATGGCTCTTCGCGATGGCCGAGCGGACGCTGCTTGGTGCGCCCGGAAAGACCTGATCGCGCAGCGCCGTTCGCTACTGCGGAGCGAAGTCCATTCCGCATTCGCGGGCCACGGCGACGAGCTCGTCCAGGTCGGGCGGGCCGTCCGGTTGCGGCGGATCGACCGGATCGTCGATCGGCTCGCCGAGCCGCTCGAAGAAGCGCACATGCTGGCTGCCCGGCGCGACCCATGTCAAGGCGCGGACCCAGCCCGGACCGGGATTGCGGAGGGTGTGCCGGACGCCCGGCCGGATGCTCAGGAAAGTCTCCCGAAGAAAGCCTGTAGGCTTTCCCGTCGGCTTCGATCTCGAGCACGCCGTCGATCACGTAGAATGACTTCGTGATTGCGCTCCGTATGCGGCGGCACGCCATGGCCGGAGGGCATGCGCATCTCGAAGAGAAGAACCGCGTCGCCGTTGGCGGTCGGCTCGTCCTTGAAAGTGATCGCCGTGCCGAGATGCGCGAACGACCGACCCTTGTTGACCGGAAGGTGTGTTACTCGCCCGACGTCAGCCGGCATGTCTGCTCCTCCTTGTCCTCTGTGGGTGCTGGGCGGCTCCACTTGAATGGCGCAGCGTAATATAGTATGTGTTCCATACTATATTAATACGGAATCCGGACGATATGTCAAGCGCCGAGCGAGCCGCAGACTTCTCCGCCTGTCCAGATCGGCGCACTCTTGCGCTGGGCGCTGCACGGCATCCGCGGCCGCATATTTGCGGGCGTCGTGGAAGCCGGCTTCGACGATGTGCGCCCGCCGCATGTCACGCTGTTCCGTTGGCCTGGGCTCGATGGCCGCAGGCCGACGGAGGTGGCGGTCGACGCGCAGATCAGCAAGCAGCGCGTCAACGACCTGCTGCGAGACCTTGAAGGCCTCGGCTATCTCAAGCTCAAGCCCGATCCGACGGACAGTCGCGCGCGCGTCATCAGGCTGACCGGGCGCGGTCGCCGCTTGCACAAGACCGCGGTCGCCATTCACGCCGCCGTCGAGGCCGAATGGGCGAGAAAGGTTGGTGAGCGGCGTTATCTGGCGCTGTGCGCGACGCTGGCGGAGCTGGTTCCTCCTCCGAGCGGATCGGAGGGTCGCTGATACGGCGGGCCGGCGCGCGTCCTGACGGCTTAGGTAAGCCGCTCCACGACAAGCTCGATCAGGCGGTGTGCGTCGACCGCGACACAGACGTCGACCGCGCGGCGTCCTTGCCAATCCGACGGCTCACCCGCATCGCCCGCCGCGTCGATGAGCGGAACAGTCTTGCCGCGGCTTTCGCCGTCGAGCGCCACACGGATCGGCCATGATTTGGTCTTGAACAGCGTCGGGTCGATCAGATAGGCGACGGCGCTCGGGTCGTGCAGGTAGACCCCTTCGAGGTTGTGGGCATCCTCGTAGAAGCGGCGATAGAGCGGCAGAGCCTTCGAGACGTGGCGGCCGGTCGCGCGGGGCGACGCGGCGATCCTTGCAATCATCGGATCGGCCAGGAAGGCGTGATGCGTGACGTCGAGACCCACCATCACCACTGGCCAATCGGCGGCGAAGACGGCGTCAGCGGCTTCCGGGTCGTTGAAGATATTGGCTTCCGCCGCCTTGTTGACGTTGCCGGGCACGCGCGCGGCGCCGCCCATGATGACGACGCGCTCCACATTGCGCTGGATGTCCGGATCGATCGTGAGCGCCAGCGCGAGGTTGGTAAGCGGCCCGATCGCGACAATGGTGACCTTGCCGGGCGCCGCGGCGGCCGCCTCGACCAGAAACTCGGCGGCGGAGAGCGCGAGCGGCGCGCGCTTCGGCGTGAGGACGCCGCTGTCGCCCTGGCCGTCGGCTTCGTGGATGTGGGGCACGGCGCCCTTGTAGGCTCCGACAAGCGGCTTCGCCGCTCCCGCGGCGACCGGGATGTCCGGCCGCTCGGCGATCTCCAGCAGCGCCAGGGCATTGCGCGTCGTCACCTCGATTTCGGCGTTGCCGAAGACGCTGGTCAGCCCGACGACCTCGATCTCCGGCGAGGCGAGCGCCAGGAAGATGGCGAGCGCGTCGTCGATGCCGGGATCGGTGTCGATGATGATTTTTCGGCGGCGGCTCATGTCTTGTCTGCCATGTTCTGAAAGAGTGTCGCTTCGATCCAGGCTATGACTGCGTCGACGTCCGCGACGGTGCCACCGGGCGGAAGCGGCGGGCGCTCAACCAGCACCACGGGAAGCTTGAGGCGGCGCGCGGCCTCGATCTTCGCGGAGGCACGCCCGCCGGAATCCTTCGACACGATCCAGCCGATCCGATGCGTCTTGAAGAGCGCGATCTCCGTCTCCGGATCGCTCGGCGGGCGGCCGAGAATAACCTCGCCCTTCGGAAGCGGCTCGCCAAAGGCCGGCGGCTCGATCATGCGGATCAGGCACCAAAGGTCGGGCCGCTCGGCGAAGGCGGCGATTTCCCGTCGCCCCGCCGCGAGAAAGACGCGCGCGCCTTCAGGCAGCGCCGCCGCCGCCGCCTTCATGTCAGCGACCGGGATGAAGCGGTCCTCCTTCGTGCGCGGGAAGGGCGGGCGCACCAGTTTTACGCGCGACACGCCGGCCATCTCCGCCGCCTCGGCCGCGCTCCGCGCGATCTGCGCGGCGAAGGGATGCGTCGCATCGACCAGCGCGTCATAACCGTCTTCCTTCAGGAAAGCCGCGAGCCCGTGCGGCCCGCCGAAGCCGCCGCGCCGCACCTTGCCGGCACCGACATTCGGCATCCGCGTCAAACCGGCGAGGGACGTCACGGTCTCCAGCCGGTCGTCACCGGCAAGCCGGGCCGCGAGCTCGGCCGCCTCCGCCGTGCCGCCAAGGATCAGCACCTTAGCCATGGCCGGTTTCCACAAGCACCTCGCCGTCGCGATCGACGACGAGCACATTCACTTTGACCGGCGCGTCTCCGAGCACCGCTTTCGCGGTCGCGCGCGCGCGTTCCGCGACAAGCGCGGTGAGCGGCAGGCCTGTCGCCTCGGCGCGCTCGCGTGCTTCGTTCGCGGTGTTGGCCGCGGCGATCATCCTGGCGACATCGTCGGATGCTCCCGCCTCGCGCGCGATTTCTGCGAGGAAGTCCTTGTCCACTTCGGAGCGTGAGGAATGAAGATCGAGCGCGCCGTTGGCAAGTTTTGAGAGCTTGGCGAAGCCGCCGGCGATGGTGAGGTTTTCGACCGGATGCGTGCGGAGATACTTGAGAAGCCCTCCGGCGAAATCCCCCATGTCGAGTAGCGCGATGTCGGGGAGCGCGAAGCGCGCGCGGACGGCGGCCTCGGACGTGTTCCCCGTCGAGCCTGCGACATGCGTCAGGCCGGCGGCGCGCGCCACGTCGATGCCGCTCTGGATCGAATGGATCCACGCCGCGCAGGAGAAGGGAACGACGATCCCCGTGGTGCCGAGAATCGAGAGCCCGCCGACGATGCCAAGGCGCGGGTTCCAGGTCTTTTGCGCCAGTGCCTCGCCGCCGGGGACGGAAATCTCGACCTCGGCGTCGGCGGATTTAGCGCCATGCGCCGCGGCGACCTCATTGAGCGCTTCGCCGATGATTTTGCGCGGCACCGGATTGATCGCCGGCTCGCCGGGCGGAAATCGGCAGGCCGGGGAGGGTGACCGTGCCGACGCCTTCGCCGGCCTTGAACTGCACGCCGCTTCCGGTGGAAAGCCGCCACACGGTCGAAACGATCTCAGCATGATGCGTCACGTCGGGGTCGTCGCCGGCATCCTTGATGATGCTGGCGCGTGCGAAGCCGTCGCCCATTGCGGTGCGGGCAAGCGCGAAGGCCGGCGTCTCGCCGCGCGGCAGGCGGATCGTCACCGGATCGGGAAAATTGCCGGTGAGGAGCGCTTCGAATGCCGCCTTGGCCGCGGCGGCGGCGCAGGCGCCGGTGGTCCAGCCGCGGCGCAGGGGGCGGTCGGGGCGGCGGCCCGGTTCTTCCTCCGACATGCCGCTCCTATAGCGGGGGCGGCGCGAGGCGGATAGAAGGGCCGGGATGGACGAGGGAACCCTGAAAGACCTGCCCGTCTTCGAGCCGGGATGGGTGTGGCTGGTCGGCGCCGGGCCGGGCGACCCGGGGCTCCTGACGCTGCACGCCGCCAACGCGCTCGCGCAGGCCGATGTCGTCGTCTACGACGCGCTGGTCGATAAGCGCGTGCTCGGCCATGCGCGGCCGGGTGCCGCAATCGAATATGCCGGGAAGCGCGGCGGCAAGCCGTCGCCCAGCCAGCGCGACATCTCGCTGAAGCTGATCGCGCTGGCGCGCGCGGGAAAACGCGTCTGCCGGCTGAAAGGGGGCGATCCCTTCGTCTTCGGGCGCGGCGGCGAGGAGGCGCTGGCGCTGGTCGAGGCCGGCATCCCGTTTCGCATCGTGCCCGGCATATCGGCGGGGATCGGCGGGCTCGCCTATGCCGGGATTCCCGTCACGCATCGCGATATCAATCACGCCGTGACCTTTCTGACCGGCCACGACCAGAGCGGCGTCACGCCGTCGTCACTCGATTGGGAGGGTGTTGCGCGCGGCGCGCCGGTGATCGTCGCCTATATGGCGCTCAAGCATCTGGCGCAGATCGCGGCGAAGCTCGTCGCTGCCGGCCGCAGCCCGGGCGAGCCCGTCGCTATCATCGCGAGCGCGACGACCGAGCGGCAGCGCGTGCTTGAGACGACGCTCGGCGAAGTCGCCGCCGATGCCATGGCAAGCGGCATCGAGCCGCCGGCCATCGTGGTCGTCGGCGAAGTCGTCAGGATGCGCGCGGCGCTCGACTGGCTCGGCGCGCTTGCCGGCCGCGTGCTCGTTTCCGATCCGCTCGGAACGCGCGCCGAAGAGGAGCGCGGCGAGAGCGCATGACGGCGGACGCGCCGCGCGGCCTGATCGTCGCGGCGGCGGCGAGCCATTCCGGCAAGACCACGATCGCGCTCGGGCTGATCGCGGCCCTTCGCGCGCGCGGGCTGAAGGTCGCGGCCGCGAAATGCGGCCCCGACTACATCGACCCGCGCTTTCTCGAAGCGGCGAGCGGCATACCCGTCATCAACCTCGACCCCTGGGCGATGGCGCCGGACGTTCTCACCGCGCGCCTCAGGCGCCAGGCGGCCGGCGCCGACATCGTCGTCGTCGAAGGCGTGATGGGCCTTTATGACGGAGGGCCGCACGGCGCCGGCTCGACCGCATCGCTTGCCGCGCTCACTGGCCTGCCGGTTCTCCTCGTCGTCGGCGCGTCCGGTCTTGCGCAAAGCGCCGCCGCGATCGCCGAAGGTTTTAGGCGGCTGGCGGAGAATTTCTCCGTCGTCGGCGCGCTCGCGAACCAGGTCGCATCCGAGCGCCACGCCGATCTGATCCGCGAGGGATTCTCGCGCAGCTCCGTGTCGCTGCTCGGCCTCGTGAAGCGCGACCCCTCCGTGGCGCTCGCTTCGCGGCATCTGGGGCTGGTGCAGGCGGAGGAACATGCCGACCTGGAAAGGAAAATCGCGCGCGCCGGGGAGCTGGTGGCGGAGGGATGCGATGTTGCACGGATCCTGGCGGCGGCGGGGCGCATGCAAACCTTCTCCCATAGGGAGAGGGTTGGTGCGCGGCTGGCGCCCCTCGGCCAACGCATCGCTATCGCCCGCGACATCGCCTTCGCCTTCGCCTATCCGTACCTGCTTCGGGACTGGCGCGATGCCGGGACCGAAATCTCCTTCTTCTCGCCGCTCGCCGACGAGCCGCCCGCCAGCGACGCCGACGCCGTCTATCTCCCCGGCGGCTATCCGGAGCTGCATGCCGGAGAGATCGCGGCGGCGTGGCGCTTTCGCACCGGCATGGAGGCCGCGGCGGCGCGCGGCGCGCTGATCTACGGCGAGTGCGGCGGCTACATGGTTCTGGGCGAGAGCCTCACCGACGCCGACGGCGCCGACCATCCAATGCTGGGCCTGCTGCCGCTTCAGACGAGCTTCAAGCACCGCCTGCTGCAGCTCGGCTATCGCAAGCTGACGCCGCTCGGCGACCTTCCCTGGGACGCACCGCTCACCGCGCACGAGTTCCACTTCGCCCGCATCGTCAGCGAGGGCGACGCCGACCGGCTGTTCGAGGCCGAAAGCGCCGACGGCACGCCGCTCGGCCCGGCCGGCTTGCGGCGCGGACGGGTGATGGGCTCCTTCGCCCACGTGATCGACCGCGCCGCCGAATAGTCGACGACGCTTCTCCAGTCGTCATGCCCGGACTTGATCCGGGCATCCATTCCGTAACGCTGAAGCCAGTCGCGACGGCCACGGAATGGATTGCCGGGTCAAGCCGGCAATGACGACAGGGATTTCGGAGAAATGCCGCTCATGATGCCTTCTGCCGCTTCGGCCGCAGCACATGCGCATGCTTCGCATCGTAAAGCGCCGAGTCGCGAAAATCCGTTTCGGCCAGCGCCGGCCCGACCAGGATCAGCACCGTGCGCGTGATCTTCTCCGCCCGCACTTTTGCGCGAATATCCGAGAGGGTTCCGCGGATGAATTTTTCGTCGGGCCAACCGACGCGGTAGGCGACGACGACCGGGCAGTCCGCCCCGTAGGCCGGTGCGAGCTGCCGCTCAACTTCGAGCAGATTGCGGATCGAAAGATGGATCACCAGCGTCGCGCGGCTTTGCGCGAGCGTCGAAAGCTCCTCGCCCTCCGGCATCAAGGAGGACTTCATCGCCGTCCGCGTCAGGATCACCGTCTGGCTCACCTCGGGGATGGTCAGCTCGCGCTTAAGCGCCGCCGCCGCGGCGGCGAAGGCCGGCACGCCGGGCGTGACGTCGTAGGGAATGCCAAGCGCGTCGAGCCGGCGGATCTGCTCCGCGATCGCGCCAAAGAGCGACGGATCGCCAGAATGGACACGCGCCACCTCGTTTCCCGCAGCGACGGCCTGCTCCATCTCCGCGATGATCTCGTCGAGATGCATCGGCGCGGTGTCGATGACGCGCGCACCCTCGGGTGCCGCGGCGACAATCTCCGTCGGCACCAGCGAGCCGGCATAGAGGCAGACGGGACAGCGCTCGATCAGCCGCAAGCCGCGCACCGTGATCAAGTCGGGCGCCCCCGGCCCGGCGCCGATGAAGTGAACGGCGCTCATTTCCCTCCCCCGCAAGGGGGAGGGCGGTGCTTCTTCGCGTAGCCGCGCGGCGTGTAAGTCCAGGCTCGCCCGCCGGCGACTAGTCCTCGAGTTGTCGAAGCGCCGACCAGAACCAGCGTCAGCATGTCGACATCGTCGACCTGAAGATCGGCAAGCGAGACCGTTCGGACCTCTTCGCAATCGCGGCCAAGATTCCTCGCGAGCACGACCGGCGTCTCCGGTGGGCGATGCTTCAAAAGAATCGCCTTGGCGGCGGCGAGTTGCGTGCGGCGGCGCGCCGAGACCGGGTTATAGAACGCGATGACGAAGTCGCCCCCTGCGGCGGCGCGGATGCGCGCTTCGATCGTCGCCCATGGCGTCAAAAGGTCGGAGAGCGAGATGGCGCAGAAATCGTGGCCGAGCGGCGCGCCCGCCCGCGCCGCCGCCGCCTGCATCGCCGAAACGCCCGGCGCGACGATGATCTCGATGCGCTTAGCCCTCTGGGAGAAGAGGTCGCCGGCGTCGAGGCACTCGAGGACGAGTGTCGCGAGCGCGTAGATGCCGGCGTCGCCGGAGGAGACGAGCGCGACGCTTCTGCCTTCGGCGGCCAGCGAGAGAGCCTTTTTGACGCGCGTCTCCTCCGCGCCGAGCGGTGACTCGAAGCGCTCGGCATGGACGATGAGTGGCGCGACCAGGTCGAGATAGAGCGAATAGCCGACGACCACGTCGCTCGCTTCGAGCAGCCGCCGCGCCTCGGGCGTCAGCCATTCCGCGGCGCCCGGACCGATGCCGACAACCGCGAGTTTTCCGCGCGCGCGCCCGACCGTCTTCGGGTCGATGATCTCCGACGCTTCCGCGATTGCGCAGGTGACGCGCGCGCTCTTCCGCTTGGCGACGACGAGCCTGCCGTTCGCACCGGCCGCGGCGAGCGCCGCGCCTTCCGCGACGCCGTGGCAGCCGACCTCACGGAACACGGCGTCCGACGGAGTCTTGAGCCGCGGCGTCTCGGCTTCGAGCGCGGCGGCGGTGAAGAAGCGCGCCGGCACGCTCAGGGCCTCCGCCGCGGCGAGGATCGCCGGCTCGTCGGCCTTCACGTCGATCGACGCGACGAGCGCGATCGACTCGGCGGCGCGGTTCGCCTCATCGAGGGTTTGGCGCAGCAGCGCGATCGCCTCCTCGGGATCTGCGCCGCGCTCGGAGCCGAGCCCGACCGCCAGCCGGCGGGGGTGATAGACGAGGCTGAGGCGCGCTGCCGGTTCCTCCCCCGCGGAGCGGGGGAGGGGGACCGCGGAACGCGGTGGAGGGGGCGTGTGCCCAGCCTTGGTGCGATGTCCGCCCCCTCCACCATGCTGCGCATGGTCCCCCTCCCCCATCTGCAATGGGGGAGGAACCGCGCTGGCGCTCGCTCGGACAGCGTGTGTCGTCGCGACGAGCCGCACTGTTCCGTCATCGGAGAAGGGGATGCGGCTCTCTTTGAGCCAGACGGCGTCACCCTCAAGCCTTGCCTCGGCTCCGGCAAGGAGCGCTGCCATGACCGCCTTGGCGTCCTGCGGATTGGCAAGCGTCCAGCCTTCCGGCGGCCGGTCGAGCGCCACGCCGAAGCGGTTGTCGCCGGCGGTGGTGATCGCGGCATGGCCGCCGAGCGCCTCGGCAAGCGTGCGCGCCAGGTCGTTGGCGCCGCGATGCCCGCCGAGCAGCGGTACGACGCTCCCGCCGTCCTCAGACGCGGCGACGACCGGCGGCTCCTCGCGCTTGTCTGAGAGAAGCGGCGCGAGAACGCGGATCAGGATGCCGGCTGCGCAGACGCCGACGATCGGGCGGCCTTCATCGAAAAGAGAGCGAAGGTGCGAAGCCGTGTCGGTGAAGGTCACAGAGTCAACCCTCTCCCCCAGGGAGAAGGATTCGCGCATCGCCGTCGCAAGCACATGCACCTCTCCGCCGAGCGCGTCGGCGGCGTGGCGCGCGGTCTCCGCGCCGACCGCGGTCAACGCGACGAAGACCGGTCCCGCGCTCAAGAGGCAGTCTCCTTCGAGACGAGGATCATCGAGAAGTAGGGTGCTTCTTCATCCGTCAGCGCAGCTAGCGGCAGCGCGCACTCGTCGGCGCGCGTCGCGTGCGCGACGTAGTGGCTTTGATCGGTGAGGCCGAGGCGCGCAAGCAGTGCCTTCAGGCGTGGCAGGTGGCGCCCGACCTTCAGGATCGCCGCAGCGCCGGCGGCTGTGAGATGCCGCTCCAGATCGTCGTCGGGAAGCGTCGCGGGCAGCGCGACGAGTACCGTGTCGCGGCGGGCGAGCGGCCGGCCGCTTGCGGCGGCGCAGGCGGTGAGCGACGTCACGCCCGGCACGATCGTCGACGGAAAGCGCGGCGCCAGCCGGTCGTGGAGATAGGCGAAGGACCCGTAGAAGAAAGGATCGCCCTCGCAGAGCACCGCGACGTCGCGGCCCGCTTCGAGATGCGCCGCTATAGCCTCTGCCGCCTCGTCGTAGAGCGCGGCAGGTTCGGGCCCCGGCCGCATCGGCACGCGGATCGGAAGCTCGGTCACGCCGGCGGGAATCGCTTGTGCAGCAATTTTTCGGGCGCTGCTTTCTCCGGAATTTGGCGCGAGATAGGCGACGACCGGAACGCGCGCGAGGATGCGCGATGCCTTCAGCGTCAAGAGCTCCGGATCGCCGGGCCCGACGCCGACGCCATAAAGCCGCCCGCTCACGACTTCCTCCACGCCCATTGCGTGACCGTCATCAGGGGCCGCCAGGCGAAGCGGCCGCCGATCGGCTCGGCGCGCGATGCTGCAAGCCGCACCAGCTCGCCGCGGTGCTGCTCATAGGCTGCAAGCAGCAGCGCTTCGCTTTCGAGCGTCACGGCATGCGCGACGAGGCGGCCGCCGGGTTTGAGCCGCGCGAGCGATGCGGCAAGCGTCGCATCGGAAAGCCCGCCACCGATGAAGATCGCGTCGGGATCGGGGAGATCGGCGAGAGCTTCCGGCGCGCGCGCATCGCGGATGTCGAGACCCGGCACGCCAAGCGCCAAGGCATTTCGCGCCGCCATTCCGCGCCGCTCCGCTAGCGGCTCGAGCGCGATCGCCTCGGCATGCTCGGTGGCGCGCATCCATTCGATGCCGATCGAGCCGCATCCGGCGCCGATATCCCAGAGCAGCGCGCCTTGGTGTGGCATGAGCTTCGCCAGCGCCGGCGCGCGGAACTCCCGCTTCGTCAGCTTGCCGTCATGCCCAAAAGCGTCATCCGGCAGACCGGCGATGCGCGGGAACCAGCGTGCGTTTGGTCCCCCGACGCATTCCACGGCGAGCACATGCAGATCCGGCACGTCCGCCGACCATTCGCGCGCCAGCGCCTCCGTGCGTGACTCCAGTTCGCCGCCGAGATGGGCGAGTGCGGTCATGCGGCTTGCGCCGAAGCCGCGCGCGTCGAGTAGCGCGGCAACGTCTCTCGGCGTGCGCCCGTCATGGGCGAGGATCAGGAGCCGTGCTCCGGGTGCGACGTGGAGCAGAACGCGCTCGACGGGACGTCCATGGACGCTGAGCGTCGCCACCTTGTCGAGCGGCCAGAGCATGCGCGCGGCGCCGAGCGCAAAGGACGAAAGGTGCGGAACGACCGTCATCTCCTCCGGCGCCACACAGCCGGCTACGGTTGCGCCGATGCCGAAATGCATGGGGTCGCCGGTGGCGAGGACGGTGACACGACGCCCGCGCATGGCGAGCACGCGTTCGGTCGTCTCCGCCAGCGGCGAGGTCCATGCGACCCGCTCCTGTCCCCTCGGCGCGTCCGGCATCCTGTCGAGATGGCGCTGGCTGCTGACCAGCACCTCGGCGCTCTCGATCAGCGTGCGCGCGGCGGGCGAGAGGCCGGCAAGCCCGTCCTCGCCGATGCCGACCACCGAGAGCCACGCATTCATTGCGGCGACGAGCGCGATCAGCGCGTTGATGGCGGCGGCGGCGATGGCGCTGCCGCCGCGGCGGCCGTGGAGCGTCATGAACGGGATGCCGAGATCGCTCGCGGCGAGCGCCGCCTTCGATTCCGCCGCGCCGACAAATCCGACCGGAAAGCCGAGCACCAGCGCCGGCCGCGTCGCGCCCTCGGCGGCCAGCTCCAGCAGGCGGAAGAGCGCCGTCGGCGCGTTGCCGATGACGACGATCGCGCCGTCATGGTGGCGGACGAGGAGCTCCATCCCGGCCGCGGTAGCGGGTCTGCCCGCTGCGCCGGGCGAAGGCGCGCGCGCCGAGCTGATCCACCGCCGCATGCACCGGATGGCCGCGGAAGAGCAGGCCGGTCGTGATGCCGGAGGCGACCATGCGGACGTCGCAGAGGATCGGCGCGCGGGCGGCAAGCGCGTTGCGCCCCGTAGCGGCGGCGTCCGCCGAGAAGGCGAAATCGGCAACCACGTCGGTCATGCCGCAGGCATGCACGATGCGCGCGGCGACCGGCGCGATGTCGGCCGGCAGCGCCGAGAGGTCTGCCTCCTCGGCGATGATCTCGAAGGAGCGGCGGGTGATCTCGGCGGGGTCGCGGATGTAGTCGAACACGGGCCTCACTTCTCCTTCAGCGAGTGCGGCCCGAGCGGATGGTCGGCATGCGGATAGGGGTGGTGGTGGAATGGTCGTGGCGGGTGATGGTGGTGGTGACCATGCTGGTGGTCGTGCGATTGCGCCGGCTTGTAGCGGAGCACGGAGGCAGGTGCTTTCCCTCTCCCATGAGGGGAGAGGGCGTCGTGCGTCCAGAATCCCCTCGACGTGATGGTGGTGGCTCTCCTGTGGCAGGCCGATCTCCGCCTCGAAACCCAAAATCTGTTCGCGGTATTTGCACATCTGGCAGTTCATCAGGTTCGCGCCATCGAGGATCTCGTTGACGCGCGCGACGAAGGTCTCAAGCACCAGCGGGTGGTCGTTCAGGTAAGGCGCCTTGACGAACGCGATCTCCGGGTGGCGGGCGGCGACGGCGTCAGTCGCGGCGTAGATGCGGTCGACCAGAATCCCGGTGAAGAGGAAATAGGGAAAGACGACGATGCGGCGGAAGCCGAGCTTCGCCGCCTTTTCGAGCGCCGGCTCGACCAGCGGGAAGGTCACGCCGGAATAGGCGGTCTCCGCCCAGCCGAAGCCAAAACCCTCCCAAAGCATGCGCGTCACCTTGGCGACGTTGGAATTGGCGTCCGGGTCGGAGGCGCCGCGGCCGACGACGACGAGCAGCGTGTCGTGCAGGCCGATCCCGGGACCGGCGGCGGCGAGCGCCGCTTCGATCCGCGTTGCCGCGGCGCGCATCATGCGCGGATCGATACCGAGGTCGCGACCGTATTCGATCGCGATACCCGGATGCTGATGCCGATAGGTGTTCAGCACCGAGGGGATATCGTTCTTGGCATGGCCGGCGGCGAAGAGCATCCCCGGCACGGCGAGGATTTTTCGCACGCCTTTTGCAACAAGGCGGTCGAGGCCCTCGCGGATCACTGGGCGCGCGAATTCGAGATAGCCGTGCTCGACGGGCCAGTCGGGAAAGCGCGTCTTCAGTGTCTCCGCGAGCGCCGCGAACTCTTTGACTGCATTGCGGTCGCGGCTTCCATGGCCGCAGACCATCACGCCGATGTCGGGTGTTGTTTCAGGCAACGCGGCGAACCTCCTTCGGTCGAGCGCGAGAGGTTCGCCCGCAGCGTCAGACGCCGCGCGGCTCTTGGAGGACGGCCCCGTTTGGACCCCCGGTTTGGGTCGGTCGTGAGCGGGATCGTTTCAGCCCCTCGCGAGGGACAGCCATCGCGCCAAGCTCTAGTCGGCCCGCATGAGGCGGTCAACGCGCCGCCGCGACCTTGGCTGTCGCAAGCCCGCGATTGGCAGGGCTTCCCGCCGCATGCTAGCGCTTCGCCTCAGCATGCCGCGCATTTCCGCCAATCTCGGCTTTCTGTGGAAGGGCCTGCCGCTCACCGAGGCGGTGCGCCGCGCCAAGGCCGCGGGCTTCGACGCGGTGGAGTTCCACGCAGCCTACGACGTTCCGGTGGACGAGATGCGGGTGGTGCTTGCCGAGACGAGGCTGCCCGTCGCCGGCATCAACACGCGCTTCGGCAATGTCGCGGCGGGCGAGACGGGGACCGCGTCGCTGCCGGGCCGCGAGGCGGAAACCCGTGCCGCGATCGATCAGGCGCTCGCCTACGCTGCTGCGATCGGCGCAGGCTATGTGCACGTGGTTGCCGGCAAGCCCGGCGACGCGCCGCGCGCAGCAGCGCTGAAGGCGCTTCTCGGCGCGCTCGATTACGCGTCGCGCCAGGCCGAGACGAGCGGCATCGCGATCGTTATCGAGTCGCACAACCGCTACGACGTGCCGGGCGCGTTCCTTCAGACCAGCGAGCAGGCGGCGGCGATCATCGCGGAGCTCGGGCGGCCGAACGTGAAATTCCTCTTCGACTGCTACCACGTGCAGATCATGGAGGGCGATCTGACGCGGCGGCTGGAAAGGCTGATGCCGATCATCGGCCACATCCAGATCGCGGCCGTCCCGTCGCGCGCCGAGCCGGACGAGGGCGAGATCGCCTATGACCGGCTGCTCAAGACGATCGACGCGCTCGGCTACAGGGGTTTCATCGGCGCCGAATACAACGCCCGCGGCACGGTGGAGGAGGGGCTTTCGTGGCTCGGCGCAGCCAGGGCGGGAGGCTGACCGCGAGCCGCGCTTCGGTGAAGTGCCTTGCATAAACCACAATCAGACGTCATATTTGTGGTGTCGAACCTTTGGCCGGACAACCTGGGCCCCCGCCACGGCATTGCCGGGCGCACGTTCAGCCTATCTTTCCAAATATCGATAAGCGTCCGCGTCTGACCGCGCGGCGCTCTACACGTGCATCCGACTGTGAAAGGCTATGAGCATGAAGATCGGTACCGTCAAATTCTACAACGTCAACAAGGGCTTCGGCTTTATTCAGCCGGACGATGGCAGCAAGGATGTCTTCGTCCACGCAACGGCCCTCGAAAGGGCAGGCATGCGGAGCCTGACCGAAGGACAGAAGATCTCCTTCGACGTGGAGTCCGACCCGCGCAGCGGCAAGTCGGCGGCAGCGAACCTGCAGCCCGCGTAGAATTCAGACGCCGGTGGAGGGCCCTGCGGCCCTCCACGACATTCCTAACAGCGAAGGAGAACGCTCTTGCAGGTCGTAGTGCGCGACAACAACATTGATCAAGCGCTCAAGGTGCTGAAGAAGAAGATGCAGCGCGAGGGTGTGTTCCGCGAAATGAAGCGGCGCAAGAGCTACGAGAAGCCCTCCGAGAAACGCGCGCGAGAGAAGGGCGAAGCCATCAGGCGCTCACGCAAGGCGGCGCGCAAGCTTGCCCAGCGCGAAGGCCTTCTCCCGATGCCGAAGCGCAAGCCGCGCACCATCGCAGGGCGACGCTAGTTTCCGGCTTCCATAAGAGACTTCAGCCGGTGGAGAGCGAAATGCACAAGTTCAAGGTCGGCGAAAGGGTGCGTTTCTCCGGCGCCAGGCTGTTCGAGCGGGGCGCCACCGGAATCTATGATGTCGTCTCCCAGCTCCCGGCAGAGCAGGGTGATCAGCAATATCGCATTCGGAGCACCGATGGCCCGCGCGAACGCGTGGCCAAAGAGGACCAGCTGACGGCGGCGACTGCGCGCTGATGCCCCGGTCACCGGCAAATGACGATGGCCGATCCCCGCGAGCGGATGCGGCATTCGACTATTCCGCCCCGGCAGAAATCTTCATGATGCATGCGCGTCACCGGTCAACCGGCTACCGACGCTTCTCGACCGCGGCGCAGGCGATCCGTTTCGCTGTGGAGGTGGTTCCTCCTCCCATGCTCGTCGGCGCCGTGATGGAAGTGCGGGAGGAGCGCTTCGACCACAAAGCCATCCGCGAATTATACGCGCGCGGCGCCTACCCGCTGGCGCGCGTGCTCCCTGCCGATTGAGGGTCTTTCTTCATGTCTCGTTTCGAGATGACGATTTCGGACGGCGAGAAGATCATCGTCGATCATCCCGCACCCGACGTTCCGGGCTTCCTGTCCGAACTCGCTTCCAACGACTTCCTCGTGCTGATGGAAATCCGCGGTGGCTCGTCCGGCATGTCGCAGGAAGTGATCGTCGCTACTCGGCAGATCACGCTCGTTCGTTCGATCGACGCCGACAGCCGCCAAAGCACCACGTTCCGGCCAAAGCGATAGGCCGAGCGGTGGCCCCGGCGCCACGGCGCGGAGCTTTGGAGGCCCGGGAATCCCCGGCCCGCGTCATACCCCTCTTCCGCGTGGACCTGGACCGCATACAACGGCAGCATAAGTCTCTACGACGGTGTGCCCTCGATCCGCACCTTGTGCCAGCACGCCGCTTGAATGCCGCCGCGTCGTTCTACCCTCACCTTCAGGAACGGCGGCACTGGCGAGCGCCCGTCCTTAAGTCGTGAGACATAGACAGTCTCGTAGTTGTCCAGCTGCTTTCGAAGGCTGTAACGGACCCAGTAATCGTCCCAGAACACGAGCCGCGCGTCGGCAATCGAAAAGGAGTCCTCTCTGTCGGTCAATCGTAAGGCGATCTCGTGGGTGTCAGTCTCAAGAGGAGGGGCGCCGTCTCGGGGGCCGGCCTTATGTTGCGCTGTCCAGGTCGCCACCACGCCTGGAAACTGCAGGGTGCCGAGCTGCCGAAGCCTCCATTCGGCGTGGGCTGAGATGATAAGAGCCATGAACGCAACGGCCGCGATGAGCAGTTGAATTGCGTCCGGTGCCTTGAGCGCCCACATGCCCGGAGCTTAGGGAAGCCTGGAGCGAGGACAAGAGGACAAGGGCCACTGCCGAGGCCCTGCCGCCGCGAGGCCTCCCCTCTAGAATTAGGGCCAGCGAAGAGTTCCACCACGAGACCCCGCGCTTTACACGAGGTTTTGGAGGCCCGGGCCCGGACTTGAACCGAGCCTCACCGGTGTTGCACCACCGTCGGGTGTACCGCTCCCCACCGGGCCAGACGCCGCGCCTGCGATGGACGCCGACGGCTCAGCGATATCACGAAGCGGTGATCGAAGAGGACGCCGCGTGGCGAACGTGGTTAAGCGGCAGCGTCATTGCTGCGGGTTGTTGCGTGGATCAGGGCCACAACAAAGCACCGCAGTTCCAGCAGATCCCGTAGCCGCACCAGCTGCGCGGGTCGACATGAACCTCGTTTACCGCCCAGCACTGCGAGCAGATGATGATCTGGTAGTTTCCGCTGCCGCATTGCGCCTCGACTTCGGCGGCGGTCTTCGGCTTTTGGAAATGCGCCGCTTTCTGAGGGTCGAAGGCGCGCTCCTCGTCCGGCGCCGGCTTACGGCTGAGCTGAATGGAAAGTTCCGTCATGATCGATCTCCGGGTTTGCGCGCCGCGCGGCGAAACCTAAGCGATCCTGGCCGCGCCGCTTGTGACGCATGTCACAAAAGAGCGCGCCGAGCGGAGACGTTCAACCTCTGGCTTTCAGCGCGCGGAAGCGCGCGACCAGCCCTCCGGTCGACGAGTTCATGCCCTCGGGCTCGGCCTTGCCTTCGACGACCGGCAGGAGCCGGGTCGCGAGCGCCTTGCCGAGCTCCACGCCCCACTGGTCGAAGGAGTTGATGTCCCAGATCGCGCCCTCGCACGAACACCTTGTGCTCGTAGAGCGCGATCAGCATGCCGAGCGTCTCCGGGTCGAGCTTCCGGTAGATCAGCGTGTTCGACGGCCGGTTGCCGGGAAACACCTTGTGCGAGCGCCAGCGCCTCGAGCGCCTTGCCGGAGAGCCCCGCCGCCTCGAGCTCCGCGCGCGCCTCCGACTCGGTCTTGCCGAAGGCGAGCGCCTCGCTCTGCGCAAAGCAGTTGGCGACGAGCTTCGCATGGTGGTCGCCCAGCTGCTCGTGCGGCTCGGCGGCGATCAGGAAGTCGGCCGGCACGATCTCCGTGCCCTGGTGCAGCAGCTGGTAGAAGGCGTGCTGGCCGTTGGTGCCGGGCTCGCCCCAGACGACCGGGCCGGTGCGGTTCTCGACGAGCTTCGACTCGCGCGTCACGCGCTTGCCGTTCGATTCCATGTCGAGCTGCTGGAGATGCGCGGCAAAGCGCGACAGCCGCTGGTCGTAGGGAAGCACGGCGTGGGTGCGGAAGTCGCAGACGTTGCGGTACCAGACGCCGAGCAGCCCCATGATCACCGGCATGTTCTGCTGCCAGCGGCGCATTGCGGAAATGCTCGTCCATCTTGCGCGCGCCGGCGAGGAAGCGGCGGAAATTCTCGCCGCCGATCGAGATGGCGAGCGGCAGGCCGATCGCCGACCACACCGAATAGCGGCCGCCGACCCAGTCCCAGAAGCCGAAGACGCGCTCCGGCCGGATGCCGAACTCCGCCACCTTGTCGAGGTTGGTGGAGACCGCGGCGAAATGCTCGCCGACCGCCTGCCTCGCCGCAGCCGGTAGGCGAGCCACTCGCGCGCCGAGGCGGCGTTGGTCATCGTCTCCGACGTGGTGAAGGTCTTCGACGCGATCGAGGAAGAGCGTGCGCTCCGCGTCGAGGCCGGCGAGCGTGTCGGAAAGATGCGCGCCGTCGACGTTCGAGACGAAGTGCACCTTCGGCCCGACGTCGCGATAGGGCGTCAGCGCCAGCGTCGCCATCGCCGGGCCGAGATCGGAGCCGCCGATGCCGATATTGACGACGTCGGTGAAACTTGTCGGCGGCGACGCCGCGGATCGTCGCCGGAGCGGACCTGCGTCGGCGAAGGCGCAGGAACCGGTCGAGCGTCGCATGCACCTCCGGGATGACGTTCTTGCCGTCGACGCGGATGTCGGCGTCGGCGGGCGCGCGGAGCGCGACGTGCAGGACGGCGCGGTCCTCCGTCACGTTGATCGGCTCGCCGGCGAACATCGCATCGCGCAGCGCCTCGACCTCGGCGCGCTCGGCGAGCGCGAACAGAAGCGGCATCGTCTCCGCGACGATGCGGTTCTTGGAATAGTCGAGCGTCAGATCGCCGAGCGCAGACCGAGAAGCGCGCGAAGCGGTCGGGATCGGCGGCGAAGAGATCGCGAAGATGCGGATTGCCGAGCGCCTCGCGATGCGCGCGAAGCGCCTCGAGCGCGGCGACGGCGGCAGGCTTCATGCCGGCCTGCCCGAGTCCATGGCCGCCTCGCGCGCGAGCGCTCTCGATCCGCGCCCAGTCGCCGCTCTCGATGGCGTCCTTCGGCGTCACCCAGGAGCCGCCGACGCAGATGACGTTGGAAGCGCGAGGTAGTCCGCGGCGTTCTTCGCGTCGATGCCGCCGGTCGGGCAGAACCTGATCGCCGGAAGCGGCGAGGCGAGCGCCTTCAGATAGGCGATGCCGCCGGCCGGCTCGGCCGGGAAGAATTTCTGGATCGTGTAGCCCTCGTCCATCAGCGTCATCACCTCCGAGGCCGTGGCGGCGCCGGGCATCAACGGCACGGCGGCATCGGCCGCGGCGGCGAGCACGTCGGGGCCGACGCCGGGCGAGACCATGAAGCGCGCGCCGGCCCTTTCCGCGGCGACGAACTGGCCCTTGCTCAAGCACCGTGCCGGCGCCGACGATCGCCTCCTTCGACCTCGCCCGCGATCGCGGCGATCGCGTCGAGCGCGACGCCGGTCCTGCAGCGTGATCTCGATCACGCTGCAGCCCGCCGGCGACGAGCGCGCGCGGCCAGCGGCACCGCCGCCGCGCGTCGTCGATGACGACGACCGGGAATGACCGGCGCGAGCCGCGGCGATCGGTTGCAAGCGTCTTCGCTGCGGCTCATGCGACGTCCTCCATAGGGATTCCAAAGACGCCGGCGCCGCGCTTCGGCCGGCGCGGCAAGCTGCCGGAAGGCGCCGAAGAGCTCGCGCCCGGTGCCGAATTCGTTGGCCGACGAGGTCGGCGGCAGCTGCGTCGCGCGCCGCCCATTCCTCTCGCGCGACCAGCACTTCGAGCGTGCCGGCGTCGGCGTCGAGCCGGATCATGTCGCCGTCGCGGATCTTGCGCGATCGGCGCCGCCGGCCTTCGCCTCGGGCGTGACGTGGATCGCCGCCGGCACCTTGCCGGACGCGCCCGACATGCGCCCGTCGGTGACCAGCGCCACGCGGTGGCCGCGGTCCTGCAGCACGCCGAGCGGCGGCGTGAGCTTGTGCAGCTCCGGCATGCCGTTCGCGCGCGGCCCCTGGAAGCGCACGACGGCGACGAAGTCGCGGTCGAGCTCGCCGGCCTTGAAGGCGTCGATCAGCGCGTCCTGCGAATGGAAGACGATGCGCCGGCGCCTCGACGACATGGCGCTCCGGCTTGACGGCGGAGATCTTGATCACGGCGCGGCCGAGATTGCCGGAAAGGAGCTTCAGGCCGCCCGTCGCCTGGAACGGATCGGCCGCCGGGCGCAGCACGTTCGCGTCGTGCGAGGCGGCGGCCGCCGGCTCCCAGCGGAGCACTGCCGTCCGCATCGAGCTTCGGCTCGACGCGATAGCCCGAGAGGCCGCTTCCCCAGACGGTGCGCACGTCGTCGTGCAGCAGCCCGGCGTCGAGCAGCTCGCCGATCAGGAAGCCCATGCCGCCGGCGGCGTGGAAATGGTTCACGTCGGCGAGGCCGTTCGGATAGATGCGCGGCAAGCAGCGGCACGACCTCCGAGAGGTCGGCGAAATCGTCCCAGGTCACGTCGATGCCGGCGGCGCGGGCGATGGCGACCAGGTGCATCGTGTGGTTGGTCGAGCCGCCGGTCGCGTTGCAGCCCGACGATGCCGTTCACGATCGCCCGCTCGTCGATCACCTCGCCGACCGGCGTGTATTCGTTGCCGAGCGCGGTGATCGCGAGCGCGCGCTTCGCCGCCTCGCGCGTCAGCGCATCGCGCAGCGGCGTGTTCGGGTTGACGAAGGACGCGCCCGGGCAGATGCAGGCCCATGATCTCCATCAGCATCTGGTTGGAGTTGGCGGTGCCGTAGAAGGTGCAGGTGCCGGGGCCGTGATAGGATTTCGATTCCGCCTCGAGCAGCTCGGCGCGGCCGACCTTGCCCTCGACGTAGAGCTGGCGGATCCTTCGACTTCTCGTCGTTCGGCATGCCGCTCGTCATCGGGCCGGCGGGGATGAAGATCGCCGGCAGGTGCCCGAAGGCGAGCGCGCCGATCAGCAGGCCCGGCACGATCTTGTCGCAGATGCCGAGAAAGACCGCGGCGTCGAACATGTCGTGCGAGAGCGCGATCGCCGGCGGCCATCGCGATCACGTCGCGCGAGAAGAGCGAGAGCTCCATGCCGCGGCTGCCCCTGCGTGACGCCGTCGCACATCGCCGGCACGCCGCCCGCCACCTGCGCCACGCCGCCGACCTCGCGCGCGGCGGCGCGGATCAGGTCGGGGAAGCGCTCGTAGGGCTGGTGCGCGGAGAGCATGTCGTTATAGGCGGTGACGATCGCGAGGTTCGGCACCGCGTCGCCGGCAAGCTTCGCCTTGTCGTCGGCGCCGCAGGCGGCAAAGCCGTGGGCGAGGTTGCCGCAGGACAGATGCCGCGCGCGGCGGCCCGGCGTCGTGCGCGCGCGCCGATGCCGCTCGCGATAGGCGGCGCGGCCGTCGTGGCTTCGCGCCTCGATGCGCTCGGTCACCTCGCCGATGCGGGCATTGAGCGTCACGGGGACGGCCATCGGGCACTCCTTCGCTTCACGTTGCGGTCGTCCCTCCCGATGCGTGGTCTCGTTGGCGTCCCTCGCAGCAGGAAGGACACGGAATCCAGATTAACCGCATATGCAACAAGCCTGCCACAGAAGGTTGTCATCCTGGTGGCGCGCGCACGCCTGTCATCCTCGGGCGCGCGGAGCGCGACCCGAGGACCCAGGGTCGCTGGCTGCAAGGCTGGGTTCTCGGGTCTCCGCTTCGCTTCTGCCCGAGAATGACAACGTTGGAGGGTCTGACTCACCTCGCCGAAAGCCGCGCTAGTCCTCGCCGCCATGCGCCACGCCGAGCGGCTCGCCCATTGGCTGGCCGATCGCCTTCAGCATGGCGCCGAACCACGGCGCGCTTGTGTCGAAGGGCTTGCCGCCCCTGATGCGCGGAAACTCCACCGCGCGCAGTTCGTCGCCGCGCCCCTCGTCGTGGCCGACCAGCCCCGGCACGCCCTGCCAGTGCGCTGTCCACGGCGACATGCGCCATCTCGCGGATCAGCCTGCGGTCCTCTTCGTTTGCTGCCGCAGACCTCGCGAAATAGCCCGACTTCTGCACCAGCGTCCGCTCCGCGCCGACGAGCTTCGCGAGCCGGCGCCCGAACCACTCGCCGACATTCACCTTGTCGAGCGCCACGTGGCCGAAGGCGTCGCGCGTCACCGCCTCGCCGCGCGAAAGCATCTCCTCCACGATGCGCCCGGCATTCGCCCCTTCCGAGACAAAAACGTTGACGCAGCTCTTGTCGTCCATGCTGCGCTTCAGCCGCGCGCCCTCCGCCTCGATCTCGACGCCAAGCTCCGGCACGTAGACGGCGTCGATTGCCTTCCGCTCCGGCCTGAGATTGAACGGCGCCAGGAACTGCAACCCCTCAAGTCGCTCGGCGTAGGCGCGCGCCGTCGCCGCCGTCAGCCAGCCGCAGTTCCGCCCCATCACCTCGTGCACCACCAGCGTGCGCGGCGACGCCGTCCCCTCGTTGACGACGTTCTCGAAGAATTTTGCCCCCTCCTCGGCCGCCGTCATCGCGCCGAGCGACTGGCGGATCGGCACGATGTCGTTGTCGACCGTTTTTGGCATGCCAACGACGGTCAGCGCATAGCCGTTCTCCGCCAGATAGGCGGCAAGGTCGGCGGCGGTGGTCGAGGTGTCGTCGCCGCCGATCGTATGAAGGATGGTGATCCCGTCGCGCGCCAGCTGCTCGGCCGCGACCTTGAGCGGATCCTCGCCCTCCTTCACCAGCCCGCGCTTCACCGCATCCGCGACATTGGTCAGCTTGACCCGCGAATTGCCGATCGGCGAGCCGCCATGCTCGTGCAGGATCGCGGCGTTCGCGCGCACGTCCGCGCTGACAGCGACCGACTCGCCCTTCAACAGCCCCCGATAGCCGCCGAGATAGCCGATCATCGGCACGTCGGGCGCAAGCTCCGTATAGCGCTGGATCAGCTCCGCGACGGCCGAGGAGAGGCACGGCGCCAGCCCGCCGGCGGTCAGCATCGCGACTTTATGTGACGGCATCGAGGCTCCCGCGAAACCGGCGAACAGGCCGGATCAACCGGAGATACTAGGGGAGAGCGGGGGAATCAAACGCTGGCCACGACGGCCACGAGCCAACCTTCTCCCGAGACCGGGAGAAGGTGTCGCCGAAAGACGATCCTTGAAATTCAAAAACTACAAGAGCAACACTTTGCCGATGAGCAGATTGGCGACGTCTTCGGTCCAGGCGACCGAGGTTAATTATGAGCTTCACACGCTTGGCTGGAAGGCGTTTCAGCAATTGTGCGTCACCATTGCGAGCGAAATCTGGGGCCAAACCGTCCAAGGCTATTTTGAGGGAAATGACGGCGGACGCGATGGCGCGTTCTACGGTGTGTGGATGTCGAGGGGCACCGAGAGACTGGAAGGGTCTTTCACGGTGCAATGCAAATTTTCCGCTTCGCCAAATCGCAGTTTGGCGCTGTCCGATTTGTCCGACGAGCTAGTGGATGGAATCCAACACTTGGTGCCCTCGTTTGACGGCGGCGATGATGCGGTCGGGATCGGCGGTCCAAGTGAAGGGCTTTGGGTCATTGTTGGTCTCGGCGAGGAAGCGGTTGATGGCGGCCTGGAGATCGACGACGGAGCGGAAGACGCCGCGCTTCAGTCGGCGTCGGGAGAGCTTGGCGAAGAAGCCCTCGACGGCGTTGAGCCAGGAGCACGAGGTTGGTGTGAAGTGGAAGACGAACCGCTCGTGCCGGGCGAGCCAGGCGCGAACCTTCGGATGCTTGTGGGCAGCGTAATTGTCGAGGATGACGTGGACGACCTTGCCGACCGGCACTTCAGCCTCGATGGCGTTGAGGAAGCGGATGAACTCCTGATGGCGATGGCGCTGCATGTTGCGGCCGATCACGGTGCCGTCGAGGACGTTGAGGGCGGCGAACAGGGTCGTGGTGCCATGGCGTTTGTAGTCGTGCGTCATGGTGCCGAGGCGCCCCTTCTTCAGCGGCAGCCCCGGCTGAGTGCGGTCGAGGGCCTGGATCTGGGACTTCTCATCGACCGACAGCACGATGGCATGCGCCGGCGGATCGACATAGAGCCCGACCACGTCGCGCAATTTGGTGATGAACTTGGGGTCGGTAGAGAGTTTGAACTGACGGTAGCGGTGCGGCTGCAGCCCGTGCGCCTTCCAGATGCGCCGCACAGCACTGGCGCTGATGCCGCTCGCTCGCGCCATCATGTCGGCGGTCCAGTGGGTGGCCTCGGCGGGCGGCTCGCGTCTGCGTCAGCGCGACCACGCGTTCGATCACCTCCCGGCCCAGCGGCGGAATGCGCGAGGGGCGCGTCTTGTCGCGCAGAAGGCCGTCGACGCCCTCCGCATAAAGCGCTCCTGCCAGCGCCAGACACAGGTCTTCGATGTCCCGGTCTGTCGCATGATCGCGTTGGTGCCGATGCCATCGGCGCTCAGCAGGATGATCGCCGCGCGCCAAACATGCTTCTGCGGCGCATTGCGATCCCTGGTGATGGCCTCAAGTCGGTTGCGGTCGGAGCGGCTGAGCGAGATGGAAATTCCGGTACGCATGCACCAGACTCGCACGCCAACCCGCCGAAAGGAATCCCAACAGGGATTCTTTTGTCAGGCAGAGACCACTAGCCAAAGCGCGGCGACTTGCCTCGCGCGGCCTGGCCGACAACTACATCCTCTTTACGAACATGCGCCTCACAGGCAAAGCGGATGAAGAAATTCGCGCAGCATTTGAAATTGTTCCCGGCATAGCGAGATGTCTTTGCTACGGATCGGATCGGATTAGCCAATTTATTCGGGAGTTGCCGCGTCTGCGAATGCTCGTGCCACGAGTCTATGGTTTGGGCGATCTCGGCCAAATTCTCGATCAGCGCGCTTACGATCAGGCCCGAGAAATTCTCAGTGCGATGGGTGATGATCTTGCAAAATTTGTTATCACGGACGCATATCGAAGTAGCGCCAAGGCTCTTGTGGAACACGGTTTTGTCTTGCTGTTGGGTGAGCCGGCATGTGGCAAGTCCGCTATAGCAGCATCTTTGGCACTTGGCGCCGTCGACGAGTGGGGTTGCTCAACTCTGAAGATCCGGGATGCAAACGACTTCGCTGCGCATTCCAATCCGAACGAGCCCAAGCAATTCTTTTGGGTTGATGACGCCTTCGGTGTTACGCACACTGGACTGGCAGGCGACTGTCGATTGGAATGGTGCGTTTACGCACATTCGTGGTGCCATTCGGCGGGGCGCGCGATTCGTCTTTACGTCGCGCGACTACATTTATCGTAACGCTCGAAATCTTCTAAAGGGAATCAGCGCTGCCGGTGCTTAATAAGTTGCAGGTAGTCATTCGGGTCGAACAGCTTACTAAAGATGAGCGCGAACAGATTCTTTACAATCACATTCGCCTTGGCCTGCAGCCTGCGAAGTTCAAAAAGGACATAAAGCCTTTCCTCGCTGGGGTGGCGGCAAATGGTCATTTTAGCCCCGAGTTGGCGCGCCGATTAGGCCACCCTGCCTTTACAAAAGAGCTATGGCTGTCTGCGCCTACTTTGGCTGACTTGGCCTGCTGCCGGTTCGGTTGACACCCGCTTAAGCTAATCCGGCCTGCATCTCGAACTCCATGGGGCTGAGATAGCCGATCGTCGAGTGCCGTCGTCTCGGATTGTAGAAGCGCTCGATATAGTCGAACACGTCGGCCTTCGCTTCATCTCTCGACCTGTAGGTTTTGCGCGCCGTCCTCTCCGTCTTCAGCGAGGAGAAGAAGCTCTCCATCGCCGCATTGTCCCAGACGTTGCCCGACCGGCTCATCGAGCAGACGACGCCGTGATCGGCCATCAGCCGCTGGAACTGCTCGCTGGTGTATTGGCTGCCGCGATCGGAATGATGCAGCAGGGCATCGGGCTTGCCGCGTCGCCAGATCGCCATCATCAGCGCGTCGGTCACGAGCTGGGCGGTCATCTCCGCCTTCATCGACCAACCCACCACGCGCCGGGAGAACAGATCGATGACCGCTGCGACATAGAGCCAGCCTTCCGCCGTCCACACATAGGTGAAGTCAGCGATCCATTTGCGGTTGGGAGCCGGCGCTTCGAAGCCGCGATCGAGCACGTTGGGAGCGACGGCACCGACCTGCCGCTCACCCAGATCGGGCGGCAGGCGCCGCCGTCGCGGCCGCGCTCTGAGAGCCTGGAGCCGCATCAGCCGCTCGATCCGATGCAATCCACACGAGGCACCCTCGGCGAGAAGGTCGTGCCACACTCGCCTTGCCCCATAGGTTCGATCGCTGGCGAGGAAGCTGGCGCGAACCCTCGCCCCCAGGTCTTCGTCGTCACGGCTGCGCTGGCTGCGCGGTCGCGTCAGCCAGGCATAGAACCCACCCGCGAGACACCGAGCGCCCCGCACAACCATGCCGCCGGCCAGATCCCCCGGTGCTTCGCAATGAAGCCGAACTTCACATCAATTCCTTCGCGAAGTAGGCCGCGGCTTTTTTTAGAATGTCCCGCTCCGCCTTCAGCTTGATCACTTCGCGCTGCAGCCGCGCGATCTCAGCCTGCTCCGGCTTCATCTGGCCGTGACCCGGGAAAGCGTATTGCGGGTCGTCGGCGAACTTCTTCACCCAATCGCGCAATTGCGACACGTGCACGCCCAGGTCCTGCGACGCCTGCACATAGGACACGCCCCGATCCTTGATCAGGCGCACCGCCTCAAGCTTGAACTCCCGCGTAAACTTCCGTCTCTCCATGACCCACCTCCGGTTCCATAAAAACACCTAACTCGGTGTCTGCGGAACCGGCAGCAGGCCAAGCGTGCTGCCGCTTTCTTCAAATCAGTTGGGTGGGATGCGGCAACTAATGTCACAGTCAACGGAGTGCGGACGAAGCACGAGATTGACGTGCTTGTGCGTGCGAACTTTCTGGGGTTTGATCTCACTTGGCTGATAGAATGCAAGCAGTGGGCCTCCCCCGTCTCTAAGCTTCATGTCTTGGCGCTTCGAGAGATCGTTGCAGACGTGGGTGCTGATCGTGGCATTCTGTTAGCCGAGAAAGGCTTTCAGAGTGGAGCGATTGAGGCGGCGAGGCTTACCAACGTTCAGGTCACTTCCCTTGATCAATTGGCGGAGTCCGCGGGGGAAGAAATTCTGGCATTACGTCTGAACGACCTCTTTGATCGCGCGGAGGCGTGCCGCGCTCAATATTGGGCAATGCCCAAGGACCGAAGGATAGTAACAGGATTGAGGCCAGACGTCGGAGCCTTTGGGTATTCTGGAAATCTAGTCGTTGACGTTTGTAGCGCTTTGATTGCCCAGGGCATCGTAGGGCGCTTTCCAATTGACGTGTTAGAGGTCTCGCTTCCGCTGCCCGAGATCAATTTGCCGGCTGTGATCGCGGGTCGAAGTGATCTGGTCGCGACAGTGGAGCCGCTTCTCACCGATCTAGAACGCAGGCTGGCGGAGGCATCTATGTAGGGCGAGAAGAGACCGCACCTGCTGGGTTCTGTGGATTGGAGAGCGCGTGGATCGGGTGCCCATCCGGGCGAAGACGGCAACCACCGCCCTCAGCCCATCTTCGTCCGGCTCACCACCACCGCGCGTCCCTCCACCGCCAGCGCCTGCTCATGCTCATGCTCGACGCTGCCGCGCTCCCGCCGCTCCCGCCGCCCGGCCTCGCGCGCAGCCTCCTCCATCACCGACAGGTCGCGCAAAATGCGCGTCAGCTCGCGCAGCGCCGCAAGGTCCTCTTTGCGGTCCTCCTTGCGCTGGAACTCCCAGGTCAGCGAGCGCTCGATCTTCTTCGCCTGCTTCTCCGCCGCCTTGAAAAGCCGGGCGGCGAGGCGCTGGCGGCCGCGCGACGGCATCGGCATTGCCGCCCGCTCGACCTCGCGGCGGCGCGGCAGGCGGGGTGGCGCGAGGCCGGGGAGGGCGTGGCCGTCGAGGTGATAATAGAGCGCGCCGACGCTCATCCCGGTCGCCTGCGCGATGTCGCGCACGCGCGTCCCTTCGCGATAAAGCGTGCGGGCGGCCTCGATAGTCTCCAGCGGATAGCGCGATGCGTAAGGCATGGCGGATGTCTTAACCGGCTCGCGCCGGGCGGGGATAAACGGGCGAGGGTTCCCGACTTATCAGGTTCCCGACTTATCAGAATGTCGTCATGCCCGGGCTTGACCCGGGCATCCATTCCGTAACGGTCAGGTCGCCGCCGGCGCCACGGAATGGATTGCCGGGTCAAGCCCGGCAATGACGACGGGAAAGGGTGCGGCCTTCCCCCTCACCCAGACCTTCTCCCCCGCCCCTTCGACAGGCTCAGGATGAGGGGGAGAGGTGCCTGAGGCGCCTGTTCAACCTCGCGGATGCGACGACCGCCTGTTTTCATCGGCTCCGCACTGCGCTCTCTTCCGAACATTTTTGGGTTCAGTGCTGTTCGAATCGAAGAGCGGCGCGGCGAAACGCGAGGCGCTTCACCGGCTTCAGTCGAAGTCCTGTTCCTGAACATCGGGCGCGGGAGAGCGCCTGATTTTTGGCGGGGAGGGGCGGCTTGGTCTTCGTGCCCCTAGTCTTCGTGCCAGGTGCTGCCGTTCCTCTCGATGAGGGCGATGGCGGCGGAGGGGCCCCAGCTGCCGGCGGTGTAGGGTTTTGGGGGCATGCCGGCCTGCTCCCAGGCCTCGCGGATCGGGTCGATCCAGCGCCACGCGGCCTCCACCTCGTCGCGCCGCATGAAGAGCGTCTGGTTGCCGCGCACCACGTCGAGCAGCAGCCGCTCGTAGGCGTCGGGATGGCGGACGTGGAAGGCGTCGGCGAAACTCATGTCGAGCGGCACGTGGCGGACCCGCATGCCGCCCGGGCCGGGGTCCTTGATCATGATCCACTGCTTGACGCCCTCGTCCGGCTGCAGACGGAGCACCAGCCGGTTGGCGACGACGGTGCCGGCGTCCTTGGGGAAGATCGAATGCGGGATGGGCTTGAACGCCACCACGATCTCCGACACGCGCGTCGGCAGGCGCTTCCCGGTCCTGAGATAGAACGGCACGTGCGCCCAGCGCCAGTTGGAGATCTCCGCCTTCACCGCCACGAAGGTCTCGGTGTTGCTTGCCGCCGCGCCGATCTCCTCGAGGTAGCCCGGCACGGCGCCGCCATTCGACGCGCCGGCGCGGTACTGGCCGCGCACCGTGACGATCTCCGCCGTCTCCGGCCCGATCGGCTTCAGCGCCTTCAGGATCTTCAGCTTCTCGTCGCGGATGGCGTTGGCGTCAAAGCTGTCGGGCGGCTCCATCGCCACCAGGCAGAGAAGCTGCAGCATATGATTTTGGACCATGTCGCGCAGCGCGCCGGACGTATCGTAGTAGCCGCCGCGCGAGCCGACGCCGAGCGTCTCCGCCACGGTAATCTGCACATGGTCGACATGCGCGGAGTTCCACAGCGGCTCGTAGAGCACGTTGCCGAAACGCAGCACCATCAGATTTTGGACGGTTTCCTTGCCGAGGTAGTGGTCGATGCGGAAGATCTGCTCCTCGGTGAACACTGCTCCGACCGCATTGTTGACCTGCATCGCTGAGGCGAGATCGCGGCCGATCGGCTTCTCGATCACGACGCGCGTGTTCGGCGTCACCAGGCCGCGGCGTCCGATCCCCTTGCAGATTTCGGTAAAAAGGTCGGGGCCGACGGCGAGATAGAAGGCGCGCACATTCTCCGTGCCGGCCTGCAGCAGGTCGCAAAGTCGGTCCCAGCCGGCGTCGCCCGTCACGTCGGCGGCGACGTAGTGGAGCATGCCGAGGAATTGATCGACGACCGCCGGCTCGCAGTCCTCACGCGGCAGGAACTGGTGAAGCGCCTCGCGCATGGCGTTGCGGTAGTCGTCGTCCGACATTTCCCGCCGCGACACGGCGATAATGCGGCTCCCCTGCGTGACCTGGCCGCCCCTCAGCCGCTGGTAGAGGGCAGGCACCAGCTTGCGGCGGGCGAGGTCGCCCGTGCCTCCGAAGACGACGTAGTCGAAGGCTGGGACGGGTATGATACGTTGGATCAAGGAGCCGACTCCGGCGGGCGCGTCCGCGCGCGGTCTAGACCGAATCCGTGTTGCGATGCAACGAAAGGAGATCTGCGCAGCTTGCGTGTCTGCCATCATTCAGCGACAAGGCTGAGAAGAATTGAGTGCCGGCAAAGAAAAGCGGGAACCTGCGGCCCGGACCGGCGTTCCCGGGTTATGGGTGGTTTGCCGATCCCGCCGATAATCGAGGTCTGACCGTATGTCGCTTGCCGCCAATGTCGCGCCGCACCTCCCCTATCTTCGCCGCTTCGCGCGTGCCCTGACCGGCAGCCAGCAGAGTGGCGACGCCTATGTGGCGAGCGTGCTCGAAGCATTGGTTGCCGATCCGGAGTCCTTCGATCTGGCCGCCGATCCTCGCATCGCGCTGTTTAAGGCCTTCTGCCGGAGCTGGAACGCGCTCGATGTCAATCTCACGAGTGAGGTGCTTGAGCCGGAGGATATGGACGACGCATCACGCCGGCTCGGGGCGATCACCCCGCCGGCGCGCCAGGCTTTCCTGCTGATGGCGGTGGAAGAGTTCACGCCCCCCGAGATCGCCGAGATTCTCGGCATATCGATCGACGAAGTCGCCAGGCTTATCGACCAGGCTGGCCGCGAGATCGCCGAGCAGGTCGCCACCGACGTGCTCATCATAGAGGACGAGCCGCTGATCGCGATGGACATCGATTCGCTCGTCCGCTCCCTCGGCCACCGCGTCAACAGCGTGGCCCGCACCCACGCCGAGGCGATCTCGGCGGTCAATTCGAGGAAACCCGGGTTGGTGCTTGCCGACATCCAGCTTGCCGACGGCAGCTCCGGGCTCGATGCGGTCAACGAGATGCTGAGCTCGTTCTCCGTGCCGGTGGTCTTCATCACCGCCTATCCGGAGCGGCTTCTGACCGGCGAGCGGCCGGAGCCCGCCTTTCTGATCACCAAGCCATTTCAGCCGGAGACCGTAAAGGCGGTCATTAGCCAGGCGCTGTTTTTCGAGCAGCGCGCGGAACGGTGAGCGTTCCGACGGCAGGTTTTTCGATCGGGCTGCGGGATCGCCACCCGGTCATAACGGTCACGAAGCAATGCTGGCGTCCAAGGGGAAGCAGACGCCGGCGAAATGGAACGCAGCGTACCTCTTCATGGCTCCACGACGCGTGGCAAAGGGCACCGGCTCCGGAGTAAGTGGAGGACCGGCTGGGGGTTATTGGTCTCGGTGTGAGGCGGCACTTGCGGGCTCTCGGGTGAGCTTGGCCGCGGCGGACCATGACGGCCGCTATACATGGCTCTTCAACGCACCGCCGGAGGTCTCCAGTGACCTCGTCGGGAAGCTCGACCACGAGGTCTTTCCCGCTGAGACGGCGGCAAAGCTTGCCACGGCGAAGCATGCGGCGCTCGCGGCCGGCGAGAGTCGGCTGCTCGAGGTCGAGCTTTCCGGTGCACGCGGCCCGCGCTGGTTCAGCGTCGACGTGCGCCCGCATTTCGAACAGGGCGCGGCGGTTGGCACGGTCCTCGCCCTGATCGACATCACCGAGAGCAAGGTGCAGGACGAGCATCTCAGGATCGTGCTCCGCGAACTTGCGCACCGCTCGAAGAACCTGCTCTCCGTCATCCAGGGAATCGCGCGGCAGACGGCGGAAAGCGCATCTTCGACGGAGCAGTTCCTGACCCGCTTAAACGGACGCATCTTTTCCCTGTCGCGCGCCCACGACGTCCTGACCGATGCCGATTGGCGCGGCGCGCGCATCTTCGACCTGGTCCAGTCGCAGCTGGCGCTCTACGCGGACAATCGGCTGGCCGCCGTGGTGACGGAGGGAGAGAACGCCTATCTTCGCCCGAACGCCGCGCAATATGTCGGTCTGGCGCTGCATGAGCTTACGACCAATGCGATGAAATACGGTGCGCTGTCGCGCGACGACGGCGTGATCGTCGTGCGCTTCGAGAAGAGCAGTGGGGATTCCACACGCTACCGCTTCTCCTGGACGGAGACGAGCGGCGCCGGGACGCACGAGCCGAGCGGGCGCAGTTTCGGGATCTTGATGCTGACGGACGTGGTCCCGATGGCGGTCAGCGGAGCTGCCGCGCTGTCCTTCCCCGCGAGCGGGCTCAACTACATGCTCGAGCTTCCCAAGGCGCAGCTTCTCGCCTGATTTGCGGCCGCTTTTTGCGGCAGACGCTGTTGACAATCCCCCGCCACGTCGCATTCCTGCCACCCGAACGGCGGGTGCGAATACCCGCTCTTGGGAGAAGACGTATGGGGGACTGGCCTGTCTACGCCACGATCAACGGGCCGATCGTGATGATCGGCTTCGGCTCGATCGGACGCGGAACGCTGCCACTGCTGCTGCGCCATTTCAAATTTGATACGAGCCGCATGGTGGTAGTCGATCCGAGCGACAGCGGCCGCTCCATCCTCGACCAGCACGGCATCCGCTTCATCCATCAGGAGGTCGTGCCCGATCGCTTCCCGCATCTCCTGAAGCCCCTCCTGACGGAGGGGGAGGGCCAGGGCTTCTGCGTCAATCTCTCAGTCGACACGTCCTCGCTGGAGCTGATGCGGTTCTGCCGCGAGGTCGGCGCCCTCTATATCGACACCGTGGTGGAGCCATGGCCTGGCTTCTATTTCGATGCGACCGCGTCGTCGGAGGCGCGCACTAACAACGCATTGCGCACGACGGTGCGCGACGAAAAGGCGAGGCACCCGGGCGGTACGACGGCGGTTTCGTGCTGTGGGGCCAACCCCGGCATGGTGTCGTGGTTCGTCAAGCAGGCGCTGGTCAATCTCGCGAACGATCTCGGCCACGCGTTCGACGAGCCGGCCGTCGACGATCGGGAGGGCTGGGCGCGGCTGATGCGCGACGTCGGCGTCAGGGGCGTCCATATTGCCGAGCGCGATACGCAGCGCTCCAAGAAGCCAAAACCGATGGACGTCTTCGTCAACACCTGGTCTGTCGAGGGTTTCATGTCGGAGGGCATGCAGCCGGCGGAGATGGGCTGGGGCACGCATGAGAAGTGGCTGCCGGAAAACGGACGCCTGCACGAGATGGGCCCACGTGCTGGCGCCTACCTGCTGCAGCCCGGCGCCAATACGCGCGTCAGGACATGGTGTCCGACGCCCGGACCGCAATACGGGTTCCTGGTGACGCATAACGAGTTGATCTCGATCGCCGACTTCTTCACGCTGAAAGACGGTGACAACGTCGTCTACCGGCCGACCTGCCACTACGCCTACCATCCCGCCAACGACGCAGTGCTTTCGCTGCACGAGGTGTTCGGCTCCGGCGAGCTGCATGAGAAGGGGCAGCACATCCTCGACGAGAACGAGATCGTCGACGGCGTCGACGAACTCGGCGTGCTCCTCTACGGACACGCAAAGAACGCCTATTGGTACGGCTCGCAGCTCTCGATCGACGAGACGCGCGACCTGGCTCCGCATCAGAACGCGACCGGGCTGCAGGTGACCTCCGCGGTGCTCGCCGGCATGGTGTGGGCGCTGGAGAATCCTGAGGCTGGAATCGTCGAAGCCGACGAGATGGACTATCGCCGCTGTCTTGAGGTGCAGGTTCCCTATCTCGGCCCGGTGAAGGGCTATTACACCGACTGGACGCCGCTCGCCGGCCGGCCGTCGGGCCTCTTCCCCGACGACATCGACGCAAGCGACCCCTGGCAGTTCAAGAACGTGCTGGTGCGCTGAGGCGCCTTCAGCCGGCGAGCCAGTCCTCGACTGCGAGGCCGGGCACGCGAGCGAACTCGCGCGCGTTGTTGGTGACAAGAGTTAGATTGCGGGCGATCGCCTGACCGGCGATCAGCACGTCGTAGGGTCCGATCGGCGTGCCCGCCGAGCGGAGCGCTGCGCGGACCTCACCGGAGGACCGGGCATCCGCCGCATCGAAAGGGACGACGGCAAACGGCAGGCGGTCTACGGCCTCGAGGTTGACGTTCCGCCGCCGGCTCGCGAATGATCCGAAATAGAGCTCGTGCGCAACGACCGCCGATATGGCCAGTGCGTCCCGCGGGTGTGCGCGTATCCGCTCTCCAAGCGGAGAATTCGGATCATTGAGAAGCGCCACGACGACATTCGTGTCGAGGATGAATTTGATCACTTGAAGAGCTTGTCGAGAGCCGGTCTCTCCTGCGGCTCCGGTTCCTCAATTTCCTCTTCAAGAAACCTGCCGCCAATCTTTGCGGCCATCTCATCGAGCCAGGCCCAGTCTTTGGAGTAGTCCTTCTTCGCGGGCTCAAGCACCACCGCGTCGCCTTGGCGGCGGATGTTGACCTCGGTGCCTTCGAAGCGAAATTCCTTCGGCAGACGAACAGCTTGCGAACGTCCCGTCCAGAAAAGCTTGGCCTTGTTGGTAGGCTTGTTCACCGGCGCGCCTTTGATATCTACCAATGATAGATATCATTCACCTCACGGCCGTTCAAGCGTCGCCGACGGCTGCCTCAGCCACGGCCGCGTGCCGGCTGGCGCCTCATGCGGGGCGGTTGCGAGCGGCTGGTAGAAGTGGTGCATCTCGGCGAGCCGGTCGGTCTGGAGCGCGGCGCGCGTCGGCTGTGGACGACCTCGAAGCTGTCGATGCCGCAGCGGCGCATCAGCGGAATCTGGTCAGACAGCACGTCGCCGTATGCGCGCAGCTCGCCCTCGAAGCTCATCCGCTCGCGCAAAAGCCGCGCCGCTGAGTAGGAGCGCCCGTCGGAGAATTTCGGGAAGGCGAGCGCGATCATGGCGAGGCGCGAAAGGTAAGGCGCCAGGGCATCGATCGCCTCGCCCGCCGCGACCGAAACGCCGAGCGAGCCCTTGTGCGCGAGGAAGCGTTCGGGCTCGGCGAGGAACGCCGCAAGTGGTACCAGCAGCGGCGCGTCGCCAGCGACGGCGGCCTCGGGCGCATGCTGCACCCACGCGTCGGGCCGGAAGGCGCCGTCCTTCCAGATCGTCGCTTCGCTCATATGCCGCTCCCGTTGGTTTCCAGCGCCGGAAGTCCGAAGTGGATGCCGCACTCGGTCTTGTCGGTGCCGCGCCAGCGGCCGTCACGTTCGTCCTCGCCATCGGCGACTCGCGTCGTGCAGGGCATGCAGCCGATTGAGCGGAACCCCTCGGCCACCAGCGGATGCTCCGGCAGGTCATAGCGCGCGCGATAGGCGTCGAGGTCGGCGCGCGTCCATTCGGCGAGGGGGTTGATCTTGATGCGGTCGCCATCCGCCTCGATCAGCGGGAGCTTTGTGCGCTTGCCGCTCTGATAGCGCTTGCGGCCGGAAAGCCAGGCGTCGAAGCCGGAGAGCGCGCGGGCGAGCGGCGCCACCTTGCGGATGGCGCAGCACTTGTCGGGATCGCGCAGCCAGAGCCCAGAATCGCTATCGTGGGCAGCCAGGAGCGTGGGGTCGGGGCGGGCGACGCGCACGTCCTTCAGCCCGAGCCGCGCGACGATCTCGTCGCGATAGTGGAGCGTCGAGCCGAACATCTTGCCGCTGTCGATGAAGATCACCGGCAGTGCCGGATCGACCGACGCCGCAAGATGCAGAAGCACGACGGAATCGGCGCCGAAGCTCGAGACGAGCGCGATCCGCCCGGGAAATTCGCGCTCGATCAGCTCGGCAAGCACGTCGCGCGTCGGGCGTCCGGCGAGCCGGTCGTTCAGGAGCGCCGCATGCGCTGCGGCCGGCTGCGCCTCGTCGAAGGGCCGAGCGATCGTGTCAAGCAGTGCCATAGAGCGCCTCCTTGAACGGTGCGGCCCCGAGGCGGCGATAGGTCTCCAGGAACGGCTCGGCCGCGCTCTCGCGCTTCAAGAGATAGGTGCCGACGAGCGTCTCGACCGCGTCGACGATCTCGTCGGTCGAAAAGCCCTTGCCGACGATCTCGCCGATCGACGCCGTCTCGTCGCCCGAGCCGCCGAGCGTGATCTGATAGAACTCCTCGCCCTTCTTCTCCACGCCAAGAATGCCGATGTGGCCGGCATGGTGGTGGCCGCAGGCATTGATGCAGCCGGAGATCTTGATCTTCAGCGCGCCGATCTCCTCCTGGCGGCCGAGGTCGGCGAAGCGCTCGGAGATGCGTTCCGCGATCGGGATCGAGCGGGCATTGGCGAGCGCGCAATAGTCGAGCCCGGGGCAGGCGATGATGTCGGTGACGAGCCCGGCGTTCGCCGTCTCGAGACCGGCCGCGACCAGGAGGTCGTAGACCTCCTTCAGGTCGTCCTTGGTGACGTGCGGCAGGACCAGGTTCTGCTCATGGCTGACGCGCACCTCGCCGAAGGAATGGCGCTCCGCAATGTCGGCGATACGGTCGAGCTGGTCGGCGGTCGCATCGCCCGGAACGCCGCCGATCGGCTTCAGCGAGATGGTCACGATCGCATGACCCGGTGCCCGGTGCGGGCTGACGTTATGGCGAACCCAGCGGTCGAAGGACGGATCGGCGAGCCGCGCACGCTCAAGCGCCGGGCTGACATCCGGCCGCTTCTCATAGGCGGGCGGCGCGAAGTAGGCGGCGATGCGGCGGACTTCCTCCTCCGGCAGTCTGAGCACGCCGTGGCGGTTCTTTTCGAACTCCGCCTCGATGTCGCGCGTCAGCTCCTCGACGCCGGTCTCGTGCACCAGGATCTTGATGCGCGCCTTGTACTTGTTATCGCGGCGTCCGTGCATGTTGTAGACGCGCAGGATCGCCTCCGAATAAGCCAGCAGATCCTCCTCCGGCAGGAAGTCGCGGATCTTCTTGCCGAGCATCGGAGTGCGGCCCATGCCGCCGCCGATAAAGACCGCGAAGCCGAGCTCGCCCTTGTCGTTCAGCCTCACCTCGTAGCCGATGTCGTGGAACTTGATCGCCGCGCGGTCGACCGGCGCGCCGGTGACGGCGATCTTGAATTTCCGCGGCAGGAAGATGAACTCCGGGTGGATCGACGACCATTGCCGGAGAATCTCCGCATAGGGCCGCGGATCGGCGACCTCGTCGGCGGAGACGCCGGCAAAATGGTCGGCGGTGACGTTGCGGATGCAGTTTCCGGACGTCTGGATGCAGTGCATCTCGACTGAGGCGAGGTCCGCCAGGATGTCCGGCACGTCCTTCAGCTGCGGCCAGTTGAACTGCAGGTTCTGCCGCGTGGTGAAGTGGCCGTAGCCCTTGTCATAGGTGCGCGCGATATGCGCGAGCATCCTGACCTGGCGCGGGTCGAGCGTGCCGTAGGGCACGGCGATCCGGAGCATATAGGCATGAAGCTGCAGATAGACGCCGTTCTGCAGTCTCAGCGGCTTGAACTGCTCCTCGTCGAGTTCGCCGGAAAGGCGGCGCGCCACCTGGTCGCGAAATTGCGCAACGCGCTCCTTGACGAAGGCATGATCGAATTCGTCGTAGCGGTACATCGTCTTTCCTCACGCCGCTTCGTTGCGGGCGGCGCCGTCTTTGACTTTGGAATTGCCCGTGGTCGGGCCGGCGGCGCGGATTCTTTCGCGCAGCCTGACCGGAACGAGGCGAGCGCCATCGCGCGTCACCTCGATCGCATAGGGATCGACGACACGGTTCTCCGCCGCGTCCTTCGCGGCGCGCGCGAGCGCGGCCTCGATGGCATCCTTCGTTTCCAGAAGCTCGGCCCTGTCGATGTCGAGCGTCCAGCCGCCGGCGGTCTGGAAGACGACACGCCCATCCTTGAGGCTGTTGGCGGTGATCACGGTCATCTCGAGCCTCAAGCCGCCATGACGCGCGCGTCTTCAACGAGAGCGGCAACGCCCGGTACGATGTCGAACGGAATTCCGGCCGCCTTGAGCATTGTCGTCGCATTCGCATCGGCGTCGCCGAGCGCGAGGTGAACGACGCGCCGGCCGGCCGACGCCTCGCGCACGAGAAGGGCCGCGACATCGTCGCGTCGCCCGGCGGCGATTCGCACGGCATCGCGGCGACCCATCGCGACCAGCGCCTCGGGCACGTCGTGCTCGTAGACGACCACGTCGGCTTCCTGCAGCAGGCGCTGGGCGCGGAGTGTCAGAAGATCGGCGGCACCGGGTCCGGCGCCGACCAGCGAGACCAGACCCTCGGATTTCTGCTCCGCCTCCGTCAGCAGCCGCGAAGCAAGCCGGCGCGCCTCTCCGATCTTTCCGGCGAGCGCGGCCTCGGCGATGCGGCCATCAAAGAAGGCAGACCAGAAACGGCGGCGCGGCTGGCCCTTGGGTAGAACGCGATCGGCGGCGGCGCGGAAGGATTGTCCGAGCGACGCCAGCGCGCCGAGTCCCGGCGGCAGCATCGCCTCGATGCGGGCGCGAAGTTTTTGCGCAAGCACCGGGCCGGCGCCGGTCGAGGTGATCGCGACGGCGACGGGGGCGCGGTTCACAATTGCGGGCGTATAGAAATCGCAGAGGTCGGGGTTGTCGACCGCGTTCGCCGGGATATTCCGCGCGCGCGCTGCGGCAACGACAGCTGCGTCTTCATCCGCGTTACCGCTCGCCGCGAAGACGAGCACCGCGCCGTCCAGATGCGCCTCCTCGAACGGGCGAACCTGAAGGTCGAGATTGTGCTCGGCCGCCAGCGCTGAAAGCTCAGCCGTCGGCGTCGGCGCGACGAGCCGGACCCGGGCGTCGGTTTCGCCGAGAAGCCGCGCCTTTGCCGCCGCCTCCGCCCCCGACCCGACGACGAGAACGGTGCGTCCGGAGACCTTGTGAAAGGCCGGAAAGACTGAAAGGCGTTCCGTCGGCATGCGCGGTCCGGTGCTGAGGAGAACGAAATTCAATATGGGAGACAGGCATTTGGGCTGACAGCAAAGGCTTGCTCAGTTTCTCGCCGCCAGGAGAAAACTTTCGGCCCCCCGCTCGGGCCGGCAACGCGATTTCGCTCCGCGCCCCGGCTCTCGGCGCTTCGGCGGAGGTGTTGCTGATCAGCCGCCCTCCGAAAGCCGATTGCCTGGGGGCCGACTCCGCGTCTTTTCTCCGGCCTGCCAAGATGGTTAATGAAGGGGTAACATGCCGTTTTGGCGGTCCGATTATCGCCATGCGGGCCGGCGATGATGATGGGCACGCCGCTTTGAGTTTCGGCGGCCTTGCCCACGGGGTAGGGGGCGGCGTTCGGGCGGGTCGGGCGCGACCGGCCAGAAAACGGGGAGCGTAGCGTAGTGGGTATCGCGCCGGCCAAGCGTTTCTTGCGGCTCCTTCCGGACGACGGGTCTTCGCGCTTACCCTGGCAGCATCCCTCATCGCGACGAGCGCGTCGCTTCCGGCGCTCGCCTTCGAGCTCTTCGGGCACAAATTCTTCGAGACGAATGACGAGACGGCGGTCGTTCCCGACGCCAGGCCCTATACGCTCGACATCTCCGTCGTCGGCAACGACAAGAGCCTCACCAAGGCGATCCGCAACGCCTCGACCCTGGCGCGCGAGGCGAAGCATCCGCCGCCCGGCACCGCCGGGCTGATCGCGCGGGCGCGCGGCGACTACGGCCGCATCATCGCCGCGCTCTATGCCAACGGCTATTACGGCGGCAGCATCGCGATCAAGATCGCCGGCACGCCGGTCGAAGACATGCGGCCGGACACGGAGCTTCCCGATCCGGCGCCGGTCAGCGTCGCCGTCGATCCGGGACCGCTCTTCCATTTCGGCGTGATCCAAATCGACGGCATGCCGCCCGATCCTCTGACCCGGGAGGACAAGGACGCACTCAAGCTTGACGACTGGACGCTAACCAAAGGTGCCGTCGCCCGCTCCGGCGCGATCCTCTTCACCGAGGGGCGGCTGATCGAGGTGTGGCGGCAGCGGGGTCATCCGAAGGCAGAGATAGCAACGCGCAACGTCATTGCCGACCACCGCACCAAGACCGTCGACGTGACGCTCACTGTGCAACCCGGCCCGGCCGCGCGCTTCGGCGAAATCCAGGTGACGGGCACGGACCGGGTCGATCCGGCCTTCGCGCGCTACCTGATCGCGATCAAGCCGGGCGAGCCCTACGATCCCGACACGATCGAGCGGGCGCGCAAGCGGCTGCAGGACCTCGGCGTCTTCTCCAGCGTATCGGTCATCGAGGGCGACGCGGTCGGGGCCGACGGCGTGCTTCCGATCACCTTCAATCTCCGGGAGCGGAAACGGCATCTGATCGGCGGCGGCGTGTCCTATGCCACCACCGACGGCGCCACGCTCGAAGGCTACTGGATGCACCGCAATCTCTTCGGCCACGGGGAGAGCCTGCGCTTCGACGCCACCGTCAGCCGCCTCTTCGCCAACGACCTGACCGACTTCTCTTATTCGCTGGCGACGACCTTCCGCCGGCCGGGCGTCTTTTCGCCCAACACCGACATGACCTTGAAACTCTCCGGCGAGCGGGAGTTCGTCGACAGCTATGAGAGCCGGACGATCGCCGCCAAGGTCGGCCTTGAGCACCGCTTCAGCGACAAGCTGACCGGAAGCACCGCGATCAACGGCGAATGGGCCGACGTCAACGACGCCTTCGGCGAGAACCGCTATCTGCTCGTCAGCCTTCCCTCGAAGCTCGACTACGACGCGCGCGACGACAAGCTCGACGCGACGGAAGGGCTGCGCGGCACCTTCGAGGCGGAGCCGTTCACCGATCTTCTCGGCGGCAACTTCGCGATCGTCACCAAGGGCGCGATCTATGGCTACTACGCGGTTGCCGGAAACAAGCGCTTGGTGCTCGCCGGCCGCGCATCGCTCGGCACGATCGTCGGCGCCGACACCGAGGACGTGCCGGCGACAAGGCGCTTCTTCCTCGGTGGCGGCGGCTCGATCCGCGGCTACGACTACCGTTCCGTCGGCCCGAAGATCGGCGGCGACGTTGTCGGCGGGCTCTCTTTCTTCGAGGGCTCGCTGGAAATCCGCTACCGGCTGACCGATTCGATCGGCATCGTGCCGTTCGTCGATTTCGGCTCCGCCTACGAGGATCCGATCCCCGATCTCTCGGAGAAGATTCATGTCGGAGCGGGGATCGGGCTGCGCTATTATACGCCGCTCGGGCCGCTCCGCTTCGACGTGGCGGTGCCGATCAATCCGGACAGCGGCAGAAGCTTCGCTTTTTACGTCGGGTTGGGGCAATCTTTCTGACGATGCGGCGACGATTCGCGCGGCCACTTCTTTTCGTCCTTCTCGCGACCGGGCTCCTGGTCGGAGCCGCCCTCGCCGAGGACCAGAACGGGGAATCGGGCTTCGTCCGCTTCCTCGAAGGTCTGCTTTCGACCCCCGACCGCCATGTCTCGCTCACCGGCTTCCACGGCATCTTCTCCTCGCATCCGACGCTCGACCGCATCGAGGTCGCGGACAAGGAGGGCGTGTGGCTCAGGCTTGAAGGCGTCGAGGTGGTGTGGAACCGCGCGGCGCTGCTCGACCGCATGGTCGATATCGACGTTCTGCGTGCGAAAAGCGTCACCGTGTTGCGCAAGCCCGTTGCCGGCGAAGCATCCGGATCGGCGGGCGGCGTCGGCGCGCCGCCGATCGCCATCAACATTCGGGCGATCGCGCTGCCGAACGTGACGCTGGCGGAACCGGTCGTTGGCGCGAAGGCGGAGCTCGTGGCATCCGGCTCGGCGCGGCTTAGCGAGGACGCGCTCGCGGCGCAGCTTTCGGTCGACCGCCAGGATCGCGCCGGCACGCTCAGCCTGAACTTGCGGCTCGAGCCGGCGAAGAAGCTCCTGACCGCCGATCTGAAGCTCGCGGAGCCAGCGGGCGGGATCGCGGCGGACCTCCTTGGGCTTCGCGGCAGCCCCGCCATGTCGGTGGCGCTTTCCGGCAGCGGGCCGCTCGACAAATGGCAGGCCAATCTTGAGGTGAAGGCCGCCGACAAGCGCGTGCTTGCCGGCGCGATGTCGATCGTGCGGGCCGATGCCGGCTATCAGGTGCGGGCCGACCTCGCGGCGGCGCTCGAGACGCTCGCGCCGGAAGACTATGCGGTGCTGCTCAAGGGCGAGAGCCGGCTCGGCTTCGACCTCATCCGCGGCGACGACGGGCGGCTGACGATCCGCTCCGCAACCTTCCACTCCGCAAGCACCGACCTTTCGGCGTCGGGTGTCCTCGCCGCCGACTTCTTCCCCGAGAACGCCAAGCTCTCGCTGGCTGTCGGCGGGGCAGGGCAGGTACGGCTTCCCTTCGTTCCAAACGACATCTCTGTCGCCGGCCTGCATGTCGATGCGGCGCTCGATGCGGGAAGCGACGCGCCATGGCAGATGCAGCTCTCCGCGCAGACCGTCGAAGCGCCGTTCGGAAGGATCGCCGGCTTCGCGATCAATGCGTCCGGCGAGGCGCATGACATGTTGAACGCCGAGCCGGCGCGCAATCAGCTTCAGCGTTGACGGATCGACGGCGGGGTTCACGGCAAGCGATCCGGCGCTTGATCGCGCGCTCGGGCCGACGGTGAAGATTTCCGGCGAAGGGTCGTGGAACGCCGGTCGCCCGGTCGATTTCGATACGTTCACCGTCACTGCTGCCGAACTTCGACCGCGAGCTTCTCGGGAAGCGCGACGCGCGAACAGCTTGAGGGGAGCTTCACCGCCTCGGCCGACGACCTCGCACGCTTTGCCGCGCTTGCCGGGCGGTCGCTAGAGGGCTCGACCGACATGACGGCGAGCGGCTCGATCACAGCCGCCGGCCTCTTCGACTTGAAGCTCGACGGGACAACGACCGACCTCATGCTTGGGATCGCGCCGCTCGATCCGTTCGTCGCGGGCGAGACGCATGTGACGGGCGGTATCGCGCGATCCGAGGAAGGCTTCCGCTTCGACCAGCTTGCACTGGAGAACGACCGCGCGACTGCGAAGGTGACGGGACGTCTCTCCGATCCGGCGATCGATCTGACCGTCAGCGCCTCCGTCGCCGATCTGTCGCTGGCGACGCCGCGCGCCAAAGGCGCGGCGGAGATTTCGGCGAACCTCACCGGATCGCGCGATGCGCCGAAGGTCGATCTCGACGCGACGGGAGCGAATCTCGTGTTGATGGACCGGCCGCTCGCCGACGCGAGGGCGCATTTCTCCGGCGTTGTCGCGGGGCCTGAGACATCCGGCGAGGCGGCGATCAGCGGCACGCTCGGCGAATCCGCGGTGCGCGGCTCGGCCAGCCTCTCCGCCGGTCAGGACGGGACGCGCCTGCTCGACAATCTCAAGTTTGCCGTTGGCGAGAGCCAGGTCTCCGGCAAGCTCACGATCGGCGCGGACGGGCTCCTTTCCGGCGATCTCAGCGTCGTCTCGCCGGACCTTTCCAAGGTCGCGCCGCTCTTCCTGGTGCAGGCGGCGGGCGGGCTGCGCGCCGAGATCGCGCTCAGCGCCGAGGGCGGCAAGCAGTCGGCGACCTTCTCGGGGACGGCAAACAGAATCGTCTACGAGACCGTCTCGCTCGCCTCCGCGGAAATCGACGGCACGGTGCAGGACCTCTTCCACGCGCCGGAGATCGAGGGAAAGTTTTCGCTCAAGAACTCTCACCGACCGGCGGTCTCGTCATCAGAACGGCGAGCGGCACGGCGACCAGAAGCGGCGGCGCGACGTCGATCAAGGTCGATGCGAGCCTCGCTGACGGCAACGCCAACGTCGAAGCAACCCTCAGCCCGAACGGAGAAGGCATGGCGATCGGCCTTCAGAGCTTTGCCTATAAGCGCCCGGGGATCGATCTGAAGCTCGCCGCTCCGACCAAGATCGTCATTGCCGGCGGGATGGCGCAGTTCGACAAGACGACGCTCTCGACGAGCGGCGGCAGCATCGTTGTCTCAGGCGCTGCCGGGAGCAACAGCCTCGACATTTCGGTGGCGCTCAGGTCGGTGCCGGCGGCGCTGGTGAACAGCGTCAAGCCGGACCTCGCGGCCCAGGGCACGGTCTCCGGTACCGTGACGGTGCGCGGCACGCCGTCGGCACCAATTGTGACCTTCAACGTCACGTTCGCCGACGCCTCGGTTGCGGCATCGCGGAATGCCGGACTCGCCGCGGTCGGTGTCAACGCGCAGGGCGCCTATTCGGGCCAGAAGGTGACGCTGAAGGGTCATTTGAGCGGTGCCGGCAATCTCGGCGTTGATATCGACGGAACGATCGGGACGGCCGCTGCCGCACCGCTCGACCTGAAGGTGAAGGGCGCGCTGCCGCTGGCGCTCGGCAACCAGCAGCTCGCCTCGCGTGGCGCGGCGCTGCAGGGCGCGCTCAATGTTGACATCGCCGTGTCGGGGACGGCGTCTGCGCCGCAATTTTCGGGCCACGTCACGTCGGAAGGCGGCGGCTTCGTCGATCCGGAAACCGGGGTCGTGCTCAAGAACCTGTCGCTCGCCGCCAATGTCTCCGGCGACAAGATCGTCATCGAGAAGCTGAGCGCCTTGAGCGGCGAGGGAACCGTCAGTGCGACGGGCTCGATCGGGCTCGATCCGAACCAGGGTTTCCCGGTCGATCTGACGCTGCAGGTGCGCCAGGCGCGCTATGTGAACGGCACGCTGATCGCGGCGCGCTTCGACGCCGATCTGAAGCTCAGCGGGCGCTTCGCCGAAGGTCCGCTGCTGCAGGGCAAGGTGACGCTCGACCGCGCCGAGATTACGATCCCCGACAAGCTGCCGAGCGATTCGGTTGCCGTCTCGGTCGAGCACGTCGATCCGCCGCCGCCGGTCGAGGAGACGCTGGCGCTTGCGCATCCGCGGCAGGAAGGCGCTGCGACAAGCGGACCGTCCGCATCCGCCATCCGCCTCGACGTGCGGGTCAGCGCGCCGCGGCGGATCTTCGTGCGCGGTCGCGGGCTCGATGCGGAATTCGGCGGCAGCCTGCGCCTGCTCGGTCCGCTCGACCTGCTGACCGCGTCCGGCGGTTTCGACATGGTGCGTGGCCGGCTCGATGTCCTGACCCACAGGATCACCTTCGATAGCGGCACCATAACCTTCGCCGGCGATCTCGATCCGTTGATCCAGTTTTCCGGCTCGACGCGGAACGGCGACACGACGATCACGGTCACGGTTTCCGGCCGCGCCTCCGATCCGCAGGTGACCTTCACCTCGTCGCCGGAGCTGCCGCAGGACGAGATTCTGGCGCGTCTGATCTTCGGGAAGGGCATTAGCGAATTGTCGCCGCTGCAGGTGGCGCGGCTCGCGGCTGCGGCCTCGGAGCTCGCCGGCGGATCGGGCGGCATCTTGAGCCGGCTTCGCGCCACGACCGGGCTCGACAATCTCGACATCGTCACCGACGAGGCGGGCCAGACCTCGGTCGCCGCCGGCCGCTACGTTACGGAGAACGTCTATGTCGGCGTCCAGCAGGGCGCGACGACCGATAGCTCGCGCGTCACCATCGACCTCGACGTGACCAAGGACGTGAAGGCGCGCGCCGGCATCGACGCGCAAGGCGATTCAAGCCTCGGCCTGTTCTTCGAGAAGGAATATTGACCCTCACCCAGAGTGAGAGGGTGGCTGCCGAAGCAGCCGCGCCGCCTTTATTCCACGAACACAGTGCTGGTCGACGACGCGCCGTCGGCGTCGATCACCATCAGGCTCAAAAAGCCCGGCCCGCTCGGCTGGTAGCTGAAACTGCCGTCGAAGGACGTCGTGCCGATCGGCGCGCCGTCGACGAACCAGGTGTAGGGCGGCGCGCCATCGCGCGCCTTCAAGGCGAGCGGCATCGGATCGCCGTCCTCGATCCCGAGATCGATCCGCACACCTTGCGGCGGATAGGCGATCTCAGGCGAGTTCGCCACCGCGACATGCGGCTCGTTCGGCGAACGGAAGCGGCGAAGCGGTGCGGGGAGGCTCGCCGTCGTCGCCTCGATGATGCCCGGCGGTGCGGCGCGAAGCGGCGTCGTGCCGCCGATCCGCGCGAAGGCGTCCATCAGGATCGGCGCCGCGGCATCGATGCCGATCAGGCCGGGAACCGGCGCGCCGTCCGGCCGCCCCACCCAGACGCCGATCACGTGCTCGCCATCGAAGCCGATCGCCCAGGCGTCGCGGTAGCCGTAGGAGGTGCCGGTCTTGAACGCGATCGAGCCGGGCGAGACGTGATCCGGTCCCGGCGCCCCGGCGAGGATCGATGCGACGTACCAGGCGGCGCGCTCGTCGAGCACCTTCTCAGGCACGGCAAAGCTCGGCTGCCGGTCCATGTCGAAGGTGAGGGGCACCGCCGTTCCGCCGTGCGCGATCGCCGCGCTGATCCTTACGAGATCGGTCAGCGTCACGCCGACCCCGCCAAGCCCGATGGCGAGCCCTGGGGGCGAGAGGTCGGGAAGCACCGGATCGGCGCCGGCGCGGCGCATGCGGGCGACGAGCCGCGCCGGCCCCACGGCTTCCAGAAGTTCGATCGCCGGCACGTTCAACGAAAGCTGCAGCGCGCGCCGGAGCGTGACGGTGCCGTGGAACTCGCGGTCGAAATTCTCCGGCTGATAGCCGGCGAAATCGATTGGCTTGTCGTCGATCAGCGTCTCCGGATGCGCGATGCCGAGCTCAAAGGCGAGGCCATAGATCAGCGGCTTCAGCGTCGAGCCGGGCGAGCGCACGGCACGCGTCATGTCGATGAAGCCGTCGCGGCGCTCGTCGAAAAGCCCGGAGGAGCCGACCGATGCGAGGATCTCGCCCGTCGCATGGTCGGCGACGAGGATCGCCACCGAGACGGAGTCGGAGAGACTCGCCGCGCGCTCCGCCGCGAGCGATTCAAGCTGCGCCTGCATCTGGGCGTCGATGGTGGTGTGCAGCGCCGGCTTGTCCGGCTGCTCGGCGATCAGCCGCTCGGCCGTGTGGGCGGCGAGCATCGGGAAGGGGCGGCGGCGGTCCGGCACCGCCTCCGTATCCGCCGCGGCGACGTCCTCGGCGGTGAAGACGCCGGCCTCCTCGGCGCGTTCCAGCACGCGTTCGCGCGCCGCGCGCACGACCTCCGGCGCCGCGCGGTCGGGCCGGCGGCTCTCCGGCGCCTGCGGCAGCGCGACGAGGAGCGCGGCCTGTGCCGGCGTCAGCCGCTTCGGCTCCTTGCCGAAATAGGCGAGCGACGCGGCGCGGATTCCCTCGATGTTGCCGCCATAGGGCGCGAGCGTCAGGTAGAGGTTCAGGATGTCGTCCTTGGAGAGACGCCGTTCGAGCGCCAGTGCCGTCATGATCTGCTCGACCTTGCCGCCGAGGCTGCGCGTCTGCTGGTCGTAGAGCAGGCGCGCCACCTGCATCGTCAGCGTCGAGGCGCCGGAGACCGGACGGCCATGGGTCACGAGCTGGAAGGCGGCGCGGAAGAGTGCCCTGACATCGACGCCGTGATGCTCGCGGAAGCGCCGGTCCTCGTAGGCGATCAGCGTGTCGACGAAGATCGGATCGACGTCGGCGAGCGTCGCCGGAAGCCGCCAAGCGCCGTCGGAGGTCTGAAAGGCGCGAAGCAGCTTGCCGTTCCGATCGAGCACGACTCTGCCGGTCTCCGGATGAAGGTCCGGCAGCGCGACATGCGCGACGGCGATCCTGAGCGCCACCGGCGCCGCGGGGGCGAGGAGGCAGGCGAAGACGAGCGCCGCGACGATGCCGCCGCGTAACCTCCCCCTTGAGGGGAGGTCGAAACCGGCAAGCGAAGCGCGTCCGGTTTCGGGAGGGGGGAGGAGTTCAGCAACACGCCCCCCTCCCGAAGCTCGCTCCGCTTCGCTCCGCGACCTTCGACCTCCCCTCAAGGGGGAGGTTAAGGCGCGAACCAGGGTTCCCATGCCGACCACCTGAGCAGCCCCTACTGCAGCGGTCCGACCACCTCGACCGAGCCGGTGTCGGTGCGGCCGCGGCGCTCCGGCCTATACATGTCCTCCACCTGCGCCGCCGGATGCATGAACGTGCCGGGCGAGACGGCGCGCACGACATAGGCGAACTGGAACTGCGTCGATCCGCCGGCCGCGAGGTCCCATGCCGCCACGAAGCGGTCGCTGCGGAACTCCACATGCGCCGGATTGTCGACCAGGTTCAGCCAGTCGATCGATGCCGATATCGCCGCTTGAAAGAACGTGCGGGTTGTCGATCTCGAAGCCCGCGGGAAGCGGATCGTCGAGCACCAGCCGCGCGCCCTGGCTCTCCGTCGTGGTGACGTCGAGGACGGCGACGAGCCGCGTCCCCTGCGCTACGGCGGAGAGATCGACCGGCTCGCCCTCAAGCGTGTAGTAGCTACGCTTCAGCGTATACATGTTGCCGCCAGCCGGCTCCGGCGTCTGCGGAACGCCACGCACGCTGACGCCGATCTCCACCGGACGGTCGCCGTGATTTGCGATCGTCAGTGGCGCGATGGCCAGGCTGTCTGCGTCGAGCCCGCGGAAGAGCGGACCGGTGAGCGTCTCGCCGTCGACGACGAGATTGGGCTGCGACAGGCCTTCCATCAGCGCATGCGCGGCAAGCAGCGACCAGGAGTCTTCCTGCGTGCTCGTATAGCGCGCCGCAAGCCGCTGGTCCTCGACCCGGCTCGACAGGCTGACGAGGTCGATCCCGGCATGCGTCTCCGAGGCGAGTGTCAGGATCGCGGCGCCGTCACGCAGCGACGTGCCGTAGTCGGCGCGCCAGCCGGCACTCGGGTCCTCCGGTGTCCGGTAGGAGGCGAGCGCCGCCTTGAACACCGCGTCGGCGCGCGGCTTGTCGCCGTAAAGCGCAAGCGCTGCGCCGATCTGCGCCTTGGCGAGCGGCGTCGCGAAGTCGTCGAGCTTCGTCTCCGCGTAGTAGCGAAGGTCGCCGATCGCCGCGCGCCCGTTCGAGGCGAGCACGTAGAGCGCATAGGCGATGTCCTCGCCGCCATTGGTGAAGTCGGTCGCGTAGGCGAGCTTGTTCTTGAGGTTGTCGAGCGCGAGATCGTAGGCCTCGCCCGGGACATCGTATCCCTTCTGGCGCGCGCGGGTCAGGAAGTCGGAGACATAGGCGTCGAGCCAGAGATCCTCGCTGCCCGGGCCCCAGAGGCCGAACGAGCCGGCCGCCGACTGGTTGGCGAGCACGCCGGAGATCGCCTTCTCGACCCGGTCGTGGATCTCCAGGATCGCTGGCGAGGCCGGCTGAGACCGCGACGTCGTTCAGATAGACGAGCGGCATGGCGCGGCTGGTGATCTGCTCGGTGCAGCCATAGGGATAGCGATCGAGCGCGCGCAGGATCGCCGGGACGTTCAGGCGTCCGGCGCCCGACGCCGAGACCTCGATCGACGATGTGCCGGGCACCAGCCCCTCGAGCCGATCGGCGCCGACGGAAAGCTCGCCGTTCGGCGCGAGGCTGATGAAGTCGGTGGTCACCACCGGTGGCTCGTTCAGGCGCACGCCGAGATTGAGCTCCTTGTCGAGCACGGTCCCGTCGGGAAGCGTCAGCGATACAGAGATCACGTCATCGCCGACCCGATCGCCGGTGATCGGCACCAGCACCTGCTGCCGCTTGCCGGTTGTGAGGTCGACCGTCTGGGTCGCATGGCCGGCATCGACGGACACCGCCGAGCCGGTCGTGCGCACCGCGACATTCACCGTGCCGCTCACGTCGGCGACCGGATCGAGGTCGAGCGCGAGCCGTGAATGATCGCCGGGCTCGAGGAAGCTCGGCAGGCTCGCCGTCACCACCACCGGATCGCGGACGAGCACGTCCTTTTGCGCGTGGCCGACGCCGTCCTTGCTCCAGGCGAGCGCCATCAGACGGAGCGTGCCGTTGAAGTCCGGAATGGGAATGGAGACTTGCGCGGTGCCGTCCGGGCCGACGGTGACGATGCCGGAATGGAAGGCGACGAGCTGCTCCTGCGGCGGCGGGCCCTGGAGCTGCATCTGCCCGGCGTCACCGCCTGAGCGCACAACGCCGCGCACGCCCTGCATGCGGTCGATCAGCTGGTTGTACATGTCGCGGATCGACATGCCGAGCCGCCGCTGGCCGAAATAATAGCCGTCGGGATCGGGCGTCTGGTAGCGGGTCAGGTTGAGGATGCCGAGATCGACCGCCGCGAGCGTCACGTAGGCCTCGGTATTCGGTGTCAGGTTGGCGAGGGTGAGGCTGACCTGCATGGTCTGGCGCGGCCGAAGCTCATCCGGCGCGGAGACCTCGACGTTGAGCTTGCGCTCGGCCGGATCGACGCCGGCCCAGGCGAGCCCGATGGCGCGCCCCGGCATGCGCTTCGCCTCGATGTCCATCGGGCGATAGAGCACCGCCGTCACATAGGCGCCGGGCCCCCAGTTGCGGGTGACTGGCATGTCGACATCGGCGACGTTGCCGCTCACCTCCACCGACTTCGTGGCGATCAGCCGGTCGTCGATGATCATCACCAAGGCGACGCCGTTGAAGCGCGTCTCAAGATGCACATGCGCGGTGTCGCCGACCGCATAGCTGTCCTTGTCGAGCGAGACTTTAAGCGCCTCCGGCGTGTCGAGCGCCTTCGCCTGTACATACCAGCCGGCATCGAAATCGATGCTCGCCGGCAGCGTGTCGGAGTCGCTCTCCACCTCAAGCCGGTAGCTTCCCCAGCCGACCGAGGCCTCGATCTTCGCCGCCTGGTCGGCCGATACGTCGACGCTGCCGTTGGCGACGCGCGACTTCGTCTCGATCATCTCGTAGTCCCAGCGGCCGTCGGTGCGGTACCACTGGAAGTCGGTGCGGATCTCGTAGAGCGACCATTTGAGGCCGCGCGCCTCGCTGCGCTGGCCGTTCTTGTCGAGTGCGATCACCTCGAAGTCGACCGGGCTCTGTTCGGGCGCGGCGCCGTCGAAGAGCGGCTTGATGCCGATGCGGCCGGCATCGCTGCCGACGGGGAGCGTGATCGAGCGCTCGACCGGATGGCCGCTCGTATCGAGCACGCGCACATTCATCGTCGCCGTCAGAGGCAGGCTCGTCGGCGCGGCGTCCGGCAGCGCGATCGGAACAGTCGCGTTGCCGCCGTCGTCGGTCGTGGCGCTGGAGAACGGCGCGGTCGTCGCGTCGAAGTTTTCGGTCGAAAGGCCGAACTGGTAGCCCGGAAAGGCGTCGAGCGTGCGCGCGGCGCTGAGCACCGTCTCGCCTTCGATGCTGAGATTGCCGGCGGGCGCGCCATAGAGGAAGCGCGCTGCGACAGCAAGGCTGCCGGGCGCGGTCGGATCGACGGTCGGTGCCGACGACGTCAGATCGAAATCGAGACGCTCCGGCTGGAAATCCTCCACCAGGAATGTGGTCTCGGCGAGCGGCGAGCCCTTCACGTCGGCATAGACGCCGATCCGCCAGGTGCCGCGCATGGCGTTTGCCGGCAGGTTCACCGGCGTGACGTTGCCGCCGAGCCCCTCGTCGGTCAGCGTGATGCGCTGATGCTCCTTACCGTCCGGACGCCTGACGATCGCCGTCAGCGTCACGTTCTCGACGGCATGCGCGGTGGCGTCGCGGACGAGCGTCGTCGCATAAACCGTCTCGCCGACGCGGTAGATGCCGCGCTCAGTCGTCAGGAACACGTCGAGCGGCTTCGGCGGTGCGCGGCCGTCGACCCCGCGGTCGGTCAGGTCCATCGCGGGCTTGGAGAGGTCGAGGAAGCTGTAGTCGCCACTCGCGGTCGTCGCGGTCAGAAGCCCCGGCGCCATACCGCCGGTGCCGCGGATCAGGCCGGGCGCGAAGACTTGGCATAGCCGTCGGCGTCGGTCGTGGCTTCGCCCAGCACCTCGTTGTTGACCGCGACCAGCTGCAGATGGACGTCGCCGACCGGCCCCGCCGTGCCGAGCGAGCGCACCATGACGTGCAGCCCGTCATTGCCGGCGAGCGTGGTCAGGCCGAGATCGGTGACGACGAACCATTGTGTCGCCTTCGGCCCCCAGTCGTCGCTGGACGCATTCTCCGCCTCGGCGGTCAGGATATAGGCGCCGGGCTTCAGCTCCGACTGCAACTCGCCGACCGGAATCGCGGTCGTCATCTCGCGGTTGATCTCGTTTCTGACGTCAACCGTGCCGGACCAGACTTTCTCGCCGGTCTTCGTTTCGATGCCGTCGGTCTCCCAGGTCGAAAGCTGCGACAGGAAGGTGCCGTCGGCGATGGCGCTCGCCAGCTCGCGGTCGCCGATACGGAAGAGCGTGGCGTTGATGCGATTGGTGTTGACGGTGGCGACCGGGATCGTCGGCTCGCCGCCGGCCGGAAGCACATAGGCAGTGCCGAGGAAGCGCACGGAGGGCGCGCGGTCGCGCACGTAAATGTCGAGCGGGACGCTCTTTTCCAGCGTCTCGCCGTCGGCCGCCGGAATGCCGGCGCGCGCCGTGACCTGATAGCGGCGGCCGTGCTCGACGCCATCGATGCAGATCTGCTGGCCGCTTCCCTCGATCGCGAGATTGGTGCCGCCGACGACGCTGACGAAGTCGCTGTAGTCGCGGTCGGGCGCCAGCCGGTCGGAGAAGTTCAGGCAGATGCGCGGCGCCGCCGCGTCGGCTTCGACGGTGTTGTCGACGATGCGGAAGCCGTGCTCTGAGACGATCTGCTCATAGGTCGCTCGCGTGGAAGCGTCCTCGACCAGGGCAAGGCTGGCGCGGTAGGCGCGGATCGCCGGCTTCCAGTCGTAGCGGTCGGCAAGCGTCCAGCCGAGCAGCTCGAGCGCATAGGCGCGGTCCTCGGGCGAGACGGCATGCAGATAGGCCATGATCGACGCCGAGGTGCGGTCGGTCGTAAGGCTCTGCTGCACCTGCCAGTCGTTGCTCGAGGCGTTGATCGCGTTCTCGGCGTAGGCGATCCAGAGATCGTAGCGGTTCGGGGCGAGCCCGATCGCCTGTCCGTAGAGGGAGGCGGCCTGAAGCCGGTCGCCGCTCGCCTTGGCTTGTTCCGCCGCCGCGATCTTGTCGGCGAGATTGCCGCTGCTCACCTGCTGCTGCAGCCGGCCGAGGAAGTGCCGCGCCTCGTCGATGGTGGACTGGTCGAGGAAGGTGAGCTCGCTGATGCGCTCCGCCTCGACGTCCGGCTGCGGAGCGGAGGCGGTGACGATGCGGCCCGAGATCGCGCCCTCGACGGAGCGAAGCTCGCCGACGCCGTTCTTCAGGAAGCACCAGCGCACCTTGGTGTTGTAGGTGAAGGCCTGACACTGCTGGTCGCCTTCGCAGGCCGCCTTGCACTGGTCGAGATCGACGTCCTTGCGGACATCGTAGTCGGAGCCGAAATAGTCGGCGCCCTCGGTGACGACGGTCTGTCGCTCCTGCGAAAATGCCAACGATGTGAGGAGGAAAACAGAAAGAAAGACGAGCAAAGACGAAGAAGCGCGGACGAACCCTCGCATCAGAACTCTCCCAGGCGCCCCTTCCCGGGCGGACCATAGTGCGCCGTCGAGGGGACGTAAAGTTACGGTTTTCGTTCCGTTAGAACGAAACGGCTGCGCCCACTCGAAAGTCCGCTATCGCTTCGGCCGCTCCTCACGGAGCGCCATGGTGATTGCCTGAAAGAGCGGCTCTTTCGAGAGGCTCTCGATATCGACCAGGAGCTTGCGGCGCCAGTTCGGATGCTCGCCGACCGTGCCCGGAATATTCACCTGGTCGACCACGCCGGAAATATCTTCCGCCTGCACCACGAAGAGACGCGCCGGCGTTCGCGCGAGCAGGCGGTGCAGCGCCACGGCAACGCTCTCGGGAAGCGCGCTCGGCACTTCCGCGTCATCGCGCATCACGCCGGCCATCTCCTCGGGGAGCAGCCCCTTCGCGTCGAGCAGGCCGAGCACGCGGCGGCGCTCATGCGCGCGCTTCTCGTGCTCGGCCGGAAGGTTGACGCCCTCGATCATGTTGATCGCATAGCGCGTCTCGATGTCGTGGCCGCTCCACCAGCCGGCAAGCGTGTGCAGGTCGTGGGTGGTGAGGCAGGCCAGCGCCTCGCGCGGATAGGTCTCCGGCGGCAGGTAGTGGTCGTCGCGTTTTTCGAAGAAGAAGACGCGGTAGCTCTGGATTTCGGTCGCCTGCATGACCTCGCGGAAGCCGGGCGGCACGACGCCGAGATCTTCGCCGATTACGATCGAGGCGCGCTTGTTCGAGACATCGGCGAGCGTTCTCAGCGTGTCGTGGAAGGGGTAGCGGACATAGACGCCGTCGGCCGGGCTGAAGCCTTCGGCGATCCAGAACAGCCGATAGAGGCTCATCGCATGGTCGATGCGGATCGCGCCGGCGTGATGCAGCACGGCGTCGAGCGAGTCGCGGTAGGGCTCGAAATTCCGCGCCACCAGTCCGGCCGGCGAAAACGGCGCCAGGCCCCAATCCTGTCCGTCCCAGTTGAAGTAGTCGGGCGGCGCGCCGATCCGCGCGGTCGGCACGACGAGATCGCGGTCGGCCCAGGTGGCGGAGCCGTCGGGCGAGACGCCGACGGCGAGATCGAGATAAAGGCCGATCCTGAGCCCGGCCTTCAGCGCCCGCGCCTGTGCCTCCCCGAGCTGCGTCTCGGCCAGCCATTGCAGCCAGCTGTGGAAGGTGACGAGCTCGTGCTGCTCCTCGGCGAAGGCGCCGACGGAATCGGTGCTCGGATGGCGGTATTCGTCGGGCCAGCCGTGCCATGTCGGCCCGTTCCCCTGCTGCACCATTGCCTCTGACAGCGCCTCGAAAAGCGCATGCAGGTAGAGCGGCCGACCGCGCTCGCCGACGAAGCGCTCGAAGTCCGCGTGTGTGTCCTCGTCGGCATTCGCCTGGAAGATTTGGAAGAGGCGATTGAGCGCCTTTCGCTTGAGCGCGGTGACATGCGTGTAGTCGACGAACTCGCCGCCGCCGATGTCGTCGGGAGGCGCCAGTGCATCCTCCATCCCGGCGAAGCCCGGCACTCGGTCGATGGCGATATAGAGCGGATTCAGGAACTGCCGCGTCGAGGGCGAGAAGGGGCTCGGGCGGTCGGGCGCCGCCATGAACAGCGCGTGCAGCGGGTTGACGCCGACGAAATCGGCGCCTGCCGCGGCCGCAATCTCGGCGAAGCGCGCCAGGTCCTCGAAGTCACCGATGCCCCAGTTGCGCTTTGAGCGCAGCGCATAGAGCTGGCAGCCGATGCCCCAGGCGCGGCCGTCCTTCAGCCAGTCGGGCACGAAGCAGGAAACGCCGAGGACCGCCGACATGTCGCCGAGCGCGATCGGTGTCAGCGCGCCGATCGACGCGGCGATTTCATCCTCGTCGCTGGCCTTGATCCCCATCGCCGCAAGCGTCGCGCGCTTGGCGTCGTCGGAGACGTCGATGACGGCGCCGGTCAGGCTCAGATATTGCAGCTCGATGCCGACCATCGCGGCAAGGCGGTCGAGCGCCTCGCTCATGCCGCGCGCTCCTCTTCCGCCGGCGGCGCCTTCACTCCACCTCCCCGGCAAGGAGGAGCAGGGAGCGGCCGGCAAGATCGATCGCGCTTCCCGGCACGAGGCGGCGGTCGGGCGGATCGATCTCGCCACTATTCGTGTCGACCCGGACCGTCCAGGCCGAAACGTCGGCGCGCGGCAGCCTGAACTGCAGCGGCTGGTCATAGGCGCTGGTCAGGATCAGGAGCCGCGTTGCTTTGTCGGAGAGGAGCAGCCCGACGACGCGCGCATTGGTGTCGGTCCAGGAGGGAGAATCCATCTCGCGCCCGTCCGGCCGGTACCAGATCACGCTCCGCGTTCCCTCGTCGTCGATCGGCTCGCCGTGCAGGAAACGGCCGTAATGGAGGATACGGTAGCGCTTTCTGAGCCGGATCAGGCCGCGCACGAATTCCATGAAGGCGCGGTCGCGCTCATTGACATGCTTCCATTCGAGCCAGGCGATCTCATTGTCCTGGCAATAGGCGTTGTTGTTGCCGATCTGGGTGCGGCCGACCTCGTCGCCCATCAGGATCATGGGCGTGCCCTGCGACAGGAGCATCGTCGCCATGATGTTGCGGCGCATGCGGTCGCGCAGGTCGAGGATCGCCGGATCGTCGCTCGGGCCTTCGACCCCGCAGTTCCAGCTGCGATTGTCGTTGTGGCCGTCCTGGTTGTTCTCGCCGTTCGCCTCGTTGTGCTTGGCGTTGTAGGACCACAGGTCGGCGAGCGTGAAACCGTCATGGGCGGTGACGAAATTGACGCTCGCCCAGGGCCGGCGGCCGCGCCGCTCGAAAAGGTCGGCGGAGGCGAGCATGCCGCGCGAAAGAGCCGGGAGCATGCTCGAATCGCCCTTCCAGTAGGAACGCATCTCGTCGCGGTAGCCTCCGTTCCATTCCGCCCAGCCGGGCGGGAAGTTGCCCACCTGATAGCCGTTCGGTCCGACGTCCCAGGGCTCGGCGATCATCTTGGCGCGCGACAGCACCGGATCCTGGCGCACCGCGTCGAAAAACACCGCACTTGGATCGAAGTGGTCATATTCGCGGCCGAGCGAGCTCGCGAGATCGAAGCGGAAGCCGTCGACATGGCAGTCCTCGACCCAATAGCGCAGCGAATCCATCACCATCTGCAGCACGCGCGGATGGCGGAGATTGACCGTGTTGCCGCAGCCGGTCGCGTCGAAATAGAAGTGCTTGTCGGCGGCGAGCATGTAGTAGCTCGCATTATCGATGCCGCGGAAGGAGAGGGTGGGCCCGAGATGGTTGCCCTCGGCGGTGTGGTTGTAGACCACGTCGAGGATCACCTCGATTCCCGCCTCGTGCAGGCGTTTGACCAGAACTTGGAATTCGTGAATGTCGGCGCCGTGCGAGATGTAGCGCGGCGCGAGCGAGAAGTAGTTGACGGTGTTGTAGCCCCAGTAGTTGACGAGCTTGCGCTCGACCAGATTGCGATCGTCGAAGAAGGCCTGCACCGGCATCAGCTCGATGGCGGTGACGCCAAGCTGGACCAAATGGTCGATGACACGCGGATCGGCGAGGCCGGCGAAGGTGCCGCGCAGATGGTCGGGGATGTCCTCGCGCGCAGCGGTCATCCCCTTCACATGCGCCTCGTAGACGATCAGGTTCTGCCAGGGGTGGCGCGGCGGGCGGTCGTCGCCCCAGGTGACGGCGGCATCGGTCACCACGCATTTCGGCATGACGAAAGCCGAATCGCGGCGGTCGGGATTGAGGTCGCCGCGCGCGGCGCCGACGCGGTAGCCGAAATGCGAATCGTGCCAGCGGATGTCGCCGAAGAGGGCTCGCGTATAGGGGTCGATCAGAAGCTTGTTCGGGTTGAAGCGATGGCCGTTGGCCGGCTCGTAGGGGCCGTGCACGCGATAGCCGTAAAGCTGTCCGGGCCGGACTTCGGGCAGATAGCCGTGCCAGACCTCGTGCGTAAACTCGGGGAGCGCGACGCGGCTCGTCTCGCGCTTTCCCTTCGGGTCGAAGAGGCAGAGCTCCACCTTCGTCGCGTTGGCGGAGAAGAGGGCGAAGTTCACGCCGCCTCCGTCCCAGGTCGCCCCGAGCGGGTGGGGCAACCCGGATTCCACGCGCAGCCTGGACATGGGTTCGATCGCGGCTCCTATTCGGCGTGCTGAAGCACGACGGTGGCAAGCGGCGGCAGCGTCAGCGACGCGGACACCGGCCGTCCATGCCATGCCACGGATTCGGCTTCGACGGTGCCGGAATTTCCGACATTCGAGCCGCCATAGATAGCGGAATCCGTGTTCAGCCGCTCGACCCAGCGCCCGCCGCGCGGCAGGCCGACGCGATAGCCCTCGCGCACGACCGGCGTGAAGTTGCACACCACCACCACCGGCGCGTCCCCCTCCTTGCCGAGGCGGGCAAAGGCGTAGGCGCTGTTGTCGGCATCGTTGCCGTCGATCCACTCAAAGCCCGCCGGGTCCACGTCGAGCACATGCAGCGCCGGTATCTCGCGGTAGATGCGGTTCAGATCGCGAACCAGGTCCCGCATCTTCTTGTTGGCCTCGTTGTTCAGGAGATGCCAGTCGAGCGAGCGGTCGTGGTTCCATTCGCGGTCCTGTGCGAACTCGCCGCCCATGAACAGAAGCTTCTTGCCGGGATGCGTCCACATGTAGGCGAGATAGGCGCGCAGATTGGCGAATTTCTGCCAGCGGTCGCCGGGCATCTTGGTCAGCAGCGCGCCTTTCCCATGCACCACCTCGTCGTGGCTGAGCGGCAGCACGAAGTTCTCCGAGAAGGCGTAGTGGATGCCGAAGGTCATCAGGTGATGGTGGTAGCGGCGGTGGATCGGATCCTGGCTCATATATTCGAGCGTGTCGTGCATCCAGCCCATGTTCCACTTGTAGCCGAAGCCGAGGCCGCCGGTGTCGACCGGACGCGAGACCTGCGGCCAGGCGGTCGATTCCTCGGCGATCGTCGTGCTGCCGGGATGATCGCCGAAGACGCGAATGTTCAGCTCGCGCAGGAAGCTTATCGCGTCGAGGTTCTCGCGCCCGCCGTGGACGTTCGGGATCCATTCGCCGGCCTTGCGGCTGTAGTCGAGGTAGAGCATCGAGGCGACCGCATCGACCCGCAGCGCATCGATGTGGAACATCTCCAGCCAGTAGAGCGCGTTGGCGACCAGGAAGTTCCTGACCTCGCTGCGGCCGAAATTATAGATCAGCGTGTTCCAGTCCTGGTGAAAGCCGAGCCGCGGGTCCTCGTGTTCGTAGAGCGCCGTGCCGTCGAAGCGGGCGAGGCCGTGCGCGTCGGTCGGGAAGTGTGCCGGCACCCAGTCGATGATCACGCCGAGACCGGCCTCGTGGCAGCGGTCGACGAAGCGGGCGAAGGCCTCCGGCGGGCCGAAGCGGCTGCTCGGCGCGAAGAGCCCGATCGGCTGGTAGCCCCATGAGCCCGTAAACGGGTGCTCCGAGACCGGCAGGCATTCGATATGGGTGAAGCCCATGTCCGTGGCGTAGAGAACGAGTTCGTCGGCGAGCTCGTCATAGGTCAGGAAGCGGTCGCCGTCCTTGCGGCGCCACGAGCCGAGATGCACCTCGTAGATGGAGACGGGTGCTGAAAGCCCCTGCCGCGCCTGCCGCGTGCGCATCCAATCGAGGTCGTTCCAGTCGTGATGCGGCAGGCCGACGATGCGCGAGGCGGTGGCCGGCGGCACCTCGTGCTCGAACTCCAGCGGATCGGACTTCAGCAGCGGCAGCGCGCCGTCGCGGACGTGCAGCTCGAACTTGTATTTGTCGCCGCGGCCGACACCGGGAAGGAAGATCTCCCAGACGCCCGCCTCGATGCGTTTGCGCATCGGGTGGCGGCGTCCGTCCCATTGGTTGAAGTCGCCGACCACGCTGACCCTTTTGGCGTTCGGCGCCCAGACCGCGAAGGCAACGCCGTCGATGCCCTCGAACTTCGTCGGATGGGCGCCGAGCCGCTCGAAGATGCGGCGGTGGCTGCCCTCCGCCATCAGATAGACATCGAGCGCGCCGAGCACCGGTGGGAAGCGGTAAGGGTCCTCCGCTTCCCAGGTGGCGTCGTCGGCGGTGAGCTTCAGCCTGTAAGGAAACGCCTCGCGGCGGTTTTTGATCGGCCCGGCGAAAAAGCCGGACGAAATCGAGCTTCTCAAGCTTCGCGACGACCTTGCCGCTCTTCGAATCGACGACGGAGGCCGTCTCCGCGCCGGGCCAGAATGCGCGAATCGAGAGCGCGTCCGATCCGATGCCGTGCATGCCGAGCACCGCGAAGGGGTCGCCGTGGCGGCCCTCCACGATTGCCGCAACGGCGGCGTCGTCGGGGCGCCAGGGCGGCGCTTTCGTCGTTGTCTTTGCCGTCATGTGCTTTCGGAATCCGTGCCAAGCAGGTCGAGCAGCCCCCGGACCGGGATCGAGAGCCAAGTCGGCCGGTTCGCCGCTTCGTAGCCGATCTCGTAGAAGGCCTTTTGGATCATGAACAAGTCGAGAAGGCTTGAGCGCGCTTCCGGTTCCGCCGGAAGAATGTTTGCGTCCTCGACCGCCGACCAATAGGCGGCGAGAAAGTCGCTGCCGGCGCGATCGCGCCAGGCGACGGTGCGCTCGCGCATCTGGTCGCTCACCTCGCCGCGCGTACGCATCCGGTCGAGCGCCGACCAGGCGGCATAATCGAAGGAGCGGAGCATGCCGGCGACGTCGCGCAGGCCCGAGCTCTTCGCGCGCCGCTCGGCGAGGCTGCGCTGCGGCTCGCCCTCGAAGTCGATGATCATCACGTCTTCATGCGCGACAAGCACCTGGCCGAGATGGAAGTCGCCGTGGATGCGCGTCTTCTGTCCCGCCGCGCGGAACTTGCGCGCCGCATCGAGCCGGTCGAGCAAAGCCGGCTTCGCGTCAAGAAGTGCCTCGACCTCGCGGCGCATCTCTTCGGGGAGGCCGGGCATCGCCTGGTCAAGCGTGGCGAAGGCGCGCTCCGACTCCTCTTTTGCCTCGGCGATCCAGTGCGAAATGTCGGCGTCGGTGATCGGCTCCGCCGCGAAGGCCGGATTGTCCGTCGGCGTCGCGAAGGCGACGTGAAGCTCGCCCGTCCGCTTGCCGAGCGCTGAGCCGAGATTGAGCGGATAGAAGAAATGGTCCGTCTCCGGCGCGACCGATTCCTCAGTTGCGCTTTCGCTTGGCGGTGCGGGGATCGCCGCTACGGAGCTGTCCTCGCTCGGCAGCAGCGCCGCTTCATCGAGCCGGCGCTCGAGCGCGTCGAGCATGATCCCCCAGGCGTCGCCCTGGTTGCGCAGGTAGCCGAAGGCGGCGGCAAGCGCCATCGGCTGACCGTCCTGCGGATGATACTCGAAGCTGCCGTAATAGGGCGGCGCGTTCTCGTAGCCGGCGACCTCGGTCAGGAAGCGCGCCACTTCGATCTCCGGCTGCTCGCCTTCGCGCAGCCGCCGATAGATCTTGAGCATGGTGCTGTCGCCGACGATGACGGAGACGTTGCTCTGCTCGGCGCCGACGCCGCGGATCTCGCCGCTCACGTCGATGTCGAGGAACGCCGCGTTGGCGTTGAAGCGGAGGCTTCCGCCGGCGACCGGTACGTCAGTGCCGCGCCGCATCGCGGCGACGAGATCGGCGACGAAGCGCTCGTCTTGACTGGCGTCGATCAGTGCGCCGAGCACCGGTCCGTAGCGGACCTTGGCGAGCGTGTAGGAAAGCTTCGGCGCGCCGAAGGTCAGGTTCTGCTCGCCCCAGAGCAGCGAGACCGGGAGGAAGTAGCGCTGCTCGCCTTCGCTGGTATCGGCGGTGGCGATCAGAAGCTGGTTGGGCTCGCCCGGAATTGCGCCGAACGAGGTGACGCTCGCCCGGCGGATCTTTGCACCCTTGCCGGCATACCAGCGCTGCCGCGTCAGGAATTCGGGCAGGGCGAAGCGCTCGAGATTGGCAAGCTCGCGTCCCTCGAGCGCCCGGTCGATGCGACCGCCGGTTGCCGTCAGGGTGACGAATTCCGGCAGCGGATCGGGCATCTGCACGTGCCACTTCGGCGCGTCGGCTTCACTCGTCAGCAGGAACCAGAAGAAGCCGTAGGCGGGCAGCGTGATCAGATAGGGGAGGTCGCCGATCGGCGGGAAGGCGGCGCCGCCGGAGAGCTCGATCGGCACCGTGCCGCGGAACTCCGAGAGGTCGACCTCCACCGCTTGCGCCTGACGCGAAAGATTGGCGACGCAGAAGATGGTCTCGCCGTCATTGCGCCGGACATAGGCGAGGATCTTGCGGTTGTGCGGATAAAGGAAGGAGAGGGTGCCGCGGCCGAAGGCCTTGTACTGCTTCCTGACGCCGACCATGCGGCGCATCCAGTTCAGAAGCGACGAGGACTCGTTCTGCTGCGCCTCGACGTTGATCGCCTGGAAGCCGTAGACCGGATCCATGATGAGCGGCAGGTAGAGCGCCTGTGGGTTGGCGCGGCTGAAGCCGCCGTTCCTGTCGGCCGACCATTGCATCGGCGTCCGGACCCCGTCGCGGTCGCCGAGATAGTAGTTGTCCCCCATGCCGAGCTCGTCGCCGTAGTAAAGGACGGGCGTGCCGGGCATCGAGAGGAGCAGCGCGTTCATCAGCTCGATCTTGCGCCGGTCATTGTCCATGAGCGGCGCCAAGCGGCGGCGGATGCCGAGATTGATGCGGGCGCGCGGGTCCTTGGCGTAGGTGCGCCAGAGATAGTCGCGTTCCTCGGCGGTTACCATTTCAAGCGTCAGCTCGTCGTGGTTCCGAAGGAAGATCGCCCACTGGCAGGTGTCGGGAATGTCCGGCGTCTGCCGGATGATGTCGGTGATCGGATGCCGGTCCTCCTGCGCCACCGCCATGTACATGCGCGGCATCAGCGGGAAGTGGAACGCCATGTGGCACTCGTCGCCCTCGCCGAAATATGGGCGCGTGTCCTCCGGCCATTGATTGGCTTCGGCAAGCAGCAGCCGATCGGGGTAGTGCTTGTCCATCTCGGCGCGGATGCGCTTCAGGATGTCATGGGTCTCCGGCAGGTTCTCGTTGTTGGTGCCTTCGCGCTCGATCAGGTAGGGGATCGCGTCGAGGCGCAGCCCGTCGACGCCCATGTCGAGCCAGTAGTGCAGGAGCCTCAGTACCTCCGCCATGACGCGCGGATTGTCGAAGTTCAAATCCGGCTGATGCGAGTAGAAGCGGTGCCAGAAGAAGGCATGCGCGACCGGGTCCCAGGTCCAGTTCGACTTCTCGGTGTCGAGAAAGATGATGCGCGTATCCTTGTAGCGCTGGTCGGTATCGCTCCAGACATAATAGTCGCGGGCGGCCGAGCCGGGCTTGGCGCGGCGCGCCTTCTGGAACCAGGGATGCTGGTCGGAGGTGTGGTTGATGACGAGCTCGGTGATGACGCGGATGCCACGCCGATGCGCCGCGCGGATGAAGCGACGGAAGTCGCGCATGTCGCCGTAGGTCGAATTGATGGAGCGGTAGTCGGCGATGTCGTAGCCGTCGTCGCGCTGTGGCGAGGGATAGAAGGGCAGGAGCCAGATGGTGTTGACGCCAAGGCTCTCGACATAGTCGAGGCGGGTCTTCAGCCCGCCGAAGTCGCCGATGCCGTCGCCATTCGAATCCTGGAACGCCTTGATGTGCAGCTGATAGATGACGGCGTCCTTGTACCAATCGAACTCAGCGCGATCGATCGCGCCGTCGCGCTCGAGCTCGGTGCCGTTCTCCGTTTCGCTGGCCGTTCCGGCAATAACCTCGTCCTGCATCAGGGCATCGTCCCCGCTCGATAGAGGCGCCAGATCGCGTAAGGGCGATCGTTCGGATCAAGGTGCATGTGCTGTATCTTGCCCTGCCAGGTGAAGTGGACACCAGTAACGAGGTCCTCGACCGCGATCGCCGATTCGTCGGGAAGGCCGAGCTCCCAGAGCGGCACCTCGAAATCCGCATCCTGCGCGTTATGCGGATCGAGATTGACGGCGAAGAGCAGGAAGTCGTCCTTCTCCGCGGTCGCCTTGCCGTAATAGAGGATGTTGTCGTTCCAGGCGTTGTAGAAATTCACGTTGGTGAAGCTCTGCAGCGCCGGATGCTCCTGCCTGAGCCGATTCAGGAGCCGGATATCGGGCCGAATGTGTCCCGGCCGGTCCCAGTCCCAGGCTTTGATCTCGTACTTCTCGGAGTTCAGGTATTCCTCCTTGCCTGCGATCGGCGTCCCCTCGCAAAGCTCGAAACCGCTGTAGACGCCATAGTTTCCGGCAAGCGTCGCCGCCAGCACGAGGCGCGCCTGGAAGCCGGCGCGCCCGCTCGACTGCAGGAAGTAGGGATTGATGTCGGGCGTGTTCACGAAGAAGTTCGGCCGCATCGTGTGCCGGCATTCCGTCCGCGTCAGCTCGACCAGATAGTCGGTCAGCTCCTGCTTGCCATTGCGCCAGGTGAAATAGGAATAGGACTGCGTGAAGCCAACCTTGGCGAGACGCTTCATGACCTTGGGGCGAGTGAAGGCCTCGGCCAGGAAGATCACGTCGGCGTGCTTCTCCTGCACCTCGCGGATCATCCATTCCCAGAACGGCATCGGCTTGGTGTGCGGGTTGTCGACGCGGAAGATCTTCACCCCCTTGTCGACCCAGAAGAGCACGATGTCGCGCAGCGCGTACCAGATCGCCGGATAGGCATCGCGATAGAAGTGAAGGTTGACGATGTCCTCGTATTTCTTCGGTGGATTCTCGGCGAATTTGATCGTGCCGTCGGGCCGCCAGTCGAACCATTCGGGATGTTCCCTGATCCAGGGATGGTCGGGCGAGCATTGGATGGCGAAGTCGAGCGCGATCTCAAGACCATGGCCGCGGGCCGCCTCTATGAGCCGCGCGAAATCGTCGAAAGTCCCGAGTGCATCGTGGATCGCGTCGTGCCCGCCGTCCTCCGAGCCGATCGCATAGGGGCTGCCGGGATCCTCGGGGCCGGCGGAGAGCGTGTTGTTCTTGCCCTTCCGGTGGGTGTGGCCGATCGGATGGATCGGCGGAAAATAGAGCACGTCGAAGCCGAGATCGCGCACGTAGGGGAGCTTGGCGATCACGTCCTCGAAGGTGCCGTGGCGATGCGGGTCGTCCGACATCGAGCGCGGGAAGAGCTCGTACCAGGCGCTGAACGCTGCACGCTTGCGGTCGACGACGAGCTCCAGTTCCTTCGGGTAGCGCGTGAGGTTGGTGCGCGTGCCGGCGCGCTGCATCAGCGTCCGCACATCCTCCGACATGAGCAACGCCAGCCGCGCTTCCTCGCCGGCGGTTTCGTCGAGCGCGACCAGGACCTTCTCGAGCGCCTTGCGGTCGGCAGCGCCGGCGCGCTCGCTCATCTCGAAGGTCTGGTCGATGAGCTCGCGTGCTTCCGCCAGTTCAAGCAGGATCGGAACACCGGCGGCATGTTTCTTGGAGACCTCGTCGCGCCAGCTCGAGAAGAGGTCGCGCCATGCGATCACCGTATAGCGGTAACGCGTATTCGCCTGGACGACCGCCGAGCCGCGCCAGCGGTCGTTGTCGAAGAAGGTCATCGGCGTTTCGCGCCAGGTCTCTTCGTCGGCGCGCCGGATCAGGAGCGCGGCGTCGATCTTGTCGTGACCGTCGCAGAAGATGTCGGCCTCGACGACGAACTCGTCGCCGACCGTCGCCTTTGCCGGAAAGCGGCCCCCGTCGATCTCCGGCGCGACGCCTTCGATGACGACGCGGCTTGCGGCGAGTTCGGCCATTGCCGGCGCCGCATGCTCTCCAGGTGCAGACGAGACGGCCTGTGCTTCAGCCAGAGACTCCGGCTGCGGCGACCGCGATTGCCCGTGTGCAACGTCGCGCGGAACCTTTGCGTGCGGTTGGCGTGTTGGCATCGTCAGATGTCCATCCCCGCGTAGTCTGGCCGGTGTGGCTGCTTGCCGCTCCCTTGGTTACCACGCCAACGGGTCTTGGCAAGGCTTGCGGGTGCGCGGCGCGGACAGAATGTCGTAACATGTCGGCGCGCGGCGCACCGACGCGGGAACTTCGCTGGGAACTTCGTCGCGTCTCGATTGTTTAGCCAACTGTCGGATGTCCTCACCGAGGCCGCTCGATGGAAAACAGGGTTACGTTCGAGTTGCTGCAGGCGGCGCGTGCCTATCGCGTGCGCTCCGCCAAGCTGCTTTCGCGTGTCGGGCTCTATCCCGGGCAGGATGCGCTTCTGAAGCTTCTAAGCGAGCGTGGCGGGCTGACCATGGGTGAGGCCGCGGCGTCGCTCGCCATTCAGCCGCCGACTGTGACCAAAATGGTCACGCGGCTGGCCGCCGCCGGGCTGGTCAGGACCGAGGTCGTCGACCGGGATCGCCGCAAGATCGCCGTCAGCCTGACCGATGCGGCACGCATGAAAATCGACGAGATCGACGCGATCTGGGAGACGCTCGAAGCCGAGGCGCTCGACCAAGTCGAGACGCAACCGCTCAGGAGCCAGCTCGCGACAATTGCCCGCAACCTCACCCGCGGCAACGGGAAATCCACACCCGAATAGCGGCTATGCGCGCGGCTTCTGGCGGAGAGGGCTTGGCGCGACGGGTCGGCGTGTCCATCATGGCGATGCCGCGCTGCGATGATCGTGCGTCCGCTCCGAGAGGTCGATAGAGCATGCTTGAGACACTGGATCCCGTTCGTTCTTGCGCGCATCCAGTTTGCCTTCACGGTGTCCTTCCACATCGTGTTTCCGGCGCTCTCGATCGGGCTCGGCAGCTATCTGGCGGTGCTTGAGGGGCTGTGGCTTTTCACCGGCCACCAGCGCTACATGCGGCTCTTCCGCATCTGGGTAAAAGCCTTCGCGCTCTCCTTCGGGATGGGCGTCGTCTCCGGCATCGTGCTCTCCTATCAATTCGGGACGAACTGGAGCGTCTTCTCCGACAAGACGGGGCCGGTGCTCGGCCCGCTAATGGGCTACGAGGTGCTGACCGCGTTCTTCCTCGAGGGCGGGTTCCTCGGCATCATGCTTTTTGGAGAGAAGCGCGTGCCGCGGTCGGTGCATTTCGGCGCGACGGTGATCGTCGCCTCAGGCGCGCTGCTCTCGGCATTCTGGATTCTCGCCGCCAACAGCTGGATGCAGACGCCCGCCGGCTACGCCATGAACGACGTCGGCCAGTTCGTGCCGGTCGATTGGTTCAAGGTCATCTTCAACCCGTCCTTCCCGTATCGCCTCGTGCACATGGTGCTCGCCGCCTATCTCGCGACCGCCTTCGCCGTCGGCGCGGCCGGTGCGTATCATCTCCTGAAGGGACGCGGCGGCGCGCTGTCGCGCACCATGTTCTCCATGGCCATGTGGATGGCGGCGATCGTGGCGCCGCTGCAGCTTGTCGTTGGCGACCAGCACGGCTTGAACACGTTTCACCATCAGCCGATCAAGGTCGCCGCCATGGAGGGGCACTTCGAAGCGGAGCAGCAGGGCGCGCCGCTCATTCTCTTCGGCGTCCCCGACATGGAAGCCGGCGAGACGCGTTACGCGGTCGAGGTGCCGAAGCTCGGGAGCCTGATCCTGACCCACGACCTGAACGGTGAGATCAAGGGGCTGAAAAGCTTTCCGCGCGAGGACTGGCCGCGCGTGCCGATCGTGTTCTGGAGTTTCAGGGTGATGGTCGGGCTCGGCCTTCTGATGATCGCGACCGGTCTCTTCAGCTTGTGGCTCAGATGGCGCGGCAAGCTCTACGACACGCCGCTCTTCTCCCGCTGGTGCCTCTTGATGGGCCCGTCCGGCTTCGTGGCGCTGCTTGCCGGCTGGTTCGTCACCGAGACGGGCCGCCAGCCGTTCACGGTCTACGGATTGCTTCGCACCGCCAATTCCGTCTCGCCCATCGGATCGCTCGGCGTCGCGATATCGCTGCTTGCCTTCGTCGCGGTCTATCTCGTCGTCTTCGGGAGCGGCGTCTGGTACCTGCTGCGGCTGATGCGTGCCGATCCCGAAGAAGAGGGCGAGCCCGTCCCGGCCGAATCGCACGCCGCCGGAATCACCCCGGCGCAGGCCATCGGTGGCGACGGAGGCGGGGCATGAGAAGCAGCCATCCCGGGAGGGCGGCGCGATGATCGATCTTCCGGTCATCTGGAGCGGCATCATCGCCTTCGCGGTCTATGCCTACGTCGTTCTCGACGGCTTCGACCTCGGCATCGGCATGCTTTCGCCCTTTGCCGACTCCGAATGAGGACCGGGAGCGCATGATCTCCGCGGTCGCACCGGTCTGGGACGGCAACGAGACCTGGCTGGTGCTCGGTGGCGGCGGGCTGATGGCGGCGTTTCCGCTCGCCTACTCGATCCTGTTGCCGGCGCTCTACGCGCCGATCATCGCCATGCTGCTGGCATTGATCTTTCGCGGCGTGGCGTTTGAGTTCCGCCATCGCCATCCGCGCCACAAGGGCTGGTGGACGCTGCGGCTTCGTGCTCGGCTCCTATGTTGCGACCTTTGCGCAAGGGCTGGCGCTCGGCGCCTTCATCCAGGGCATTCATGTCGAAGGCCGCGCCTATGCCGGCGGCTGGTTCGACTGGCTCACGGCGTTCAGCGTCTTCACCGGCCTCGCGCTCCTCGCCGGCTACGCGCTGCTTGGCGCCTGCTTCCTGATCATGAAGACGGAAGGTCGGTTGCAGGAGCGCATGTATACGATCGCGCTGCCGCTCGGCGGGATCGTGCTTGCGGCAATCGCCGCCGTCGAGCGCTTGGACGCCGTTCCTTGGTCCGGCGCTTGCCGCGCGCTGGTTCTCGTGGCCGAACATCGCGCTGCTTTCACCGGTTCCGCTGGTCGTCATCGCGATCGCGCTTGGGTTCTTCCGCAGCCTTGCGCGCGGGCGCGAGGTGCTCCCCTTCATCATGGTGATGCTTCTCTTCCTTGCCGCCTATATCGGCATCGCGGTCAGCGTCTATCCCTTCATCGTGCCGCGCGCCGTCACCGTCGAGCAGGCGGCGGCGCCGGATGAGAGCCTTGCCTTCCTGCTCTACGGCGCAATTGTGCTCGTGCCGATCATCCTTCTCTACACCGCCTATTCCTACTGGGTCTTTCGCGGCAAGGTCGACGCGAGCCACTTCTATCATTGAAGCGGGCGCGTGCTCGGACCACACGAGGCGAGTGTGGAACGAGCGCTATTGCCAAATCGGCCGCCTTCGGCCACGCTTCTGCAAGCGTTTGCAAAGCGGGAACTTAATCCGGCCTGCAACGCGCGCAATAACAATAAGACGATTGAACGCAATCTCGAATTGCAAGGGAGGCATGACATGACCGAAGCCAAAGATCGGGGACTTTCACGCCGCAAAGTCCTGAAGACCGGAGGGCTCGTCGGGGCCACTCTGGCGACCACGCAGCTTGCGACGCCGTTTATCGGCACCGCCAAGGCGCAGACGACGACCTGGAAAGTGCAGACGTCGTGGCCCGCCGGCGTCGGACTTGAGACGTTCAAGGCCTGGTGCGGGACGATCAAGGAGAGGACGGGCGGCGAGCTTGAGTTCCAGCCCTTCGCCGCCAAGGAGATCGTCGGCGATTTCGAGCTTTTCGACGGCGTCAAGAACGGCGTGCTTGAGGCGATGAACTCGTTCTCGCTTTACTGGGCGGGCAAGCTTCCGGCGACGGCGTTCATGAGCTCCTATACGATGGGCCTGCGCTATCCGCACGAATGGGACATCTTCTTCTATTCGAAGGGCGGGCTGCAGGTCTGCCGCGATATCTATGCGGCGCAGGGCCTTTACTACGTCAACCGCATCCATCACGGCCCGAACATCATCCACTCGAAAGTGCCGATCCGCTCCTTCGAGGACTTCAAGGACCTGAAGCTGCGCGTGCCGGGTGGCATGATCGCGGAGACCTTCGCCAAGGCCGGCGCCAAGACGACGCTGCTTCCGGGCGGCGAGGTGTTCTCGGCGCTGGAGAAGGGCACCATCGACGCCGCCGACTATACCGGCCCGGCGGTCAACTGGGCGCTCGGCTTCCAGCAGGTGACGAAATACATCTCCATGGGCCCCCCGGGCCTGATGTCGGTCTACCAGCCGGTCGACCTCATGGACTTCGCGGTCAACATGGATGTCTGGAACTCCCTCTCCGACCAGATGAAGCAGTTCGTCGAGGACGAGATCCAGGTCTATTCGAACATTCATTTCGGCGCGATCCAGGCAGCCGACATGGAGGCCTGGCACAAGTTCACCGACATGGGCATCGAGATCAATCGGCTTGGCCCGGACGACCTGCAGAAGTTCCAGGAGATCGCCGTGCCGATCTGGTTCGAGTGGGCGAACAAGGACAAGGACGCGGCGCGCATCTTCAAGCTGCAGCTTGAGGTCATGGAAAATCCGACCGTCGGCTATGTCACGCCCGACATGTATCAGGGGCTGTCGATCGACCTCTAGGCTGACAGGCGTCCGCGCGACCCCGCGCGGGCGCTCCTTCCCGGCGAACAGAGCCAGCGGTTCTTCATGCCGTCACTGACTTTCGTCATGCCGCACTGGCTCTATTGGGGCAGCTGGTCCTTTTTCCGCTGATCGCCGTGGCGCTGGTCCGCCGCCAGTCGCAAGCGCAGCGACGCCGGCCGGGCGAACTACTTTTCTCGCCTATCTGTTCCTTATCACCGCCGGCTTCATCGGCATGCACCGCTTCTATCTGAGAAGCGCCTGGGGCTTCCTCTTCATCCCATTCTTCCTCGCGGTGCTCTGGACGAGTGCCGATATACGCGACGCGCGCGAGATGGTGTCGAGCACGCGCGCCGATAGCCGAGCAGGCCGAGCGGCTCCTGACCCGCGCGCAGTCCGACGTCGACCGCGGACGCGACGGCGCCGCGCAGCAGCTCGCTGACGCCCAAGTAAAAGTCGGCGCCGGCGCGCGATGCGCTTGCGGCCGCGCAGGCCGGTCTCGACAGCGCCAACCTCCATGCTCGGATCGCCGCGCATCTGCCTCGGCCTGCTTCTTCTCGGCGACGCGTTCTTCATCCCCGTCCTGGTGCGGCGCGTGCGTGCGCGGGAGACAAGCCCGGCGCCGCCGGTAACCGTCCATCCGCTGGAAACGGCGGTGCCGGATACGCCGGTCAAGCGCCCTGTCCCCGGGCTTCGGGCCGGTCGACTGGCTGGTGCGTGTCACCGGCGAACTCGTCGCCTACTGGGCGGTGATCGCGGTCTTCACCTATTACTACGAGGTCGTCGCGCGCTACGTCTTCAACTCGCCGACCAACTGGGTGCATGAGAGCATGTTCCTGATGTTCGGCATGCAATACATGCTGGCCGGCGCCTACGCCTATCGCGACGAGACGCATGTGCGCGTCGACATCATCTACAGCCACCTGTCGGTGCGCGGCCGCGCCATCTGCGACGTCATCACCTCGTTCTTCTTCTTCCTCTTCGTCGGCACCATGCTCGTCACCGGCTGGCGCTTCGCCCACGACGCGATCTCGGTCGGCGAGCGCTCTTTCACCGAATGGGGAATTCAGTACTGGCCGGTGAAGCTGATGATCCCGATCGGCGCGACGCTGCTCATCCTGCAGGGCATTTCGCGGCTCTTGCGCGACCTCGCCACCGTCTTCGGCAAGGGAAGCTGAGCCCGTGGGCATCGACCTTCCGATCCAATGGCTGAGCGTCCTGATGTTCGGCGGGCTCGGCGTGCTCTTGCTGCTCGGCCTGCCGATGGCGTTCTGCACTGGCAGTCTTGCCGTCCTCTTCCTGTGGCTGTTCGGCAATTCGGCGATGCTGAACATGCTGCCGTCGCGGGTCTTCCCGTTCATGACGGACTATCAGCTCTCCGCCGTGCCGCTCTTCATCTTCATGGCGGCGATCCTGGAGAAGGCCGGGATCATCGAGGAGCTCTATGACGTCGTCTATAAATGGCTGGGCGGTCTGAAAGGCGGGCTGGCGTCTGCCACCGTCATCTCCTGCACGCTGCTTGCCGCGATGGTCGGCGTGGTCGGTGCGACGGAGGTGACGATGGGCATGATCGCGCTGCCGGCCATGCTCAAGCGGAATTACGATCCGAAGCTCGCCTGCGGCTCGCTGCTCGCCGGCGGCACGCTCGGCATCCTGATCCCGCCTTCGGTGATGGCCATCGTCTATGCCGTCGTCGCGCAGCAATCGCTCGGCGAACTCCTCATCGGCTCGGTGTTTCCGGGCTTCCTGCTCTCCGGCATGTATGTCGGCTACGTGACGATCCGCTGCTACATCAACCCGGCGCTCGGACCGGCGCTGCCGAAGGAAGAACGTGTCAGCTTCGCGGAAAAGCTCCGGCTGCTTCGCCGCACCATCATGCCGGTGCTGCTCATCATCCTCGTCCTCGGGGTGATTTTCCTCGGCATCGCGACGCCGGTCGAAGCCGCCGGCATCGGCACCTTCGGCGCCTTCATCGTCTGCGCCGCGCATCGCCAGCTCGACTGGGTCACGATCCGCGACGCCGGCATGGCGACGCTCAAGGCGACCGCCATGGTGATGTGGATATTCTTCGGCGCCACCATGTTCGTCGGCTTCTTCATCCTGAAGGGCGGGCAGACTTTCGTCGCCAACTCCATCCTCGGCACCGGGCTGCCGCCTTACGGCGTGCTGCTTTTGATGATGGTGATCCTCTTCGTGCTCGGCATGGTCCTCGACTGGGTCGGCATCCTGCTTCTGACCGTCCCGATCTTCCTGCCGATCCTGAAGGGCCTCGATTTTACCGGCGTCTTCACGCTTCCGGGCGTTGCGTCCGACGACGTGCCGCTGTGGTATGGCGTGATCTTCATCGTCAATATGCAGATGGCGTTCCTCTCGCCGCCCTTCGGCTACTCGCTGTTCTATCTGAAGAGCGTTGCGCCACCGCAGATATCGATGGCTACGATCTTCCGCTCCGCCATCCCCTTCATCTGCCTGCAGGCGATCGCGGTTGCGCTCTGCATCATCTTCCCATCAATCGTCGTGTGGCTGCCCAGCCTGGTCTATGCTGGGAACTGAGCCGGCCCGGCGCGACATGCGGCTTCAGGGCAATGCTCCATAAACGGATTTGAGGAATGTCTGAGACCGATGCTTCAAAGATGTCGGCGCTTGAAGCGCGCGACGCGATCGCCCGCGGATCGCTCAGCGCCGCAGCGCTCGCTCGCTCGTGCCTTGAGCGGATCGACGCAATGGAGCCCGAGGTTGGCGCCTTCGCTTGCCTCGACCGTGATCTGGTGATGCGGGCGGCCGAGGCGCTCGACGCCGCGCATGAGGGCTCGCGCGGTCCGCTCCGTGGCGTTCCGGTCGGCCTCAAGGACATCATCGACACCGCCGACATGCCGACGGAGAACGGCACGCCGCTCGATCGAGGCCGCCGGCCGAGCGAAGACGCGACGATCGTCAAGCGGCTGCGCGAGGCCGGCGCGCTCTTGATCGGCAAGACCGTCACCACGGAGCTCGGCTCCATGCATCCGCGCGGGACGCGCAACCCGCACGACCCGGCGCGCACGCCCGGCGGCTCGTCCTCGGGCTCCGCCGCGGCGGTTGCCGCCGGCATGTTGCCGCTTGCGATCGGCACGCAGACGGTCGGCTCGGTGATCCGTCCGGCGTCCTTCTGCGGCGTGGTCGGCTTCAAGCCGAGTTTTGGGCTGATCCCGCGCGGTGGCGTGCTTCCGCAGGCGCCGCCGCTCGATACGATCGGCGTCTTCGCGCGCTCGCTCGAAGATGCAGCGCTTCTCGTCGATGTCCTCGCAGGGCGCGACTCGGAGGACGACGCTTCGATTGAGCGGCCGGCCACGGCGCTGCTCGACGCGGCGCGCTCCGAGCCGGCCTCCGCCCCCAAGCTCGCTTTCGTGCGTACGCCGTTCTGGGAGAGCGCCGATCCCGCGGCCCGCGAGAGCTTGGCAAGCTTGGTCGCATCGCTCGGCCAAAGCGCGGAGGACGCGGCGCTGCCGCCGGACTTCGCGCGCGCTCCCGACATCATCCACATCATCACCCGCGTCGGCATCGCCCGCCACTACCGCCCCTATCTTGAGCGCGGCGCCGATCAGCTCAGCGACTTCATGCGCGGCGCGATCGCGGAGGGGCTGAAGATCTCCGCCGCCGACTACCTCGCCGCGCTCGACATGCAGAAATCGCTGGCCGCGTCGCTCGACCCGCTCTTCGGCCGCTACGACGCGATCGTCGCGCCGGCGGCGCCGGGCGAAGCGCCGTCGATCGAGACGACCGGCAATCCGATCTTCAACGGCATTTGGACCCTTTGCGGCGTGCCGGCGGTGACGCTGCCGCTGCTTGAAGGTCAAAACGGCCTTCCGATCGGCGTGCAGGTGATCGGCCGCCGCGGTGAGGACGGCCGGCTCTTGCGTTCGGCCGCATGGCTGGCGCAAAGGTTCGTGAACCGCGCCTAAAGTCCATCCGCAACTTTTCCAAACTTGGGAGCAAGAACATCGTGGCTCGGAAAATACGCTGGGGCGTCATCTCGACGGCGCTGATCGGCACGGAAAAAGTGATCCCCGGGATGCAGCGCTCGAAGCGCGGCACGGTCGACGCCATCGCCTCGCGCGACCTGAAGCGCGCCAAGGCGACTGCCGCGAGGCTCGGCATCCCCAAAGCCTACGGCTCCTACGAGGCGTTGCTCGCCGATCCGGAGATCGACGCGGTCTATAATCCGCTGCCGAACAACCTCCACATCGACTGGACAATCGCCGCGCTCAAGGCCGGCAAGCACGTGCTTTGCGAGAAGCCGTTCGGCATGAACGCCAAGGACGCCGCGCGCGTCCTGAAGCACGCGGGCAAGCGGCATGTGATGGAAGCCTTCATGATCCGCTTCCATCCGCAATGGCTGCGCGCGCGGAAGCTCATTCGCGACGGGCGGATCGGCGAGCTCAAGGCAGTGCAGGTCTTCTTCAGCTACGGCAACTTCGACCCGAAGAACATCCGCAACATCGCGGGGACCGGCGGCGGCGCCATTCTCGACATTGGAGGCTACGGCATCCTCTCCGGTCGCTTCACCTTTGAAGCGGAGCCGAACTCGGCTCGTCTCGCTGATCGACTGGGATCCGACGTTCAAGACCGACCGGCTGTCGTCGGTGCTCGCCGATTTCGGCGAGGGCCGGCATCTGACCTTCACCATCGGCACGCAGATCACAGCGCATCAGCGCGTGACGCTCGCCGGCACCAAGGGGCGGATCGAGATTCTGATCCCCTTCAACGCACCGCAGGTGGAGGAGACCTGCATCGTCGTCGACGACGGCTCGCGGCTCGGCGGCGCCTCGTCGAAAGGGATCGTGCTCAAGGTCTCCGACCAGTACGCGGAGGAGGCCGACGCCTTCGCTTTAGCCGTGCTTGGCGAGACGCCGCTTCCCTACGGCCCCGAAGACGGCGTCAAGATGATGAAGATTCTCGACGCGATGTTCCGCTCGTCGAAGACCGGCAAGTGGGAGAAGACGGGACTCTGAGGTTGATCGGTGCGTCGCGCGGCTGATCGACAGGCCCTTGGCTTGGTGTCATAGATTGCCCGCCGCCAAAGGTTGATTGCGGCAACGACGGGAGGCACTTATGGCGACTTACATCATGCTTGCGAACTGGACCGAGAAGGGCATCAGCGCCGTCAAGGATTCGCCTAAGCGGCTCGACGCGGCGAAGAAGGCGATCAAGGCCGAAGGCGGCTCGATGAAGGCGTTCTACTTGACCATGGGCGGACACGACATGGTCGCTATCTACGAGGCGCCGGACGATGAGGCCGCGGCGCGCTTCGCGCTGAAGCTCGGCATGACCGGTTCGATCAGGACCAAGACGCTGAAGGCGTTTCCGGAAGCGGACTACCGCAAGCTCATCGGTTCGCTCGGATAAAGCTGCCGCACGGGGCCGCGCCGCCTCCTGCGAGGCAAGGCGGCTGCGGCTCGGCCAAGATCGGCTCTGCTTGCCGCGGTGGCGCGGCCGGCGGCGGCGCGAGGTCTTCATCTTCGTGCTTTTCTTTCTTAGAAAGCCCGGAATCTGCTCAAGAATTGCAGGCGCTGGCGCTTGTGCCGGCATGTGCCTTTTTAAGTCGTTCTTCTCAAGCAACAGGCCCGAAGAAATCAAATAACCACAATTTGCAATCGGACAGACACAATTGGGCGTAAGGTGGCACTACCGGGAGATTGCCGGTCTAGCGGGGGAGCAAGCCCGTTTCCCCGCGGCTAGGGAGATGCACTTCATGCTGAAAGCTGCTGTGCAGTAGCCGCGAGCGTCGTCATCGGAACGTTCGGCTTTGCCGGGTCGGCCTTTGCGGCCCATCATCACCACCACCACCATCATCACCACCGCCATCTCGTCTGCGGGTTGGTATGGCATCACCACCACAAGCACTGGGAGTGCTGGTGGGCGTATTGATGACCACGGCCTGAACGGACATGAAGCCCCGCCTGAGTGCGGGGCTTCGTTGTTTTGGGGCGGCGGCGGGCGCCCCATCTCAAGGCTGGGTTCTTGGAATGGTGGCCTGCGAATCCGACGTATGAATCTCGGCCACCAGGTCGCCGCCGAGGAAATCAACGATCAGCAGCCTCTCGGCCTTATGTATCAAGCGCACCACGGTCGGAGTGAGTAGCCGTGTGGTCGCGGGCGGCACTGGCCGCATTGCTGACTGTTCTAGTCTACGTAGCCGGGGAAAAAGTGCGGAACGAGCTTTATGTCAGCCTTCTGGAGAGTGCCGTCCTCTACAGACATGCCAACGGCCATGTCTTGATCTCCAGATGCTCTATGGCGAACAAAGGCTACGAATCCTGTGCGATGCAGATGATCATCGACTGGGGACGCATACCCGACGACACCAACGATGGTTGGCGTAAGATTATGGGGCGTTCGTATGAACGGGCCGGGCTTATTAATGTCATCCTTGAACAAAGTGAGATTCAGCTTACGAGAGACCGCGATCTGTGGGAATGCCGTGAAGCCTTCAGTAGATCTATTTGGGCCGTTTGGGCCGTAATCCCGCGCTATTGCATCAAACATTCCTTGAAGCGTATCGCTGGCGTCTGCCACAAATGGGACCATGGCGCACAAGAAACGCACATTGAGAGCGGGGGATTTCCCGCAATTCAGAAAGCGAAGTCTGACATCCATATGCCCATTGACGTCGTTTCCGAGGATCAGTGGGCCGGTGATTTCTACGTTAACGGAGGTCCACGGTCGCTCACTAGCAACAATGGATCTTTTGGTGAGGCTATTGGCATCAACGGCTGTTTGCAGCGTCAAGGCAACATAGATTACGCCAGCGGTAGCTATTACGAGCCCTATCCAGGATACTATCAACGTCCCGAAAGCCCATTTAGCCATCTGCCGTTGGGCCTCTAGATCGCGCTCCTGGCGCCACTCATTCCGATAGGCGTATGGGCCGGTTTGCTGGCGCTCTACAATGCTCCGAGTGGGGCATCCTCCTTAGTGCTCTCGTATTGCTGCTTGGCGGCATGGTAGGCGCGGTTGGACTGATTGGCTTGATTTTGCAGGCAGCTAAGAAGAGCCCTAGAAATATCGCAATGCGGCCACTCCTGCAATCGGAGCGCTTGGCAACCAAGAGCGCTTAGGCATTGCAGCATGAAGGCAGCAGTAAATTTGCCACGGCTGACCTTGTTCCTCAGATTGCGCTCGTCCTCCTTCACGCCAATCGATTCCAGCCTTTGCAGCAATTGGGAATAGGTGACGTCCTGCCGGGCCATCTCAGCCGCGCATTATCCCCCGCGCCTTGGCTTCCCAGTCCGTCCTTTCAGGCATTACGCATCTCCTAAGTGATTTTGTCACCATATGCGATGCTTTTGCCCTTGACAAGGTGACGGCCTAGCATCATATCTAGTGCACACGCACTGGAAATGATGACAAATGGCCCAACACTTCCTTCTCTCCGCCGCCGCTCGGACCCTGAGCCTCAAGGCGATCTATCAGGACGGAGAGGACAAGGCTTATGAGACGTTCCGGCAATCCGCTGGCCGGAGACTGACGGCGAGCCGGTCTGCCCGCGTTGCGGTTCGCTGGATCACTACGCCATTCCGACCCGCCGCAAGTTCAAGTGCGCGGCCAAGGATTGCCGGCACCAGTTCTCGGTCACGAGCGGGACCATCTTCGCTTCGCGCAAGATGGCCTTCGTCGATCTGCTCGGTGCGATCTGCATCTTCGTGAACGGCGTGAAGGGCATCGCCGCGTGCCAACTGAGCCGCGACCTCGATTGCCAGTACAAAACGGCCTTCGTGCTTGCTGCACAAGCTCCGCGAAGCGCTGTCGCAGGAAGTGGCAAGCGCGGAGCTAGACGGCGAAGTGGAAATCGATGGCAGCTACTACGGCGGCCACATTCGCCCGGCGAACCTTGTCGAGGATCGCGTTGACCGTCGCCTTGCCGAGCACCAGACCGGCACGCGCCGCGTTGTCGTGGCGCTTCGCGAGCGCGGCGGTCGCACGCTGCCCTTCGTTACCATGCACGAACGCGAAGGCGTGGAGATTGCTAAGCGCATCGTCTCCCGCATGGCGAAGGTCTATGCCGACGAAGCCTCACACTGGGATGCGCTGCACGATGGCTGGACGATCGGCCGCATCAATCACAGCGAGGCGTATTCGCAGGACGGCGCGAACACCAATCAGGTGGAAAGCTACTTCTCTCGCCTGCGTCGCATGGTGGACGGCCAGCACCATCGCGTGAGCGCGAAGTATCTCGCGCAATACGCTCACGAAGCGGCTTGGAAGGAAGATCACCGCCGGCTGTCAAACGGCTCGCTGGCGAGCCGCACGCTTGGGCTGGCGCTGCATCATCCGGTCAGCCGGAATTGGGCGGGCTATTGGCAGCGGGCAATTGCAGGTGAGAGAAGCGCTGTATAAGAGATGGTATGGCCTACAGCTACATCGCCTACATCGATGAGTTTGGGAGATGACGGACTCCTCGAAGTTCCGTGTTCCAGGCGCATCTGGTGGGCGACCACTTGGCTCGTTATTTCTGCGCTCTTGCTTCGCTACTCGCGCGATCTCGAATGCGTCAAATGGCGCAATGAAATTTGCACCAACCTAGGAAAGACGCCTCAGCCGCTTCATTTTAAGAATTTGAAGCACAATCAACGCATAGTGGCAGCCAGCGTTCTTTCCAGAAGTTCATTAGGGCAACAAGTATTCTAGCATATAAGCCGATTATACCGGCTGGAAAATCCACAACACTAAGAACCAGCTTTGTATTCCATCTCACCCGCTATCTAATTGAAAGAGTTTCTTGGCTATGTCGCGACTTACGGAGAATGGTGACGCGAGGGTGATGGTTGCGTGAAGATTGTCTTTTCTCTATGTGGCGGTATGTCCTGGAATCCCTACTTCCAAGCTCTACTCTAGGCAGATTGGCAGACCGACCAAACGGTCCGGAAACACTGGCCCGTAAATCGACATTGTTGGTGTTGAGGCTCTCTGACCATCCGCGAAGGGCTTGGTAATTTGAATTGGCAGAGATCATCCGCATTATCCTTTGGAACAGCTGTTGAACCAAATCTATTCGGCAATTGCGAGTGGCGATACGCTGAAACCCTCAAGCTAAGCTCACTCATCACCGAAAGCACAACGATCGAGCTATGGAGCGGCAGCCTTTCCCGAAGTTTGACGACGTTGCCCTCACTAATGATCAACAGCGATTTTGTGGCGCTGTTCCAATAGAGCGGCAGCGCCCCCGGCCCATGATTGCGATTTCTCGCCTGCGATCTGAAGACCACTCTGGAATAACCCGGCGCTTGCGCTGCCTGCATTTCATATAGCAGATTTGCGCTGGTATCAAACACTGACCGGCAATTTTACACAAGCTGTACGGTAACTTGTTAATTTTTATAGGCAGTATTTTTCCAAGGGGAGAGCGCCACACCACTGCCCCGCTCCGCTTCCTGACCTTCTCCACCAGCTTACGCCGCCAGCCTACTCGAAAGCGTGCTCCGCGCCGTCGAGAACGATCCCCACCGCCTTCACCGGTCTCCACCATCTGTCGGTGCAGCAGCTGGTCCTTGACGCTCCTAGCCCTTCGCTCGAACGATTTCAGCCGCGATATGGGCGTTGAAGGTGGAGCGCTTCTCCCGAGAATGTCGATCACCAGCCGGCGCAACTCCCACGGCCAACAGGCGCTTGGGCTTTCGGAAAGCTTAGGCGGAATGTCTGAGAGCAATACGCAACGAGTCAGGAAAAAA
>CAVQJW010000024.1:0-36753 GCA_963712925.1 uncultured Alphaproteobacteria bacterium | reverse complement strand
GCCAACATTTGCTGCGTGCCGGCGTCGGAGAGCTCGCGGATTCTCGCATGCAGCGGCACCGCGCCGAGGAACGGCACGCCGATCCGCGTCGCCTCGTGTTCCGCCCCGCCGTGCCCGAAAATGTCGGTGCGTTCGCCGCAATGCGGGCAGAGGAAATAGCTCATGTTTTCCACGATCCCGAGCACCGGCACGTTGACGCGCTCGAACATCGCGAGGCCCTTGCGCGCGTCGATCAGCGCCAGGTCCTGCGGCGTCGAGACGATGATCGCGCCGGCAAGCGGCACCTGCTGGGCCATGGTGAGCTGTGCGTCGCCGGTGCCGGGCGGCATGTCGACCACAAGCACGTCGAGGTCGCCCCAAGCCACCTCGCGCAGCATCTGCACCAGCGCCGACTGCACCATCGGCCCGCGCCAGATCATCGGCGTTTCCTCTTCGACCAGGAAGCCGATCGACATCACCTTCAGCCCATAGCGCTCAAGCGGCTTCAAGACGCGCCCGCCGAGCGCCTCCGGCCGGCCGCGCAATCCAAGCAGCCGCGGCATCGAGGGACCGTAGATGTCGGCGTCGAGGATGCCGACCTTGAGCCCGAGCGCCACGAGGCCGAGCGCCAGGTTGGCGGCAACCGTCGACTTGCCGACCCCGCCCTTGCCTGAGGCAACAGCTATGATGGCAGCGACGCCCGGCACACCGGCCTTGGCGGGTGCACCGCCCGCACCGGCCGGGCCTTGCCGCTGTGCCGGTGCCTGCGAAGGGGAAGGGCCGCCGGCGCCGGCACGCCGCTCGGCGGTGAGCGCCACCATTACCTGTTCGACCCCCGGAACGCCGCGCGCGGCAGTCTCGGCGGCCTGTCGGAGCGGCTCAAGCTCGCGTGCCCGCTCCGCCGGCACGGAAATGGAGAAAAGCACCTTGCCGTCGGAAACGACGACGTCGGAGACCAGCCCGAGGCTGACGATATCGCCGGAGAGATCGGGCCCGCGAACGCGCTTCAGGGCTTCAAAGATGGCGTCTTTCGTGACGGCGGGCATTCGCTCAACCTGCGCTTTTCCTGGGAGAACCCTGACATATGGGCTCCCTTCGCCAAGATCAAACGGTGTCCGACGCCCCTGCTCATGCGCTCGCACAGGGTTGTTTCGTATTCGCGCTCACCTGATATTCTGGCCGGACGCGATCCGGAGAGGCATCTCGGCGGAAATCCGCCTGAACAGGCCATGGGAAATTCAGAGAATCTCGGTCCGCATGCCGGCGTCATCCTCGCCGGTGGCCACTCGACGCGCATGCAGGTGGCCGACAAGCCGCTGGTGGAAATCGCCGGCAAGACGCTGCTCGCGCGCGTCGTTGCGCGGTTTGAGCCGCAGGTGGAACGGATGGTGCTCTCCACGAACGGCGACCCGGCGCGCTACGCCGCCTTCGGTCTGCCGGTGGTGCTCGACCCGATCGACGGCTATCTCGGTCCGCTCGCCGGGCTTCTGGCGGGCATGCGCTGGTCGGAGGAAAATCTTCCCGAAGCGCGCTTCGTCGCGAGCGTCGCGGCCGACACGCCGTTCTTCCCGACCGATCTGGTGGAGCGACTTTCGGAAGGGTGCGGGCGCGATGAGAACACCGTGGCGCTCGCCGCTTCGTCAGCCGGCACACACCCGATCTTCGGGCTTTGGCCGGTCAAGCTCGCCGACGGTCTTGAAAAGCTCCTGAAAAACGAGGGGAGCAGCAAGATGCTCGCCTTCGCCGACCGCTTCATGCGGCTCAACGTTCCCTTCGACGACATCGCGCTGCCAAATGGCGAGATCGTCGATCCGTTCTTCAACGTCAATACGCCCGAAGAGGCAGAGCGCGCCGATGCGATCGCCCGTGCGCTCGAAGGCGAGGCCGCGGCGAGCCTCACCGCCTAGCCAGAGGTTGCGGCGGCTGCCTCTTTTCGCGCCGCTGCTGCCCGAATGAGAGGCTTTGCTTCCCGGCCAAATTCGTCGCAGACTGCCCGATCTCCGCCATCCCGCATGGGCCGGCGGGCCCGGCTCTTCGGAGCCGGCGTCAACAATGATCGGGAGCAACTATGCGTCATCTCATTCGCTTGGCGGCAGCGGCCGCCGTGCTTGTCGTCGCCGCCGGCGGCGCGCAGGCCAAGGACTGGACGGTTGTCCGCATCGCCATGGACGCCACCTATCCGCCCTTCGAGTCGCTTGACCCGAGCGGCCAGATCGTCGGCTTCGACAAGGACATTGCCGACGCGCTCTGCGCCAAGATGAACGTCAAGTGCGAGTTCACCAACCAGGCGTGGGACGGCATCATCCCCGGGCTGCTCGCCAACAAATACGATGCGATCCTCTCGTCGATGTCGATCACCGAGGAGCGCAAGAAGCAGATCGATTTCACCGAGAAGTATTACAACACGCCGCCGGCGATTGCCGTCCCGAAGGATTCGCACGCTCACCGGCGTGACGGCTGACGACCTCTCCGGCATTTCGATCGGCGCGCAGACTTCGACCACGCATGCGAACTACGCGCAGGAGCATTTCCCGAACGCGGACCTGAAGATCTATCCCTCGCCTGATCGAGTACAAGCTCGATCTCTCAGAACGGCCGCCTCGACGCCGCGATCGACGACGTCGTCGTGCTCAGCGAATGGGTGGATTCGGATGCCGGCTCATGCTGCAAGATTCTCGGCGTGCTGCCGATCGACCCGGTGATCAACGGCGTCGGTGCCGGCGTCGGCATCCGCAAGGAGGATTCCGACCTGCGCGATATGTTCAACAAGGCGATCGAAGCGATCCGCGCCGACGGAACCTACAAGACGATCAACGACAAGTATTTCTCGTTCGACGTCTACGGCAGCTGAGCCGACGCGTCGAATGGTGCAACAATCGCGGCGGGGTGGATTTCCCCGCCGCCTTTGCTTGAATGGGGCGCTGCGACGAGCGGCGCGAGGGGGTTGCGGGCGGGAGATGGCTGATCTCCTGAAACTGTTGTCATTCGGCCCGACCGGCTGGGGCGATGAGATTCTCGCCGGCACCTGGCTGACGGTGCGGCTGGCGCTCGCCACGCTTCCAGTCGGCTTGGCGATCGGCTTCTCTGTCGCGCTTGCGCGGCGCAGCCAGTCTCTCGTGCTCAGGATACTCGGGCAGGCCTTCTCCACGATCTTCCGCGGATTGCCTGAGCTTCTCACCATCTTCATCGTCTATTTCGGCTTCTCGCTGCTGCTCCAGTGGATCGTGCACTTCTTTTCCGACACGCCGGTTGAGATCAGCGGATTCGTCGCCGGCATGGTGGCGCTCGGCGTCGTCTTCGCCGCCTATTCGAGCGAGGTCTTCACCGCCGCCTTCAACGGCATCCCGCAGGGACAGTGGGAGGGCGCGGCAGCGATCGGCCTGCGCAGGCGGCATACGTTGCGGCTGGTCGTCTTTCCCCAGCTTATCCGGCTGGCGCTTCCCGGCCTCGCCAATCTCTGGCTCATCCTTCTGAAGGACACCGCGCTCGTCTCCGTCATCTCCGTCAACGACCTCTTGCGCATGACCTATGAGGCGGTGAGCTACACGAAGGAGCCGTTCTTCCTCTATCTCGTCGCCTGCCTGATCTATCTTGTGATGTCGATCATTTCGTCCTTCGGCATCACCGCGATCGAGCGCTGGGCCGAGCGCGGCGAGCGCGAGCGCGGCGCGCCCAAGGCGGTGGCCCTGCCGGGCAAGGTGGCGGTGCATTGATGCCGGACCTCCTGCAACGCTATGGCCTGAAGCTGCTCGATGGCCTCGGAGTCACGCTCGAGCTGGTGGTGGTCTCGATCGTGATTGGGGCAGTCATCGCGATACCGATCACCGCCGGGCGGCTTTCCAAGAACCGCTTCATCGCGGCGCTCTCGTTCGGCTACGTCTATTTTTTCCGCGGCACGCCGCTCATCGCGCAGCTCTTCCTGATCTATTACGGCGCCGGACAGTTCGTCGGGTCGCTAAAGCAGGCGCATCTTTGGTTTTTCTTCCGCGACGCTTTTAATTGCGCCTTCTTCGCCTTCGCGATCAACACTGCCGCCTATCAGGCGGAGATCTACCGTGGCGCGATCCGCTCCGTGCCGCGCGGGCAATGGGAGGCCGCCGATTCGCTCGGGATCGACCGCATGACCACGCTTTGGAAGGTCATCTTCCCGCAGGCGGCGATCGTTGCGCTCAGGCCTCTCGGCAATGAGATCATCCTGATGATCAAGGCCTCGGCGATCGCGAGCATCGTCACCGTTTTCGACCTGATGGGGCAGACGAAGCTCGCCTTCTCGCGCAGCTACGATATGACCATCTACCTCTATACGGCGGTGCTTTATCTGATCCTGGTCGAGCTGATCAGCAGGGTTTGGGACATTCTGGAGGCACGCTTGACGCGGCATCTCCGCCGCGAAGGCCGCGTGACCAATACGGATACCAAAGCGGCTGACCTCGCGCCCGCGACGCGCTAGATCTGCTTCGACATCAAGCCAAAAAAGCGGAGTGGGATATGGCAAAGGTCGCCTTCATTGGGCTCGGCGTGATGGGCTATCCGATGGCCCGGCACCTCGCGAAGAAGGGCGGGCACGACGTGACCGTCTACAACCGGACGCGAGACAAGGCCGAGAAGTGGGTTGCGGAAAATGGCGGCCGCTACGCCGACACGCCGCGCGCTGCGGCGGAGGGACAGGACTTCGTCTTCTCCTGCGTCGGCAATGACGACGATCTCCGCTCCGTTGCGCTTGGCCAAGCCGGCATCCTTGCCGGCATGAAGAAGGGCGCGATCTATGTCGACAATACCACGGCAAGCGCCGCCGTCGCCCGCGAGCTTGCGGCGGAGGCCACGAAGCGCGGCGTCGGCTTCCTCGACGCGCCGGTCTCAGGCGGCCAGGCCGGCGCCGAGAACGGCGCGCTGACGGTCATGGTCGGCGGCGATCAGGCGACCTTCGACAAGGCGCGGCCGGTCATCGACTGCTACGCGCGGATGGTCGGGCTGATGGGGCCGGCGGGCGCGGGCCAGCTTACGAAGATGGTCAACCAGATCTGCATCGCCGGCTGCGTCCAGGGGCTGTCGGAGGGCATCCACTTCGCCAAGAGAGCGGGGCTCGACGTGGAGAAGGTGATCGGCGTCATCTCCAAGGGCGCGGCGCAGTCCTGGCAGATGGAGAACCGCTGGAAGACCATGAACGAGGGCTTCTTTGATCACGGCTTCGCGGTGAACTGGATGCGCAAGGACCTGGCGATCTGCATGGAGACGGCGCGCGAGAACGGAGCGCATCTTCCGGTCGCCGCGCTCGTCGACCAGTTCTACTCGCAGCTTCAGGCGATGGGCGGCGAGCGCTGGGATACGTCGAGCCTGATCGCGCTGCTCGAACGGAAATAGGCAAAAAGAGGCGAGGGCGGCTCAGCCGCCTGTCACGCTCATGTGGCGGCCGACGGCTGGCCGCTTCGAGCGCCGGTCGATGATGAAATCGTGACCCTTCGGCTTGCGCGAGATCGCCTCATCGATGGCGTCGGCAAGGAGCGCGTTCCCCTCAGAGGCGCGGAGCGGCGTCCTGAGGTCCGCTGCGTCCTCCTGGCCGAGGCACATGAAGAGCGTGCCGGTGCAGGTGACGCGCACGCGATTGCAGCTCTCGCAGAAATTATGCGTGAGCGGCGTGATGAAGCCGAGCCGCCCGCCGGTCTCCTCGACCTTGACGTAACGCGCCGGGCCGCCGGTCTTGTAGGGGATGTCGTTGAGCGTGAAGGCTTCGGCGAGCCGCGCACGCACCAGCGACAGCGGCAGATACTGGTCGGTGCGGTCGCCGTCGATGTCGCCCATCGGCATCGTCTCGATCAGGGTCAGGTCCATGCCTTCGCCATGCGCGAAGCGGATCATCTCTGGGATCTCGTCCTCGTTCACACCCTTCAAGGCGACGGCGTTGAGCTTGATCTCCAGCCCCGCGGACTGGGCGGCGCGGATGCCGCCCATCACCTTTTCGAAATCGCCCCAGCGGGTGATCGCCCGGAATTTCTCCGGATCGAGCGTGTCGAGCGAGATGTTGATGCGCTTCACGCCCGCGGCTTTGAGCGCGCCGGCGAAGCGTTGAAGCTGTGAGCCGTTGGTGGTCAGCGTCAGCTCGTCGAGCGCGCCTGTCGCAAGATGCCGCCCCAGCCCCTCGAAGAGGCTCATGATGTTGCGCCGCACCAGCGGCTCGCCGCCGGTGATCCTGATCTTCTTCACGCCCTTCTCGACAAAGGCAGTGCAAAGGCGGTCGAGCTCTTCCAGCGTCAAAAGCTCCCGCTTCGGCAGGAAGGTCATGTCCTCCGCCATGCAGTAGACGCAGCGGAAGTCGCAGCGGTCGGTCACCGAGACGCGGAGATACGTGATCGCCCGCCCGAAGGGGTCGACCATCCCGGCCGGGCGGCCGGCCGCGCCAGTTCCCGCCAATCCGCTGATTTCGGCGTCAAAGGCCATGAATCGTCCCTTCGGCTTGTGCGCCGGTCCTTTCAGCGCAATCTAGTCGCGGAGACGGCCGGTTCCAAGGGCTGTTTCCATCCGGGAATAACGCCGGGAACAGCGAAGGAGCACGATTTGGCCGATCCGTGGCCGACCGAAATACGCCTCTCGAAGGACAAGCGCACGCTGACCATCGGCTTCGACAGCGGCGAAAGCCACGCCCTTTCCGCCGAATATCTCCGCGTCTTCTCCCCTTCCGCCGAGGTGCAGGGTCATTCGCCAGAAGAGCGTCAGACCGTGGGCGGTAAGGCGGCGGTCACGATCCTAAAAGTCGATCCGACCGGCAACTACGCGGTCCGCCTGCATTTCGACGACCGCCACGAGACCGGCATCTACACCTGGGGCTACCTGCTCCGGCTCGGCCGCGAGCACGAGGCGCTGTGGGCCGGTTATCTAGCGGAGCTGAAGGCGAAGGGGCTGGCTCGTTAGAGAAGGCACGCGGTTACGCGCTATCGCGGGCGGATGGCGCGCGTCCCGCCAAGGATGCCGACCGCGATGATCGCCGGCGCAATCGCCGCCCACGAGCCGTGCGCCGCAAGGCCCGCAGTCGCCGCCCACGAGATCGACGAGAACGCCTCCGCGAAGGTTGCGACGCGCGACGATGTCTGGCGGCGGCGGAACTGGCTGCGCTTTGCTTGGCGGCGGAACCAGAGCTGGATCAAGGTCGCCGAGGCCGCTGCGATCATGATGCCGCCCGCCGCCACCGCCGCGCCGGTCGGGTCGGAGAGCGCCAGCACCAGCACGACCGGGGAGAGCACCAGCGCGATCGCGCCGAGCACGGCCTCCATCTTGGCGCGCAGGATTGTGAAGGTCGGGACCGGCGCGGTTGCGACGAGGTCCGGCGCGTCCTCGCCGGAGACCGCGAGCCAGGCGAGGCCGCCGGCGAGCTGTCCGGCGGCCATGACGAAGACCGGCACGAGCACGATGAGCGTGTCCTCGCCGCCGCCGAAATTGCGCCAGAGGAGCAGCGCCGGCGGCAGGAGATAGAGGACCTGCATCAGCGTCTGCGAGACGAGCCACGGGTCGCGGCGAAGCAGCGTCCATTCCTTGCGGCGGAGCGCGCCGGCAGAGCTCGCTTTGCGGAAGACGTTTCGCTGCCGTTCGCGCACCACGGTGGCGGAGATGCCGGCGGCCGCCGTCGCATGCGCAGCGAAGCGGGCGGAAAACACGACGATCGCCGCGGCGAGCAGAATCGCGCTTGTTAGAAGCACGCCGACAAGCGCGTGCGGATCGCCCATGATGGCGCGGGCCGGCCACCAGAACGGGCTCGCGGGTCCCGGCGCGAAGCGCTTCAGCGCGTCGGACTGAAGCGCCGCGAAGCGCGACAGCGTGTTGGAGGACAGGATCGCCAGTGCCTGCACGCCGATCACGAAGATCGCGCCTACCACCGCCGCGATGATCTGCGCGACGAGGCGCGTGCGCTTCGCGCCGATGCTGCGGAAGAGCGCGACGGTCATCGCCATCGCGATCGCCGTCGACGCCATGCCCATGGCGATGACGACGCCGTAAGCGCCAAGCCATCGCACGCCCCCGGAATAGGCGAGCACGTTGATGAAGGGCGAGGCAAGCGGCACGGCGAGTGCGGTCGTCGAGAGTGCGATCGCGCCGATCCGGATCGCGAAGACCCGGCGCGCCGAAGCGGGCGAGGAAAGCACGAGGTCGAGGTCGGCGCGCGCATAAAAGGCGCGCGTCACCATCTCCATCGCCTGCGACATGGTGAGCGACCAGGAAAGAAGTGCCGAGCCGGTGACCAGGATCAGCGTCGGCCGGTCCGGATCGATTCCGGAGGGCGCGTGTGGTCCGATCAGGTGGTAGGCGAGGAGGTGCATAAGGGTCGCGAGCACTAAGAGCCCGATCGCCAGCGCAACGCTTCGTCCACGCCGCCCGCCGGTCATCAGGGCGAGCCATTCGCGCCAAGAAAGTCTCAGCTCTTGCGCCGCGAACCAGGTGAGCGTTGCCGGCGCGCTCATGCCGCCTGCGACTCTTCGGCGACCAGCGTCAGGAAGATGTCTTCAAGGTTCTCGTCGCTGCGGCCGACCTTGAGACGGAGCTCGTCGAGCGTGCCTTCGGCGATCAGCCGGCCATGCGTGATGACGCCGATCCGCTCCGCCATCCGCTCGGCGACCTCGAGGATATGCGTGGTCATGATGACGGTGTCTCCGGCGCGGACGCGCGACAGGAGCACGTCCTTCACCTGCCGCGCCGAGCCGGCGTCGAGCCCGGTCAGCGGCTCGTCGAGAATGATCAGCCGCGGATTGTGGACGAGCGCGCCAGCGAGCGCCACCTTCTGCTTCATGCCGCGCGAAAAGCTCTCGCAGCGCTCATGCGCGTGCGGACCGAGCCCGAGCCAGCCGATCAGATCCTCCGCGCTCGCCTGCGCCTCCTTGGCGCCGATCCCCCAGAGCCCGGCGACGAATTCGAGATATTCGTAGGGCGTGAGCTTGTCGTAGATCATCGGCTCGTCGGAGACCCAGGCCATGATCCTTTTCGCCGCGACCGGGTCGGCGAGTGCGTCGATCCCGAAGACCTCGATCCCACCGGCGTCCGGCTGAAGCAGGCCGACGACCATTCGAAGCGTCGTGGTCTTACCGGCGCCGTTCGGGCCGAGCAGCGCGTAGAATTCGCCGGCGTGAAGCGTCAGATCGAGGCCGTCGACCGCCGGCCGCGCAAAAGTCTTCTTCAGGCCGCGCACCTGAAGCGCGGAGGGAATGCTGCTCGTTGCCATTGTGTGCCGGTCGCCTCACGCTCTGTTCCTGGCCCTGGAATTAGGGGAGGGAGGTTTCGGGCGCGTAAATCCCGGGCGCGGAGCGGGCTTACCGGCGGCGTGCGGAGCCGCTATCAACGGCGCGGGCTGGGAGCCGGGATTTGCAGCGACTATCGATCGCCATCGCCGGGGCGGGGCCGGCGGGCCTGACGGCCGCGCTTTTTCTCACGCGCGACGGGCATTCCGTCACGCTTTTCGACCAGTTCGACACGCCGCGGCCTCTCGGCTCCGGCCTGATACTGCAGCCGACGGGGCTCAGGGTGCTTGGCGAGCTTGGGCTCGCCGAACGGATCGTGGGGCTCGGCAGCCGCATCGACCGGCTGTTCGGCCGGGTCCTGCCGTCGCGGCGGGTCGTCCTCGATGTTCGCTACGGCGTGCTCGCCAGCGAGCGCTTCGGCCTTGCTGTCCACCGCGCCGCGCTTTTCAACGTGCTCTTCGACGCCGTCAGCGATGCGCGGATTCCACTTGAGCGCAATTGGCGCGTGGTCTCGCTCGACCGCGCGGCGGATCAGCGTCCCGTTCTCGTCGGCGAGGGCGGAACACGCGCCGGGCCGTTCGATCTCGTCGTCGATGCGCTTGGCGTGCGCTCGCCGCTCTTCGCGCTCTTCGGCGCAACGAAGCGGCGCGATCTTCCCTACGGCGCGCTCTGGGCAAGCCTGCCCTGGCCTCGCGAAGGGTTTGAGCCCAATGCACTTGAGCAGCGCTACCGGCGTGCGAGCACCATGATCGGCGTTCTGCCGATCGGCCGCCGCCACGAAAGCGGGGAGGCGGAGGCGGCGTTCTTCTGGAGCCTTCCCCACAGGGAATACAGCCGCTGGCTGGCCGAGGGTCTCGACGCGTGGAAGGCGCGCGTGATCGAGGTCTGGCCGGAGACGGCGCCGCTGCTTGAACTGATCGACGACCCAGCCAAAATGACGCTCGCCCGCTACTCGCACCACATGCTGCGAAAGCCTGTTGCGGCGCGCCTGGTGGCGGTCGGCGATGCGTTCCACGCCGCAAGCCCGCAACTCGGCCAGGGCGCCAACATGGCGATGCTCGACGCCGATGCGCTGGCGCTGGCGCTTCGTGAGGAGCCCGACCTTGCCGCGGCGCTTCGCTGCTATGCCGCGCGCCGCCGCCGCCAGATGCTTTTCTATCAGGCGCTCAGCGCAGGCTTCACGCCCTTCTATCAGTCCGATAGCCGCGTCCTGCCGGTGCTTCGCGATCTCGCCATCGCGCCCGCGACGCGCCTGCCGCTCATCCGCCGCTTCGTCGCGGCATCGGTCGCCGGACTGGTGCTCGCTCCAGGCTGACGGCACCCAAGCGGCAAGGAAGACGGTTGCCCTCTGCCCCCTGAGCCGGGATAGTGGGCGTGCGGGAGGACTTTTATGCCGGGATACGAGACGGATGGCCGTCCGCTTGCGCGCGATGCGATGGCCTATGTGCTGGCCGGAGGCCGCGGCAGCCGGCTGATGGAGCTGACGGACAAGCGGGCGAAGCCGGCGGTCTATTTCGGCGGCAAGTCGCGCATCATCGACTTCGCGCTGTCGAATGCGCTGAACTCCGGCATCCGCCGCATCGGCGTCGCCACCCAGTACAAGGCGCACAGTCTGATCCGCCACCTGCAGCGCGGCTGGAACTTCTTCCGTCCGGAGCGCAACGAGAGCTTCGACATCCTGCCGGCGAGCCAGCGCGTCTCCGAGACGATGTGGTACGCCGGCACGGCCGACGCCGTCTATCAGAACATCGACATCATCGCGAGCTACGCGCCGACCTATGTTGTCATCCTCGCCGGCGACCATGTCTACAAGATGGACTACGAGATGATGCTCAGGCAGCACGTCGAGTCCGGCGCCGACGTGACCGTCGGCTGCATGACGGTGCCGCGCATGGAGGCGACCGGCTTCGGCGTGATGGCGATCGACACGACCGACCGCATCACCTCGTTCCTGGAGAAACCCAAGGACCCGCCGGGGATGCCGGACGATCCGGACATGGCGCTCGCCTCGATGGGCATCTATGTCTTCGAAACCAAGTTCCTCTTCGAGCAGCTTCGCCGCGACGCGGCCGATCCTAACTCCAACCGCGATTTCGGCCGCGACATCGTTCCGCATCTCGTGAAGCACGGCAAAGCCGTCGCCCATCGCTTCACCAGTTCCTGCGTCAGGACGAGCGACGAGGCGGAGGTCTATTGGCGCGACGTCGGCACCATCGACGCCTACTGGAAGGCCAATATCGATCTGACCAACCCCGTGCCGGCGCTCGATCTCTATGACCGCGCCTGGCCGATCTGGACCTACGCGGAGGTCACGCCGCCGGCGAAGTTCGTCTACGACAACGATGACCGGCGCGGCACGGCCGTCGACTCGCTCGTCTCCGGCGGCTGCATCATCTCCGGCGCCAAGCTGGCGCGGTCGCTGCTCTTCACCGGCGTCCGCGTGCACTCCTATGCAACGATCAAGAACGCCGTGATCATGCCCTATGCCGATATCGGACGCGGCGCGCGGCTTTCGAATGTCGTCGTCGACCGCGGCGTGCGCATCCCCGAAGGGCTCGTCGTCGGCGAGGACATGGAGCGCGACACGCAGCGCTTTCGGCGCACCGAGAGCGGCATCTCTTTGATCACCCAGCCGATGCTCGATCGGCTCGCCAATTGAGCCGCACCCGTCGCATCCGGGTCCTCTCTGTTGCCTCCGAGGTCTATCCGCTGATCAAGACCGGTGGGCTTGCCGATGTCGCCGGCGCGCTGCCGACGGCGCTTGCGCCATATGGCGTGGAGATGTGCACGCTCCTCCCCGGCTATCCCGGCGTGCTGGAGAAGCTCGAAGAGGCGGAGCCGGTCAAGGCGATCGCCGACCTCTTCGGCGGGCCGGCAACGCTTCTCCGCGCAGGACACGCAGGTCTCGATCTCTTCGTGATCGACGCCCCGCACCTCTATCGGCGGACGGGCGGTCCTTATGGCGATCAGAGCGGGCGGGACTGGCCCGACAACGCCGAGCGTTTCGCGGCGCTCTCGCACATCGCCGCCGAGATCGCGGCGGGCTTCGTGCCACGCTACCGGCCCGACATCGTACATGCCCATGACTGGCAGGCGGGGCTCGTGCCCGCCTATCTGCACTACCGCGGGGCGCGGCGCGTCGGCACCGTGATGACGGTGCACAATCTCGCCTTCCAGGGACGCTTCGAGGCGTCGCTGCTCAGGCCGCTGCTCTTGCCGCAGCGGGCGATGGCAATCGACGGCGTCGAATATTACGGCGGCATCGGCTTCCTGAAGGGCGGCCTGCAATTCGCCGACCGCGTCACCACCGTCTCCCCGACCTATGCGGAAGAGATACGCACGCCCGAGGGCGGCATGAGGCTCGACGGCCTGCTCCGCGTCCGCACGAACATCGTCTCCGGCATTCTGAACGGGATCGACGAGAGCGTGTGGAACCCGGCTACCGATCCGCATCTCGCCAGCACCTTCACCGCCGCGCGACTGAAGAGCCGCGGAGCAAACAAGGCCGCGCTGATGAAGCGCTTCGGCATCGCTCAGCCTGAGGGCACGCTCCTCTTCGGGGTGATCAGCCGGCTCACCGAGCAGAAGGGCCTCGACCTGTTGCTTGCCGCGCTGCCGCGCCTCAAGGCGCTCGGCGCAAGGCTTGTGCTGCTCGGCTCTGGCGACGCCGCGCTTGAGCAGGGCTTCCGCGCGGCCGCCGTCACCGCGAAAGGCGAGATCGGCGTCGTCATCGGCTATGACGAGGCGCTCGCGCATTTGATCCAGGGCGGGACCGATGCGATCCTCGTGCCCTCGCGCTTCGAGCCCTGCGGCCTGACGCAGCTTTGCGCCATGCGATACGGCGCCGTGCCGGTCGTCGCTCGAGTCGGCGGCCTGAACGACACGGTGATCGACGCCAACGAGATGGCGCTCGCGGCCGGTGTCGCCACCGGCATCCAGTTCGCGCCGGTCACCCGCGAGGCGCTCGAGCACGCACTCGTCCACACCGCCCTCCTGTGGCGGCAGCCCAAGACCTGGCGAACGATCCAGAGGAACGGCATGACGGCGGATGTCGGCTGGGCGCACCCGGCGGAGAGATATGCCGCGCTTTATCGCGAGGTGGTGCGCGAGCGGTTGATGCGCCGCGCCGTGAAGACCGGGCCAACCGACTAGGGTCCGGACTCATGCCGCGCCTAGGGCGCGGCCCATGCCTCCATCGGCAGGACGGCGCCCCATTGCGTTTCTTTGGCTGGCCCCACGATACGGAATCCCAGCTTCTCGTAGACCGAGATCGCCCTCTTGTTTTTGGGGCTCGGGTCGGTTGCGAGCGCCGGAACCCCCTGTCCAAACAGGTCTTGCATACGCTGCCGGATAAACCCCGTGCCGTGACCTTTTCCGATCATGTCGGGTTCGCCGATGTATTGGTCGATCCCCCGGGATTTTTCGGGAAGATAGTCGAAATGATGCTGTGGCCACCCATGCACGGCATAGTCCTGCATATAGGCAAACGGCCTTTCACCAAACGAGACGATCCAGCGCGACACGCGGGGGTCAGCCAGTTTCTCTTCGTCAAAGGGAGCGTCGCTGTTCCACCAAAGGCTGACATGCGGAGCCTTTTGCCAACCTGCCAAAAGGCCGAGGTCGGCCATCGTCGCAGCACGGAAGCGATAGCGCGCAATTTCTGTCATTCGAGCACTCTAGGGCGCCGCGCAAATGGCCGCCATGAGCCCGGAGCCGTCACCTTAGTGTCTCGCTCAGTCTATAGGTCCCGACCCCTAGCGCCTTTCCACGTTGCGAGATCACCTTCCGGCACCGTTTCGCCAAGCTCGCCGCTTAGTCCGCAATGGCAAAATCCTCTGTGTCGTGCGTCAGGTGGATCGAATAGAACGGGTCGGTCATCAACGCCTGCAGCCACCGCTCGCGCATGACCTTTGCCTCCGCCAGCAGGCGCTCCCGGTCGGGGCCCTTCCTTTCCGGGCCGCGCGACTTGCTTTCGTGGTGATAGAGCTCCGCGAACGGCGTCCAGATGTTTCTGTAGCCGGCTTCTCTCACCTTCAGGCAGAAGTCGACGTCATTGAAGGCGACGGCGAGCTTCTCCTCGTCGAGCCCGCCGACCTCGAAATAGACGGACTTGCGCACGACCAGGCACGCGGCCGTCACCGCGGACACATCTTGCGGGACGCGCAACCGATGGAAGTAGCCCGAAGCGTCGCGCTTCACATGCCTGTGGGCGTGGCCGGCGACACCGCCCAGGCCAAGAATCACGCCGGCATGCTGGATCGTGTCGTCGGGATAATAGAGCTTCGCTCCGACGCAGCCGATCGGCGGCTGCCGCGCGAGCGAGACCATCTCGGTCAGCCATTCAGGCTCGATCACCTCGATGTCGTTGTTGAGAAGCGCCAGGATCTCGCCATTCGCATGCCGCGCCGCTTCGTTGTTGATGGCGGAGTAGTTGAAGACATGCGGATGGCGAAGCACGCGAAAGCCCGGCTTCGTCGACAGGGATTCCAGATAGGCGAGCGCCGCCGCGTCCCTGGACGCATTATCGACGATGATGATCTCGGTGTTCGGATAGCGCGTTCGCTCGACGATCGACGAGACGGCAGTCGAAAGCAGATCGAGATGGTCTCTTGTCGCGATGATGATGCTGACGAGCGGCGGCGGGTCGCCCACCGCGTAGCGCAGCCGGTAATAGGGCGTGCCGGGCACGGCGAGCACCTCGGCGTCGAGCTTGGCGCGCACGGCATGCTCCCGCAGCGTCCGTTCCGCCGCCCGGGACGCAGCATCCTCGCCGATGCCGACCGCTTCGCTTGATCCGGCCGCTGCGCGCCGGTGACAGAGAATCTTGGAGATGTGCACGATCCGGTTCGCGGGAATTGTCTCGAAGATGCGCAGATTGAGATCGTGGTCCTCGCTGCCCTCGAAGCCTGTCCGCCATCCGCCGACACTGCGAATGTTCACTGCTCGGTGCACGGTCAGGCGATCGAGATAGTTGATCGAGCGGAAATACTCGGGCGAAAAGTCGGGCTTGAAATGCGGGTCGTGCCGCTCGCCGTCCGCGTCGATCCTGTCTTCGTCGCTGTAGATGAGCTCCGCGTCGGGCCTGCTGTTGATGGCGATCGCCACTTCCGCCAACGCGTGCTCGCGCAGGACATCGTCGGCGTCGAGGCGCGCGATCCAGGCGCCGCCGGCGAGCGCGAGGGCTGTATTCATGGCCGCTGCGACGTGCCCGTCTTCGGTGCGGAAGACGGCCTTGATGCGCGGGTCCTTCGCCGTCCAATTCGCGACGATGGCGCGGACGTGCTCGTCAGCCGAGCAATCGACGCCGATGCGGAGCTCCCAACGCGGATAGATCTGACCGACGACCGAGGCGATGGCTTCCTCGAGCAGCCGCTTCTGCGTGTTGGTCACGGGCATCAGGACGCTGATCGTCGGCTTGTCGTGCAAGGCGGCGACGACGGCGGCAATGGCGGCGCGGTGCTTTGCCGGGGAATAGTCGAACCGCGCGATCCACGCGTGATAGCGGGCGCGTGCGCCGCGCGGTGGCGCCGTCCGCCGTCCGGCCTCGAATCTGCCGAGGACAAGACGCTCAAGAACGCTGCTGAAGCTCGCGCGCGACACGCCGCGCAGCCGTCGTCTGGTCCACGCGGCAAGACGGCGTGTGCGCCAGGATGCAGATTCGTGGAATGCGAGCCGCCGCATACGGAGCGACGCGACGCTGAAATCCATCGGCCGGTCGCACGGTGCAAGCCGCAGCGCCGTGATGGCCCGGTCGGCATGCACGACCGCCGAGTATGTGGTGCCGTCCCACCAGAGTCGCGGGCGCTGATCGAGCCCGCGATCGAATTGGAAGTGAAGCTTCGGTTCGGCGGTGTCGGCAAAATCCGCACGGAGCAGGAATTCGTACCAGCCAGGCGGGATCGGGCGCTCCGGCTTGATCGTGAATGAAGGACTAAATCCCGTTGCGGAATAGCCGCGGGGCCTCGCGACGATGTCGTCGGCTTGCACGATCAGGTCGGGGCTGAAGAGCTCGCCCTCGTCACGGCGCGTCCCGACCGAGGCCATTCGGATTGAAGCTCCAAAGCAGAGGCAAGGCGGGGGAGACTATCGGCGTCGCTCAGCCGCGCAAGCAAGGATTGCCGATTGATCGGAGGCGAGCGACCGGGCTGCGCTAGGCGTGGTGGGCGGTACTGGGATTGAACCAGTGACCCCACGCGTGTGAAGCGTGTGCTCTCCCGCTGAGCTAACCGCCCGTTCTGATCGGGGGCCGATCAGGTGGTGCTCTATAGGTTTCGGGGCCCGCGAAATCAAGGCGAAGCGGGGCCCTTGGGGCGCAGCGCGGGCGCAGCGTTCAGCAGCCCCGCCGCGTCTTCCGGCGGGAAGGCATCGAAGCTGTCGAGCAGGAGATCGGGCGCGAGTGTCGCCATCGGCTCCGGAGTGTAGCCGAAGCTGACGCCGACGAACGGCACGCCGGCGGCGCGCGCCGCGTCGCGGTCGGCGCGGGAATCGCCCACCATGATGCTCTTTTCGCGCGATCCGCCGGCGGCCTCGATCGTGCCGAGGAGATGCGCCGGATCGGGCTTCCTCTGTGGAAAGCTGTCGCCGCCGCAGATCGCGGCGAAGCGCTCGCCGACGCCGAGCTTGCCGAGCAGAAGCCGCGACATCGCTTCCGGCTTGTTGGTGCAGACGGCGAACCGCCAGCCGGCCGCGGCGAAGCGCTCAAGCAGCTGAAGCGCGCCTGGAAAAAGCTCCGTTGCGTCGCAGATATGCGCTTCGTAGTAGACGAGAAAGTCGCGAAACATCCGGTCGAGGGTCGGCGTCTCGACGTGCGCACCTTGGCGCGCCAGGGCGTATTCGATCAATGCGCGGGCGCCCTGGCCGATGCCGTCGCGGAGCGAGGCGTCCGGCTCGTAGAGGTACCCGTGGCGCGGCAGCACGTCGGCGAGCGCCGCCAAGAGATCGGGGGCGGTGTCGGCGAGCGTCCCGTCGAGATCGAAGACGAGGAGGGAAGGGCGCATCGTGTCCGCGACTATCAAAGCAGCCCTTGCCTTGGCAAGCGGCCCGAAAGCTCTGGTGACCTATGTCTCGCGCATGGTAAGGCGCCGCGAAACGTCGGATTTCAGTGCGAGATCATGTCGGACACCCTGAAGCATCGTGCCGCCGAGGCAGCGCTTGCCTTCGTCGAGCCGGGCATGCGGCTCGGTCTCGGCAGCGGCTCGACGGCCGCGCATTTCACGCGCCTCCTTGGAGCAAGGGTTGCCGCCGGGCTCAACGTGCGCTGCGTTCCGACCTCGTCGTCCACGGCGGCGTTTGCCAAAAGCCTCGGCGTGCCGCTCTCGACGCTCGACGAGACGCCGGAGCTCGACCTTGTCGTCGACGGCGCCGACGAGATCGGCCCCGGGCTCGCGCTGATCAAGGGCGGCGGCGGCGCGCTGCTCAGGGAAAAGATCGTCGCAAGCGCCGCGCGCCGCATGATCGTGATCGCTGACGCAAGCAAGCATGTCGCCGAACTCGGCGCCTTTCCTTTGCCGATCGAGGTGGTCGATTTCGGTCGGCTGGTGACGACGCGGGCGATCGAGCGGACGGCGGCCGATCTCGACCTGAGCGTGTCGATCGCGCTGCGGAAAACCGGCGATAAACCCTTTGTGACCGATGGCGGAAACCGGATTCTCGACGCATCATTTGGCCGCATTCCCGACCCAGAAGCGCTGGCGAACCGGCTTTCCCGGATTCCCGGCGTCGTGGAGCACGGGCTTTTCCTGGATTTTGCCGATCTCGCCCTCATCGCGTCGTCAGAAGGGGTTGCGGAGGTCAGGGCATGATATCTAGGGCTATAGGGGCGACGCCATAAGGATTGCCCGACGGAGGATCACATGAAACGTATGCTTGCCGCCATCGCGTTCGCATTCGCGGCAGTTCTGAGTCTTGCACCGGCGGTTGCCGACGACCCGCAGCCGAATGCCCTGCAGACAATTCTGAATACGGACCTTCCGCCGGAGCGGATGGCTCTGGCAATGAAGCTCTTGCAGCTCAGCGGAACAAGCCGCGTGTTCGACCAGATACTTCCGGAGATCGCCGATCAGGCGAAGAACAATTTCATCCGCGCCAATCCGCAGATGCAGCTTGGCATCATCTCTGTCGTCGACAAGGTCGCGCTGCAGCTGGTGACGCGGCGCCCGGAGCTCGATCAGTATTTCGCCAAGATCTGGGCCTCCGCATTCACTGACGAGGAGATGCAGCAGCTGATCGACTTCTATCAGACCGATGTCGGCAAGAAGTTCGCAGTCGCGTTTCCGCAGGTCCTGACCGTGCAGACGGCGGCGTCGCAGGAATGGGGCAAGTCGGTTGCCGCCGAGCTGACGCAGAAGGTGCAGGACGAGCTGCGCGCCGCGATGGCTGCCGAGGAACAGGCGCTGCAGAGCGACGTTGCGGGACCGGCGACCCCGCCCGCGAGCGGAGACCAGACGCCGCAGCAATAAGCGCAATGGCCTTCGACTACGATCTCTTCGTCATCGGGGCGGGTTCCGGCGGCGTGCGCGCGGCGCGCCGCGCCGCGGAGGCCGGCGCGCGCGTCGCCATCGCCGAGGCGGACCGGGTCGGCGGCACCTGCGTCATCCGCGGCTGTGTCCCTAAGAAGCTCCTGGTCTACGCATCGCAGTTCCGCGAGGAGTTCGAGGACAGCGCCGCCTACGGCTGGCATGTCGGAGAGACCTCGTTCGACTGGCCGACGCTGATCGCCAACAAGGACAAGGAGATCGCCCGGCTTGAGACGGTCTACCGCGCCAATCTTGCGAAGGCCGGCGCCGAGCTGTTCGAGACGCGGGCGACACTGGCAGGCGGACATCGGATCAGGCTTGAGCGGTCCGGACGAGTCGTGACCGCCGCGCAAATCCTGATCGCGACGGGCGCGCGCCCCAATCCGCATCGGGCGCTCGACGGGCACGAGCTCTGCATCACCTCCAACGAAGCGTTCCATCTCGACAGGCTGCCGAAGAAGATCCTGATCGGCGGCGGCGGCTATATCGCCGTCGAGTTCGCCGGCATCTTCGCCGGCCTCGGCGTCGACACGACGATCGTCTATCGCGGGCGCGAGGTGCTCTCCCGCTTCGACATGGATCTGCGCCGACTGTTCCACGCCGAGGCGAGCAACAGGGGCGTTCGGCTCCTTTGCGGCGAGGTGTTCGAGAAGGTGCAGCAGGGAGGGGACGGCCGTCTCGTCGCGCATCTTTCCGGCGGCGGCGTCGAGGAGGCCGATCAGATCATGCTCGCCGTCGGCCGCGTGCCGAACGTCGAGGGGCTGGGGCTGGAGACGGTCGGGATCGCGCTCGGCAGGACCGGCGCCATCCCGGTCGACGACTATTCGCGCACCAATGTCGATCATATCTGGGCGATCGGCGACGTGACCAACCGCATGCAGCTGACGCCGGTCGCGATCCACGAGGCGATGTGCTTCGTCGACACCGTCTTCCGCAATCGCCCGACGAAGCCCGACTTACGACAAGGTCGCGACCGCGGTCTTCTCGCAGCCGGAGATCGGCACGGTCGGGCTGACGGAGGACTCCGCGCGCGAACGCTACCGAAATCTCGACATCTACAAGACCGCCTTCCGGCCGCTGAAGGGCACGCTGACCGGGCGCTCCGACCGCATGCTGATGAAGCTTGTGGTCGATGCCGAGACGGACATCGTGCTCGGCGCACACGTGCTTGGGCATGGCGCCGGCGAGATGGCACAGCTTCTCGCCATCCCGGTGAAGATGCGTGCCACAAAGGCCGACTTCGATGCGACGATGGCCGTGCATCCGACCGCGACGGAAGAACTCGTCACATTCGGAGCACCGACCGAGCGCGTGCGCGACGGCGAGACGCTCGCCGCCTAGCTGGGACGTGCCGCTCGCCCGAGACGGGCCGCGCAGGCCGTCGCGATGACGCCGCCGATGCCGATCACGCCGAAGGTCAGCCCCCAGTCGACCGCCGGCGAAAAGCCGACCGCGGCGGCGGCGTCATAGACAAGGCCCGCCGCAAGCGGCGCAATGGCGCCTGCGCCGAAGCCGAAGAGCGATCGCATCGCCAGGACAAATCCGAGATGCCCCCGTTCTGTGACTTCGGTGATGGCGGTCGTCAGCACCGGTGAATCGCCGATCGTCAGGAATGAATAGACGAGCGCGAGCACGACCAGCAGCACGACCGGTATGAAGACCAGCCAGCCGATCGTGAGCGAGAGCAAGGCGCCCGCGCCGCCGACGCAAAGGAGCACGCTCCGCCGTCCGAGGCGGTCGGAAAGCGCCCCCATGGCGAAGGATGCAGTCGCGCCTGTGACGTGCATGACCCCGGTCGAAACGGCGCTCGACTGGCTCGCCGCAGCGATGCCGGCGCCGCTCATCGCGAATGCCGCTGCGACGAGCGAAGGTAGCCAGGCCCAGCTTCCGAGCAGCTCCCAGCAATGCGCGGTGTAGCCCGCGGTCAGAAGCCGTGCCTCGCGCCCGCCAAGGACGTGCTTGGAAAAGCTCAGAGCGGCCGTCCCGACGGGGATGACGTTCTTCGTGCCTCTGAGGCAGATCAGCAGAAGCACCGCGCCGGCCGTCGGTGCGAGCCCGGTGATGAGAAACGCCTCGCGATAGCCGCCGAAGCCGAGGGCCAGTCCGGAAAGGAAGAGTGAGCTTGCATATCCGATCGAGGTCGAGGCGATGAGCCAGCCCATGGCGGTACCGCGTTTCTCAGGCGCACTCCGCTCGGCGAAAAGCATGATCAGCGGTGTATAGACGCCGCCTTGCGACAGGCCGATCAGGCCGTAGAGGATGAATGCGCTCGTCCAGTCGTGGGCGAAGACGCCGAATGCCGCCGAAGATACTGCGCTCGCCACGGCCGAGATCGCAGCGGCCCGCTTGGCGCCGATATGGTCGGCGGCCCAGGCGAAGGCGAAGAGCGAGACCGCGTAGCAGACGGTGAAGGAGGTGACGATCGCGCCGGCCTTAGCCGCGCCGATCCGCCAGTCGTCGATCAAGAGCGGGATGACGGCGGCGACCGTCATGAAGCTTGCGAAGAGAAAGATGCGTGCCGCGCAAACGGCAAGTGTCCAGCGGTCGACCAGGACAATTCCTCCCCGAGAGTCCTTTTTGGGCCGGCGCGCCGGCTCGCTGTTCTTGAGGATGGTCTTAGCAGGCGAGGGACCGGCGCGCCGCATGCTCTGCCGCAGGGCAGCCATGCACCAGGAAGGCGACGTGCGTTACTCCGAGCAGCCTTCCAGCGTCTCCGCGATCAAGTGGTCGACCACGGCCATCAGCGCCGTCTTCTCGCTCTCGCCGGCCTCGATCGCGCGCTGGTAGACGGCAAGCTGGCGGTCGGCACTGGTTCCCTCGGCTGTGATGCGTCGAAGATGCTCGACCTCGGCACGGCAGCCGAGCCGGTCCGCCTCTTCGATGATGAGCGCGACGAGTTCCTCGACCAGGTCCGGGAACGGCACCGTCTCGCCGCGGCCGAAGTCGATCAATTCCGCCGACACGCCGTTCCGTTGTGCGAGCCAGCGGTTCTCGGAGATCAGCGCCGGCAGATATTGACGCCAGCGCAGATTGCGACGCTTCAGCGAGATCAGCATCTCGACCAGGGCCTGGTAGGTCGCCGCGAGCGCGATCCCGTCGTCGAGCCTGGTGCAGATGTCGGTGATGCGCATCTCGAGCGTCGGAAAGCGCGCGGAGGGGCGGAGATCCCACCAGATCTTCGTGGCATCCTCGATGCGGCCGAGCTTCACCAGGAGATCGACCATACGGCGATATTCGGCGGCGCTGGTAAAAGTCTGCGGCAGGCCGGCGCGCGGCAGCTCGATGGAGATCGAGGAGCGATAGGACTTCAGCCCCGTGTTGCGTCCCTGCCAGAAGGGCGACGACGCCGAGAGCGCGAGAAGATGCGGCAGGAAGTAGACGAGCTGGCCGTGGAGATCGATCCTGAGGTCCTCGTCCGCCACGCCGACATGAACATGCATGCCGCTGATCAGAAGCCGCTCGGCGACGGTGCGCAGATCCGCCTGAAGCTGGGCATAGCGTTCCTTGGCGGTCGTGAGCTGTGTGCTCCAGTCGGCGAAGGGATGCGTGGAGGCCGCGATCAGCCCCATGCCGTGCCGCTTCGCCTCCGCGGCGATCGTCCGCCGGTAGAGCGCAAGCTGGCTCTTCGCCTCCGCGATCGTTCCGCAGACCGGGGTGCCCACCTCGATCTGGCAGCGCCGGAACTCTGGCGTGACGTGCTCGCCCAGAATCTCCCGGCACGCCCGCATGAGCGCTTCCGGCGGATCGGCCGCGAGGTCACGCGTCTTGAGGTCGACGAGGAAATATTCCTCCTCGACCCCCAGAGTGTGTGCGGCCCCTTCCCTCATGGCTTTAAGCAATCATGAGAAGGGGCTCTTGGCGAACGCTTTTTGAGCGACGCTTTCCAGCGGAAGAGGCAGGGGCGTCCAGCAAGCGCTACCGCGTCGCCCTGAGGCCGCCCGGCCAGTCGAGGAGCTTGCGGCGGAAATGCTCGCGCACCTCGTCGATCAGCTCGCGCAGAGACTCCTCCTGCACTGCGAAGTCGTCCTGGCTGCGCACGAGCTTCATGAGCCACGGCAGGAGCCGTGCGAACTTCTCCCGCTCCGAGAGGAGCCCGGTCACGGCCGCGGCGACCGCCTCAAGCGGCGGCGCGAGGTTGTCTATCCAAAGCTCCACGAGACCGGCGGCCGGCATCGGACAGGCGCTCGCGGCCGCTTCGCCGGACACGTAGCCGAGCACGATCTCGCGTGCCACGTCGTTCAGCCGGCCGTCACCCATGGCGAGTTGCAACAGTGCGAAGACGCCGTTTCGCGTTGTCCGCTGCAAGGCGAAGAGCGGTTGCAGGTCGGGTCGGGATTCGCTCTCCGGCAGATGGGGCGCAAGCAGCGCCATGTGCCCGTCGCCCGAAAGGATATTGCCGGAGCGAAGATCGATGACGGAGATGATCCGATCGATGCGGAAGCTCTGGACCCGCTCGCGCACATGGCAATAAGCGGTGAGGGTGGCGGGATGATGCGGGTTTATCGCCAGGCAGCGCAACGTCCGCGTGCTCATGAAGCCGCGCGCATCGCAATACTCGACGACGAACGCGACGCCTGAGATCGAGGCGAGCGAGGATTCCGGGTCGAACCGGTCGGGATCGTCGGCCAGCGGGACGTATTCCCGGAGCCGCGGCGGCGGGACCAGCGGAACCTCACCGCGCCGCACAAACCAGCGGACCACGCCGTTCATCGCGCTCCATACCCCCCGAGAAACCCCTGTCGCTATTGCACCACTACAACCGGCCGCGCGCAAGGACGTCCGCATTACAATTCCATATTGCGTCGGTGACAACGCAACGCCTTGGCGGAGGGCACGAAACGGGCCCGCGCCAGGCGGCGGCGGCTGGGACAGACGCAATCTCTTCGACGCTGGCCTCCCTTGCAAAGCGCGCGGCGCCAAGTGTTGAATACGATCTCCCTTCCGGCAATGTGCATCTGCCCGGTAGTGCCTGGACCGCGGCCAGGCAAGCGGTGCAGTCGAGGCAAACATGGCAAGTCTGACGATCCGCGGCGTTGAGAAGTCCTTCGACAAGGTGCCGGTTCTGAAAGGGGTGGAGTTCTCTGTCGCCGACGGCGAATTCTATGTCGTCGCGGGCCGTTCCGGATGCGGCAAGACGACATTGCTGCGCACGATCGCCGGGCTTGAGCGCGTCGACGCGGGCACGATCGAGATCGAGAACGAGGTGGTGAACCGCTGGCAGCCGGCGGAACGCGACGTGGCGATGGTGTTCCAGGAGGACGCGCTCTTTCCGACCATGTCCGTTGCCGCGAACATCGCCTTCGGCCTGCGGGCGCACAGGACACCGCGCGCCGACATCGAGCCGCAAGTCCAGAAGATCGCGGAGCTGCTCGGCATCGCCGACCGGCTCGCTGAGACGACCGCCCGGCTGTCCGCAGCCGACCGGCAGCGGGTGGCGATTGCGCGCGCGCTTGTGCGCAATGCCCAGCTCGTCTTGATGGACGAGCCGCTGGCCCGCCTCCCGGCCGAACTGCGCGAGGGCCTTCGCGCCGACATCATGCGCCTGCACCGCGAATTTCCCGGAACGAAGCTCTATGCGACGCGCGATCCGGTCGAGGCGATGATGCTTGCCGAGCGCACGGTGCTCTTGCGCGACGGCAAGGTCGAGCAGCAGGGAGCGCCGATCAGCCTCTTTGAGCGTCCGGCGACGCGCTTCGTCGCCGCGTTCTTCGGCTCGCCGCGGATGAACTTCGTTTCGGGGCTGCTCAATCGAACCGGCGCTGGCGACGCGATCCGGCTGAACGGCGGCGAGGTCCTCGTGCCGCTGCCGCCCAACCGTCTCGGCAACAATGTCGCCGACGGGCTTGAGGTCATCCTCGGGCTCAGACCGGAGCACATGATACGGGCCGTGCGCGCCTCGCCGCCCGACGCGACGCTCCGCCACGAGGCGGAGGTGGAGCTGCTGCAGCCGCTCGGCACGCGGCTTTACGCGACGTTCCGGTTGGGGGACACACCCGTCGTTGCAGAACTGCAGGCCCATGATGTGAGCCGGCTCGGCGAACGCGTGGCGATCGACATCAATCTGAAGCGCGCCGCGCTCTTCGACGCCAAGACCGAAAAGGCGCTCTGAGCACCCGCCTGTGAGTGTTCAGTAAGTGGCGCGACCGCCGGAAATGTCGAACACGGCGCCGGTCGAGAACGAGCACTCCTCGCTCGCCAGAAAGCAGACGAGGGCGGCGATCTCCTCCACAGTCCCGAACCGCCCCATCGGAATCTTCGACAGCATGAAGTCGATATGCTCCTGGCTGACCTGGTCGAAGATCGGTGTTTTGACGGCGGCCGGCGTGATCGCATTGACGGTGATCTTGGTCTTCGCCAGCTCCTTGCCGAGCGACTTGGTGAACCCGATCACCGCCGCCTTCGAGGCGCTGTAGGCGGAAGCGGTTGGGTTCCCCTCCTTGCCGGCGATCGAGGCGATATTGACGATGCGGCCATAGTCGCGCTCGCGCATGTGCTGGGCGACAAAGCGGTTGCAGTAGAAGAGGGCGTTGACGTTGATGTCCATGACCCGCCGCCATTCGTCGAGCGGATAATCGCAGACCAGCGCGTTCAGCCCGGCGACACCGGCGCTGCAGACGAGGACGTCAATTGTGCCGAGCGCCGCGACGGTATCGTTCACCGCCTTCTCCACCGCCGCCGCGTCGGTCAGCTCAAGCGTCTGACTGTGTTTCGCGCCGGACGATCCTTGCGGCGCCGTGCGGTCCCAGACGCTGACCGCTGCACCTTCCGCTGTGAGCCGTTCCACGATCGCTTGGCCAATTCCCGAGGCGCCGCCGGTGACCACGGCGTTTCGGCCCTGAAAGCGGTTGAGATTGCTGACCATGAGAACTCCCCCTGACGAACGTCTTCGCGCCGATGATGCGCTCTCTTCACGCTCGTCATCCACCAGTCAAGCCGGTCTTGGCTTGACGCTGCCCAAACGGAGGCTATTCGGCGGAATAGTCGGGGCAGGGCCAGGTATCGGGCGGCGTCAGTCCAGCCGGAAGCTGCGTTTCAGCCGTGCCGCAGGCGATCTTGAGCTGCTCCGCGGTGAGGCCTTTCGTCTGGGTCAGATCGGCACCGCCGATCATGGTCAGAAACATGTAGGTGCCGGTCAGGTCCGCGTCGCCGAGGTCGACGTTGCGGAGGTCGGCGCGCGCGAGGTTGGAGAAGGTAAAGGAGACGCCGCTGATCGCGGCGCCGGTCAGCACGACTCTGGCGAGCTCGGCCTTGGCCATTGTCGCGCCGGTCAAATCCGCCTCGGTGAAGTCGGAGCGGTTCATCTCCGAATTGGTGAGGTCGGCGCCGTTGAGGTTGGCGCGCGAGAAGTTCGAGCGCGAGAACTCAGCAGCCTGGAGATTGGCGCCGGTAAGGATGGCGCCGGAAAGGTCGGCGCGCGTTGCGACCGCTTTTTCCAGCACCGCGCCTGAGAGATTTGCGCCCGCCAGGCTCGCATTCGACAGTTCGGCGAGGCTCAAATTGGCGTTCTGGAGATTGGCCTTGGAGAGGTCGGTGGAGGTGAAGAAGGTCTCCACGAATTCGCCGTCCGAGAGATCGGTGGAGCCGAACATCAGCCGCGACTTCTGGCACTCCGACCAATCGACGCCCGGTCCCGGCTGGTCCTTGCAGCCGGCGGCGGCAGACTCAGCGGCGAGGGGGCCGAGGAGTGCCGCAAGGCACAAGCCGCCAAGGGCGATCCGCCAGTGCGGAGCTTTGGCCCGCATCCCGGGATTGGCGCGATGATTTGGCCTGACCGGCATGACATCTCTCCCAAGCGTTTTGTCGATCGATCATCTGGCGCTTTCCGAGTCGGAAGCAAGCCTTGATGACGCATGAGATCCGCACAAGTTTTGATAATGCGCAAAACACAAAAAAATCGCGAAGAGTAGGGATGCAACGAATGGCCCTGCCACTGCGCCGGAAACGGCTCTCGGAGGCCAAACGCGCACACTTGCTCCAATTCTACAAGTGTGCTTGTAGTATAGCATGATTGAGGAGCGTGAAGCCGTTGCCCGGCTCGGGGCGCTTGCGCACGATGTGCGCCTTCGTGCCTTCCGGCTTTTGGTCAACGCCGGCCCTTCGGGCATGGCGTCGGGCGATATCGCCGACGCCTTGCAGGTTCCGCCGACGGCCATGTCCTTCCACCTTGCGGCGCTTGAACGGTCGGGACTGGTCGCTGCGCGCCGCCAGGGACGCAAGGTCTTCTACGCCATCGCATTTGAAGAAGTGCGCGCGCTGCTCGGCTTCCTGACCGACGAATGCTGCGGCGGGCGTCCGGACCTTTGCGGCTCGCTCGGGGTGCCGCAGAAGCTTCGCAAGGAGGCGAAGGCCAGGGAGGCAAAAGTATGAGCGAGAGAAGCTACAATGTCCTCTTTCTCTGCACCGGGAACTCGGCGCGCTCGATCATCGCGGAAGCGATCATGAACCGCGAGGGACGCGAGCGCTTTCATGCCTTTTCCGCCGGCTCGCATCCGAGGGGGGAAGTGCATCCCTACGCGCTCGACCTTCTCCACAGCCTGCACCACCAGACCGATGGCATGCGGTCGAAAAGCTGGGACGAGTTCGCGGCGCCCGGTGCGCCGCAGCTCGATTTCGTCTTCACGGTCTGCGACGACGCGGCGAACGAGACCTGCCCGGTCTGGCCAGGCCAGCCGATGACGGCGCATTGGGGCGATCCCCGATCCCGCCGCCGTCGAAGGGTCGGAAGCCGTAAAGCGCGCTGCCTTCGCCGACACCTACCGCATGATGTCGAACCGCATCCTGATCTTCATCAATCTGCCGATCGCAAGCCTCGACCGCGTCGCGCTGAAGCGGCGGCTCGATCAGATCGGCGAGCGGCGCGAGCTTAGAGCCACTGAGCGCGCCTGAGCCGAAGATGGCGTTCGACCTTCCCCGGCGCCTTGTCGCGGAGGCGCTCGGCACCGGCTTTCTGGTTGCCGCGGTTGTCGGCTCCGGCATCATGGCGGAGCGCCTCACCGACGACCGCGCCCTCGCGCTTCTCTGCAACACGCTACCGACCGGCGCGATCCTGGTCGTGCTGATCACAGCGCTCGGACCGATCTCGGGCGCCCACTTCAACCCCGCGGTGACGCTCGCGATGCGCCTCATGGGTGCCGTCACCTGGCGCGACGGCGCCCTCTACGTTGCGGCGCAGATCGCCGGCGGCGTCGCGGGCACACTCGCCGCGCATCTGATGTTTGCGCTGCCGCTGCTTGAAGAAGGCGCGACGGTCAGGAGCGGATTTGGCCAATGGTGGGCGGAGATTGTCGCGACCTTCGGGCTGGTTGCGGTCATCCTCGCGGGCCTCCGCTTCCGCACGGAGGCAATTCCCTGGCTGGTCGGCCTCTACATCACCGCCGCCTACTGGTTCACCGCCTCGACCTCGTTCGCCAATCCGGCGGTCGCTATCGCTCGCGCTCTGACCGATACGTTCTCCGGGATCAGGCCGCTCGATCTTCCCGCCTTCATCGTGATGGAGCTGATCGGCGCCACGCTTGCCGTCGCGGTCTTCGGCTGGCTCCTGCAACCGGGCGCAGCACCGCAACAGTCATCGTCACCCGCCTCCCCGGAACAGGCTGCGCGGCATTGGCGACCCCGGCAGCAGTGACGGAAACCGAGTGAAAACAGCGGGCTATCGCCTCATAGGCGCCCGTTGAACGCAAAGGCAATTCCGAGGGCGGCAATCTGTTTGTCGGCGTGACTTACCCCTCCTCAAGCCCGGCCAGCCGCAGGCCTTCAGCAATCGCAGCCATGCGATCCTCGTAGAGATCCGGCTGTCCAGCCAAGATGCTTGCGACGGTGACGCCTGGCATGACAGCGCGAAACTTCTTCATCCAGCGCCGGGCCTCTTCCAGCCGCTTGAGATGCGCGGTCGCCGCAATCAGCATCCAGTAGGTCGGGCCGAAGCTGCCATTCAGGGCGTGCGACCTTTCTGCCTCGGCGAGCGCCTCCTCGCATTCGCCATTGATTAGATGCGCCTGTGCAAGGCCGGTGAGCGACCAATGCCGGCCAGGATCGCCGGGGCTAAGACGCAGCGCGCGGCGGAAACAGGTCATTGCGTCGTCCACGCTGCCGCAGTGAAGGTGGGCAATCCCCGCTCGCATCATGACATGCAGATTGTTTGGATTGGCTTCCACTGCCTGCTCGATTACGCGCATCCCCCGCTCGTAGTCGCGCCCGATCTGCACAAGCTGCAGGCCGCTGGTTGCCAGGATTGTCGCATCGCCGCGCGCGCTCGAAAGCGCCGCCTCGGCCAGCTCAATGCAGCGCCGCCGCTCGTCAGGTCCCGCCGGCGGCCACCCGGATGCGATCCGCTGCGAAAGCGCCCATGCGGCCATGGAGAGCGCGATGCCGTAGTCCGGCTCGAGCGCGATCGCCTCGCTGAGCAGCGCAAAGGCTTCCCTGTTTTCGGCAGGCGCCACCGCGTAGAGCTTCGGCAGGGCCTGAAGGTAGAGGTCGTAGGCGGCCAGGCTTCCGGGCCTTTCGCGCCGCGACCGTTCGATTTCCGCCAGCCGGATCTCTGGCTCCACGACGGCGACGACGCTTTCGGTGATCTGGTCCTGCACGTCGAAGATGTCGGAGACGACGCCGTCAAACCTGCGCGCCCAGAGATGGGCACCGAGCGTACCGTCGATGAGCTGCGCAGTAATGCGCAGCCGATCACCCGCACGCCTTACGCTGCCCTCCAGCACGTAGCGGACGCCAAGCTCATTCGACACCTGTCGGACGTCCACGGCCCGGCCCTTGTAGACGAAGGAGGAATTGCGGGCGATCACGGCGAAGGACTTGAAGCGGCTGAGCGCGGTGATGATGTCCTCGACCACGCCGTCGGCGAAATAGTCCTGCTCCGCATCACGGCTCATGTTTTGGAATGGCAGGACGGCGATCGATGGCCGATCCGGGAGTCCGCCGCTCTCTCGGTTGACGACCGGCTCGGGCGGCCCGGCGGGATCGAGCCCTTCAACCGCCCGCAGCAGCTCCAGCTTCGAGGAGACACCGAGCTTGCGGTAAATCGTGCTGAGATGCGTGCGCACGGTAGACGGCGCGATAAAAAGCTCATCGGCGATCTCGCGGTACACCCTGCCGGCGGCGTAGGCGCGTGCAATCTGCAGTTCTCGCTCGCTTAGGCCTGTTCGCCCGGTGCCTTCACCCATCGGTCCGATCGCGTCTGCCACTGGCGTCCCCGGGATTTACCGGTACGGCGCAGACCGACGATAAGGCCCGAATGCGGCCGTTCCGCATCAAAATACTGCATCTGCAGTATCCGATTTGCTGCATCCGGCCGATACCGGCTCGGCGTAGCGGACGGCAGTCTGCCGGGGCAGTTGCGGAGAAGGCGTTTGCCCTCCGCCGCCCCGGAAAAGGACCTCGTCAGATGCAGCCCGCCACAGCTTTTGCCGAACTCCGCCCCGATCGCCGTCCTCGCCACCGACCCGCAGACGGTAAACGAAACGACAAGCCTGACCGTCACCGTGGATCCGGCGCGGTTCGAGGCCGATCTCCGCGCAGGAACCTGCCGCATTACGCTCCCGCTCGACGCGCCCGTCATGGGACGCTGCCGCCTGCGGGCCAGCGGCGTGATCGCCGACGCTCTGGTCGCTGCGAGCGGCGGAGCCGTGCGGCGACTGAGCATCGATGCCGCCCTCTCACCGGAAGACGACGGTTGTCTGGAAATTGTTTCTCTCCACGAATGTGACGAGCCCGCACGAAAGCGCGTTCTCGTCTTCGGCGACAGCAACGCCTGGGGCTGGGATCCGTCCTCGGGCGACGGTCGCTGCCGTCGGCATCGAGCCGGAATCCCCTACGCTGACGTCGTCGCGCGCTCGCTCGGTGGGGGACTGGGACGTCCTGGTGGACGGCCTCGCCAACCGCACCACAGACATCGACGCTCCGGCAGACTGGGGCTGCGTGCATTCCGCGGGGTTCAACGGCGCGAGCGGCCTCCGCGCAGCGATTGCCCGGTGCATGCCGCTCGACGCCGTCGTGATCCAGCTTGGCACCAACGACCTCCAGGCTGTCTTCAGCCGCGATGCCGGCGACGTGGCCCGATCGGTAAAGGGTCTCGTCGACATCGTCCGCGCCGCGGTTGGCGGTGTGAACACCGACTACCCCGCGCCCACGCCCATCGTCGTCGTTCCTCCGAGGTCCGCCCCGTTGCCGGCACGCGGCTTGGGCGCGCCTTCGAACGCGCGGCATCAAAGAGCTGCTTGCTGGCCGCCCGTTTCCGCCAAGCGATGCCGAATGTGCAGATGGTCGATGCAGCGGCGCTGTTTGGCCCGCTGCGCGGAGCCGACGGCTTGCATCTCACGGCGAGCGAGCACTTCGTGCTCGGCGCCGCCATCGCGGAAGCTGTGCGGAACCTCCGACGCCCCGTGACGGAAGGCATGCCTCTGTCGCTGGCATCGGACGCCGATCGGGACGCCTATCTGAAGCATCTGACCCGGCTGTCGCCGGAGTCGCGGCGCATGCGGTTCTGCGCGCCGCTCGAAGACGCGGCGCTGGTCGGCATCGCTGCGCCGAAAGCTGGGCGCAAGCTTCTTCTCTACCGCGACAACGGTGTGGTCCGCGGCGCCGTTGAGCTTCACGCCATGGATGGGGACGCGGCGGAGATCGCCCTCTCGCTTGAAGACGAGCTGCACGGCCGCGGGCGCGGCAAGGCTATGTTCCGGGCCGGGATGTCCTGGGCGCGAGAGCTGGGCTTCTCGCGTCTTCTGGTGGTCTGCGACGCAGCGAACAAGAAGATGCGCAGACTGGTGGCCGCGACGGGTGCGACCATGACGGTGGAGGACGGCGAGGCCGTCGCCTGGATAGACCTGCCGGCCGCAGATACGGCTGAAGCGGACGCAGCGGCGCGGCGCCGGCGGCATGACAGAGGTGCCGGCGAGGGGAGACGGACGCCGCAGGATCGCACTCACTGTCTCGCTTCGCGACCTTGGCGTGGCTTTCCCGAAGGCGAAGACCGAATGGAAGGGGGCCATCCCCGTCGCGGCGGTGGATCGGCAGCACGTGGCTGCCGGACGTGGCCCGAGAACGGCGTACGAAATCGGTGGAATTAGAAAGGCGGGGCGCTGACATGGCGCCGGTCCGCGCGACCCGAATGGCTTGCCCGGAAGACAGGCGCCCTGGAGAAAGGGCTTTCCCCCGGCAATGCGATTGTCAAATGTCTCGCCGGTTGCGTGAGCTTGGAGATTTCGATCTCTGCCGCGATGGCGGCTCCTCAGGCTGTTCGGGCTTGGTGCCAGCGTCACAGAGTCGACTGCCGGACGATCGGACTGCTTGCGTGCGAGCTGGACGGCGAAGCTTCTCGACATCACGATGCTATGAATGCCCTGCTGCTGTCGTCGTCTGAGCGGGCTGACACGTGTTGTGTGAAGCTCCTTTGCGGTCCCACGGTCCTCGTCGAGCTCCGCATCTGGTTCCTGGCGCTGCGCCTGTCGTCGGATGCCTTGACATCGAACAGGCGGTTGGATGTCCTGCTCGGGCTATTCCCGTTGAAGCGAATTTACCCGCTGCGGATCCCGGATCGCTCGGTGATTCGATCGTTGCCCGATGCCTGTTTCGAGGCAGCAGCCTCCGTCGTCGTCCTGGAGCGGGACTATGTCGGGTTCAAGGAGGACGGAGTTCCGGTGGCTTTCACAAGTGAGCGGTACTTCGCTCCGTTGCTCATGCTTGCGGCGCTTCAGTAGCGACTTTGGCCATATGGATCCGGTGCGGGCCGGGTGGGGCGCGTTTCGGCGGCTATTTGGTCTTCCGCAGAGGCTTCGATCACACCGAGCGGCGCCTGAAGTGCGATGGCCTCTTCCAGCGTCTTGGCGTTCGTCCGCTCGATATCGATGAAGAACTGCTCGAAGCCGCCGGGGGCGACGATTGCAAAAAGGCGTCCGGGAGCGTCACTCACATTCTTCCAGTGATGCGGGACATGGGGGGGCAGCGTCACCGTCGTGCCCGGTGGGGCGTCGAACTGCTCCGCGCCGCACCAGAAGCGAAACGTGCCGTCGATGACGCGGAAGACCTCGACCTCGCGCGTGTGCGTGTGGCGGGTTGGCCCTTTCCCCGGCGGCACGACGACGTCCCACATGCCGATCGCCCCATCGGTGTCGAGGGCGGTGGCGTGTATGTAGGCTGGGCCGCGCATGGTTCGCGCCACGCGTTCCTTGCCCGGGAGGGAAACGATGGCTCGATCGAACTTGCCCACGTCAGCCTCCTTCTCTCGGATTGTCTGAACGGAACTCGCGCCCCCTATCGACATGTTGGCGGTTCAGGCGGAATATGAGAAATGAATAGATGATATAGAACCTATCCGTTCATGAATTGGCAGGCCCTCGATCTCAACCTTCTTCGCGTTCTGGACGCGATGCTTGCCGAGGCGAACACGACGCGAGCCGGCGAACGTATCGGCCTCAGCCAGCCGGCGGTCAGCGCCGGCCTTGGGCGGCTTCGGCGGAATCTGGGCGATCCATTGTTTGTCCGCGAAGGCAACCGACTGGTGCCAACGCGCTATGCGGAAGGCCTGCGCGGGCCGCTGCGGGAGGCGCTTGACTCCATCGAGCGTGCGCTCATTGACGCCAGCACGTTTAAGCCCGCTCAGTTGAGCATGACGTTCAGACTTCTCGGCGACGACTACCTCGCTGACATCCTGTTGCCGGAGCTGGCGAAGTTGCTTGCCGTCGAAGCACCGCAGATACGATTGGAGGTGTTGCCGCTTGGCCCCGAACCGATCGCCGAGCAGCTTGCCAAGGGCAGCATTGACATCGCATTTGACCGGAGCGATCGGCTAATGCCGGAGTGGGTTGACGGCACTCTTGCCCTGCACGCTCAGCCCGTCGTTATCGCCGCCCGCGGGAACAAGGCCCTCCGTGCCGCCGGCTGCAAACTCGGAAGCCGCCTACCCCTGGAACTATTTTGTGTGCTGCCGCATGTGAGCTTCTCGCCCGGTGGCGATTTCGTTCCGCTTGAGGATGCGGCGCTCGCAGCCATGGGTCTGCGACGACACATTGCGATGACGCTGCCGAGCTTCCTGAGTGTCGCGCGTTTGGTTGCCGGCTCGCAGCTCATCGGCATGGTGCCTGCACCGCTCGCACTTGGTCTCGCCGACACACTGAATATCGAACTCTTCGGCCACCCGTTTCCATTCGCCGCTGTGCCGTTGAACCTGTTCTGGCATGTTCGCCATACGCATGACGCGGCGCATCGCTGGATGCGCGAACACATGCTGCGGCTGATCCGACCGTTCGATGCGGTTGCACATCCCATTCAGCTGCACGGAGCAAAAAGGACGTCGCGCCGAACGGGAGCTCGTCGGTCCAATGCCCATTGAAAGGGTGTTGCTGAGATCGGCATTCCTCGTACATGAGTTACCGGCGAAACGCGGCCCCGACGGCAAGGTGAGCCCGCATGAAAAGAAACGAATATCTCACGCCATGGCGTTTGGCCTTGGTCCTACAACCCGTTCGGCACGAGGTTGTCACCCAGGTCTCCGGAATAAACCGTCACCTATGTGTCCGGAATGGACCTTTTGTCGGTGGTGACCCCGGCAGAAGAGCCGGGGTCAAGCAAAAACAACACATTATTGAGGCAACCCGAGCTATCGGCGCCCATTGACGGTAAACAGTTTTCCCGCGCGTTGGCAAACCAAATCAGGCTGAGCGAAGCCGCAGCACAAGTTGGTGGAATAATCGCCAACGCCGAAGGCGCCGAGGCGCTAGACGACGCTTCCCGTGTTCTATGGGCGCGCTTCGCCGCCGGCCATTTTACAGACGACGAGGTGGAATGGTTGTCGGCCTCCATCGCGGCCAAGCGACCACGTCGGGGGCCCGTCGCATTCGTCGGTCATATCGTCTCGCGCTTTCCGATCCGTCGGCCGCAACGCTCATCCGATCGGCAGCTATCACTCCAGCGTCGACGACGGCTGGCTGCGTCAGGACCGATGCCGCCAGCGTTTGCTGCTCAGTTCACGACCGGGGAGCTGGCAGCACTGAAAATCGTCGCTGATGAGTATCGTCGTCATGGCTACTGCGACCTTGCGCTCGACGCGATTGCTGCCCGTGCCGGCGTTGGCCGCACCACGACGCAGAACGCGCTTCGCCAAGCCCGCTTTGCCCGCCTGGTCGCGATTTAAGAGCGACGACGGCCGGGACGAAAGAACCTCACAAATGTGGTACGCATCGTCTCGCTCGGCTGGCTGGCATGGCTTGATCATCGTGCCCTAAACCGTGATCGCTCCACAGGGTTCAAAAGATCGAACACCACGGGCATTGAGGTCCTTGAAAAGAAGAGGGCTGCTCCGAAACCTCATCTCCTGCCCACTCCGTGCCCACCGTATTGCTGTGGTGACCCCGCGCGAATAGCTGAGGATGGCGGCAACGAAAGAAATGGGCGCACGCGTGGCGGCCGACGGCCTGAGCCTCAGAAACGTTCGCCCCATCAGAAGGAAACTTGCCGTTCGGTTCGGGGATACTGCGCGAAGGCCTACTCGAGATGACAGTCGTTATGGGCGCGAATTCCCCCAAAACTTATCGTGCTGGCCCGATAAAGAGTTGCCGAACTCGCCGGACCCAGAACCAGATCCAGACATTGGACGCGCAGATACTCGCGGTGCTCGAAGAGGATAGTCCGCAGTCCGTGCGACACGTCTTTTACCGGATGACCAACCCTCGGCTGTCCGAGCCGGTTGAAAAGTCCGACCGCGGCTATCGCCACGTTCAAGATCGTATTGTGAAACTGCGGCGCTCCGGCGCCTTGCCCTATGGTTCCATCACCGACGCGACGCGGCGTGGTTACTTTGTCGACACTTACCGCAACGCCGCCGACTTCCTGGACCATGTGAAGGCGCTCTATCGCGCCGATCTGTCGGCGGGACTCCGACTTTCACTGCGAGGTCTGGACGGAAAGTCGATCTATTGCCGGCATTGTGCAGGCTGACTGCGAAGAATTGGCCGTCAGTCTGTATCCGGCAGGGGGATTCTCCTCGATATCGCTTGCCTACCAGGCGGCGGAATACATCAACGCTACCAACGACCACCGGGAGGTCGTGATCTACTACATCGGCGATTTCGATCCGGCTGGAGTGCTTATCGACAAGGCTCTTGAGAGAGAACTTCGTTCGCATCTCCGGACGGATATCACGCTTCATTTTGAGCGCATTGCCATTACCGAGGCACAGATCGAACGCTTTGATCTACCGACCAAACCACGAAAGGCGACTGACAAGCGGTCTCCGCACATCAAAGAGACGGTGGAAGCAGAAGCGATGCCCGCAGGCTCCATGCGCTCACTGCTCAGGGAAATGATTGAATTACTACTGCCGTCGAATGCGCTGGCCGTCGCGAAAGTCGCGGAGCAGAGCGAGCGACTCCTCATCAACGGATTGGTCGGGATGCTACAGGAACATTCTCCATGACGGCTCGCGTGACCGAATGTGACATCGATCTTCTCGCGAAACGATGGACTCCAGGTAGGCCCCGAATTTGGAAAAGTAGCGATTGGTAGCAAACATGGCGGGACGCGGGTCAAGGCCGGGAGAACGTCGCGGCGGGCGGAAAGTCGGCACGCCCAACAAAGTGACGGCCGAGGTTCGTGCTCTCGCGGCAAACTATGGGCTGGATGCTTTGGCGGAACTGGCCCGTCTCTCCAAGGAAGCCCAGAGCGAGGCGGCCCGTGTTTCGGCTTGCAATGCCATCCTCGATCGCGCCTACGGCAGGCCGCTCCCGGGTCGGATGATCCACATCGCGCTGCCGGACACGTCCACCGCACAAAGCGTGAATCAGGCCATCGCCGCTGTTGTCCAGGCGGCTGCGCGGGGACATGTGACACCAGGAGAAGCGCGTGACTTGTGTGGAGTGTTAGACGCGCAACGCCGCTCGATCGAACTATCCGACATCGAGGTGCGGTTGGCTAAACTTGAGGCTACCGAGGTCGGCGCTGACGTCGGTACCGGGGCCATATGTTTCCTTGCCTTTCAGGTGAGGCGTTCTTGTTGTACGGCCAAACAGCAATACGTACGAGTCGAGCACAGGCAACATAAT
>CAVQJW010000023.1:0-137856 GCA_963712925.1 uncultured Alphaproteobacteria bacterium | reverse complement strand
GAGTGAATTTCACGGGTCCATCGAACACAGCACCATGGGCAGATGCGGCGATGTAAGGGGCAAACCCACTCCGGAGCAATTGCAGGTTATAAAAGAAGACGCAAAACGCATAGGCAAAACTCTCTAAATAGACCATAGAAAATATATGCATGCTTTCAATTAAAACTATTAGAAGCCTTGAGGTTTGTTGAACATGAAAACTCTTGTAACTGTTGGTCGTGGTAGAACCAGGAAAATCCAGCTTCACTGCATTAATGGCTAAATGTTTCATAGAAAAAGGTCAGTCACCTCTGCTTTTGGTTGATGCTGACCCAGATCAAAACCTAGCTGAAATGCTGGGTGTAGACCTCAAAGAAGCAGGCAAATGGACCAGATAGCTGAACTCCTCGTGAGTACCTTTATCCAGCAGGGTGGCACTACAGTCGGTGTTGCCCCGACTGAGCGTATAGAAAGCCGCATTTGGGAAAACAGGCTCTACAAAAGCAAAAGCTTCGATTTCATGGCTGTTGGCACCAAGTGGATTGAAGGCTGCTACTGCATGCCAAACTCAGCGCTCAAAGGCGCTTTGGAATCGTTAACTAAAAATTACAAGTACATACTTGTCGATTCTCCAGCCGGACTGGAAAACCTAAACAGACGTATTACATCAAACGTCAATGACATTTTTGACATTCTCGACCACTCTAAAAAATCTCAAGCGAGCGCGCCGTCCATGTTGTCGGTGTTGGCGACGACCGAGATGCCCTGCCCGCCGAGCTGGGCGAAGTGGCCGTCCGGACCCGCCGGGTTGGCGAAGAAGCCGATCTTGTCGCCGCCGACATTCGGGTCCTTGTAGAGGCCGGGCCAGGTGAACGCGAAGTTCATGTGCAGCGCGACCTGACCGGATTTGAAGGCGTCGAGCCAACTCGCCCATGTAGACGTTCGACGGCGCCCGGAGGCGTGCAGCACTTGTAGAGCTCCTTGTAGAACTCCAGGCCCTTCACCGCGCCGTCGGAATTGACGAAGCCCTCCATGTCGATACGGCTTGTCGGGGTTCTCGTATTTGAAGCCGTAGTCGTAGAGGACGTTCGTCACGCCCATGGTGATGCCTTCCGAGCCGCGCTCGGTGTAGATCGAGGCGCCGTAGACCTTCTTGCCGTCGATCTCGCGGCCCTGGAAGAACTCGGCGATCTGCTTCAGCTGGTCGTAGGTCTTCGGCGGGCGAGCTCCCAGCCGTACTTGTCCTTGAATTCCTTCTGCAGCTCGGGCCGCTCGAACCAGTCCTTGCGATAGGTCCAGCCGACCACGTCGCCCATGGCGGGCAGCGCCCAGTAGTTCGGCGTGTTCTTCGGCCACTCGGAATAGCCGACGACCGTCGCCGGCATGAAGTCTTCCATCGAGATGCCGTTCTTGTCGAAGAAGTCGTTGAGCTTGACGTAGTAGCCGTTCTCCGCCGAGCCGCCGATCCACTGGCTGTCGCCGATGATGAGGTCGCACAGCGTGCCGTGCGAGTTCAGCTCGTTCAGGAAGCGGTCGGCGTAGCTCGTCCACGGCACGAACTCGAATTTCATCTGAATGCCGGTCTCGGCGGTAAAATCCTTCGACAGTTCGACCAGTGCGTTGGCCGGGTCCCAGGCCGCCCAGCAGAGCGTCAGCTCTCCGCCGGCCGCCTCCGCAGCGTCGACCGCGGCCCCCGATATGAGCCCCGCCGCGACCACGGCCAGCGCTCCACGGTGCAATCCCTTCATGATGTCCCTCCTAGCGTTTCCATGCGGCATTCGACCCGCATGCCCAAAGGCCGCGACGCGGCCCATCTCGTCCCGGCTCAACCAGCCGATGTTTAGTTATTTTGTTTAGTAGAAGAGATTTTACTGAACGCCGCAAGAAGAATTTTTCGCTGCAACGCAGCAGAAACCGCCGCTTTCCATATCCAGCACCGTTGGAGGAATGTTCAGCGATGGATGAATTCCGCCGTGCACGCAGTGGCTTATCCGAGCCTCCCTTCAATGCGCAGAAGCACGCTCAGAAGTTTGACTCGATGATCGAGATACAATCAGATTTTCCGATCGGCGGGGGAGGGTAAAAGCATGATGCGAAGTCTGCTGCTCGGCTTATTCATGGCCGGTGCGACGACGGCTGCGGCTTCCGCGGCCAATGATCAAATATGGGTTCTCGGGGGCACTTTCGCGTGCGTGGGGCACCAGTCGGCAACGGCGTCCGCGTGAGCTGCAGCCAGGAGCAATACCGGGGAAACCGCATCTATACGATCGTGTCGACTTTCACCATGAGCGGGCCGGTGGCTATCTCGGCAAGCACGAAGGCTGCTGGCATATCGAGGCGAAGGACACGCGGATGAACCAGGACGTCATCACGTGTCCCGGCATACCGGAGTGGTGGCACTGACTATGCGCCTGCGGCGGGCGCTCAGTGCGCGAGTCGCCCGCCTTCTCGATGAAGCCGACGATCTGGTCGAGCCCCTTCCTGCGCAGCGTATCGGCGAAGACGTAAGGCCGGCCGTCGCGCATGCGCCTAGTGTCGGATTCCATCACGTCGAGGGCGGCGCCGACATAGGGCGCGAGATCGATCTTGTTGACGACGAGCAGGTCGGAGCGGGTGATGCCCGGTCCGCCCTTGCGCGGCACCTTCTCGCCGCCGGCGACGTCGATCACGTAGATGGTCAAGTCGGCAAGCTCGGGCGAGAAGGTGGCGGCGAGGTTGTCGCCGCCCGATTCGATGAAGACGACATCGAGGTCGGGGAAGCGCGCGCGCATCTCAGCGATCGCCTGGAGATTGATCGAGGCGTCCTCGCGGATCGCGGTGTGCGGGCAGCCGCCGGTCTCAACGCCGAGGATGCGCTCCTCCGGCAGCGCCTGCACCCGGGAGAGGATCAGCGCGTCTTCCTTGGTGTAGATGTCGTTGGTGATGACGGCGACCGAGTAGCGCTCGCGCATCGCCTTGCAGAGCATCTCCGTCAGCGTGGTCTTGCCGGCGCCGACCGGCCCGCCGATCCCGACACGCAAGGGTCCGTTGCTCGTCACGACCCCAGCCGATCCGCGATAAGAGCGGCGAAACCTATCGCGAGGCAAAGACACAGCGGCGAGTAGATCAGGCGGTCCAGCATGGCGAAGGGCTCCTGCGAAAACATGCGCCTCCAAGCAGGCAGATAGCCGGCGATCCCCCGACCGGCAAAGATCGCCGCAGCCAGCGCGCCCAAGGCCAATATCGCCGAGGCTCTTGGCGCCAGGAGCAGCAGAGCGATCACTCCGGCAGTGAAGATCGCCACTGCCGCGACGAGGCTTTGCGTCCGCCCAGGCATGGAGGCGCGACCGGCCTGGCCGACGACCTGGCTGACAAGCTGCCGCTCGTCCCGAGCCGGCCAATGGTGGCCAAAGGCCCATGCGGCGTGCAGCGCCGCGATCGACGCTAGCAGGAGGAACATTGCGGCCGCGAGGACAGTCATGTCCTGAACACTCGAGAATATTGCATCTCATGCCGCATCGAGGCGATGTCGGAGAGGATTGTCGCCGAACCGAGATCGTCGAGCGTCGACTTTTCCGCGCGCGCGGCGGTCGCGACGATCTCGGAATGCAGCGCGGCAATGATTTTCAACCCAGCGCTCTGGCCGATTGGGACCAGTCTGACACCGACCGAGACGAGGTTCGCGAGGAAGGCGTTGAGATAGGCGGGGAGGGCGGCGCGGAGCGCGATCCGCTGGTCTGCCGCGACGGCGCCGACCGCGACCGGATAGGGCGCGCCGGCGTCGAGGGCGTGGATCGATCGCGACGGCCATGCGGAGGCGACAGCCGCCAGGAAAGCGCGTCCTTCGGCCATCGATTCGAGGTGCCGTTCGCGCGACGCGGCAAGCGCCTCGCCGATCTCGGCGATGGCGCGCAGCCGTTCGACATCGCCTGCTTCCGCCGCGCGGTGCGCCTCGGCGAAGAGGACTGCGTCGTTCCAGAGGCTGCCGCAGGACAGGAGGTCGTGGAGCCAGGCCTGCAGCGCCTCCGCGTTTCGAACCGTGCCGCGATCGATCAGCCATTCGATGCCATGCGAATAGGAGAACGACCCGACTGGGAAGGCCGGCGACAGGAAGGTGAGGAGCTTCAGGAGTTCGGGCGCCGCCGTAACGGGCGGGGGATTGCCGCGACTATCCATGGCTGTGCCCACGATCGTGTGCGTGTCCATGGTCGTGCCCGTGATCGTGGCTGTGCGATCCGTGGTCGCGATCTCCGTGACCCTGGCCGGCATAGGCGCCGCCTTCCGGGTCGAACGGCGCCTCGATCGGGACAACAACGGCGCCGAGACCGAGCAGCATCTCCGCGAGCACGTGGTCTGGCCGGATCAGGATGTGATCCGCCGCGATTGCCGCCGGCACATGCCGGTTGCCGAGGTGCCAGGCAAGACGGGCGAGATGCTGCGCGTCGTTACCGGTGACGAGGAGCAGCGGCTCCGGCTTCGCCTTGACCTCGACCATGCGCCCGTCTTCGAGCACCAATACGTCGCCGCCGCGAAGCGCGGTCGCTTGCGCGAGGTCGAGCAGAAATTCCAGGCCGCGCTCACCCGTCATCGCCAGCCGGCGGCGGTGGCGGTCGTCATAGCCGAGCACAACGGCATCGGCCGCGTTGCCGCTCCAGTCGCCGGCGCGGACGAATTGTGTGGCGCGAATCATGACGGCTGTGGTTCTCCGCGGTGAAACAGTCGTTGCCAGAGCGCTAAGCCGGCGAGCGCAAGCATCAGCAGCATGGCCACCGTGGTGAACAGCGACTTCAGCAGGGTCCACAGGCTCGCGCGTGCGACGAGCTCAGGCGTCACGCCGGGTGCACCTGCGTTGAGCATGGCCGTCACGCCGCCGTTCTCCAAGTAGTCGAAGACCGCACCGGGAATGACGACGAGCGCAATGACGGAGCGCACCAGCCCGCTTCGCGCCGGAACGAGCGCTCGGATTGCAAAAAACAGCGTGGCGGCGAGGAGCGCCGGGTAGGCCGCATCCAGCCGGTGCTGCACGTTCAGGTAAAAGACGGTGCCGTCGGGGGTGATCGCGGCCAGAAACGATTTTGCCGCATCAAAGCTATAGCCAAACGGCCGCATGTCGAATGCCGGCTGGCCGCCGGCCGCTGCCGATATTTTGGGAAGCGACCACAAGACCATGACCGCGTAGATCACCAGGGTGACCGCAAAGAGCGTCCAGAACGCAACTCGGCGCGCGCGCATTCGGTCCTCCAGGAGCCCGCCACAACGCGCATTCTCCTAGAACAGGAAATAGCGCTGCGCCATCGGCAGCACTTCGGCCGGCGGGCAGGTGAGAAGCGCGCCATCGGCGCGGACCTCGTAGGTCTCCGGGTCGACCTCGACCTTTGGCGTGGCGGAATTATGCACCATCGACGCCTTGGAGATGCCGCCGCGGGTGCCGGAAACCGGGACGAGCTCCTTGTTGATGTCGAACTCCTCCCAAAGCGACAGGTCGCCGGCGGCGGCGGCCGATACGAAGGTCACCGAGGTCGCCGCCATGGCACGGCCGAAGGCGCCGAACATCGGGCGGTAATGCACCGGCTGCGGGGTCGGGATTGAGGCGTTCGGGTCGCCCATCAGCGCCGCTGCAATTGTGCCGCCGAGGAGGACCAGATCAGGCTTCACGCCGAAGAAGGCCGGGCTCCAAAGCACCAGGTCGGCGCGCTTGCCGACCTCCACGGAGCCGATGTGCTCCGCCATGCCGTGGGCGATCGCCGGGTTGATCGTGTATTTGGCGATATAGCGCTTGACGCGGAAATTGTCGTTGTCGCCGCTCTCCTCGGCGAGCCGGCCGCGCTGCACCTTCATCTTGTGCGCGGTCTGCCAGGTGCGGATCAGCACTTCGCCGACGCGGCCCATGGCCTGGCTGTCCGACGCGATGATCGAGAAGGCGCCCATGTCGTGGAGGATGTCCTCCGCCGCGATCGTCTCCTTGCGGATGCGGCTTTCGGCGAAGGCGACGTCCTCCGGAATCGACGGCGACAGATGGTGGCAGACCATCAGCATGTCGAGGTGCTCGTCGATCGTGTTCCGCGTATAGGGCCGCGTCGGATTGGTGGAGGAGGGGATGACGTTTTTGAGCCCGCACACCTTGATGATGTCCGGCGCGTGGCCGCCGCCGGCACCCTCCGTGTGGAAGGCGTGGATGGTGCGGCCCTTGAAGGCGGCGATCGTGTCCTCGACGAAGCCGGATTCGTTCAGCGTGTCGGTGTGGATCATCACCTGCACGTCGTAGTCGTCGGCGACCGACAGGCAGCAGTCGATCGCCGCCGGGGTCGTGCCCCAGTCCTCGTGCAGCTTGAGCGCGCAGGCGCCGGCGCGAATCTGCTCGACCAGCGCCGCCGGCTGCGAGGCGTTGCCCTTACCGGCAAAGCCGAGATTCATCGGAAAGCCGTCGGCGGCCTCGATCATGCGCGCGATGTGCCAGGGGCCGGGCGTGCAGGTGGTGGCGTTGGTGCCGGTCGCGGGCCCGGTGCCGCCACCGAGCATGGTCGTGACGCCCGACATCAGCGCTTCCTCGATCTGCTGTGGGCAGATGAAGTGGATGTGCGCGTCCATGCCGCCGGCGGTCAGGATCTTGCCCTCGCCGGCAATCGCCTCGGTGCCGGGGCCGATGACGATGGTGACGCCGGGCTGCGTGTCGGGATTGCCGGCCTTGCCGATCCCCGCGATGCGCCCGTCCTTCAGCCCGATATCGGCCTTCACGATGCCGGTATGGTCGACGATGAGCGCGTTGGTGATGACGGTGTCGACGGCGCCCGCGGCGCGGCTCGCCTGGCTCTGGCCCATGCCGTCGCGGATCACCTTGCCGCCGCCGAATTTCACTTCCTCGCCATAGGTGGTGAAGTCCTTCTCCACCTCGATGAAGAGCTCGGTGTCGGCGAGGCGGACCTTGTCGCCGACGGTCGGGCCGAACATGTCGGCATAGGCGGCGCGGGAAAGGCGTGCGGGCATGCGGCGTCAGCTCCGGTCTCTCAGTGGTTCTTGCCGTCGAATGGTTGGGGCTTCAGTTGCCAAGGATCGACGCCGTCGAGGCAGCGGCAGTTGATCGCCACCATCTCCGCGCCGTCCGGCCGTATCCCGTGGGAATAGCTCTGGATGCCGCAGGTGGAGCAGAAGAGATGGTGGATGACGTGCTTGTTGAACATGTACTCCGTCATCGCGTCCTTGCCCGACAAGAGCTTGAACTTGTCCATTGTGGTGAAGGCCATGATCGTGCCGAGCCGCCCGCAGCGCGAGCAGTTGCAGATGACCGTGCTCGCCAGGTCTGCGACGACTTCGTAGCGGACGGCGCCGCACTGGCAGCCGCCCTGGTAGGTCTGTTCAGCCATGTCGTGCCTCCTCCACCGGGCGCTTCTCTAAAGGTCGCCCATGATTTTCTGATTGAAGCCGAAAACCTTGCGCGCGCCTGAATAGGGCACCAGCGTCACCTCGCGCGTCTGCCCCGGCTCAAAGCGGACGGCGGTGCCGGCGGCGATGTCGAGCCGCATGCCGCGCGCCTTGTCGCGATCGAACTGAAGCGCGCCGTTGGTCTCGAAGAAATGGTAGTGCGAGCCGACCTGGATCGGCCGGTCGCCGGTATTGGCGACACTGAGCGTGACCGCCTTGGCGCCGGCATTGAGCTCGATCTCGCCTGCGGCGGGGATGATTTCACCGGGGATCATTTCATGGAGCTCCAAAGCTTGCGCAGGCCGAGAATGAGAAGCACGACGACGAGCGTGTAGCCGATCGCCGCGAGATCGAACGGGCTGAAGGGAAGCGGTGCATGGAAATCGGCCATCCCGCCTTACCTTATCGGTTCATGCACGGTGACGAGCTTGGTGCCGTCGGGGAAAGTCGCCTCGACCTGCACGTCGTGGATCATTTCCGCCACGCCTTCCATCACCTCGGTGCGGGTCACGACATGCGCGCCGGCCTCCATCAGCTCGGCGACGGTGCGGCCGTCGCGCGCGCCTTCGACCACGAAATCGGTGATCAGCGCGATCGCTTCCGGATGGTTGAGCTTGACGCCGCGCTCAAGCCGCCGCCTTGCCACCTGTGCCGCCATGGCGATCAGGAGCTTGTCTTTCTCACGCGGCGTCAGGTTCATGTCAGCTCTGCCAGATGCGGGGGAGGGAATTGCCGTTGAGGAGCGCGGCGATCGCGGGGATCAGGGCGCGGCGAAGCGCGGCGCCGTCAGGAGCAACGAAGCGGGCGAGAAGTTTTCGGTTCCAGGCGCTGACGCCGCCGGCGCCGCCAAAGATGGCGCGGAGCATTTCGAGGTGGTGCTCCGGCTCCGCGGTCACGAAGAGCAGCGTCGCCATGGCGCCGGCGCCGGCAAGCACCGCAGGCCTGAGCGTCAGGCCGGGATCCGCCCAGTCGAAGCGGATGTCGTCGGCGAAGATCAGGCGGCCATCCCTGCGGATGCGCCAGCGGTCGGAGAAGAGCCCGGCGCCGACCGATTCGCCGCGCGCCCTGCGGCCGAGGATCACCGCCTCGACGACCAGCAGCTCAGCATCCGCCGCAAGCTCCGCTTCAAGCGAGCGGCGGAGCCGCGCGCCGTCAAAGAGGATCGTCTCCTGCGGCAGATAGTCGAGCCGCGCCTTGTCGCCGAGCGCGAGCCGCGTCGCGATCTCCGTCTCGCCGTCTACCGCGCGGTAGATTTTCTCACAGGCCTGGGTGGTCACAACGGCGCGGCATCCGGATTCGATCGAGACCTCCGTCGTCATCCGGTCGCCGGAGGTGAGCCCGCCCGCCGTGTTGATCAGCACGGCCTCGGGCGGCGCGCCGGCCGGCACCCGTGGGAGACGGACCTTCGCGGCACCTGACTGATGGAGTCGGGCGAGGCGGGTTTCCGCGCCCCCATGATCTTTATCGATGCTCCGCTTGAAGGCGATCCGCGCCGTCCCTTCGCTCCGCTCCAGCCGCGCGGCTTTGGCCGCCGGGTAGGGCTCAGACCGTGAGGTGGCGGCGAACGGCAAAGTCATCGAGGTCAGCGGCGGTCCCTGAGAACACGACCTCACCACGATCCATGATCGCGATGCGGTCGGCAAGCTCCCGCGCGAAATCGAGATATTGCTCGACGAGCACGATGGCGAGGCCCGCCTTTTCCTTGAGATAAACGATCGCCCGGCCGATGTCCTTGATGATCGAAGGCTGAATGCCCTCGGTCGGCTCGTCGAGGACCAGCATTTTCGGCCGCATGACCAGCGCCCGCCCGATCGCGAGCTGCTGCTGCTGGCCGCCCGAAAGATCGCCGCCGCGGCGGCTAAGCATCGATTTCAGCACCGGGAAGAGGTCGTAGACGTCGTCGGGGACGGAGCGGCTGCCGCGCTTCAGCGGCGCGTAGCCGGTCTCGAGGTTCTCCTTGACGCTCAACAGCGGGAAGATCTCGCGCCCCTGCGGGACATAGCCGATGCCGGCGCGGGCGCGGGCATAGGGCGAGCCGGTGAGCGGCTTGTCGTCGAAGGTGATCGTGCCCGCCGAGGGCGGCTGATGGCCGACAATGGCGCGCAAGAGGCTGGTCTTGCCGACCCCGTTGCGGCCGAGTACGCAGGTGACCTTGCCGGCCTCCGCAGTGATCGACACGCCGCGCAGCGCCTGCGCCGCGCCGTAGTGAAGATCGAGGTTCTCGACGCTCAGCATGGGAGGGCTCGCTCAAGCAACCCTCTCCCAAAGGGAGAGGGTGTCGCCGAAGGCGACGGGTGAGGGGATGCGGCGACGAAGGGTGCGACCCGGCGGAGGTCGCAACCCCTCATCCGGCTGCTCCGCAGCCACCTTCTCCCTGTGGGAGAAGGGTCGCTTCGCCGCCGCGCCAAATCCGTCACGGTCATCTCCCCAGATACACTTCGATGACGCGCGGGTCGGCGCTCACATGGTCGAGCGAGCCCTCGGCGAGCACCGAGCCCTCATGCAGCACGGTCACCTTCACATCGAGGTCGCGCACGAAGGTCATGTCGTGCTCCACCACGATCACCGAATGCGTCTCGGCGATGCGGCGGAGCAGCTTGGCGGTCTCCGCCGTCTCCTCGTCGGTCATGCCGGCGACCGGCTCGTCGACGAGAAGAAGCTTCGGGTCCTGGGCGAGCAGCATGCCGATCTCCAGCCACTGCCGCTGGCCGTGGCTGAGGCTGCCGGCGATCCGGTCGCGCAGGTGCCCGAGCCGAATCGTTTCCAATATTTCGTCGATCTGTGCGACCTCCGCGGGGCGCGTACGGTGGAAGAGCGTCGCGAAGACGCCGCGGTCGTTCTTCAGCGCCAGCTCGAGATTGTCCCACACGGAGTGGAACTCGAAGACCGTCGGCTTCTGGAATTTCCGGCCGATGCCGAGCTCGGCGATCTCTGCCTCGTCGTGGCGGGTCAGGTCGATCCTGCCCTCGAAATAGACCTCGCCCCGATCGGGCCGGGTCCTGCCGGTGACGACGTCCATCATCGTCGTCTTGCCGGCGCCGTTCGGCCCGATGATGGCGCGCAGCTCGCCGGTCTCGACCGCGAGCGACAGGCTGTTCAGCGCCTTAAAGCCGTCGAAGGAGACGCTGACGTTGTTCAGATAGAGAAGGGAGGCGGAAAGCGGTTCGCTCATCGCTTCACTCCGCAGCCTGGAACTGCGCGGGCGCAAGGCCGATGTCACGGCCGGCGACGGGCTCTTCGATGTCCGACATGTCGGGCGGCACCTCCGGCGGAATCATGCCGCCCTTCTCGCCGAAGACGGCGCGATGGCGCGCAAGAATTGCGTGATAGCCGAGCGCCGCGGTGCCGACGATCCCCTTCGGCAGGAACAGCGTGACGGCGATGAAGAGTCCACCGAGCACGAAGAGCCAGGCGCTCGGAAAGGCGGCCGTGAAGATGCTCTTGCCGAAATTCACCAGGACTGCGCCGAGGATCGGCCCGAACAGCGTGGCGCGGCCGCCGACGGCAGTCCAGATCACCACCTCGATCGAGTTTGCCGGCGCGAACTCGCTCGGATTGATGATGCCGACCTGCGGCACGTAGAGTGCGCCGGCAACACCCGCCATGCAGGCGGAGACGACGAAGGCGAAGAGTTTTACATGCTCGACGCGATAGCCGAGGAAGCGCGTGCGGCTCTCCGCGTCGCGCACGGCGATCAGCACTTTTCCGTATTTCGAGCGCACCAGCGCCGAGGTGATCAGCACAGAGAGCGCCACGCTGACCGCCGTGATCGCAAAGAGCGCCGAGCGCGTTGCGTCGGACTGGACGTCGTAGCCGAGGATGTCCTTGAAGTCGGTCAGCCCGTTATTGCCGCCAAATCCCATGTCGTTGCGGAAAAAGGCGAGAAGCAGCGCGTAGGTCAGCGCCTGGGTGATGATGGAGAGATAGACGCCGGTGACGCGGCTTCGGAACGCGAACCATCCGAAGATGAGCGCCAGCAGGCCCGGCACGAGCAGCACCATCACCGCGGCATAGAAGGAGCTGTCGAAGCCGTACCAGAACCACGGCAGCCCCTTCCAGTTCAGGAACACCATGAAGTCGGGCAGGATCGGATTGGCATAGACGCCGCGCGTCCCGATCTGCCGCATCATGTACATGCCCATCGCATAGCCGCCGAGCGCGAAGAAGGCGCTGTGGCCGAGCGAGAGGATGCCGCAATAGCCCCAGACGAGGTTCAGCGCCACGGCGAGCATCGCGTAGCAAAGATACTTGCCGAAGAGCGCGACCGCATAAGTCGGGATATGAAACGGGCTTGTCGGCGGCACGGCGAGATGCAGCACCGGCACGATCACGGCGAGCGCGAGAATAAACAGGGTGACGACGACCGCGTTCCGGTCGAGCACCCTCAAAGCCGTGCGCGACATCAGGATTTCACTGCCCGGCCCCGGAGCGCGAAGAGGCCGCGCGGGCGCTTCTGGATGAAGAGGATGATGAAGACGAGCACCAGGATCTTGGCGAGCACGGCGCCGGCATAGGGTTCGAGGAACTTGTTGGCGACGCCGAGCGTGAAGGCGCCGGCGAGCGTTCCCCAGAGATTGCCGACACCGCCGAACACCACCACCATGAAGCTGTCGATGATGTAGCCCTGGCCAAGATTGGGCGAGACGTTGTCGATCTGCGAGAGCGCCACGCCCGCCATGCCGGCAATGCCGGAGCCGAGCGCAAAGGTGAAGGCGTCGACCCAGGGCGTGCGGATGCCCATCGACGCGGCCATGCGGCGGTTCTGCGTCACCGCGCGCATCTGCAGGCCGAACGGCGTCGTCTTCAAAACGATGTTCAACACCAGGAACACGGCGAGCGAGAAGACGATGATCCACAAGCGGTTATAGGTGATGGTCAGGTGCCCGACGTCGAAGGCGCCCGACATCCAGCTCGGATTGCTGACCTGCCGGTTGTTGGCGCCGAAGATCGTGCGCACGGCCTGCTGCAGGACGAGCGAAAGGCCCCAGGTCGCAAGCAGTGTTTCAAGCGGCCGGCCGTAGAGCCAGCGGATGACGGCGCGTTCGATCACGAAGCCGGCAGCGCCCGCGACGAGGAAGGCGAGCGGAATGGCAAAGGCCAGCGACCAGTCGAGTGAAATCCCCGGAATGGGGATCGAGAAGCCGAGGTTGGTGTAGGGCATGTGGATCGAGATCGCGTGCTGGCGGATCGTTTCCTGCACGACGAAGGTCGTATAGGCGCCGAGCATCACCATCTCGCCATGCGCCATGTTGATGACGCCCATGACGCCGAAGGTGATGGCAAGGCCGATCGCGGCGAGGAGAAGGACCGAGCCGAGCGACAGTCCGTACCAGACGTTCTGAGCGGCATTCCACATGGCGAGCGTCTGCTTGATATTGGCGATCGCCTTCTCCGCCGCCTTCATCGCGGCGTCGGGTGTGTCGGGGGGGAGCGAGCCGAGGATCGCCAGCGCGTCCTCATCGCCGCGCGAGGCGACGATCTTGACGGCGGCGACGCGCTCGGCCTCCGCAGCGTTCGTATCGAGGATCACGATCGCCGCGCGCGCCTGTTCGAGCGCAACCTTGACCGCCGGATCCTTCTCCCTGGCGAGCGCCGCCACGACCAGCGGCAGGGCGGTCGCGTCGTGCGATTTGAAGACGGAATCGGCGGCCGCGAGGCGCTTCTCGGGATCGTGGGCGACAAGATTGAGCGAACCGAGTGCGGCGTCGATCGCCCCGCGCACGCGGTTGTTGACCCTGACTTCGGTCAGGCCCATCGGCTTCTCCGCCACCGCTTCGCCGCTGGCGGCGTCGACGTAGTTTCCGGAGTCGTCCTTGATGTAAACGCGGTGGTTGGACTTGGCGTAATAGAGGCGCTTGTCCTTGAGCGCGCGGATCACGTCAATCGCGCGGTCGCTGCCGCTCACCGCCACCGCGTTGATGGCGTCGAGCGTGTCGTTGTAGCTGTTCTTGGCGAAGCCGGCGAGCGCGTCTTCGAAGTCGTCGGCGTACGCCGGACCGGGAAGCGCCGCGACGCCGATCAGGAGTGCGAAAAGAACAGCAAGTAATCTGCGCATCGGCCGCCGGGTCTTTTGAATTCCTGGGAGGCCGGGCGGTCTGCGCCCGGCCTCGTCGTTTCTAGAGCGCGGCGCGCCTCAGTTCGTCTCGCCGCCGCATTTCCCGGTCGCGGTATTGAAGTTGCCGCAGGAGAGCGGAGCCCGCCAGTCGGAGATCAGCGGTTTTGAATCCGGCAGGTAGTCGGACCAGGCGTCGCCGGGTACGAGACCCGCCGTGTTCCACACCACGTCAAACTGGCCGTCGGCCTGGATCTCACCGATATAGACCGGCTTGGTGATGTGGTGGTTCGGCATCATGGTCGAATAGCCGCCGGTCAGGTTCGGCACCGAGACGCCGACCATGGCGTCGATGACGGCGTCGGGATCGGTGGTGCCCGCCTTCTCCACCGCCTTCACCCACATGTTGAAGCCGATGTAGTGGGCTTCCATCGGGTCGTTGGTGGTGCGCTTGTCGTTCTTGATGAACTTGTGCCACTGGTCGATGAAGGCCGCATTCTCCGGCGTGTCGATCGAACTCGAAGTAGTTCCACGCGGCGAGATGGCCGACGAGCGGCGCCGTGTCGAGGCCGGCGAGCTCCTCCTCGCCGACCGAGAAGGCGACGACGGGAATGTCTTCGGCCTTGATGCCCTGGTTGCCGAGCTCCTTGTAGAACGGCACGTTGGCGTCGCCGTTGATGGTGGAGACCACCGCCGTCTTCTTGCCGGCGGAGCCGAACGCCTTGATGGCGGACACCTCGGTCTGCCAGTCGGAGAAGCCGAACGGCGTATAGTTGATCATGATGTCTTCGTCCGCGACACCCTTCGCCTTCAGATAGGCTTCGAGGATCTTGTTGGTCGTGCGCGGATAGACGTAGTCGGTGCCTTCAAGCACCCAGCGCTTCACCGAGCCGCCGTCCTCGCTCATCAGGTAGTCGACGGCGGGAATCGCCTGCTGGTTCGGCGCGGCACCCGTATAGAAGACGTTGCGCTCGCTCTCCTCGCCCTCGTACTGGACGGGGTAAAAGAGCAGTCCGTTCAATTCCTTGAACACCGGCAACACCGATTTGCGGCTGACGGAGGTCCAGCAGCCGAAGACCGCGGCGACATGATCCTGGCTGATCAGCTCGCGTGCCTTCTCCGCGAAAAGCGGCCAGTTCGACGCCGGATCGACGACGACCGGCTCGAGCTTCTTGCCGAGCAGCCCGCCCTTCTCGTTCTGCTGCTCGATCAGCATCAGCATCACGTCTTTCAGCGTCGTCTCCGAAATCGCCATCGTGCCGGAGAGCGAATGCAGGATGCCGACCTTGATCGTGTCGCCATCCGCCGCAGCGACATTGCTCAAGCCGAGCGTCGCAGCAATCGCCACTCCCGCCAAAAGGAGCCTTCCCCTGTCCCAACCCATGTAACGATCTCCCTGGTCGCGTATGTGCACCGCAGCACACGAAGCAAAGTGCGTGCCACAGGGTCTGCGCGCCGCGTGGGCAGGGAGGACCGTCGGCGCGATGCCGCTCTGCCTAAGAAAGCGTCAATCGGCTGGAAAATAGATGATGCGTTGCTACTCAGAACGGGTGCCGCGGCGCGCCCCAAGCACAGTGCGTATCTCCGCACTGTGCTCGCCGAGCGTCGGCGGGGGGACGACGTCGAGCGAAAGCGTGCCGTCGAAGGAGAGGGGGCTACGGACCGTGGTGAATGTCCCCATCTCGGGATGCTCCGCAGAGATTTTCAGCTTGAGATGCTTCGCCTGCGGATCGTCCAGCGCCTCGTTGGCGTCATAGGCCGGCGAATGCGGGACGCCGGCCGCGGCGAGGCTGTCGCACCATTTTTCGCGCGACCTCGTTTTGAAAATCGGCGCCATCAGGGTGATCAGGTCGTCCTGATGCTCGATCCTGGCTTCGCGCGTCTGAAAGCGCGGATCGTCGAAAAGCTCCGGCTTGCCGATCACGGCGGCGAGGCTCTCCCAGAACTTCGGCGGCGAGGACATGTGGAGCGCAAGCCATTTCCCGTCGGCGCACTCGAAGACGTAGGACTGCGAGACTTTGGGGCGGCTGAGCGGCCCCATGATCTCGCCTTCGGAAAAGTAGTGGGTGAAGGAATCGAGATTGAAGTGGCACATCGCTTCGAGCATCGAGACGTCGATGCGCCGCCCCTTGCCCGTCGACTGCCGCTCAAAGAGCGCCGCGAGAATGCCGATGGCAGCATAAAAGCCGGTCATCGCGTCGGCGATCGCCGGCCCGATCACGCGCGGCTTCTCCGGCGGCACGACGAGCCGCAGAAAGCCGCTCGCCGCCTGCGCGACGGTGTCATAGGAGGGGCGGTCGCGGTAGGGGCCGCTGGTGCCGAAACCGGAGATCGCGCAATAGACGAGGCGCGGGTTCAGCGCCTTCAGCTCCGCCTCGCCGGCGCCCAGCTTCTCGGCAACGCCCGGGCGGAAATTCTGGATGAAGACGTCGGCGTCCTCGATCAGCTGGTGGAAGAGGGCGCGGTCCTCGGCGTTCGAAGTGTCGAGGGTGATTGAGCGCTTGTTGCGGTTATAGGTCTGATAATGCGGGCTGTACAAACCGCCCTTGAAGGCACGGAACGGGTCGCCCGTCCCGGGGCGTTCGACCTTGATCACGTCGGCGCCGAGATCGGCGAGATGCATCGCCGCGGCGGGGCCGGTGATGAAGGTCCCCATCTCGATGACTTTCAGCCCGGCAAGCACCTTAGCCATGTCGACACGCCCGCTATTCCGGCTTGGCCACGTCGCCGTCATAGGCGATCGCCTGGTCGGCGTGGTGCGACATGACAAAGCCGATCGGCCGCATGCTCTCTTCGTAAAGATGCGCGATCAGGCCGGCGGTGCGCGCCAGCAGCGGCAGCCCCTTCATGGCGCTCGCCGGATAGCCGACGTCGAGCATGACCGCGGGGATCGCGCCTGAGACATTGATCGGGAGATTGCGCCCGGTGATCTCAGGCGTGTGCTTTTCGAGCAGCCTGAGCATCGCGACATGCGCGCCCGAAACGCCGCGATCGTCGGCGAGCTTAAGCAGCAGGTTGGCGCGCGGATCGCCGGTCGAGTGCTGCGGATGGCCGAGTCCTGGAATCTTCTCCTTGTTTGCGACGAGCCGCTTGAGCCCGGCTTTCGCTGCGTCTTCCCCGAGCTTTTCTCGGCCGCGCTTACCAGCTCAACCAGGAGCTTTCCGGCGGTCTCGGAGCTGCCGGCGACGACGCTGCCCATGCCGAGCAGCCCCGCCGCGACGGCGCCCTGCCAGGCCTCGGGTGCGGCGGCAAGCGTCATCCGCGCCGCCTGCACGCTTGGGACGAGCCCGTGCTCGGCGATCGCCACCATCACCGCGTCGGTGAAGAAGCGCTGCTCGGCGTTCGGCATCTTTCCGGTGACGAGGAAGAAGAAGTAGTCGGTGAAGCCGATCTTGCCGATCAGGTCGCGGCAAAGATCCAACCCACGAATGGTGATCGTTTCGGCGTCGGATGTGGCAATCCTTGTGAAGGGCTGGTCCTGCTTGCCGATCCGCATTCGTCGCGCCTTCTTGATTTTTCGCTATGCGCAGATTTTTTCGATTGTCGAAAAAATGTCACCCCGCTATTCTGCTGTCAAGCTGGTGAAGCTCTGCGGCTTGGCTCTAGTCTTGCGGCCTGCTCGGCGGTGACCATCAAGGCGCCCGACCGCCTTCACTGGCCAAGTTTCGCGACAACAAGAGAGCGAGGGAGGACAACGCTGTGCGCGACACCAATCAGATGACCATCACCGATGCGGTGAAGGAGTCGTTCCATGGCCGCAGCAACGAGCGCCTGGCGTTCCTGATCGACAAGCTGATCGAGCATCTGCACGACTTCACGCGCGAGACCAATCTGACGCAGGACGAGTGGATGCACGCGCTGACCTTCCTCTACAACTGCGGGCAGATATCAACGCCGGAGCGGCACGAGTTCATCCTTCTTTCCGACGTGCTCGGCTGGTCGGCGCTGGTGGACATGATCAACACCAAGGGCGGCGGGACGGAGCTCTCAAATCTCGGGCCGTTCTATCTGAAGGACGCCCCGGAGATGCCGCTCGGCGCGGACCTCGCCAAGGACCGCGAGGGCGTGATCCTGCTCGCCAACGGCACGGTGCGCGACACGCTCGGCAATCCGCTGCCGGGCGCCATTCTCGACACCTGGCAGGCGGACGGAACGGGCATGTATCCGATCCAGAACGAAGGCCAGGATCCGATGGATCTTCGCGGCCGGTTCACCACCGACGACAACGGCCGCTACTACTACACGACCGTCATGCCGAAATCCTACACGGTCCCCTATGACGGGCCGGTCGGCAAGCTGCTGCGCGCCGGCGACCGCCACGCCTGGCGCTCGAAGCACCTTCACTACATCATCGGTGCGCCTGGCATGCGTTCGATCGTGACCGAGCTCTTCTTTGAAGGCGACGAATATATCGACTCCGACGCCGTGTTCGGTGTCAGGAGATCGCTGATCGGCAAGGTCAACCGCATTCCATCGGGTGCCAATCTCGAATTCGACGTCGAGCGGCGCCCCGATGCACGCATCGACTTCGACTTCGTCCTCTCACCGGTGTCGACCTAGATGCGGCTTGCCGGCAACGATCGCTTGTCACGGCCCGCGCGCATGCCGGCTCCGGCCCGCAAGCGGGAGAAGGGAGAGCTTGAGACTGTCGGCGGTTTGACCAAGGGGCTTGCCGTCATCGAGGCGTTTGACGCCGCGCATCCGGAAATGACGCTCTCGGAGGTGGCGCGGCGCGCCGGCATCTCGCCGGCAGCGGCGCGGCGCAGCCTGCATACGCTGACGCAGCTCGGCTATATGCGGCAAATCAACAAGCGCTTTCTTCTCAGCGCCCGCGTGCTCACCCTCGGTGCCACCTATCTGCGCGCCGCGCATGTCGAAGAGCTGCTCCTGCCGGAACTCCGCTCGCTTGTCGCCCGCTTCGGGGGTGCCGCTTCCGTCGCCGTCCTCGACCGCAAGAACATCCTTTATGTCGCGCATCATTCCGAGGAGCGCGCCAACCGCACCTTCGCCGGCGTCGGCATCACCTACCCGGCCTATCCGACCTCGATGGGCCGCGTGCTCCTCGCCGGCCTGCCGGACGATGCGGTCGCCGCGCATCTCGGCGAGGCGCGGATCGAGAGGCTGACTGAGTTCACCGTCGTCGACCGCGACAAGCTTAGGGCGACCATCGCCAAGGCGCGCAAGGATGGCTATGCGACGGCGGTCGATGAACTCGACTACGGCATCACGGCGCTCGCGGTGCCGGTCCGCGATCCGACCGGGAGGGTGGTCGCAGCGCTCAACTGCTCAGGCTATTCCGGCCGCGTGAAGATCCAGGCGATGATCGCGGAACGGCTCGACCCACTCCAAGAAGGCGCCATGCGGATCGCGCAGTCGCTCAACCGCTATCCGACGCTCGCCCGTTCGATCGCGATGAATGGCCAATCCGCCGGCGGCTGAGTCCACGGTCTCTCAGAACGACGCCATCTTTCGCGTGACCTCCGCCAGGAAGCGACCGCATTTCGGCTCGGTCGCGCGGTTCATCCCGTAATAGGCGAGGTAGGTCACGGGCGTCACCATGCTGCCGGTCTGGGCGCGGAGCACGCGCTTCACCAGCTTGCGCGGCGGGTCGCCTGCCATCATCGCGCGCATTCGCGAGCCGCCGTAGGTGCAGACAGCCGCGATCTTCCTGACATGGGTGAGCCGCGTGCGCACGCGGCCCTCCGGCGTCAGGTCGAACGACACGCCGGGCAGGAAAACGCGGTCGAAGAAACCCTTCAGGATGGCGGGATAACCGAAGTTCCATACCGGGTAGGAAAGCACCAGCGCCTCCGCCGCCTGCAGCCGCTCGACATAGGCGCGCACCGGCTCAACGTTCGGCCCGACCTCGTGATAGCCGATCCGCTCTTCGCGCGAGAGGCGCGGATCGAAGTTCTCCGCATAGAGGTCGCAATCGTCGACCTCGTGCGAGCGCTTCAGCGTCTCGACGATCTTCGTATGCAGCGCCGCGTTGAAGCTCGTCTCGACCGGATGTGCGAAGAGGACCAGGACCCGCATCGCTATGCCGCCGCCGTCTGCAGACCGGGGAAGAGATAGACCCTGTCCGACTTCCAGTCGTAGCTCGGGTCCTCCCAGGCGATCATCTTGCCGGGATTGAGCAGCCCCTTCGGGTCGGCTTCGCGCTTGAAGGCAAGCTGCACCTCGTCGGTCCGCTTCATGCCGCCTTCCTCCAGCGTGTAGCGGTGCGGGTTGAAGATCGGGCAGCCGTTCTCCTCGTGAATGCGCACGATCTCGTCGAGCCGTTCCTCAGTCGTGAAGCGCACGATCGGCAGGCCGGAGCAGCAGACATTGCCGTCGAAGCGCTGGAACTCCAGGTGCCCCGGAACTTCGTCGCCGAAGATCTTCGTCATTGTCTCCACCTTCGCGACGTGATCGGGGAAGGGATAGAGCACCTGCAGATAGGTGACGGTCGGATCGACGCGGAGCCCGCGGAGCGTCGTGTGGTTCCAGGTCAGCTCGAAGAGCGGCGGCAGCCCCTTCTTCTCTTCCGCGGTCGCCGTGTCGGAGCGGAAAAGAATCTCCGTCTTCTCCCGCGCGGCGAGCGCCAGGAGGGGATCGATCGCGTGCGGCGCCACCATCAGCAGCGCCACCGAATGCTCGTGCTTCAGGAATTTCCGATGACGGAGGAAATAGTCGTGCGGCACCGGCGCGGCGACGGTCGAGATCTCCTTGAACAGAAGCCCGTCCTGGTTGGCGATCATGTTCGCGAAGCGCACTGATTTCATATAATCGTCGAAGCCGGCGATCACGTCGACCCAGTCGTAGCTCGCGTCGAGCGGCATCTCCACCTCGGTGATGATGCCGTTGGTGCCATAGGCGTGCATCACCTTCATGAGGTCGAAGCCCCTAAGCTCAAGCACGCACGGGCTCGCCTCCATGGTCACGACGCGGAGTTTCAGGACGTTGCCGATGTTGCGGAGGCCGCCCCATTTGATCGAGCCGATGCCGCCGGAGCCGCCGGCGATGAAGCCTCCGATCGTCGCGGTATTGTAGGTTGAAGGCCGCAGTCGCAGCTCCTGGCAGGTCGGCCGCGTTTCGTCGTCGATCCGCGCCAGCACCGCGCCGGCCTCGGCGACGACGCTGCCGCGGGTAACCGTCTTCACCCTGTTCATCTCCGCGAGGTTCAGCACCACGCCGCCCGAAAGCGGCATCGCCTGGCCGTAATTGCCGGTGCCGGCGCCGCGCGGCGTGATCGGCACGCCCATCTCGAAGCACGCCTTCAGGACTTGGATCACCTCCGCCTCGCTCTTCGGCGAAGCGACGAGGTCGGCGGTCACGTGGTCGAGTTGGCGTTTTAAGACCGGCGAATACCAGAAGAAGTCGCGGCTCTTCTGCTTCACGATCGCCGGATTGTCCTCGAGCTTGATCCCAGGGAGCACGGCCTTCAGCGCGGCGACGTCGGTCATTGCTATGTCTCCATCAGATCGTCGAGCTCGGCATAATCGGGAAGCCTGGTGTCGATCGCGCACCCGTTCCTTGCCACGATGCGCTCCGCTTCAGGCCGCGCCAGAAGCTCCGTCCAGGTGCGCCCGCGAAAGATGATGAAGTCCGCCGCGGCGCCCGGCACAAGCCGGCCGTATCCGTCGAGCCCCATGATCGCGGCCGGCGTCGCGGTCACCGCCGCCGGCCAATCGGCGACCGGGTGATCGAGATGCAGGACGCGGGTCGCCTCGCGATAGACCTCCAGCATGTCGAGGTCGCCATAGGCAAAGAACGGGTCGCGCGTGTTGTCGGAGGCGACCGCGACCTTGATGCCGCGTGCCTTCATCTCGTGCAGCATGGTCACGCCGCGCCAGCGCGGCGTCGTGCCGTCGCTACGGCGGTCCTGGAGATAGAGGTTGCACATCGGCAGGCTGACGACGGCGATGCCGGCCTTCGCGACCTTGTCGAGCGTGCGGCGCGCGGCGTCGCTCGCTTGGCGCGAGAGGGAGCAGCAATGGCCGGCAAGCACCCGGCCCTTGAAGCGGTTCCGGAGCACCGCATCGGCGATATGGTCGAGCGCCTCGGCGGCCGGATCGCCGGTCTCGTCGGCGTGGAAGTCGAGGTCGAGCCCGCGCTCCGCCGCCGCCCGCACCATGTCGTCGAGCAGTGCGTCGAGGTCGGGAAGCATGAAGGCGACGGCGCCGAGAATGCCCTTGGCGGCGGCGACGCGGTCGGCAAGGGCCGAAAACCACGCCTTGTCGCGCACCTCCTCGACGGTGACGAGGCATGCGGCCTGCAGCGCGATCCGCCCTTCCCAGCGCGCACGCATGCCTTCGAACACCGGCCAGGAGATCGTCTCCTGCGGACGCAGCGAGTCGAGATGGGTGCGAAGCGCCGCCGTCCCGTGGGCGTAGGCGGAGCGGAGCGCGAAATCCATCCGCCGCTCCACGTCTTCGGCGGACCAGCGCCCGGCACGGTCGCGGGCGACGGCATCGAGGGCGGCGGCAAAGGTTCCGTCGGGATTCGGCATGCGCGGCCAGATGTGGCCCTTGTCGATATGCGTGTGGCAGTCGACGAAGGCGGGGAAGACCATGCGCCCGGCGAGATCGATCGCACCTTCCGGCGGCGCCGATGCGGCCGGCGTCAGCGCTTCGATCCGCCCCTCCGCGATGGCGATGTCGATAAGCGCCAGGCCGTCGGAATTGGCCGCGAACGGCCCCGCCGCGAGCACCGCCGGCACGCGCGCGCGGGCAAGCCGGTAGGCGCCGCCGCCGTCAGGGATCGCGATTGCCGCCATGTCTCAGTTCTCGCGGCGGACGGCGCTTTCGTGCCAGTTCCGCAGGAGGAGGTGCGAGAGGAGGCTGGTCGCGGCGAAGATCAGAACGCCGGTGACGGAGAGGAGCACCAGCGCCGCGAAGAGCCGCGGGATGTTCAGCCGGTGCTGCGCCTCGATCAGCCGGAAGGCCAGGCCGGAATTCTCGCCCGCGGTGCCGGCCGCGAACTCGGCGACGACGGCGGCGATCAGCGCCAGCCCGCCGGCGATCCTCAGGCCGGCGAGGAAATAGGGGAGGGCGTTCGGCAGCCTGAGGTGAATCAGCGTCTGCCAGCGGTTCGCGCCGTAGAGCTCGAAGAGGTTCAGGAGATTGTGGTCGGTCGAGTGCAGCCCCTGCGCGGTGTTGGAGAGCACCGGGAAGAACGCGACGATCCAGGCGCAGATCAGAAGCGCCTCCTGGGTCGTCGACGTGTAGATCAGGATCAGCGGCGCGATGGCGACGATCGGCGTCACCTGCAGGATTACCGCATAGGGGAAGAGCGCAAGCTCGATCCATTGCGACTGCGCCATCAGGACCGCGAGCGCGACGCCGCGAGACGAGCGCGATCGCGAGCGCCAGGAATGTCGTCCGCAGCGTCATCAGGAGCGCCCAGCCGAGGATCGGCCAGTCGGTGACGAACGCCTGGGCGATCCGTGACCGGGCTCGGCAGGATGTAATGCGGCACATGCGCGGCCGTCACGTAGACCTGCCAGACGACGACGAGGAGCACGCAGCATCGCGGCCGGCATGGCGATCCGCGCGACGCGGCTGGCGACGCCTTCGCGCTCGGCTTCGCCGCTCGACGCGCGCTCGGCGCCGCTCTCGGTCGCGCTCGGCGACCTTGCCGGCGGTCGACGGCGCTCAACGCTCCGCGCCTCCATCGCGTCGTGCAGCGCGTCGGAAGCGCGCCGGCAGTTGTCGTTGTAGACGGTCGAGGTGCGGAAATCGTCGTCGCGCGGGTAGGGCGCGTCGATCGCGAGGTCGGTGAAGACGCGGCCCGGCCGCGCCGCCATGACCACGATGCGCTCCGACAGATAGACCGACTCGAACACCGAGTGGGTGACGAAGATCACCGTCCAGCCGAAGCGCTCCCAAAGCTCCAGCAGGTCGTTGTTGAGCTTGAAGCGGGTGATCTCGTCGAGCGCGGCGAACGGCTCGTCCATCAGCAGCAGCTTCGGCTTGGTGATCGAGCGCGCGGGCGATCGAGACGCGCATCTTCATGCCGCCGGAAAGCTCGCGCGGATAGGCGTCGGCGAAATCTCTCAAGCCCCACCATCTGAAGCGCTCCATGACCTCGTCGCGCGCCGCGGCCCTGCGACATGGCCCTTCAGCCGGAGCGGCAGCCAGACATTGGAGAAGACCGTCGCCCAGGGCATCAGCGTCGGCTCCTGGAAGACGAAGCCGATCTCCGGATGCGGCCGGCCGCACGGCGTCATGTTCGGCCGTCGGCCAGTCGATCGTGCCGGAGGTCGGCTCGCCGAGCCCGGCGATGATCCGCAGCGCCGTCGACTTGCCGCAGCCCGACGGCCCGAGCAGGCTCACGAACTCGCCGCGCCCGACGCTCGAGCGACATGTCCTTCAGCGCCAGCGTGCCGTTGGAGAAGACCTTGGAGATCGAGCGGAGCGCGATCAGCGGCTTCTCCGCGGCGGCCTGCCGCGTCCGGCCCGATGCGTCTGCCTCTGCGACGAAGTTCAATGATGCGCCTCGTTTTTCGCCAGGAAGGCGGCGTCGGCGACGGTTCCTCGCCGATGGTTCGTCAGGAAGCCGGCGGCGCGCTCACCGCCGGCCGTCGTCAGTCGATCGAACGCGACGCGCTACTTCACCAGCTCCTTGCCGAGCCCCTTGCAGACGAACTCGGTCGTGTAGACCTTCGACAGGTCGAGGTCCGGCCTTGACGACGCCGGCATTCGACCATCTTGTCGTAGAAGCCCTTCACGCCGGCGTCGGTGAAGCAGCCGATGCCGCCATCGGTCGCCTCGCCGGAAACGAGCAGGCCGTAGTCTCTTCAGCTGGCTGATCGAGAACGCGATCTGGTCGTCGTCCATGTCGGGGTTGTCTTTCTTGATCCAGTCGTTGGCGGCCGTGTTGTCGCCGTAGAGATAGTTGTACCAGCCGATGATCGAGGCCTCGACGAAGCGCTTGGTGATGTCGGGATTGGCGGCCACGTAATCGGCCATGCCCTCGATCATGGTCGAATAGGTGGTGTAGCCGGCGTCGGCCAGCAGGAAGACGGTCGGCTCGAAGCCGCCTTCCTTCTTCACCGCGTAGGGCTCGGAGGTGACATAGCCCTGCTGGCCGGAATCCATGTCGGCGAGGAACGGCGCGACACGAATAGTTATAGGGCTTGCGCTGCTCCTCGGTGATGCCGGGATAGGCCGCCATCATCCAGCGGTAGCCGGTGACGAAGAGGTCGTCGCCGATGAAGAGCGTACTTCAGCTTGGCGAGGTCGCCGAATGCCTTCAGCCCGCTTTCCGGATGCGCCATGATGATCTGCGGATCCTTCTGGAACATCGCCGCGACTTCCATCACCGGCACGTCCTGCTCGACCGCAGAGAACGTGCCGAGCAGGTTGCCCTGCATGTAGAACTGGATCTTGCCGCCGAGCAGCATCGCCTGGTCGGCCTTCGGGACGATGGTCACCTTGAGCCCGTATTTCTCGTAGGTGCCGTCGACCGCCGCCTGGTAGAAGCCGCCGTGCTCCGGCTCGGCCACCCAGTTGGTGCCGAAGGTCAGCTCGTCGAGCGCCAGCGCCTGGCCGCTGCAAGCGCAAAGCGGCGGCGCCAGCCGCAAGCGCCGAAGGTCAATGCTCTGAATTGTGCTCATGCTTGTCTGTCTCCGCCTTCTCCGTCGCGCGGCCGGAATGCGGCCGACACGCGGTTCACGCTGACTCCAACTGCCGAATTAACCGTCGCCGCAAGAGCCGTGCCAGCGGCTCGCTGCCCCGCTTCGGCGCTCAGACGCCCGCCGCCTGCGCGCCATTCGGTCGCAGCGCAGTCTAAGCGAAGACGTCTGCACAAGAAAGCGGCATGCTTTGCTGCGAAAGCGCTGCCGCCCTTGCCACCGGCCGGTCGCGGATCGTAGCGTGGCCGACATCGCACGGAAGGCCATGTTCCGCCCGCTCAACCCCACCTCGATCCGCCCGCCTTTCGCCCGCTACAGCCACGGCGTGGAGGTGCCGGCCGGGCATCGGCTGGTGCTCTGCTCCGGCCAGCTCGGCATCGCCGCCGACGAGCGATCCCGGAGGACGCCGGCGCGCAGGCGGAGCTTTGCTTCTCCAATATCGCCGCGATCCTGGGCGAGGCCGGGCTGACGCTTGCCGATGTCGTGCGCATCAACGCCTATGTCACCGACCGCGCGCATCTTCGCGCCCTATATGGAGGTGCGCGACCGGCTTTTCGCCGAGCCGCTGCCGGCCTCGACGCTGATGATCGTCTCCGGCTTCGCGCGGCCGGAGTTCAAGGTCGAGATCGAGGTGATCGCCGCGGCGCCGGCCTGAGAACTGGAAGAACGACGGGAGAGCGAATTGAGCGGAGAAGAACCGGCGGCTGTATTGGAGCGAATATCGCGCCACCGAGTATGACGCGATCGATCCCGACGCGACGATCGCCGTCCTGCCGCTCGCCGCGATCGAGCAGCACGGGCCGCATCTGCCGGTCGGCACCGACACGCTTATCGCGGAGGGCATGCTCCGAACCGTCGCCGGCGGCTGCCGCCGACGATCTCGACATTCGCATTCTGCCGATCCAGGCGGTCGGCAAGTCGAACGAGCATCTCTATGCGCCGGGCACGCTGACGCTGCCGCCATCCGTCGCGATCGAGGCGTGGACCGAGATCGGCCTCTCGGTCGCACGCGCCGGCATCCGCAAGCTCGTCTTCGTCAATTCGCATGGCGGCAACGAGGAGATCATGGGCATCGTTGCGCGCGAGCTGCGCGTGCGCGCCGACATGCTCGCGGTCGAAGACAAGCTGGTCGCGCTTCGGCCACCCGGACGGCATGTTCTCCGAGCTTGAACGCCGTCACGGCATCCATGGCGGCGAGATCGAGACGTCGCTGATGCTGCACTTCCGCCCCGACCTGGTCGACATGAGCGAAAGCGGAGAATTTCGTCTCGCTCGCCGCGCGAGACGGAAACGACGTTCAAGCACCTCGGCGCCGACCGGCACACATGCCTTCGCCTGGATCGCGAGCGACCTGAACCCGGCCGGCACCGTCGGCAATGCTGCGGCGGCAACGGCCGAGAAGGGCCGCGCCGTCGCCGAGCATCAGGCGAGAGGCTTCATCGCGCTGCTTCAGGACGTGCGCGCCGTGCCGCTCGGCGAAGGTTTTGGGACGTTCTGAGTCTGCCAACTCCGCGCCGCAGACCGGCGCCGGCCAATCCCGCTCCTACTTCACCGCCTCCTTATGCGCTGCGTTCGCTGCGAGATAGGAGAGCGCGAGGATCGGCCCAAGCGTCGCGCCGCCCGCCCAATAGGCGCGCGCGGAGACATTGGCGACGCAATTTCCGGCGCCATAAAGTCCGGGGATCGGCTTTCCGAGCACGTCGAGCACCTGGCCGTCGGCATTCGTTACCGGGCCGCCCTTGGTGTCGAGATTGCCCCCCGTCATCAGCGCTGCGTAGTAGGGCCCCTTGCTCTTGAACGGATACATGGTCGGGTTCTTGCCCGTCTTCGCCGCCGTCGGCCCGTTGAAGAGCAGCTCGACCGGACGTTCGCCACGATGGAAGTCAGGGTCCTTGCCCTTCTTGGCGAAGCCGTTGAAGCGCTCGATCGTTGTCTTCAGGGTCTTGGCGAAGTCGTCCGCGAGCTTGATGTTTCCGACCGCGCGCGCATGCTTCTTCACGCGCTTCTTAATGTTTTCCGCCAGCTCGTCGAGCGTCTTGCCCTTGATGACGTGCGATTGATCGGCGCCCTTCGGTACGATGAAGCGGCCATATTCGTCGCTCGCGGAATTCTCCTGGCTGCGCTGGTCCCAGATCGCGATCAGCACGAGGTTCGGATATTCCGCCTTCGCCGGGTCCCAGTTGAAGAAGGCGCGCGCCGATTCGTTATAGGAAAGCTTCTCGTTGGTGACGCGCTTTCCCGCCTTGTCGACATAGATCATCGAGTTGCCCGACGGCGAGAAGGTGCCGATCAGCGTCGGGTCCTTCTTCAGCGCCTTTTCGAGCACGATCGGGCACATCCAGGCGTAATGCATGTTGCGGAAGTCGGCGCTAAGCGTCTGCGCGATGTGCACGAAGTCGCCCTCGTTGGTGAGCGCTGCGCAGCCGCCGAGCACCGGCGCGGTCAGATGCGCCTTGCGCAGCTCCGGATCGTGGGTGAAGCCGCCGGTGGTGAAGATCACCGCCTTTCGCGCCTTGAATTTCTGCGTCTTGCCTTTGGCGTTATCCGCCTCGACGCCGACGACGCGGCCGCTCGCATCCTGGATGACGCGCTGCACGCGGTGCCCGGTGCGAAGGTCGGCGCCGGCTTTCCGGGCGGCGGCGCTCATCGTGCGCGCCGCATGAACGCCGCCGTCCGACATTGAATTGCGCGCCTGCTTGGTGACGAGCACGCGGCCCTTCGGCGCCTTGTCCTCCGGCAGCTCCGCCCAATAGTCCGGCACGTCCGGGCAGTGGCGGTATTCGAGCGCGCCCTTCTCGTTCAGAAGCTCCGTCGCCTTCGACGTGTTGTCGAAGATCGCCGAGCAAATCTCATACTCCCATTCCGTCATGCCGTAGCGCGGGTGCTTCGGATCGTAGGTCTCCGGATGCGAGAGGCGCGCCATATAGCGCAGGCAGTCCTCCTTCCTGTCCTTGAGGCCCATCGCCTTCATCGGCTCGTTGTTCGGCACCCAGTACCAAAATGCCGCTTTCAGGATGGTGCCGCCGATCTTGTCGGCTTTTTCGAGCACCAGCACCTTGTTGCCGAGCCATGCCGTGAAGCAGGCGCTCACCAATCCCGCGGCGCCGGCGCCGGCGATGACGATGTCGAAGTCTTCGTCGAAGCTCTCCGGCTTCGCCGGAAGCGGCGACTGGCGGCCGACAGGGCCCATGGGCATCCTCCCAACATTGCCGGAGATTGCCTCTCCGATCTGGTGCTGAGACTAGCGCCGGGGTGTGCCGGCGAACACAGATTTTCGGTTGTTGCGTCCCGTCCGGGAAGACTGGCGCTGGGCGCGATCTCTCAGCGCTCTTCGATCGCGTCGACGCGGCCCGGGTAGAAGGCGAGATGGTTCTTGATCTCGGCCACGCCCGGGTAGGGCGCCTCGTAGGTCCAGACCGCGTTCTCCGCCCGCTTGCCGTCGACGACGAGACTGAAATAGCCGGCCTCGCCCTTGTAGGGGCAGTAGCTCGTATGGTCCGTGCGCTCGAAGAGCGCCATCTGGGCGTCGCTCCGCGGGATATAGAAGACCGGCGAATAGGTCGATTCCTGCATCGTCAGCGCATGCGTGGTGTCGGCGACAGTCTTGCCGCCGAAGGTCACGACGACCCGCTGCGGGTTCGCCGCGATCGTTATCGGATGCGCGGGGCCGGACTCTTCTCCGGCCGGTTCATTCGGCCGCCACCTCCAGCGACAGCGCGCCGCCCTGCCGGCCGATCGGCAGATATTCGATGCCGAGCTGTGCCATGTCGCGCGGCTCGAAGATGTTCCTGAGATCGACCACCAGCGGCCGGCGCATCGTCTTCATCAGCTTCTGCCAGGCGATCTGGCGGAAGGCGTCCCACTCCGTCAGGATCACCACCGCCTCAGCCCCGGCGACCGCTGCTTCGATCGAATCCGCAACCTTCAGCTCCGGCAGGAGCTGCCGCGCTTGCCCGGAGGCGGCGGGGTCATAGGCGTGCACCTCCGCGCCCTCCGCCAGGAACTGCGCGACGATGGTGAGCGCCGGGGCGTTGCGCATGTCGTCGGTGTTGGCCTTGAAGGCGAGGCCGAGCACGCCGAGCCGGCGCCCGGAGAGGCTGCCGCCGAGTGCGGTCCTGATCTTGCGCACCATCAGCTGCTTGTGGCGGTCATTGGCGCGGATCACCGTCTCCACGACCTCGACCGGCGAGCCGAAATCGTTGGCCGTCTTGATCAGCGCCTGCAGGTCCTTTGGGAAGCAGGAGCCGCCGAAGCCTGGTCCGGCGGTCAGGAACTTGGTGCCGATGCGGTCGTCGAGGCCGACGCCAACGGCAAGCTCCTCGATGTCGGCGCCGGTTGCCTCGCAGAGCCGCGCCAGCTCGTTGATGAAGGTGACCTTGGTCGCGAGGAACGCGTTCGCCGCGTATTTGATAAGCTCCGACGTCTCGATCGCCGACGTGGCGACGAGCCGGTGGCCCTTCCGCGTCAGCGGCAGGTAGATGTCCTCAAGCACCTGCCGCGCGCGCTCCGACGGCGAACCGATGACGATCCTGTCTGGCGCCATGAAATCGGCGATGGCGTTCCCCTCGCGCAGAAACTCCGGATTGGAGGCGACCGCGTAACGGCCGCTCGGCGCGTGCGCGGCGAGGATGTCGACGAGCTTGCGGCTGGTGCCGACCGGCACGGTCGACTTCGTCACGACGACGCTGAAGCGATCCGGCACGGCCGGCAGGCGGGAAAGCGCCTCTCCGATCTCCTCGGCCGCGGCATAGACATATGCGAGGCTGGCACCGCCGCCGTTCTCTTCCGTCGGCGTGCCCACGCAGATGAAGATGGCGTCGGAGGCAAGCTGCAACGCCTGATCGAGGCTCGTCTCGAAGCTCAATTGTCCGCGCCGGACATTCGCCGAGACGAGCGCGTCGAGCCCCGGCTCGAAGATCGGCACGATGCCGGCCTTCAGCCCCGCGATCTTCTCGCGGTCGCGGTCGATGACCACGACGACGTGGCCAAGCTCGGCCAGGCAGGCGCCGGTCACGAGCCCGACATAGCCGGCTCCGATCACCGTGACGTTCAACATTCCGGCTCCGTCGGGGTTCCTGCAAAGGATGTCAAGGGGCGAGCGGGATGCCCACGCCGCGCCTAAAGGAAGCGTACGCAGATCGGCGTGCCGGCCGCAACGGCGTTTCCGGTCGGCGTCAGCCTTCCCGACGCAGGGTCGATCCGGAACATCACGACATTATCGGAATCCTGGTTGGCGGCGGCCAGGAATGCGCCGTTTGGATCGATGTCGAAGTTCCGCGGAATCTTGCCGCGCGTCGGTTCGTGGCCGACGAGGGTGAGCGTCCCGCGCGTCTCGTCGATGGCGAAGATCGCGATCGAATCGTGGCCGCGGTTGGAGCCGTAGAGGAACTTTCCGGACGGATGCACCTGCACCTCCGCGCAGGTGCTTTGGCCGGAAAAATCCTGGGGCAGCGTGGATAGAGTTCTGAATCTCGGCAAGCGTGCCGCGCGACGTGTCATAGGCATAGGAGGTCATCGTCGAGTTCAGCTCGTTGATCAGAAAGGCGAAGCCGCCGTTTTGATGCATCACGAGCTGGCGCGGGCCGGCGCCGGGCGCCACGTCGATGGAGGGCTGGTTCGGATTCGGCGTCAGCGTGCCCGCTTCGGGATCGAACTCGTAGATCATCACCTTGTCGAGGCCGAGTTCTGGGACGAAGACGTACCTGTTGCCGGCGTCGATCGCGACGGCATGGGCGTGTGGTCCGGCCTGCCGCTGCGGATCGACGCTTGAGCCGGTGTGCTGGATGACGCAGCTCGCTTCCTTCAGCGCGCCATCGTTGTCGAGCGGCAGGACGGCGACGCTGCCGCTCGCGAAGTTCGCGACGAGGGCGTTGCGGCCGGAATGGTCGACCATCAGGTGGCAGGGATCGGTGCCATGGCTCGCCTTGGTGTTCAGATAGGTGAGGGCGCCGATCGCGGGATCGATGCGGTAGGCGCTGACGGCGCCGCTCGGCTTCCCCTCGTATTCCTTGAACTCGTTCACGCAGTAGAGGAACGCGCGCTTCTGGTCGAAAGCGAGATAGGACGAGTTCCTGACGCCCTCGGTGATCCCGGCCGGCAGAAGCGCTCCCTTCGCGGCGTCGAGGCGGAAGGCATAGATGCCCTTGCCCTTGCCGTTCAGGACCCGGCCGGTCCCGAAGAGGATCGGCTCGCTGTAGGTCCCGACATAGACGAGCGGCTCGGATTGCATCACTTCACGCTGATCCCGAGGTCCCGGCAAATGCCCTTCAGGTAGTTCATCGCGGCGACCGTCTCGGCGACGAATTCGTCGGTCGCGGTGATGTTTCGGTAGACGCCCGGCGCGTTGGTGTTGGCGCCGCGCGACACGCCCGGCACGTCCTCAAGCTCGATCGAGATCACGTCGTCGTAGCCGATGTCCTTCAGCGCCTGCAGCATCGCGACCCAGTCGATCTTTCCCTCGCCCGGCCGCCAATGCACGTTGGTGACGCCGTCATTGTCCGACACATGCAGATGGATGATGTGCCGGTTCAGCCGGTAGACGGTGATGTTGGGGAAGTCGCCGCATGGAAAAGTGTGGCTCGGATCGAAATTGACGCCCATCGCCGGATGGTCGACATGCTCGATGAGCCGCAGCGCGCCGTCGTGGTTGGCGAGATAGCGTCCTGGATGCGGCTCGACCGACAGCTTCACGCCGGCCTTGCCGCAGATCTCGGCGCATTGCCGCATCGCCTCGACGTAGTCGCGAAAGTTTTCGTCCCAGTCGACGCCGCGCGGAACGTTGCGGGTCGCGTATTGCTGCACCAGCGGCTTGGTGGTGATGCGCGGTATCTCGATCGCGTCGCGCATGGCGAAAGGGTGCGAGGAAACCATGTTGACGATCAGCGTGCCGAGCTCGGCGCCCACTTCGACCGCCTTCCGCCAGTCCTCGACCGCGGCGGCACGCTTCGCCTTGTCGCCGCTTGAGAGGTCGTGCGGCGTGTGCACGAACTGCGACAGCCCGATGCCGGAGTTCGCGAGCTCCTTTTTGATGTCGGCGATCTTTGCCTTGGTCCAATAGTCGTTCAGATAGTCGCGGTTCCAGGCGATCAGCTCGATCGCCTCGAAGCCGAGCCCGGCGATCCGCCGGATCACGTCCTCGTAGGGCGGCTCCCATTGGAACGGCCAGGACGACGCTCCGAACTTCATTGGCATTCCTCCTCCCGCCGGGCGCACGGAAAGAGCCGGCGCCCGCGGCTCCTGCCGTCGCATTTCGATGGCCGATTTACAATCGCCTCCGCGGCGCGAATAATTGGCGCGGGAGGAGTTTGATGCACGTAACGCACGAGCCTTGGCTCGTCGTTCTCTCCGTCGTCGTGGCGATCCAGGGCGCCTATGTCGGCTTGAGCCTGGCGCAGCAGGTCGCCGAGGCGCTCGGTCTGCGTCGGCGGCTGCTCCTTGCGAGTGCCGCGCTTTCGCTCGCCGTTGCCATCTGGTCGATGCACTTCGTCGGCATGCTCGCCATGCGCCTGCCGTTCCAGGTCGACTACCTCGTGCTGCCGACGCTGCTTTCCTTCCTGGTCTGCGTGATCGTGGTCGGCGCCGCGGTCTTCGCGGCGACCGCCGGGCCTTTGACCCCGCCGCGGCTGGCCGCCTCGGCTGCCTTCATGGGCGTCGGTATCACCTCCATGCACTACATCGGCATGTGGGCGCTGCACGCGAGCGCGCACATGGCGCATGCGCCGGCCTTCGTCGCGGCGGCGGTGGCGATCGCGATCGCCGCGTCCGGCCTGGCGCTTTTCCTTGCCGGCGGGCGGGGCGGGCGCATGCCGCTGATCCTTTCGGCAAGCGCGCTCGGCTGCGCCATTTCCGGCATGCACTATACGGCGATGGCGGGGATGACGATCACCCCGCACGAGGAGCTTCAGACAAGCGCGCCGGCGCTTTCGACCGATCTCCTGGCAATCGTCGTCGCGATCGTCGCCTTCGCGGTGTCCGGCATCTTCCTGCTGGCGCTGGTGCCGGACCGGCGCGGCCAGGCGGCAGCGGAGCTGTCGGGCGAGGTAAGCGGCGCGGCGCGGGCTTTGAACGGAAGCGCGGCCACAGAGCCCGAGCCCGCGACCACCGAGCCGCATCCCCTTGCCGCGGCTTTTGTCGAGCGTGAGGGTAGCGCGTCGCTCCCGGCGGCATCGAACGGCAACGGCGTCGGATCGTCGGCGGGCGCCGCAGGTGTGTCCCCGACGGACCTCGCCGCCGCACCCGTGCCGGCCCGCCTGCTTCCGGTCATCCGCGACGGTGCCACGCATTTCGTCGCGGTTCGCCATATCGTCGCGATCCACGCCAACGCGCACTACACCACCCTCTTCGACGGCGCCGCGAAGCTCTTCTGCCCGCTGCCGATCGGCGAGGTCGAGGCGCGGCTCGACCACGCACATTTCGTCCGCGTGCACCGTAGCCACATCGTCAATCTCGAGCGTGTGGTCGGACTGAAGCGCGCCGGCGATCACGGCCTGATCGAGATGTCGGGACACGACTCCCGTGTCGACCCGTATGTGGTGCCGGTCAGCCGCGGCCGCTTTGGCGACGTGAAGTTGCAGCTCGGGCTCGGATCGCGCGCCGCGCTTACTTAAGGACGGTCACCGGCGCAGCGCTCCGTCCGTCTGTCGGTTTTCCTCCCCCGTCGCTTGCGACGGGGGAGGAACCGCCGGCGGCCGCTGCGCGCGACCTTCCTCCACCGTCCGGACGCGAACTCTTTTTGCAGGGCAAGATGAATTTGCCGGCTGAAGGGTGATTTCGGCGAATCCGCGGTTATGCGGGAGCTTTTCACCTCATAGGTCAGATTCGCTGACACAGTTCGTGCAAGTTGAGCCGCCTTTCGTGCAGGGCGGCACCCTCTCGTGAATGAGCAATTGTTGCTGCACTGCAAGAAGCCCGAGATTCCGCTGCAACCGGACCATTCAGAAAATGCGCCGCGCGCATCCGTTGGGCGAAGACCCGGCGGCAGCGGGCTGCTCCCGGAGGAAGCTATGATCCCAGGCTCTTTTGCCTTTCACCGCCCGAAATCCGTTCAGGAGGCGGTGGCGCTCCTTGCCGACCTCGGCGAGGATGCACGTCCGCTCGGCGGCGGCCACTCGCTCATTCCGCTGATGAAGCTCCGGCTGGCGGCGCCCACCGACCTGGTCGCGCTTTCCGGTATCGCCGACCTGAAACGGATCGGCTCCGAGGGCGGCGAGGTGGTCATCGGCGCCGGCGTCACGCAGCACGAGCTGATCGAATCGGACCTGGTTGTGAAGAGCGTGCCGCTGCTGCGCGAAGCGGCGCTGCAGATCGCCGATCCGCAGGTCCGCTATGTCGGCACGATCGGCGGCAATGTCGCGAACGGCGACCCCGGCAACGACATGCCGGCGGTGATGATGGCGCTCGACGCCACCTATGAGCTGGCGGGGAAGGGCGGCGCTCGGAAGGTCGCTGCGCGCGAATTCTATCAAGGTACCTATGTGACGGCGCTTGAGCCCGGCGAGATCGTCACGGCGATCCGCATTCCCGTGCCGCCCGCCGGGCACGGCTATGCCTACGAGAAGCTGAAGCGCAAGATCGGCGACTATGCAACCGCTGCCGCCGCCGTGCTTCTCACCATGTCGGGCGGCAAGGTCGAGAGCTGCTCGATCGGCCTCACCAATGTCGGAGACACGCCGCTTCTCGCGACCGAGGCCGCCGGCATCCTCACCGGCTCGACGCTCGACGCGGCAACCGTGAAGAAGGCCGTCGCCGCCGCGGAGGCGATCACGTCGCCCGCCTCCGACCGCCGCGGCACGCCGAAGTACCGCACCAAGATGGCGGGGGTGATGCTCTCCCGCGCGCTCGCCCGCGCCAAATCTCGCGCCGCGTAAGGAAGACGATCATGGCCAAGACGCAGATATCGCTGAACGTGAACGGCAAGCCGGTCGAGGCGCTGGTCGAGCCGCGCACGCTGCTGATCCACTTCCTCCGTGACGAATTGAAGATGACTGGCCCGCACATCGGCTGCGAGACGACGCATTGCGGCGCCTGCACGGTCGATCTCGACGGCAAGTCGGTGAAGTCGTGCACCGTCTTCGCGATCCAGGCGGACGGTGGCGACGTGCTGACCATCGAAGGCATGGCCGCCGCCGACGGCACGCTGCATCCGCTCCAGAATGCCTTCCGCGAGCATCACGGGCTGCAATGCGGCTTCTGCACTCCCGGCATGATCACCCGCGCCTACCGACTTTTGAAGGAGAACCCGAACCCGACCGAAGACGAAATACGCATGGGCATCTCCGGCAACCTCTGCCGCTGCACGGGCTACCAGAACATCGTCAAAGCCATTCAGGCCGCCGCGGCTGAGCTTGCGGGCGGCGAGGTGAAGGAGGCCGCCGAATGAACGCCGTCACAGAAACCTCCGAAGCCCGCGCCGAGAAGCTTGAAGGCATCGGCTGCAAGCGCAAGCGCGTCGAGGACATTCGCTTCACGCAAGGCAAGGGCAACTACGTCGACGATCTGAACCTGCCCGGCATGCTCTACGGCGATCTGGTGCGTTCGCCCTATGCGCATGCGCGTGTCAAGTCGATCGATACATCGAAGGCCGAGGCCGTCCCCGGCGTTGTCGCGGTGATCACGGCGGAAACGCTGAAGACCGTCAACCTCGCCTGGATGCCGACGCTCGCCGGCGACGTGCAGATGGTGCTTGCCGACGGCAAGGTGCTGTTCCAGAACCAGGAGGTCGCCTTCGTCATCGCCGAGAACCGCTACGCCGCGGCCGACGCGGTGGAGCTGGTTGAGGTCGACTACGAGGAACTGCCGGTCAACGTCGATCCCTTGAAGGCGATGGACGCCAACGCGCCGATCATCCGCGAGGACATCAAGGACAAGAAGGAAGGCGCGCACGGCCCCCGCAAGCATCCAAACCACATCTTCGCCTGGGCGGCCGGCGACAAGGCCGCGGCCGACGCGGCCTTCGACAAGGCGGAAGTCACGATCAAGGAGTTCATCCAGTATCCGCGCGTGCACCCCTGTCCGCTCGAGACCTGCCAGTGCGTCGCCTCGTTCGACAAGATCAGGGGCGAGCTGACGCTGTGGGGCACCTTCCAGGCGCCGCACGTCATCCGCACCGTCGGCTCGCTGATCTCCAAGATCCCGGAGCACAAGATCCATGTGATCGCGCCTGATATCGGCGGCGGCTTCGGCAACAAGGTCGGCGCCTATTCCGGCTATATCTGCGCGATCGTCGCATCGATCGTCACCGGACGGCCGGTGAAGTGGGTCGAGGACCGGATCGAGAACCTGTCGACCACGGCCTTTGCCCGCGACTTCCACATGACGGCGGAGATCGCCGCTACCAAGGACGGCAAGATCACCGGGCTGCGCGTCTACACGATCGCCGACCACGGCGCGTTCGACGCCTGCGCCAACGCCACGAAATGGCCGGCCGGGCTCTTCTCCATCGTCTCGGGCTCCTACGACATCCCGGCCGCCTATTGCCTGGTCGACGGCGTCTACACCAACAAGGCGCCGGGCGGCGTCGCCTACCGCTGCTCGTTCCGCGTGACGGAGGCCGCCTACCTGATCGAGCGCGCCATCGACATCCTGGCCCAAAAACTCAAGATGGATCCGGCCGAGCTGCGCATGAAGAATCTGATCAAGCGCGAGCAGTTCCCCTACACCTCGGCCTTCGGCTGGCAGTACAATTCCGGCGACTACGAGACCGCGCTCAAGAAGGCGATGGACTCCGTCGGCTATCAAAAGCTGCGCGAAGAGCAGAAGCAGAAGCAGGACGCCTTCAAGCGCGGCGAGACGCGCGAGCTGATGGGGGTCGGCGTCGCCTTCTTCACCGAGATCGTCGGCGCCGGCCCGAGCCGCGCCTGCGACATTCTCGGCATCGCCATGTTCAACTCTGCCGAGATCCGCATCCATCCGACCGGCACCGGCATCTGCCGGCTCGGCACGAAAAGCCAGGGGCAGGGGCACGAGACCACCTACGCGCAGATTATCGCGAGCGAGCTTGGCCTCGCCGCCGACGGCATCACGGTGGAGGAGGGGAACACCGACACCGCGCCCTATGGCCTTGGCACCTACGGCTCGCGCTCAACGCCGGTCTCCGGCGCCGCGACCGCCATGGCCTGCAGAAAGATCAAGGCGAAGGCGCAGATGATCGCCGCCTACATGCTGGAAGTGCACGACGACGATCTCGAATGGGACGTCGACCGCTTCCGCGTGAAGGGCAATCCCGAGCGCTTCAAGACGATGACCGAGCTTGCCTGGGCGGCCTATCACGAAGTGCCGGAAGGGATGGAGCCCGGGCTTGAGGCGGTCAACTATTACGATCCGCCGAACTTCACCTTCCCCTTCGGCGCCTATATCTGCGTCGCCGATATCGACGTCGACACCGGCGTCACCGCGATCCGCCGCTTCTATGCGCTCGACGATTGCGGCACGCGCATCAACCCGATGATCATCGAGGGGCAGATTCATGGCGGGCTGACGGAAGCCTTCGGCATCGCCATGGGGCAGGAGCTTTTCTACGACGAGATCGGCAACATCACCTCCGCCTCGCTGCAGGATTATTTCCTGCCGACCGCCGTCGAGACGCCGAAGTGGGAGACCGACTGGACGACGACGCCCTCGCCGCATCATCCGATCGGCGCCAAGGGCGTCGGCGAAAGCCCGAATGTCGGCGGAGTGCCGTGCTTCTCCAACGCCATCAACGACGCCTTCGCCTTCCTCGGCTCGACCCACATCCAGATGCCGCACGATTCCTGGCGCGTCTGGGAGGCGGCGGAGCGGCTCGGGCTGCATACCTAGGCGGGGCCCCGCGTCATGATGTGCTGCGGCGGGCATGGCGAAGCGCTGCTGCTGCTCCCACGTAAGCGGGATGAGCCGCTGCGGAGCAGCCGGGTGAGGGGATGCGGCGTGCGGCGCAGGCTGCTTACGATGACATACCGTCTTGCCCTGCAACCCCTCATCCGCCTGCTTCGCGGGCACCTTCTCCCTATGGGAGAAGGAGGAGCGCATGCCCCTGAACTCGTGACGAGATCGCCTCCCGCCTCGCCGAGGTCGGCTACATCGCCGACCGCGATCTCGCGATGGCGCTCTGGCTGATGGACTATCTCCACCGCCCGCTGCTGATCGAGGGCGAGGCGGGCGTCGGCAAGACGGAGGTGGCGAAAGCGCTTGCCGAAGTGCACAAGAGCGAGCTGATCCGCCTCCAGTGCTACGAAGGCCTCGACCAGAACGCCGCGCTTTATGAGTGGAACTATCAGCGCCAGCTCCTCGCCATCCAGGCGTATGAGGGTGCGGGCGAGGACCCGGAGCGGGTCGAGGACCATATCTTCTCCGAAAAATATCTGCTTGAGCGGCCGCTGCTCGCAGCCATCCGGCGCACCACGCCGCCGGTGCTCCTGGTCGACGAGGTCGATCGCGCCGACGAGGAGTTCGAGGCGTTTCTGCTGGAGCTTCTCTCCGACTTCCAGGTCTCGATCCCGGAACTCGGGACGATCAAAGCGGTGTCGATCCCGCGTGTGGTCTTGACCTCCAACGCAACGCGCGAGCTCTCCGACGCGCTGCGCAGACGCTGCCTCTACCACCATCTCGATTTCCCCGATGTCGGCCGCGAGGCGCGTATTCTCGTCGCGCGGCTGCCGGGCATCGACGTGCGCCTCGCCGAGCAGGTCGCGCGCATGGTCGAGGCGATCCGCAAGGAGGATTTGCAGAAGGTTCCTGGCATCGCCGAGTCGCTTGACTGGGCGGCGACGCTGGTCGGGCTTGAGGTGCACGATCTCAGGCAGGAGCCGGAGGCGGCGCACGAGACGATGATCTGTCTTCTGAAGACGCATGAGGACCGCGCCAATGTCAGCCGCGAGGTGACGGAGCGGCTGCTCGGCAAGGTGGCGTGATGCGTGGGATGAGCCTGAGTGCGTCCTTCGAGGCTCGCCGCCTCGCGGCTCGCACCTCAGGATGAGGAGGTTGGTTGGTGCCGCGAATGCCCGACAGTCCTCCGATCTCTGTGGAGCCCACCTACGCTCCTCATCCTGAGGTGCAAGGCCGTGAGCGTGGCTCACGGCCGAGCCTCGAAGGACGCAGCGACACCACCCCCATCGGCGCCGCCATGCGCGAGAAGCTTTCCGGCTTCGTCGCGACGCTGCGCGACAACGGCTTCACCATCGGCCTGAATGAATTGCGCGACGCGCTAGCGGTTCTCGCCTCGCCCGCCGCGCGCAGTCCGTCGAAGCTGAAGCCCGCGCTCCGTGCGCTCTTCTCCGCCGACCGTTCCGACTGGCAGAAATTCGACGAGATCTTCTCCGCTTATTGGGCCGGGAAGCACATGCGGCGCATGGCAACGGTGAGCGGCGTTCCCGGCACCAACACACGGCGGCCGCGACGGCTGCCGAACGCCGGCGCGCCCTCCGGCCCTCCGTCTGCGCTCGATCAGGCGCAGCTTGGCGGCGGCGAGGCGGGAACTGAAGAAGGGCGCGGCCGTCCCGGCGGCGCCTCGTCCATCGAAGCGCTTCAATCCGCCGACATCCGCAACGTCGTCGATCCTGACGAGATCGCCCGCACGCACCAGCTCGCGGCGCGGCTGGCGAAGAAGATGCGGGCGCGGCTGGTGCGACGACAGAAGGTGCGCCGCTCCGGCCCGCGCCTCGACCTCCGCCGCACCATCCACCGCAACGTCTCGCATGGCGGCACGCCGGTCGATCTCGCCTTCCGCCGCCGCAAGACGAAGCCGCTTAGGATCGTCGTGTTGCTCGACGCCTCCGGCTCGATGAGCCTCTACACGGCCTTCTTCGTCCGCTTCCTGCATGGCGTCGTCGACGCCTTCCACGAGGCGGAGGCTTTCGTCTTCCACACCCGGCTCGTGCATGTCTCGGCGACGCTCCGCGACCGCAATATCGAGCGCGCCGTCGACAAGCTGGCGCTGATGGCTGAAGGCATCGGTGGCGGCACGCGGATCGGCGAGAGCCTCGCCGACTTCAATCGCTGGCACGCGGCGCGTGTCATCAATTCGCGCAGCGTCGTCATCATCGTCTCGGACGGCTACGACACCGGCGAGCCGGAGCGCCTCGCAATCGAGATGCAGCGGCTCCGCCGCCGCTGCCGCCGCATCGTCTGGCTTAATCCGCTGATCGGCTGGCGCGACTACGCGCCCGCCGCGCGCGGCATGCAGGCGGCGCTGCCCTACGTCGACCTCTTCGCGCCGGCGTACAATCTCGAGAGCCTGGCGGCGCTCGAGCCTTATCTCGCAAAGGTCTGATGCCATGACCCGCACAGCCGACATTCTCGATCACATCTCCACGCTGAAGGCGAAGGGCGCGCCCTTTGCGCTCGCGACCGTGGTCAGGACCGTCTCCGTCACCGCCGCCAAGGCCGGCGCCAAGGCGGTGATCCTCCCCGACGGCTCGATGTCGGAGGGCTGGATCGGCGGCGGCTGCGCCCGCGCTGCGGTGTTGAAAGCCGCGCGCGATGCGCTCGCCGACGGCCGCGCCCGGCTGATCTCCGTGGAACCGCCGGACGTGCTGCAGGCGCGCGGCGTCGCGGCGGGGGACGAGAAGGAAGGCGTCCGTTTTGCGAAGAACATGTGCCCGAGCCAGGGCACGATGGATATCTTCGTCGAGCCGGTTCTGCCGCGGCCGGAGATCGTGATCTGCGGATCGAGCCCGGTGGCGGTGGCACTCGCCGATCTCGGAAGGCGTCTCGGCTTCCAGATGACCGCCTGCGCGCCCGCCGCCGAGCAGGGCGCCTTCGGCGACGTGGAGCGGCGGATCGAGGGCTACGCCCTTCCGGTGGCGGAGGAGGGCGCGCGCTTCATCGTCGTGTCGACGCAGGGGCGCGGCGACGAGGCAGCGCTCAAGGCGGCACTTGCCGCCGATGCGCGCTACGTCGCCTTCGTCGGCAGCCGCCGCAAGGCGGAGGCGCTTCGCGCCAAGCTCTTGAAGGAAGGCGTGTCCGCGGAGCGATTGGAAGCGCTGAAAGCGCCAGCCGGCCTCAACCTCGGCGCGATCACGCCGGAGGAAATCGCACTCTCGATCCTGTCGGAGATCGTAGCGCATCATCGGCAGGGTGTGCGCCCTGCGCTCGAGCCTGGGTCGGATTGACCGCTATCCCGTCCCCAGGCGCAGCGTTTATAGTCCCTCCGCATTCTGGCGGTTGACGCCGGGCGCGGCCCGAGCGGTCGTGCTTCCTCGGATTTTCTCAGCACGAAGGTCAGCACTCATGGACGTTGGATTTATCGGCATCGGCGCAATGGGCGCGGCGATGGCAACGCGGCTCGTCGAGGCGGGGCATAAGGTGCGGGTGTGGAACCGCACGCCGGCGCCGGCGCAGGCGCAGGCAGCGAAGGGCGCGGTGCCGGTCGCAACGGCGGCGGAGGCGTTTTCGGGCGATGCCGTCGTCAGCATGCTTTCCAACGACGAGGCAGTGCGCGCCGTCGTCCTCGACAGCGGGCTGCTGGACAAGGCCCCGAAGGGGATCGTCCACGCACAGATGGCGACGATCTCGCTTGCCCTCGGCAAGGAGCTTGCCGCTGCGCATGCCGAAAAGGGCGTCGCCTATGTCGCGGCACCCGTGCTCGGCCGGCCCGATGCCGCTGCGGCCGGCAAGCTCAACATCATGGCAGCCGGCGATCCGGCGGCGATCGCGCGCGTGCAGCCGCTCTTCGATGCGATGGGCCAGAAGACCTGGAGCGTCGGCACCGAGCCGCATGTCGCGAACGCCACCAAGATCGCCTGCAACTTCGTGCTCGCCTGCACGATCGAGACGATCGCGGAAGCCTATGCGCTCGGCGAGCGGAACGGGCTCAAGACGAAGGATTCTTCGAGATCCTGACCGGCACGCTCTTCGCCGCGCCGGCCTTCAAGGTCTACGGCAAGCTCATCCTCGACCGGCAGTTCGAGCCGGCCCTCTTCAAGACCGTGCTCGGCCTCAAGGACGTACGGCTGGCGCTTGCGGCGGGCGAGGCGGCAGGCGTGCCGCTTCCCTTCGGCAGCGTCGTCCGGGACAACCTGATCGACGCGATCGGCCACGGCGACGGCGAGAAGGACTGGTCGAGCCTCGGCTTGGTGGCGCGCCGCCGCGCGGGGCTGGACTAGGCAACCGACTCCGCAAACGTCACGATCGCATCGGCGGCGGAGGCGAGATTCTGCTTCGCCGTCACGGCTGCGCCCTTGGGCGGCCGAAAATCGTGGTCGCCGCCTTCGAGCCAGCGGATCGCAATCGCGGGCGAAAGCTCGTAGCCCGCGACGTCCTCCTTTGTGCCGAACGGATCGCGCGTGCCCTGGCAGATCAGGGTCGGCGCGGTCAGGTCCTTAAGATGCGCGGTCCGAAGTTTCTCCGGGCTTCCCGGCGGATGGAACGGATAGCCGAGGCAGACAAGCCCCATGATCCGCGCTTCGCGAAAGAGCTCGTCGGCGACCATCGAGGCGACGCGTCCGCCCATCGACTTGCCGCCGATGACGAGCGGTCCTTCCGCGGCGAGCGCTTCAACGACGGCGCGATATTCGCCCATCACCCTGTCGGCGCGGGGTGGCGGTTTCCGACCCTCGCCGCTGCGACGCGCCGCCATATAGGCGAACTCGAAGCGGATCGTCCTCAGGCCGCGCTCCGCAAGCGCTTCTGCGATCTGGTTCATGAAGCGGCTGTCCATCGGCGCGCCGGCGCCGTGCGCGAGCACGATCGCGGGGCGTGCCTTGTCCGGCCCCGTCCGCAGGACATTCATCGGACGATGCGAAGCTTGTCCGCCGCCGCTTCGATATCGCCGGCGCTGCCGGGCTTGCCGGTCAGCATGGCGATCAGCTGCAGCCCGTAGCGCGCCTTCCTGCCCCAGGCGGAATCCGGGTCGAGCGTCAGATACTTCTCCCAGAGCTCTGTCGCCTTCGCGTGGTTCCCGGCGTCGAACTCCAGCAACGCGAGATTGTAGAGTGGGTCGGGATAGCCCGGATCGGCGGCGATGGCGTTTCGCAGGTGCCGCTTTGCCGCGTCGAACTCCTTCCGCGCCCGCGCGATCGCGGCGAGGTTGTACCAGGCCTCGGCGTAGCGCGGATCGAGCGCCAGCACCTTGTTTAGAAAAAGCTGCGCCTCCTTCCAATCGCCGCTCTTCAGAAGCGCGTGCGAAAGGTTGAAGGCGACAACCGGGTCCTGCGGCTCGATCTCGTGGCAGCGGCGGTAAAGGCTCGCGGCGCGCCGCCAGTCCTCCGCCGCTTCCGCCGCGCCGGCCTCTTCGAAGAGCCGCTCGGCTTGGTCAAGATCCTCGGCGGGGATGCCGAGCAGAAGCTGCCCATTCAGCTCCGAGACGGTGGCGCCGCTCTCGATCAGTACGTTGCTCCGTCCGGAGCGCCTCAGACGGATGTCGGAGACGCCGCTCACGCCGGCGCGACGCCGCTTCGCAGTCGCCCGCGCCACGTCGAGCCAGTCGGCGCCGTCCGTGAAAAGCCGCGCATATTGCTTGGCGGCAACGAGGTCGCGGAAGCTGAACGGGTCCTCGAAGGATTCGAACGCGTCGAAGAGAACGAGGCGCTCGAAAAGCTCGCGGTCGAGACCGGACTGCTCGACGATCTGGCGCGCGGAGAATTCGCGCGGGCCGGGCGGCGGCTCGCTCAGGCCGAGCAGGGTGAGGAAGCCGTTCTCGCTCAGCGGCAGCGCGCCGGCGCGAAGTGCCTCGCCGATCCGCCGAAGGATCCGGTCGCCGCTCGCCGTCTCGATCAGGCGGCGGCCGAAGACGACGAATTTCGTCTGCCGCGAGATGCCGCGATGAAGCACGCCGCCCTTCGCCTTGATCTCGCGGGCGGCGAGCCGGCGCGGAAACGCCTCAAGCGCTCCGACAATGGCAAAGGCCGCACCGTCGATCGACATCACTCTCCCGCCTCAGAAGCATCGCCGTTCCGTTCGAATCAGAACTGACGGCTCTTCCCTTGAGCATGTCTTATCCGAAAGGCGGCTTCCATCCTTTCCGGGCCATGCATGCTCAGGCGCTCTTTCTTTTCGGCGCCGCTTTCTGCCCGTTCGAAGCCTTCTGCCCGTTCGCCGCCGCTTTCTGACCAGTCTTCCGCGCCTTGCTTGCAGCCGGCGGCTTGCTGTCCGAAAGGCTCTTCTTCAAGGCGTCCATCAGGTTGATCACCTTGCCGCGCTCCGGCGCCGGCGCCATGACCGGGGTCTCGCCGGCGATCTTGGCACGGATGATCTCCATCAGGCCCTCTTCATAGCGGTCGGTGAACTCGGCCGGATTGAAGTCACGGGTTTTCTGCTCAATCAGCTTCTCGGCAAGCTGCAACATCTCCTTGTCCACGCCTTTCTCGGAGATGTCGGCGAAGTATTCCGTGGAGGCGCGGACTTCCTGCGGACGGCGCAGCGTCTGCATCAGCATGCCCTTGTCGCGGATATCGATTGCGACGAGGCGCTCGCGGTTGGAGAGCACGATGCGCGCGACCGCCGTCTTCCCGGTCTTCTTCATCGCCTCGCGCAGCACGACGAAGGTCTCTTCCGCCATCGGCCCGTCGGGGGCGAGGAAATAGGGCGTGTCGTCATAGAGGGGGTCGATCGCACCATTGTCGACAAAGGCCTCGATGGCGATCGTCTCGGTCGATTCGATCTTCACCTTCTCGAAGTCGGAATCGTCGACGATCACGTACTGGTTCTTCTCGTACTGATAGCCCTTGACGAGGTCGCTGCGCTCGACCTGACCAAGCTCCGGGTCGACGGGCTTCATCTGAACGCGGTTGTGGGTGTCCTTGTGGAGCAGGTTGAACGCCAGCCGCTCGCTTGAGCTTGTCGCTGTGTAGAGCCTGACCGGACAGCTCACGAGCGAGAGCTTCAGATACCCCTTCCAGCTTGCACGCGGTGCCATGACCAAAACCTCCGAACGCGGAAACGCGAGGACACCATACCGGCGTCCGAAGCCTCGACCGGCGGCACGCCGCCGCCCGTCGCCGCTTAAGGATCGCCGGAATTCTTTAAGAACTCGGGAACGCTAATCTAGTTCAAACCCGGGAACGCGTCGATTCCGCCGGTTTGGCCGGGCAATGAACAATTCAGGCTCCACCGCTAGGCTGCCGAGCGTACTCCCTTGCCGCCAAGCGCGCCGGCATTCTTATCCATGTCCGCCCAGGGATCGCCGGAAGTCCGCAGGAACTCGGGAACGGTGGCGTAGTTCAAATCCTCGGGAGCGTCGATTGAGGCGAGATCGTCCCAGGCGACCGGCGTCGATGCCGGCAGCCCGCGCACGGCGCGCAGCGAATAGACGCCGACTGCGGTGGCGCTGCGCGCGTTCCGATGGAAGTCGAGGAAGATGCGGCGGTTCCGTTTCGACTTCGCCATGTTGGTTGTGAACGTATCGGGATGGGCCGTCGCGATCTCGCCCGCGATCTTGCCGCTTCGCTCGTGCAGCTCCTTCCAGCCGATCTCCCGCTTGATCGGCACGACGACGTGGATGCCCTTCTTGCCGGAGGTTTTTGCGAAGGCGGTGAGCCCCATCCTGCGCAGGTGATCGCGCACCGGAAGCGCCGCCTGCTTGACGTTCCGCCAGGAGACGCCTTCGCCCGGATCGAGGTCGAAGAACATCAGATCCGGCCGTTCCACCTTGTCGACGCGGCAGCCCCAGGGATGGAACTCGACCACGCCGAACTGAGCGAGCCCGAGGAAGCCGCTCGCGTCCTTCACGAAGAGATAGGTGCGGTCCTCCTCGTCCGAGCGCTTCAGCTCGAACGTTCCGACTTCGGGCGGCATGCCGGTGAAGGCATGGCGTTGGAAGAAGCAATCCTCCGCCTTGCCGGTCGGGCAGCGCACCAATGAGACTGGCCGCTTCAGAATATGCGGCAGCATCGCGTCGCCGACCTTGGCGTAATAGAGCGCGAGGTCGAGCTTGGTCGGCCCATCCTTCGAGAACATTCGCCGTTCCGGGTTGGTGACCCAGATTTGCGCGAGATGCTGGTCGGTGATGAAGCGCTTCAACGGCGCGGCCTTCGCCGTGGAGAATTCCGGTTCGCGGAGACCGCGATAGACGGCGTGGCGGAGCTGGTTGTCGCGGGTGCGGTGCGAATACTGGACCTTGGCCTTGAGTCCCGGCTCGATCCAATGCGCCCGCGGCAAGGGGCCGTCGAAGCTCACAACCGGCTTTGATCGTGCGCGCGCCTCGAAGCGCTTGACGAGGTCCGCGGCCTCCGACGCGGAGAAGCCGGTGCCGCACTTGCCGACATAGGCGAAACCGTCCTCGGTCTGCTCTGCAAGGAGCAGGGCTGCGAGCCCGCCCGCCTGGCGCGAAGTCGTGTAGCCGACGATGGTGAAGGCCTCGATCTGCCTTGCCTTCGCCTTCACCCAATTCTTCGAGCGGCCCTGGAAATAGGGACTGTCGGCGCGCTTCGAGACGACGCCCTCAAGTCCATGCTCTGAGGCGCGGTCGAAGAACGCGGCGCCCTGGCCGACCACGTGCTCGCTCAGCTGGATCGCCGAAGTCTGGTCGACGAACGGCAGGAGCAGCTTCTCAAGCAGCGCCTTTCGCTCGCGCAGCGTGACGGCTGAGAGGTCGAAGCCGTCGAGATAGGGGAGATCGAAGGCGAAGAAGACCATTCTTGCCGTCTCGCCGTTGGCGATCGCGTCCTGCAGGGCACCAAAGCGGCTCACTCCATCGTCGTCGAGGACGACGATCTCGCCGTCGATCACCGCGCTCTTCAGCGGCAGCCGATCGAAGGCGGCGGCGAGGTCGCCATAGCGCGCGGTCCAGTCGTGGCCGTTCCGCGTGATGAGGCGCGTCTTGCCGCCATCGACCATCGCGATGGTGCGATAGCCGTCGATACTTGATCTCGTGCAGCCATTGATCGCCCGCCGGCGGCTCTTGCGCCTGCGTCGCAAGCTGCGGCTTGAAGCTTTTCGGGAACGGTTTTGGTTTCGCTCCCTTCAGCGCCCCCGGCTTCAATGCGACCGACTTCCGCCTTGCCGGTTTCGAGTGCCAGACGGAGGCGGCGCCGCCGCGAAGCTCCTCGATCCTGAGCCCGGACTTCACGCTTTCCGGCCGCGCTTCCAGGATATCGACCGACGGATCGGCGTCGTCGTCATGCTCCTTGATCAGCAGCCAGTTGTTCTTAGTGTCTCCCGGCCGACGCTTCAGCCGTGTCAGCATCCACCCGCCCTTCAGCTTCTCGCCGGCCAGGCGGAATTTCAGCGTGCCGGACTTCAAAGCGGTATCGGCGTCCCCCATCGGGGCCCAGGTGCCGCGGTCCCAGATCATCGTGGCGCCAGCGCCATATTCGCCTTCCGGGATGACGCCTTCGAAGTCGCCGTATTCGAGCGGATGGTCCTCCACCTCGACCGCGAGCCGCTTGTCGTCGGGATTGAGCGACGGCCCCCTCGGCACCGCCCAGCTTTTCAGGACATCGCCGACCTGCAGGCGCAGATCGTAATGGAGCCGCGTCGCGTCGTGCTTGTGGATCATGAAGAGGTTGCCGGCGCGGCTCGAGCCGGCGCCGGCAGGCTCGCTGGTGCGGCGGAAATTCCGCTTCTTGCGGTAGGTCTCGAGATCGCTTTTCGGCATGGCTTTCCGCGGTCCTGACGGGAAGAGCCTAGGCCGCGGCCGGCTTTGCCAGCAAGCGCCTGGCATTGCGCCGGGCGAGCGGCTTCACGAGGTCAGGCTCGCGCCGACTTTCAAAGTCTCGCGCACGCCGATCCGCGAGGCGCTGCCGCGCCGTTGAAAGCCGGGGGAGAACGCTCTACCGTTTTTCAAGTCGCCCGCGGCGCTGACCGCGGGCCCCACGCGCGATCTTCCGGGTCCTATGGCAAGCGAACCGATCATGGATGTGGCCCATCTCGGCCACCTCGAAGTGCTGACGCCGAAGGCCGATGAATTGCTTCGCTTCTTTGTTGACGTGATGGGCATGACGGTGAGCGGCCGCGACGGCGCCTCGGTCTTCCTGCGTGGCTGGGACGATTACGAGCTCTATTCGCTGAAGCTCACCGATTTCAAAACCTCCGGCCTCGGCCATGTCGCGTTTCGTGCCCGCAGTCCGCAGGCGCTTGAGCGCCGCGTCGCCGCCCTCAAAGGCTCAGGCTGCGAGATCGGCTGGACCGACGGCGACCTCGGACACGGTCCCTCCTATCGGTTCCACGATCCGGACGGGCATGTGATCGAACTCTATTACGAGACGGAGTGGTACGAGGCGCCGCCGGAACTGAAGCCGTATCTCAAGAACCAGGCCCAGAAATTCCCGGCGCGCGGCGTCAACGTGCGGCGGCTCGACCATTTCAACTGTCTCGCCGCCGATATCCGCGCCAACAGAATCTTCTTCGAGGATTATCTCGGCTTCCGGCTGACCGAGCAGATCGTGCTCGACGACGGCAGCGAGGCGGGCATGTGGCTCACCTGCACCAACAAGGGCTACGACTTCGCCTATACGCGCGAGGCGCACGGCGTGAAGGGGCGCTTCCACCACATCACCTTCGCGCTCGACAGCCGCGAGGAGATCCTGCGTGCCGCCGACATCTTCAAGGAGAACGGCGTCTTCATCGAGACCGGCCCGCACAAGCACGCGATCCAGCAGACCTTCTTCCTCTATGTCTACGAGCCGGGCGGCAACCGCGTCGAGGTGGCGAATGCCGGCGCGCGACTGATCCTCGCGCCCGACTGGAAGCCGATCGTGTGGAGCGAGGCGGAGCGCAAGCTCGGCCAGGCCTGGGGGCTTAAGACCATCGAGAGCTTTCATACGCACGGCACGCCGCCGCTTCCTGACCAGAAGCCGGCGTCGGATACGGCTAAGCTGAAGGAAGGTTGAAACGTGGCAGCCGAGAAGACCGCGCTCGTCGCCAGCGCACACTCTGCCGATTTCGTGTGGCGCGCCGGTGGCGCCATCGCGCTGCATGCCGAAGCGGGCGTGGCGGTGACCGTGGTCTGCCTCTCCTACGGCGAGCGCGGGGAGTCGGCAAAACTCTGGCGCCAGCCGAGCATGACGCTTGAAAAGGTGAAGAGCGAGCGGCAGCGGGAGGCGGAGGCCGCCGCGAAGGCATTGGGCGTCGCCGATATCCAGTTCTGGGACCTTGGCGATTATCCGATCGGCCTGCCGCGCGACGCATTCGACCGGCTGGTCGATCTTTATCGCGCGATACGCCCGGCCTTCGTCCTCACCCATTCGCGCGAGGACCCCTATAACCGTGACCATCCGTTGGTCAGCCAGTTCGCGCAGGAAGCCCGCATCGTCGCGCAGGCGCATGGCCACAAGCCCGGCGAAGGCCCGGTGCTCGGCGCGCCGCCCGTCTTCCTGTTCGAGCCGCATCAGCCGGAGCAATGCCGCTGGATGCCGAACGTGCTCCTCGACATCTCCCTCGTCTGGGAGAAGAAGCGCGCCGCGATCGAGTGCATGGCGGGGCAGGAGCACCTTTGGGAATACTACACCCGCGTCGCTCTGCAACGTGGTGCGCAGGCGGCGCGGAATTCCGGCAAAAAGATCACCTATGGCGAAGCCTATGAGGCGGTCTTCCCGCATGTCGTGACGGATCTTCTGCCGTGAGCGTCGTCATAACCGATGCGCCGCGCGTTGGGCCTGATCTTGCGAAACGCTTCCAACCGTTCGGCGTTGCCACGGTGCATGAGGCGCAGGGGCGGAAGGGGCTTCTGCTTCCCTACATGCGGCCGATTTATCCCGGTGCGAAGATCGAAGGCAGCGCGGTCACCGTCTCCATTCCGCCCGGCGACAATTGGATGCTGCATGTCGCGGTGGAGCAATGCCGCGCGGGCGACGTGCTCGTCGTCGCGCCGACCTCGCCGAGCGGGCAGGGCTATTTCGGCGAGCTTCTTGCCACGTCGCTCGCGACGCGCGGCGTGCTCGGTCTCGTCATCGAAGCGGGCGTCCGCGACGTCGCGGCGCTGACGGAGATGACGTTTCCCGTCTGGTCGAAGGCGGTCTCAGCCGAGGGCACCGTCAAGGAGACGCTCGGGTCGGTCAATCTCCCGCTCGTCTGCGCCGGCCAACTCGTCCATCCTGGCGACCTCGTCATCGCCGACGACGACGGCGTCGTCATCGTGGCGCGGTGCGATGCCGAAGCGGTGCTTCAGAAGAGCGCGGCGCGCGAGACAAAGGAAGAGGAGACGCGTGCGCGGCTCAAGGCCGGCGAGCTTGGCCTCGACCTCTACGGCATGCGCGACAGGCTGAAGGCGAAGGGGCTCGTCTACCGGAAGTCGGAGGACTCCTCGTAGTGACGGCGGACGGTGCCGCCGCGCCGCGCCCGGACGCGACCACACTCAGCGTCGCGCTCGGCGCCTATGGGCAGGACCGGGCTTTCCGCACGCGTCTCAACGCCTCCGGCGCGGTCCGCTTCGATTTCGCCGACATCAAGCCGGTCAACCGCGCCTTCGCGCCGATGGTGCGCGAGCTTCGCTTCGACATCTCGGAGCTGGCGCTGGTCACGTTTCTGCAGGCCAAGGCCTACGGCAAGCCGCTCGTGCTCCTGCCGATCGCGGTTGCGACCCGCTTTCAGGAGCAGGCACTGCTCTGCCGCGCCGACGACGCGACGATCCGCGGGCCGGCCGATCTCGTCGGGAAACGGATCGGCGTCCGCGCCTACAGCCAGACCACCGGCATCTGGCTCCGCGGCATTCTTGCCGACGATTTCGGCGTGACGCCGGAGGACGTGCACTGGGTCACCTTCGAGGCTGCGCATGTCGCCGAATATTCCGATCCGCCCTTCACCGAGCGCACAGAGGCGGGGAGCGACATGCTGGAGATGCTGCGCGCCGGCGCGCTCGACGCGGTGATCGTCGGCAACGAGGTTCCCGACGGTTTTCGCACAGTTTTCCCCGACCCGAGGGCGGCGGGCGAAAGCTTCTTCGCGAAGCACGGCTTTGTGCCGGTCAACCACATGGTCGTCGCGCGCCGCGCGACGCTTGAGGCCGAGCCGCGGGCGGTCGCGTCGCTCTTGGTGGCGGTGCAGGCGCTCTTGACTGCGTCGGGCCGTACCGTGCCGTTCGGGCGAGCGGCGCTGCGGCCGGCGATCGACCTTGCACTGCGTTATGCCGCCGGGCAGGGGCTGCTGCCGCGCGCGCTTGAGCCCGACGACGTCTGGGATGGCCTGCCGGCGGCAATTCTTGAAGAGGTCGCGAACTAGGCCGAATCCTCGCTCTTCTTCTAAACCTTCGATCCACCGAGTTCCGCACCGCGCGCTCCGGCCTGCAACTCGCCTTGCCGCGAGAATCTGTCCTCCGGCACGCAACGCACGAATGACAACGTAGGACATTACGGTTGACAACGTTGTCAATCGAGTCATCCTTAGTGCGGGAGGAGCCAGGCTTGACGACCATAAAAACGGTCGCGGCGCGGGCGGGCGTGTCGATCAAGACCGTCTCGCGCGTCATGAACGAGCCGGACTGCCGTCGCACGCCGCGACGCGCGAGCGGGTCGTTGCCGCAGCGGAAGAGCTGAACTTCGTGCCCGACCAGCGGGCGCGCGCCATGCGCTCCGGGCGCTCCGGCGTCGTCGGCTTCCTGACCGACGTCATCGCCACCACCCCCTACTCGGTCGACATCATTCGCGGCGTCGAGGACGCGCTCGCGAGCCGCGGCATGTCGCTCCTGATCGGCAACACCGAGAACCGCCCCGACGATCTGCCGCGCGATCCTGCGCACGCTTCCGCGCGAGCCGCGTGGAGGGCGATCGTCTTCGCGGCGATGTATCACCGCCAGGCCGACGAGTTCGGCAGCGTCAACATCGGCCCCCGGGTGCTGGTCAACTGCTTCACGCGCGTCGCGGAGGTGCCGACCGTGCTCCCCGACGACGAGGAGGGCGGCCACGCGGTCGGCGAGCATCTGCTCTGCGCTCGGCCATCGGCGCATCGCCTATCTCACCTTGTGGCCGGGCATCGAGGCGACGCGGCTGCGGCTGTGCCGGACTGCGCGCGCGCCTTCGCCGAGGCCGGCGTCGCCTTTCCCGACGACCTCGTCGCGACCGGCGCAGACCCACGCCGTGCACTTCGACCAGCAGGAGGCTTTCGAAGCGGCGCGCAGGCTGCTTGCTCGCGCGCGACCGTCCGACCGCCATCTTCTGCGGCAACGACGAGATGGCGCTGCAGGTCTACAACGCCGCCGCGGCGCTCGGCCTGCGCATTCCCGATGCGCTCTCCGTCGTCGGCTACGACGACTACCGCCTCTTCTCCGAAGGCGCTGCGGCCGGCGCTCACGACCGTCGCGCTCCCCTATCAGCAGATGGGGCGGGTCGCCGCCGACCTGCTTCTCCAGCACATCGCTATCCGGCGCGCCCGCAGCGCGAGACTGATCCGCGTCGAGGGCCCGCTGTCGCACCGCGCGTCGACGGCGGCGGTGCCGGCGCGCCGCCGTCGCATGAGCAAAGACACCCAAAGAATGAGAAAAGGGAGGAACTGGATGAGACTGACAACGTTGCTTCTGACGGGTGCGACGCTGCTCGCGCTCGGCGGCGCTCGCGGCGCCGCGACACGATCAAGGTCTGGCACCACGGCGGCCGCGGCGACGGCGAGCGCGAGGAAGATCGCCAACGCCATCGACGAATGGAACGCGATGCATCCCGGACATGCAGGCGGAGCTCGTGCTCCTGCCGGAGGGCTCATACAACGAGCAGGTCCAGGCGGCGGCCCTTGCCGGCGACCTGCCTGACCTGCTCGATTTCGACGGGCCGAACTACGCCAACTACGCGTGGTCGGGCTACCTCGCGCCGCTCAACGACATCGTCTCGCAGGCGACGATCGACAACGAGATCCCTTCGCTGATCGCGCAGGGCACCTATCCGCCGGACGGCAAGCTCTACTCGCTCGGCCAGTTCGATTCCGGCCTCGCCATCTGGGGCAACAAGGCCTACCTCGACAAGGCCGGCGTGCGCATCCCGACGAGGTCGACGACGCCTGGACGATGGCGGAGTTCGAGGACGCGCTCGCCAAGCTGCAGGCGCTGCCGGAGGTCGAATACGCGATCGACCTCAAGCTCAGCTACGGCAAGGGCGAGTGGTACACCTATGGCTTCTCGCCGATCATCCAGTCGGATGGGCGCCGACCTCATCAACCGCGACACCTGGAAGGCCACCGGCACGCTCAACTCTGCCGGCGCGGTCGATGGCATGACGCACTTCCAGAGACTGGGTGAAGAAGGGCTACGTCGTTCCCGCCTCGGCCGGCGACGACTCCCTCTACGGCAAGAAGAACTCCGCGCTCGCCTTCGTCGGCCACTGGATGTGGACGCCGCATCATGAGGGGCTCGGCGACGACCTCGTGCTGCTCCCGGTGCCGAAATTCGGCGACAAGCAGGCGACCGGCATGGGCTCCTGGTGCTGGGGCATCACCGCCACCTCCACCCACAAGGAGGCGACCGGCAAGCTGCTTGAGTTCCTGCTCGCCGACGACGAGATCCTGCCGCTCACCAACCGCAACGGCGCGGTCCCGGGCACCAAGACGGCGATCGCCAAGTCCGACCTCTACAAGGAGGGCGGGGCGCTCCGCCTCTTCGTCGATCAGCTCAACACGATCGCGGTGCCGCGGCCGGTGCATCCGGCGTATCCGACGATCACCTCGGCCTTTGCGCAGGTCATCGCCGACACGATCGACGGCGCCGACGTTGCCGGCGCGCTGACACAGGCGGCGCGCGACGATCGACCAGGACATCGAGGACAACCAGGGCTATCCGCCCTTCTCGCGATCGCAGTAGGTCGCCCCTCCATGGCGGGCGGTCGGCGCTCGCGGTCCTGCCCCGGCCGCCTCAACCGGGATCAATGGCACGCCATGCCCGACACTAGGACCGGAACGCCTTGAACGGCGCGCCGCCTGGCTGTCTGATCGCGCCGGCGCTTCTGCTCGGCACGCTCTTCATCGTCGTGCCCTTCGCGCTCGCGATCGTGCTGTCCTTCACCGATCAGCGGCTGGTTCCCAATCCCAACCTGCCGACGCGCTTCATCGGCGTCACCAACTATGTGCGGCTTTTCGCCGATCCGAATTTTCGCCAGTCGTTCTGAACACCTTCCTCTTCGCCGCTGCTCGTCGTGCCGTTCCAGACGGCGATCGCGCTGGCGCTCGCGATGCTGATCAATTCCCAGCTCCCGGCGCGCAACGTCTTCCGCGGCATCTTCTTCCTGCCGACGGTCATCACCATCGTCGTCGTCTGCGTCGTCTGGTTCTCGATGCTCAAGATCGATGGCTTCTTCAACCTGTGCTCAGCGCTGGTGACCTTCGGCCAGATCGAGCCGGTCGACTGGCTCAGGAACCCCTACACGGCGCTGCCGGCGATCGTGCTCCTGTCAGCCTGGCAGGGTTTCGGCTTCCAGATGGTGATCTACCTGGCCGGGCTGCAGTCGATCAATCCGGAGCTCTACGAGGCGGCGCGAGGTCGACGGCGCGACGCGCTGGCAGGAGTTCTGGAACGTGACCATGCCGTCGCTCCGGAACACGCATGTCTTCGTCATCGTCACCACGACCATCCTCGCCTTCAAGATCTTCACCCAGGTGAACATCCTGACGCAGGGCGGACCGCAGGGCGCCACCAACGACCGTCGTGCACTACCTCTACGAGGTCGGGTTCCGCCGCGGGCGCGTCGGCTTCGCCGCGGCGACGGCGGTCGTCTTCTTCGTCGATCGTGCTTCTGCGTCAGCCTCGTGCAGCGCCGCTCTTCTCAAGCTCCGAGGAGGAAGTCACGTGAGCGACGCGCACCGAGATCATCGGCCGCATCCTCATCGCGCTTGATCGTGACGCTTGATCGTGCTTGGGCCGCTGGCGCTGATGTTCGCCACGTCGCTGAAGGGCGACCCGCAGCAGATCCTGGTCGATCTCGGCGGCTTTCGCGCCTTCTGGGTGGCGCCGCCCGACGCCTCGCTCGACAACTACCGCGACCGTGCTCGCCGACAAGCAGGCGCCGTTCCTGCGCTTCATGTTCAACTCGGTCGCTCATCGTCTTCTCGATCGTGGTGCTCGGCATCTTCGCCAACTCGCTCTGCGCCTTCGCGCTCTCGCGCCTGCGCTTCGGCGGGCGCACGCTGGTGCTCGGCATCATCGTCGCGCTTGATGATCATCCCGGTCGAGGCGCTGGTCGTGCCGCTGCTCCTGATGGTCAACCGCGTCGGCTGGCTCGACACCTATCAGGCGCAGATCGTGCCGTTCATCGCGCACCCGCTTTCGATCTTCCTGTTCTATCAGTTCTTCACCAAGCTGCCGAAGGACCTCGACGAGGCCGCCTACCTTGATGGCGCCTCGCCCTTCCAGATCTATCGCAAGCTGGTGCTGCCGCTCGAGCCTGCCGGTGATCGCCACCGTCGCGATCCTGCAGAGCCTCGAATTCTGGAACGCCTATCTCTGGCCGCTGATGGTGACGCGCGGGCCGGAGGTGCGGCCCGTCTCGCTGGCGCTCGCGCAGTTCTTCACGACACCGCCGCCGCAATGGGGACCGCAGATGGCGTTCTCGGTCATGATGTCGCTGCCGGTGCTCATTGCCTATCTCGGCTTCCAGCGCTGGTTCATTCAGTCGGTCGTGGGCAGCGCGGTCAAAGGTTGAGAAGGGAAGCAGGCAGGTATGGCGCTCAAGCTCGACGACCGTTGGATCTGGGATTTTTGGATCGCGCGCGACGGCGCCGACTATCACCTGTTCTTCCTGCAGGCGCCGAAGTCGGTGGGCGACCCGGAGCTCCGCCATTGGCACGTGACGATCGGGCATGCGGTGTCGACCGACCTTCGCCGCTGGACGCTGCTCGGCGAGTGCTTCCGCCCGGCCGAGTCCGCCCGCCTGGGACGACTGCACGACCTGGACCGGCTCGATCATCCGCCACGCGAGTGTCTGGCACTTCTTCTATACCGGCACCTCGAATGCGGACGAGTGCCGCAAGCAGCGGATCGGGCTTGCCACCTCGCCCGACCTCACCACCTGGCAGCGTCACGCCGACAATCCCGTCGTCGATCTCGATCCGCGATTCTACGAGGAGTACGATCCGGCCTCCTGGCACGACCGGGCGCTCCGCGACCCCTGGGTGATGCCCGATCCCGCAGGGCCGGGCTTTCGCATGTGGTTCACGGCGCGCGTCAGGCAAGGTCCGGCGGACGGACGCGGCGTCATCGGAACGGCGCGTTCAGACGATCTCGTTCACTGGCAGGTGGAGCCGCCGGTGACGCCGCCCGGCGACTTCGGCGAGTGCGAGGTGCCGCAATATTTCGAGCATGGCGGCCGCGCCTACCTGCTCTTCTGCACGTCGGTGCGGCGAACCTCGAAGGCGCGGTGGGTGCACCTTGCCAAGAGCGGCAACGAGCCGGAGACAGGCACGCACTATTATGTCGCTGACAGCGCGAACGGCCCTTGGCGGCTCGGAGAGGGCCCATTCCTCGCCGGCGCCGGCGCGAACATGCTTTACGCGGGCCGCGTCGTTGACGACCCCGCCGGGCGCCGGGTCTTCCTCGGCACGATCGGCTTTCAGCCCGGCGGCAGCTTTGTCGGCGCGCTCTCCGATCCGATCCCGGTCAGCTTCGGTGCGCACGGCGAACTGGTCTTGAACCCCACAACCTCCGTGAGTGGAGACATGCACCATGGCTGATGTCCGCTTCGAGAAGGTCGCCAAGCGTTTCGGCAAGGTCGAAGTGATCGGCGGCATCGACCTGGAGGTGCCGGACGGCTCCTTCACCGTGTTCGTCGGCCCATCGGGTTGCGGCAAGTCGACGTTGCTTCGCCTTGTCGCCGGGCTGGAAAACGTCTCCTCCGGCAGCATCCTGATCAGCGGCGAGGACGTGACGGATTTGCGCCCGATCGACCGCGGCGTCGCCATGGTCTTCCAGTCCTACGCGCTCTATCCGCATCTCTCGGTGTTTGAGAACATTGCCTTCGGACTGCGCCTCGCCAAGACGCCGAACGAGGAGGTGAAGCGCCGCGTCGGCGTTGCAGCCGATACGCTACAGCTGACCGAGCTGCTCGACCGCAAGCCGCGGGCGCTCTCCGGCGGGCAGCGGCAGCGCGTCGCGATCGGCCGCGCCATCGTACGCGAGCCGAGGGTGTTCCTGTTCGACGAGCCGCTGTCGAATCTCGACGCGGCGCTGCGCACGCAGATGCGCGTCGAGATCGCCGAGCTTCGCACGCGCCTCGGCACCACGACCATCTACGTGACCCACGACCAGGTGGAGGCGATGACGCTCGCCGACCAGATCGTGGTCCTGAACAAAGGCCGGATCGAGCAGGTCGGATCGCCCCTCGATCTCTACGAGCACCCCGCCAATATCTTCGTCGCCGGCTTCATAGGCAGCCCCAAGATGAACTTGATCCGCGGTGCCGCGGCCGAGCGGCGCGGAGCCGCCATCGTCGGGGTCAGGCCGGAGCACCTGCAGCTCGCAGACGGCGAGGGCGAATGGTCGGGAACCGTCATCGTCGCCGAGCATCTCGGCAGCGACACCTATCTGCACGTCCGCGTCGACGGCCTCGAGCCGCTCATCGCCCGGGTCACGGGCGAGGTCAAATACGGCAAGGGAAGCCGCGTCGATCTTGCGCCGGAGGCCGGGCGGCTGCATCTCTTCGACGCTGAGGGACACGCTGCAAGCTGAGCGGAAAGGGAGCTCAGGCGGAGCCTTTTCGCCCGCTGCGCCGTCCGCTCGGAGTTGTTTTCTTTTCGGAGTGCGCGCGCCTGGCCGCGCTTCGTCGCGCCGTGGCGGGGCGCCCCGTCGACGTGCGCACGACAAGCTCGACCGGGAGGACGAGGTGCTTCGGCTGGCGCTCATCGGGCGGCGATTCGATCAGATCGACAAGCACGCCGCCGGCCTCGAAACCGACCTCGTATTGCTGGATGCGCACGGTCGTCAGCGCCGGCGACAGGCGGTCCACCAGCGGCATGTCGTTATAGCCGGTGACGGAGATGTCGCGCGGGCAGTCGAGCCCGTGCGATCTCAGCGCCGCGATTGCGCCAATCGCCAGACGGTCGTTTGCGGCAACCAGCGCCGTGAAGCCGGCCTGGCGCGAAAGAAGCTCCTCGGTGTGCTGAATGCCTTGCTCCTCGTAGAAGCCCGAAGCGAAAGCCACGAGCGCCGGGTCGCCGTCGAGGCCAAGCGCATGGCGATGCCGCTCGAAGGCGCGGTAGCGCTCAACGCCGGTCGACATCGCCTGCGGCCCGGCGAGGTTCGCGATCCGCTTGTGGCCGAGCGACGCGAGATGCTTCAGCACTTCGAGGATGCCTGAGTCTTCGTCGTTGACGACGGAGGAGACGAGCGGATCGTCGACCCGCCGGTTGACGGTGACGATCGGGAGCCCTTCGGCCGCGAGCCGCGACACCGCCTTGTCCTCGCGCTCCACGCTCGCAAGTACCAGCCCGTCGACTCCGCGCGCACGCAGTACGTCGGCGATCTCCGCCTCCTGGTCGAGGCGCCCGTCCGTGTTGGCTAGGATCGCGACATAGCCGCGCTTCGCGAGCGCATCCTCGATGCCGCGGATGATCGGCGGAAACACCGGATTGGTGATGTCGGGAACGACGATACCGATCGTCCGCGTGCGGTTGGTACGGAGCGAATGCGCGGCGGCGTTCGGATAATAGTCGAGCTTGCGGCTGATCGCCTGAATCTCCGCGACCACCGTCGGCGTCAGCAGGTGCTGGGTGCGCGGATTGAGCGCACGCGACACCGTCGACAGGTGGACGCCGGCGGCGCTTGCGACATCCTTCAGCGTGGTGCGGCGCCGCATGGCCTGAGCGTCATCCCAATCTTCCCCCGCGCTTTGTTGCACGATTTTTTCCGCCGGTTGACTCCAAGCTTGGATGTGGCACACTACGTGCAAACGTTTGCATAAACAAACCCATCGAGCCGCTCGCATGAAAGCGCTCTGGGTCATGGGAGGATCGCCATGAACGACATGAAGCTGGAGCCGCGTTTGATTCCGTCGGTGGATCGAACGGATGCGCTCGACCCGCACTGGCGCTGGGACCGGGCGATCCCGGCGCCGGGGCACTCCGGGGTGGATTTTGAGGGCCGGGTGGATTTCCGGCGGCTGCATGCCTACCGGCTGGAACGCATCCGCCGGGCGCTGAAGAGCTCGAAATGCGGCGCGCTGCTCCTCTTCGACGTCAACAACATCCGCTACGTCACCTCCACCAAGATCGGCGAGTGGGAGAGGGACAAGCTCTGCCGCTTCGCGCTGCTCGCCTCGGACAATGAGCCGATCCTGTGGGATTTCGGCTCCGCCGCCGTGCATCACCGGCTCTACTGCGACTGGATGCCGACGGAGAATTTTCGCGCCGGGATGCTCGGCATGCGCGGCACCGTGCCGCCCTCCGCCGGGCTGATGCGGCGCCACGCGGAGGAGATCAAGGCGCTGCTGGTGGAAGCCGGCGTCGCCGACATGCCGCTCGGCCTCGACCTGGTCGAGCCCGGCATGTGGCAGGAGCTTGAGAAGGCGGGGCTGAAGCTGGTCGACGGCCAGCAGGTCATGCTCGACGCGCGCGAGATCAAGAACATCGACGAGATCACGCTGCTCAATCAGGCGGCGGCCATGGTGGACGGCGTCTATCACATGATCTGGGAGGAGCTGAAACCGGGGGTCAGGGAGAACGACATCGTCGCGAAGGCCAACAAGATGCTCTACGAGATGGGCTCCGACGACGTGGAGGCGATCAACGCCATCTCCGGCGAGCGCTGCAGCCCGCATCCGCACAACTTCACCGACCGCTATCTGCGCCCCGGCGACCAGGCCTTCTTCGACATCCTGCAGTCCTTCACCGGCTACCGCACCTGCTACTACCGCACCTTCAACGTGGGGCGCGCCACGCCCGCCCAGCACGACGCCTACAAGACATGCCGCGAGTGGCTGGACTCGGCCATCGACCTGATCCGGCCGGGGATGTCGACGGACCGCGTCGCCTCGGTGTGGCCGAAGGCGGAAGAGTTCGGCTTCCCCGACGAGATGGCGGCGTTCGGGCTGCAGTTCGGGCACGGGCTCGGGCTGGCGCTGCACGAGCGGCCGATCATCTCGCGGCTCGTGTCGCTCGACCAGCCGATGGAGCTGAAGACCGGCATGGTGTTCGCGCTTGAGACCTACTGCCCGGCGAGCGACGGCTACTCCGCCGCGCGCATCGAGGAGGAGGTCGTCGTCACCGACACGGGCTGCAAACTCATCACACACTTCCCGGCCGAAGAGCTCCCAATCGCCAACAAATATTGAGGCGGGACGAAGCGGCCGTCGGCCAAGACCGGAGCGAGCATGGAGTTCGAATACGCACAAGATCGGCTGGATCGGCATCGGCCGCATGGGCTTTCCGATGGCTGAGCGGCTTCTGAATGCCGGCCACCAGGTGCATGTCTGGAACCGTACGCGCGGCAAGGCGGAGCCGCTTGCCGCAAAGGGCGCGGTCCTCGCTGATCGCCCGGCGGACCTCGGCGGCGTCGACATCCTCTTCACCATGGTCTCGACCGCGGCGGACGTCGAAGCGGTGCTCTTCGGCAAGGACGGAGTTGTCGACGGCGCTGCGGCGAACGTGCCGCGCATCCTCGTCGATTGCTCAAGCATCGGCGCCGATGCGTCGGCCGAAATCCGCGCACGGCTTGAAAAGTGCGGTACCGCCTTCCTCGCTGCACCGGTCAGCGGCAACGGCAAGACCGTCAAGGCCGGCAAGCTCAGCATCGTGGCCTCCGGTCCGCGCGATGCCTTCGACGTGGCAAAGCCTTATCTCGATACGGTGGCCGGCAACGGCGTCGCCTATGTCGGCGAGGGCGAGCTCGCGCGCTTCTGCAAGATCGCGCACAACGTCTTCCTCGGGGTCGTCATCCAGAACCTGGCGGAAATTACGGTGCTTGCCGAGAAGGCGGGGGTTCCGCGTCACGCCTTCCTCGAATTCATCAACAACAGCGTGCTCGGCTCGATCTTCACGCGCTACAAGTCGCCGGCGCTCGTCAACCTCGACTTCACCACCACCTTCACGCCGACGCTGCTCAGGAAGGACCTCGATCTCGGCCTTGCCGCGGGGCGTGAGCTCGGCGTGGCGATGCCGGTCACCGCGGCGACGCGCGAGGCGCTGCAGGCGCATTTCGGCGCGGCGTCGCTCAAGCCCGATCCCGCCGGTTATCTCGGGGAGGACTTCGCCGCGCTGATCGAGACGGTGGCGCTCGCCGCCGGCATCAAACTGACAAGCGAAAACAAGCCCGTGAAAAGCGGCCTCGAAGTGACGGAATGAGGCGCGAGGATATCGCCTCGAACAAGGCACAGGCCCAAGAAAGCAAAGGGAGGAACAAGCATGAGATTGCTGAAGCTACTCACAGCCGTGGCTGCCGCCACGCTGTTTGCCGCGAATGCGGCGGCAGCCGACGCACCGCCGCTCAAGATCGGCATTTCGCTGTCGCTGACCGGAGATTTCGCCGACCCGGGCAAGGCCGCGCAGCGCGGCTACGAATTGTGGGCCGATGAGGTCAACAAGGCGGGTGGCATTCTTGGACGGAAGGTGGAGATAAAGATCGTCAATGACGCCTCGAGCCCCGACCAGGTCGTCACCAACTACCAGAACCTGATCACGCAGGACAAAGTCGACATCGTCTTCGGCCCGTTTTCGAGCCTGTTGACGATCCCCTCGGCACGCGTCGCCAAACGCTACGGATTTGCCTTCATCGAGCCGGCCGGCGGCGGACCGAAGGTGTTCGACCAGCACCTCGACAATCTCTTCTTCGTGCAGCCGGCGCCGGTGGTGAAGGGCGGCGACGTGTTCGCGAAATACATCCTGTCGCTGCCCGAAGACCAGCGTCCGAAGACCGCGGCCTACGCCAAGCTCGACGACCCGTTCGCCGCGCCGATTGCCGACTACGTCAAGGCTGAGTTCGAGGCGGCCGGCATCAAGACGGTCTACGATCAGACCTATCCCGCCGAGTTGGCCGATCTCACGCCGATCATCGCCGGCGTCGCCGCCGCAAACCCGGATGTCGTCGTTTCCGGAACCCAGTCGCTGGATGCCTTCGCCCAGGTCAAGGCGATGATCCAGCTGAAGTTCAGTCCCAAGTGGCTGTTCATGTCGAACGGCGCCAACTCGCCGACCGAATTCCCGGATAAGGTCGGTGCCAAGAACACCGAGGGCGTGTTCACCAGCGGTGACTGGTACCCGGCCTCGCCCGCCGCAGGAAGCAAGGAATTCATCGCCGCCTACGTCGCGAAATACGGCGGTGACGCGAGCGGCATCGATGCCACCTCTGCCGAGGCGTATTCCTGCGGCCTGGTTCTTGAGCAGGTCGCGAAGAAGACCGGCAAGGTCGACAACGCGACGATTATCGCGACGCTGCACAGCGGCGTCTGGCCCACGCTTGTCGGCGACCTGAGCTGGGATGCCGACGGCGCGCCGCAAGGCGAATATCTGTTGACCGAATGGATTGACGGTCAGCTCACCACGGTGTTTCCGCCGGAAAAGGCGCAGCACGCTCCGGTCGCGCCGAAGCCCAACTGGGCGGAATAGGAAAGAGGGGGCGGCGCGTGCCGCGGTCGAAGCATGCGCCGCCCCGAACCCGCAGACGGATCGCATAGGCGAGCGTGATGCATGCCTTGATCCAGGCCGTGATCCTCGGCGTTTTGACCGGCGGCGTCTACGCCCTGATGGCCAGCGGCCAGACGCTCATCTTCGGGATCATGAAGGTCGTGAATCTTGCGCAGGCGGCCTTCGTGATTCTCGCGGCCTATCTGTCGTTCAGCCTCTTCACGCTCACCGGCATCGACCCGTTCCTGTCGATCCTGGTCACCACGCCGCTGCTGTTCGTGCTCGGCGCAGCGGTGCAATGGACGCTGCTGCGCCCGTTGCGGGCTGACGAGGCCTCGCACCTCTCGCTACTCGTGACCTTCGCCGTTGCGCTCGGTCTCGAGGGGCTGTTGGCGATGACCTACAACACGACCTTTCGGTCAATTCAGCCGGGCTACGAGAACTTCAGCTGGACCGTGCTCGGCTATCAGGTGAACGCGGTTCGCTTCTATGCCTTCCTGCTGTCGCTCGCGATGCTCGGCCTTCTCTATTTGATCATGCATCGCACCAAGCTCGGGTGGGCCATCCGGGCGACGGTCGAGAACCCGATGTCGGCGCAGCTGCTCGGCGTCAATTCGCGCATGGTCGCTGCGTTCGGCTTCGGGCTTGGAACGGCGACGGCGGCGGCCGCCGGCGCCGTTTTCGGTATCATCTCGCCGTTCAATCCGGGCAGCCACTATGACCTGATCAGCCGCCTTTTGACGATCGTCGTGCTCGGCGGGCTTGGCAGCATCGGCGGATCGGTCATCGCGGCGATGGCGATGGGGATCGGCTCGGCGATCATCGCGGCGCTGCTGTCTCCCATCTGGTCGGATTTCTCCTTCTTCGTCGTGCTTCTCCTGGTACTGCTCTTCCGACCGAGCGGCCTCTTCGGCGCGCGCATGCGAGGCGCGATATGAGCGCTGCGGGTCTCGCGCGCGCCGTCGTCTTCTTCGGTGCTTTCACGCTGCTGCCGTTCGTCGTCGGACCGCAGTGGATATTGAACATGCTGATCTTCACGCTGATGTACGCCGGCCTGGCGAGCGCCTGGAATCTGCTCGGCGGTTACGCCGGCTACCCCTCGCTCGGGCATGCGGCTTTCTTTGGGATAGGCGCCTATGCCATCGCCATCATCTTCGAAAACAATGTCGGCAACGGATATCCGCCCTTCTTTGTTCTCCCCTTGATCGGCCTAGCCGTGGCCTTCTTGAGCGTGCCGATCGGGTGGATCGCGATGCGGACGCGCGCCGACGTCTTTGCCATCGTCACGATCACCCTGCTCTTCATGGTGCAGACGCTCGCCTTCAATCTTCGCTCGATAACCGACGGTGCGCAGGGCAAGAGTGTGGGCGTGCCGCCTTTCCCGGTCGAGACCTACAACTGGCCGTTCTACTACGCGATGCTGGCCCTGCTCGCCTTCGCGATGGCGGTCTCGTTCTACTTTCGGCGGTCGAAGATCGGCCTGTCGCTGTTGGCCGTGCGCGCCGACGAGGACAAGGCGCAAGGCGTCGGCGTTCGCGTTACCGGGGTCAAATTGATCGCGTTCGGCGCGAGCGTCGGCATCACGGCGATGATCGGCGGGGTGTGGGCCTATTATGTCGGGTTCGTCTACCCGCAGTTCGCCGTGGACCCCCTGGTCACGATCGGCATGGTGCTGATGACGTTCCTCGGTGGGCGGGCGACCCTATGGGGACCGGTTGTCGGAGCGTTCATCCTGGTGCCGGCTCAGGAATACTTCGCCTATCAGCTCGGGGCGAGCCAGCTCTATCTGATTGCCTACGCCGCAATCTTTCTGGTCATCATGCTGCTTCTGCCGCGCGGCATCCTGCCGTCGCTCACGAGCCGCTCACGCAGTCAGCGCCGGCGAGGACACGAGGCTCAGGAAGACGCCGCTGCACCCCCGGTCGGGGGAGCGGTGGAGGCCGTGACGGTCGCTGACGAATTGCGGACGGCGGAAAGATGACCGCGCTCTTGGAAATCGACCGTTTGTGCAAGAATTTCGGCGGCGTTCGAGCCGTGGCCGACTGCACATTCGCGGTCGAAGAAGGATCGATCACCGGTTTGATCGGTCCGAACGGTTCCGGAAAGACGACGGCCTTCAACATCATCACCGGGTATCTGAAGTCCGACTCCGGAGCCATCCGCTTCGGCGGTCACATGGTGAAGCAGCCGAATCCCGCCCGGCTTTATCGGCAGGGGCTGTCGCGCACCTTCCAGCAGGCGCGCATCTTTCCCGATCTCACCGTCGAGGAGAACCTGGTGATCGCCGCGGGATTCTCCTGGCGCGCCCTGCTCGGCGCCAGGCTCACGCGGGCGGACCGGTCGCAAGCTCTTGAGATGCTTGAGGAGTTCCGGCTCTCCGGCCTTGCCGAGCTGTCGGCCGGCGAGCTCTCCTACGGGCAGCGCAAGCTCCTGGAGTTCGCCGCGGTCTTGATGAGCCGGCCAAAGCTCGTGCTGCTCGACGAGCCGACTGCCGGCGTGAACCCGGTGATGATCGAAACGATGGAGCACCATATCCGCACCCGCCACAGGGAAGGGGTGACCTTTCTCGTCGTCGAACACGATATGCCGCTGGTCATGCGGCTTTGCGATCCTGTGATCGTTCTTGACCGGGGGACGACGATCGCGGTCGGCGGGCCGGCCGATGTGCAGAGCAATGCGCTCGTCCTTGATGCCTATCTCGGCGACTGACAGGGACGGAATGCACCCATGATGCCCAGCAAGCCGCAGCGGAAACCGGTCATTCTCATGCTCTCCGGCGTAACGGCGGGTTACGGCGCCGGATTGATCCTGAAGGGCATCGATCTCACCGTCGAGACCGGCAAGGTCATGTGCATGATCGGGCCGAACGGTTCGGGAAAGTCGACCGTCCTGAAGACGATCAGCGGGCTTCTCTATCCCGAAGAAGGCCAGGTGACGCTGCGAGGAGAGGACATCAGCCGGCTGCCGCCAAGGCATCGGCTCGACCGGGGAATAATCCATGTGCCGCAAGATCGCAGTCTCTTCCCTGGAATGACCGTCGCGGAGAATGTGCTGATGGGCGCGTTCATCCTTTCCGACAGGGCGCTGGTCCGCAGCCGGTTCGATCGGGTTGCCGAGCTCTTCCCGATCGTCGCGGAGCGTCGCCATGCCGCCGCGGGTTCGCTCTCCGGGGGCGAGCAGAAGCAGGTGGAGCTGGCTCGCTCCTTGATGCTTGATCCCGCGCTTGTCCTGCTCGACGAGCCATCGATCGGGCTCGACCAGAAAGCGCGAAAATCGGTCTTCGCCTCCATTGCGGCGCTGGCGAAGGACGGGCGGACCGTGCTTCTGGTCGAGCAGAACGCGCGCTCCGGGCTGGCGGTGGCGGATCAGGCCGTGGTGCTTGAAGCCGGTCGCATCGCGCTCGCCGGAACGGGCATTGCGTTGCTCAACGATCCAGAAGTCACCCGGCTTTATCTCGGAGCGGGCGCACGCCAACCGCGCGCGCTGCAGGCCGGTTCAGCAACAACGCCGGGGGCGTGAGCGGGCTCCCGACAGGATGACCGGCGACACGCGCGGCGCGCCCTCAAGCCTGCGGGCGAGCGGCGCTCCGTGCCGCATCAGCCGAGCTCCGCGAACTCAGTGTCGTCGCAGCTATGCCCCAACTCGTTGAAGCCTTCCTCGAGATAGTCGCCGAGGGTCGGCATTCCCAGCAGGTAGCGCGAAGAATTCTGCCGGTGCCGCTCCATCGCGAGGCTGCGCGCGCTCTCGAAGTCGTCGCGCTCGAAGTCGCCGCGGCCGACCCAGGCGATGGCGATCAGGTCCACGACCTCGTCCTCGTTCAGGTCGGCGATCATCTGCCGCAGCTCCTGCAACGTCGGATCGCTGGCGTAGTCCTCCAAAACCTCGATCTCCGCGTCGTCGGTCGGGTTGGATCCGGGGTCAGGCTCGGCGGGCGCGACTTTCACGTCGAACTCGCGTGCCTTGACGATCAGATAGCAGACCTTGTCGGTGCTGATGTTGATCTCGACCGGATCCGGATCTTCATTGACCATGACGTTCCTCGTTGTTTTCCGCCGGCGAGCCATCTTCGCGCGCCGCTCTTGTGGATGAAGCCTTAGCCCGACTCCAGAACGAGCCGCAAAGCCTCTTTCGCGCGGCTCTCTAGCGGGCCCGTCGCGTCGAGCCGGCGCCAGCGAATTGCGCCGAGATCGTAGCCGGCCTGGGTGCGGACGACTGCCTCGGTCGCGTCGGAGGCGTCGCTGGAGCGGCCGGCGACGCGCTCGACCAGCACCGGCAGCGGCGCATCGAGCCAGATGCCGGCAAAGCCGGCGCCGGTTTCTCGTGCATCGGCTTCAATCTTGTCGCGCTCGTCCGCTCGCGCGTGGACGGCGTCGACGATGACGCTGGCGCCCGAGGCAAGCGCGGTCTGGGCCTTGCGGCGCAGCACGGCGTAGACCAGATCGGTGGCCGCCTCGGAATAGAAGCCTTCCGGAAGGCTCTCGGTCTCGCCGACCCGGCCGAGCCGCTTGCGCTCGATGTCGCTTCTGAGATGCACGGCGCCGAGCGGACGACCGAAGCGTGGCGCGACAGTCGCGGAGAGGCTCGTCTTGCCGCTCCCCGCCAATCCCCCGACGGCGAGAAGCCGTGGCGGCTCCGCTTGAAGAAAGGCTTCCGCGGCGGCGAAATATTGCTGCGCCTCCCCCGCGCTCGCCTCGCGCTTGTCGGGGCTGAGATGCGGCAGCATCGCCGCGATCACCTTCGAGCGGATCGCGGCGCGGATGGAGAGCAGGATCGGCAGCGCCTCCATGCCGACGAGCTGCCGCTCGTCACTGCCCCAGAGATAACGGTTCAGGACTAGGTTCGCCCCGCTCTTCAGCCCGCGCTCCCATAGGTCCATGAGCAGGAAGGCGAGGTCGTAGAGAACGTCGCCGGTGGCGATAGCGTCGTCGAACTCCACGGCGTCGAAAAGCGTCGGCGCGCCGTCGAGCAGCACGATGTTGCGAAGATGCAGGTCGCCGTGACAGCGGCGGACGAAGCCCTGCTGGCCGCGTGTGACGAGAAGCGGCCATTGCCGCTCAAGCACCGCCTTCGAGCGCTCCGTCAGCGCCTTGACGCGCGCCGCGGGAAAGAGCTCAGGGCTCTCGCGGAACGCCGCGTCATTCTGGTCGAGATAGCGGCGAAGCGACTGCGACGCGGCAATGCCGTCACGGACCGGCGCGCGCGCATGCGAGGCAAGGATGGCGCGGACGAGCTCCGCGAGCATTTCCGGCCTAAGCCCGTCGCGCTCGGCAACGTGCTCAAGCGTCTGCGTCTCGTCGAAGCGGCGCATATGGACGAGCCACTCGACGACCTCGCCGTCCCCGCCCAGCGCGAGGCCGCGCTCGCCGCGCGTCACCGGCATGACGCCGAGATAAAGCGTCGGCGCATCCGGGCTGTTGACCGCAACCTCCGCCTCGCAGGCGGCCTTGCGCCTTGCGAGCGTGGAGTAATCCATGAACGGAAAGCGCACGGCGCGCTTCATCTTGTAGGCGTCGCCGCCGGCGAGAAAGACGACCGCGCCGTGGGTGTCGAAACGGACGGGCGGCGCCTTCATCCGGTAGGTCTTCGGGTCGGAGAGGAACGCCAGAACCGCGCTCTGATCCGCGACGACATGCGAGGTGGCCGTGTCGTGTGTCATGTCCGTCTCGGCGTTCTTGCGGGCACGGAGCGAATCCTTGCGGGCCGACAAGTCTCTGTAGGCAGAAGGCGCACACCTATTCGTGTGTCATCGGCTTTCGCCGGCCATGACCTGAATCAAGCGGGAGACCGGAGGCGCTCAGACCGGATTGACAGCGGAATCGAGCGAGACGCTTCCCCCGACCTATGGCGGCACTTCCAAATCTTGGCGAAGCGTAGCGGCGGACGCCGCAATTTCCAAGCTTCCGGCACTCCGGCAAAACCTCTACCAGAATGACGCTGAGCCGGACGGCGCGAGCCCGGAAATGCGAGCACGATGAGAGCTTCGGATGGGACGAAGCGCGGCGGCGCGCTCATACGGCTCCTGCCGCTGATTGCGCTCGCGCTTGCCGGCGTGGCGCTGATCGCGTGGGCCGGCGGACCGCGCGAGATGCTGGAGCAGCTTTCGCGCCAGCGCGGCGATCTCGACGCGCTGATGGTGCGCCTCGGGCTTGCCGCCGTGCTCGTCTATATCCTCGCCTACGCCGCGCTGATGACCTTGATGTGGATCCCGGCGTCGCTCTGCACGCTGATCGGCGGCTTCCTGTTCGGCGCCTGGTTCGGCACGCTTTACGCGCTTATCGGAGCGACGGCGGGCGGCGTGGTCGTCTTCCTGCTCGCGCGTTACGGCTTCGCTGGCTTTCAGCCAAGCGGACGCTCGATGGTGGCGCAGCTTGAGGCGGGCTTTCGAGCCGATGCCTTCAGCTACACGCTGTTCCTGAGGCTCGTGCCGGTCGTGCCCTTCGTCGTCGTCAACCTGGTGGCGGCTATCGTCGGCGTCAGGCTCAGGACCTACACGCTCGCCACCGTCCTCGGCATTCTCCCGGCTACCGTCATCTACGCCAATCTCGGCAACGGTCTCGGCAGCCTTGCCGGTGGCGGCGTCGATTTCAGCGTCATGAAGCGGCTCGACATCGCGCTGCCGCTCCTCGGCCTCGCATGCCTGGCGCTGGTCCCGGCGATCTATCACGCCTCGAAGCGGCGGCGAACGAAATCGCCGGCGGGCCCATTGTGACGCGGTGGAACAATTCGCAGTGATTATCTTCGTCGTGCGTGCCGAGCCTGGGCCGTCGTCATTGTCTGGCGCCTTCGGCTTGCCGTCCCCATCTCCGCTTCCTGCTCAGACGTCGATCGCAACAGGGTCTCCCTGGCGGAGCCGAGATGCGCCCGGCAGGCGAGCTCGATCATGGTGACGTTGCGGCTGAGCAGCGCTTCGATGAAGGTCAGGTGCTCGCGGATCGCGGCCTCGTTGCGCTGCCGTTCGTCACGCTTGTTCCACTGGTAATGGTAGTGGAAGATCAGGGTGATGATATCCTGGAAGCCGTCAATGAAGCGGTTCGGCGCGGCCGAGTTGACCAGCCGATGAAAGCGGCTGTCGAGATCGGAGAAGTCGTGGAAGCGCGCCTCGATCTCCTTCAGCAGCGAAAGGTGCTCTTCACGCAGCGCCTCGATCTGCTGCCACAGGAGCGAGCCCTCCGGCAACGTCGCAAAGATCCGCGCTGACCTCAGCTCGAACATTTCGCGGATCTCGACCAGCTCGAGCGCGAAGCCGGAAGTGAATCCTTTGAACACCCAGCCGGAATTGGGCCGCTTCTCGATCAGCCCGAAGCGCTGGAAGCGGTTCAGGAACTCGCGAATCCCGGTCGTCGCAACGCCGAACTGTCGCGCCAGCTCAAGCTCGTTGATCGCCGTGCCGGGCCGGGCGTTGTCCCGAAGCATCCACTCCATGAACCGCTTCTCGACCTGAGCCGACAAGGGAACCGTCTCCGCTTCGGGAAACCGCTTGATCGCCTGAAAGCCCGAACGAACGATGACGCGGTGTCGCGCGTCGCCGCTCACAACACCCCGGGCCGCGAGCGTCGTCAGCACTTTGCGCACCGTGGTGCGGCTGACACCGAGCCGCGCGCTGAGGGCGTTTTCGGATGGCAGGCGCTCTCCGTGGGAGAGCTGGGAGACCAGCTCGAGCGCTTGATTGAAGGCACGTTTGTAGACCGTGTCCGTCTTCATCGCTGCGCTCCTAGATTGGTTCCTTGGCCTTCTGGTTCATAAAGAACATGCCTTTTAGTCCATAAAAAACAGATTGACGCGGCGCATTTTAGATTTTTTATCAATAAGAGACAATTGGACCGCAGAGTTCATGCGATGAGGAAACGTGACCGTATTGTCCATCACATCCGCTGTGCGGCCCACGCTACATGGGACAAGTGACCTCGTGACTCCGGTTCTCGAAGTCCACGGCTTGCGCAAGTCCTTCGGTCCGGTCGAAGCGCTGCGCGGTGCCGATCTTGACCTTCGCGCCGGCGAGGTCCTCGCCCTCGTGGGCGACAACGGCGCCGGAAAATCCACGCTGATCAAGCACATTTCGGGCGTCTACAAACCGGATTCCGGAACGATGCGGCTTCTCGGCGAACCGCTCAACCTGACATCGCCGCGCGAGGCACGCCAACGAGGCATCGAGACCGTCTATCAAGACCTGGCGCTCGCCGACGATCTCTCCATCGGCGCGAACATCTTCCTCGGTCGGGAGCCCATCCGCCACCTGCTTGGGCTTCTGCCGTTCGTGGACGACCGTGCGATCCGGCGCGAGACGTCCAATCTGTTGACGCGGATCAGGAGCGAGATCCCGGCCGGTGCGCGAACGGTCGGGCGACTTTCGGGCGGACAACGCCAGGCCGTGGCGATTGCGCGTGCGATCTACTGGCAGGCAAAGGTCGTGCTGCTCGACGAGCCGACGGCGGCGCTTGCGGTCATGGAGCGCGAGCGTGTGATCGGCCACGCCCGAGAGCTCGCCGCGCACGGCGTTGGCGTCATCTACATCGGCCACAACCTCTCCGAGATCCTGAAGGTTGCAGACCGGATCGCGGTGATGTTCCGCGGCCGCACGGTGTTGGTGACCACGGCAGAAGACACCGACCAGGAGACCCTCATCAAATACATGACCGGTTACAGCGAGTCCGACAAGGCAGCATGAGAGCTGCGCAACACGGGAGGAAAGCCATGCATCGGAAGAGATTGATAGCAGCGTCACTGGCGGCGATCGCGCTTTTCGGCACGACCGCGGCCCAGGCGGAGGACACGATCGCGGTGATCGTGAAAGCGACGACCTCGGAGTATTGGCAGTGGGTGTTCAAGGGCGCGGAAGACGCCGGCAAGCAGCTTGGCGTGAAGATCGACGAGCTGGGCACGCCGAAGGACGACGCCGCCGGCCAGATATCCGTGCTTGAAAGCGCCGCGAGCTCGAAGCCCGCCGCTATCGTCATCTCGCCGACCATCTTCGAGGCCCTCGGTGATCCGATCAGCGCGGTGACCGATGCCGGCATCCCGGTGATCATGATCGACTCCGGTGCGAAGACCGACAACTACGCCTCGTTCCTGACGACCAACAACGAGGCGGGCGGCAAGGCCGCGGCCAACGCTTTGGCGGCCTGCATCAAGGAGCGCACCGGGAAGGCCGCCGGCAAGGTCGGCTATCTCACCGCGATGGCGGGACATGAGTCCCTCGACTCGCGCGACAAGGGCTTCATTGACGGCATGAAGGCCTATCCGGACATCGAAGTTGTCGGCAACCGGGTCGCCAACAACGAGGAAGCGGAAGGCATGAACCTGACTGCCGACATGCTGACCAAGGATCCCGACCTCGTCGGCCTGTTCGCGGATAACGCGCAGATGGGCACGGGCGCCGGCGCCTCAGTCGCCGAGCAGAACATCGGCGACAAGTTCTGCCTCGTGGCCTTCGATTCCGACTCCGGCGAACTGGAGCACCTGAAGGACGGCTCGATCTACGCGCTGGTGATCCAGGATCCCTACATGATGGGCTTTGGCGGCGTTTGGTACGGCTATGCCGCCGCCCACGGCGTGCGGCTGCCGAAGGATGTCGACACCGGCGTCGGCGTCGTGACGATGGCCAACATGGACGACCCGAAGTTCGCAGGGCTGCTCGACGTCACGAAGCGCAAGCTGAGCCCGTTCCTGGGGAACTGAACGCCTTGAACCTGCGTCCGGGGCCGCCACGGCGGCCCCGGAGGCCTTTGTCATTTTCTGCGAATGCTCCGCCCATGACAGTGCAATCGGCATCGCGTAACCTTGATCGCGAGACAGGGCCATCCGTGCGTAAGCTCTTCCAGCATCTTCCGATCGAGAGCTATGTGATCGGGTTCACGGTGGCGCTCTGGATCGCGCTGTCGTTGGCGACCCCCAACTTCCTCACCGACAACAACATCAGCAATCTCATGCGGCAGACGCCGATTGCAGCAATCGTTGCGATCGGGGTGATGTGCACGATCGTCATCGCCGGCATCGACCTGTCCGTGGGCTCGGTCGCCGCGTTCTGCGGTGTCGCGTTCGCCCAGATGTGCGGACACGGCTTCGGCCTCGCACCTGCCGCCGTGCTGGCCCTGCTTGCCGGCGTTCTCGTGGGGTTCACCAACGCCGTGGCGATCGGGCGGTTGGGCATTCCCGCCTTCATCGTGACCTTGGCCGGCCTCCAGGTCTATCGCGGCCTTGCCCTGCTCCTCTCCGGTGGCATGACGGTCGGCGGACTGCCTGCCGAGGTCAAGAATTTCGCCCGCGGCACCACCGGGTTGCCCAATCTCTTCTGGACGATGCTGGTCGTCGGAATCGTGATCCACTACCTGCTGCGCTATACCCGCACCGGACGCTACATGTACGCGATGGGCTCCAACGCCGAGGCCGCGCGCCGCCAGGGCATCAGCACCTTCCGCATCACCGTCATCGGCCTACGTGATCAGCTCCGGCCTTGCGGCGCTCGCCGGCATATTGCTCGTGTCGCGCCTCAGCGTTGCTTCCCCCTCGATGGCAAACGCCTACGAGCTGCAGGCGATCGCAGCCGCCGTGGTCGGCGGCGCGAGCCTCTTCGGCGGCAGGGGCACGGTGCTCGGAGCGGTTGTCGGGGCGGTGCTCTTCAACACGATGAGCAATGCGGCGGTGCTTCTCGGCGTCGATCCGTTCTGGGAGATGGTCCTGGAAGGACTGCTCATTGCGCTTGTTGTCTATCATCGACAACGTTCAGAAGCGGCGGCAGGCCGGCGACTGATCCTGCTTCGCGCGCACCGTTTCTGATCAACCGGAGGACGTCATGCGGGCCATCGTTTGCGTGAGGCCGGGGGAACTGGAGCTTGCAGACAGGTCCGCGCCGAAACGAGGGGACATCGAGGCGCTGGTTCGCCCGCGCCGTGTCGGAATCTGCGGCACCGACTATCACATCTACGAGGGCAGCCACCCCTTCCTGGAGTATCCCCGGGTGATGGGGCACGAGCTCGCCGTGGAGGTAATTGAGGCGCCGGCGGGCTCCGGCTTCTCGCCGGGCCAGATTTGCGTGGTCAATCCCTACCTCTCCTGCGGCAAGTGTGTCGCGTGCCGTGCGGGCAAGCCGAACTGCTGCGTCGAGATATCGGTGCTCGGCGTGCATCGCGACGGCGGCATGGCGGAGCTTCTGTCGTTGCCGGCGAAGAACCTGATCCACGCCGAGGGGCTCAGCGCCGACGAGTGCGCGGCGGTCGAATTCCTCTCGATCGGCGCGCACGCGGTGAGGCGCGGGGCCGTGTCGGGCGATGACAACGTGCTCGTCGTTGGGGCGGGGCCCATTGGGCTTGGCGTCGCGCTGTTCGCGCGGCTTTGTGGGGCCAAAGTGATGGTTTTCGATCGCGATCCGGAGCGTGCCGCCGCGGCGCAGCGCATAACGGGGGCATCGGCGCTTCCGTCGGCGGGCAGCGTGCTGCTGGAGGCCGTGAACGCATTCACCGGAAACGTCGGCTTCGACATCGTGTTCGACGCAACCGGCAGCGCGGCGGCGATGCAGGAGGGGTTCGACCTGGTGGCGCACGGCGGGCGCTACGTGCTGGTCAGCGTGGTCAAGGAAGCGATCACGTTCAAGGACCCGGATTTCCACGGCAAGGAGATGACGCTCTTCGCGAGCCGCAACGCCACGAACGCTGATTTCCAGCGCGTCATCGCGGCGATCCGCGACGGCGACGTGCCCATCGACAGCCTGATCACCCATCGCACGCGCCTCGCGGAGGCCGCACGCGACATCCCGGTCTGGGCGACAGAGAAGACCGGGCTTATCAAGGCGCTGATCGAGATCGGCTGACGCGCTGCACCGACCTCAACGCTACGGCACGTAAGGCCGCTCCGGCGGCATGCCGTTGACCCGCAGGCTGCGAAAGTCCGCGGCGAGGATGTCCTCGATCGCGCCGACACTCAGCTCAAGGTCGCCGCGCGCCGCCATGAGCATGCGCCCGGCCAACCTGTCGAAGCGGCCGCGCGCGATCTCCACGCTCAGGCGCGCGGCAAGCGTCGGCGGCACATTGATCCCGGTCTCGAACAGTCGGCCGATGTCGGGCAGATAGGTCTGGCCCGCCGCGCTCGATAGCTGATACTCCGTCATCGCCGTCCGGACGAGGCCGGGATCCATCGCGAAAACGAGGACGCCGCTGCCGGCAAGCGAATCGGAGAGGCATTCGGTGAAGCGGAGGATGCCGGCCTTGCCGGTCGCATATCCGGAGCCGCTCGGAAACGATCCGGCGGTGCCGCCGCCCGCCATGTTGACGATGCGGCCGCGCTTGCGCGACATCATTCCCCGCACAACCGCCCGGCAGCAATTGAAGGATCCTCTGACGGTCGTTTCGACGTCGCCCCACCATGCATCCGGGTCGACCTCCCAGATCGGGCCGATCGCCTTGAACACGGCGGCGTTGTTGACGAGCACGGTGACCGGACCGAGCGTCTCCTCGACGGCCGCAAAGGTCTTCTCGATCGCGTCGAGGTCGAGGATGTCGACGGCGTAGGCGCCGGCCGTGCCGCCATCGGCGGCGATCTCCGCCGCAGTCGCTTCGACTTCGCCGGCCGACCGGGCCAGCAACGCGACCTTGGCTCCCTCCCTGGCATGCTCCGATGCGATTTGCCGGCCGATGCCCCGGCCGGCTCCCGTGACGATCGTGACTTCGCCTGCAAGCTTCATGGTTGACCTATCTGTCGTGCGTTTGCCCCGGCGATAACCGATTGGCGCCGCAATCCGCCGGCGCACCATACGGCCCCGTCTAGAACAGCCCCATGTGACGCTGCAGCGCGGCTGTGAAATGCGCCAGCACTGCCGCCTCGGCGGCATCCGGATCGCGCGCCTCGCAGGCGTCGATGATGGCCATGTGCTCGCGGATCGTGCGCAACCCCAACGGCACGGTCAGCTTGCGATCGAGCCGCACCAGGCGCAGGTAGTTGTGCATGCGCCGGTAGCTGTTGTCGATCAGCGGGTTGTGCAGGACGCCGACGACGCTGTCGTGGAGCTGCCTCTCGAGCTGGTCCAGCCCTCTGACGATCTCCTCGTTCAGCCCGCCTTTCTCGATCTGCCGTTTCAGCGCCTCATGGCTCTGGCGCAGCACCGCGAGGCTCTCATCATCGGCGGTCTCCGTGAAGACACGCACGGCGGCCCGCTCGATAATCGTGCGGAACTGGTACGTCGATTTCGTGAGCTCCAGCCCCGGCTTCACGAACTGAATGCCGGAGCGCGGCTGGATCGTCAGCACGCCCTCGGCTTCGAGCACCCGCAAGGCGTCACGCAGCGGCGCGACGGGAATGCCGGTCAGACGCACCAGCTCGCTCTGGGACACGAACGCGCCGGCCGGCAGCAGCCGGTTGAAAAGCAGCTCGAGGATGCGCTCGTAGGCGGCGTCGCTTCGCCGCCCACCGGCTTCGGTCGCCGCCAGGGCACTCGCTGATTGCCGTCGCATCGCTTGTAATGTCGGTCCGACTGATCTATTAGTCGCGGTCACTGATATATCAGTTAAGCAACTTAATCGATCAATCCTATGCACCTCTCCGAGTTTCGCGTCACGCGCTTCCAGTTCCGGCGCGACAGGACAATCGGCGACAGCCAGGTTCGCGCAGACTCCGTCAATGTAGCTGCACTGGAACTGATTGCCGATAGCGGCGCGGTGGGACTGGGCTTTGTCCAGACCTTGTTCCATCCGCTTCCTGCCGAAGCCGAACTTCGGCGCGTCTTCGCCGAGGAAGTCTGGCCGCAGCTCGAAGGACAGTCGCCCATCGCGCTGGTGCATCGCATCGCCGGGCCGCGCGGCGGCAACAACCGGCCGTTCAGCCTTCCGTTTCACACGGGCCTGCAGGTGGCGCTCTGGGACCTCGCGGCAAAGCAGGTCGGGTTGCCGCTCTACCGCCTGCTCGGCGGGGATCGCAACAGGGTCCGGGCCTATGCGAGCGGCCTCGACTTCCACTTGAACGACGCCGACTTCACGGCGCTGTTCGCCCACGCCGATGCGCTCGGATACGAGGCCTTCAAGATCAAGGTCGGGTCGCGCGACTTCCAGCGGGATCTCCACCGGTTGGCGCTGCTGGTCAAGACCGTGCGGCCCGGCAGCTTGATCATGATCGACGCCAACGAGGCCTGGGACGCAAAAGAAGCGATCATCAAGCTCGAGGCGATCCGGCGCGCCGGCTACGACATCTACTGGTCGAAGATCCAGTTCGGCGCGGGGACTTCGACGGGCTGCGGCTTCTGCGCCAGAGCTGCCCGTGGACGCGCATCAATTCCGGCGAATATCTCGACGCGGCCGGTAAGCAGCAGCTGCTTCAAGCCGGCGGCGCTGATGTCCTGAACGTTCACGGTCAGATCACTGACCTGATGCGGATCGGCTGGCTCGCCGCCGAACGCTGCATCCCGATCACGGTAGGCAATACGTTTCTCGAATACGGCGTGCATCTGGCTTGCGCGCTGCCCGACGTGGAGTGGCTCGAATACTCGTTCCAGAATCTCGGCCACCTCGTCGAGCAGCCGATGGAAATCCGCGCGGGCTGGATATTCGCGCCGGAGCGGCCCGGCCATGGGCTCGTCCTGAGCGAGACGGCGCGGCGCGACTGGCGGCGCCCTGAGGTGCTTTCGGAGCTCGAACTCGGCGACGCGCCGCTCAATGCGCGGACGCCGCAGCAGTCGGCGCCGGTGGAAGAGACGACCCCGCGAACGAGTGCGGGCGCCGGGAGCGTTCAATGAAACGCGCGATGCGAGAGGGCCGCCGGGGCGCGGCCGCTTCCGCGAACCGCGCGGAGGCAAACTGGGAGGACCGTAGGATGAATGGACCAATGATGAAGCGTCGTACGCTGCTGAAGGGCGCACTCGCCGCCGCGACCTTGCCCTTCGTGCCGGCTGGCGTCGGCTGGGCCGCGGAACTCACGCAGAAATACGCCGGGACGACCCTCAACGTCATGCTCGGCGCAGGGGGCGGTTCCTGGGAGGCTTACCGGCAGTCATCGGAGCAGTTCGGAAAGCTGACCGGCATCAATGGGACACGATCAGCGCCGGCGCGTTCATGGTGTCGCTTCCCGTCATCGTCTTCGCCTTCATCATGCAGCGCTATCTGGTCGAGGGACTGACGATGGGCGCCGTCAAATAGGGCACGGAACGGTCGGAGCACCAGCGGCCCATCCAGGGACGGGCCGCCTGGGACGCCGAGACCCCGCGCCTTCACCGGGGGGCCAGTGCCTTCTCATTCTTCATCCGGCAGGAAGGCCGGATTGTGCAGGACTTCCCAGAGATGACCGTCGGGATCCTGGAAATATCCGGCATAGCCGCCCCAGAAAGTCTTCCGCGCCGGCATCGTGATGTGGGCTCCCGCCGTTTCAGCCCGAGCCATGACCTGATCGACTTCGGCTTCACTGGACACGTTGTGACCGATGCTGAATTCGGTGGGACTGCGGGATGTCGCGGCGATTCCCGCATCCAGTCCGAGGTCGCTGCGCGGGAAAAGGGAAAGGATCTGGCCGCCTTCAAGGTGGAAGAGAGCGACGGAACCGTGCTCGAACTCCTGTCCGATGATTCCTTCCGTCCGAAACCCGAGCCCATCGCGATAGAATTTCAACGACGTCTCGAGGTCGTCCACGCCGAGTGTCAGTACGCCAAATCGCGCTCTCATCGGTCTTCTCCTTCGTCATTGCGCATCCCGCCGATCGTCGGACTGCGGCCACTCCGGCGGGCCGTACGCCGACGAAAGTATTGTATGGCGCCATCTTGGGATTGAAGGAATTGGCCAGGACGCGACGGCGGATGCCGTCGGACCGGGAACAAGGAGAAGTCCAAATCCGGACGCGAAAGGGTGCTAGCTGTTCCTGCGAAGAGAGGAGGGCAGCGGATGACCCCCGTTCCCGCACGCCTCACCGGAACATTTCGCCATTGGCCGGTAGCCGCCGCAGGTCTTCGAGCGTTCTCGTCGATCTGGGCCCATAGACTCCCCGAGAACGATGCCTCTCCGATCGTGGTTGCGTCTGACGGAACGATCGACCTGCAATGGATCGATTATGCATTCAGAGTCGCTGGTCCCGACAGTGAAGCGGTGACCGAGGATCTTCCCGCCGGAACGCTGGTGATCGGATTCCGCTTCCGCCCCGCCGCCGCCGCGGCCTGGCTCGGACTTGCCGCCAGCGAGATCGCCAATCGGCGGACCGACCTTGAGGCCTTGTGGGGCGTTCGCGCCCGGCGAGCAGCAGCTGACGCCGCGAATGAAGACGACATCGACGCACTCGTGCAGTCGCTTCAGCGCGTCGTGGGCCGGATGGTTCCTGAATTCGAGTTGGCCGATCGGCAGATGCAGGCGGCCTATCGCCTCGTCGCCGCCGGCGCCCCGCCGGGCGCACCGCTTGTTCCATGGCTCGGCCGCGCGCTTGGCATGAGCGAAAGAACATTGCGCCGCCGCTTCGACGAAGCCTTTGGCTACGGACCGAAGACTTTGGAGCGCATCCTCAGGCATCAGCGCTATCTTCGCCTGGTGGAGAGCTCATCTGAAAGCACAGCTGTCCTGGCAATCGCATCCGGCTATTCGGATCAGGCCCATCTTGTCCGCGAAAGTCGGCGTCTGACGGGCAGCCCGCCCGGCGCCCTCAATCGGCTGGCCGCCGATCGGGCCAACGGCTCTTCCGGGATCGAGGCCTGAAAAAACCGCACGGGCCGCGGGGCCGCGCCGCTGAACACTACTGGATCAGGTTGTATTGCAGTGCCTTATTTCTAAGAAAGGGCAGACCCCTGCCCATGACGTGGGCTTCGCTCTTGGCGACCGGCCGCCAGACGGAAAGACCCGCCCCGATCTCGGGCGGCAGGTTGATGAAGCTCTCCATGGCGAGCCCGCCTTTGAAGTCGATGGCGGCGAGCGCGGTGAAGATTGCATCCCAGGGGCAATTGCCTTCTCCCGGCGTGCCCCGATCGCTCTCCGAAAGATGGATGTATTTCAAGTGATCGCGCGCCGCGAGAATACCGAGCGCCGCGCCCTTCTCCTCGATGTTCATATGATAGGTGTCGAGATGCACGAAGATGTTGTCCGCGCCGATCCGCTCCACCAGATCGACGGCCTGCTGTGCGGTATTCACGATATGATTTTCGTAGCGGTTCACGGCCTCGACTCCGAGCTCGATCCCGCGCGACTTCGCGGTCTTTGCGCTCGCCGCGAGCACGCGCGTTATGTTGTCGATCTCCCCTTGCGTCGGCGGCTTCCCGGTGCGCTCGCCGATCCCGCCGTAGATCACGCCGGATAGCGCTTCGCAGCCCATGTCGGCCGTCTTGTTGATGGCGACGTCGAGATACGCGATCGCCGCCTCGGGGCGGACGGAAGCCCACGCCGACTCAGGCAGGCCGAGCGAGCACACTGCGGGGAGACGGTTCTGCTCAAGCAGCTTGCGCGTATGCGCGGCGTCCGCTGCGGCCGGCTGCAATAGCGCGATCTCGATGAAGTCGACGTCGTATTTCTTCGCCGCTGCGACGGCGCGCTCCGCCGCTTCGTGGGTCCAGCCCATCGCCCACATGCTGGTATGAACGCCGAACCCCCTCATCGCTCGCCACTCCCGCCTTTGCCGAAGAACCCGAACCGCGCCGACGCCCAGCGCAGCACCATCACCGCAATCAGAAGAATGCCCCACATCGCCGTGGCGAGATGCTGGTTGGCGCCGAGCAGGTTGAGCCCCGACGAAAGCACCTGAAGGATGATCAGCGCGAGGAAGACGGACGTGACCCTGCCGAAGCCGCCGAACGGATTGACGCCGCCGAGGAAGCAGGCGAGCACGGTGATCAGAAGATAGGATTCGCCGTGGCCGACGCGCACCGAGTTGAAGCGTGCGAGCATGATGATGCCGGCAAGACCGCACATGGCGCCGGAGAGCACGTAGATCATGACCAGCACGCGCTTGGTGTTGACGCCGGAGTAGCGCGTCGCCTCGATATTGGAGCCGATCATGTAGGTGCCGAAACCGAGCCGGCCCCGCGACATCATCACGTGCCAGACCACGAAAGCCGCGATCAGGATGAGCATCGGGATCGGAATGCCGAGCAGCGTTCCGTGACCGATCGGACTGATGAAATCGGGGAAGCCCGAAATATCTCCGCCGCGCGTGAGAAACTCTCCAAGGCCGCGCACGAAGATCATCATCGACAGGGAAACGAGGATCGGATGGGCGCCGGTGAACGCGATGACCGTGCCCATGACGAGGCCGGTCGCCGCGCCCACGCACAGCGCCGCCAGCGATCCCACCAGAAAGACCATGGGCCCGGCGTCCATTCCGCCATAGGCATGAAACACCCAGGCGAGCGTCAGGCCGCAAATGTTGGCGGTGAACGTCACGGAGAGATTGAGGCCGCCGGAGATGATGGGCATCAGCATCGCCAGGGTCAGGAGCCCGAGTTCGGGCAACTGAAAGGCGGCGGAATCGAACGTGGCGCGTGTCAGGAAGCGCGGGCTGAACACGCTGAAGATCGCAATGACGGCGATCAGGGCGACAGCGAGCCCGATGGCCTCCGGGCCGACCGCCGCGGCCAGGCTTGCGAGGCCGCTCGCACGGCGGCGTTTGCCGCGAAGGCCGGGGGCCGCCTCAACCATGCTGGTCCGCCGCGCGCCGGCCGCCGCTCAGCATGCGCGTCAGCTGATCGCTCGAAAGCGTAATTGCGACGAGGATGATCGCTCCGATGATCATCTTGAACGCATAGGGGGAGATCCCGAGAAGGTTCAGCCCGTTCTGCGTCACGGAGACCAGGAACACGCCGAGCACGCAGCCGAGCACGGAGCCCCTGCCGCCGCCGAGGCGCGCCCCGCCCAGAACGACGGCGGCGAGCACGTCGAGCTCCCGCCCGATCAGCGCGTTCGGCACGACTTCCTGCGTGTAGTGGACCTGGGCGAGCCCCCCGATCCCGGCCATCATCCCGAGCCAGCAATAGGGAATGAAGTGCATCGCGGCGATGTTGATGCCGAGCCGCCGCGCCCCCTCGGGATTGTCGCCGAAGGCGTAGAGCTGCCGCCCGGTGGTCGTGTAGCGGACGAGAACAAAGGTCGCGACCACGCAGATCGCCATGATCAGGACCGGAAGCGTGAGGTCGGCCCAAAGCCCGTTCGCCTGCTGAAAGCTGATGAGCACCGTTCGATGCGTCCACCAATCAGGCAGGGCGTAGATCGAAACGCCGTGCGTGACGAACATCAAGAGCCCGAAGAAGATGTTGAAGGTCGCGATCGTCACGACGATCGAAATGATGCCGAAGCCGTAAATGAACGTGGCGTTGACGGCGCCGAGCGCGATGCCCACCGCCGCTGCGAGAAGAACGCCGCTTACCCAGCCGCCCCCGCCGCTGTCGATCAGGATCGTGGCCACGACGTACTGGACCACCGAGGCCGCAACGGCGAAGGAGATGTCGATTCCGCCGGAGATCAGCACGACAAGCAGGCCGACCGCGAAGATGACGTTGACCGAGCTCGTGTTCAGCAGATTGAAGAGATTTGCGAACGTCAGATACTCGGGCGCCGCGAACGACAACGCTGCGGAAATTACGACGAGCAGCCCAAGCAGCCAGGACTCGGTGGGATTGGCGCGCAGCGTTCGGGCCAGACTACGCATAGACGGCTCTTTCAACCTCGGCGAGGCTCACCCGTCTTGGATCGTACTCGCCGACGATGCTGCCTGACCTCATGTGCAGGACGCGGTCCGAATTGAAATACACCTCGGGCACCTCGTCCGAGATCAGCAGGATGGCGAGACCTTCCGCGGCAAGCTGCCTCACGATCTCGAAAATTCCGGCGCGCGCACCGACGTCCACTCCGACGGTCGGACAGTCGAGGATCAAGAGCTTCGGTTCGGTCGCGAGCCATTTGGCGATCGCGACGCGCTGCTGATTGCCGCCGGAAAGGGTCGTGACGGGATCCTCCGGCGCGCCGACCTTGATCGCCAGATTGCCGATCCATGTGGCGACGAGCTTCTGCTGCTTGCGCGGCGAGATCAGCCCGGCTTCGAGGATCTTGCCGAGCACGGTCACCACGAGATTGTCGGCGATCGACTGCTGCTGGATAAGGCCGAGCGACAGACGGTCCTCCGAGACGTAGCCGACCCCGGCACGGATCGCGTCACGATTTGAGCGCAGCTTGACGGGAGCGCCGTCGATCGCGATCTCGCCGCTTGCGGGCCGGGTCATTCCGAAGATCGACAGCGCGAGCTCCGTCCGCCCCGCGCCTAGGAGACCGGTCAGACCGAGCGTCTCGCCCTTGTGAATAGCGAGGGAGACATCGTTGTATTCGCCATGCCGCGTCAGCCCGGAGACGCTCAGCACCGGCACAGCGGCTGCGACGTCACGGGCCGTTACCGCCTGGTTCAAAGTCTTTCCGGTCATCAGTTCCGCGAGGCGCGTCTGCGTCATATCCTTGGTCGGATAGACACCGACCAGACGTCCGTCGCGGAGCACCGTCACGCGCGTCGAAATCTCCAGAACTTCCGCCAGCCGGTGGCTGACAAAGACGACCGCTATTCCGCTCTTGGAGAGCGTGCGGACGATGTCGAGGAGCAGAAGCGTCTCCTGCCGGGTCAGCGACGAGGTCGGCTCGTCCATGAAGATGACGCGCGCCTCGCGCACCAGCGCGCGCGCTATGGCCACGATCTGCCGCTGCGCCACGCCAAAGCCGCCGAGCCGGGCGTCGACGTCGAGTTGCGTCCCGAGCCTTTCCAGCACGGCCGTCGCGGTGCGGCGCATCGCGGCGTGATCGACCCGCCTCGGCACGGCGCCGAGCACCGCTTCGATCGCGATGTTCTCGGCAACAGTCATCTCGTTGAACAGCGAAAGGTCCTGCCAGATGACCTGAAAGCCCGCGGCGCGCGCCTGTGCGGGCGTCATGACCTCGACCGCCTTCCCGCCGACCATGAAATCGCTTCCCGGCTCGGGCCGATAAACGCCGGTAATGACCTTGATCAGCGTGCTCTTGCCGGACCCGTTCTCGCCGGCGATGCACTGAACCTCGCCGGGCAACACTTCGAAGCTCACCTCCTGCAGCGCTTTGACGCCACCAAAGGTCACGCTCACATTGCGCAGCGACAGGATCGGCGGCGCCGCCGCCGGCGCGTCATGGGCAATCCCGTTCGTCAAGAGCACCCGCCAAGCCTGACCATGCGAAGACTGGCGCCGGGCCGCCCGAAGACAGCCCAGCGCGCCGCCGACGAATTTATCCGCCTAGAGGCCCATCCCCGCAAGCTCGTCGACCGTGTCGACGGTGATCGGCTGCAGGGCGTCGACGATGATGTTGCCCTCCTTGAAGTCGGGATGCACGACGCCGAGTCCTTCGATCGTCATGCCGTCCGTGACCTCGCCGCCGCTCGCCAGGAGATCGCCGATGCGGACGAAGACACGTCCCGCCTCCATCGGGTTCCACATGAAGCCGCCGTCGATGCAGCCGGACTTCAAGAGCGCCGAGCCCTGCCCCGGCGAGAACGAGCCGACGAGCGGAACCTTGTCGCAGAGATGCTGTTCCTCAAGCGCGCGGCCGGCGCCGATCGGGCCCTGGCTGCCGAAGGTCAGGAAGCCGCCGATGTCGGGGTTGGCGGCAATCACGTCGAGCGCCGTCTTACGGCTGTCGTCGACGCTCTCCGCCACACCGTAGCGGTCGCCGACCATCTGCATGTCGGGATACTTCGCCGCCAGATACTTGATGGCGAAATCGGCCCACAGATTATGAAGCGGCACGGTCAGCGAGCCGACATAGACGACGTACTTGCCCTTGCCGCCCATCAATTTGGCAAGCATCTCGGCATGCGCCTCGCCGTAGCCCTGGGCGGAGACCATCTCGAAGTCCCAATCGGCATTCTTCTGATCGGGCGATTCGTGCGTCACGACCTTGATGCCAGCATCGCGCGCCTTCTGCAGCACCGGCTCGATCACCGCCGCGTCGTTGGGCACGACGCCGATAACATCGACGCCCTGGGCGATCGAATCTTCGATGGCGCGCACCTGCAGTGCCGGATCGGCGCTGGTGGGGCCGATCATGAAGGCATCGTCGCCCATCTTGGCGCCTTCTTCCTTGATGCCCTGCTCCATGGCGTTGAACCAGGGGATGCCGCCGATCTTGACCACGACGCCGATCTTGGCGTCCTTGGCGCTCGCCCCGCCCAAAGTCGCAAGCGAAAGAGCCACGCCGATCGCGGCGAGGCACACTGTCTTTTTCAGCATTGATAGTCCTCCCTATTGCAGGCTGGATGCCTTTTTTGGTTCTTTGACAACTCCTCAGAGTCCGGCGTCTGTTGTGATGCCATCGAGCAACCGACCTGCACCTGTCGCAAGGCAGGTAAGCGTTGCTCTTCTCGCCCCCTCCCGTCACGCCTCCGCGCGAGCAATGTGCGGCTCAAATTGTGCAAAGCGTTGAGTAGCTTGAACGCTGTTTGCCGCTTGAATTCGGACCTGGGCAAATAGAGACCACCGGGCCTGCTCAGTCAAGCTGCTAAATAGATTTAGCAGCCGCGTGTTCGGGATTATCCGAGACCCGACGGGAGCCGCGTTGATGGGCGGATCAGGAGACGGCGACCGGCTCCCGGCTGCGCCGGACGGCATCGACTTCGCCGTTCCAATCTTCCTCCACGCCGTCGAGCTCGCCCACCTTTCCGAATTTGGTGGGCACCACCACGAGCGGACAGAAATCGACATTGTGGGCGTCGAGCAATGCAAAGCCTTCGCTCATCATCACCTCAACGTCCTGGCGCACCATCGTCACATCGAACGGCAGGTGCGCTCCGAACGGATCCCAGTCGAAACTCCCGACCACAACCGATTGAAGCTCGCTTGCCGGAAGCGTGGAGGTGAAGCGCAGGGCGCCCTCCAACGCGGTCACGCCGTTGACGAAGAGACCGGACGGGAGACGCCCGAGCTCAGCGTAGCGGGCCGCAAGCGAAAGAGCTGCCTGGCTCGGCGGATACCCGCAACAGTCGACAGCGTGTGGTGCGAGCTTGATCCCGTGCTCCGCCACCGCATCCTTGAACCCGAGCAGCCGATTGCGCGTCGCCTCGTCCTTCGCCGCACCGCCGAAAAAGAAGATGTCCGAGGTGTCGGCCCCTCTGTTCAGGAGCTTGCCGATCACCACCTTGGTCAACTCTCTTGCGCCGCCGCGGTTGTCTGAGACGACGGAGGGCGCGCGCGAGCCCGGAAGATCGATGTTGACGCACCGGACGCCGGCCGCCCGGCACAACTCGTTGAGCGGATCGGGATTGTGAACACCGGATATGAAGAGGAACTCGACCTGCTGGGCGAGCAGGGTCTCGGTGACGCTGACTTCGTTGTTCGGATTGCGATGCGTGCTGACCACGATCGGACAGAGCCCTCGGCTGCGCGCATTCGCTTCAAATGCCTCAGCAAGGCCCGCAAAGAAACGGTTGCGGTAGTGCGGCAGGATCATGCCCGCGAGGCCGGACTGCGACAGGCGCAATCCGCGCGCCTTCAAATTGACGGCGTAGCCCAGGCTCTCGGCGCAGTTCAGGATCCGGGTCGCGGTCTCAGGCTTGATGCGATATCTCTGCCAGGAGCCGTTGAGCACCAAGCTGACGGTTGTCGGCGACGCGTCTGTGGCTACCGCAATGTCATAGATCGTGGATTTTCTTCGTCGAGACAAGCGCCCTCCTGAGCCGTTCCCTGGCCAACGCAAGACCCGCGCGAACGCAGCCCCGCTGGTCGTAATCCATGGTTGGGCGGCAGTCCATGATCAGTTTCTGCCACAGGCTCTGCGCGCGCGGCGGAAGCCGTGGCAGCCACCGCGTCGGCGACGATGCACTGAACACCTCTCACGGCCGTCTCTCCTTTCGGCCGTTTGAGCGCCAGAAGCAGCGTTTTGTCTTATCACGCGGCATCTTCCTCCGGATCAAGGACAGGACCGTTTACACGCCGCGAAGGACTCCGTCCGGTCACGGAGGCGTACGGTGAGGCGCTTGCGGCGTCGCCCGCCTTCGCCCTTTGGGCTTCGGCGCGGCAGCCTTCGCTTGCTTCGCCTTTGAAGGCCCTAAGTTGGCTTGCCGAGCCGTAGCTTGCGAAGCAAGCGAAGGCTGGTGGGTCCGGTAGGACTCGAACCTACAACCAGACGGTTATGAGCCGTCGGCTCTAACCAATTGAGCTACGGACCCCCAAGGCCACGCGGGTTACGACGTTCCGTGCGGAGCGGCAAGCGCACGCCGCCAAGGATTGCGCGTTGCGGCGCGTCAAAGGCTGAGCGGATATGATGCTCCGGAGGAACACCGCGCAATTGCCGCAATCGGCGGCGATTGCCTGCGGAGAAAAACGAGGAACGGACGATGAGGCAGACAATTCGTGCGACGCTCGGCGCGGCCCCGGTCGTGGCTCTGATCGGGGCTCTGGTCGCGCTGGTGCTGGTGCTGCCGCTCAGCGGCATGGCGGCGGCGCAGAGCCAGACCGCCGGCGACCATCGGCTTTTGACGGTCGGCGGCGAGGGCAAGGTCACGGCGCCACCCGACATGGCGCTGATCACGCTCGGCGTCGTCAGCGAGGCGGATGCCGCCAAGGTCGCGCTTCAGTCGAATTCCGAAGCCATGAACGGCATCGTCGCCGCGCTCAAGGCGGAGGGGATCGAGGCGCGCGACCTTCAGACCTCCGGCTTCTCGGTCGATCCGGTCTATTCGCAGCCGCCGCAGAACGACAACAATTCCGCGTCCTTCAAGCCGGAGATCGTCGGCTACCGCGTCACCAACAATTTGACGCTGCGCATCCGCGATTTGACGCGGGTCGGGCCGCTGCTCGACAAGGTGGTGACGCTCGGCGCGAATTCGATCTCCGGTCCGACCTTTACCGTGGAGGATCCTGCGCCGCTTCAGGATCAGGCGCGCCAGGCGGCGGTCAAGGACGCGCTGCGCAAGGCCAAGCTCTATGCCGAGGCCGCCGGGATCACGCTCGGGCCGATCTTCCGCATCGAGGAAGGCTACGCGTCCTCGCCGCAGCCGCTCGCGGCCGGCGCCGCGCGCTTCGACCTGGCGGCGGCGCCGCCGCCGATCGAGGGCGGCGAGCTCAGCTTCGACGCGCAGGTCACGCTCTCTTGGACGATCGAATAGGATCAGCACTCAATCACAGGTCCGCGGCCTCGCAAAAAAATGAACACGGGACGCACCTGATTTGGCCGCCCCATGCGTTTCCTGGTTGGAGGGGGTTTCAAGCGCGCAAGCGCTGAAACCAGAATGGAGACGACATGCGACGCGCACTTATTTCACTGACGGTGCTCCTGGTGGCAGTCGGGTCGAGTGCCGCGACCACAGCGCCGGCGGTTGCAGCGCCGCCGGCAGCGCCGATCTATGCGTCGGGGTCTGCGGCAATCGAGCCGGTGCGGGACTGGCACCGGCGTGACCGCGGCGACGATTGGCGGCATCATCACCGCCGCCGGCATCGTCACGACGGCTTCTACCCGCAGTTCTATTTCCCGTTCCCCTTCTATCTCCCGCCGCAGCATCATCGCCATCATCCGCGGCGCGGCTGCTATCGAGCCTGGAACGGCTACATCTACTGCGACTGAGACGTCGCTGCGAAACGCGACGGCCGATAAAGCGAACGGCTCCCCCGCGGGGAGCCGTTTCTTTTCAGAAAGCCGCCGCGGCGGTCCGGGACGAGAGGGGGGCGGGTGTTCGTCACCGGACCGCTGCGACGACTAGCCGAACGGTCGAAATCTTTTGAAGGCGCGTAACGCCTACTCGCTGTGCGGAACCTGAATCACCGTGCCGGCGCCGGCGACGGTCATCTGGTCCATGCGCTCAAGCGTCGTTGTGGTGCCGGAACGGGTCGCCACGACGAGGCTCGGCGCGGAGTCGAGCTCATAGGCGACGTCCATGCACTCATCCTGCGCGTCGCCCGACATGCCCATGCAGCCGACCGGAACCGGCAGGTCGCCCTTGGCCGCGAGCGGCACCATCACTTCGGCGACGACCGGCAGGTCGGCAACGAGATCGAAGACGGTGTCGACGCGCGCTCCGGCATAGGCCGCGACGGCGACGGCGCTGCGCTCAGCGGCGCCGGCGGTGCCGACAATTCCAGCGACACCGACCGCCACGACCAACGCGGCAAGTGCCTTCTGCGCGATCTTTCTTGAGTCGGTAAGCATCTGACGCTCCATGAGGCCTGTTTTATGGGGCCATTGCTTGGATAGATAAGGTCTCAACGCTTCGGCATTCTTACGCGCGAGGCGCAAAATGGTTTCGCGGTTGCTCAATTGTTTCGTCGATCCAACAGTGAACGCAACAATTCGTCTGGATTGCAGGGCCTGCGCGCGGAAATCCGCGCCTTTGCCGGAACCGTTGCCAGCAACGATTGGTTCACCGAGAACGGGGACGCGCTTTGCCTGCCGCCGGTTGAACACGCTTGCGGCAGAATTGAAGTGTTCTCGCCTTAATCTTTTTCGCAGGGGCGCCGGCGCTGGCGCATCGCAGGCCTCATCCTCAGGCGGACTGGGTGCCGTTCTTCTGCTGGCGCGCGGCAATCCCGTAGAGCCCACGCCGCCGCTCAAGCTCGCTGCAGACGTCGTCGAAGCGGATGCTCATCCCTTCGAGCAGGACGACGAGGTTGTAGACGAGGTCGGCAGCTTCCTGCACCGCCGCGTCGCGATCACAGCGCATCGCCTCGATCGCGAGCTCGGCCGCTTCCTCGACGATCTTCTTGGCCTGCTGCGGCACACCGGCCGTGATGAGCTTGAGGGTTTTCGGAAAACGCTCGGGGTCGATGCCGACGCGTTTCAGGTCGTCTTCGAGCTGATGGATCGGGTCGAAGCGCTTCGCGTCTTGAGCGGATTGTGCGGCCATCGATTTTCCGATCCTTCTTCGGTGAGTCGGGCCCGGCTCTGCGAGAGCTTCACGAATTGTCACTTTTCCTCCCCATGCACTCAGCATGTCCAGGGAAGTCGTTAATCGAAGGTTAACGCGGGAACGCCGGTTCTAACCGCCGGCCGCTTCCGGCGGCACGTCTATGCCGGCGCGCCACGGCTTGATGTCGAGCACTGGCGTCTGGTCGAGGCAGTCGAGCGCGTCGACCTCAAGCCGTCCCGCCTCGGCGTCGATGGCGAGGAGCCGCACGATCTGCAGCGCGATCGGATTCGGCCGGACCGGCGAGCGGAGCGAGAAGACGCCGGCCGTCCCCTCGCGATGGCGCGGCGCCTGGATCAGGAGGTCGCGTCGCGCCCGGTCCATCCAGGTGAGCACGATCACCGCGTCGCCGGGCTTGAGGTCGCGGAGCCCGCCCCGCCAGGGCGGGTCGATCGTAAGCGCAGCCGTGCCGCCACGTGTTCGCGCCTCGCGCAAGTTCTTCGGGCAGTCGTCGCGGCTTTGCCACGGCGTCTCCGCACGGCCGATGAAGACGAGCCCGGCATCGCTCGGCATTGTCGCGGGGTCCCGATCGGCGCGGATCTCGCCGGGGCGTTCAGCCTTAGGAGGAGCGGTCATCGTCATGGCGCTCCGCATAACGCGACTTGCGCCGGCACGCCAGGATCGGCGATGAGCAATCCGACGTGCGCTTCGACATCTCCGAGATCGCGCCGGGCTTCCCCGATTTTTCCGTCGCGGTCGTGATTGCCTCCGACCTTGACGTTCCGACCTCGCGGCCGGCGGCGCTTCAGGCTTTCATCGCAACGGCAGAGGCGGAGACGCGGGCGCGTTTCGCCGGGATGGAGCTATCGGCAATTCCCGGCGTTGCCGCCTGGCGGCGCGCCTATCGCGCCTTCGGCATCAAGAAGACGAGCTACCGCTCATCGGTCGAGCGGCTGGTCAAGAACGTGCTCGCCGGATCGGCGCTGCCTGAGATCAACGGCTTCGTCGACGCCTATAACGCCGTGTCGCTCAAGCACGTGCTTCCAGCCGGCGCCGACGATCTCGACCGCGTCGCCGGCGATCTTGCGTTCCGCTTTTCGCGCGTCGGCGACGATTTTCGCGACATGGGTGCGCTTGACGCAAGCGGCGCGCCGCTCGCCGATCCGCCGAAGCCGGGCGAGGTCGTCTATGCCGATCAGGAGAAGGTGCTCTGCCGGCGCTGGAACTGGCGGCAGGATGCGCGTTCGGCGATTGGCGAAACGACGCGGCGCGCGATCGTTACCCTGCAAGGTAACGGTGTCGGGGATGTTTCGGCCGCCGCTGAAGAGCTCGTTACGCTTCTGAGCGCGGCCTGCGGCGGCCGCCATGCCGTGACCTTTCTCGACCGCGACCACCCACGGGCCGAACTCTCCGAGCCGGCCTAGCTGCGCTGGTTCCTCGTTGCTTGGCCAGGGGAGCAACTGGCGTGTCGCTCCGATAGCCTTGACGCCTGCGCGTAACGATATAAAGATATACGCATATCGTTCTTGGGGAGTGGCGGATGGGCCGGTCGGTCGACCTTGTCGTCAACCAGATGAAGGCAGCGGGCGACGAGACCCGCATCCGCCTCCTGGTGCTGCTTCAGCGCGGCGAGCGCACGGTGAAGGACCTGACCGAAATTCTGGGCCAGTCGCAGCCGCGCATCTCCCGCCATCTGAAGGTGCTCGCCGAGGCCGGGTTGGTCGCGCGGAGCCCCGAGGGCTCGTGGGTCTATTACCGGCTCTCCGAGGAAGAAGGCGGGCGCGCCGTGGTGCAGCAAATCGTCGGCAGCGTCGATCTCGGCGATCCGCTGCTGAAACACGACAGGCGCCGCCTGCAGACGCTGCAGCAGCAGAACCGCGAGGCGGCCGAGCGCTATTTCGCCGAGCATGCGAGCCGCTGGGACGCCATCCGCTCGCTGCATGTGCCGGAGCGTGAGGTCGAGGCGGCGATGCTTGAGCGCGCGGGCGTGGGCCCTTTCCGCGCCATGCTCGACATCGGCACCGGCACCGGGCGCATGCTGGAGCTTTTCGCCGGCCGGGCGGAGCGCGCGCTCGGCGTCGACCTCTCGCCGGCGATGCTCGGCGTCGCACGCGCCAATCTCGAACGCGCCGGTGTCGACAATGCCCGCGTCAAGCTCGGCGACATCATGAACCTGCCGGTGGTGCGCGACAGCTTCGATCTCGTCGTCATCCATCAGGTCCTGCACTTTCTCGACGAGCCGGGGCGGGCGCTTGCCGAAGCCGCGGCGGCACTTGCGGCCGGCGGGCGGCTCATCGTCGTCGACTTCGCGCCGCATGAGCACGAGGCGCTGCGCGACAGCCTCGCGCATCGCCGCCTCGGCTTCAGCCACCAGCAGATGAAGCAATGGATCGCCGCCGCGGGACTTGCACTCGACGCCGCGGAGGATCTTGCGCCGCATGCCGGGTCCGATGGCCTGACGGTCACCGTCTGGACGGCGCACGACCGCCGCGCGGCCGCTGCCGGCAGCGGCCAGGTTGTGGCTGGCCAAGCCGGGGCAGGGCTATGACGCACTCCCTCCCGCTCGGCAGGGAGGCGGCGCCCGCCGTCTCGTTCGAGTTCTTTCCGCCCAAGAACGAGGCGCAGGCGGAGATGCTTGACGACGCCGTCGCGCGGCTTTCCCGCTTTCGCCCGCGCTATGTCTCCGTCACCTACGGCGCAGGCGGCACGTCGCAGGAGCGCTCCTTCGGAACGGTGCGCGCGATGCTCTCTCGCGGGCTCGCCACCGCCGCGCATGTGACCTGCGCCGGCGCGAGCATCGAATTGCTGCGCGACACGCTCGGCCGTTTCCACGAAATCGGCGTCGAGCACTTCGTTGCGCTGCGCGGTGATCCGCCGGGGGGGCTCGCCGAGCCCTACCGTCCGCATCCGATGGGCTACAGGAACACTGCCGACCTGGTCGACGCTTTGAAGCGGGGAGGGGCGGCTGAGGTTTCGGTCTCCGCCTATCCGGAGCGCCATCCGCAAAGCCCCGACTGGGAGACGGAGATCGCGGTCTTGAAGCGCAAGGTCGATGCCGGCGCCGACCGTGCCATCACGCAGTTCTTCTTCGACAACGATTCATACGAGACCTATCTCAATCGCGTGCGGCGCGCCGGTATCGCCGTGCCGATCGTTCCGGGGATCATGCCGATCCATCGCTTCCCGTCGGTACGGGCTTTTGCCGAGCGCTGCGGCGCGGGCATTCCTGAAAGCCTCGTGCGCCGCTTCGAGGGCGTCGAGCCTGACTCCAAGGTCCATGCGGAGATCGCGCGAGCGGTCTGCGTGGAACAGATATCCGATCTTGTCGCGCGGGGCGTCGATGCCTTCCACATCTACACGCTGAACCGCGCCGAACTGACGGAAGTCGTCTGCCGCGATCTGGGCATCCAGTCCGAGACGGCAGACACTTCCGCCTGCGCCGCGTAGCGCTACGCCGAGATTCTTACGGAAGAGATGAGGTCGCCGCCGGTCCAGCTGCGCTCCGGCTACGAGGAGCCGGCGGCGATTAGGCCCGTGGTGTCAGAGCACGCCGAACAGAATAGCTCCAAGAAAGATGAAGGCCGCGCAGACGGCGACGACGTTCAGAGGCTTGATGAAGGTCATTGGGTGGCCTCCCTCTGCTTCACGGGACGCATCTTAACGCCGAAACGGCGCGTTCAGAACAGGAAATCTGTGATGCATTGCGGAATGTGCAAGCCCGCAGGAAACATCGATTTGAACTTTATCTAGCGTCGTCAATTATTTAACCATGATATATTGCATCGTTGGATAATCCACAGGATGAGGATTTTTCGATAGGGTCGCGCCATTGAGGCGGTCTTCGAGCCTGCCGAAGCGCCGCCGGCGGTGTCCGCAGTGGTAGTAGATTGGCTCCATATCTCCCGCCCTTGTTGTTGCGCGGCCTGCCGTTTTGAACGCGCCGCGTCTCGCAATGCGCTGGTCTCTGCGCAATTGCGTGCAGCCGAACGCCGCCACATTTCCTTCAATTGGGCCGTAATAGCCTCTAAGACGCGGAATCAGAAACCGGGAGTGCGGCAATCGATCGATTCGAAACAGGGCACGAGGCAGCGCTCGCGCTTCGGCCGGATCAGCCGGTCTATTGCTTTCGTCCGTCGGTGCTCGCGGACGACGCGCGCGCCTTCATGCGCGCTTTTCCCGGCAAGACCGCCTATGCGGTGAAGACCAACGGCGAGCCCTTCATTCTGCGCGCGCTCGCCGAAGCCGGCATCAGCGCATTCGACGTCGCGAGCCCCGGCGAGTTTCAGGCGGTGCGCTCCGTCTCGCCCAAGGCCGAGCTTCTCTATATGCATCCGGTCAAGGCGCAGTCCGATATCCGGCTCGCGCTCGAACGGTTCGGCATCCGCGTGCTTTCGCTCGACCACGAGGATGAGATCGCGAAGCTGCTCAGAATCGTCCGCGCGCTCGACCTCGACCCGGCCGACATCACGATCTTCGTCAGGCTCAGGACGCGCGGCTCGGCCGCCTATGAGCTGTCGCGGAAATTCGGCGCGGCGCCGTCACACGCGGTGGAGTTGCTGCAGCGCATCGACCGGATCGGCTTTCGCGCCGGCCTCTGCTTCCATGTCGGGAGCCAGATCGAGGATCCGGGGCTCTACGAGCGGGCGCTTGGCTCCGCCGACTGGGTCAGAGCACGCGCCGGTGTGCCGCTTGCCGGGCTCGATGTCGGCGGCGGTTTTCCCGCCGTCTACGGCCATGACCCGCGCCGCCCGAAAAAGCCGATGCCCGGCTTCGCCGAGCTGATGGCGGAGCTTCGAAAACACATCGAGGAATGGGGTTTTTCCGACCTGCCGCTGATCGCCGAGCCCGGCCGCGTCATCGTCGCGCGTTCGCTCTCCGTCATCGTGCGCGTGCTTCTGAAGAAGGGGAAGCGCCTCTACATCAATGACGGCATCTGGGGCTCGCTGTCGGATTCCTGGACCGGCAGGATCACGCTGCCGGCGCGGCTGATCCACGATCGCGCGCGCAAGCGCCGCAGCGGCAACCCGGAGAAGCTCGCGCCGTTCCGCGTCTTCGGCGCCACCTGCGATTCCGTCGACATCCTGTCGCGGCCGTTCTGGCTGCCGGAGACGGTCGACACCGGCGACTGGGTGGAGATCGGCCATATCGGTGCCTACAGCCTCGGGCTTCGCACGCACTTCAACGGCTTTTATCCGGACACCTTCGTAGAGGTGGCGACGCCGTTTGAGGAAGAGAAGGGCGCTGAGGCCTTCGCGGCGATCGAGACGATGGCGGATTAGGAGCAAAGCGATGGCGAAGAAGATCGACTTGGCGAAAGCGCCGACGGTGGGCGGCACGCTCTATCCGCCGCCTTTCGACGAGCCATGCCGGGCGCGGCGGCGCATCAGGCTCGGCGACGCCGCCGGGCTCACGCAGTTCGGCGTCAACCTCTGCCGGCTGCCGGCGGGCGCCTGGTCAAGCCAGCGCCACTGGCACACGCATGAGGACGAGTTCGTCTATGTCGTCGAAGGCGAGGTGGTGCTCGTCACCGATTCCGGCGAGGAGATTCTCCGCGCCGGCGACAGTGCCGGCTTCAAGGCCAATGACGGCGACGGCCATTGTCTGCAGAACCGCTCCGGCAGGGACGCACTGATCCTCGAGGTCGGCTCGCGGATCGAAGCCGACGCGGCCTTCTATTCCGACATCGACATGAAGACCGCGGGCGACGCCTATGTGCATCGTGACGGCACGCCCTATCCGGTGCAGTCGCGCAAGAGCTGACCGCCGCTCGCTTGTCTCGCGGCGATGCCTCGGGCAGGCTCACCCGAAAGGTGAGGAATGCCCAAGGCGCGCTCCGCCCCTCGTCCGCCTGTCCTCTGCGGCCTTGCCGTGCTGGCCGCGCTCTTGGGCGCGCGGCCCGGCGGTGCGGCGGAATTCTCCGCCGGCATCTACTCCTTCTCCGACGAACTCGGGGGCTTCAAGCTGCTTTCGGCGACGGGAACCGGGACCGCGGACGATCCGGTGGTGCTGGTCGAGGAGTTCGACGACGTCGCGGCGTCGACGCTGGTGATCCGCAATCGCGCGCTGCAAAGCGGCGATGAAATGTCGGCGCATGTCTCGCTCTCGCTGGTGAAGGAGATCGTCAACCGCTCGAAGCGCGTCTGGGCCGGCTTCGAGCTTGAGCTGCAGGAGCAGCTCAGGAAACCGAGCGTCTATGGCGACGGGCTTTCCTTCAAGCAGTTCGACGCGCTGTCGGGAGATGTCGGCTCCGACGCGTTCCTGAACAACGAGCGGTTGTTTGAGCCCTACGACATCATCGAATTCTCAAACGGCCATGTCGATCCCGGCGCGGCCGCGCGCCTGTGGATGACGATCACCGACCCGACGCCGGTGCCGGAATTCTATCTGGTGGAGGATCCGAAGCTGCTCTCCGCCGGGCTTTCGCCAGGCGGCACGGACGTTGCGCGGCAGTGAGCGGTTAGAACAGCAGCGGCACCGTCGCCGCGAGAAGCAATCCCATCGCGATATTGAAGGTGCGCAGCGCCCGGTCGGAGCGGAGGAAGCGCTGCATCGCCGCGCCGAAGCCGAGCCATAGAAGCATGCAGGGCGTGCCGAAGATGACCTCGATCGCGCCAAAAAGCACCGCCTGCACATAGGCCGGCGGCCCATCCGCCTGGATGAAGCTGACCGTGCCGGCACAGATCAGCCAGGCTTTCGGGTTGACCCACTGGAAGAGCACGGCGTCGAAGAAGCCGATCGGCCGCTCGCGCGCCGCAGCCTTGCTACGGCTTGCCGTCGCGATCTTCCATGCGAGCCACAACAGAACCGCGACGCCGGCGATGCGGAGTGCAAAGAGCGCGCGCGGGCTGTCGTTCAGCACCGTCCCGATGGTGACCGTCAGGAGAGCGAGCATGAAGGCGAAACCGAAGGCAACGCCGAGAAGGTGCGGCATGCCGCGGCGGACGCCGACGTTGGCGCCCGTCGCCGTCAGCATGACATTGTTCGGCCCCGGCGTGACGGTGGTCACGATGGCGAAGACGGTGAAGGCGATGATCGGCTCAAGCTGCATTGCCTTGCCAGCTAAGGGTCAGCAATACTGACCTTTAGATTGCTCGCCGGGCGCGATCAAGTGCGGGCGCAGGTTGCCTCTTGCTCCTTATTATGGCCGCACGGCGTGATATAGGCGCCGCGCCTCAAGAGCGAGGCGTCTGGACCATTTGTCATGAAGCTCGGCGTAATTCTCGTGATGGCAGGCGGAATGATCGGCGCTCCGGCAGCGCCCGTCGCCAACGCCTGGGGCCTGGAGCGCCTCGCGCAAACCGATTCCGGCCAATCGGCCGGGACGGCGACCGACAATTCTCAAGCGGAGGGCGCGTCCCAAGGGGATCAGCCGCCCCCGCCCGCGAGTCCGACGACCGCGACCATCCAGGTCACCGTCGAAAATGTCGCGGCCGGCCGGGGAACGGTCTGGGTGGCGCTTTGCGACAACGGCCTGTCGGTGGGCGGTTGCCCCTATCAGATGCACACGCCCGCCACGGCGGATTCCGTCACGCTGACTTTCGGCGGGATCGCGCCTGGCACCTACGCGGTCGCCGGCTATCAGGACCTGAACGACAACGGCGTCTTCGACAAGTTCCTCGGCGTGCCGCGCGAGCCCTATGCGCTGAGCGGCGCCGCGGCGAGCGAGCTGGTTCCGCGCTTCAACGACGCGGCGCTTCAGATGAATGCCGGCGACAATGCGGTGACCATCCGCATGAAGCATCTTGGCGGATAGGCACTTCCCGCGTCCGGCGGACTCTCCTCGCCGCGCCCGGACTCAGATCACAAAGGACTGGAGCGGCGCGAAACCGTTGAACGCCACCGCCGAATAGGTCGTCGTATAGGCGCCGGTCCCTTCGATCAGCACCTCGTCGCCGATTGTCAGCGACAAGGGCAGATCGTAGGGCGCCTTCTCATAGAGCACGTCCATGGAATTGCAGGTCGGGCCTGCGACCACGCAAGGGCCTGCCTGATCGCGATCGCGCCGCGTCTTGATCGGATAGCGGATCGCCTCGTCCATGGTCTCGGCGAGCCCGCCGAATTTTCCCGACGTCGAGATAGACCCAGCGGATCCGGTCCTCACGCGACTTCCGGGAGATCAGCACCACCTCGGCCTTTAACACGCCGGCGTCGCCGACCATGCCGCGGCCGGGCTCGATGATCGTCTCCGGGATGCGGTTGCCGAAATGCCGGCGCAGCCCGCGGAAGATCGCGCGGCCATAGTCCTCAGCCTCCGGCACGTCCTTCAGATAGCGGGTGGGGAAGCCGCCGCCGAGGTTCAGCATCTGCAGCTGCATGCCGCGCTCCGATGCGGCGCGGAACACGCCCGCCGCATCGCGCAGCGCGCGGTTCCAGGCGCGAAGGTCGGTCTGCTGCGAGCCGACATGGAAGGAGACGCCGTGCGGCTGAAGCCCGAGCTCGGCGGCGCGGAAGAGCACGTCGACCGCCTCGCCGGCCACGCAGCCGAATTTCCGCGACAGCGGCCATTCGGCGCCGATGCCGTCGGTCAGGATGCGGCAGAAGACGCGCGCGCCGGGTGCGGCGCGGGAAATCTTCTCCACCTCTTCCACGCAGTCGACAGCGAAGAGCGTCACGCCGAGCTGAAACGCACGGGCGATGTCGCGCTCTTTCTTGATGGTGTTGCCGAAGGAGATGCGGGAGGGGGCGGCGCCGGTCGCAAGCACCATCTCGATCTCGGGAACCGAGGCGGCGTCGAATGAGGAGCCGAGGGAGGCGAGGAGGGAGAGGACTTCAGGCGCCGGATTGGCCTTCACCGCATAGAAGATGCGGCTGTCCGGCATGACGCGGGCGAAGGCTTCGTAGTTCTTGCGGACGACGTCGAGGTCGACCACGAGGCAGGGACCCTCGGGTCGTCGCTCGTTCAGGAACGAGCGGATGCGGTCGGTCATCATCGGGTGGCACCCCGTTTCCAAGCGTTTCTAGGCCCGGGAGTCCTGCGCCGGCCGTCGACCCCGGGATGGAAACGGGTCGAAAGCCCCTGGATCCCCCAACCGGCAAGAGGCCGGGTGGTTCGCGCCGAACAGCTCTCTGGATACGGACGAGGTCCGCACCTGTGAGCTTTTCGCTTGGAACGGGAAGATCCCGATCCGCACGTCCGGCAATGAGAGTGTGTGCCTCTTCAGTGTCGCCGGCCTTTGGAGGGCCGGCAGAGACCAAAAAAGCCCGCCACCGTCGTTGCTTTAAGCCGCTCGTCCAAACCCTTGAGCGACCACAGGCACGTGCGAATTTGGGCAAGCGCGCAGATATGCGCTTCGCATTGAAAGCGCAAGCGAAAAACGCGGCGCATGTAAGCTTGAGCGTCGATTTTCTCTAGTCGCGCCGCGATGCCCGAACCCACCTCCCGCAACACCCTCGATTTTCTGGCGGCTGTCCTCGACCTGCTGGCTGCGGCGGATGTCCGGGCGCTCGTCTTCGGCGGCTGGGCGGAGGAGCTGACGGGGCTCGCCGCGCCGCGCCCGCATGGTGATGTCGATCTCCTCTTTCCCGCGCCTTCCCTCGCTGCGGTCGACCGGTTCGTCAGGGTGGAAGGCAACGGGCACGAGATTCGGGGCAAGCGCTTCGCCCACAAGCGTGCCTTCAAGATCAATGACGTGGCCGTGGAGGTCACGCTCGTCGAAAGCGACGGGAAGGGGCCCCTCACCCGCTTCTGGGGCGATGTCCTCTTCCGCTGGCAGTCGCCGCTCGGCGAGTCCGTGCCGACGGCAGCGCGACCCCTTCCGGTCGCCTCGCGGGCAAACCTGATCCGCTACCGCGCGCTCCACCAGACGACAGAACCGTGGCGCTGGCGCGATCCCGCTTGTCTCGTCGATTGATCGGTGCCCGGCGATTTTCTCGCACATGCAAAAGAAGGACAGCGAGAAAAAAAGAAGGGGCGGCCCGGGCCGCCCCCTCCGATCGCCCCCCGATCGGAATAAAGTCAGATTCTGGTCCAATCCCGCGCGCCCTTGGGGCCGCGCGTTGCAGGTTTTCTATCGCAGCTTGGACGCGGAGTCCTGTTCATCCCGCTGTTTCGGAAGCATTTTTGGAACGTGTGTCCGCATTACAACAGTGCGGTGACAGGAGAGCCACTTTCCGGTCCCTAAACGCGACAGGACTTTTCCAAGGGACGACCGTTCACGAACTGGCCAAGCGGAGAACGAAGGGTCGACGAATCAGCGAGCGCGCGGATATTCTGGGCTTGTTCTCACATCATGTTGTAGCGACGGGCTCGTGCGCCACAAGGCGCCAGCCGTCTTGGCGCGGGAGTGCCGCTTCCGCCTGGCCCGTCCTTAACTTCGCCGTGCCACTGCGGCACAGAGTCTTGCCGGGGAGCGCTTCCCACCTATCTCTGACATGCGCGAGGATCAGGGAAGGGGCCTCTAGCCGGAGGCGCGCAATGCCCACCCGTGTCGTCGAATTCCTCGCCATCCTTCTGATGGCGATCGGCCTGATCCCGGCCGGCGCTCACGTCTTCGAGCTATTCGGAAAGATCGGACTTGACCGCGACGCCTACTTCACCGTGCAGCAGATCTACGCGGGCTGGGCCTATTTCGGCATAGTGCTGATCGCGGCCGTGGTGGTGAACCTGATCCTTGCCGTCCTGCTGCGAGGCGAACGGCCCGCTTTCATCTTCGCCGCGATGGGACTTGCCGCGATCGTCGCAAACCTCGCGATCTTCTTCGCCTTCACGTTCCCGGAGAACGTGGCGACCAAGAACTGGACCGTGATCCCCGAAAACTGGGAAGCCCTCCGGCGGCAGTGGGAATATTCGCACGCCGTCAATGCCGTGGTCATGTTCGCCGGCTTCGTGAGCGTGACGCTCGCGGCATTCACGGCGGAGCGCTGATCAGCCCTCGCTCAGGCTGACGCCGTTCAGGCTCGCCACGTGGTCGGAGAGCATCGGCAGATAGTCGCCGCCCTTGCCCATCGCCTCGGCGCTCGCGAGATAGAATTTCACGACCGGCGCGAGGACATTGGCGCCCTTCGAGGCGTTCACCAGGCTCATCAGGTAGCCGAGATCCTTGTGGGCGTTCTGGATGGTGAACTTGTGCGCGTCGCGGTCGCGTCCCACGACGTACTTCATGAAGGTCTCATAGAAGCCGCAGCTCATGCGCCCGCCGCCGATCACGGCGTCGAAGACGGCAGGCGTGATGCCGTTCAGCGCGCCGAGCGCCAGCGCTTCCGAATAGATCGCGGCGTAGCTGATCGAGACGAAATTGTTGAGAAGCTTCATCGTGTGGCCGGCGCCGACCGGCCCGACATGCACGATCTTGGCGGCGAAGCACTCGATCACCGGCTTGGCCTTCGCGAAGAGCTCGTCGCTGGCTCCGACGAAGCAGTCGAGCGTTCCGGCCTCCGCCTCCTTCGGCGTGCGCGACAGCGGCGCGTCGACAAGGAAGGCGCCGGCCGCCTCGAGCTCCGCCGAGAGCGCCGCCGTCGACACCGGATCGGCGGTGGAAGAGTCGATCACGATCAGGCCCGCCTTCGCCCCCTCCAATATCCCGCCCTTGCCGCGCACGATCGCCTCGACCTCGGGGCTGCCGGTGACGCAGAGCACGATCACGTCGGCGGCGGCGGCCATCTCGGCCGCCGACTTCACCTCGCGCGCGCCCTCCTTGACGAGCGCCTCGATCGGCGCGCGGTTCCGGTGCGCCATGACCAGGAGGTCGTTGCCCTTCCTCAGGATGTTTTTGGCCATGCCGCTGCCCATCAGGCCGAGGCCGATGAATCCCACCACTTTCTTCGCCATGGCGCGTCCTTTCCGGTCAAATGCTTGATCTTTCCCCGGCGCGGAACGGCGCCGGAGGGTCAGGGCTTAGCAGCCCTTTGGCCCGGCGTCAGGCCGTGCGCTTCATGTCGAAGCTGCCGCCGCCTGCCTGGTTGCAGGTGACGGCGTCGGCCGCCGTGAAGGTGCAGGAGGCGGAGCGCTGCGCCTGCGCCTGCGCCGATATCCACGCAAGCGTCACGTTCGCTCCGCTGACGGAATAGCTCCCCTTCGCCAGGATCTCGTTGGTCTTGACGAAGCGCGAGGTGAACGAGCCGTGCTCGAATGTCGCGATGAAGACGCCGTCGGTGGAGGCCCAGATGCCGTCCATCGCGGTCGGCTGTGCGGCCATGTCGGTGCTCTGGCAGGCGGCAAGAAGCGCTGTCAGCGCCAGCGCCGCGGTGATCGGGCCGCGAATTATGAATGCTCCTTCGGAATCCCCGGATGATATCGGCTGGCGCCCATCATGGTCCAGGACGCGCCCCCGCCGACCCGCGACCCGTCCACCAGCGGTCGAGCGACCAGGCGCCCGGCCCGTTGGCGGTCAGAAGCAGAAAGCCGCCGGCAATCGCCATGTCCTTCATGAAATGGATCATCTGGTTCAGATCGGCGAAATTCGTGTGGAAGAAGAGCGCGGTGAGGAGCGAGAAGCCGGCGAGCGCGAACGCGGCGATCCGCGCGAAAAGCCCGAAGGCGACGAGCAGCCCGCCGCCAAGCTCGGTCAGGATGACGAGCGGCAGGAGCAGGCCGGAGACGCCGTTCTGCTGCATGTATTGCGCGGTCGCGTCGTAATGGGCGAGCGCCTGCCAGCCATCGACGACGAAGATGAAGGCGAGGAGCAGCCGCGCGACCAGGATCGCGGGATCGTAAAGAATGCGCATCTATGGCCTCGGGACCAGCTTAGCCGCGCTCGGGGCCGCGGTCACCTTCTCCTTGAAAGCTCCCTGAAAGGAGAAGTTTCGGGTCTTCTTTCACCGCGCCCTAATCATGCCGCAACCTTCTCACCTCGCCGACATGGCTCTGTTGTCGTTTTGACGCCATCCTTTGCTTGTCTGCGATCAGGGCGACGCCGAGCCCTGGGAGTGCTCCCCATGAACGCCATGCCGAACGCCATGCGCTGCCGAAGAATCGCGGAGGACTATGCGAAGCGTGCCGAGCGGACGCAGGACGCGGCGCTGAAGAGTACCTACCAGCGGCTTGAGCGCCTGTGGCTCGACATGGCGCCGCTTGCTGAGAGCTATGACCGCTCCAGCGACCCGCGCGCCAAGCAGCGCATCTACGACATGATCGACGCGGTTGGGGACATTCGCCAGAACGTCGCATGATTGCGCGGGCGTGAGCGCCGGTTGCCGGCCGTTTGCGCCTGCGCGAGTTGGTGGCGCCGCCGTTTCGCGCTAAGCTCCGGCGCATGAGCCGAGCCTTCGTCACGGACATGGATGCGGTCGACGAGCTGCCCGACCGGCCGGTCAGTCCGCATCCGAATTTCGTCACAAAGCGCGGCCTCGCGGAGATCGAGGCGGCGTTCGAGAAGTATCGGCGCGCGCTGGCCGAGGCGGAGGCTGCGGAGGACCGCGGCGCGATCGCTACCGCCTCGCGCGAGCTTCGCTACTGGTCGCAGCGGCGGACAAGCGCCGACCTGCAGCCCGCGCCGACCTCCTTCGATATCGTCCGCTTCGGCTGCCGCGTGACGATCGAGCGCGAAGGCGGAAAGTCCAAGGCCGCGCGCCGGCAGACTTTTGCCATCGTCGGCGAGGACGAGGCCGATCCGGCGGCCGGCACGCTCTCCTACGTCGCGCCGCTCGCGAAGGCCCTGATCGGCAAGGAGGTCGGCGACGTCGTCAAGGTCGGCGACGGCGAGGCGGAGATCGTTGCGATTGAGCCGGGCGACTAGCCGGTCACCTCGTCGGTGAACACCTTGAAGCCGGCGAGCGTCGTTGGGCCGAAGCTCGTGGAGATCGCAACGTCGGTCGCGTCGCGCCCGCGCGCCATCAGGATGCGTCCGATGCGCGGCCGGTTGTTGCGCGCGTCGAAGGCGTACCAGCGGCCGTCGAGATAGGCCTCGAACCAGGCGGAGAAATCCATCGGGTTCGGGTCGACGGGCACACCGATATCGCCGAGATAGCCGGTACAGTAGCGCGCCGGGATGTTCATGCAGCGGCAGAACGTGACGGCGAGATGCGCGTAGTCGCGGCAGACCCCGATCCGCTCGTGGTTCGCGCCCCAGGCGGTGCGCTGCGGATTGGCCTGCATGTAGTCGAAGGTGATGCGGTCGTTGACGTAGTCGCAGATCGCCTGCACGCGCGGCCAGCCGGGCGGCGTGTTTTCGAACAGCTACCAGGCGATATCGGAGAGCGCGTCGGTCTCGCAGTAGCGGCTGCCGAGCAGGAAGACGATGACCTCTTTGGGGAGGTCCTCGACCGGTATCTGCTTTGCCCGGGGCGCAATCACATCGGGCAGTCCGGTGTCGCCGATCTGAAAATCGCTGGAAATCCTGATGCGACCCGCCGGTGCGGTGATGCGTGTGCAGACGTTTCCAAACCCGTCCTCGTAATTGCTCGAGGCGATGTGCGGCTCGAACTTGATGCGGTGCGGCGTGGAGAGATCGGGAAAGCGCGAGGGGTGGATCGAGAGCACGAGCAGCATCGGCGTCGGCTGCGGGCAGTCATATTCGATGTCGTAACCGGCGCGGATCTGCATGGCTCTCCTTACGCGCGAAGTCCCTCGGAAAATTCCGCCGCGCCGGAATCCTCAAGCGTCACCTTCACCATCACCTCCATGCCGAGATCGTCGGAGGGAAAGCCCGCATAGGAGCCATAAAGCGGCAGCGCCTCGCTCGGCTCGCGCGCGACGGCGACGCGGATCAGACCGTCATTGCCGAGGATGGCGTTGGTCGGGTCGATGTCGATCCAGCCGGCGCCGGGGAGATAGACCTCGACCCAGGCATGCGTCGAGCCGCCGCCATGCACCTCGCCGCGGTCGCGGTCCGGAACGTAGAGATAGCCGGAGACGAAGCGCGCCGGCAGCCCGAGCACGCGCAGCGCCTCGATCATCAGCTCGGTGAAGTCGCGGCAGGTTCCGGAGCCGAGCCGCAGCGTCTCCGTCGGCGCCTGGATGCCCTTCTCGTGGCGGCGCACGTAAGTGAGCCCGTGGTGGATGCCGTCGATCATGCCGGTCAGAAGCTCAAGCGTCGGCGTCGGTTCGCCGTCCGCGCAAGAAACTTCGCGCCCAGCGCTCCAGCGCACCCGCCGGATCGCGATGGCGCGGGCTCATGATAGGGGCGAAGATCGGAGAGCTCGTCCTGCATCGAAGGCGACGGGCAGCGAGAGCGCGCGCTCGTCGATGTTGAAGCCCATCGGATGCGAGCGCCACGTCTCGACGCGGATGTTCGACTTCGAAGACCAGCGTGTCCGCCCGGCCTGAAAAGCTCGCCACGCCGACGCGGTTGCCGAGCGCGTCGTCGGAGAAGCGCAGGCTCGCCGGCTCCGGCACGATCGTGAGCGAGGAGGAAAGAAGCCGCTGGTCATGCCCCTCGCGCGGCGTGAGCATCATCCGATGCTCGCCGAAGGCGACCGGCTGGCGGTAGCGGTAGGTCGTGACGTGACGGACGCTATAGATCGGCATTCTTCTCCGCGCCCTCGCGCTTGCCTCAATGGCGGAAGCCCGGCGCTCCCAAAACCCGCGACGGCACGCATTTTCGACGGATTCGCTCCACATTCCTAGCGGAGCAAGAACCGCGCCAGAAGCGGCGGCAGATGGGAAGAAAGGGTTAGGGACGCAAGGGGTACAATGCGGCCCGAAGCGTGCAATACCGCCTCACTCAGGCTAACGGGCCATCCCGTCCTTGGTCGGGTCGAACGAGAGCACACTGTCAATCTCCCGCTTGAATATTACGGGGCGTCCTTTTGCCAAGTAGGTGCAATAAAGCTTGTCGCACTCTTCACGAATAGCTTCCAAGATATGCACCGAATAGACAACAACCTGACGTGTTCGGTAACCTCGATTTCTCGCAAGATCAGCAATGTACAACCCCGGGTACTTCACGTACGTTGGACCCTTCTGAGCCACAGGTTGCCGAAGAGCGCCCATAACTGGAATGTTGAGGTCCACTATAATCGCACGGAAGGGCACTTCAACTAAGCGATCGCAAGCTTCATTAACAGTTGTTACAAACTCGACAACATAACCTCTGCCCTCAAGGTATTCTTCAAGCCACCCCAGATAGTGTGGCTCATCGTCAGCTACCAATATTATCTCTTTGCCCATCTTCCAGTCACACAAAGTAGGTCGGAAATCGCAGAAGAAAAGCTGACTCCCCAGCTGGCGAAGAACGCTCCACTGAAATGGTTGCGGAGTGCACCCGATCGAGAATCATGCGGCAGATGTACAATCCGAGTCCCGTTCCTGATGAAAGAACCTCTCGGGCCGCCCCTCCTCGGTAGCCAAGCTCAAAAATACGTTCGCGCTCTTCAAGAGGGATTGTCACGCTTCTGCCAGCAACTCTTATGAGAAGCGAATTTGTCCTCTTCTGAATCCAAGGTTTAACTCGCACCTCGCTGTCTTTCTGTCCATATTTTACTGCGTTATCAAATATGTTCATAAACACCTGTCGAAGAAGGTCCAGGTTACCTTCTACCTTGTATTGCGTCTCTCTATCATCAAGGTGTATCTTAATTCCTTTTGACAGACCGAGTTCTTGAAAGAACATAGCTGCCTCAATTATGATTTGCGGTATCACGCATGTCTTGCGGATTGTTACAGAACTGGATGCGACTGCGTCTGCCGAAAGTTCAGAGAAGAACGCCAAATTTCGAACTAAGAGTATTGATTGCTCAAGCTGTGCCCGAGCCGCTCGAAGGCGTTGCTGAAATCTGTCTTTCTGTATCGTCCCGTCAATCAGATTGTCCAAAGTGCCGCTCACGCCGTTGAGCGGGTTAATCACCTGATGGACAAAATTCGCGAGGAGCCCAAAGTCGAAGGGTGGACCTGCCTCAGTGGCATTGGACATGTGAGTCTCGTTGATGAACGACAAGAGAACCCTTTGCCTCGGCAACTTCCAGGTCCCCCCAAAAACATATCTCGGCGACCAGATTCCGCAATGGGCCTTGCAGAGCTATTGGCTGATTGGCGGCCGTCAACAACGTGACCGCGCCCTTCGTTTCCAGCTTTGCGAGCATTTCAGTACCCTGGTTTCCTACATGAAGCGCGGCGAGCAATGCTCGAAACGCCAATCGATCGACTGGCCAAGTACCAGACGAAGGACTGAGAACAATCCAAGGAAATGCATCTTCCTCTGCTCGAAACGCCGCGTAGACAGCATGCGCGTGCAGACCGTAGTCGCTTATGCGACCTGTCATGAGGTCAGCAAGACACGCAGATAGCTCTATGTATCCGTTCGGATTTCGTGCAAATGCGACAGCCGAATTGGCGGCTTGAGCGGCTTTCGCAATCTCCAGAGACAGCGCCCAAGTCGACAATGGGAGTGCGTCGTCCGGCCGAGCCAAGCCATACTTCAGAGACAGCTGCTTCTGCGCCGCCAAGGTTGTGGCCAGATAGTGGCCGGGCCACTGCCTTATCAATGGCGTACGTTTCTTTGTGTTCCAAACGTTGACCTCATCGACACACTGCGGGCTGAGACCCGACGTTGTTATGAATAGCAAATACTCGGCGTCAGCATTTTGCGCATATGCGACCTTCTCGTGCACAATCGGCCACGGCACAGAGGCAGAATATCGCTTGCACTCGAAATACCAACGTTCGGCGGTCACATGACCGGAGAAATCGACTTTTTGTATCGTTCCCTCCAAGTCCCGCCCCCCATCAATACCGGGCGTCCGCCAAACAAGATTCTGCACGCCGGAAAGAGCCAGAAGATCAAAGGCTAAGTTCTCAAAAACCCGATCATCCATCGCTTTGAGGGCGTCAAGCATGCATTCTCCGAGAATTCTAGCGCGACAGACGCGGTTGGTCAGTCCGCCTTCTCAAACTCCAGCGCCGCGCTGTTCATGCAATAGCGCTTGCCAGTCGGGGGCGGGCCATCCGGGAACACGTGGCCCAAATGGCTGCCGCAGCGGGCGCAGCGGATCTCCGTCGCGCAGCATGCCGAGGCTGCGGTCCTCGATCGTCTTGATGTGGTCCTTGTCGAAGGGCTGATAGAAACTCGGCCAGCCGGTGCCGGATTCGAATTTCTCGCCCGACTTGAAGAGCGGCAGGCCGCAGAGGCGGCAGGCGTAGACGCCGGTCTCGTGGTTATCGAGGAGCGCGCCGCAGAACGGCCGCTCGGTGCCGTGGTCGAGCAGGATATGGCGCTCCTCCGGCGTCAGCTTCTCCGCAAGCCGCGCGATTTCCGCGGCGGGGAGGGGGCCGAGGTCATAGCCGGAGGCGGAGCGTTTTTCGTTCGAGTTGGCGGCGGCTTCTGGCATGGCGGGTTCTCTCAGGGCAGCTCTCAGGGCGCGAAGGACATCCCGCTCCCGCCGCGGACCACGAGTGGACGGGACGAGGTGCGGAATGCTTTGCAGATATAGGCGTTGCGCGGCGCGAAGGCCATGCGACGCGCGCCGGCGTGAGCGGCCCTCTCAGCTCCCGCGTGCGTGGCCGCGCGCCAGACGCCGGAGGCTCCACGCCGCCCAGACCTAGAGCGCCGCCGTGTCGTCGTGCGGCGCCGAGGGAGCGCCCTTGGCGGGCCGGCTCCCCGGGTGCGCCGAGATTCGGCGCGTTCTTCTTCATGTCGAGCGCGCCTGGCGGGCATTCACGACCGAGCGACTGTCGCGCGCCAGTTCCGCCTCGGTCTTCTTAGCCTTCTCCGGCTTCTTGGGCTTCGCCTTCGCCGCCATTGCCATGGCCCTGGACCCCATGTCTTCGCCGTCTCCGGCAAACCGTGCCGGAGGCACGCCGCAAATGATAGAGGTCGCACGCGGCGAAGGCTATTCGGGACCGCCATTCGGACCACGGTTATCGTGGGTCACGCCTTCGCCGTATCCCCCGCCGGTCGGGGTCTTCACGATCACCGCCTCGTCCGCTTCAAGCACCGTCTGGTCGGCGCCCTTCAGCTCTTCAATGCGCCCATCGTTGCGGCGGACGAAGGTGGCGCCAAGCTCGCCCGGCGCGCCGCCGAAGAGCCCGTGCGGGGGGACGGTCCGATGTGACGAGAGGATGGCGCAGTCCATCCTTTCAAGAAAGCGGATGGTGCGCATCGTGCCGGAGCCGGCCGACCATTTGCCGCGCCCGCCCGAGCCAGGCGCGGCGTCGGTTCCTTCCCCGCGAAGCGGGGGAGGGGGGCCGCCGGAGGCGGGGAGGGGGCGGACGTAGAGTGTCGCGCTTAAGTCCGCCCCCTCCACCATGCTCCGCATGGTCCCCCTCCCCCATCTGCGATGGGGGAGGAGACCGGCGCCGCACCCACGGGCCACTCGTCGCGCCGATGGCGGATGTGGAAATCCTCCAAAAACACCGGGAAGCGCATCTCCAGCACCTCCGGGTCGGTGAGCCGGGAATTGGTCATGTGCGTGTGCACCGCGTCGGCGCCGTCAAACCCTTCGCCGGAATTGAACACGCCCGCCGGCGCGCCGGAACAGATCGTTTCGTAGTACTGATACTGATTGTTGCCGAAGGTCAGGTTGTTCATCGAGCCCTGCGCCGAGGAGAGGGCGCCGAGGGCGGCGAAGAGCGCGTTCGTCACGTGCTGGCTGGTCTCGACATTGCCGGCGACGACGGCGCGCGGATATTGCGGCGCCAGCATCGAGCCCTCCGGGATCACGATCTCGATCGGCTCGAGGCACCCGGCATTCATCGGGATATTTCCCTCCACCATGACGCGGAAGGAATAAAGCACCGCCGCGCGGGTCACCGGCGCCGGGGCGTTGAAGTTGTTGTCCTTGGCGGGCGACGTGCCGGTGAAATCGACTTTTGCCGAGCGCTTCTCCTTGTCGACGGTGATCTTCACGCGGATCACCGAGCCCTGGTCGGTCGGATATTCGAACGCGGAATCCTTGAGGCGCTCGATGACGCGGCGCACGCTCTCCGCCGCGTTGTCGCGCACATGCTTCATATAGGCCTGCACCACGTCGAGGCCGAACTGCTTCACCATCTTCCGGACCTCGGCGACGCCCTTCTCGTTGGCGGCGATCTGCGCCTTCAGGTCGGCGATGTTCTGGGTCGGGTTGCGGGCAGGGTAGGGGTGCTCGGTCAGGAGCTTCTCAAGCTCCGCCTCGCGGAAGGTCCCGCGCTCGACCAGCTTGAAATTGTCGATCAGCACGCCTTCCTCGTCGACGGTCGTCGCGAGCGGCGTCATCGAGCCCGGCGCCGTGCCGCCGACATCGGCATGATGCCCGCGCGAGGCGACCCAGAAGAGGATCGCCTCGTTTGCATCGTCGAACATCGGCGTCACCACCGTGATGTCCGGCAGGTGCGTGCCGCCGTTATAGGGGGCGTTCAGCGCATAGACGTCGCCCGGGCGGATGTCGGGATTGAGCCGCCGCACGATGTCGACGGAGCGGTCCATGGAGCCCAGATGCACCGGCATGTGCGGCGCGTTCGCGACCAGCGCGCCGGACGCATCGAAGAGCGCGCAAGAGAAATCCAACCGCTCCTTGATGTTCACCGAATAGGCGGTGTTCTGGAGCGTCACGCCCATCTGCTCGGCGATCGACATGAAGAGGTTGTTGAAGACCTCAAGCATCACCGGATCGGCATCGGTGCCGACCGCGTGCGTTGTGGCGCGCGGCGTGACGCGGCGAAGCACGATGTGGTCCTTCGCCGTCACCCCCGCCGCCCAGCCCGGCTCGACGACGATCGTCTGGTGCGGCTCCATGATCAGCGCCGGGCCGCCGACGCGGCTTCCCGGGTGAAGCGTGTCGCGCGGATAGACGCCGGCATCGTGCCAGCCGCCTTCGGAGAAGAAGCGCGTCGTCTTCGCCGGCGTCGCGTCGAATTCGTCGAACGGGCGGTCGGGCTCGTCGATGTCGGCGCCGCCGCCGATCGCCTCGACCACGACGGCGGCGAGGACAAGGCTCTTCGTCTGGTCGACGAAGCCGAAGCGGGCGCGGTGCTCCGCCTCGAAATCCGCCTTCATGCGGGCGAATTCCTCATCCGCCCGATGCGAGACCATGAAGGCATGGTCGAAGGGCTGCTTGTTGCCGGACGAGACGTTGGCGCCGCTCATCGACCAGGCCGGAACTTCGAGCGCCGTGTCGGTGCCGGCGTAGCGGATATGCGCCGTCGTCTCGATCAGGATGTCGTGCTTCTCGACGCCCTGCCGCAAGAGCTCGCGCAGGGCGGAATCGGCGAGCTTCACGGCGCTGTCGTCGAAGCTCCGCAAGGCGGCCGGCTCGAACGGAATTTCGATCGCCTGCTGGCGCGTCGCACGCACGTCCGCGAGCCCCATGCCGTAGGCGGAGAGCACGCCGGAAAGCGGATGGATGTGGACCGTCTCCATGCCGAGCCGGTCGGCGATCGCCGTGGCGTGCTGGCCGCCGGCGCCGCCGAAGCAGGCGAGCGCGTATTTCGTCACGTCATAGCCGCGCGCCACGGAGATTTTCTTGATGGCATTCGCCATGTTCTCCACCGCGACGGAAAGAAACCCGTCGGCGACCGCCTCAGGCGTACGTCCATCGCCGATTTCCGCCGCGAGGCCTTCGAATTTCTCGCGCACGATCGCGTCGTCGAGCGGCTGATCCTGGTCCGGCCCGAAGATTTTTGGAAAATGCTCGGGCATCAGCTTGCCGACCATGACGTTGGCGTCGGTGACGGTCAGCGGCCCGCCGCTTCGATAGGCGGCCGGACCGGGATCGGCGCCGGCCGAATCCGGGCCGACGCTGAAGCGCCCGTCGGCATAGTGCAGGATCGAGCCGCCGCCCGCCGCGACGGTGTGGATGCGCATCATCGGCGCGCGCATCCTGACGCCCGCCACCTCGGTCTCGAAGGCGCGCTCGAGCGCGCCGTCGAAGTGCGAGACGTCGGTCGAGGTGCCACCCATGTCGAAGCCGATGACGCGTGTGAAGCCGGCCATCTTCGCGGTCTGCGTCGCGCCGACCACGCCGCCCGCCGGCCCCGACAGGATCGCGTCCTTGCCCTGGAAGAGTTCGGCCGCCGTCAGCCCCCCCGACGACATCATGAACATCAGCCGCGGAACCGGTCCGGTCGCGGCCGCCACCCCTAAATCCGCCGCCACCTCATCGACATAGCGCCTGAGAATCGGCGTGAGATACGCGTCAACCACCGTCGTATCGCCCCGCCCGACGAGCTTCACGAGCGGCGAGACCTCGTGGCTGACGGAGACCTGGGCGAAGCCCATCTCGCGGGCGAGCACCGCGACCACCGCCTCGTGCGCCGGATATTTCCAGGCATGCATGAAGACGATCGCGAGCGAGCGAATGCCGTCGGCGGCGATCGCCTCGAGAATCCTTCGCACCGCCGCATCGTCCGGTTCCGCCTCGACCCTTCCGTCGGCGCGCACGCGCTCGTCGATCTCCTCGACGCGGGCGTAGAGGAGCTCCGGCAGCACGATCTTCTTGGCAAAAATGTCGGGCCGCGCCTGGTAGCCGATGCGCAGCGCGTCGCGGAAACCGCGGGTGATCAGAAGCGCGGTCGGCTCGCCCTTGCGCTCAAGCAGCGCGTTGGTGGCGACCGTCGTCCCCATCTTCACCGCGCCGATCTTTTCCGCGGGGACCGGCGCGCCGGGCGCGACCTTCAGGAGCCGCCGGATCGCCTCGACCGCGGCGTCGCGATAGGCTTGGCGGTTCTCCGAGAGCAGTTTCGTCGCATGCAGGCGCCCTTCGGGATCGCGCGCCACGACGTCGGTGAAGGTACCGCCGCGGTCGATCCAGAAATCCCACTTCGCCTGCGCGTCGCCCGCCAAGGTCAGCCCCCTTCGGTCTCGGACGCGCGTGCGAGGGCCGCGCCGCCTTGATGTCGATGCGCGCCGACGCGGGCGCGCAGCCCGAGCGCCACGACGGCGACGACGGCGGTTGCGAAGAGGATCATCCTGAGATCGATCGTCTCTCCGAGGAGAAGCGCCGCTACGACGAGCGTCGCGAAAGGCTGCAGCAGCTGAAGCTGGCCGATCCGCGCGACGCCGCCGAGCGCGAGCGCCGTATTGAAGAACCAGAAGCTCAGATACTGCGCCACCAGCGCCGCATAGGCGAGGCCGGCCCATGAGGGCCAGGCATCGAGACCGACGTCTCTTGGCCAAAGGACAAGCGCGAGCGGGATCGACACGGGCAGACTCAACACCGCCGCCCAGGAGATGACCTCCCAGCCGGGCATCCTGCGCGACAATTCGCCGGAGAACGCGTAGCCGGTTCCGGCCATCGCCACCGCGACGATCAGCAGCACGTCACCTGGAACCGGCAGCCACGCGCCGTCCGCATCGAGCGAGAAGGCGATCACCAGAGCCGCCCCGAGCGCCGACATCAGGAAGAAGAACGGCGAGGGCCGTTCCCCGGCGACGAAGACGGCCGCGATCGCCGTCGTGACCGGCAGGAGCCCGAGGATGACGCCGCCATGTGCCGAAGGCACCATCGTCATCGCGTAGGACATCAGCCCCGGAAAGCCGAAGATGATGCAAAGCGTGATCGGAGCGATGCGCGGCAGCTCCGTCCACGGAATGGGGCGCCGCGTGGCGAGAAGCACGATGGCGGCGGCCGTCCCGGACCCGGCGGCGCGCATCGTCGCGACGAACAGCGGGTCGAGCGCCCGGACCGCAAGGCGCGTTGCCGGCAGCGACGCGCCGAAAAGCAGGACCGCGAAGAGGCCGAGACCGAGACCCAGGATCAGATGATTGGAGCGCATGACAAATGTGGGCGTGACGGTGCCGGCTATACTCACTCGCCACCCGCCTCGCCAGGGGGCGATGGATCGCATCCGCCGTTCGCGCATTGTGCATCCTATTCGGCATTGACGCGGGTGCCGGATTGGCGGAGGGAACGGCGCTCAGTCCAGGAGGAGGTTCAAGCAATGGCCAAAGGTTCCAAGACGCGCCGCACGGCGCCGCTCAAGACGCCGAACAGTCTCGGATCGAACGCCGCGCGGGACGTCTCGGGCGCGCTGAATGCGCTCTTGGCCGATACGTTCACCCTCTATCTCAAGACCAAGAATTTCCACTGGCACGTGTCCGGACCGCATTTCCGCTCCCTGCACCTGATGTTCGATGAGCAGGCGGCGGAGATCCTGGCCACGACCGACGACATCGCCGAGCGGGTGCGCAAGCTGGGCAATACGACGCTGCGCTCGATCGGCCATATCGGGCGGCTGCAGCGGCTCGACGACAACGACGCGGAGTATGTGACGCCGCACGACATGCTGGGCGAGCTTCGCGACGACAACATGCAGCTTGTCGCAAGCCTGCGCGAGACGCATTCCGTCTGCGACGAGAGCAACGACGTGGCGAGCGCCAGCCTGATTGAGACCTGGATCGACCAGGCAGAAAAGCGCGTCTGGTTCCTGTTCGAAGCCAGCCGCCCCGACCGTTCCTAGTTCAAGCACGACCGATTTCGCGCTAAGACAAGCGCATGGTCACGCGCGGCTTCACAGGGCGCGGGCGCTCGCCGGATGTCGCCGAGCGGCTGCCGCCCGGCCAGTATCTGGAGAAGGATTTTCCGGTGCTCTCTGCCGGCCCGACGCCGCATGTGCGCACCGAGGACTGGTCGTTCGCGCTAAAGGACGGCCCGAAGCCGATCGCCGAGTGGCGCTGGGAGGATTTCAACGCGCTCCCCATCAGCCGCATGACGCGTGACATCCACTGCGTCACCAAGTGGTCGAAGTTCGATACGCCGTGGGAGGGGGTGCTCGTCGACGACATCCTGCTTGCGGCCGGCGTCGCAGCCCCGCCGACCGCCTTCACGCTCGCGCATTCCTTCGACGGTTACTCCACCAACGTGCCGGTCGCCGATCTTGTCGACGGCAAGGCGATGGTGGCGCTGAAATACGAGGGCAAGCCGATCCATCCCGAGCACGGCGGGCCGGCGCGGCTTCTCGTCCCGCATCTTTATTTCTGGAAGTCCGCAAAGTGGGTGAACGCGCTTCAATTCACACGCGTCGACGAGCCGGGTTTCTGGGAGCTGCGCGGCTATCATATCTACGGCGACCCCTGGCGCGAGCAGCGCTTCACCGGTGACTGAGCCGGGCGGGCGCAAAACTTCGCTGGCAGCAGGCCAGGATCGTCGCGATCGCACCGCTCACGCCGCGCATCAAGAGCTTCGTCTTCGAGCCGTCGGAGCCGTTCGCCTTCCGCGCCGGGCAGCATGTCGACGTGCGGCTCACCGCGCCCGACGGCTATCAGGCGGAACGCTCCTATTCGATCGCCTCGGCGCCGGGCGCGGGCGGCGCGTTCGAGCTAGCGATCGAGCGCCTCGACGACGGCGAAGTCTCGCCCTTCTTCCACGACGTGGCGGCGGTCGGCGACACGATCGAGCTTCGCGGTCCGATCGGCGGGCACTTCGTCTGGTCGGCCGAGGACGGTGGCCCGGTGCTCCTGATCGGCGGCGGCTCGGGCGTGGTGCCGCTGCTTTCGATGGTCCGCCATCGCGCCGCTGAACGCGCGGATGCGCCGATGACGCTTCTCTATTCCGCCCGCATGTGGGACGAGCTGATCTATGCCGATGAGCTTGTCGGTCTTGCCGAGCGGCGAGACGGCTTCGACCTCGCCTTCGCGCTGACGCGCGAGCCGGCGCGCCGGGCGGGCGACTATTCGCGCCGGGTCGATCGGGCGATGCTAGCGGAGCGGCTCGCGCTTCTGCCCGAGCCGCCGGCGCGGGCCTATGTCTGCGGCTCCAATCCCTTCGTTGAGGCGGCGACGACAGCGGCGATCGCGGCGGGGCTTCCGCCGGCCATCATCCGCACCGAGCGCTATGGGGGGTGAGACCGGCCTGTAGCACCGTGACGCCTAGGCAATTCCGCTGGCAAAATCTGAGGTTGCAACATATTCTAGGACCCATGGTGTTTAGCGGGGGCTCGATGTCAGCTTCAGAGCGTCTCCCGTCGCCCAACGGTGCCGGAACTGCCCGCCAAGTCATACTGAAGGACGGCTCGCTCCGTCACTATTTCAATTCAATCCGCAATCGCTGCCTAGTTGCGCTTGAGCAGCTGCCGGCGGCGAGGAAGCAGGAGAAGAGCGAGCTGATAGATCAGATTGAAGTCATCCTGAAGAGCGTTCTCTCGGAGATCGACGCGACGGTGTCGCAATCGACAATTTCGAGGATGTGGGCGGAGGCAAACAGGGCGGAGCAACTGCTGTCGTTCTTGCTAACCGGCTCGATGCTTGATCGCGAGTTGGACCATCAGTTGACGGAGGCCGACGAGAAAGGGCTGCGAGGCGCTGCAGCGCAGAGGCAAGCGCTCGAACAGCTTTCCAATGGAACATCTAGTGAGGAGGTTGAAGCAGCCAAACAGGCACTGCTGTTCTCGGTTGTCTCCGACATGCAGCACCTCGCACAGAAGCGGTATCAAATTAGGGGAATGCGGGAGCGCGCGGTCCGGTTTGTTTCTTGGATCGCGCTGGTCACCATCGCCTTTGTTGGGCTCCCTCTCGCGCTGTATATTCTTCACCTGGGGATCAGCGTTCATAGGAATTCCTTCGACGGCGCGACGATCATCAGCCGGTTCGTAGGTTCATTCCCGAATTTCGGGCTCTTCACCGCGACGTCGTTCGGTGCCCTCGGTGCGCTCTTCAGCCAATTCCTCATCCTGCAGAAATCCGATCTCGACGTCCCTCGCGACGATGCGCGCACTTACTACAGCAGGATTTACATCGTCTTGCGGATCGTTATTGGCACGGTGGGAGCGATCGTCGTTTACTTCTTTCTTGCGTCTGGCCTTATTGATGGCCCTCTTGTGCCGAAGATGGGCCAACTCGCATACTTGGTGTCCGGCGCAGGGCAGAGCCCGGAGGGAATGCAGACCTTCCTTGGCACCTGGACCAGCAAGGCCATGGTTCCTTCAAAAGATATGGCTTTATTGATCGTGTGGTCGTTCCTGGCAGGATTTTCTGAGCAGCTTGTTCCAAACGTCCTGACGACAACCTCGAATAGGGTTGAAGCTAAATACGATTCTCAGTCCAGTGCGCAGAAGCCGTCATAGTGCGGCGGCTGTTGATTTTCTGCCGGGCCAATGCCACCTGTCTCCCGCCAGTCGGCCGGACGGCCGCCTTCTCCTTCGGGAGGGGGAGGAAAGTCCGGGCTCCATGGATCAACGGTGCCGGGTAACGCCCGGCGGGGGCGACCCCAGGGAAAGTGCCACAGAAAGCAGACCGCCCGCCTTCGTATCGCGGGAAGGCCCCTAAAGGGCTGATCCGCGCGGCATGCAAGAAGGCGGGGAAGGGTGAAAGGGTGGGGTAAGAGCCCACCGCGGACCCGGCAACGGGGACGGCACGGCAAACCCCACCGGGAGCAAGACCAAGAAGGGATGGCGCGGGCCTGCCGCTTGGCAAGGCCCGGCCTCATCCAGGCCAGCTGTCCGGGTCGGTCGCGAGAAGCGTCGGGCAACCGCCGCTCCAGATGAATGGCCGTCGCGTCGCTGATTACGGGCATTGCCCGAATCGGCGGCCTTACAGAACCCGGCTTACAGGCCGGCTGGCGCTTCTCCTCAAGGGTCCGCGTCAGGACCGGCTCTTGCGCGGGCCGCCGGTCCGCATCAGGGCTGGCTCTTGTGCGGCTTGTCCTTGCTGACGGGCTCCTTGCCTTTGCGGCTGACGCTCAGGCCGGCGCAACTCGGGTGGGTGAGGTTGCCGACGATGCTCGTCAGGTCAGCGGAGACCGTGCCGGTCATCCCGACCATGATGTAGCCGGGCGGCTGCTCGATCCAGCGCACGGCTTCGATCGCGATGCGGCGCGATTGCGGGTCGAACGTGCCCGCGATCGCGAAGCTGCCGCTTGGGACGCCGGGATTCTGGGGTAGCGCGAAGAAGCTGAAGCTCCCATTGAAGCTCAGTCCGGTGGCGGCGTCGAGGCTGAGCGTCACGCCGGTCTCGCCCTGGGCACAGACATAGGAACCGGTCCAGTTGCCGAGCAGGGCAACCGCGTCGTCGGCCGCGCGCGCCGACCCGGCGAAGGGCATGATCGCAAACAAGGCGAGGAGCAGGCACAGCCGTTTCATCGTGCCACCTTGGAGCATTCCGCCGCACTGCGCCAGGATCGGGTGCCGAGATGCATCACGGCAGCGCCTCGATCAGCGCGCTTAGCGTCTCGATTGTCGAGCGGTCAGCGATGCCGTCGATCCGCGCCGGGCGGAAGTGGCGCTGAAAGGCGGCGACCACGTCTTCCATCCGCTGGTCGAATGCTCCGCTGACTTCGATGCCGTAACTGTAGAGCGCCAGCATCGCCTGCAGCGCTTCGATCGGCGCGCCTTCGTCGCCCTTCTGAAAGAAGCGGCCGTCGGCGATGGCGACCGGCTCGACGAAATGCCCGACACCGGCCCGTGCAAGGGTCTTCCACGGAAAGCGCTCGCCCGGATCGAGCTTCCGCCCCGGCGCGACGTCTGAATGGGCGAGCACGCGGTTGGGCGGGATCGGATGCCGCGCCAGGATGTCTCGGCAAAGCGCGATCACGGTGTCGATCTGCGCGTCGGGATAGTCCGGGAGCCCGCCCGGATGCCCGGCATTGGCGATCTCGATCCCGATCGAGCGCGAATTGATGTCGCTCGCGTCGCCCCAGCGCCCCTTGCCGGCGTGCCAGGCGCGCCGCGCTTCGTCGACGAGAGCGACCGCGCGTCCGTCCTGATGCACGAAATAATGCGCGGAAACCCCGCTCTTCGGGTCTCCGAGCCAGCGAAGCGCCTGCATCGTCGTCGGGCATCCCGGTATAGTGAAGGAGCAGGATGTCGATCGGCCCGTCGGCGCGCTCGCCGAAGTTCGGCGAGGGCCGGTCCTCGATCTGAAGCGCGCTCATGCCCGCGCCCGCGTCCGTTCGATCTTCGCCCAGGCGGCGTTGATGGCGGCGAGGCGGTCGTTGGCGATCCTGATGAATTCCTCCGGCACGCCGCGCGCGATCAGGCGGTCGGGATGGTTCTCCTGCACGAGCCGCCGGTACTGCTGCTGCAGGCGGCGATAGTCCCAGTCGCGGTCGGCGTCGAGGACGAGATAGGGGTCGCCGTCCTCGTCGATCACATGGCGCGCACGGATCCTTGCAAAAGCGTGCGCGTCGAAGCCGAAGATCGCACGCCACCTCGTGCAGATAGGCGAGCTCGCTCTCGTGCACGGCGCCGTCGGCGCGGGCGATGTCGAAGAGACCGTCGAGCACCGCTTCGAGCATCGCCGGATCGTCGGCGAAGAGGCGGCCGACGTCGCGCGCATAGGATTGGAAGCCGGCGACGTCGCGCTTGGCGAGGTTGTAGACGCGGCTGACATTCCGCTCCTCGCCCTGCGGGATCGAAAAGAGCCGGCAGAAGGCGTCGACCTCGGAGCGGGTGACGACGCCGTCGGCCTTCGCCATCTTGGCGGAGAGCGCGATCATGGCGATCGCGAAGGCCGCCTCGCGCCTGACCTCGCTTGAGGCAAGGCGGAGAAGCACGGCGTGGATGCCGGAAACGGCGGCGCCGATCCGACCGGTCCCGCCCGCCATCAACGCGCCAATCCTGCCGAAAATTCCCATGCTCAATGCCCGGACCGCGAGACCTCGGCCATCCCTATCCGGCGCAGCGCACGCTGGAAAGTTCTTCGCGCCGCGGCGAAAATACTCTCCCGGCGACAGGCGTTTAGAGGCGGCGCTTACCTCGCATTTACCCTGTTCGCCCATGCTTCCGCGCTCAGTTGGTGCCGCTTCGCGTGAGCGGGGTGGCGTCCGTTCGCCGCCGGTGTGGTTCCATTGACGGCCCATACGATACCATGATATCCCATCCTGTCCCGGCCAGACCTCAGGGATGCAGTGCAGCGAGCCGCCCGTCTCCGGGCGGAACGAGGGCGTTTGCGTCCCGCGTCAGGGGTCCAAGTGCGGCGGCGAATCTGAGCGCCGAGCGCCAAAAAGGCCAGGCACGAGGGGCGATGGACGGTTTTGTGGCCACATATGTGAACCGGCTCGACCAGAAGGGCCGGGTGTCGGTTCCGGCGGCCTACCGTCAGGTGCTCGCCCGCGAGGGCGAGGACGGCCTCTACTGTTATCCGGCACTCGACCAGCCGGCGATCGACGGCGGCGGGGCGCGGCTGATGCAGGCGATCGCCGATCGCCTCGATGTCTTTCAGACCTTCTCGGAGGACCACGAGAGCCTCTCGACGGCGTTTTACGGCGAAAGCCGCATCCTCAAGATCGATGCGGATGGGCGGGTGGTGCTGCCGGAGGAGTTTCGGCTCCATGCCGGGATCACCGACACCGCGGTCTTCGTCGGGCAGGGCTTCAAGTTCCAGATCTGGGAGCCGGCGCGCTTTCAGGAGCGGCAGCGCGAGACGCGCGCGCATCTTCGCTCCGTCACGCGCGCGCTCGGACAATCCAACCTCACGGCGAACCCATTGGCTTCGGGCGGGGAGGATCGGACATGAGCGCGGGCCGCAGCTCTTTTGAGCATGCTGGCGGACCGGCCCGCCACGTGCCGGTCCTCCTGCCCGAAATGCTGGAGGCGCTCGCCGTCATTGAAGGCGGCCGCTACATCGACGGAACCTTCGGCGCCGGCTCCTATAGCCGCGCCATCCTTGAGCGCGGCGGCTCCGTACTCGCGATCGACCGCGATCCGGAGGCGGTCGCCGCCGGCGCGACGCTGGTCTCCGAATCGCGGCGGCCGGCTGACCCTGGTCGACGGCCGCTTCGCCGATCTCGACAGGCATGCACGCGCGGCCGGTTTCCTGCCGGTCGACGGCGTCGTGCTCGATATCGGCGTTTCCTCCATGCAGCTCGATCAGGCGGAGCGCGGCTTCTCCTTCCGCCTCGACGGTCCACTCGACATGCGCATGGGCGGCGATGGGGTCGATGCCGCGGCGGTCGTGAACCGCGCCTCGGTCAAGGAGCTTGCCGCGATCATCCGCGTCTACGGCGAGGAGCGAAAGGCCGGGCGGATCGCGCGCGCCATCGAGAAGGCGCGCGAGGATGCGCCGATCCTTCGCACCGCGCGGCTCGCCGAAATCGTCGCGGCGGCTTCGCGGTCCGGCGGGGCTTCAGCGCATCCATCCCGCGACCCGCACGTTCCAGGGCTTGCGCATCTTCATCAACCGCGAGCTTGAGGAGCTGGCGGAGGCGCTTGCCGCCGCCGAGAGCGTGCTTCGCGAAGGCGGCCGGCTCGTCGTCGTCGCTTTCCATTCGCTCGAGGACCGGATCGTGAAGCGTTTCCTGCAGGAGCGCGTCGCGCGAGGCGCACGGCTCGCGGCATCCGCCGCAAACGCGACCGCATGCCGCCGACCTTCAAGCTTCTCACGCGCGGCGCCGTGGAGGCGGGCGAAGCGGAGATCGCGCCGCAATCCGCGCGCCCGCTCGGCGCGCCTGCGCGCCGCGGAGCGGACGGCCGCGCCGCCGCGCGCGCTCGACTTCGCGGCGATCGGCGTCCCGCGCCTCCACGATGTCGCCGGCCCGGAGGCTTACCAATGATCCGCTGGCTGCAGGTCCTCTCCGTCATCGCCGCCGCCGCCTCGGCCGTCTTCGTCTTCCAGGTGAAATACCGCGCCGAGCAGGTGGCGAACGAGGCGCCGCGGCTGCAGCGCGAGCTCGACCAGGAGAACGAGACGAAGTCGCTGCTTGCGGCGGAATGGAGCCTGCTCGTCCAGCCGTCGCGCGTGCAGGCCGTCGTCGCGCGTCACGACGATCTTCTGAAGCTGCAGCCGCTCCAACCCGATCAGATCACCAAGATCGAGAACCTGCCGATGCGGCCGACCGGCCCGGCGCCGGCCGATGCCGCGGCGCTCTCCGCAATCCTCGAACGGCGAGGGAGGGCGCAATGAGCGTCAGCGCTTCCGGCATCGGACTGGCGCCATCAGCGCGCCGCGACCAAGGCAGAGAAGCGGCGACCCGGACCGTCGCGGGCGCTGGCGGGTCGTCACGGCCATGGTCGGCTTCGGCGTGCTCTATTGCGTGCTTGCCGCGCGGCTGGTGGTTCTCGGCATCGGCGCGCGGCGCGGATTCCGACGACGGCCCGAACCTCATCAACGCCGCCTCGCAGCGCCCGCCCCGACATCGTCGACCGCAACGGCGAGACGCTTGCCACCGACATCCGCACAGCGGCGCTTTTCGCCGAGCCGCGCTACGTGATCGATCCCGACGAGGCGACCGAGCTGTTGTCCTCGGTGCTTCCCGACCTCGACCGCGACCGGCTTCGCCGCCAGCTCTCAACCAATCGAAGTTCACCTACATCAAGCGCGAGATCACGCCCGCGCCAGCAGCAGGCGATCCACAAGCTCGGCATTCCCGGCATCGGCTTCCGCGTCGAGAACCGCCGCTTCTATCCGGGCGGCCCCACGGCGGCGCATGTGCTCGGCACCGTCAATATCGACAACCAGGGCATTGCCGGGATGGAGAAGTATATCGACCAGGCGTTCCTCGACGATCTGCATGCCGCCGGCTTCGGCAGCGAGGACAATCTGGCAGCCGGTCAAGCTCTCGCTCGACCTTCGCGTGCAGCATGTGGTGCGCGATGAGCTGTCGCAATCGGTCGATCGCTATCACGCGATTTCGCGGCGTCGGCATCGTGCTCGACGTGCAATACCGGCGAAGTGCTCGGCGATGAGCTCGATCCCCGACTACGATTCCAATAATCGCGACGAGGCGCTCGATCCGAACAACATGAACCGCGCCACCGTCGGCGTCTACGAGATGGGGTCGACCTTCAAGGGCTTCACCGCCGCCATGGCGCTCGATTCCGGCGCGGCGAAGATCACCGATTCCTTCGACGCCACGCATGGCCTCTACGTCGGCGGCTTCACCATCACCGATTTCCACGGCAAGCATCGCTGGCTGACGGTGCCGGAGATCTTCATCTACTCGTCGAATATCGGCGCGGCGCGCATGGCGCTCGCGACTCGGCCTGCAAGGCCAGCACGACTATCTGAAGGCTTCGGCCTGCTCGACGAGCTGGACACCGAACTTCCCGAAGTCGGCGCGCCGATCGTGCCCAAGATGCCGTGGGCGAAGGTGCACACAGGTGACGATGGCGTTCGGCCACGGCATCTCCGTCTCGCCGATGCAGACGGCGGTCGCAGCGGCGGCGCTCGTCAATGGCGGGTTCATGATCGATCCGACTTTCCTGCCGCGCACGCCGGAGCAGGCCGCCGCGATCGCGCGCCGCATCCTGAAGCCGGAGACGAGCGACTATCTGCGCCAGCTCTTCCGGCTGAACGTGCTGAAGGGCTCCGGCCGGCGGGCCGACGTGCCGGGCTATGCCGTCGGCGGCAAGACCGGGACCGCCGAAAAGGTCGAAAACGGCCGCTATTCCGCCAATAAGCGGCGCAACGCCTTCGTCGCGGCGTTTCCGATGGATGATCCCGAAATATCTCGTGCTTGTGGTGCTCGACGAGCCGAAGCCGGAGAAGCCCGGCATGAACGCGGTCGCCGGGGTGAATGCCGCGCCGACGGCCGGCAACATCGTCCGCCGCATCGCGCCTATGCTCGGTGTCGAGCCAAAGGTCATCGATCCTGAGGACGAACCGGCCATGGCGCTCGCCTTCGCGCGATGAGGCTCAGGCGGGGGATATGCGTTGAGTGACGAAAAACGCTACGGCCCGCGCCGCCTGGCCTCGCTCTTTTCCGACAATGTGGGAATCACGTCCGAGCAGGGGAATGTGTGGATCCAGGGGCTGACCGCCGACAGCCGCGCCGTCGGGCCGGGCATGCTCTTCGCGGCGCTTCCCGGCACCAAGGCGGACGGGTCGAAGTTCGTTCCCGATGCGATCGAAGCGGGTGCCGCCGCGATCCTGATCGGCAAGAGCCAGCAGCTTGTCGGCGGAGGTCACCGTCCCGGTGATCCGCGTCGACGATCCACGCCGTTCCTTGGCGCAGGTGGCGGCACGCTACTACGCCCGCCAGCCGCGCACCGTTGCTGCCGTCACCGGCACCAACGGCAAGACCTCCGTCAGCGTCTTCCTGCGCCAGATCTGGACCAAGGCCGGCCACAACGCTGCGAGCCTTGGAACGATCGGCCTCGTCTCGCCTGAGCGGACGGAGACGGCAAATCTCACAACTCCCGATCCGGTCAAGCTGCACGAGCTTCTGGCTGACCTCGCCGGTGACGACGTCACGCATCTCGCGCTCGAAGCGTCGAGCCATGGCCTGGAGCAGAGGCGGCTCGACGGAGTGCGCTTCTCCGCCGCCGCCTTCACCAATCTGTCGCGCGACCACCTCGACTACCATGCGACGCTTGAGGACTATCTGAAAGCCAAGCTCCGTCTCTTCGACACGCTGCTGTCGAAAGGGAGCGCGGCCGTCGTGGACGCCGACCAGAAGGAGGCGGCGCGCGTGCGGCAGATCGCCAAGGAGCGCGGCCTCGACTATTTCAGCGTCGGGCGGGCGGGCGAAACGCTGAAGCTCATTTCCGTCACCCGCATGCATGACGGCGCGCGGCTTCTGATCGAGGGCTTCGGCGGCCGCCACTATGTCTCGCTGCCGCTCGTCGGCCAGTTCCAGGTGTCGAATGCGCTGGTCGCTGCGGCGCTTGCCATTGCGACCGGCGTCGATGCGGTCAAGGCGCTGAACGCGCTGGCCGACCTCAAAGGCGCGAGCGGGCGGCTCGAGCTGGTCGGCGCGCATCCAAGCGGCGCGCAGGTCTTCGTCGACTACGCCCATACGCCGGACGCGCTCGCCAATGCGCTGAAAGCGCTTCGCCCGCATACCAGGGGACGGCTGATCGTCGTGCTCGGCGCAGGCGGCGATCGCGATCTGGGCAAGCGTCCGCTGATGGGTGAGGCCGCGACCAAGAATGCCGATCGGGTGATCGTCACCGATGACAATCCGCGCAGCGAAGAGCCTGCATTGATCCGCAGGGCGATCCTCGAAGCCGCGCCGGATGCAACCGAGATCGGCGACCGCCGCGCCGCGATCCGCGCCGCCGTCGCCGGCCTTAAGGAGGGCGACGTTCTGCTTGTCGCCGGGAAGGGTCACGAGACCGGCCAGACGGTGGGCGACAAGGTACTGCCTTTTTCCGACCAGGACGAGGCACGCCAGGCGCTGAAGAGCGCGGGAGGAAAGGCGTGAGCTTCCTCTGGGCAACCGACGCGTTTGTCACGGCGGCCGGCGGCCGGCTCGAAGGCGAAGCGCCTGCTGGTATCAACGGCGTGTCGATCGACAGCCGCAGCATCAAGCCCGGCGAAGCCTTCGTCGCGATCCGCGGCGAGAGCCGCGACGGCCACGACTTCGTCGCCACGGCGCTCGCGGCAGGTGCGGCGCTCGCCATCGTCGAAGAGAGCCGCGCGCCGAAGGGTTTGGTGCCGCTCCTCGTCGTGCCCGACGACCCGCTTGCCGCGCTTGAGCGGATCGGTGCCGCGGCGCGCGCGCGGATCGACGGGGCGGTCGTCGCCGTCACCGGCTCGGTCGGCAAGACCGGCACCGCCGAGATGCTCAGGCTTGCCCTTTCGAAGCTTGCGCCGACCCATTCACCGGTCGGCTCCTTCAACAATCAATGGGGCGTTCCGCTGACCCTTGCGCGCATGCCGAAGGCGACGCGCTACGGCGTCTTCGAGATCGGCATGAACCATCCCGGAGAAATCCGTCCTCTGGTGAAGCTGGTGCGTCCGCATGTGGCGATCGTGACGACGGTCATGCCGGTGCATCTCGTCTATTTCGACGACGAGACGGCGATCGCCGAGGCCAAGGCGGAGATCTTCGAGGGCCTCGAGCCGCGCGGCACCGCGGTCCTGAACCGCGACAACAAGTGGTTCGACCTGCTGGTCGAGCGCGCGCGGGCGCGGCGTGCGCGCATCCTCTCCTTCGGCGCGCACCCGGCGGCGGATGTACGGCTTGAGCGCGTCGTGCTGCAAGATGACGGGTCGAGCGTTCAGGCGGTGCTTGCCGGCACGCCGGTCACCTATCGGCTCGGCGCACCCGGCCGGCATCTCGTGCAGAACTCGCTCGCCGTCCTTGCGGCGTGCCGCGCGGTCGACGCCGACCTCTCCTCGGTGATGCTGGCGCTTGCCAACTTCCGCGCGCCGAAGGGGCGCGGCGAGCGGCTGTCGCTCACTCATCCGCTCGGTCGCTTCACGCTGATCGACGAGAGCTACAACGCCAATCCCACCTCGATGCGCGCCGCGCTGATGCTGCTTGGCCAGGCAAAGCCGAAGGGCAAGGGGCGGCGGATCGCGGTCCTCGGCGACATGCTGGAGCTCGGCGAGACGGAGGAAGAGGCGCATCGAAGCCTTCTTGCCGCCATCGACAAGTCGCGGGCCGAGCTTGTGTTTCTGACCGGCCCGCTGATGGCCAGTTTATGGAAGGACTTGCCCGACGCGCGCCGGGGAGCCTATGCGGAAAAGGCGGAAGAGCTTCAGCCGATTCTCTTGCAGGCGATCGGGCCGGGGGACGTGATCATGATGAAGGCCTCGCTCGGGACAAGGCTTGGCCCGGTAGTGGAGGCCGTGAAGCGCTATTTCTCGGCGGAGGCGGAATGACGGCGGCAAGAGCGGAAGGGGCCGCGCCATGCTGACCTATCTCGGCCAGTTCGGAGACGACTTCCAGGTCTTCAACGTCTTCCGCTACATCACCTTCCGTACCGGCGCGGCGACGATGACGGCGCTGCTCTTCGTGTTCCTGTTCGGCCCCGGCATCATCCAGGCCCTGAAGCTTCGACAAGGCCGCGGCCAGCCGATCCGTGCCGACGGTCCGCAGACGCATCTGTCGAAGGCCGGCACGCCCACCATGGGCGGGCTGATGATCCTTTCCGGCGTTATCGTCTCGACGCTGCTTTGGGCGAACCTATCCAACGTCTATGTCTGGTCGGTGCTTCTGGTCACCGCCAGCTTCGGCGGGATCGGCCTTTACGACGACTACCTGAAGGTGACGAAGGCGAGCGCCAAGAACGGCTTCTCCGGCCGCGCCCGTCTCGGCATCGAGGCGATCATCGGCGCGGTCGCCGTGCTCCTGATGATCGTCTTCGGCGACGATGCGGTGCACACCACGCTCGCAATTCCCTTCTTCAAGAACGCGGCGGTCAATCTCGGCTACTTCTATCTCGTCTTCGGCGCCTTCGTGATCGTCGGCGCCGGCAATGCGGTGAACCTGACCGATGGGCTCGACGGCCTTGCCATCGTGCCGGTCATGATCGCCGCGGCGAGCTTCGGACTGATCGCTTATCTCGCCGGTCGCGTCGACTTCGCCGAATATCTGCAGATCAACCACGTGCCGGGCACCGGCGAGTTGTCTGTGCTGGTCGGCGCGGTGATCGGGGCGGGACTTGGTTTCCTCTGGTTCAATGCGCCGCCGGCGGCGATCTTCATGGGTGATACCGGATCGCTGGCGCTCGGCGGCATGCTCGGCGCGATCGCCGTCGCCACCAAGCACGAGATCGTGCTCGCCATCATCGGCGGCATCTTCGTCATGGAGGCGCTGTCGGTGATCATCCAGGTTGCGTCGTTCAAGATGACCGGCAGGCGCGTCTTCCGCATGGCGCCGATCCATCACCATTTCGAGCAGCTTGGCTGGACCGAGCCGCAGGTCGTGATCCGCTTCTGGATCGTGGCGGTGGTGCTGGCGCTGGTCGGCCTTTCCACGCTGAAGCTGAGATAGACCGATGGTTCCGCTCACCCACCTTGAGGGACGCGCGATCGGAGTTTTCGGGCTTGCCCGGAGCGGCCTTGCCACAGTGCGCGCGGCCATTGCCGGCGGTGCCGTGGATGTCATCGTTTGGGACGACAAGGAGGCGGCGCGCGACGAGGCTGCGGCGCTTGGCGGCACGCCGATGCCCCCCGAGGACTGGCCGTGGGAGAGCATCGAGAGCCTCGTCCTCGCACCGGGCGTGCCGCTTACCCATCCGGCACCGCACCCGATCGTCGAGCTGGCGAGGTCCGCCGACGTTGAGATCATCTGCGACATCGAGCTTCTGTGGCGCGAGGCGGAAGGACGAGCGCGCTTCGTGGCGGTGACCGGCACCAACGGCAAATCGACCACGGTGGCGCTGCTCGGCCATATCCTCGGCATGGTCGGGCCGACCTCGGTCGGCGGCAATATCGGGGTCGCGGCACTCGATCTCGAGCCGCCCAAGGAGAGGCGCGTCTACGTGCTGGAGATGTCCTCCTACCAGCTTGATCTGACGCGTTACTTCCGGCCCGACGTCGCGGTCTGGCTGAACCTGACGCCCGACCACCTCGACCGGCACGGCGATCTCCGCGGCTACGCCAAGGCGAAGGCCCGCATCTTCATCAATATGGGCGAGGAGGGGACGGCTGTCGTCGGTATCGACGAGCCGCCGATGAACGCGGTGGCCGCGGCGCTGAAGGCGCCCGGCCGCTCGAATCTCGTCACCGTGTCGGTCGGCAAGAACAAGGGCGCGACGCTCTTTGTTGACGCCAACGGCTCGCTGGTCGAGGGCGGCAGAAACGTCGCCTCCTTCGCCAGTCTCCCGCATCTTCGCGGCACCCATAATTGGCAGAATGCGGCCGTCGCCTGGGCGGCGGCGCGGGCGCTCGGGCTCTACGGCAGCATCATCCTCTCCGCCATGGAGAGCTTCCCGGGCCTCGCGCACCGCATGGAGGTGATCGGCCGCCGCGGACCGGTGCTCTTCGTCAACGATTCCAAGGCCACCAATGCCGATGCCGCGGCGCGTGCACTCGCGACCTTCGACCCGATCTACTGGATCGCCGGCGGACGCGCCAAGGAAGGCGGCATCGTCTCGCTGCGTGAATACTTTCCGCGCATCGCCAAGGCCTACCTGATCGGCGAGGCGGCGGACGAGTTCTCCGAGATTCTCTCCGGCCGCGTGCCGCACGTCATTGCCGGCGATATCGACAGCGCCGTCAGGGCGGCGGCCGAGGACGCCGCGCTCGACAGGCGTCCGGAACCAACGGTGCTGCTTTCGCCGGCCTGCGCCTCCTTCGACCAGTTCAAGGATTTCGAGGCGCGCGGGGAGGCGTTTCGCCGCGCCGTTGCCGCGCTCGATGAAACACCGATGGAGGCTGTCGCATGATCAGCCGCGCACACCGCACACCCCTTTCCGACTGGTGGTGGACCGTCGATCGCCAGATGCTTTCTCTGGTCCTGCTGATGCTCTTGGCGGGATTCGTGTTCTCGTTTGCCGCCAGCCCGGCGGTCGCCGAGCGGCTCGGCCTCGACAGCATGCACTTCGTATACCGCCACGCCGTCTATGTGCCGGTGGCCGTCGCGATAATGATCGGTCTCTCGTTCCTGACACCGCGTCAGGTACGCCGCGTGGCGCTTGTCCTTCTCATCGTCTGTCTCGTCATGATGGTCGCAGTCCTCTTCATAGGCGAGGAGATCAAGGGCTCGCGCCGCTGGCTCTTCGTCGTCGGCATGTCGATCCAGCCGTCGGAGCTGATGAAACCGGCCTTCATCGTGATCACCGCCTGGCTCTTCGCGGAAGGAAGCCGCCGCCCCGACGTGCCCGGCAAGATGCTTGCCGTCGCTCTCCTGCTGATCACCGTGGCGCTGCTCGTGGCCGAGCCCGATCTTGGCCAGACGGTGCTCATCTTCACGGTCTGGGGCGCGCTCTTCTTTCTCGCCGGGGTCAATCCGCTGGTCTTCGGTGGGCTCGGCGGCGTCGCGGCGGCGGGACTTCTCTCCGCCTATTATGTGTTTCCGCACGTCGCCGCGCGCATCAACCGCTTCCTCGACCCCGAAAGCGGCGACAACTTCCAGATCGCCACCGCCATGCAGTCCTTCGCGCGCGGCGGCTGGTCGGGCACCGGGCCGGGCGAGGGGATCATGAAGCGCGTGCTTCCCGATTCGCATACCGACTTCGTCTTCGCCGTGATCGGCGAGGAATTCGGCATCATCCTCTGCCTCCTGATCGTCGCGCTCTTCTCCATTCTCGTCATGCGCGGCATGGTGCAGGCGCTGCGCCGCAGCGACGCCTTCGAGCGCATGGCGATCGCCGGTCTGACGACGCAGATCGGCATCCAGGCCTTCATCAATATGGGCGTCAATCTGCATCTGCTTCCCGCCAAGGGCATGACGCTTCCCTTCATCTCCTACGGCGGGTCGGCGCTTCTCTCCTCGGCGGTGACGATGGGCTTCCTGCTGGCGCTGTCGCGCCGCTATGCCGATCAGCGCGTCACCATGCTGCCAAGGCAGCCCCTTGCCGCGGAAGGATAGTCCGGGCGTCGGGCGCCGCGCGCTGCTCGTCGCCGGCGGTACGGGAGGCCATCTCTTTCCGGCGCTGGCGCTGCGCGAGGTGCTGGTGCGCCGCGGCTGGACCGTGCACGTTGCGACCGATCCGCGCGTCGGCGAGCTGATCGCCGGCGTGCCGCCGAACGAGACGCACCGCATTCCCTCCGCCACGCTTTCCCTCGGCTCGGTCGGGGGGATATTCCGCTCGCTCTCCACACTCTTCAAAGGTGTGCGGGTTTCGCGCCGGCTTCTGAAGCGCATCCGTCCGGTGATCGTCATCGGGTTCGGCGGCTATCCGACCGTCCCTCCGGCCGTCGCCGCGCGGCTCGCCAGCGTTCCGATCGTCGTGCACGAGCAGAACGCCGTCGTCGGCCGCGCCAACAGGGTTTTGATCCGCATCGGCGCGGCGCTTGCCACGGGCTTTCGCTATCCGCGCGGCGGTGAGCGCGCGCGGCTCGTCGAGCATGTCGGAAATCCGGTCAGGCGGGCGATCGTCGAATCCGTGCAGCCCTATGAGCCACCCCTGCCGGACGAGCCGTTCCATCTCTTCGTCTTCGGCGGCAGCCAGGGCGCGCGCGTCTTTTCGGGGCTGATCCCCGGTGCGCTCGCGCAGCTTCCGGAGGAGAAGCGCTGGCTGATCACGGTCGTGCAGCAGGCGCGGCCGGAGGACGTGAAGGAGGTCCGCAACACCTATCGCGGCATGGGCGTGGAGGCGGTGGTCGAGCCCTTCTTCAACGACATGGGGAGCAAGCTTGCCGATGCGCAACTCGTCATCTGCCGCTCAGGCGCCTCGACCGTTGCCGAGCTTTCCGTGATCGGGCGGCCGGCGATCCTCGTTCCTTATCCGCATGCGCTCGATCAGGACCAGACGGCGAATGCCCGCGTTCTCGCCGATCGCGACGCCGCTTGGCTGATGCCGGAGCAGGAGCTGACGCCGAAGAAGCTCGCCGCGCAGATACTGACGCTGATGGAAGACCCAGACATGCTTACCAAGGCGGCGGACGCGGCGCTCGCCGAGGGCCGCGTCGATGCCGCCGAGCGGCTGGCGGATTTTGTGGAGAGCGTCGCTGAGCGGAGATAGAACGAAATAGCCTCCGCGTGCGCCGGCGGCTATAGAGCCGCAGCGCTTCCACCCGCAGAGAATCGAGCTCCGGAGACGTTACGCATGAAGCTGCCGCGCGAAATCGGCCCCATCCATTTCGTCGGGATCGGCGGAATTGGCATGAGCGGCATCGCCGAGGTGCTGGCCAACCAGAACTATCGCGTGCGCGGCTCCGACGTCGCCGACAGCGCCAACGTGCAGCGGCTGCGCGCCCGCGGCATCGAGGTCACGGTCGGGCATGACGCGAAGAATATCGGCGACGCAGCGGTTGTGGTCGTGTCGTCGGCCATCAAGCGCGACAATCCGGAGCTGAAGGAGGCGCGGGCGCGCGGGTTGCCGGTGGTGCGCCGGGCGGAGATGCTGGCCGAACTGATGCGGCCGAAATCGGCGATCGCCATCGGCGGCACGCACGGCAAGACCACCACCACCTCGATCGTCGCAGCGCTGCTCGATGCCGGCGGGCTCGACCCGACCGTCATCAACGGCGGCATCATCAACAGCTACGGCACCAATGCGCGCATGGGGACGAGCGACTGGATGGTGGTGGAGTTGGACGAGTCCGACGGCACCTTCGTCAAGCTCCCGGCCGACATCGCGGTCGTCACCAATATCGATCCGGAGCACCTCGACCATTACGGCACATTCGACAAGGAGCGCGAGGCGTTCCGCGCCTTTGTCGAGAACGTGCCGTTCTATGGCTTTGCGGTCATGTGCCTCGACCATCCGGAGGTGCAGGCGCTGGTCGCGAAGATCGAGGACCGGCGCATCATCACCTATGGCCGGAACCCGCAGGCCGAGGTGCGCTATCGCGACGTAACCTTTGACGGCGGCGCGAGCCGCTTCAGCGTCGACCGGCGCGACCGGTTGACCGGCGAGATGGAGACGATCGGCGATCTCACAATCTCCATGCCCGGCGAGCACAATGTCGCGAACGCTACGGCGGCCGTCGCCGTCGCCCGCGGCATCGATATCTCGCCCGACGCGATCCGCAAGGGGCTTGCCGGCTTCGGCGGCGTCCGGCGGCGCTTCACGCTGGTCGGCGCGTGGAACGGCGTTTCGATCTACGACGACTACGGCCACCATCCGGTGGAGATCGCGGCGGTGCTTCGCGCCGCACGCGCGTCCGCCAAGGGCCGGGTGGTCGCGGTCGTGCAGCCGCATCGCTACACGCGGCTCAGGGATCTCTTTGCCGACTTCTGCACCTGCTTTAACGAGGCGGACACCGTCATCGTCGCCGACGTCTACCCGGCGGGCGAGGTGCCGATCGAGGGTGTGAGCCGCGATGCGCTGGTTGAAGGCATCCGCTCCGGCGGACATCGCGACGCGCGCCCGCTCGAAAGCGAGGATGCGCTGCCCGGGCTGATCGCGTCGCTCGTCGCGCCCGGCGACATGGTGGTGTGTCTCGGCGCCGGGTCGATCACCAGGTGGGCGAATGCGCTGCCGGAGGCGCTCGCCAAGCTGGAGACGGGTGGGTGACCGCAGCGACGCCAACCCTCTCCCAGGGGGAGAGGGTGTCGCCGAAGGCGACGGGTGAGGGATTGCGGCGCGCGCTGTTCTGCACGGCCGCAGCCCCTCATCCGCCTGCTCCGCAGCCACCTTCTCCCCCTGGGAGAAGGAAACGCTGCTCCCATGCCTGACCATCTCCTCGATCGCCTGCGAGAGGCCGGCTTTCGCGGCACGTTGCAAGCTAATCAGCCGCTCGCGCCGATCGTCTGGTTCCGCGCCGGCGGGCCGGCGGAGATTCTTGCGATGCCGGCGGACGTCGAGGACCTGCAGACGCTGATGCGTGGGCTGCCGGCGGACATACCGGTGACAATCATCGGGCTCGGCTCGAACCTCCTCGTCCGCGACGGCGGCGTCGATGGCGTGGTGGTGCGGCTCTCAGGCCGTGGCTTCGGCAAGGTCGCGGTCGATGGCAACCGCATCACCGTCGGCGCCGCGCTCGCCGACAAACGCCTTGCGGCGCATGCGCTCGAAGCCGGCATCGGCGGCTTCGCCTTCTATCACGGGATTCCCGGCGGCATCGGCGGAGCGCTGCGCATGAATGCCGGCGCGAACGGCGTCGAGACTTCGCGAGCGCGTCGTCGAAGTGGTGGCGATCGACCGGCTCGGGCGACGGCGCGTGCTGTCGAATGCCGAGATGGGCTATTCCTATCGCCACTCCGACGGCGCCGGACGACCTGATCTTCGTCGAGGCGACTTATGAAGGCGCGTTCGACGACAAGGCGGCGATCCGCGCCGCGATGGACGCCGTGCAGGCGCACCGCGAGAAAGCGCAGCCGGTGAAAACGCGCACCGGAGGCTCGACCTTCAAGAATCCCGATCCGCCCGGCACGCCGAACCAGCGCAGCGCCTGGAGGCTGATCGACGCCGCCGGCTGCCGCGGTTTGAAGATCGGCGACGCGCAGGTCTCCGAGATGCACTGCAACTTCCTGATCAACACCGGCCACGCGACCGGCCACGACCTGGAGCTTCTGGGCGAGACGGTGCGCGCGCGGGTGCTTCAGACGAGCGGCGTGCGGCTCGACTGGGAGATCAAGCGGATCGGGACGTTCGAGCCGGGACGCGAGATAGCTTCGTTCCTGGGCAAAGGGTGAGCCAGATCAATCGAGCCGCCTCAGCATCAGGAGGCACGGCGTCTCAGCATCCCAAAGCGTCGGAAAGACCTCGACCAGGTCGAAATCGATCGCCTCATAGAAGAGCCGACATCGGCGCCAGCCCGGCAAGCTTGCACGGCGGTAACCTTAGTTAACGGTTTCTCACCGATTTCCCGTTCAACCTCCGCTCCACGATTCGCGGAAATTCTTGTGGAGCGGCGCGTCATGGCCGAGAGGAAGCACGTTGGCGTGCTGATGGGCGGATGGTCGTCGGAGCGGCCGGTCAGCCTGAATTCCGGCCGCGAATGCGCCGACAATCTCGAGATCGCCGGCTACCGCGTCACCCGCGTCGACGTGCAGCGCGATATCGCCGAGGTGCTCTCAAAACTTCGCCCTGACGTCGTCTTCAACGCGCTGCACGGGCCGTTCGGCGAGGATGGCGCGATCCAGGGGCTCCTGGAAATCCTCGACATCCCCTACACGCATTCCGGCGTCCTTGCCTCGGCGCTCGCCATGAACAAGGAGAAGGCGAAAAACGTCGCCGCCGCCGCCGGTATCCCGGTCGCCGAGCACAAAATCGTGGCGCGCTTCGAGGCCGCGAAGGAACACGTTCTCCCGCCGCCCTATGTGGTGAAGCCGATCGGCGAGGGCTCGTCCTTCGGCGTCATGATCGTGCCGAAGGATCAGGCGCATGCGCCGCAATCGCTCGGCCGCGACGACTGGACGTTCGGCGACAGCGTCATGGTCGAGCGCTACGTGCCCGGCCGCGAGCTCACCTGCGCCGTCAAGGGCGATGAGGCGCTCGGCGTGACGGAGATCGTACCGCTCGGCCACGGCTTCTACGACTACGACGCCAAATACGCCGACGGCGGATCAAAACATCTCTGTCCGGCACCCGTTAAACCCTTTGTTTACCAAAATATTTGCACGCTGGCGCTTGAAGCGCATCGTGCCGTCGGCTGTCGCGGCGTGTCTCGCTCCGACTTTCGCTACGACGAGGCCGGAACGGGCGAGATCATTTGGCTGGAGGTCAACACGCAGCCTGGCATGACGCGCACATCGCTGGTTCCCGAACTCGCCGCACATGCCGGGCTGAGCTTCGCGGAACTGGTGGCCTGGATGGTGGAGGACGCGTCGTGCCGACGTTGAGCGAATTGCGCGAAGAAGAGGCGAGCTTCGTCGTGGTCCTCGACCGCGCCCTCGGCCGGCTTCTCAGCCCGCTCGTCGATCTTGTGCCGCGCCGGCTGCGCCGTATCGCCGAGAAGATCGAGCGGCAAAGGAAGCGCACCGGTCTGATCGCCGCGAGCGGGTTCCTTCTCGTCACCGCGTTTTATGGGCTCGTCGTCGGCGGCGAGATCGGACGGATCGGCGATTCAATTCTCGTCTTTGCCGGCTTCGGTATCGAGGACGTGAAGATCACCGGCGACAAGGAGACCTCCGAAATCGCGATCCTTGAGAAGCTTGAGCCGGCGGGCTCGCTGATCAGCTTCGATGTCGGGGCGGCGCAGAAGCGCGTCAGCGAGCTTCCCTGGGTCGAGCACGCGACGGTCCGCAAATTCTACCCGGGCACGCTCAAGGTGGAGATCACCGAGCGCAAGCCCTTCGCTCTTTGGCAGCGCAAGGACGGCGAGGTCCTCGTCATCGACAAGACCGGAACCGGGATCGAGCCGCTCACGGAATCGCGCTTCGCGCGTCTCCCGTTCATGGTCGGCGGCGGCGCCAATTCCGACGCGGCGCTTTTCCTCGCCGACCTTCTCTCCGCGCCGAAGATCGCGGCGGAGATGCACGCCGCGGTGCTCGTCTCCGGGCGCCGCTGGGACCTGCATCTTGAGAACGGCGTCACCGTCAAGCTTCCGGAGAAGCATGTCCGTGAGGCGCTGGCCGAGCTCGTCAAGCTCGACGACGAAAAGCAGCTCCTGGCGCGCGACGTCATCGTCATCGATCTCCGGCTCCCCGACCGGGTGACCGTCCGCCTTCCGGAGGGAAGGTCGCTTGAGGACGTCATCTCCGAGGAGAAGAATTCCGCGCAGGGCAGGTCGCGCACGTGATGAGGCGTCAGGAGCATCGCGCCGCCGGCGTGTCCCGCATCAAGCCGCTCGGCTCGCGGAGGTCCGCGACCGTCAGCGTGCTCGACGTCGGCTCCACCAAGGTCTGCTGCCTGATCGCGCGGCTGAAGCCGCGTGACGGCGAGGCGCTGCGCCGCCGCACGCATGCGATCGAGGTGCTCGGCTTCGCCTCCACCCGCTCGCGCGGCATCAAGTCGGGCATGGTCGTCGACCTCGACGAGGCGGAGCGGGCGATCAGACTCGCGGTCGACGCGGCGGAGCGCATGGCCGAGGTGACGGTCGGCAGCCTGATCGTCAACCTCTCCTGCGGGCGGCTGAAGAGCGAGGCCTTCTCGGCCAGCGTCAATATCGGCGGCACCGTCACGCAGGCCGACATCCAGCGCGTGCTCGCCGCCGGCGGCGCGCATTCGGTCAGCGACGGGCGCGTGGTGCTGCACGCGCTGCCGATCGGCTATTCGCTCGATCGCAACCGCGGGCTTTCCGATCCGATCGGCATGCTCGGCGAGACGCTCGGCGTCGACATCCATGTCGTCACCGCCGATGCCGCGCCGCTCTCCAATCTCGAGCTGGCGATCAACCGCTGCCACCTGGAGATCGAGACGGTCGTCGCCACGCCCTACGCGTCGGCGCTCGCGGCGCTGGTCGACGACGAGGCGGAGCTCGGCGTCGCCTGCGTCGACATGGGCGGCGGCACGACCACGCTCTCCATCTTCGCCGACGGCGAGTTCGTGCATACCGACGCGATCGCGATCGGCGGCCAGCACGTCACGCTCGACGTCGCGCGCGGGCTCTCCACCAGCCTCGCCGACGCCGAGCGTATCAAGGCGCGGCACGGCTCGGCGCTCGCCTCGAACTCCGACGAGCGGGACATCCTGACCATTCCGACGGTCGGCGAGGACGAGCGCGATCATCCGAACGCGGTCGCGCGCTCGGCACTGACCCGCATCATCCGGCCGCGCGTCGAGGAGATCCTCGAGATGACGCGCGACATGCTCACGCGCTCCGGCTTCGGCGATCTCGTCGCCTCGCGCCTCGTGCTGACCGGCGGCGCGAGCCAGCTCACCGGGCTCGCCGAAACCGCGCGGCGCATTCTCGGCAAGAACGTCAGGGTCGGGCGCCCGCTCGGCATCAAGGGCCTGCCGGAAGCGGCGAAGAGCCCGGCCTTCTCGGCCGCGGTCGGCCTCGTCATCTACCCGCAGGTGGCGCGCATCGAGCAGTTCCGCGCGCCGCGGCGCGCGGCGCGCGGCGATGACGGGAACGGACGGATATTTCGCGCGCGTAGGGCGCTGGTTCAAGGACAGCTTCTGAGAAGCGGAGCAGCAATCGAAACGGAACGGTTCAGGCGACGAGGCCGGGCCTGGCGGAAAGGCGGAAGAGGACGGAACGATGAGTATCAATCTGAAGATGCCGGACATCACGGAGCTGAAGCCGCGGATCACCGTCTTCGGCGTCGGCGGCGCCGGCTGCAACGCCGTCAACAACATGATCGAGGCCGGGCTGCAGGGCGTCGAGTTCGTCGTCGCCAACACCGACGCGCAGGCGCTCACCAACACCAAGGCCGATCGCATGATCCAGATGGGCGTCGCCGTCACGCAGGGGCTCGGCGCCGGCTCGCAGCCGGAGATCGGCCGCGCCGCGGCGGAGGAGACGATCGACGAGATCACCGATCATCTCGACGGCGCGCACATGGCCTTCATCACCGCCGGCATGGGCGGCGGCACCGGCACCGGCGCCGCGCCGATCGTCGCGCGCGCCGCGCGCGACGCCGGCATCCTGACCGTCGGCGTGGTCACCAAGCCGTTCCAGTTCGAGGGCCAGCGGCGCATGCGCCTCGCCGAGGCCGGCATCATCGAGCTGCAGAAGCACGTCGACACGCTGATCGTCATTCCGAACCAGAACCTCTTCCGCGTCGCCAACGACAAGACCACCTTCGCCGAAGCCTTCGCCATGGCCGACGAGGTGCTCTATTCGGGCGTCGCCTGCATCACCGACCTGATGGTGAAGGACGGCCTCATCAACCTCGACTTCGCCGACGTCCGCTCGGTGATGCGCGAGATGGGCAAGGCGATGATGGGCACCGGCGAGGTCGTCCGGCGAGAAGCGCGCGATCGAGGCGGCGGAGAAGGCGATCGCCAATCCGCTGCTCGACGACGTCAGCATGCGCGGCGCGCAAGGGCGTCCTGATCTCCATCACCGGCGGCCGCGACATGACGCTGTTCGAGGTCGACGAGGCGGCGAACCGCATCCGCGAGGAGGTCGACGGCGACGCCAACATCATCTTCGGCGCGACCTTCGACGAGAGCCTCGAAGGCATGATCCGCGTCTCGGTCGTCGCGACCGGCATCGAGCAGGAGGACGCGCAGGAGCAGATCGCGCCGCCGACCGCCGGCATGGCGGAGCTCACGCGCCGGCTGAAGTCGGTCGGCGCGCCGGTGTCGGCGCCGCGGCCGTGCACCCGCAGCCGCAGCAGCAGCCGCAGCCGCAGCCGCAGCCGGCAGCCGCAGCCGCAACCGCAGCAGCGCGTGTCCCGGACTATGCGCTCGAGGCCTCGAGCAGGAGCTTGCCGCCCCCGCAGCCGCGGCCGCAGCAACGCGCCGGCAGCGCAGGCCTCCGCCCAGCGCGGCCGAGAGCCGGCGCGCGAGCGGCGATCCGGGCGTCAGGATCGGCCCGTTCCGGCCCGACCCGTCGCTTCTCGCGGCGCGGCAGAGCGAGGGGGAGCCGGAGGCGCGCTCCAGGAGGCCCTGCGCGGCCGCCGCAGCGAGCTTCATTCCGCCGGCCGCCGAGCGTCCGACCACATGCAGCCGCGCATGCCGCGGGTGGAGGATTTCCCGCCGGTCGCGCAGCGTCAGCTCCGCGCCAAGACGCAGCCGGCGCGCGCGGCCGAGGACGACCGCCGGCCGCGCGGCCTGCTGGCGCGGCTGGCAAGCGGCCTCGGCCACCGGCGTGAGGATATGGAGCCCGAA